>NZ_FOXP01000001.1 GCF_900115745.1 Sphingomonas rubra | reverse complement strand
AAAATACGCCGACGCCTTGCGCAGGATCTCGTTGGCCTGGCGCAACTCGCGGTTCTCCCGCTCCAGCGCCTTCATCCGATCGGCGACATCGCTCGGCACCCCGGCACGCGTGCCGCTGTCGACCTCAGCCTTCTTCACCCACTCGTGCAGCGTCTGGCCCGCACACCCGATCTTCGCCGCGATCGACACGACCGCTGCCCAGCGGGAGGGGTGATCCTTCTCGTGATCCAGCACCATCCGTACCGCCCGGGCGCGCACCTCAGGCGAAAACTTATTCGTCGTCTTGCTCGTCATAGCCCCTTCCTCTCAGGAGTTGGGACCTCCGACAAACCCGGCGCGGTTCAGAAGCCCGTCGAGGACATCGGATAGCATGAGCGATGAACTCACGCGCTATCTCGCTGCCTTCACGAAACAGGCGCAGATTGCCGGACTTCCCGTGCGTCGCCCAGGCAGGAACTGGTCGCCCTTGCAGCCGCTCGACCGGAGATCACATGTCAGTCTCAGCGTTACCCGGCACCGCATCCAAGTAAACCTCAACAACGAGGACGACGACGCCGGAACGAAACTCGCTAGGCTGCATGCTGACCGGTTCGCTATCGAGGAGGAGGTTGGAGAGACGCTCCTGTGGGAGAAAAAGGCCGGCCAAAGAAAAAGCGCCGTCCGCGCGTCGTTGAAGGCTGGCTATGCAGATCGGAACTGGGACAGTCAGCACGCGTGGGCTATCGGAATGATGAGGCATTTTCAGCGAAGCTTTGGGATACGCCTCGACTAATCGCGACTTAGGGGATCCGGAACACGGTCAAGCTTGGCAGAGCGCCGACCTTAGGCTCCAGCGTTCAACATGTTTAAGGAAGACAATCATCACGCTTTACTCACCAGGGACGGTGAACGACATTGGATCAGTTAATTGGGAGTCCTGCCCATTCGGTGAGCTGCTGATCCTGCCTGAGTCTAAGACGGCGCCAAGTCAGCCCGTCGAATATCGCGTCGCGGGTAGCGGTCATCTCGACGGGCAGCGCGGCCCCGGCTTCGCACGCGAACCGAGCAGCTAACGCTTCATTGCTCATCCAGGCGTTGTCCCACCAAGTGATAATCGCGGTCCGCGCGGCGGCTAGCGCGTTCGCACTGGGCAGGAAATCGCGCTTCTCCCGCTGATTGAGCGTTCGGTGCGACGGCATGAGGTTCCAGAGGTCACCGCAGGGCCACGCCGACCAAGGCAGGCAATGATCGATGTCGAGCGTCGTATCTGACAGCGGCCGGTCCGACCAAACGCAGTGCAGGCGTTCTCCCCGCCGGAGCCTGTCGACTGCTATATCGCGCGCAACCGACACATCACGTCGAGGTTCTATCCAGGCCAGGGCCGCCTCAAGTTCGCCTGGAACCGTGCTTCTGCCTTGCCGTTCCATGTAGGCGCGCATGAGGCGCGCCCATTCCGCCGCTAGTACCGGTTCGATCCAGACGCCAAGCCGTTGCATCGTCCGCCAAACATGTCCGGGAACGGCGAGTCTGCCGAACGCGCCCAAGGCGTCGGCACCCAGCGCGATTGCCGAACCACGTGACGAGCGAGCCGTCGCCGCGGTAAACACGCGTTGCTCCGAGTTCGGGTAGCGGATGAAGTTCGCGGGCATGGTGGCAATCGTCCGCGATGCGTCGGCGATCGCGCCAGCCACGGCCTTGGCGCGCTCACCGGAAAAGGTGGCGCCCACCCGTAGGTCCAAGGGCGCTATCCCATCGGCCAGAAGAGCCCGGAAGCCTTCTTTCGCGAAGCCAAGCCCGTCCGGGCCGGCGTTCCCGGGCATCTGGGGCAAGCCGCAACGTACGAGCGGCAGATACATGCGCACCCAGTTTAGCGCTACGGCACCAAGCGGCACTTCGACGCTATCGTCAGTGGGGTGCGGCACGCCAAAGCTTGGTGTCCGGTCCGCGATCTTCGCGATCGCCCGCAGCAAACCGAGCTTGTAGGTTGAGGACTTGTCATCGTTCAGGACGATGCCCCGCAGCAACGGCAGCGCTCCTGTTCCGTCATCGGGCAAGGTCATTGCGAGGGTGGTCCATGCTACGCCAGGTCGTCCCAGCGCATCTGCCGCCGGGGCGACGCGGGCGATCGCCAAACCATGATTCCGGGCTAGCGCCTCGATCTCACCAGTCGTTACATCGTACATAGGCCGATCGGGTGGCGCGGGCCCTTGCCGCAATGTGACGATAAAAAGCCCGCCCGGCTTGAGCAGGGTGGCGAGTTTACGGAACGCGCGGTGTCTGTCTTGAGGCGCGACGTGCTGCCACACGCCCGATAGCAGGATCAGGTCGAAGGAGAGGGCTAGCGCGTGAGTGGCGTTCAGCCCAGGCAGCCGATCATCGAGCCACCGGATGCGATCGTTGCGGTGCAACTTGCGAGCTTCCGTCCGCATGCCGGCTGCGGGTTCAACAGCGACCACGTCGTAGCCCAGTGCGGCCAGCCAAGCGGCATCGCGTCCCGACCCCGCGCCGACATCAAGGGCAAGGTGGTCGGCGCCAGGCCGGATGAGGTCGGAGAAGGTAGACCGGTAGGCAACTTGGTCGACGCGTTCATACTCCGCCGCGAGACGGGAAGCCTGCGCGTCGTAGGCCGCCACAGGGTCGTGAAGAGCGGGATCGTTCATGGCGATGGAGCGTCCACGATGCGTCGGCGCGACGCAACAGGGTTGCCAATGATGTTACCCAGAGCGATGTTTTCGCGGTGGTAGGGATCTTCGTCGGTGTGACACACAAGCCGTGGTTCGACCACCTGGCGAGCCTGCATCCGGCAGACGTGAACTTCTGGCAGCCGTCCGGATCAGGCGAGTTCAAGGCGCTGAGGCCTGGCGACCTGTTCCTGTTCAAGCTGAAAGCCCCCTGGAACGCGATCGCAGGCGGCGGTGTATTCGAGCATGCGAGCCTCGCGCCGCTATCGCTCGCTTGGGAAGCGTTCGGCGAAGCGAATGGCAATCAAAGCCTCGGCGAGATGCGCAGCACAATCGCGAAGCTAAAGCGTGTGCGACCGCTTGGAGATCGGGAAGACCCCGTCATTGGGTGCAGGATCCTGACGCAGCCATTCTTTTGGCCCGTGGACCGCTGGATACCGACACCCGCCAACTTCTCGGCCAACACGGTTGTTGGCCGGGGCTACTCCACCGATCAGCCTGACGGGCTGGCGTTATGGCGGGAGGTGCAAGAGCGGTTAGCCGCGACGCCAGCCGCACCTCAGGTTTCAACCGGCGACCGGTTCGGTAGGCCGACGGTGATGCGACGGCGCCTGGGGCAGGGAGCCTTTCGCCTCGCAGTTACCGATGGCTATGGGCGACGCTGCGCCGTGTCCGGCGAGCGGACGCTGCCGATCCTCGATGCGGCTCATATTCGATCTTTCGCCTCGGGAGGCGAGCACGCCGTGTCCAACGGCCTGTTGCTGCGAACGGACATCCACAAGCTGTTCGATCGAGGCTATGTCACCTTCGATAGCGAGCTTCGCTTTGCCGTGTCAGAGCGTCTGAAGGCCGACTTCGACAACGGCGTCCATTACTATGCAATGCAGGGCACGACGCTGGCACGACCGATCGCCGGCTTCGATCCGCCGTCCTCCGAGGCGTTACGCTGGCACCGGGAGAATGCATATCTCGGATGAGTGCGGACCTGTTCTGCCGAGCGGAGACTAGATCCCATCTCGTTTTCAGATCCCGATCTCGAAGATTTTCCCACGGCCGGTGTCGATATCGAGCGCTTTCTCGGGACTGGTGGTCGGCTTATCAGCCCCTGTATCCTTGCCTTCGTTCGCCGCACTCGGCGCTCCAGTGCGAGGGATGCCGCCGGCAGTCTCGAGTGACGAGGTCTTGCCGCCAGCGTTCCGAACAAGCTGACGCTGCAGGCCACCCGCGCGATCAACGATCAGGGTCAGCGTATCCCGAAGCCGCGTGACCGTGACCAGGAAGGTCTGCTGGTTGATGAGCTTGGTATCGCGAGTTTCCATGACAGCGATACCGGCGTCGGACGTCAGTCCCTGCGCCATGTGGGCGTTGAGCGCATAGGCGAGGTCGAGCCGCTGGAGCATCGGGTCGTCGCGCTTCAGATCCAGCTTCACTCCGAGCGACGTTTCGATGCTTACCACGCCACTATCGATCCCGACGATCTGTGCTCGGTCGGCGTTGAACAGCCCGCGCTTATGATCACTCGCGGTCCAGCGAATGCGATCGCGCTCATGGATCGTGAGATCCTTGCGCTCGTACAACTGCAGCCCGGTATCGCGCGTGGGTCTGAGCCGATCAGGCCGGAACGTCCGCTCCTTTGCATCGGCGCCGCGGACCCGGACCGTGCCCGCCGTCGGGTCGACCGCCACGACCTCAGCGCGACCTTTAGCCAGCCGAACTCCATCGCTTCGTTCCGCCACATCGAGCACCATGCCGGGAGCATAATTCTGGGCGTAGCGTAGTTCCTCATTGGTGAGATTAACCCGCTCCAGTACCGTAAGGTCGAGGCTCGCCGGACCGATCTCCCTGCGCGCCAGCAAGCCTTCCTGAACCGCGCGGTTAATGTCACCGCGCAACCGTCGCCCCGACGCATAGATGGCGGTGCGTGATCGTTCATCCGGCCCAAGCGCCAGCCACCGTTCGGCTGCTTCCTCCGCACCCCGTCCGGGTGCTTCAACCGTGAATGGCTCCAGCGCCGTCATGGCCTTTTCGACATTGCCGATCTGCGCCGCTGCCGCAGCAGCTTTCACCGCCTCGCCGCGCGCGCGGATGTTCTGCGGCATGTGCGCGGTGGCGGCGCCGGCCTGCTGCATGACCGAGAAGGGTTTGCCTGCATCGACCGCCCCGAGCTGCCGCGCGTCACCGACGAAGGCCATCCGCCCGACGCCGAGCAGATTGGCGAGTTCGACCAGCTTCAGTTGATCGGCGTTTGACAGCATCGAGGCCTCATCGACGAGGATGGCGGTGCCGCCGAACGTCGCCCGCGCCCCGGTCAGCGCGCCTGGGTCTGGGCGCTCGCCGAGGAGCGGCGCGTTGGCTCGCAGGAACCGGGCGACGGTCATCGACCGAATGCCGGTCTCGCGTTCGAGCATCTGGACTAGCGTGTTTTGAACGGCGAGCCCCAGCACCTTTTTGCCGCTCTCCTCGATCAGTCTGGCGGCGGGCGCCAGCATGCTGCTCTTGCCAGCGCCGGCGACGCCCTGGACCGCGATGATGCGATCGGTGGAGGACAGCAGGAGGACGCCTGCAGCCTCCTGACCCGGGTTGAGCATGATGCCCGAGTTGGTCTGCGCATTGTCCCGCAGAGTTGCACCTGCGTCGCCGAGAGGCAGGAAGCTCGCGCCGGCGCCGCGCCCTGCATCGACGGCCGAGAGGATCCGTCGCTCGACTGCAAGGCCTTGTGCCGTCGTCATCATGTCCTCGGCGCGTCCGGTGCCGGGGACGAGCTGGCCCGCTCGCGCGAGCGCAGCCACACGCACCTTGATCTGGTCGATCTTAGTGGGCAGGCCCGTATCCAGCGCAGCCTTGTAGATGTCAGTCGTCTTGAAGGCGGCCTCGCGCTGCTCCAGGTGACGCAGCGCAGAGGCCACTGCGTGCGCGGCGGCGACCTCGGCCGGACCTTTGGCCCCAATGTTGCGGGGCAGATAAGGATCGGACCTGGCTAGGCCGAGCCGATCGGCCAACGCGCTGACGAGCTCGCGACCGCGTGTCGTCGCGGCACCTGCAGCCTGTGCCAGACGCTCCCACGGCGACGGCGCGGCCCCCCGAGCGCGGGCTTGCTCGATCAGTTCCGGAAGGTCGAGACCGACTGCTCGGGCGCTCTCCCGCCAGCCATCATAAAGCGCCTCACGGTCGGCAACGGGCGCCTTCCTGGACCGCGTCATCAGCGTCGCGGCGGCGAATGCCTCCGGGGTCTTCTGCGCCATCTCGGCGACCTTGGCGAGGATCTGCTGGCGTCGCGTGCTGAACGCCATGATTAGGTTGCGGCCGATGCCCTCGGCTTCGAAGTTTCCATGCTTGCCGCGGTCGCCAACGGCGTAACCGAGCGCCTCCACCTTGTCGCGGAAGCTCGCCATCGTCAGCGCGTTGAACAGGGTGTTCAAGGACCAGAGCTTGTCGTTGTGGAGCGCGCGCCACTTGCCATCCGGCCCTTGGGTGGCGTTTGCGACGATCGCATGGAGGTGGGCCTGCGGCTCCTGTTCCCGGCTGGTGTCGTGCTCGAACAGAGCGACGATCAGGTTGCCAGTGGCGACCACCTTCTCCTTGCCCTTGACCTCCATCCGGGTCTCGGCGGCATTGCGCTCGGCCCAGCCGAGCGTTTCCTTCACCGCGGCGCGATAGGCGTGGAGGATGCGCCGGTCGCCACCGACCAGCGCGAGCAGCGACCAGCTCTTCGGCAACGAGAAGGTGAGATCAATGCCCGCGCGGTGCCGCTCGGGAGTGCCGACCTGCGAGCCATCGGGAAGGCTGCCCTTCAGCAGCGCTTCGAACGTCTCCTTGTCGACAGCCCCAGTGAGCCCGAGCGCCTCCGCGCCCTTGCCGAACCACTCGCCCGATGTCTCCGCTTCACCGGGCGAGTAGTAGTTATCGGCGGCGAAATAGCCGGCGGCGCCTTTGGCGGAGCGGACGGTTGCGACCGACAGCATGGCACGCCCCTCAGAGCTCGATGCCGTCATCCGGTGCCGGTGTGTCCCCCGGCGCGACCCCGGACTTCAGCTCGCGCAGCGAGATGCTTTCCTGGCCGGGGAGGGGCCGTACGCCACGCCCTGCGTCGACGGTGCCGGGGATGCCGGCCGGCGGCGTGCCGGGAGATCGCTCCTTCCCGAACGCCGGACGGGTCGCCGGTTCGGCGTCTTCTCCCTGGCCGCCGCGCGGTGCTGTTCCGCCCAGCTTCACCGCGCGCGATGCAAGCGGAGTCGGAGGCTTGATGAAGGCCGGGCGTAGCGGCGCCAAGGCGGGATTGGCCGCGCTGGCAGGCACGTCCGCCGGCTGGACCGGGGTCTCTGTCGGACGTTGATCGGCATAGTCGAACAAGGGGCCGGACCGGGCGTCTGACGGTACCGATTGCTCCCGGGCATCGCTGCTCGGGCCCGGTCCCTGGTCGGTCGCACCGGGTGCGTCAGCGCCGTCGACAGGGGGCTCGTCTGGACGTTCGGCAGTCCCGTTCCCGGCTTCCGAGAGCGCCAATTTAGGTCGGACGACGAAGGCCTCTGCGCGGCGCGGGAAGTCGACATAGGTGAGCCGGATCGGAGCTGCCGGAAAGCCGTCCGGGAACTTCAGATAACCGCGCAGCCGCTGCAGGTTCATGAGCTGATCGGGGAGCAGCAGCGGCTCGATCTGGCGCCTCGGAGTCAGGCTAACGGCGTCGCGGGCGTTGTTGTAGCCGTAGCTATAGCCTTCCTCCATCTCGCGATATTGGCGGTGGCCGATGAAGTCCGAACACCAGGTTGCAGACTCCCGGTCGGCGGTTGCCAGGAACAGCTTGGTGCGCGCCAACGATGACAGCGTCATCGCCATGTTCTCGCCGTAGGTCTCCTTCAGCTTGGCATAGGCATGGACGCCGGCGACGATCGCGCCGCCATAGTTGCGGACCGTCTGCAGGCCCTTTTCGATGGCGGGCAGGCGGTGCAGCGCGCCGAGCTCGTCGAACAGGAACCAGAGCCGCAGGTCGCTCGAGCGTTCGAGCGTCATGAGCGTGTTCATCGCGGTGTCCATCCACACCGTCAGCAGGCGCGATGCGACCGACATGTCGACATAGCGCGCCGACACGAACAGGATCGCGCCGGGCTTGCTGTCGCCGGTGACCCAGCGCTTGACCGAGAAGGGCGTGCCCGTCGTGGGTAGCATCCGCAGCGCCTTGGCATTGGCGTTGAACACGGCGCGGATCGATTCCGCCATGCGGGCGGCTTCCGGTGCGGTGAGCGGATCGGCGACGGTGCCCTCCATCAGCTTGTGGACGTGAGCGAGACTGGCCGTCATCAGCTCCGTGCTGAGCGCCTCGTTGGTCGCGCGACCATCCCTGAGAAGCTTCAGGCACATCTCCACGAACAGCATGCGTGCGGCGAGCACCCAGAATTGTTCGGAGCCGCCGCCATCATGCGGGACCAGCGCTTCGGACGCTGCAGTCAGTTCGGCCTCGTCGCTGCAATCCTCGAAGATCGACCACATCGGGCAGCGCGCATCGAGCGGGTTGAGGATGGTGTCGGTCGCCTCGTCGAAGAACGCCTCGATGAAGGCACCGGTGAGGTCGAACACGACGGCCCTGGCACCTTTCGCGCGGACCTGCGCGAGGAGGTCGCGCAGCGCGACCGTCTTCCCGGTGCCGGTGGTTCCGATCAACATCGCGTGGCTCTGTTCGAGGCGCCACGGGTAGGGCACGCCGGCAAGCGAATAGGGCTCGTACAGGCCCGCCTCGCGCAGCTCTGCGGCGGACGCATAGCGCCATCCCGAACCCAGCAGGCGGCGATATTCCGATGCCCGCTCACGGGCGTTATGCGCTTCGATTTCAGTCACCAGCGCGGGCAGCTCGGCAAGGGTCGCGCCGCGCTCGTGCCGGCTTTCCTTGGAGCGTCGGCCGAACCACGCTGCCAGCCAGGCGAAGGCCACGATCACGGGGACGGTGATTATCGCGGCGAGCATCGCAGCGCTGCCGGCAGCCGAGGTCATCCGGTCCCAGGCGGCGACCACGATCGGGTGCGTCGCGACGTCCGACATCGGCAGAAGCACGTGCGCACCAGACAGCGTCTCGAGGTTGACGACCTTGGTCGGATCGAACTCGAACCAGGTGTAAATGCCGGCATAAAGCCGCATCCAGCAGAGATAGCTTTCATGGTCGGACAGGGCGGCCGATATCCGCCACCAGCATAGGCCGGTGAAGGTCGCCGCCGTCACCATCAGCGGCCCTTTCAGGCCGGCGGCAAACATGAAGCCGAAGTGGCCGAGCAGCTGGCTGCCGCGGGTGAAGTTGGTGAACTTATGCCGCATGGGACTGGTCCTCCCGTGCGACGCGCTCCTGCCATTCCTTGATCAGGCGAGACCGCAGTTCGCGATTGGGATGTTCGGTCAGCAGACCGTCCATCGCGATCGTCATGAAGAGGATGTGATTGCGCTGTTCACGCGGATCGTAGGCGACCCCGAACACGTCGTTGATGACGAGCTGGCGGAGCGCTGCCGCGACCGTCAAATCCCGCGCCCGAGCACGTGCCGCGAAGGCGGTGCTGAGGTCGTCTGTCACATAGCAGGCAAGCTGATATCGTCGTTGCATGTCACGCATCCATTCGCATGGAGCGTGGTGGGCACTACGCAAGGCAAAGAGAACATAGACGGAACACGAGCTCTGGGTCAAGGACCTGCGGCGGGATTTCGGCAGTTTTGCGGGGCTGGTGATCAATGGTGATCTGGTTGTCTTTGACCATGATTGGCGCCAGTGGTGGTCACGCGCTAAGCCACTGATTAGACTGCACTATCCCTGCGGTGCACCGCGTAAGGTGTGCTCCCTGTCCCCCTATGCCCAGAGATTGATGGTGGCGGTGATCTCGCGGCCTGAAACCCGGGATGATCAGTCGATACCGGAGGACTCCAATGCCGTGAGAGGCGGTGCTTGAAGCGTGGCGATTGAAGCACCTACGCAGCGGGGTGGAAGGCTGGTCGGACTGGCAAGCCAGCTGGCAAACTAGCGACTAAAAAGCAGTCAAGCCTGGGCTCTGGACGAGCACGACAAGAGGGAGCGTTGCGCCCCCTCCGTCGTCAGTATTCGTCGTCCCGGCCGGCGGGCACGGTGTGGACGATCCGGTCGATCAGGTCCTGCATCAGCGTCTCGTAATCCCCCTCATCGGCCACCCAGTAGCAGGCATCGTCCGTCCGGATGATGTGCTGGTCGAAGTAGCTGTAGGGCGCCCGTGCGTTTGCCTTGGCGTAGGCGGCCATGAAGGCCTCGTGCTCCAGCGCGGTGTTGCTGTCGTTGGTGCTGATCGGGCTGAAGTAAGTCATCGTCCATCTCCTCAATCTCACGTGAAAGACGGAGGTCTCGCGACAGCGGGGAAGATCGGGGGTCAGGGACCGCACCCGCAGGGTGCGGCCGCGCAGCGGCGATGGGGGTCACGATTTTTCCGGCCGCGCCACTCGGCTCGAGGTGGGGCACTACCGCCCGATCGCGGCCGGAAAAATGGTGGGGCCCCGTCGTCCTTGAGGCCCGGTCTTCGCCGCTGTCATCCTGCCCATCGTTGAGCGAGTAGAAGAGTTCGGTCGGGGCGGGCTCGATGCCCGTCCCGGCCGATTGGATGCGGTGAGCCCGAAGGCGGAGACCTCTTTCGCCCGCCTGCACAGGAATCGCTTTCCTACACCCGGGGCCCGCGCCAATATCGCCGGTGGAAGGGGCTTCGACCGTAAGGAGATTGGTCGTGGCCAAGAAGAAGCCGAGCGCCTTGGAAGCGCTTACCCGACATGACGAAGAGCGTCTTGCGATGCAGACGAAGGGCGCCGAGCTCAGGCGTGCGGCGGCGCTCGAACTTGGGCTAATCGTGCTCGACGCGGGCGGATCACGGCTCGGTGCCGACGCATTACGGCGTCTTATCGCTGACGCGGTGGCTGCTCCCTCGCAAGACGGTCCGGCTCGAGGACGGCCTGGCAAGGCAGCTGTGCCTCGCGCCGGTGCGGCAGCCGAAAGCGAGGAGAACAGCCGTGGCTGAGCCCCTCGAGAGACACGATGTTGGCGATGTGGCGGAGGTCATCGCGATCATCGCCGATCCGGCAACCAGCTACTGGCTGCGTGATGCGATCGTGTCTGCCTGCACGCGTGATCCGTTCGATGCCGAACGGGATGCGCTGACACTGGCGGCGCTGCTGACCCGCCGGCTGGACGCGATGGTCGCCCGGCATTTCCCGAGCTGTCGATAACGCCAGGAGAGCCCCGGCGGCGGGTTGCCGCCGGGGTGATCCGCTGAGGTCAGAAGGGGAGATCGTCGTCGATGTCGGACTGGCTCGCCCCGCCTTCGGCCGCAGGCTTGCCCCGGCTGAGGAACTGCACGTCGTCCGCGATGATCTCGCAGCCGTACCGCTCGACGCCCTCCTTGTCGGTCCACTTGCTGTAGTGGATCCGGCCGCGCACCGACACCAGCATGCCCTTGGTCGCAAACTGCGAGACCGTCTTGCCGAGCCCGTTGAAGCAGGTGATGCGGTGCCACTCGGTTTCCTTGGCCGTAAAGCCGTTCGCATCCTTGAAAGTCTTGCCCTCGCTGTCGCGCTTGGGCCGGCTGGTGCCCAGGCTGAGCGAGGTGACGCGGGTGTCGCCGCGGGTGGTGCGGGTCTCGGGATCGGTGCCGAGATTGCCGACGAGAAGAACGGTGTTGGTCATGGGGCTCACTCCAAAGGATCGTCGGGACCGTCCCGATCGACGGAGCCCCGGCCATGGCGAGGCAAGCCGAGACGACGCACCGCAGGCCCGTCACGGCCGGAGGGGAACCCCCGAGACCAAGGCTGGCGCGGGCAGGGAGGGGCAAAGCCCCGAGCAACACGGGCCTGGGCTCGAGCGGGTTGCTTCGGATGGCGCCCGCCATAGGGGTGAGAAGTCGATGGAGGCGGTCCTGACCAAGCCGATGGTCAAGCCCTGACGCTTCACATTCGCCTGGAGAACAGACCCGCCGACTTGCAGAGCCGGTCGCCACCATAGCGCTTCCACGCCAACGCATAGCTGCCCCGGACCATCGCACAGGAGAGGTCGCCAGTTTGAGGCGAACGGCACAACGCGCCAGTCCGATCGCCCTTGGCAGACCCGTTCGACACGCAGGTGAGGCGCGGTCCGCGAACCATGACATGGCCGGTGCGACGCGTGCCGCGGGCACCTCCCAAGAGCGAGACGAGATGGTCGCGTGCGGCGCGTCCGCTCGCCGTCGAACAGGGGTGCCCGGGCCGGCAGCTCTCGTCGATTTCGCGAGCGGCGATCCCCGCCAAACGAATACGCGGCCCTTCGGCGCACCAGATCGGCCCGTCGCCATCCCACACCGCCACGGGCGTGCAGGTGAAGGTCGCGCCGGGCGCAACGGCGCTTGCCAGGAGAAAAAGCGGAAGCATTCACGGCCTCATACCCGGTGGTGGTTTCGGGACCAGCAGGATCAATGGTCGAGCGCTCGCGAAGCGCTTGATGCCGAACGCACGGCAGCTACTGCACGGAGGATGACGAACAGGCTCGCTGTCACTCACGAGACGTCGCTTTACGCGCCGATCAAGCGCTACCTCGAGAGCTGCGGGTTCGAGGTCAAGGGCGAGGTCCGTGGGTGCGATATCGTCGGCTTGGCCGATGGGGAGCCGCCGCTCGTGGTGATCACCGAGCTGAAGCTATCCTTCTCGCTCGAGCTTCTGCTCCAGGCCGTCGAGCGGACGCGATCCTCGGACATCGTCTATGTCGCGGTGCCCGCAACACGTCGCGGCCGCGACCAGGACAAGAGGGTGCATCGGCTTTGCCGGATGCTCGGCATCGGTCTGCTCACGGTCGATCTGCGGCTGGGCAGCGTGACCGTCATCTCCGAACCGACACCCTATCGGCCGAGGCCCAACCTGCCTCAGCGGCGGCGGCTTGTTGCCGAGCATCGTCGGCGAAAAGGGGATCCGACCGCGGGCGGATCGACCCGCCAGCCGATCATGACTGCCTATCGCCAGCGGGCGATCGCGTGCGCTGAAGCGATGCGGGATGGAGCGACACGCCCGCGCGATCTGAAGGCCTTGGCCGAAGATGCGGGCGCGATCCTGTTGCGCAACGTCTATGGCTGGTTCGAGCGAACGGAGAGGGGGCTGTACGCTCTGACCCCAGCCGGGCGGGAGGCCACCGGTAGCGGGGATGTCTCGGCCGCGACAACAGATCATCGTGTGGCGCCATAGCCTCGAGCGGCTCGGCCTCATCGTGCCTTGGAACTGCCCCCGTTGGGGTTCACAAACGGGACGAGAATGCTGGCTCCAGCCAACCCGACCCGCCCTTGCAGCATCACTAGAGTCAGGCTTCCACTAGGTGCCGGCAAACCACGCCCATCACGTCCGCACTTCGCCGTTAGGCTATGCCGGTTCGTCTCCCGTAAGCTGCCGTCCATTCTCGGCACCTGAACCGACCGATATTGGGGACTTTCCTGCCAGTCAGCTTTCAGGATTGGAACGGTCGAAAGCCGCCGCACGTAGTGTCACAACCGTTCGGTTCTGACACTTGAAACAGCAGCTGCCCTAGCGCGGACTGAGCTATGAAGCACCAGGTCCAAACCGGTTCAGAGGCACCTTGAGAAACGCCGTCCCACACTTGTCCGCATCCGGCAGCCGGCCGCCACGTATGTTCACCTGAAGCGCGGCGAGCATCAGGTCGGGTAGTGGGAGCGATGCGTCGCGTTTCTCGCGGGTCGCGACGAACTCGGCTTCGTCGATGCCATCGTGAACATGGATGTTGTCGCGACGCTGATCGGCGACGGTCGAGCGACCAAGTACGTCCCTGCCATCCTTGCCATAGTCATGCCCAACATAGGTTGCGGTTTCGGGTGGCAGATCGAGGATGGCGCGGATCGAGCACCACAGCGAATGAGCATCACCACCCGGGAAGTCCGCTCGGCTTGTGCCACTATCGGGAACCATCAGCGTATCGTGAACGAACGCGGCGTCACCGACGACATAAGTGATCGAGGCAAGCGTATGGCCCGGCGACAGCATGACATGAGCATCGAGCGTGCCGATCCGGAAACGCTCGCCATCCGCAAACAACCGGTCCCACTGGCTGCCGTCGACGGCGAGATCGGGCAGGCAGTAGATGTCCCGCCACAGCTTTTGCACTTCCACGACCTTGTTGCCGATCGCGGTTTTGCCACCGGTCTTGCCGGTGAGGTACGGAACGGCTGAAAAATGATCGGCGTGTGGGTGGGTGTCGAGCACCCATTCGACGGTTAGCCCCTTTTCGCGCACATAGTCGAGGATAAGATCCGCGTTTCGGGTCGCGGTCGCACCAGCGCGCGGGTCAAAATCCAGAACTGGATCGATGATCGCAGCCGTCTTCGTAGTGTCGTCGACGACAACATATTGGAAGCTACCAGTGCGCTCATCATGGAGCGACGCAACGGTCATACCATCGTGCTTATACTCGATCATGTTTTCATCCTCTCGCTCTGTTAGCTTTCTGCCCGCGCCCGCGCGAACAACCGCTCGAAATCACCCGGATCGATCGCGCCCATCACCAGCATGCGTCCGGCAAGAAAGCCCGGGGTGCCGGCCAAGCCGATCGAATAGGCCTCTTGGCCGTTCGCACGCAGGCGCGCCGCGACAGCCTGTGCATGCGAAGCAAGCCACGTCGTTGCGCTCAGCCAGTCACCGCCAGCGCCGATTACGACGTCCCGCAGCATGTCGTCGTCAATCGTACGGTTGTCGGCCATCAGCTGGCGATGGACGACCGGGTAGATGCCCTGTTCGGCACAGCTGAGCGCAACGCTCGCGGCACGTTCAGACGGTGGACCGAAGATCGGCCAATCCTTGTAGATGACCCTAATTTTGCCATCGCGTCGCACGGCCTCTTCCAACGCGGGGAAGGCGTGACGGCAGGCCGGGCAACGATAATCGGTGAAAACGGCAAGCCGCAACGTCGCGTCGGCAGGACCGTGCTCAGGCGAACTGCCGCCTGTCAGGATCAGGTCGGCGGTCGGACCAACGTCACGCCCAATCGGGGCGGTGCGCCGCAGCACCTGTCCGACCGCCCAGCCCCCCACGACTACAGCGCCGAGCCCGACCGCCTGCCTCCGACTGAGTGGCCCCGGCACGCTCAACGCCCTCCGGGCTTGCTGCGCGCCGTGGCGACGAGGCGGCGGAGCGCCGGCAGATCGACCGCGCCGGCCACGACCTGCGAGCCGACGATCAGCGCCGGCGTCCCATTGAACCCGATCGCTTCGGCAATCGCATTGGTGCGTGCGAGCAGCGCATCGATTTCCGCGCCACGCGTCTTCAGGTCACGTTGCAGACGCGGCCAATCCACCTTGGCTTTCACAGCAGCTGCCCTGATACCGGCGCTGTCGAGCCGCGCCGGCGAGGCAAGCAGCGCTCCATGGAAGGCGGCATGCCTGCCCTGCCACTGGCTCGCGACGGCCGCCCGGGACGCCTCACGGGAGGCGGGTCCGAATATTGGCCAATCCCGATACACGATCCGGACCTTCGGGTCGGAGCGAAGCAGCGCGTTCAGCACCGGCTCCATGCGACGGCAATAGGGGCAGTTGTAGTCGAAGAACTCGACAACGGTGACGTCATAGGCGGTGCCGGCCCGCTTGGGGGCTACGGGATCGTCGACGACTGCCTTGCGCGACAAATCAGGCTGCTGCTGCCCGACCGCAGGTGTCATCGGCACGGCGAAAGCAAGCGCGGCTAGAGCGCCGCGAAAGAGAAGGTTGCGGCGGTTCATCGGTGTTTCCTTGCCTTATCAATTCCATCGGCGAGCGCGGCGCGCGACAACTCTCCGAGCTGAAGCTGCACGATCGTGCCATTCGCGGCGACGAAGGCGGTTGCGGGATAGCCGGCGACTTCGAAGGCTCGGGAAAGCCTACGGTCGGGATCAAGCGCGACGTTGCCGGCACCGATGCCTTCGCGGGTAAGGAACTGGGTAACGGTCGCCGGCGCCTCACCCTGATCGGCGAGCAGAATCGGAACCTCTCCACGGCGCGACGCAGCAGCATCGAGCATCGGCAGCTCGCGCCGGCATGGGCCGCACCATGTCGCCCACAGATTGACCACGAAGGGACGACCCCGGAAACGATCAAGCGGGAGCGGAGCGCCGGATGGCGTCGTTAGGGCGAGATGATAGGGAAAGGGGCCGTAGGTCACGGGCGGGATCAGCGCCTGAAGCGTGAACCAGAGGCCGCCAGCTACGGCAAGCGCTGCCCAGCCTATCGCCAGAGCGCGCGTTCGGCCGAGCCGGAACGCCAGCGTTACCGCAGCGCCGGCGAGGCCGGCGACGGCCGAGAAGCCTCCCTGCCATATAGCTAGGATGGAAAGTGGAGCATCGGCGTAGCTCGCCCAATGCGTCGCGACATAGCCGATCCGGGCCGTCACCAGCCCGACGACAATAGCACTGGTCGCGACCATCGACACTCGCGGGAAGCGGAACCGTCCCGCCAGCGCCGTCAAACCGAGGAACACGGCGACGCACAGAACCGCCAATCCGCGATCGACCGCCATCATCAGCGGCCCGATGGCAATTGCGCTGCCCATCACAGAAACGCGCCTGCGCTCTTCCAGAGCATATAGGCTGCGACCACGAAGATCAGCATTGCGAAAACCGTGGTGAGCGTACTGCCCGTGCCCAGACGCTTAGCGATCCGCGTGCCGATCAACCCGCCGATAACTCCACCGCCGATGAAGGCGAAGGCGAGCGGCCAATCCACAAGCCCGGAGAACGCGTAGTTGGCAGCGGTCGTTAGCCCGAACGCGGTGACGGCGATCAGCGACGTGCCGACGGCGTTGAGGATCGGCATGCCCGTCGATCCAATCAGTCCGGGAACGATCAGGAAGCCACCACCGATGCCAAAGAAGCCTGAAAACAGTCCGGTGCCGAGGCCATAACCCAGCACCTTGGGCGCCTTCTCCCGGTTGCATTCTGCACCGGGATTACCAGCGTCACCCCGCCCGCGCAGCATCACAACGCCGACGACGATCATGACGAGCGCGAATAGAAAGAGGAGCTTGCCGCCATCGACGGCCTTGCCCGCGGTGGATCCGAGTAGCGCACCGATGACGCCGGCAGTCGCATACATGCCGCCGCACCGCCATTTTACGGTATGAGCCTTGGCATGACCGATCAGACCGGTCGCGGCATTGGCCGCCACGGCAAACGCGCTCGTACCGATGGCGAGGTGCGCGTCGGGAACGCGCACCAGATACACCATGAGCGGCACGGCGAGGATCGAGCCACCGCCACCGACGAGCCCGAGGGTGAATCCGACCAGGCTGCCGGACAAGGCGCCAAGCAGATACTGGATTGGTTCGAGGATCATGCCGCCTTGCCGATCTCGTGTGGAGCGGCCATCCACTCACGGCCTTTCAGCATGCCCTGCCAGTAGATCGGGGGCAGCATCCGCTCTTTCAGGAACCACGCGGTGCGCGTCGGACGCGTTCCGTCCAGCAGCCAGGATGGGAAGCTGGGCAGCAGCTTTCCGCCATAGCCGAACTCGGCGAGGACGATCTTACCGCGTTCGACCGTGAGCGGGCATGAGCCGTAACCATTATAATCGGCAACGGGGGGTCTGCCGTCGAGCGCGGCCAGCGCGTTGACTGCGACCACGGGCGCCTGGACGCGAGCAGCAGCGGCGGTCTTGGCGTTGCTGGTGCCAGCGGCATCGCCAAGGCCAAAGATGTTTTCAAATCGCTTGTGCCGCAGCGTAGTCTCGTCGACCTCGACGAAGCCGCTCGCAGCCGCAAGCGGGCTATTTGCGACGACCGCATGTGACACCTGAGGTGGCACGACATGGAGCATATCGAACTCACGTTCGATCCGCTCGGAGACGCCGTCCTGCTTGCGCTCGAACGTGGCGACGCGGCGATCGGCGTCGACCGCGACCAGGTTGGACTCAAGCCTGAGATCGATACCGTACTTCTCGACATATTCCATCAGCGCCGGGACGTAGGTCGGGACCCCGAACAGGGCTGCGCCGGCATTATGGAACTCGACGTCGATAGCTGGGAGAACGCCGCTATCCCGCCAGATGTCGCAGGAGAGATACATCGCTTTCTGCGGTGCGCCGGCGCACTTGATCGGCATGGGTGGCTGCGAGAACAGCGCCCGCCCCTGCCGCAATTCCTTGACGAGCTGGTAGGTGTAGGGTGCCAGATCGTAGCGATAGTTGGAGGTGACGCCGTTGCGGCCGAGAGCCTCAGGCAGCCCTTCGATCTTCTCCCACGCCAGGCGCAGCCCGGGCGCGACGACCAGAACGCGATAGGTCAATGTGTCACCGTCTTCGAGCTCGACCGTGTTACGGTCGGGGTCGATGGCAACGGCGGGCAACCGTACCCACTTAACGCCCTTTGGCATTATGTCGGATTCGGCCTTGCGCGTCTGTTCGGGAGTGAAGACGCCGGCCCCCACCATCGTCCAGCCGGGCTGGTAATAATGGTCGGTCGCCGGATCGACGACCGCGATCGTCACTTTGGCGTTGCGCTTCAGAATGCTGGAAGCGGTCGCGATGCCGGCGGCACCGCCCCCGATGATGACGATGTCGTAGGTCATTGATCAGCCCTTTCGGAACGGCGCTTCAGCGCAGGCGTGAGATCGGCAAGGTCGTACCCGGCTGCCTTTGCTTGGTCGACGATCGTCGCCGGGTCGGCGCGATCGGCCTCGGCCAACGCCCACAAGGTCGCCGCGCGCGTCCCGCTACGGCAGAAGCCGAGCGTCGGCTGTGGCAGCGTGGCTAGCGCCTCCTTCATGCGATCCGCATCGGCGTCAGTCGCCTTGCCCGGTACGATAGGGACATGGGCAAACGCGAGACCGTGGTCGCCTGCCATTCGGGCCATTTCTTCCGCGCTTGGCTGGCCCGCCTCCTCGCCGTCCGGGCGGCTTGAGATGATCGAGCGATATCCTGCCTTCGCGGCAGCGGCGAGGTCGTCTTGCGTCAGCTGGGGGGCGGCAGAGAAGGACGAGGTGATCTGCTTGAAAGCCATGTGATGTCTCCTGTCTGATCAGGCCGAACGGCGGGAAGTGAATGCAAAGCGGTGGACGGCAACGCCGAGGGCCATTGCAGCGATGAAGACCAGTGCCGGCAGAGGCTGGATCGCCAGTGCGGCAATGGCGGGACCTGGGCACAATCCGACGATGCCCCAGCCTATGCCGAACAAGGCCGCACCGCCGATGAGGCGCCGGTCGATCGGCGAGGTGGCGGGCGTGTGGAATTGTTCGGCCGCGATCGGGGTCGAGCGACGCCGCACGACGAACCAGGCTATCGCCATCGGCAGGATCGCGCCTGCCATGACGAACGCCAAGGTCGGGTCCCACGCGCCGGTGACATCGAGGAACGCGCGCACCCGCGCCGGATCGATCATTCCGGAGATGGCAAGGCCGGCGCCGAACAGCGTCCCGCTAGCGAGTGAAATGAGGTTCTGGCGCATCACAGTATCACCCCGGACAGACGCATGATCGTGACCGTGACGACGCCGGTCGCCATGAACGTGACGGTCGCGGCGATGGACCGGGGCGACAGGCGGGACAGGCCGCATACGCCGTGACCACTGGTGCACCCGGACCCAAGCCGCGTTCCGATACCGACGACCAGACCGGCGACGGCAATCAGCGAAAGCGATGCCGGAAAGCTGGCTTTCACGCCCAAACTGGCCGCAGCAATACCCGCGCCCAAGGGCAGACCCGCGGTAAAGAGCAGCGCGAGGGCCCATGGTGGACCTCCATCGGTAAGACCCAAAACTCTTGCGAACATGCCGCTGACACCGGCGATGCGCCCGTTGCCCAGCAGCATGATCGCCGCGGCGACACCGATCATCAGCCCGCCGATGAAGCCTTCGAGCGGCATGGCATGGGGAAAGCCTGGCATCACAGCGCATCCAGCGGAATTTTGAGGTAGCGGGTGCCGTTGGCTTCCGGCTCCGGCAGATGACCACCGCGCATGTTCACCTGGATCGAGGGCAGGATGAGCTTCGGCATCGACAAGGTGGCGTCGCGACTGGTCCGCATCGCGACGAAGTCGTCTTCGCTGACCCCTTCGTGGACATGCACGTTGCCGACACGCTGTGCGCCTACAGTCGTCTCCCAGACATATTGGTCGCGACCCACCGCCTTGTAGTCGTGGCAGAGGAACAGGCGCGTCTCGTCCGGCAGCTGCATGAGCCGGCGGATCGAGCGGAATAGCTGGCGTGCGTCGCCACCAGGGAAGTCTGCCCGCGCGGTGCCGTAATCGGGCATGAAGAGCGTATCGCCGGTGAAGACCGCGTCCCCAATCGCATAGGCCATGTCCGCCGGCGTATGGCCGGGCACGTGCAGCGCAATGGCGTCGATGTTGCCGATGGCAAAGCGGTCGCCGTCCTCGAACAGCCGGTCGAACTCGGAACCGTTGCGCTCAAAATCGGTGCCGGCGTTGAAGATTTTGCCGAACACGTTCTGAACCCGGATGATCTCACGACCGATCGCGAGCTGCCCGCCAAGCGCCTGCTGAAGATAAGGTGCCGCAGACAGGTGATCGGCATGAGCATGGGTTTCCAGCAGCCAATCGACCGTCAGTCCCTGATCCCGCACGTAAGCGATCACTGCGTCCGCCGACGCGGTTTTGGTCCGGCCAGCCGCGGCGTCAAAATCGAGGACGCTGTCGACGATCGCAGCCTTTTTCGTCGCCACGTCCCAAACGACGTAGGTCGCTGTGTTGGTAGGCTCATCAAAGAAGGACTGAACGACCGGCGATCCGGCCGCTTTTGCGCGTCTGATCTGGGCGTTGGCTTCGCTCAAAACCGGGTCCATGACCATCTCCATTTAAACAAACTCATGGTTTATGTAGCTGTGTAAGCGTATTGCGTCAACGGGGTGTTCGTGCCATTTGGGAGGAATGGAAATGATGGAAGCGAACATGCCGCGCTCGCTGCGCATCGGGGATGCAGCCCCGAACTTCACCGCCCGCACCACTCAGGGCGAGATTGCGCTCGATCAGTATCGTGGGCGCTGGATTGTGTTTTTCTCGCACCCTGCTGACTTCACGCCGGTTTGCACGAGCGAGTTTGTGGCCTTGGCTAAAGCGGCCCCTCAATTCGAGGAGCTGGATTGCGTATTGTTGGGGCTGTCGGTCGACAGCCTCTACTCTCATGTCGCCTGGCTTCGCGCGATCCACGACGTTTTTGATGTCGAGGTGCCGTTTCCGGTGATCGAGGATCCGTCGATGGCGGTTGGGTATGCCTACGGCATGCTCGACGAGCAGGCTGGCGATGCCTCAACGGTACGTGCAACCTACTTCATCGATCCCAAAGGCATTATCCGCGCACTCAGCTGGTATCCGATGAATGTCGGGCGCTCGGTCGACGAGATGCTTCGCACGGTCAGGGCGTTGCAGCGTTCGGCCGATGGCGAGGCCTATACGCCCGCTGACTGGCAGCCGGGCGACGACGTGCTCCTGCCTCCCGCTTTGCCGGGGAACGCAGGCGCCGACTGGTTTCACCAGACGAAGGCTGACCGGTGATGGCGATCTACCAGTCCCGCGCGCTTGCCGACGTTGCAGTCGAGAAGCTGCGCGTGTTCGCGCAGCCGCAGCGCCTTATGATCCTGTCCTATCTGCTGGGTGGCGAACGGCAGGTGGCGGACATCGAGGCGGCCACGGGCGTGACCCAACCAGCGCTCAGTCAGCAGCTTGCCGAGCTGCGGCGCGCCGATCTGGTGAAGACCAGGCGTGAGGCGAAGCAGGTTCACTACCGTCTTGCCGACGATGCAGCCGCACTGTGTGTGCGAACCCTGGAGGCGATGTTCGGAGCCGACGATCTGTCGGCTCCCCAAACGGCCCCGGCCCCCCGCCCAGTGCGACCGCGCGAGACGCCGTCCGTGGTTCGACCGCAAAACATCGGTGCGGCCGTTTTTGCGAGAGTTGGCTGATCATTTCGGCTGAAGAAGGAAAAAGCGGATGCGTATGCCAATCATTGCTCTTGCAGGATGCTTGTCACTCATGAGCAGCGTCAGTGCTTCAGCCGGCGTGCCTAGGCAGGCGGTGATACCGGGATATGGCGCGATCACACCCGTCGAAGGTGCTGCGGAACGGCCCGATCGCAAGTTGCGCTATCGCGTGCTGTTCAATGTGACCAAGGCCGCGGCAACGCCGGATAAAATCAATCCATCGCTGGAGAAGGTCGCCCGCTTTTTGAACCTGCTGGGCAACGATGGCGTTCGTCCAGAACAAGGCGATGTCGTCGTGATCGTCCACGGTCCGGCGACGCCCATCGTTACCGAAGATCGCGCCTATGCGACAAAGACGGGAGTAGCTGCGAATCCCAACCTTGCCTTAATTGAGGCGTTGAAAAAGGCGGGTGTATCCGTTCGGGTATGCAGCCAAGCTCTTATCGGAAACGGGATCGACCCCGCTACGGTAGGAAGGAGTGTCGAAACTGACGTGTCTGCGCTGACGACTATGGCGACTTTGCAACTGCGTGGTTGGGCACTGATCCCCGACTGATCACGCCGACACGTTTACTGTTTCGCCGTTCTAGTCCGTAACGCTGCTGGTGTCATAACCGGTCGGTTTTGACGCTGCAGACGCGACCACGGTTTTCCGGGCATTTGCGTGTGTCAGAACCCCGGTTCAGAATGTCAGCTTACAAGACCGGCAACATGCCTCGGCTACGTCTGCCTTTGGGTCGCTAGCCGCCGCTTCGCTCCGTAACGGTCAGCGGCAGCTATCTTCGAGCGGCGGACATCTGGCAGGCATCAAGCCACCACATCTTGCCGGCGGGCTGACGTGTGGATTTCAAAGTCACTCGCTCCTGGAACAGCGAGTTAGGTCGACTGTAACCAGCAACGAGAAGGGCGCCGCCGAAGCGGCGCCCAAGGTTGGTCAGCCCGCCATGGAAGCGCTGGTCACCCGTGCGTGATGCTTGGGATTGGTGCCAAGCGGTCCGCGACGATCGACCACGGCAATGCTCCGCTCTTTGGCCTGAATGACGAGCCGCTCCAGTACGCCATTGCCGGCGAATGCCACAACATAGCGGGGCTTCAATCCGAGCATCTGCTCGTTGCGACGGAAGCCGGCCCGTGCACCCAGGCGGGTGTCGAGGCTGAAGCTGATCTGGGGCACCTTGTGGCGCTCGGCCCAGGATGCTGCGAGGCGGTCGGCTCCCTTGCCGTCGCCGCCGTGGACCAGCACCATGTCGGCGACGTTTGCGCGGACGCGGTCGAGCGTCTGCCAGATCGCATCGCCATAGGCCTTCGCGTCATCGGTCGTCTGGAAGGTCTGCCGTCCACCGGCGAACACGACCGGCGTTCCCTCGGGCATAGCGGCCCGGCGCTTGCCTTCGGCGCGCGCTTTCAGGAACTCGCGACCCTGTACGACCGCCGATGTCGTCAGCGCGTCGTGACTGAGCCGGGAGCCGCCAGCTGGCCTCCAGGAGGACCCCGTCTCGGCCAGGTACAAGAAGGCTGCGGTCTCTCGCAGGTTCTCGAGTGCGAGCATTTCTGCCTCAGCATCCTGCGCACGTTCGACCTGCTGCTCAAGCTCGGACGTATGGACCTCAGACCCGTCAGCGGTTGCCAGCAATAAGCGGATTTCGTCAGTCGCGCGGTCGATCCGGGTCGAGGCCTTCGTTGCCGCACGGTGGAAAAGGTTCACGAACCCCCAGCCGAGTTCCTCGGCCTGATCCTCGAGGATCGTGTCGGTGAACAGCGCGAACAGGTCGGACCAGACGGCGGCCAGTGTATGGTCAATCGCCTCGGGTTCCGGGCGGGCGAGGGTACGCGTACCGCGATCAGTATTGATCGAGAGATGGCCGAGCTCCAAAGCGGCGAGCTGGGCGGCGAGGGTGGTTGGCATGAGCGGTCTCCTGTCAGACGCCGCATCCTTGCGGCGACGCGAGCCCTCCGACCCGCCGGCAGCAGGGACGCAGCGCCACCCACCGACAAGGCTGGCGCGGGCAGCCTCACCCGGTGCCCGGAACCGGGTGAGGCAACACGGGCCGCAGGCGGGCGGGTTGCGCGTGGACCGCCGGCGGGTAGAGGGCCTCTGCGGCCGCAGGTGGAGTCTGAGAGACCTTCTCTTGTGACCTCAGGCAACCAGCCGCGGCTGGAGTTCCACGGGCATGGCAAGCCCGAGTTCGCGGGCGATACGGGCCGCCAGTGTGGCGGGATCCACCAACTCCGCCATCCGTGCCCAGTGGTTGCGTTCGCCGACATAGTCGGAGCGGCCGCGGCACCTGCGGAGCAGGATCTCACCTCGGCCGAAGCCGCCGATCGAGACCTGCACATAGAGCTCATCGCCGTGCAGGATGACCTCGCCGGAGACCGCCGGCCCGCCCGCGCAGACCCGTATCTCGTACGTGCCGCTGGCGAGTTGGAGCGCTTCCGCAAGCCGCCGGAGCGCGCGGCGTGCCTCCGTATGAAAGGTCCGCTTGGCGTCTGCATCATGGTCGACGCCGCGAGCGGCAAGCACGGTCAGCAGGGGTGTGCGGGCGATCTCGGCCACCGCCTGCCCGCATAACGACCGCAGCGCGGCGCGGTCGGGCATCTTGGCGCGTGCGACGGCCGCGAGATGCTGCGCCAGGAGCACGACGGCAGGATCGGTTTCGAACGGTTTGCCTGCGTTGCGGCAGTCCTTGGCCGCGGCCTGGATGGCGTGCAGGCAGGCAGCGATGGTGTCGAGGCCACTCGGATCGAGCGCCTGCGCGAAGCGATAACCGACATCGTAGGTCATGGGGTGTCTCCGACGGAAAGAGAGTGTCGGGAGCGGACGCGTGCTTTCGCTCCCGGCGGTAGGATCAGGCGGCGAGGAGGGCGTCCGGCGCGTGCGCAACGCGAGCGAAGCCCAGCAGGAAGGCAGACGCCTCTTCGGCCTTGGCGGCAGCTGTCAGGATCGCCCGATTGTCGGCCTTCAGCACCTTGAGCCAGGACGCGAGGTAGCTCGCATGGTCGTCGAGGTGATCGACCGGCAGGCCGAGTTCGGCGCCAACCATGGCGGAGGCGAGTTCGGCGATCAGCTCTTCCATGGCATAGGCGTCACTGCCGAACCGGTTGCCGAGAGAGCGCGCGAGCCGGCTCTGGTGTCCTGTCCAGTGCGCCAACTCGTGGGCGAGCGTGGACCGGTAAAGGTCACGTGACCGGAACGCGGCAGGATCGGGCATCGTGATCTGGTCGGCACTCGGCAGGTAATAGGCTTCGCCGCCGCCGTGGCGGATAGAGGCGGGGATCACGCCGAAGAAGGCGTCGAGCGCATGATCGCGCGCGGTCGGCTCGGGCAGCGGGATGGGCTCCGGCGTGAAGCGTGCGGGCAGACCGTCGATCTGGTCGACATTGAAGACGGTGAAGCTTTTCAGCACACGGCGAGCTTCGTCCTCGCGCTCGCCTGTGGCGGGATCTTCGACCTCCTTGCTGTAGCTCTTGTAGAAAATGGCACAGGTGCCGCGTTCGCCCTTGCGGACCTGACCTCCGAGCAGTTGCGACTGATGGTAGGTCATCCAGGTGGGTGAGATGAAGCCGCGTGCCTGGGCAGCCATCCACAGCCAGATCACGTTCGCGCCGCGGTAGGGGGTTCCGCAGACGCGCAGTGGCCGCGAAACGGGGCCACCGGTCCAGGGCTGGCGCCACGGCCTGACGCCAGCCTCCAGGCGCTCGATAATGGCGTTGGTGATCGTCTCGGCGGGACTGACGGACACGGCGGAAGAACGTGTGGGGCGCATCGCGCATCTCCTCTCGGATAAGAGCCGGATCGGCTCGCCCCCGGCGGCAGCCGTCTCCCCTCTCTCACCGGCCCCAAGACAAAGGGGCGACCTCCAGTAGAGGCCGCCCCCGCGTCGTCGTCGTTCAGGCTGCTTCGCGGTCGACCGCGTTGTCCTCCCCGTCGCCGGCGTCCGCGTCGCTCATAGACGTGCCGTCCAGAGCAGGTGTGCTCTCCGGCGCTGCCTCGGCAGCCTGAGCCGGTGTGAAGCGCATCGCCGTCGGCAGCCACCCACGCGCCAAGTGCTTCGTGCCGACCTCACCGATGAAGTCGCCAGCGCAGATCTTCTCGCACGCGGCGGCGAGGTCGGACTTCTTGGCGTTGCCATACCGCGCGGCGAGCGCCGGCCCGTCGATCTCGGCAAGCGCGTCGAGCATGACGGGCTTGGTGACCTTGTCGAAGAAGTTGGCGGCTGTCGGCCGCCACCATGCCGCGACGTCGATGCCGAGCAGCTGCCCCAGATGATCGTGAAAGTCACAGCCGCTCGCACCGGCACCGAGCACGCTCGCCTCGAGTGTGGAAGCGACAGCGTGTCCGAGCCACGCGGCGCGCTCATCGGCGCCAAGCGCCCGGAAGGCATCGAAGCGGGCGCTCGTCGTCTCCAGTATGGTCCAGCTGCGGTCGAGTGCTTGCTCGGCCTCGATCCTCGCAAGCGTTGCCGCGGCCTCCGGTGTCTTGAAGCCGATCACAGGCTCCTGAGGCGCTCGGGCGCTGAGCGACGAGCCGTACCGCTCGACCCCATGTCCAGGCTTGCGATCGACCATCAGGAAGATCGCCAGGTCGAGGGCGAAGTCCGGGTCGGCGGCGACATGGACGGCGAGGATGTCGCGGCGCTGGATCGCGAGTTCGTCGGTCAGCCGCTGTGACAGCCCCACTGAGCGGGCGGGCGAGGCTGGCACTTCGTCGCCGATGTCACTCTCCGTCACCGCCTCCGGTTCTTGGACCGGTTCGACATAGAGCGTCTGATGGAGGCGCGGGGCGCCGTCCGGGCCGAGCACGAGGAAGGCGCCCACCGTCGGTCGCAGCTCTTCGGGAAGGACGGGAGGCCTCTCGGTAATTGTCTCGATTGCCCTTTCGATGCTCTCGAGTTCGGTTTCTGCGACGGCGCGCTCGTCGTCGCTGCTGTTCTCGTCCTCGATCAGCGCCATCTTGTCCGCAGCGTCCGCCTCCAGGGTGGCGATCTGGTCCTGCTCGGCTGCGGAGAGCGATGGCGGCGCGAGATCGACGCGCTGCAGGCCCTCGGTCTGCTGCCAGTCGACGTAGCGATCCAGCGTCGGGCGGACCCAGGCGTATCCCGTTTCCGCCGCGACGGCGGCGGCGGCGGCTTCCATCATCTCGCTAGCGAGGCGCTCGAGGATGGCGATGTCCAGCCAGCGCGTGGTGCTGTCGTCGGCGAACAGGTCGCGATCGATCCGCCCACCCGAGGCGACATACGCATCTTCCCCCACGAGGCGTGCGCGCGGGTCAGCGCCGGAGACGGTCGCCTGCGTCATCATGCGCCGGATGCTATCCGGATGTGCACCGCCATAGCCGCGGCTCATCTGGTCGAACACGTGGGCCTGACGCTCGCGATCCGGGGTGGAGGCGTAGGCCTTGGCGATATCGAGCGTGATCTCGCCATCGGCGAGCGCCTGGAAGACGACGGGTGCGAGGCTCGCCAGCCGCAGCCGGCCTTCGACGAAGCGCACGGTGACGCCGAAACGGCGGGCGACGCCTCCGATCTCGGAGCCTTGCTCGATGAAGTGCTGGAAGGCGAGACACTCGTCGGCCGGGTTCAGCGCCAGCTTCTGGAAGTTCTCGGCGAGGCTCGCTTCCGCCACGGCACTGCCGAGGTCGTCGAGCACGAGACAGGGAACGGCGAAGTCGGCGGGAAGCTTCCCCTCCTCGACGAGAGCCTTGAGCGCATTGTGCCGTCGCCCGCCGGCCTCGACCGCGTAGGTGCCCCTCGGCTTCTTGTTGGCGGTCACGATCAGGTTCTGGAGCAACCCGCGTGCCTCGATATCGGCACGGAGCTGGGCATCGGCTGCGGCATCGCTGCGGCGGCGGACGTTGCGCTTGGACGGCACGAGCTTGCCGAGCGCTATGGTCTGGATCATCGTCGGTCTCCTTGGTCACGAGCCTCGGGCGCGCCTGCGCCGGCTCGCGTCCTCGACGCCTCCTTTCCTCTAAGTGCTAGGCGAGGGCGGTATCCGCCGTCAGGCGATCAGGCGGGTTAGGCGCTCATCGACCGACGTCGCGAACGGGTTGAGCACGACGGTTCCGCGCCAGGAGAAGCCGTTGCTCATGTCCTCGGACAGGAGGAGCGTGCAGCCGGCCTCGGCGGCGGCGTTCACGATCAGCGAGTCCCAGAACTGCAGCTTGTGGGTCGTGGCCAGGTCGAGCGCCGAGAGGAAAGCCGAGCCGTTGCTGTCGGCGGTCCCAAAGGCCTGCGCCATGCGCAGCACGGCGTCGCGCGCTTCGTCGCGTGACGCGCCCGAGCGGGTCAGGACGACGTAGAGTTCACCCAGGACCTGGACGGGAACGACGAGAGCGGCACGTCCGCGCAGCTGCTTCAGGAGCGCGCGGCTGGCGTCGATCTTCGCTGCATCATCGGCATGCCGGTCGACGCCGGCGACATAGGCCAGGACGTTGGTGTCGAAGGCGACCCGGGTCACTCGTACAGATCTTCGCGGCGCCACGCCTCCGCGCGCCGGCGCGGCAGGGTGGCGACGAAGTCGAGCAGCGCATCGAGCGCGGGGCCCTGCCGGTCGAGATCATCGACCGGCGTGACCTTTGCGACGGGGCGGCCACGAGACGTGACGACGAAGGTCTCGCCGTCCTGCACGTCGCGCAGCATCTCGGAGAAATGCTGGTTGGCGTCGCTGGCGCTGATCGCACGTTCCATGGCCGGACCTTTCTAGTGGTAACGTCTAAATAGATGATGAGCGAGGCGCTGTCGAGCCGAACCCATGATCTCGACTATCTGCTCAACGCCGTCAGGATCTCCGGTGCTTTCGGAGCGGGTACGAACAGTCGGGTCTGGTACCGGATGATCTCGACGAAACAGCCGAGCGCCTTCAGCTCGGGCAGGCGCGCCGGATCAAACCCTGTGAGCTCAAGCCGTTGCGACCCGCCGACGAGCGCCCGCTTTGCGTGCAGCTTGCCACCGTTGCCTACGGGGACAGTTCGCCCATTCTCGAGCACCGCCCTGACGAGATCGTCCGGCGCGACCACGGGCGCATCGAAGCCGAACCGATGGCCAAGCTCCGCCAGCGCCAGCGCGGGGATCTGCCTCCCGAGCAACGATTGTCCCGTCTTGTCGACGACGCGCACCACCTGGGCGAGTTCATCGGGCAGGGCGTCCCAGATCGGCAGGAGCAGACCGGTGACCAGGTGCATGGTCTCCGTCGAAGTGGACGCGATCAGTTCGTCTACCTCGGCGGTCCAGGCGGACGCGAACCTGTCAGCTGTGGCGATGGTCCAACGTGTGTCGGCGAACGCGTCACGATCGAGACGTTGGCGGCGCAAGGGACGAACGATCTCGTAGCGCGGGCACAGCGTGCCGTCCTCGCTGAGCACGCTCCGGCTATCCAGGCGCAAGGCGCTGCGGCCTGACTGTTCGTTGACGAGGAAACTGGCATCCTTCCGTCGTGCAAGATCCATCACGTCGTCCAACGACAGGGGTCGTGGGCGACGTTCCAGGCGCACCGTGAGCAGATGTGTGGTCGAGCCGCTGGTGGGATCGGTCCGGATGACGCGATCCTGCTCGACGCGCAATCGCTCGACCGCGAGCGTCTCGACGCCGAGGTCGAGCGTGCCCGCCTTGCGCGCCGCGTCTAGCTGAGGTTGGCGATGTCCGAGGCGCCCGTGGCCGAGACGTAGAGGGCGCGAGCGCGGGGGAGATGGTTCTGCAGCCGCAGACCTGCGACGCCCTGCTCCGATCCTTTGACCCGGCCGCGTGAGCCTTCGCCGCCCGCCGCGTTCGCGAGCGCGTGCGCTTCGTCGAACGCGATGACACCGTCGAACGCCTCGCCTGCCCAGTCGAGGATCTGGCGAAGGCGGGTCGCGTCCTCGCGCCCCGAGCGCAGTGTCGGATAGGTCACGAAGAGGATGCCGGCATCGAGCGCGATTGGCGTGCCCAGCTTCCATTGTGAGAGGGGCTGGACGTCGAGGGCCATCCCGCCGAGCGCGCCCCAGTCGCGCCGCGCGTCCTCCAGCAGGGCTTCGTTCTTGCTGAGCCAGATGTGGCGGCGCCTTCCGCGCTGCCACTGATCGAGAATGATCCCGGCGATCTGGCGCCCCTTCCCGGCGCCGGTGCCATCGCCGAGGAAAAAGCCTGCGGCATAGGCAGCGCCCTCCTCGGAGACCTCGAGCAGGCTTCCCTCCTGAGCGGGATTGAACCGCCCCGGCAGGTCTCGCTCGAACGCAGCGCCGGCGTAGACGAGCGTCTCCAGCTGCGCGGCAGACAGCAGTCCCTCGGTGACGACCTTGGCGGGCAGCAAAGGCGCGTAGACCGGTCGGGGAGCGGCGATCGAGCCCATCGCCAGTGACTCGACGAGCGGTGTGGGGTGATCCTTAGCATTGGGAAGGCTGAGGCGGCTGGGCCGCCATGGCAAGTAGATGCCGACCGGGTCGCCGGTCGGGCTCGGTTCCTCGAGCGCGACGACCCGCAGCGGCCGGGCCTCGGTATCCTGGCGTTCCGGCCTCGGGAGCGTGGGTCCACGCGCTGCGCAACGGACCTCGCGAAAGAGCGACGGGCGCGGGGCGCGGGACGTCGAGGGCGGCGAAGGGGAGGATGGCGGCGTTGCCCGGCGAGGAAGCTGATCGATGAGGCCAAGGGCATCAGCAAGGTCCTCGATGTCCCCCACCAACGGCAACCCGCCGCCAGTGACCCGGTCCCAGACGGCCAGCCGCACCGCGATGCCGGTGCCGTGCTTGGCATAGAGGCCGCGCCTGAGCGTAAGGCCCATGCGGCAAGTCCAGGCTGAGCCAAGCACATCCCGGCTGGACCAGGTCGGCATCAGCGCCACGATCCGTGCGCCGTCGGAGAGGCGTTTCGCAGCACCGAGCAGGTGGCGGTCGGCTGCGTGCCGATCTTCGCCTCGTCCTTGGGAACGGGCAAAGGGAGGGTTCATAATGACGACGGTCGGGCGATGGTCCGGCGGGAGCAGGTCGTCGATCAGCTCTCCGTCATAGCCCGTCACCTGAGCGTCCCCGAAGGCCCCCTGCAGGCACAGCCGGCGCACCGGGTCGATTTCGTTCAGGATGAGGCGCGCCCCCGCGCGCGCGGCTGGCCAAGCGAGCATCCCCGTTCCGGCGGACGGTTCTAGCAGCGTGTCCGCCGAGGTAAGCGCGGCGGCCCGCCCCAGGAGCCAGGCGATCGGAGCAGGTGTCGAGAATTGCTGAAGGGCGAGCTGCTCCTCTGTGCGGATGCTCTGCGTCGGCAGTTGATCGATCAGTGCCGCAAGGGCGGCGAGCGTCCCGAGGTTGTTGTCCTGCTCGCTCCACGCGGGCGAGGTTAGAAGAAGGATTTGCGCGAGCTCCAGCGCGTCATAGGCGTGGCGTATCGACCGATGGTCACGCGTGCTCGCCTGCGAGCAGGCGGACTCGAACAGTTGCCTCAGGAGGCGCTGGTCGATCGGCTCGCCGGCCTTCAGATGGGCAACGAGTGCATGCGCGACCTTGATCACCGGCTCGGTGACCGGCGTGGGTGACAGGGCGAGTGCGGGCATACGGAATCTCCCGCCCGACCGGCTTCATTGCCGGCACCAGGGCACCACGGCCTCGCTGCCTTTCCTCTCGAAGCGTCAGCGTCGCAGAACGTCGTTCCAGTCGTCGCCCAAACAGGGAGGGTAGTGCGCCTCGACCACGCGCCGGCCGAAATGTTCGCGCGCCAGCTTCTCGGCCCGCTTTCCACCTGCATCATTGTCGAGGAACAGGACGATTTCCTCGACGCTGGGCGGGAGCTCGATGCGGGAGAAGCGCTCGGTACCGAGGGTTGCCCAGCACGGCAGGTCGAACAACGAGGTGGCCGAGAGTGCCGTCTCGATGCCTTCGGCAAGCCCGAGGCGGCGGGCAGCCGGCATAAGACGAACAAGGCCGGAGCCAAGCCGACCCAGCGCGGCACGCCGGGGTTCACGACGGGTCAGCCGTCTGCCGTCGCGAGACAGGAATGACCGATGGACGGCGATGAGGCCCGTTGCATCGGTAACGGACGCGATCATCGCGGGCGAGAAGCGGGTAAACGGCTTCGGACCGAGTGGTGTGCGGGGATGGAAGCGAAGGGCAGGGGCCGGCGTGATGCCTCGGCTGGCAAGGTAAAGCCTCGCTGGGGAGCCGAGCGCCACACGCGTCTCGGACCATAGCTTCTGGGCGGCTCGGCGGCTCCGATCGTCGGGCGGATCGTGCCGCTCGGCGGGAGACCAGCTCGCCGTTCCGGGAAGTCGCAAGGCGTGCAGCGCCTGGAGAACCGCTCGATTGTCGCAACCGGCAAAGCAGTGAAACAGCAGGCGCCTCCGACCCAGCCTGACGCTGAGCGACGGGGTGCGATCGCCATGCGCTGGGCAGCGGCACATGCCGCCGGTCGGTCCCCATCGTCCGCCGAGCGACTCGACGATGGCACGTCCGCTGTCGGCTGCGACCGCAAAGTGAAGGTTATGGTAGCTCATCGGCGTCTCGCATCTTCGTGTGCAAGCCCCGGCCGCCGCCTCCTCTCCAGGGCTGCTTCGCTGCTTTCCTACAGCAGCATGTTCGCACTATGTTCCGATTCGAGGAGGAAGGGAAGAGCCATGCGAGGACACGATGATCCGATCCCTTACTTTCAGCGTGAGCGGGTTCACGCTCTTCTTGGTCAGCCCGCCAGCGCTCGCCGAGCAGGTTCCACCCCTGGCCGAGGCGCCGATTGAAAACAGCGTCGACGTGGAAATTTTCGCACCACCGGTTTTCAAGCTCGTCGAGCACAAGGTGGCCGGGCCCCAGCCATTGCTTCCCGTCCGCCAAGACAGCCCGGCCGTGGTTCGCATGAAGTCGCGCCCCTCGTTGACGAACCAGGCCCGTACCCATGTGCTGGCCTTCATCCGTGCAGCCGAGATGCGCCACGCACTGCCGCTTGGGCTACTTGAGGCTCTGGTCGAGGTTGAATCCGCATTCCAGCCGGGTGCGATCAGCCGGGCCGGGGCAATGGGGCTGTCGCAGCTGATGCCCGCGACAGCGCGCGCGCTCGGCGTCCTCAACCCCTTCGACGCGCGCGCCAATGTCGATGGCGGTGCGCGGTACCTGCGAGCGATGCTCGACCGCTTTGGGTCGATCAAACTTGCGCTTGCCGCCTACAATGCAGGTCCGGGGGCGGTCCTGCGCTCGCGCGGCGTGCCGGCTAACAGCGAGACGCCAGCCTATGTCGCACGAGTCCTTGCTGCCTGGTCTTTCGGTGGCGTCCGATGATCCGGGGCGGCGGGCGGTCATCAGGCGCCGTGGGCGACAAGGTAGGCGGTCACCTTGCCATAGACCTTTCGCCTAGGACGTCTTCCTGCGCGCAGGTCGAACACGAAGCGGGGATCGTGCACGACGATACGGCCGAAGCGGGTTGGGCTGAGGCCCGCGTGGGTGAGGTATTCCTCCACTTTCTGCAGCAGTTCGTTCTCCATCGCCACCGACTCGCTTTACATCGTTCTCGTTATGTTCCATTCTCTCTCCGGTTTTGTCTAGGATGATTCCTATGATGCTGGCACAAATTGAAGATCCCCGCACAGCGCTCCAGCGTCTGATCGACGAACGCAAGGAAGACTATGCGGGCCTGTCGCGCATGCTTCGGCGCAACGATGCGTACATCCAGCAGTACATCAAGCGCGGAACGCCCAAGCGGTTGCACGAGGAGGACCGGCGCGTTCTCGCCGCTTACTTTGGCGTCAAGGAGGCCGTCTTGGGCGGACCCCAGGAGTGGGAGCAGCCGGCCTTGCAACAAGTGCCCGTGCTCGACGTCTATGCGTCGGCCGGACATGGCGCTGCCGATTTCGGTGAGGCGCGTCGCACGACGATCGGCTTCGATCCGCGTTGGCTCCGCGATCGCACGAAGGGGTCTGCCGATGGTCTGTCGGTCATCCAGGTAAAGGGTGATTCCATGGCACCTACGCTTGCCGATGGCGACGATGTGCTCGTGGACCGAAAGGACGGCGTCGGGCGACTTCGGGACGGCATCTACGTGCTGCGGCTCGACGACAGCCTGATGGTCAAACGGCTCGCGCGCAATCCATCGGGCCGAGGCATTTCGATCAGGAGCGACAATCCGGATTATCCGAGCTGGCAGAACATCGAGCTTGGCCGGATCGACATCGTTGGTCGGGTGCTATGGTTCGGCCGAACTCTGAGCTGATCGCGGTGGACTGAGACATGGCTATGAAGCAACTCAGCCTGCATGTCGTCGGCGCGAACCATCCGAATGCCGATGGCAGCAATCGCCGGTTCGAGATCCTACTCTGCGTGCCGGGTGAGCCGATCGAGCTTGTCCCCGAACCCAAGAACCCAGTTGATCCGAGCGCCATTGCGGTCGTCAGCGCCCGTCATATTCAGATCGGCTACCTGACGGCCGATCGCGCGCCGTGGATCGGCAGCATGCTACGCAATGGCCGCGAGCTTCAGGCAGTGTTCCAGGAGGCGACAAAGCCGGGAGCAGCGATCAGGATCGGGTTCGACGGAGAAGTGCCCGTCCTGCCCCGGTGCGACCGGAAGCGGCACGCCGAAGTCACGACCGAAGAGGTCGATTTCTGGCCCGACGAACTACCGCCGGACGATTGATCATGCCGAGAAGAAAGCTCGACCGCAGCACTCTGCGGAACGTCGCCAGCACAGACTCGATCTCCGCGCATTTCCGATCGACGGCTGGTGAGCCGCGTGACCGCCGAGCTCCGAGGAATCCAGCGACCGAGATCGTGCCGGACCATGGTGATCAGCAGGAAGCGTGGGCGATTGCGGCTGAACTGCTCACCGATCTGGGCGCACATGACGCAGTTGCATGGGCTGACAATTATATGCGGGACCTGCATCGGAAACGGGATTGGCGGGGCATGCGACGATGGGGAACCGTTGGGTCTGCTCTGGACGAGCTGGTCAGCGCCAACGTGCATTAGGGGCTTCGGACATGCCCCGGGTCCGGGAGTCCGACGCTATGCGAAGCGATACTTCGCCCGCAATGATGCTATGCTGCCGTAGAGGTTCTGTAAGCAGCGATCGGAGGATCGGCGGTCGTGGATTCAGAAACACTCAGGGCCGCCGCGAGACTGGCGCGAGCGCGAAGCACCCCGCCGCGGTCTGTCGATCATCGGGACGGGCTTGAGCGCCTTGGCGCTCGCCGCGCCCTGGAGCAGCTCGCGAGGGACCTGGAGATCACAGCGGATCATGAGGAACGGCAGCAACGGAAGAGTCGCTAACCGTCGGGCTCGCATCGCCTCACCCCGCGAGGTCGTGGACGTGTAGCACCGCCGGCGGACAGTTTGTCTTTGACCGGGATCCTCCGCGGGTGGTGAATAATCCAGGAGGTCGCGGCTCTTTTCCCAAGCGCCGGTTAGGCGCTCACAGTTGTCAGGCGTGACCAGTGACCGCGATCAACGGATCACTTGCACGGCCGTCGGCGAGGACGTCCGCTGTTATGTGGCGGAACCCTGCGCGCTCAAGGTAGAGCCGGACCAGCGCGGCGTGTCCGGTGATGTCGAGCGACCGCCAGATGGCAACTGCCTTTGTCGGGAAACACCGATTTGAGAAGCTGACGATGAGCGGGGCTTCCGGCACCAGTACCCTGCGCACTTCGGTGAATACAGCGACCGGCTGCTGAAGATATTGGGCACCGACGCAGCAGAGGGCACCCTCGAAGGATCGGTCGTCCAGCGGCAGCGTGGCGTCGCGATTCAGATCCTGCACGAACCAGCGGTCAAGGCGTGGATTGGCGGCAAGCTCTTCGGCGTTCATGCCATGTCCGACGACAGGAGCGTAGGTCCGGTCGGGCGGCAGGTGGCTGACCCAACTCGACATGATGTCGAGTACCGGCTTGTTCTCGGGCAACAGACCTCGATAGTGTGCGGTGAGCGAGGCGACTGCACCCTCGTCGATGTGCGTGACCAGCCTCGGAGGGGCATAGAAAGCGAGATCATCACCGGTATCCTGCTTCGTGAAGGCGCCAGGGGGCAGTTCGGGGAGCGGGTTCATCACGGCGCGCGGTCCTGTTCTCTCAGCCAGTCTGCATAAGGTGTGTTGGCGACCATGTGCCGATTAAGGTCAGGCGTCCCATCCTGCCACCATACGGGCCCGCGCTCGCCCAGCGCCACCTTGGCTTGGTCGACCTGCGCGCGGGCCTCGGCAAGGCGCGCCTTGTCGCCCGCGCGCAGCGCAATCCCTATGGCGCGTCTCGCCCCCATGAGTTCGCCGACCAAGGCTGCGCGCTGGGGCTCTGGCAGGCAGGGGTTTGATCGCCGCCACAGGCGCCCCCGGACGACGAAGTAGCGTCCATCGGGTGTGACCGGATAGTCCTTTGCGGTCACCCTACCGTCTCGCTTGAGGCTGTCACGGGAGCAGGCGAGGGGAGCTCTCGCCAGGCTCGCTGCTCGAAACTCCGCCGAGGAGTGCGGTGAGTGTCGTCGGCCGAAAGCCACGGGCATCTACGCCGACGTCGAACTGGCGCAGCAAGGGCTTCAGCTTGTCATGACTATGGCCGTGCAGGTTGATGGAGCGGCGATGCTGTCCGTTCCAGCTCCTGAATGGGTAGTGACAGAGCACCAGCAACACGCCGTCTTGCGTCAGTTCTGCATAGTCCTGAACGCTCGCCCAGCCTGTCGCATCGCCGGTTGCGGGATCGTCATTGTTGCCCCGAACGAGGTGCTTGATGCCGTTGAGCCGAGCCAGCAAGGCCGCCACGTCTGCCGAACGACGTGCGACGTCACCGAGGTGCCAAACCTCGTCGTCAGGGCCGACGGTTTCGTTCCAGCCGGCAACGATCGCCTCGTCCATTGCCGCCACACTGGCGAACGGTCGGCGGTGGATGTTGATCGTGCGATGATCACCGAAGTGCGTGTCGGCGGTGAAGAAGATAGTCATCGCGGAAGGCTCAGAGCATCTCGAGCGGGCGACGCGTGCGGGGGCGCGGGAACGCTGCGTCGAGTGTTGCAAGATCAGCGTCCGAAAGGATCAGATCGGCCGCCGCGCGGTTCTCCCGCACATGATCGATTGAACCTGCCTTCGGAATGGCGATGACGCCGTCGCGGCGCATCGCCCAGGCGAGCGCCACCTGCGCCGACGTCGCGCCGATGTTGCTCGCGATCGTAGCAAGGGTGCGATCGGCAAGAAGGCGTCCCTGTTCGACCGGGCTGTACGCCATGGCTGGCATGTCGTGATCGCCAAGCCAGGGCAGCAAATCGTGTTCGGCTCCCCGTCGCGTGAGATTGTAGAGGATCTGGTCGGTCGCGCAGGCGCCGCCGTCCGCCGCAACAAGCTCTTCCATGTCATCGGTGTCGAGGTTGCTGACGCCCCAGTAGCGGATCTTGCCCGCGGATTTCAGGGCCTCCATCGCCTCTGCGGTCTCGGCGAGCGGCACCGACCCGCGCCAGTGGAGCAGATACAAATCGAGATGGTCGGTGCCGAGCCGTTTCAAGCTCGCCTCGCACGCGCCGGCCAGATGTTTGCGTGACGCATTCTGCGGGTAGGCCTTGCTGACAAGGAACAGGTGGTCGCGCACGTCGCCGAGCGCTTCGCCGATCAGGGTTTCGGCTGCACCGTCGCCATACATCTCGGCGGTGTCGATCAGCGTCATGCCGCATTCGACCCCCGCACGGAGCGCTGCGATCTCGTCTGAACGGCGCTCGCGGCGCTCGCCCATCATCCAGCTGCCCTGGCCAAGCGCCGGCACCTTCTCGCCGCTGGGTAGCGTCACGGTCTTCATCACAGCCTCGCACATAGGAACGTTGAGCAATCAACGTCGCTACGGTCACTCGGGCGCATCGACGGCGCCTAGAATGTCGTCCGCCATGTCCCATCTAGGATGTCTCGAGAGTAGGATGGGTGAGTAAAATGGCGGGCGGGTGGACGCGAGACGGCGCTATCCAGGATCAGATCGACGACACGGTGACCGACGCCGTCCTGTTCGCGCGATCACGCCTTCCCGGAGGCGAGAGTGAAACGCACTGCCAGGAGTGCGGCGAGGAGATCCCCGACGCCCGCCGTCAAGCGCTGGCGGGCGTCCGGACCTGTGTTCAGTGCCAGTCCCAGCGCGACAGCCGGCCTGCTCGGTCCGCATTTAACCGGCGCGGCAGCAAGGACAGCCAGCTGCGGTGAGGTCGTCGCGCAGAACCGCCGTGCCCTATGACGCCGACTTCGGTTTTCGCGCCTTTGGCTTTGGAAGCGGCAGCTCGGCGATTGTGCTTCGGACGAGCCCTGCGAGCCAGTCGCTGTCATCCCAACGATCCGGATCGACGAGCAGGCAGGGCTTCGCGCCGGGGTAGGGGGGCGCTTCCTCGAGATCCGCCGCCAGCGTCCGTCCGCCGGCAGTCGGCTTGATGAAGAGCTGGCCGTCGCAGATCATCCCGAACATCTTGCCGTCGCAATAGAGGTCGTACTCCCCGAACATCGGCTTGGCCGAGACATCGCCTGCCGCCGACAGCTGGTCGACGATGAACGCGACGGTGCTTCTATCGGAGGTCATCAGGCCACCATGTACGCCGCAACCGGCGCATCAAGGGAGAATCGCGTTCGAAGATCGTCTTCGGTCACGATCTCGATCGCCGAGCCACTTTGCCGCAATTCCTGCGCACGGCGGTACGGGGCGCTCGCATGAGCAAACCTTCCGAACGGCTGATCCCTGCTGATGACCAGCATCGTGGACGTTGTACCGACTGATGCGACGACCCGCGCGCCCAGCTCGGCAAGCCAATGCCCGAGGGACGCGTCGCGCGGCGCGCCGAGGATTGCGACGCGGTGCCCCTTCAGCGGTCCAGCCGCAGCCGCTTTCGGTGCCGCGCCGCCGCGTGGGTTCGTGGGCTTCAACCACCCCGCCAGGTCGATGCCGGTGTGATCGATCGCCTTCACCAGGACCATTCCTGCAGCGCGTGCGTCGCTCAGGGCGTCGTGATGCTTGTGTCGAACACCCAGGAAACGGGTGAGCACGTTCAGCCGGTGGCTGGCAAGTTCGGGCCAGGCGCGTTTCGCGACGCGCACGCTGTCGAGCCACGTTGTCTCGATCATCTCGCGCCGATGAACACGACATGCCGCTGCAATCGCGCCTTTGTCGAAGAACGAGTGTGCCACGGTCGTGCGGCCGGAGAGGTGTCCATCGACGGTCGCGTGGATGTGCCCGAAGGTGGGCTGCCCAAGGACATGATCGCAGCTGATGCCGTGGATACGCGTGTTGAAGGGCGAGAACTCGTCGCAAGGGTCGACGAGTGTCTCGTAGGTGAAGACCTCGCAGCCATTGCGGAAGCCTACGATGCCGATCTGGCAGATGCTGCTGACGCGCGAACACGCGGTCTCGACATCGACGACGACGAAATCGACCGAGGACGCGGCACCGCTCGGGACCACGGTGACGTCTGCTTTCAAGGGTGCCACGACGTTCATCACGCGGAACATACCATGCCCGGCGCGTTTCGACAGCTGCATCCATCACGGAAACGGGCCGCGAGCGGCGCCTAGTCGACGTAGCGCCCGGCGAGCCGCAGCTGCCGGATAATCCCGTTGAACGCCGCAGTGGTCCCCGGCGCCCGTCCAATCTCATTCTCTTGAGCGGTCGAACCCCAGAACAGCTCCAGTGGCCACCGCTCCGCGCAATGGGGCAGGAGACAACGCAGCGCGAGCCGCACCTCGACGACGTCCACCCGTGCCTCGCCCGACCGCGCCATCGCGGCGCGCAGGATGTGGACGGAAAGCGAGATGATCACGCGCTGATGACGCGGCAGCTCAGCCATGGCTGAACGGAAGTCCCGTGTCTTGACGCGCACAACGTCATCGGGATCCATCGCCGCCGCGTGCGGCGGCCAGTAGCTGTCGCGCGTCTCGCTCTACCCTTCTATTCCCACGGAGCAGCGCTTGCGTTCGGGCTATCGCGGACCTGCGTGAGGGCTGGCAACGACGGCACGGCGTTCTCTCACAAATGATCGATTTTGACGCGCCATCATATGAGAACGTCTAGCAGCGGTCACGGACGTATCAAAACACATTCTCGATTGCGGGGACCCGTGCTAGGCACAAGAAATGAGTTTTGAGAACGCTTCATGCTGATCGGCTACGCCCGGGTCTCGACAGCGGAACAAGATCTGACACCGCAGCTCCATGCGTTGCGCGAGGCAGGTTGCGAACGGACCTTCAGCGACAAGGCGAGCGGTGCGAAGGCGAACCGCGTCGGCTTGGCAGACGCGCTCTCCCATGCCCGACCCGGCGACGTGTTGGTCGTGTGGAAGCTCGACCGCTTGGGCCGAACGATGAAGGGGTTGGTCGACCTGGCCGCTGATCTGGCGAAGCGCGGCATCGGGTTCCGATCGCTGACCGACGGCATCGACACGGCCGGCACTGCCGGCAAGCTCGTCTTCCACATTATGGCTGCCATGGCTGAAATGGAGCGCGACCTTAACCGCGAACGCACGACAGCCGCCCTCGCGGTGGCGCGGCGGGAGGGGAGGGTGGGCGGCCGGAAGACGGTGATGACGCCCAACCGGCTCGCGGCTGCTCGCAAACTCTTGGCGTCCGGGATGCCGATGCGTGAGATCGCCCCCGCGATCGGGGTCTCAGTTCCAACACTCTACCGCCACCTTCCAGCGCCGGAGCAAGAAAGCATCAGCGCGGAAGGGCAGTAACGGGATTCCGAGAGAGGGTAGCGGCCTCCGTCGTGGCTCTAGAACTCACCCTTCGTTCACGTGACCCGCAACGTCTTAAATTGGGACTTTCCTGTCAGTCAGCTTTCAGGATTAAAACGGTCGAAAGCCGTCGGTACGTGGTGTCACAACCGTTCGAGGCTGTTGAAAAAGTCGCTTTGGCTTGGAAGGGGCGCTGGTTCGAGGAATATTATTTTCGTATAGCCCCGACTGTCACAACATCTTGTGTAAAAGAGACCAACGGCAAGCAATCATATTACACGTGAGGTGGCCGCACTGCCTGCTCGCCGAGTTTTTCAACAGTCTCGTTCGGTTGTGACCACTATACCCGAGCCGTGGCGATGCTCGACAGGTCGGTTGTGGGGTCGATCGGCACCCCGGCTTCCTTTCGTTCCGAGTAGCGATCAACGAGCTGGGCCGCGTGCGGCCGAAGCAGCACCGTGAACCGCACCAGCTCCTCCATCACATCAACGATCCGATCGTAATAGCTGGATGGCTTCATGCGCCCCGCTTCATCGAACTCCTGAAAGGCCTTGGCGACGCTCGACTGGTTCGGGATCGTCACCATTCGCATCCAGCGGCCGAGGACGCGCAGCGTGTTGACGCTGTTGAACGACTGCGAACCGGCCGACACCTGCATGACCGCAAGCGTGCGGCCCTGTGTCGGTCGCATTCCACCTATCGAGAGCGGCAGGTGATCGACTTGTAGCTTCATGATGCCGGTAATCTGGCCGTGCCGCTCTGGGCTGCACCACACATGCCCCTCCGACCACATCGACAGTTCCCGCAATTCGCGGACGGCCGGGTGATCGTCCCCCGTCACCTGATCGGGCAACGGCAGCGTGGCGGGGTCAAAAATACGCGTTTCGCAGCCGAAAAATTGCAGCAGGCGGGCCGCTTCCTCAACGCACAGGCGCGAATAGGACCGTTCCCGCAAGGAGCCATAGAGCAGCAGGATGCGCGGGGGAGGATTACCGGCCCCCAACCCAAGGGCGGGACGATCGAGTGCATAGCGCCGATCAAGGGCAGGCAGATGATCGGGATCCGAGAGCGTGCGCAACGGCATTACAGACTAAGCCTTATCGCGAGTGCGGCGAGCGTCACCAGCAGCACCGGGATGGTGAGCGTTGCGCCGACCTTGAAGTAATAGCCCCAGCCGATCCGGATGCCTTTCTGCCCGAGGACGTGCAGCCACAGCAGCGTCGCGAGCGAGCCGATCGGCGTGATCTTCGGCCCAAGGTCGCAACCGATGACGTTGGCGTAGATCATCGCTTCCTTGATCGCGCCCGTGGCGTGCGTCGCGTCGATCGACAGCGCCCCCACCAGGACGGTTGGCATATTGTTCATCACCGACGACAGCAGCGCGGCGATAATCCCGGTGCCGAATGCCGCCCCCCATACGCCGCCTTGCGCGGTGCGATCGAGCAGACCGGCAAGATGATCGGTCAGGCCAGCATTCCGCAGGCCGTAGACGACCAGGTACATGCCGAGCGAGAAGATCACGACTTGCCACGGCGCGCCGACCAGCACCTTGCGCGTCTGGATGACATGGCCGCGCGCGGCGATGACGAGCAGGAGAACGGCACCGGCAGCAGCGACGGCGCTGACCGGCACGCCGATAGGTTCGAGCAGGAAGAAGCCGGCGAGCAGCAAGGCGAGGACGACCCAGCCCGCCTTAAACGTGGCAGGATCGCGGATCGCATCAGCGGGTGCGCGGAGCTGCGCCACGTCATAGCTCGCCGGTATGTCGCGCCGGAAGAACAGCAGCAGCACGACCAGCGTCGCGGCGATCGACGCCAGATCGACCGGCACCATCACCGAGGCATAATCGGCAAAGCCGATCCGGAAGAAGTCGGCCGACACGATGTTGACGAGGTTGGAGACGACCAGCGGCAGGCTGGCGGTATCGGCAATGAACCCCGCCGCCATGACGAACGCCAATGTGGCCTTGTCCTTGTATCCCAGCGCCCGCAGCATCGCGATGACGATCGGCGTCAGGATCAGGGCCGCGCCATCATTGGCGAACAGCGCCGACACCGCCGCGCCGAGCAGGACGATCAGCACGAACAGCTGGCGACCATGCCCCCGACCCCAGCGTGCGACGTGGAGCGCTGCCCATTCGAAGAACCCGGCTTCATCGAGCAACAGGCTAACGATGATGATCGCGACGAACGTCGCGGTCGCGTTCCAGACGATGCCCCACACTACCGGCACGTCGGAGAGCGAAACGACCCCGACGAGTAGCGCTACAGCCGCCCCGCCCAGCGCGCTCCAGCCAATGCCCAAGCCCTTGGGTTGCCATATGACGAGCGCGATCGTGGCAACGAAGATAGCGAGCGCGAGCAGCATCAGGCGAGGCGCTGACCCGACGCGTCCACGACCTTTTCACCGTCTTCCTTGGCGAACGCACCTTGCTGCGGCTCTGGCAACAGATCGAGGACTGCTTCGGACGGACGGCACAGCTTCACGCCGAGCGGCGAGACGACCAGAGGCCGGTTGATGAGGACCGGATGCGCCATCATCGCGTCCACCAGCGCGTCGTCTGACAGCGCATCGTCACCAAGGCCCAGCTCCTCGTAGGGCGTCCCCTTCTCGCGCAGCAGATCGCGGGGCGTGATCCCGGCGCGATCGATCAGCTCGACCAGCAACGCGCGCGAGGGCGGCGTCTTCAGATATTCGACAACGTGCGGCTCGATGCCAGCATTGCGGATCATCGCCAGCGTGTTGCGGGACGTGCCACACTCGGGGTTGTGATAGATTACGATATCGACGGCCACGGGGCGTCCTTTCAGCAGCAGGGGGTGAGTTCGGCCAGGAGCGGCGCGCACAGTTCAGGCGAACCGGCGCAGCAATCCTTAACGAGGAACAGCATCAGCCCGCGCAGCCCGTCCAGATCGGCGCGGTAGATAATCGAACGGCTATGCCGTTCGGAACGGACTAGGCCGGCGCGGGCGAGAATGCCCAAGTGCGCTGACATGGTGTTCTGCGGCACGTCGAGCTGGCGGGCGACATCGCCGGCAGCGAGGCCGTCCGGTTCATGGCGCACCAGCAGGCGGAACACATCGAGCCGCGTGCTTTGCGCAAGCGCGCCCAATGTGGAGATAGCCGAACCGTTTTCCATATATCCAGCTTAGCAGATATATGAAGCGGCAGCCAACCCGACCATTTCAGCGAAACTAGACCCGCAACGCCTTCCGGCTCGGAACAGGATATTAGGCGCAACTCGCGCGCCGGCCTTTCCCGAGGACCAGCAGCATGATTGATTTGGATGACCCCCAAGCCGTCAAGGAAGCGTCGCGCCAAAATCGCCAGCGTCGCCTTCGTGGCCTTTCAAGACCAGTACGCCCCACCCCGCCAACTGACGATTAGGACATGGTTCCAAAACCGGTTGGTTTCGACACTTCTTTCTTACCACCGTTAGCGCCTCGCTTCGCAAATTGGGCGAATTGGCGAGGATCAAGCGGATGTGGAGGCGGGCGTGAACGGCTAGGCCGGGTCAGACATCCTGCGGCTATGTAGATGCTCCAACGGCGATAAGAGCAGCGGCAGGAGCTGATCGACAACGCGCGTGACGTTAGGATGGACGGCATGCGAGGCCAGCGAGGCGTCCGAAGCCCAACCGTCGAGAAGCACGAACGTGTCGGGGCGGTCCCGCTCCTGATAGAGATCATAGTAGAGGCAGCCGGCTTCCTCTCGCGCCGGTTCGACAAGCTCCAGGAGCAGTTCGCCGACGCGATCACGATGCTGGGGCTGGGCGTGTACCGTGCAGACGATGTGAATCTCGTCCTGTTTACTCGTCGTCATTGATCGACCTTTCGCTGCTGATTCAGACATCAGGCCTTGCCCGCGTAGACGCGGGTCATGCCGCCATCGACCACGAGATCGATGCCGCGCACATACTTGCTGGCGTCGGATGCCAGGAAGACCAGGGCGTCACCCATTTCGCGAGAGGTGCCAACCCGGCCGGCCGGGATCTCCTTCGACACGCGCTCGACATACGCATCGACGTCCGCCTGGGTCATGCCCTGCTCGTCGCTATATCCTTCGGTGGGCACGACGCCGGGGCTGATCGTGTTGACCCTGATGTCGCGGTCCTTGAGGTCCGTTGTCCAGCTCCGCGCCAGCGAGCGGACCGCGGCCTTGGTGGCGGCGTAAACCCCGAAGCCGGGCAGACCCATGTCGGCGGTGATCGAGGCATTGAGGATCACCGACGCGCCGTGGCTCAGCACGCCGAGCATCGACTGGACGGTCAGGATTACGCCCTTGAAATTTACGCCGAATTCCTTGTCGATCTGCGCCTCGGTCAGGTCGGGAAACGGCGTGGCATGGCCGAGGCCGGCGTTAGCGAACAGGATGTCGAGCTTGCCGTGCTGCTGCTTGATCCGTTCGGCGACTGCGGTCATGTCGGCCTTGCTAGAGGCGTCCGCCTCGATCCCAACGGCCGAGCTGCCGAGCCGGGCTACGGCTGCGTCTAGCGCGTCCTTGCCGCGGCCAGTGATGTAGACGAACGCGCCTTCCTCGATCAGGCGCTGGGCCGAGCCGAAGCCGATGCCCTTCGATCCGCCGGTGACGAGCGCGATCCGGCCCTCCAATACGGGGGTGTTCATGATGCAATGTCCTTGTGAGACGTTTGGGAAGCGGGCGGCGCGAGGCGCGCCGCCCGGATGCGCTTAGCGGTCGATCGTCGCCTGCATGGCGGGCGTGTAGCGGTCGCCCGTCACCGGGACCTGCGCCAGCAGATCGCCCAGGGACTTCAGATCGTCCGCGGTCAGATCGACGTCCGCACCGCCCGCATTCTCTTCCATGCGGTGCTTCTTCGTGGTGCCGGGGATCGGCACGATCCAGGGCTTCTGCGCAAGGAGCCAGCCGAGCGCGACCTGCGCTGGCGTCGCGGCTTTCGCATCGGCAATCTCGCCGATGCGCTTGACCAGGTTGGCGTTGGCCTCCCGAGCTTCGTCCTGGAAGCGGGGCAGGTTGTTGCGGATGTCGCCCTCCGCGAACTTGGTCGCGGTGTCGATCTTGCCGGTCAGGAAGCCCTTGCCGAGCGGGCTGAAAGGCACGAGGCCGATGCCCAGCTCGTCGAGAACCGGGAAGAACTCATCCTCCAGCTCACGGCTGAACATCGAATACTCGCTTTGCAGCGCCGCGACCGGCTGCACTGCATGGGCGCGGCGGATGTTGGCGATGCCGGCTTCGGACAAGCCGAAGTGCCGGACCTTACCCTCGGCGATGAGGTCCTTCACCGTACCGGCGACATCCTCCATCGGCACGTTCGGATCGACGCGGTGCTGATAGAACAGGTCGATCACGTCCGTCTTGAGGCGCTTGAGCGACTGCTCGGCGACAAGGCGAATGCGGGCCGGACTGCTATCGAGGCCGGCAGCCGAACTTCCGTCCTTGAAGCCGAACTTCGTTGCAATCACCACCTTGTCGCGGAACGGCTGCACCGCTTCGCCGACCATCTCCTCGTTGGCGGTACCATAGGCCTCCGCGCTGTCGAAAAAGGTGATGCCGCGGTCATAGGCGGCGCGGATCAACGCTACCGCGTCCGACGTATCGGTCGCCGGGCCGTAGCCGAAGGTCAGGCCCATACAACCCAGACCGATCGCCGAGACTTCGGGTCCGTTGCTTCCAAGAATGCGGGTTTTCATCATGATCGCTTTCCGGCCCGTGACGGGCTCATCCATGCTGTTCGATGGATATGAAGTAGCCTTTCGGACCTATCAGGATTAGACATGAAAGCACGCAAGAGGATATGAGCATTGCTCATGAAACTCGTGCTATCACACATCAGGCCTCCCGATACGCGGCCCGTTTATGGCGCGTGAAAACCTGAACGATCTGGTCGCGTTCGTTGCGGTCGCACGGGAGCGCAGTTTCACGCGGGCGGCTGCTCAACTCGGCGTTTCACAATCCGCACTAAGCCATACCCTCCGGGCGCTTGAAGAGCGTATCGGCGTTCGCCTGCTGACGCGCACCACAAGGAGCGTGGTGCCGACAGAAGCCGGTGATCGGCTGCTTGCCACGGTGGGAAACCATCTGGATGGGATCGAGGCGGGATTGGCGGAGCTGGGCGAGCTGCGCGATAAGCCGGCCGGCCATTTCCGCATAACGTCCACCGAGCATGCAGCGGAAACCCTTTTGTGGCCCGCGATGGAGAAGATCGCCAACTCATATCCCGACATCACACTGGAGATCGTGATCGACGTCGGCCTGTCGAATATCGTGACCGAGCGGTACGATGCCGGCGTGCGGATCGGCGAAGCGATCGAGAAGGATATGATCGCAGTTCGCATCGGCCCTGATCTTGAGATGGCCGTCGTCGGAACGCCCGCCTATCTCGAAGCACGCGGCTTGCCCGAAAGCCCTCAGGACCTTGTTGGTCACAACTGCATCAACCTGCGCCTGGTTTCCGCAGGAGCCCTCTACGCGTGGGAGTTCGAGAAGGATGGACGACAGATCAACGTGCGTGTTGATGGCCAGTTCACGTTCAATACCTCAGGCCTGATCCGCAAGGCCGCCCTTGCCGGTCACGGTCTGGCGTCCATTCCCGTTGACCAGGTTCAGGATGATCTTGCCTCCGGCAGGCTGGTGCGCGTGCTGGCTGACTGGTGTCCGCCGTTCTCGGGCTATCACCTGTATTATCCGAGCCGACGACAAAACTCCTTGGCGTTCCGTTTGCTGGTCGATGCGCTGCGCCTCAGGAGTTAGTCTGCGACTGAATTTCGCTCAAAGATCGAGAGTTTTCACAGTGCGTATCAGGACGGCTTGGTTGAGGGCGATGGCGTGCAACATTAACCGCCAACGGTGTCAGAACCGGTCGGTTTTGAAGCTGCAGACGCAACCACGGTTTCCAGGGATTTGCGTGTGCCAGAACCCCGGTTCAGAACGTCAGCTTCCAAGACCGGCAACTTGCCACCGCTACGTCTGCCTTTGGGTCGGAAGCCGACCGGCTGGTCATGGCCCCGGCTGACGGACTTCTCATGGGGACTTTCCTGCCAGTCAGCTTTCAGGATCGGAACGGTTGAATGCCGCCGGGCCGCGATTGCTGAAGCCGTAATGCATGTTCTGCGCGACGGCGTTGATGATGCCGTCCGCCTTCGCGGTGCGGATCAGCTCGCGATAGAAAGGTCGCACCCCAGAAGCGACGTGGGCCGACCTTGTCAGACGGCTTCAAATAGATGCGCAGCATTCCAACCTCGCGGTGCTGGACGGTGAAACGATCAGGCATAACGGGCCTTTCGATAGGAAGCAGGATCAGACGCGCGAGCGTCGGCGGGAAGCACGGTGCGTGCGGGCATCACGCAGGGTCGCACCGGGTGTGAGGTGCGCAGCAGGCACCTTGGGGACTGCGACGCGCTGCGACAGATAAATGCCGTTATGACCCGAGCAAAGGTAGGCGACGAAGCATGCGACCGCGATCGGCACAGCATAGGCCGCCCCGAACAATTCGATCCCCATGAACGTGCAGGCAAGCGGCGTGTTGGCAGCACCCGCGAACAGCGCAACGAAGCCGATCGCCGCGAAGACCCCCGTCGGCACTCCGAACATGGGCGCGAGCGCATTGCCGAGCGCCGCGCCAATGAAGAACAGCGGCGTCACCTCTCCGCCCTTGAAGCCAGCGCTCAGGGTCACGACGGTAAAGAGCAGCTTCAGCGCCCAGCTCCGTGGATGGGTGTCGGGACCAAAGAAGCTGGCGATGGTCAGGCCGTCCGATGTCGCGGCGAGCGTGCCAAGGCCGAGATAGTCGCGCGTTCCGAACAGCCAGACCAGTGCGATCACGGCCACGCCACCGATGACGGGTCGTAGTGGGCCATAAGGCACCATGAGCGTCAGCCATCCGCCAAACGCATGATTGGCCTCCGCAAAAGCTAGTCCGACCAACCCGAATACGACGCCCGCGACGCCAGCCTTGATGACGATTAGAGCGTCGACCGGCACTGTCGCATCGACCTGGTAGATACCGTGGTGAATGCCCCAGGCAAGACAGGTCCAGTCGCCGACCAGTGCCGCGACCAGGCACGGCACCAGCGCGCGATACTCGACCCGGCCAATCGCCAGCACCTCCAGCGCGAAGACCGCTCCCGCAATCGGCGTCCCGAACACTGCGCCGAACCCTGCCGCGATCCCGGTCATCAGCAGGATGCGCGTTGCTTGCGTATCCAGCTTGAGGGCGCGCCCGAACCCGCCGGAAAGACTGCCGCCCAATTGCACGGCGGTGCCTTCGCGCCCCGCCGATCCACCAAACAGATGTGTCACGACCGTGCCGAAGAAAATGAGCGGGGCCATGCGCAGCGGCACGCCGCCCCCCGGTTCGTGGATCTGCTCGACGATAAGATTGTTGCCACCTTCGACCGAGCGCCCTGTCAGATGGTAGAGCAGTCCGACCACGAACCCGCCGATCGGCAGCAGGTAGAGCAGCCAGGGAAAGGCGAAGCGAATCCGGGTTACGGCATCGAGGCTCCACAGGAAGGCTGCGCAGAGCGTTCCCACCGTTGCGGCCATCGGGACCAGGATCAAAGCCCACCGCAGCACCGACATGGCATGGGTGCGGCGATCGCGAATGAACGCTGCCATGTTGAACTGGTCGTAGAGATTGCGAAATGTCGCGCGCACGATTCCTCCTTGCTGCCTTACGGCGCCTGGTAGGAATCATCGGCCCTTGCGAGGGCGGTTCGGCCGAATGGCCCGGCGGAAATCCATCGCCGTGCCCGAGCATATGCTGTCCGACGGCGACCTGGTCAACCAACGGCAGGGTCACGATGAGACGATTGTTTTGCTGAGGATCAATAATTGGCTCACCCATGGAATAAACCCCGACGGGCGTCGTCTACCCTTTCGAGACTGATCCGCAGGAGGCTTATGCGTAGACGAAATTGGATGCTGGGTCTGACTGCTTCGGCCATGCTCACCGGCGCAGTCGCGGCCGCCCCCGCCGATGGCTACGCCAGCATGGTATCTGCCGCGATGGACCGGATGATGGCGGGCATGATGGTCAAGCCGTCCGGCGACGTCGACCGCGATTTCGTCGCGATGATGCTTCCGCATCACCAGGGCGCCATTGATATGGCGGTGGCAGAGCTGCGCTACGGCCATAACGAGCAGCTCAAGCGCATCGCGCAGGAGATCATCATCGATCAGCAGCAGGAGATCGCCGCCATGAAGTTGGCGATCGGTCAGCCGCTACCCCCTTCGACGCCAGCCCCGACGCAGGGCGGCGACCACCACAGCCATATGGAGCACTGACATGATCCGGACCTTCCTGCTCTCGGCCGCCTTGCTGATGAGCGCCGCACCGGGCATTGCCATGGCTCAGCAGGCGCCGTGGAACGCCAAGGACGTGCCTGTCAGCCACCGCGACCGCGTCTATGCATCCGAACAATTCTCCAACACGGTGTCGGTAACGGACCCGGCCGACAACAGGTTGCTCGGCGTCATCAAGCTCGGCGATCCGCAGCCGATGAATTTTTCCCCGCTCTACAAGGGGCAGGTGCTGGTTCACGGCCTCGGCTTCTCGCCGGACGGGAAAACACTGGCGGTCGTGTCGATCGGATCCAACGCCGTGTCGTGGATCGACACCGCCACCAACACCGTCAAGCACACGACCTATGTCGGGCGCAGTCCGCATGAGGCGTTCTTCACGCCGGACGGCAAGGAGGTGTGGGTCACGGTACGCGGCGAGGATTACATCGCCGTGCTCGACCCCACGACGTACAAGGAGACCGGTCGCATCAAGACGCCCGGTGGTCCGGGGATGACGATCTTCTCTCCCGATGGCCGATACGGCTATGTCTGTTCCTCATTCAATCCGGTGCTGGCCGTGTTCGATGTCTCGACCCACGCGCAGGTCGGACAGGTGGCGCAGCCGAGTCCGTTCTGTCCCAACATCGCCGCGACGCCGGACGGCAAGCAGGTTTGGTTCACGCTGAAGGACATCGGCAAGACGGTCGCATTCGATGCCAAGCCGCCTTTCGCGATCCTCAAGGTGCTGGATACCGGACCGATCACCAATCACGTCAACTTCGCCCGCACGGTCAAGGGACAGTTCGCCTATGTCACGGTGGGCGGGGAAAACGCGGTGAAGGTGTTCCGCACGTCCGACTTCGCGCTTGTCGCCACCATCCCGGTCGGCAAGATGCCGCACGGCGTCTGGCCATCGGGCGACGGCCGGCGCATCTATGTCGGGCTGGAGAATGCCGATGAACTTGCCGCGATCGACACCGCCGGCAACAAGGTCGTTGCCACCGTGCCGGTCGGACAGGCACCGCAGGCGATCGCCTATGTGCCGAACGCTGTTCCGACAGGCCCCGGCACCGACAATCTCCAACCGCTCGGTACGGCAGGCAAGGCGGTGCATCTGAACATGGGGCCGGTTGGCGGCAATGGTGCGGCAAGCAGCATTACCCTCTTCGACCAGGGCATCATTCAGGTCGTGCAGAGTGCCGTTACCGGTTTGCAGCCCAAGAAGCCTTACATGCTCGTGCTCACCGCCAACGCGGACGGCAGCGGTGCGGTAGAGCCGCTTGCGAACTTCATGAGCAATCCGGCAGGTGCGGCGATCGTCAACGCATCGGGTCCGATCCGGCAGATCGTTCAGGGCAGTGCAGCGGCCCCCCGGCGCTTTCTGGCGGTCGCCGAGGTAGTGAATGGCGCACCGGGCCGCATCGTGCAGGTGCAGCGCGACTGAGATGGACCCGCTTGCCGCCGCGATCGAGCCCCTGGTCCCCGGTCTGCGCCGTTATGCCCGGTCGTGGTTGCGCGATCAGGCGATGGCGGATGACCTGGTGCAGGATTGCCTTGAGCGCGCGGTCGGGCGCTGGCGGCAACGACGCGGGACGGAGGTTCGCCCCTGGGTCTATGCGATCCTGCACAATCTGTTGGTCGACCATCAGCGGCAGCATAGCCGGCGAGGTACGGCGGTTCCGCTCCACCTCGTGGACGACGCTGCGCTCGGCCGCCCGGCCGATCAGGACGCAGGCCTGTACCACCGAGACCTGTTGCGCGCACTTGATGCGTTGCCCGAGGAGCAGCGGACGGTGCTGCTCCTCCTTTCCGTCGAAGGTCTGTCATATGGGGAAGTCGCTGCCGTCGTCGGCGTGCCGCTGGGAACGGTGATGTCGCGCATATCGCGGGGGCGCGACCGTCTGGCGACACTCATCCGAGAGGGTGAACGGCCGCGATTGAGGAGTGTGCGATGACCAGCCCGATCGGAGAAGACGATCTGGCCGCGTGGATCGATGGAAGGCTGTCGCCCGAGCGGCAGCGCCTGGTCGACGCCTACCTTGAAAGCCAGCCGGACATGCATGCCCGTTTGCGGGAGCAGGCGGAGCAGGCGCGAGCCCTTGCATCCCTGTTCGCCCCGATCGCGGATGAACCTATCCCGGCGACGATGCGGGTTGCAGCCATCAGGGGACGGCAACGCCAACCGCGTTGGCAACTCGCCATCGCCGCGTCGCTTCTGTTGACGGTCGGGTTTGGCGGGGGCTGGTCGAGCGCGCGTTGGAGTGGCGAACCCCGCGCGGGTATCGCGGCGCTGGCCAACGAGGCGAGTGACAATTTCCGTGTCTATGCCGCCGACCGGATACGACCGGCGGAGATCGGCCCCGACCAGCGCGCCATGCTGATCCGATGGACCTCCGCTCGATTGGGTGAGCGCGTCACGATCCCGGACCTCAGCACGGCGGGATATCGCTATGGTGGGGGGCGGCTGGTCGCGACGCCCCACGGTCCTGCGGCACTGCTCCTCTACGATGGACCGCAGGCGTCGAAGCTCGCGGTGCTGACGAGGCCCATGCAGATCGACAAGAGCGCAAGCATGACCAGCACGTCCAGCGGGACCATGGGCCGGGTCACATGGGCTGTCGACGGGATCGGCTATAGTGTAGTGGGCGAGCGACCCGCTGCCGAGCTGCATCCGATCGCCGATGAGGTCCGGCGCCAGGCCGATGCGGGGCTTGTCTCCTGATAGCGCCTGGCCGCTTCTTAGCGCCGACAGGCACTGGGCGGACCAGCGGGATCACGGCTTGCGCTCGGCATCCTTCCGGTCGGCCTCTGCCGGAGTCAGCCTGGCCCGCTCGCGAATGCGACGTTCGAGCGGAGCGCCCGCGAACAGTACGAGCATCGCAAGGCTCAACCCGCCGATGATGAGCGGCCACACCGCCAACCCTGCTGCCGCGCCGATCGTGGCCGTGACCCAGATGCACGCGGCGGTCGCCAATCCATGCACTTCCTGACCCTGGCCGACCCGCAGCACCGCGCCGGCACCGATGAAGCCGACGCCGGACAGAATGCCCTGCATCGCCCGTCCTGCGGCATCGGCGTTTACGTTCGGCAAGCCACTGTGCACGATCGCCTGCACGGCGATGCAGCTCGCCAGACCGACCAGACCCAGCGTTCGCAATCCCATGATCTGCCGGTTCTCGCGCGAGCGTTCCCAGCCGAGCACCATCCCAGCCGCGGTCGCCACCACCAGCCGCCCGATCGCATCGATCCAGAAGCCGAGGTCCGATGCCGCTGATGCTTCGATCATTCGACCAGCACGTGCACATGATGCCAGGCGGTGCACAGATAGCCGGCGAAGTTCCACACCGTATCCGGCCGCTCGGGCTGACCCTGTCCAGTCTCGTCGAAGGCGCGCACGACAAGGTGCTGGCGCCCCTTGGCGAGCGTGGCGTCGAGGGTCCAGCGCCGCCAACCCCAGTGCGCCTCCGGATCATCGGTGAACGTCGCCTGTTGCCAGTCGCGACCACCGTTTACCGACACTTCGACCCGAGAGACGCGGCGATCATAGGCGATGGCATAGCCCTCGATCCGCACCTCCCCGGCCGGCAGGCTTTCGCCAGAGCCGGGCACGCAGATCGCGGCGTTGAGCGGCATGGCATTGATGGTCAGACCCTGGCTCCAGTCGACGGTGTCGCTCGTCACATCGGCAGGAAAGAGCTTGTAGTCGTGCGCCTGGATCGGTGCGTCGGATGGCGTCTCGCGCACCTCGATCCGTGTCAGCCATTTGGCGCTCCGCACCCCGGCATAGCCCGGCACCACCATGCGGAGCGGTGCGCCGTGTTCGGGCGTCAGCGGCTCGCCGTTCATCGCCCAGGCAATAAGGACGTCGGGTTGCCGCGCCTTGTCCATGGCGATCGAGACCCCGAACAATGCTTCCTCGCCTTCGACGTCCACCTCGTCCGCGCCGGTGAACGCCACGAACAGGTCGGACGCATTCGGCGCACCGACGGCATCCAGTACGTCGGACAGTCGTACGCCGGTCCATTCCGCATTGCCGATCGCGCCCACGTCCCAGGGGTCGCCGGACGTTTTAGCGACCTGCTGGAGATCCGTGCGCCGGTTGCCGGCGCACTGGAGAACTGCCGTCACCGTTCGCGTGGCCAACGCGCTTTTCAGTTCCTCCACCGAGAAGGAGCGGCTCGCCATGCCCGTCCCGCTCACTTCGATCCGGTGATCGGCAGGCAGATCGGGCACTGCACCATGGCTGCGCACGTAGAACAGCGCCTGCGGCGTCAGGAACCGCTCGATCAGCGCGCCGGGCGTCGGCTCGGCGTTGTAGGGATCGGATTTGCGCTCAATCATATCAGTCATGGACGAACCAACGCCGCAAGCGCGCGGATCGCTTCAAGCCTTCAAGACTATCGCAGACGAAGGATTACCGATCGTTCCGATATCCAGATTGAAATAAACGGATCAAACGGTTGGTCGTATCGATAAGATTGCGCGATATAAGCTGCATGACCCTGGAGCAACTCAGAATATTCGTCGGTGTCGCCGAGCGCGAACACGTCACCAAGGCAGCAGAGGTGCTGAACGTCACGCAGTCCGCTGCCTCCGGCGCGGTCGCGGCCCTCGAAGCGCGCTACGGGGTTCCTCTGTTTCACCGCGTCGGGCGTGGCATCGAGCTGACCGAAGCGGGCCGCGGCTTTCTGGAGGAAGCGCGCGCGGTGCTGGGGCGGGCAGCGCATGCCGAGACGATGCTGGCGGACTATGCCGGGCTTGCCCGTGGTTCGTTGCGGATCGTCGCCAGCCAGACGATCGCAAGCTACTGGTTGCCCGCAAGGCTTGCCGCCTTCCACGAGCGCCACCCGCAGATCGCGGTCGAGCTGGCGATCGACAACACCGAAGGCGCGGCAGCGCAGGTCCTTAGCGGAGCGGCGGAACTCGGTTTCGTTGAAGGCGAAGTGGACGAACCAGCGCTGGCGCATTGGGAAGTCGGACGCGATCCGATGGTGCTGGTCGGACGCAGGGACGCCGAGCGTGTCGACGAGGACTGGCTTCGCGCTGCACGCTGGATCGTCCGCGAGCAGGGTTCGGGCACGCGCTCGACCTTCGAGGAGGTGCTGCGAACGCGCGGGTTTGATCCGGCCCAGCTGACGGTAGCGATGACGCTGCCGTCCAACGAGGCGGTGCGTACCGCGGTCGAGGCCGGTGCCGGCGTCGCTGTGTTGTCGCGATTGGTCGTCGCACGCGCGCTCAAGGCCGGCGATCTGGTCGAGCTGGCGCTTGAGTTACCCGATCGCGCCTTCCACGCGCTGCGCCACAAGGAACGCTATCGCACCCGCGCGGCCGACGCGCTGACGGACCTCATCAAGGAGCAGGTCGCATGATTGCCGACGCACCTTCGGCCCTGACCGGCCTCAAGCCGCTAAGCAGGCTCGATCACCCGCGCGAGATGATCCGCCAGTTCACACCCAACTGGTTTGCCGCGACCATGGGCACCGGCATCCTCGCTCTCGCGCTGCCGCAGGTGCCCGGCATCGGCCCCGCGCTCAAACCGATTGGCGAGGTGTTGTGGTTCTTCAACATCGCGCTCTTCATCCTGTTCGCCGGTCTCTATGGCGCGCGCTGGGCGATGTTCGGGCATGAGGCACGGCGCATCTTCGGCCACAACACCGTGTCGATGTTCATCGGGACCATCCCGATGGGCCTGGCGACGATCATCAACGGATGTCTCGCCTTCGGGATCGCGCGATTCGGTAACGGCATCGTGCCGGTCGCACACGTCCTGTGGTGGATCGACGTCGCCATGTCGCTCGCCTGCGGCGTGTTGATCCCCTACCTGATGTTTACCCGCCACGAGCACAGCCTGGACGGCATGACCGCGGTATGGCTGCTGCCGGTCGTCGCAGCGGAAGTGGCGGGTGCCAGCGGCGGGCTGCTCGCGCCGCATCTGACCGATCCCCATGCGCAGATCGTGACGCTCGCGACCTCGTATGTGCTGTGGGCCTATTCGGTGCCGGTCGCGTTTGGCATCCTCGCTATTCTGATCCTGCGCATGGCGCTCCACAAGCTCCCGCACGAGAGCATGGCGGCATCCTCCTGGCTCGCGCTGGGGCCGATCGGCACCGGGGCGCTGGGTATGCTGGTGCTTGGGGCGGATGCGCCGGCGATCCTCGCGGCGCACGGGCTGGTCGGTGTCGGTACCGTCGCGCAAGGGATCGGCGTCGTCGCCGGGCTCTGCCTGTGGGGTTTCGGCCTGTGGTGGCTGGCGCTCGCGACGCTCATCACCATCCGCTACTGGCGCGCCGGCGTCCCATTCAACCTTGGCTGGTGGGGCTATACCTTCCCGCTCGGCGTCTACACCGTCGCCACCTTCCGCCTCGGTACGACGCTGAACCTCGGCTTCTTCGGTATCGTCGGCACGGTGCTGACGATCGCGCTCGCGGCGATGTGGCTGCTGGTCGGTGCCAAGACGCTCGCCGGAGCATGGCGCGGCAACCTGTTCGTCTCGCCCTGCATCGCTACCCCGAACTGATCCACCCTGATGATCGGATCAGTCGGTCCGATCACTTGCAGAACGCCCCTTCGATCCGCCAGCGTGGCTGGCCACAGGAGAGCCTTGTCATGGACAATTTTGACGCCGCGCTGGCGCGTGAAACCAGCCGTCGCCGCTTTCTCAGGCGTACGGCGCTCGGCACCGCCGGCCTTGCCGCAGCACCTGCGCTGGCGCAGCAGCTCGTCGACCTGAAGCTGCCTGGCGGCAATGCCGAGCGGCCGATGACCAGCGCCTTTCCTGGCAAGGGCAGCATGATCCTCCAACGCATCCATCCTCCGCTGTTGGAGACGCCGATGGACGTGTTCGACAAGTCGGTGTTCACGCCCAACGACCAGTTCTTCGTCCGCTGGCACTGGGCCGACATCCCGACCTCGATCGACGTCGAGAGCTTTCGCCTCAAGGTCTTCGGCCACGTCAACAGACCGCTGTCGATCAGCCTTGCCCAACTGCTGCGCCTGCCGCGCGTCGAGATGGCAGCGGTCAATCAGTGCTCGGGCAACAGCCGTGGGTTGTTCCAGCCGCGTGTCGCCGGCGCGCAATGGGGCAACGGCGCGATGGGCAATGCCAAATGGCTCGGTGTGCGCCTGCGCGACGTGCTTGATCTCGCCGGGGTCAAAGCAGGCGCGGTACAGGTACGCTTCGGCGCTCTCGATCAGCCGGTCGTCGCTGGCGCCCCCGACTTCGAGAAGGCGCTTGGGCTCGACCATGCCCGCGACGGCGAGGTGATGATCGCCTTCGGCATGAACGGCGAGCAGCTGCCGCTCCTCAACGGCTTCCCTTGCCGGTTGATCGTGCCGGGCTGGTACTCGACCTATTGGGTCAAGATGCTGAACGCGATCGAGGTGCTGCCCGGCCCTGACGACCAATATTGGATGGCCAAGGCTTACAAGATCCCGGCGACGCCGGGCGCCAACGTGATGCCGGGACAGAAAGACTTCCCGACCGTCCCGATTAACCGCATGATCCCGCGTAGCTGGATGACCAGCCTGCCGGATGGCCAGGTGATCGCCTATGAAGCGTCCATCCCGGTTGGCGGGATCGCGATGGGCGGCGACTGCGGCGTCGCCAAGGTCGATGTCTCATCCGATGGTGGCCGCACTTGGTACAGGACGACGCTCGGACCGGATGAGGGCAAGTATAGCTTCCGGCGCTGGGATGGTCGCGTGCCGCTTAGGCGCGGTCCCAACCCCATCATGGTGCGCTGCTGGAACGCCAACGGTGTCGCTCAGCCGATGAAGCCGATCTGGAACCCCGGCGGGTTCATGCGCGGCAACATCGAAACCACCACCATCATTGCGGCCTGAGGAGCGAGTAGCATGAAGACCCCGTCTCCCGGCATCATGGCCGCTGGCCTGATCGGCCTGACCGGCATTATCCTCGTCTCGATCGGGGCGCCGAGCAGCCGCAAGGCGCCTGCCCCGATCTCCGAGACATCCGAGCCGGCACCGCCCACCAGCGTCTCAGCCCGCGGCTTTTCGCTCGCCTCGACCAGCGTCGACCTGCCGGTCGACGACGCGACCTATCCCGATGGTCTGCACGCCGACGTCGTCAACGCCAACTGCACTTCGTGCCACTCGGCCAGCATGGCGCTGACCCAGCCTGCGCTATCGGCGGATCAGTGGAAGGCGACCGTCACCAAGATGCGCGAGGTGTATAAGGCGCCGGTGGCCGAGAAGGATGTCGACGAAATTGTCGCCTATCTCACCGCCATGCCGCATCAGAAGGCGGCACCCGCAACCGGCAAGGCGCAAGACCCCGACCCCAAGGTGGCTCCCGATGTTTCAGGTGGCACCGGCTAACCGAGCCATAATCCCAAAATACCATTTCAATCGGGAAAGTTGTCATAACCGGTCGGTTGTGACGCTGTGGAACCTACCACGGCCTCTCAAGGGTTTGCGTGTGTCAGAACCGTGGTTCAGAATGCCCGCTCCGGAGATCGGCAACGTGCCTCGGCTACGACCGACTTTAGGTCGGGAGCCGACCGGCAGGTCGTCGCTGGTGGCCGACCGACTGCTCGTGGGTGGCTAGCTGCCGTCCAGAGAACGGCCGGTTCAATGAGCGCGGTCCACAGGGTTTTCATTGCTCCACATGGCGCGCGCCTGACGCTCAAGCGTGATCGAACGCTTGAAGGATCGGACACGGCCCGGCCGAGCCGCTTCCGCACTCTCTCGCGAGATGGCGAAGGGAGGCGCGCACCCGCTCAAGCTCCTGAATCTTGGTGTCCAGCGCCGCAATCCGCTCATTGGCAAGCTCGCGTGCGCGGGCGCGATCGTCGGTTGCGTCGAGCGCTAGCAGTTCGCCGATCTGCTCCAACGTGAATCCGGCTGCCTGCGCCGAGCGGATAAACCGGAGGCGGCGCACGTCATCGACACCGTAGCGCCGAATACCACCGCTCGCGCCGGAGCCTCCGGGTTGGTCCGGCGTATCGAGCAAACCTCGGCGCTGATAGTAGCGCACGGTCTCGACACCGACGTCCCCTTCACGCGCGAGGCCCGCAATCGTCAGTGCCGCCATGCCTTGACTCCGTACTATAGTACGGACCCTATATAGGTTCCGCGAACAGGATGGAGAAGTGAGATGGCGACCGCGGCGCCCAAGAAAGCAACGATCTATCGCATGGTGATGCCGACGCACACCTGCCCCTATGGCGTGAAGGCCAAGGATCTGCTGCGCCGGCAAGGTTACGAGGTCGAGGATCATTGGCTGCGCACGCGCGAGGAGACCGACGCGTTCAAGGCGGAGCACGGCGTGAAGACCACACCGCAGACCTTCATCGGGGGCGAGCGGGTAGGGGGTTATGACGATCTGCGCCGCTTCTTCGGCAAGGCGGTGCGCGATCCCAAGGCGGTCACTTACCGGCCCGTAGTCGCGGTGTTCGCCATGACCGCGCTGATGGCGCTGGCGGCGAGCTACGCCGCCTTCGGCGCGCCGTTCACGGTTCGCGCCGGGGAATGGTTCATCGCCTTCTCGATGTGCGTGCTCGCCATGCTGAAGCTCCAGAACGTTGAGAGCTTCTCGAGCATGTTCCTCAACTACGATCTGCTCGCCAAGCGCTGGGTGCCGTATTCCTACGTCTATCCCTACGCGGAAGGTGCTGCGGGCGTGCTGATGGCCGCTGGCGTGCTCACCTGGCTGTCGGTGCCGATCGCCCTCGTCATCGGGACGATCGGTGCGGTGTCCGTCATCAAGGCGGTCTATGTCGACAAGCGCGAACTCAAGTGCGCCTGCGTGGGCGGAGATAGCAACGTACCCCTCGGCTTCCTCTCGCTGACCGAGAACGTGATGATGGTCGCCATGGCGCTTTGGATGGTAATCGCCCCGGCTGCGCTCTCGATGCCGCACTGAGCCGTTGACTTCAGGACTAAAAGGCTGCCGGTAACCAGCGTGAAATTCGGATCTCGTCCTTTTGTCAGCGTCTTTCGCACGGCCGTTCTGGCCGTGCTTGCGATGATGCTGCTCGTCAGGTTGGGGCCGATCTGCGAGGCCAGTGCCCAAGCCGCTCCGATCGCCTCGGCAATGGCGGGGTGCGAGGAAAAGAACCCTTCGGCGCCGGACAAGAAGGCACCGCAACCAGCCTGCGCGACGCCCTGCATCGCCGTCCCGGGGGAAGCCCCGGCGAGGGCAGAGCCGTTATTCTCATTCCCGATCGCCGCCTGGCCGTCGCCGGCCCCTGTCATGAACGGGTGGCTGATACCGCCCGCCACTCCACCTCCACGAGCCGTGTGACCCTCCAACAGGTTTCACACATTCAATCGACGGAGATTTTAATGACCAAGTTCAAGCTGATCGGCGCCGCTTTGGCGCTCGCCCTCCCCACCGCGGCGTTCGCTGCCGGCTCCTGCTGCGCCGACATGGCGTGCTGCAAGGAAGGCTCGGATTGCTGCAAGGACGGCAAGGGCGATTGCTGCAAGGACATGAAGAAGAGCGGCGATCATGCCGGTCACGACATGTCCGGAATGCCCAAGAAGTAAGCCGGGGAGGGAGGCGTTCGCGCCTCCCTCCTTTGTCAGTGTTGGGCGAACACCTTGCGTCCACCGGGTCCGAACGCAACGACGTCGTAGGGCTGGGCCTTCATGCCCGGCATCTCCATGCCCGGCGAGCCCATCGGCATCCCGGCAACCGCGAGCCCCGTCACACCCTTCGGATGCGTTGCCAGAGCCCGCTTCATGTCGGCGATCGGCACATGACCCTCGAAAGTCATGCCGTCGATGATGGCCGTGTGGCACGAGGCCAAGTCCGCGGGTACGCCCCGGGCCTTCATGAATGCGGGCCGGTTCGCGTCGTCGACGACGCGGACCGCGCGACCGAACTGAGCCTTCACCTGCTGCGCCCACTTCTCGCAACATGGGCAGCCCGGATCACGGTGCATCAGCACCGGCCCGGCAGCCACGGCTGCGACCGGCATGGCGAACGCTGCAACAGCGGCGAGAAGGCGGATGCGGGTCATTTCTATCCCTAGATGGTCGCCCCACTACAGGCAAACCCTGCGGTGGGGCGGGGGCCAATCACTGTGCAGCCTTGCCGTGCGCCCGCAGCCAGGCGTTCAGCTCGCCGACTTCCTTGTTCTGCTCGGCAATCGTCTTGGTCGCCATCTGGCGGACCTTTGCGTCCTTGGTTTCGCGCAGCACTATCTGCGACATGGCGATGCCACCGCGATGATGCTCGACCATTTTGCGGACCCAGGTCTCGGTCGCATCAGCGCCCATGGCCGACATCATCTTCTGATGCATCTGCATTTCAGAGGGCGGATAGGGGTTCGCCGGCGTCGGCTTCATCATCTGACCGTGGTTCATGCCCGAATGATCCATGCCCTGCATCTGGGCGATGGCCGGAGCGGCGCCGAGCGCGGCCGCGAAGGCCAAAACAGTCATCTTCTTCATCGTGTCTCTCCTGGGTAAACGCCCCCGCCCACAGGAGAGATACGGGCGCGCGGACCGTATCCCTCACGCCCGTGATCGAATTCAGCGGATCGGCTGAAGGGTATTAACTCCGACGCTCTCATCAGTTTCAGGCGGGGGAGGGGGAACCTGCCTGTCACGATAGGAGGGCAGGTCAGGCGCATTCGCAGGCGTAGGATTTGCCTCAAGCCTGGCAATGACCCGCTTCATCTGCGTGATCTCACGAACCTGAGCATCGATGATTCCGTCCGCCAGCTTGCGCACCTCGGGGTCTTTGATGTGCGCGCGCTCGCTCGTCAGGATCGCGATCGAGTGGTGCGGGATCATGGCTTTCATCCAGCTTACGTCGTCCACCGTCTCCTGGCTGCGGACGAGCCACAGCGCGAGCGCGAGCACCACGATGCTACCGCCGATGATCGCGGCATTCGTCCGCTTGTTCTTGTACATCGACCACATGAAAAGGAGCATGATGATCGCCATCGTCGCGCCCATCACGAAGGCCATCCAAAACCGCGTCTGGCTGAACTCGATATGCCCGAGAGCATAGACGTTCACGTACATCAGCCCGAACATGACGACGGTCGAGGTCGCCACCATCGCCGCGAAGCGACCGTAGCCCATTCCCATGTTCATTTTGCCTTTGTGCTCGTCCATCATGCGACTCCCTGTCTGGAATTACGCCCCCCGGCTTTGCGGCGCGGCCGTCTCGGCCAGCGCATGAAAAGAAGGATCGCGCCCGACACCGCGAAGACGAGACCGCCTGCGGCGAAAGCGTTGAGCCACGGCGTGTTGAACCGCTCGTGCTCGGTCCAATCCATGATGTGAAGGCCCCAGAAGAAGTCGTACAGCCGCCACGTTCCTGTTCGGACCGACGTGAGCCGTCCCGTGTCGGCCGCTACATAGATGCGGGTGGCGTCATCGTCGGCGAACGTGGCACGCCAAGCCGGCAACGCCCCGCGATACTCGATACTGGCTCGTTCGATCCGCTCGATGGTGGGCGCGGGCACACCATCCCCTCGGTACGCCTTTTGAGCGATCGTCCCTGCCACCCGGGCATCCAGTGGCGGAAGCGGCGCAGCCGTGCGGGCGTCCAGCAGACGAATTTGACCATCCACAAGCTGTGCCTCGACGATCGGCCGCCCGAGCAGCATGCGGTGCTGAAGCTGGCGGACCGGCGCTCCTGCCGACGCAAGCAAGGTAGGCATCGGCGCGAACCCTTGGGTGCTCGACAGCGCCGGCTCGGCGTTCCGTTCGATCCGGTGATCGCCATGCACGGTGTCGATGGGGAGCAGGCTCATCACAAGGCCGCTGGTGAACCAGACGATCGCCTGCGCGCCGATCAGAAGAGCAAGCCAGCGGTGGATCTTGCTCGCTCCAAGGTGGAGGCGGAGCCGCGGGCTCAGAACCAGGTCCTCACGCCGGCGACGAAGCTGAAGCCGCCCGTGTCGTCACCCCGCGCCCGCGAGAAGCGCGCCGTGTCGCCGAACTGCCGTTCCCATGACACGCCGATATAGGGCGCGAACTCACGGCGGCCCTCGTAGCGGAGCCGCAAACCGGCCTCCAGGTCCGTAAGCCCAGAGCCGATCCCGGTCTCCCGCACGTCCTGGGCCGCGAAGTTGGCCTCCACCCTGGGCTGGAGAACGAAGTAGTTGGTGATGCGCTGGTCGTAATAGCCCTCGGCGCGGGCGAGCACGTCACCCTTGTCGGAGAGGAACAGCGCGCCCTCCACTTCGAACTGGTAGGGGGCCAGGCCCTCTATCCCGATCGTCGCATAGGTGCGCGACGGATTGGGCTTGAAGTCGTAGCGGACGCCGGCCTGGAGGTTCCAATAGGGATCAAGGGCGTGGCTGTAGAGCGCCTGCACCTCGGCACTCTCCAGCGACTTGCCGAAGCCGCCTTCGCCCTCCGACTTCAGCCAGAGCCGATTGATGTCGCCCCCGATCCAAGCCTCGCCATCCCAACGGTAGCCGTCACTTCCCTTGCGAGCCTGATACTCCGCGAGATTGAAGAGCACCTGGTAGTAGGTCATCCCGCCATGCTCGCGCCGCAAGTCGTTCTCGCGGGAGTTGGCCATGGTATCCGTTCCCCAGAAGCGATCGGCGAGATGATCGCCGGACGGCGCGGGAGCAGGCTTGTTGCCGGGAGGAAGATCGGTCCCGACCTTGGCGCCTGCCTGATTACCCTCCATCGCCATACCGGGCATCGCGCTCATGTCATGCCCGGCATGCGGGTCCTGCCCCGCTGCTGCCGGGGAGCCCATAGCGGGCATAGCGGACATGTCGTGGCCGGCGTGCGGATCCTGGGCGGGCGCGGGCTGCTGCCCGCCCATGTTCATCCCCTGCATTCCGCTCATGTCGTGACCGGCTTGCGGATCGGCGGTCGGAGCCTGTGCGGCCGGGGCGCGACGGGGAGCCTTACGCCGAACAGGGGCCTTCCGTTTGGCCGCAGGTTTCGCGGCTGCTTTCCGCGCGGGCTTGGAGGTCGCCTTGGCCGCGGGCTTTGCCGGCATGGTCATCCCCGGCATGTTGTGCATGGAATGATCCATGCCCTGCCCGAACACGGGGCTGGCGACGACTGCCGAGGCAAGGCCGGCGAGAAGGAGCGACCGGTTCACGCTGCCGCCTCCCCGGCCTTGCGGACCTGGACGACGCGCATCATGCCTGCGTGCATGTGGTAGAGCATGTGGCAGTGGAACGCCCAATCGCCTTCCTCGCCTGTCACGTCCCAGCTCACCGTGCCACCTGGCTGGACGAGCACGGTATGTTTTCGGGGCGCGTACGCGCCTTTCCCCGTCACCAGGTCGAAGAAGTGACCGTGGATATGGATGGGGTGCCCCATCATCGTGTCATTGATGAGGGTGACACGCACCCGCTCCCCGTGCAGCAGGGTGATCGGATCGGGACTCTCCGACAGCTTCTCGCCATCGAAGCCCCACATGTACCGTTCCATGTTGCCGGTAAGGTGGAGCTTGATCTCGCGCTCGGGAGCCCGGGTGTCGGGATTGCGGTCTAGGGCAACAAGATCGCGATAGGTCAGCACGCGGTGCCCGACGTTCTCCAGTCCCTGACCTGGCTCGCCGGTGCGATCGACGGGCATAGCCGAGATGGTCTGGACGCCCGGACCCTTCTTCACGCCGGGGGCCTTCGAGAAGTCGCGCATGTTCATGTCGCCCATGTCCATCCCGGCCATCGACTGCCCATCCGCCATGCCCGGCATCGCGCCGGACCCGTGAGCCATCCCGGCCTTTGCGCCGCTCTGACCTTGCGGCGCTGTCATCCCGGCCATGGCGCCAGCAGCAGCGCCGGCCGCGCCATGGTTCATCTGGGAATGGTCCATGCCCTGCATCGAACCGGCACCCGCTCCATGGTCCATCGTGCTGTGGTCCATGCCCGCCATCGATCCGGCCTCTGCACTGGTCGTACCGCTCCCCATGCCCTTCATGGAACCGTGATCCATGGTGCTTATGTCATGGCCGCCCATGCCCATGTCCTTCATGGTCGCGAGCGGCCGCTTGCGGAGCGGCGGGACTTCTGCCGCCATGCCCTCGCGGGGTGCGAGAGTCGCGCGCGCCATGCCGGACCGGTCGACGCTTTCGCCCACCAGCGTGTAGGCACGCATGTCGGGCGGCGTGACGATCGCATCATAGGTTTCGGCCGGACCGAACTGGAACTCGTCGATCTGAACGGGGCGCACGTTCAACCCATCGGCCGCGACGATCGTCATCGGCAGGCCGGGAATGCGGACGTTGAAGGTCGTCATGGACGACGCGTTGATGAAGCGAAGCCGCACCCGCTCGCCCGGCCGGAACAACGCGGTCCAGTTATCCTTCGGACCGTAGCCGTTGACCAAGTAGGTGTAGGTCGAGGCGGTCACGTCGGCGACGTCGGCGGGGTCCATCCGCATCTTGCCCCACATCAGCCGCTCTTTCAGCGGCTGATCCTTGCCCGCCAGCAGCCCGCTTAGAGTCTGGCGCTGGCGGTTGAAGTAGCCCGACTCCTTCTTCAGGCGGTCGAAAAGGTAGTGCGGGTGCTGGAAGCTGTGATCGGACAGTACGATGACGTGCTCGCGATCGAACTGCACCGGGTCGGGGTCCTTGGGGTCGATCAGGATCGGCCCGTAGTGCCCCTCCTGCTCCTGGAGCCCCGAGTGGCTGTGATACCAGTAGGTGCCGCTCTGGATGATCGGGAACTCGTAGGTGAAGGTCGAGCGCGCGGGGATGCCCGGGAAGTTGATGCCGGGCACACCGTCCATCTGGAAGGGCACCAACAGCCCATGCCAGTGGATTGACGTCTCCTCGTCCAGCTCGTTCATGACATGAAGGCGGACGTTCTGCCCCTCGCGCAAGCGGATGAGCGGAGCGGGCACGGTGCCGTTGATGCCGATCGCGTGGCTCTGCCGTCCGTCGATCATCATCATCTGGTGAGCGATCTTTAACGTAATGTCGTCGCCCGAAACTGTCGGCAACGGCTTGGCGATGCCCGCGGACACCGGCTGCGCCCACGCCGGCATATAGGCCGACAGAGCAAGGCCGCTTCCGGCTAGGGTGGCACCGCGCAGCACTTGGCGGCGGTCGAGAACGCGCGACATGAAAGCTCCTCGAAGGTGGGCCGCGACCGGCCCGTTTCACACCTTCTACGCGTCCCGCACGCCGATCCCTTGTTCAGTGTTCAACTTTTCGAGGAGGCGCGAGCGGGCACGGTAGAGGCGGGTTTCGACAGCCTTCTGGCTGATCCCCAGCACGTCGGCGGTTTCGGCTTGGCTCAAACCCTCGATGGTGCGCAGCACCAGAGCCTCTTTTAAATTCATGGGCAGAGCGGAAATTGCATCTGTTACCCGGTCCAACTCCTGGCGGTCGGCTGCGCCGTCGTCGATCGCCACCTGATCGTCCACCACAGCTTCAGCCCGATGATCGATGGGGGCCGCGAAGGAGAAGAACCGGCGCACCGTGCGCTTTCGCGCCCAGTCACGACATTTGTTGATCGCGATCGTCGAAAGCCACGCTCTCATGGCGCGCTGCCCGTCGTAGCGCGGGAGGGCCTGGTGTGCGGCGACGAACGTCTCCTGCACCAAATCGAGCGCTTCGTCGGGTTCGCCGACGCATGCCCGCGCGAGCCGGAACACCGGCTGTTGGTAGCGTCGCACGATTTCGGCAAAAGCAGCCTGCCGACCCGCGATGCTGAGCGTCGCCAGCTCGCCATCGGACAGCGTGGTCCAATCGAGGCTCACCCCTGGCCGTCGGTGAGCGCCTTCACCACCGCGTCGTCGAACTGGGAGGTCTGATCGGTCCGCAGGAGCTGCCGCATGGCGAAGATATGCGCCAACGTGGCCTTCTGCAGCTCGCCCATCGCGGCATGGCTCTGATCGACCGCGGCCGTGACCCGCGGGCCGTTGCCGTGCTCGGCCTCGATCGCCTCGGCGAGCCGGGCATTGGTCGCGCGCAACTCCAGCTCGAGAGCGCGCCGTTGCACCGCGAACCGGTCCTCCAGAACCTTCAGCTTTGCCTGCTGATCGGCATCGAGCGCGAGCTTGTGGTGCAATACCTCGTGCAGCGCGGTGCCCGGCTGCTTGGGATGGGGCAACAGCGCACGTCCGACGAACACGCCTCCGATCGCCGCAACAAAGGCGAGGACGACACACAGAAGGACGCGCTTGGTCGAGGTCACGGCTCGCCTATCAGCAAAGTCGAGGGTGCGAGCGGCGAAGCCCCACCGAGCGGTGCGAGCGACACCGCAGGGCTCGCGGTCGCCGGCAACTCGGCGCCGATCATGCCGATCGCCAATGCCGCGACCGTCACCACACCGATGCCGAGCCCGGCCTGTCGCACGACCGGCCGGGTGCCGATGCGGGCGAGAACACGTGCTTCGACGTCGTCCAGCGCGGCCGGAACAGGTGCTCCCGCCAATCTCGCCAACGCTCTGTCCAGATCATCCATGTTTTCCACTCCGCCCCTCTAACACTGGTTACGCAGCGCTGCCCATCATCCCTCATCGGTCGCGTGAGGGGTGCGCGACTGTGCCGCGTAGAATGGACAGAACATCACGGAGTAACCTCATGCGTCGCGCCCTAGTCCCTGCCGCCCTTGCCATCCTCGGACTCGCCAGCGCCGCTCAGGCTCACCCTAAGTTGCTGTCCGCCTCACCGGCGCCGAACGCGACTGTCGCCAAGCCAGCGCGTCTCGCGCTTCGGTTCAGCGAAAAGCTGATGCCGAAGTTTTCGGGCGCGGACCTGATGATGACAGCGCATGGCGGCGGCGCGCACCCGCCCATGAAGGTCGCGGCTGCGGCCGGGGTCGCCGATGATGGCCGCACGCTCATCGTCACGCCCAAGGCGCCGCTCGCCGCGGGGCGCTACAGCGTCGCGTGGCACGTGGTCTCGGTCGACACTCACCGGGTAGCCGGAAACTTCGCCTTCGCGGTCAAGTAAGGGTGGAAACCGACTGGCCGCTGATCGCGATTCGCTTCGCGCTTTATGCGACGCTGAGCGGATTGTTCGGCCTGTCGGCCTTTAGTCTCTACGGCCTCAAAGCCGGCGAGCGCGCCGACGCGCTCGCCTTGCGCCCCTGGCTCGTCGGAAGCGGCCTGCTCAGCCTCCTGTTCTCCGGGATCGCCCTCGCGCTGCTCGCGGCGGCGATGGCCGGAGCACCGCCCTGGCCGGTCGATCAGGAGGCGATCGGGATGCTCCTTTCCGGGTCCGCGACGGGCGCCGCGTGGGAAGCGCGCATGGCTGCGCTCGTGGTGGTGTTGATCGCGGCTCTCATGGCATCCGGTCGCGCGGCTCTGCTCGGCGTGGTGGCGTTCGCTGCGGCCGTGGCGCTCGCCACGCTTGCTTGGACAGGGCACGGCGCGATGGACGAGGGCGCTGTTGGCTGGGTGCATCTGGGGGCCGACATTCTCCATCTGCTTGCGGGCGGGGCCTGGGCCGGAGCCCTGCTCGGGCTCGTGCTTCTCGTCGCCCGGCCGGTTGGCCGCGTCGACGCCGCCCATCTGACCCTGACGCACCGCGCACTGCATGGATTCGGCCTGATCGGCACGATCCTGGTCGGTACGATCGTCATCACGGGTGTCGTCAACGCGTGGCTGCTGGTCGGCCCCGCCAAGCTGCCGGACCTCCCGACTACGCGCTACGGCCAGCTCTTGATCGCCAAGCTCGCGCTCTTCGGCGCGATGCTCGCCCTCGCATCGCTCAACCGCTTTCGCCTCACGCCGGCGTTCGAGCGATCGATCGCCGCGGCCGATCATCACGGCGCGCTTCGCGCCTTGCGGCGCAGCCTTGCGGTCGAGGCGAGCTGCGCAGTGGCGATCCTGGCGCTGGTCGCATGGCTGGGGACGCTCGAACCGCCCGCTTCGGCGATATGAAGGGGGCGGGCGGCTGAACGCCGCCCGCCTTGCCGTTCAGGCGGCCATCTTCTCGCATTCCTCCGCGCACCGCTCGCACGCAGCGACGCAATCCTCCATGCCGTCCAGCTCTTTGCAGCTCGCCGCGCAAGCCCGGCAAATCTGCGCGCAGATGCCGCAGACGAGCTTATGCTGGTCGGAGCCCCGGGCCATGAAGTCGAGCGAGGTGGCGCAAACCTGTGCGCAATCGAGCATGATCTTGATGTGGTCAGGCGCAGCGTGCGCACCGCCTACCTGAAGGCAATGCTGGGTCGTCATCGACAGGCAGGTGATGTGGCAGTGGTGGCAGGCATCCATGCAAGCCTGCATTTCGGCGCTCATCTGGTCGTGCATCGGTCATCTCCGCTAAGCCCCCGCCCGTAGAATTATACGCGGCATGCCGGTTTGGCCCTCAGCTTCGTGGCCTCATTCTTCGCCGGTCGGCAGGGTTTTTACCGGCTTCGGTTTAGGACCGCGCTTCACTGTTTCACGCCAAGGCCGCGCAGGAGACGGAAGAGCGACCCGTAGCGATGCCGCCCTGCCGCGAACGCCGTCCATGGTTCTGCCCATCTCCCTGGCGATCGTCGCCAAGGGCTGTTTCGCGGCAATCCGATGGCGAAGCTCTGCGTCGGCTTCCTCCGTCCATCGCCATCGCTTTCTTGTCGTCACATCGGGCTCAAGGGTGCAGGTGCCCGGTGTCCTCGCAAGGCTCGGCTGCTGCCTCGGTCTGGATCGTACAATGCTCGATTCCGAACCGGCTATCGAGCAGGTCCGCCACCCTCTTCCTGACCGCATCGGCATCGGCGCCATCAGCAAGCGTGACGTGTGCGGTGCAGTTGATGTCGTCGGATGCCATCGACCAGACATGGAGGTCGTGGACCCCGGCAACTCCGGGCAAGTCGGCGATGCCGGCACGCAACTCGGGCAACTTGATCCCTCCGGGAACGCCCTCCAACAACACGTTGGTCGTGTCCCGGAGCAGCACCCATGTCCGGGGCAGCACCCATAACCCGATCCCGACCGCCACGATCGGATCGACCCACGTCCACCCGGTGAACCGGATCGCGAGCGCTCCCGCGATCACGCCCACGGAGCCGATCATGTCGGCCCAGACCTCAAGGTACGCGCCCTTAACGTTCATGCTGGTGTCCTTGCCGGACGTGAGCAACTTCATCGATATGAGGTTCACCACGAGGCCGATCGCCGCGACGATCATCATGCCCGTCGACTGAACCGCCTCGGGCTGGCGGAAGCGCTGCACCGCCTCGACCAGCACGTAGATCGCCACGCCGAACAGCAGCAGGGCGTTGAAGGCTGCGGCCAGGATCTCGAACCGCTTGTAGCCGAACGTCCGCTTGTCGTCGGCCGGCTTCTGCCCGAACCGGATCGCGAGCAGCGCGATCACCAGCGCTGCAACGTCGGTGAGCATGTGCGCCGCGTCGGAGAGAAGCGCGAGGCTGTTGAAGACAAAGGCGCCGATTACCTCGGCGACGAGGTATGCGGTCGTGAGCGCCAGCGCCCAGCTCAGCATCTTGGCGTTCGCCCCAGCAGTGTGGTCGTGGGCGTGTCCGCCGTGGTCATGGCCTGCGCTCATTGATCTGTTCCTTCTGTGTCCGCATCGGAGCGGGCATCACGCAGGATTTCGAGGCCGCCTTTCACCGCGATCGCGGCGACAGCAACGCCGACGACGAGGTCGGGCCAGTTCTGACCAGTCCACAACACGATCAGGCCGGCCAGGATAATTCCGCCATTGGATACGAAGTCGTTGAGGCTGAAGGTCGTTGCCGCCCGCATGTTCACATCGGGCTCGCGCAACCGCTTCAGCAGCCACAAGCAGAGACCGTTCACGAACGCCGCGACGATCGCCATCCCGATCATTGTGGGGCCGAGCGGTTCGCTTCCGGAAACGTAGCGCCGTCCGGCGTCGAGCAGCACACCCGCCGCAAAGAGCAGCAGCAAAACGCCCGATGTCAGTGCTGCCCCTCGTTTCCAGGCCTGTGAACGCGAGAGGGCGAGCAAGCTGATGATATAGACAATCCCATCGGAGGCGTTGTCGAGGCCGTTTGCGATCAGAGCGCTCGAATCCGCCACCACGCCGGACACGCCGAAGCCTGCCGCCAGCCCAAGATTGAGCAGCAGGACTATCCAGAGTGTCCGGCGCTTTTCGGCCGTGTCGAGATCGATGCTTTCTTCACTCATGCCGGCACCTCCGCGAGGGCCGCTGTCTGCCGATTGCCCGCTGGTGGCAGCTCACGACTGCCGAAGCGGGCGTAGAGCGTCGGCAGCACGAACAAGGTAAGCAGTGTCGCGGATATCAGGCCCCCGATAACGACGGTCGCCAGCGGCTTTTGCACCTCCGCTCCCGCGCCATGCCCCAGCGCCATCGGCACGAAACCGAGCGAAGCCACGAGCGCCGTCATCGCGACCGGCCTGAGCCGGACCAGCGCACCTCGATGGGCCGCAAGCGCGCGATCCATGCCATCCCGCATCAGGTCATGGATGGACGTCACCATGACCAACCCATTAAGGACGGCGATGCCGGAAAGCGCGATAAAGCCGACAGCCGCGGAAATGGAGAAGGGCATCCCACGCAGCACGAGCGCGAGAACCCCTCCCACCAGCGCCAGGGGAACGCCGGTGAACACGATCAGAGCGTCCCGAACCGATCCTAGCGCCCCATAGAGCAGCAGCATGATGACCACGAAGCAGATCGGCACCACGAGTGCGAGGCGATCACGGGCAGACGCCAGGTTCTCGAACTGACCGCCCCATTCAAGGTACGTTCCTGCCGGCAGCTTCACTTGAGCATCGATCGCCGCGCGGGCGTCCGAGACCACGCCCGCGACGTCACGGTCGCGCACGTTCGCCTGCACCACCACGCGCCGCTTTCCGTTCTCCCGGCTGATCTGGTTCGGTCCGTCGACAACGGCAATATCGGCCACGGTCGAGAGCGGCACGAAGCCGCCACCCGAAGTCGGCACCGGCACCTGGGCAACAGCCGTCAGGTCCGACCGAGAGCTTTCAGCCATTCGTATGACGACGGGGAAGCGGCGATCCCCCTCGAAGATCACGCCGGCCTGTCGGCCGCCGATCGCGGCCGCAACCGTGTCCTGCACGTCGCCGGCGGTTACGCCGACGCGCGACATGGCAGTGCGGTTCGGCCTTATGTCGAGCATCGGCAGACCTTCGGTCTGCTCGACCCGCACGTCTGCGGCACCCCGGGTCCGGCGCAGGATGCCGGCGATCCGATCCGCGGTCGCATTCATCTCGCCGAAGTCATCGCCGAACACCTTAATGGCGATGTCGCCGCGGACACCTGCGATCAGTTCGTTGAAGCGCATCTGGATGGGCTGGGTGACCTCGTAGGCGTTGCCGGGGAGGGCGGAGAGACGCTTCTCAAGGCGCTCCACCAGCTCCTCCTTAGAGAGGCCCGGGTCGGGCCATTCCGCCTTCGGCTTCAGGATGACGAAGGTGTCCGTGGCGTTCGGCGGCATCGGGTCTGATGCGATCTCGGATGTGCCCGTCCGCGAAAAGGCAAAGCGGACCTCCGGTGCCTTGGCGAGAGCCTTTTCCACCTGGAACTGCATCGCCTGGCTCTGGTCGACCGAGGTGCCCGGGATACGCACGGCCTGCACGAGGATATTGCCCTCGTCGAGCTGAGGCAGGAACTCCTGTCCCAAGGTGGTGAAGGCGACGCCGGCAAGTGCCAACGCGCCGATCGCGACGCCGATGGTGAGTGTCGGGCGACGCATGGCCGCATCGAGACCCGGCTCGTAGCGCTTCCGGAGGAACGTCACGACCCGGCTTTCCTTCTCCTCCACCCGCTTGCTGAGCCAGATGGCGATCGCCGCGGGCACGAAGGTCAGCGACAGGATGAACGCGAACACGAGCGCGATGATGACGGTGAGCGCCATCGGCTCGAACATCTTGCCCTCGACGCCGGTAAAGGTGAGCAACGGCGCGTAAACGAGGATGATGATCGCCTGCCCGTAGACGGAGGGCCGGATCATCTCGCGGGCGGAGGCCGCGACCAACCCAAGCCGCTGTTCCATCGTCAGCTCGCCCTCGCGGCCATGCTGGGCTTCGGCGAGGCGCCGCAATGCGTTCTCGACGATGATGACGGCACCGTCCACGATCAGGCCGAAATCGAGCGCGCCGAGGCTCATCAAATTGGCCGAGACGCCCGCCTCCAACATGCCGATGCTGGTGAGCAGCATCGTGATCGGGATGACGAGAGCCGCGATCAGCGCCGCGCGGAAGTTGCCGAGCAGGGCGAACAGGACGACGATGACCAGCAGCGCGCCTTCGGCGAGATTGCGGGCAACCGTCGATATGGTCGAGTTCACCAGCTCGGTCCGGTTCATCACGGGCTTCACGACCACATCGACCGGCAACGAGCGCCCGATCTGCGTCAGCCGTTCGCCCACCCCCGTCGAAACGGTGCGGCTATTCTCGCCGATCCGCATAACGGCCGTCCCGACTACCACTTCGTGGCCGTTCTCGGACGCCGAGCCCATGCGCAGTGCCTGCCCAGTTCGGATGGTCGCGATCTGGTTGAGCAGGATCGGCACACCCTCGCGGGTGGCGACAACGGTTCGGGCAAGCTCGTCGGCATTGCGCACCCGCCCATCGGATCGGACGGCAAGCCCTTCGCCGTTGCGATTGACGACCCCGGCGCCTGCGCTGGTGTTGTTGCGCTCCAGCGCCGTGGTGAGATCTTGCAGCGTCAGCCGCATTGCGGCCATGCGCTGCACATCGGGAACGACGAGATATTCCTTGGTGTAGCCGCCAAGGGAGTCGACCCCCGCCAGTCCCGCCGTGCTCTTGAGTTGGGGAGTGACGATCCAGTCCTGGACCGTGCGCAGGTAGGTTGCCTTGTCGGCCTCGCTGACGAGGTGATCGCCTTCAGGCGTGATGTAGCTGCCGTCCCGTTGCAAGCCGGGCTCACCGTTGCGATGGCGAACCTGATCCAGCTCGCGGTACTCGACGGTCCACATGAAGATGTCGCCGAGCCCGGTCGCGATCGGCCCCATTTCGGGGTTCACGCCCTCGGGAAGGTCTTCCTCCGCAGTCCGCAGCCGCTCGGCCACCTGCTGTCGGGCAAAGTAGATATCGGTCTTCTCAGTGAAGACGGCGGTGACTTGGGCGAAGCCGTTGCGGCTGAGCGAACGGGTATATTCGAGGCCGGGGATGCCGGCGAGCGCGGTCTCGACCGTAAACGCGACCTGCTTCTCGATCTGGTCGGGTGAGAGGGCAGGGGCGACGACGTTGATCTGCACTTGGTTGTTGGTGATGTCGGGAACGGCGTCGATCGGGAGCTGGCGCAGTGCACCGATCCCGAGCAGAGCCGCAGCGACCGTGAGAAGTAGGACAAGCCAGCGCTTCTCAACGGAGAGGGTGACGATACGACCGATCATGGCTCAGTCCTCGTCCCCGCCTTCGCCCTTGCCGAGTTCGGCCTTGAGCGTGAAGCTGTTGGTGGAGGCGATCCGCTCCGAGCCGGTCAGCCCGGACGTGACAACGACCTGACCGCCGTTGGTGCGGCCCAATGTCACCGGCGTCGCCCGGAACCCCGTCGGGGTCCGCACGAAAACGAACGACTTGTCCTCGATCATCTGAACCGCGGCCGAGGGCACGGCGACGGTGCGGTCCCCGCTTGCGGGCACCAGGATAGACACATTGACCGTCTCGCCGACGCGCCATGTGCTGCCGGCATTGTCGAGCGTGACAATCACCGGCACCAAGCGCGTCGTCTCGTCCAGAACTGGGGAGACGAACGTAACGCGCCCTTCCTGGCGGCGACCCGCTGCTGTGACCTCAACGCGCGCGCCGGGCTTCACCCGGCCCGCATCGCTCGGCACCAACGAAGTCGCAACCGTGACCTTGGAAAGGTTGGCGACCCGGAACAGCTCGGCGTCGGCTGCGACCGTCTGCCCGAGCGTAGCGGAGCGCGCGATGACCTGACCGGCGATCGGCGAGCGTACCGCGATACGGTTGAGCGCACCGCCCCCGCTGCCGGTCGCGGATAATTGCTGCTGTGCCAGGCGCAGCGCAATATTGGCTTCCGTCGCCGCGGTCCGCGCCGCGACGAGATCCTGTTCGGGCGAGACGCGTTCGGCGAACAGGCGCTGCTCGCGACGAAGGTTCGATTGCGCAAGGGCCGCTCGCGCGCGAGCGGCCTCGACCTCCGCCTTGAGTGACGCCGCTTCGCGGCTCTCGATGATGGCGAGCGGGTCGCCTCGACCGACGGATTGGCCAAGATTGCGGGTGAGCGAGACGAGCCGCCCGCCCAACGATGCCGATACCACCTGCACGCCTTGCGGATCGCCTTCGATCGTCGCTGAAAGCTCGATCGCACCGGCCACACCGCCGACCGTCGGCCGCGTGACCTCAATCCCGGCATCCGCGATTTGCTGCGCGGATAGAGTGACGACATCCTTGACGCCTTCCTTGGCCTCGCTGGCCTCGGCGCCTTCCGTCTTTTCGGCTCCGGCCTTTTCGCCGGCTTCACCACTGCTGCCGGCTCCACCGCATCCGGCAAGGATGAGGGCCAGGGTCACGGGCGCTAGCGTCCGCATGATGATCTTCGTCATTGAATGGTTTCCTCGGGGGAGGGCGCGGCGGCAACGAGCCGTTCCAGGCGTGCCTTTGCGTCATGATAGGTGGCGAGCGCGTCGATCGCGGCGGTGCGCGTCTCGGACAGGGTCCGCTCGGCATCGAGCAAGTCGAGCTGGCCGAACTTGCCCTCGCGGTAGCCGATCCGGGCAATGCGAGCCGCCTCGGCAGCCGAAGCCAGCACCGGGCCGCTCGCATTGCGTGCGGACGTGGCGGCATTGGCCACCTCCGCCTGAGCGTTCGCGATGTCCTGCGCCAGGTCCAGCTCGGCGGAACGCCGCAGGGCCTGCGCCTGGTCGCTCTGCGCGCGGGCCTGGGCCACGGCTGCCTTGCCGTTGTTGAAGACGGGGAAGGGGATGGAAACCCCGAATACTGCGGCAACGTCGTTGGTCGCCTCGAGCCGTCGTGCGCTGGCGCTCAGCGTTACGTCGGGAACGCGCTGCGATCGGGCGAGCCGCACCTGCGCCTCGGCTGTCGTCGCGTCAGCGCGGGCGGCGGCCAGCGCCAACGTGCCGGCGGGTTCAATCGGCCTTGCCGGTCCGAAGCTCTCCACACGATCATACCATGCGAGGTCCAGCGGGCCGGTCACGGGCTGGCCGATCCGGCGGGCGAGATTGTCTCGCGCGACCTCGGCAAGCCGCTGGGCACGCTCCACGGCCGTCTCTGCGTTGATGCGCAGCACGTCGGCACGCTGCTGTTCGAGCGGTGACGCACGTCCCGCCTGCACACGGACCCCGGCTGCTCGCAGCGCCTCACGGGCGATGCCGGCCTGTTCGCGCGCTGTGACGAGACGACGCTCGGCCGACGCTGCCTGGATGTAGATCTGCGTGACGGCAAGCCGCAGATCGGCCTCTGCCAGCACCGTACCGATCCGCGCCCGGTTGCCGATCGCGTCAGCGACCGCGATCCGTGCCGAGCGCTTGCCCCCGAGCTCGATCGGAAGCGCCAGACCGGCTGTCGTCTCAGCACTGCGGAAGCCGCGATATTGACCGCTGCCGGCGATGTTCTCGGTCTCGGCGACGATCGATGGGTTGGGGCGGTAGCCTGCGACGACACGCCCCGCTTCTGCGGCCCGCACCCCTGCCGTGGCTGCTTCAAGGCTAGGCGCAGTTGCGCCGGCGAGCGCCAGCGCGCGCTCCAGCGTGAGCGGAGGACTGGTCGATGCTGGCTCGAAGGATTGCGCGTGCGCGATCGATGCGCACGACGCCACGGCCAATAAGGCCGCGATAATACGGGACATGGTGACGAACTCCTGACGTACTGAGAAGCCGCTCGGGAAGCTCCCGGCGGATTAGGCGCTCGTCAGGCTTGGGGAGGTCGCAGGGCTGGGTCCGAAGGCACTGGTCCCATCGGATCGTGGTTCCATGCGACCGGCGCCATAGTGAGGGCACTCAGAGAAGCAGCAAGATTGGGCTCGAACGGCACGCCGATATGGTGGCCGTGGCATCCGCCATGATGGTGCGGGTAGGACTTGTCGGCGTCGGCCGGCACCTGGTCCCCGTCACCATCGCTATGTTCGAGCGAGCTGGCGGAGGTAGAATCGACGCATCTCACGCCTTCCGTCGCGTGCGCGACCGAGCCGAGCCCAAGCGACAACATGAGCATAAGACAAAGGAACAGGGCGGATAGCCGATGCATCGGCCTTCGCCCTAGCAGCTTACCCGTTGCCATGTAACGGCTGCCTGTGATGGGTGGGAGTGGGGGCGGTCTCGGCCCGCAGCTCGGCTCGCGCCTGGCGCATGATCTGAAAGCCACCCGAGAGACCAAGCACCGCCATCAAAGCGGCCACTACAAGGTCGGGCCACGCGCTGTTCAGACCGAAGACGCCGCCTGCGGCCAGCACCACGGCGATATTGCCGATCGCGTCATTGCGCGAGCAGATCCAGACCGAGCGCATGTTCGCGTCACCACTGCGGAAGCGATACAGCATCACCGCAACCACGACGTTCGCGATCAGCGCCGCGACCCCTACGACACCCATGATCTCGGCATGAGGCACAGCGCCGTGGAACGCGCCCCAACCCGCCGCGAGCAGGACATAGAGCCCGAGCAGCGCAAGCGTCGCTCCCTTCAGCATCGCTGCGCGCGCGCGCCAGGCTATCGCCATCCCGGCGACGCCTAAGCTGATCGCATAATTGGCAGCGTCACCGAAGAAGTCGAGCGCGTCGGCCTGGAGCGCCTTCGACCCGCCCGTGATTCCTGCGACGATCTCGATCGCGAACATGCCGCCATTGATGACGAGCGCGATCCACAGCGCGCGCCGCCATCTCGGGTCGTTGAGGGTGCCCGCCTTGTCGGACGCGCAGCTCGTACAGGCCATCTTCGCCACCTCGATAGAATCGATCTGGCAGCCTATATGCACCCTCTAGTCGCTAGAGGGTCAAGCGCTTTGTCTGAGAAACTGATGATCGGGAAGTTGGCCTCGGCGACGGGCACCAAGGTCGAGACAATCCGCTATTACGAACAGATCGGCTTGCTGCCAGCACCAGCGCGGTCGGCGGGCAATTACCGGACCTACGAGGGAGAGCATCTGCGGCGCTTGTCGTTTATCCGTCGGGCGCGAGACCTCGGCTTCTCGATCGACCAGGTGCGGGAGCTGATGGGGCTCGCCGATCGCCGCGAACAATCCTGCATGGCCGTGGACGTGATCGCCAACCAGCACCGGGATGCGATCACGCGGAAGATCGCCGACCTGACGGCGCTTGCGGGCGAGCTGGACGCGCTGATCGATTCTTGTAGCCGCAACACCGTGGCCGATTGCAGGATCATTGAGGCATTGGCCCCTGGCGCGGAAACCCAATCAATGAGCGCGCCAACACCATGAAGAACAGCGCTTCGGGTCGCTACTGAGGGGTACGACGCTGAGCGTTTCGAGAATTAGCTAGGAAATGCGCGCCGATCGTACCGAGGTATTTGGCTTACCGAACGCGACGTCAGCGCCGCTTCAAATTTCCGCCGTGGAAAGTCATGGGTTTTTAGAGGACGCGACTAGTTGCGATGATCGCGCCACGCGCAGACGCGCGGTTCCAACGGTCTCCTGGCTTCTTCACTAGGCTTCTTGGGTGTAACTTTTCTGATTGTTCTTTAACGATCGGGCCTCCAAAGCCTCCACGCAGATGGTCTGATCAGCCGCTACACGCGCGCGAATTAATAGATCAAAGTGATTTAGGAAAATGGCAGCAGGCTACCCTTGATCATCGCCTAATTAGCGGTCTGCGGACAGACGGCTGATCAGGCGCCCGACGCTGCCGCCCTGGACGACAACCGAGAACAGCACCACGACGTATGTGATAGCTAGGATCGCGTCGCGTGCTGATCCGTCGGGCAGCGACAGCGCCAGGGCAACCGAGATACCGCCACGTAGGCCACCCCAGATCAGCGTGGGCAGCGCTAATCGACCCATATTCAGCCGGAACCGAAGCACAGCGAGCGGTGCGCCCACTGCAACCGTGCGAGCGGCGAGCACCAGCGGGATTGCGAGCGCGCCGGCCAACAAAATGCGTGGGTCCGGCACGATCGCGATCACTTCGAGTCCGATGAGTAGAAACAGCACGGCGTTGAGCAGCTCGTCGATCAGCTCCCAGAACTTGAGCACATAATCGCGCGTCGTGTCGCTCATCGCGAGCTGGACGCCGGCGTTACCGATCAGCAGGCCGGCGACCGCCATCGCTACGGGGCCGCTGACGTGGAGGAACTGCGCCAAGCTGTAGCCGCCCATGACGACGGCGAGGCTGATCATCAGCTCGACATTATACTCGTCGATCGACGCCATCGCCTTGAACCCCAGCCAACCGATCGCAAGCCCGAGCATGGCTCCGCCTCCCGCCTCTACGAAAAACGCTTCGGCTGCATGATCAATCGTGAACGGCTCGGTGCCGAGCGCTGCGGCGAGCAGGATCGAGAATACGACAACGCCGACGCCGTCGTTGAAGAGGCTTTCGCCCGCGACCGTTGCCTGGAGTGTCGGGGGCACCGCAGCACGCTTCAGCACGCCCATAACGGCGACCGGATCTGTGGGGCTGATCAGCGCGCCGAACACGAAGCACCAGAGCGGCGGGATACCCAGCCCCAGAGCGGAGGTCAGCAGGAGAAAGCCGCCACCCACAATCAAGGTGGATATGAGTACGCCGACCGTGCTCAGCACCAGGATCGGCAGGCGTCCGCGGCGCATCTCGGTCCAGTCGACGTGGAGCGCGCCCGCGAACAGCAGAAACGAGAGCATCCCGTCCATCAACGTCGTATGGAAATCGATGTCGGAGATGAAGCCAGACACCTGCTCGGCCAGCGTGCTGGCCGGCAAAAGCTGATCGAGCGTGACGACGGCAAGCGAGGCCACTGCGCCCATGACGGTCAACCCGACCGAAGACGGCAGTCGAAGGAACCGATGGTTCAGGTAGCCAAGCACAGCCGCTAGCGCGATAAGGATAGCCGCGGCGTCGAACGCGCTCAAGGAATGGTCGGTCATCACTGAGGCTTAGGCGCGGCCTTCACACTGCGCCATGAAAAGGAGCGCGATGTTCTTCTCAGGCTTCGATGCCATCTGGCGCACGGGGGTCGTGGGATTGTGCGCCTACGTAACACTGGTGGGCGTGCTCCGAATCACCGGCAAGCGCACCCTGTCCAAGATGAATGCCTTCGACCTCGTCGTCACAGTGTCCCTCGGCTCGACACTGGCGACGATCCTGCTGTCGAAGGACGTGGCTCTGGCCGAGGGCGTGACGGCTTTCCTGCTGCTTGCGGGCGCGCAATATACCGTGACCTGGACGTCGATGCGATCGCCGCGGTTCCGGCGGTGGATCAAGGCGGAACCACGCGCGCTGCTGCGGGACGGGCAGCTTATTCCTGACGCGCTGAGAGCTGAGCGCCTGACGCCGGACGAGGTCGATGCCGCGATCCGCGGCGCTGGCCATGCCGACGCGGGTGACATCGCGCTCGTCATGCTGGAAACAGACGGCAGCATGAGCGTCGTACCGCAGAGGAAGAGCTGAGCGCATGTGGCTGAAGGCGCGAGCTCTGGAGCTCATCGAGGACATCCGGGGCAGTTACTGGTTCGTCCCATCGCTGCTCGCGATGCTCGGCTTTGCTGCGGGGTTGGGGCTGGTCTACCTGGATGCGGTGTTCGGAGACGCTTGGCTCGGCCGGTTTGAATGGTTCTACGGCAGCCGTCCCGATGGGGCCCGCTCACTGCTTTCGACCGTCGCGGGCTCTACGATTACGGTGGCGGGCGTGGTGTTCTCCATTACCCTGGCTGCCGTCACTTATGCCTCGGGCCAGTACGGGCCGCGTCTCCTCAGCAACTTCGTGCGGGATCGGGGCAACCAGGCTACGCTCGGGGTGTTCATCGGCACCTTCCTCTATTGCCTGGTCGTGCTGCGCACGATCCGAAGCGCGGAGGAGACGAGCGCGGACACCGGCGGTGCGGTGCGTGAGGCGTTCGTGCCGCATATTGCCATGTTCGGGGCACTGGCGCTCGCGGTCGCGTCGATCGGCGTCCTGATCTATTTCGTCCATCATGTCACCGACGCCATCCACATCAACAATGTGATCGCCCGGATTGGCCACAGCCTGCTTGCCGACATCGCGGGTCGTAGCGGCGAGGAAGCGGCGACCGGCAACGATGGCGTCGAGGCGCCTCCGCTTCAGCAAGGCTCTCCTGTCGCCGCGACCAGGACCGGCTATGTCGAGGCGCTGGACGAAGGCGCGCTGCTGACCATCGCCGCCGAGCGTGACGCGGTCATTACGGTGCTCGCCGTCCCCGGCGACTTCGTGCATCGTGGCCGGCCCGTCCTACTGATCGAGCCCGCGGGCGACTCCGAATTCGATGGTTGCGGCGAGCTATTCTCCGTCAGCCGCAAGCGTTCGGCGCTCCAGGATCTGCGCTTTCCGATAGACGAGCTGGTCGAGCTCGCTGCCCGCGCGCTGTCGCCAGGCATCAATGACCCGTTCACCGCCATCGCCTGCATCGATTGGCTCGGCGCTGCGCTGATGGACCTGTCCAAAATGCCCGTGAAGCCGACAATCCTGCGGGATGGGAGCGGGCATGTCCGTGTCGTGGTCCCGCGCCTCGGCTTTGCCGACTTTCTCCAGTCCGCGGTCGGACAGCTCCGCCCCTATGCCGTGGAGGACCCGAACACAGGCCCTCATCTGCTGCATACGCTGGGCAAGGTGGGCGATGCGCTCACCGATCCGCGGCACAAGGCGTTGCTGGATGCAGAGCGTGTCCACGTTGAGCGCGCAATGGAGCAGAAGGAGAACTGATGGCGAACCCAGCGCCCGCCGAGGCGGACCCCGGCGTGGTAGACGCGAACGTGGGCCTGATCTGGCGCACGGCCGATCGGCTGCTCGACGGCTTCTTTGCCATGATCCCGCTGCTCGTCGCGGCGCTCGCCGTGTTCGTGGTGCTGCTGTTTCTGGCCAAGGGCCTCCGCTACCTCGTCGAACGGGCGCTCGCTCGCACGTCCAACCGGAGCGCCGCGACTGCGATCGGACGCATCCTCTACATCCTGATGCTGGGAATGGCCGTGCTGATTGCGGTAACGGTGGCATTCCCGAGCATGACGCCTGGCCGGCTGATCTCGACCTTGGGCATCGGGGGCATCGCGATCGGTTTTGCGTTCAAGGACATTTTTCAGAACCTGCTCGCCGGCATCCTGCTGCTGCTTCGCCACCCGTTCCGGGTCGGGGACGAAATCACCACCGGTGAGTTCACTGGCACGGTCGAGGCGATCGAGACGCGGGCGACCTTCATACGCACCTATGATGGGCGACGGATCATCATCCCGAACGGCGACGTCTACACCAAGCCCGTCACCGTGATCTCCGCCTACGATATGCTCCGGACCGAGTACGACGTCGGCATCGGCTACGGTGACGACCTGGGCCGTGCAAAGGAAGTTGCTCTCGAGGCAATCAAGGGCGTCCAAGGCGTTCTTGCCGATCCAGCGCCCGACGTGCTTGTTTGGGAACTCGGCGAGTCGTCCAAGAATATCCGCTTGCGCTGGTGGACACGCCCGCACCGTGCGGAGGTCCTTCGCGTGCGCGACGCGGTTCTCAAGGCAGCGGCGGAAGCGATCGCCGCCGAAGGCATGGATCTGCCATTCCCGACGCAGGTGGTGTTGTTCCACGATCAGACGGAAGAGACGGACGGCGATCGCACCCGTCAGCGAGAGGGCTGGCCCGCCGGCGATGCGCCGCCCAAGCCCCGACCCCTCAACCGCTTGGAGTTGGTCAGAGCCAAGGCGACCGACGATCGCGCCTGAAGTAACACGCGGACGCGAACACGCTTCTCGCCAGGTTGTACGCTTCGCAAAGGCGGGCTGGCGTGCCGGCCGCAGCGCGGCGCAGGACGACTTCGGCATGGTGGCGAGTTCGATTGCCTTCTCGTCCTTTTTATCGCTGCTGCCGCTGCTGGCGCTCGTCGCGCTCGCTTACGGTACGTTTACCGAGCCGCAGGAGGTAATCGCCGACCTGCGTGCGCTGACCCGCGTCATCCCTGTCGAGGCGCGAGGTTTGATCACTTCATCATCGAGCGAAGCGCTGCTCAGCCGGGAGGGTCGCGGAACAGGCTTCGCTTTGTCGATCGCGCTGACCGTGTTCAGCGCCAGCCGAGCAGGCCGCTCACTCCTTTACGGGCTGAACGTGGCGTGCCGCGTCGATCGCCGGCCCAGCTTCGTGGCTCGGCGGGTAATCGCCGTTTTGATCGTGCTCGCCGCGGCGGCGCTGGTGACAGCCGTGCTGGTCGCGGTGTCGGCGTTCGCCTTCGTTGTCCGCTTCCTGCCCGAGCTGCCGTTCGCCTCCGAACTGGCGCAGGTGCTGTTCTGGATTGCAACCGCGGCGGTCACGGCAGCGATGCTGACTGCAATCTACCGGCACGGGCCGGCCCGTGCCGCGCCGCCCTGGCGTGACGTTGCGCCCGGTGCGGTACTGGCGACCGTGCTCTGGCTGGGCGCGACGGCGTTATTCAGCATCTATCTTGGCCGATTTGGCGACTTCGGCCGGGTATACGGATCGCTCGGCGCGGTGATCGTGCTGCAGCTCTGGCTGCTCGGTTCCGCCTCCGCGTTCCTGCTGGGCGCGCGTTTCAACGTCGAATTGGCAAGCGACGAAGCGACTGTCGCGGGTTAGGCAGGTTAGATGGCCCTGTCTCCCCTTCGTCCATTATCGGCTTTGCGCGCCTTGCTCACCAGCGAGGCAGGCGGCGGCGTGGTCCTGGCGCTGGCCACAGCGTTGGCGCTCGGCGTTGCGAATTCGCCGTTCGCGCCTGCCTACTTCGGCTACCTGCACCACTACGCTGCCGGCCTGTCTGTCCTGCACTGGATCAACGACGGGTTGATGGCGGTATTCTTCCTGCTGGTCGGCCTTGAGCTCAAGCGCGAGCTGCTCGATGGGCAGCTGCGCACCTGGGGACGACGAATCCTGCCTGCCGCGGCGGCAGCAGGGGGTATGATCGCACCCGCGCTCATCTATTTAGCGCTGAACTGGCATGATCCGGTCGGCGCGCGCGGTTGGGCGATCCCGACCGCCACCGACATCGCCTTCGCTCTCGGCGTGCTGGCGCTACTGGGTAGCCGCGCGCCGGTATCGCTCAAGGTGCTGCTGACCGCGATCGCGGTGCTCGACGACTTGGGCGCGATCGTCGTGATCGCGCTGTTCTACACCGACGGGCTGGCGGTCGGGCCGCTGGCGATCGCGGGCGCAGGGCTGGGCCTTCTGGTTGCGTGCAATCGGCTGGGGGTGCGGGTATTGTGGCCGTATCTGCTGGTTGGCGCTGGCGTGTGGTGGGCGGTGCTGCAGTCCGGCGTACACGCGACCCTGGCAGGCGTGGCCGTGGCTCTGACGGTGCCGATCGACCCGACGCCCGGACGCCCCGAAGCGCCGGATTCGCCGTTGCATCGGCTGGAACATGCGCTCGCTCCGTGGGTGGCGTTCGGCATCGTGCCGGTATTCGCCTTTGCCAATGCGGGCGTGTCGCTCGCCGGGCTGGGACCGGAGGCGGCGCTGGCACCGGTGCCGCTGGGCATCGTGGCGGGTCTGTTCGTGGGCAAACAACTCGGCGTGTTCGGTGCGTGCTGGGCGCTGATCCGCGCGGACGTGGTCGACATGCCCGCCTGCGCGACCTGGCGGCAGCTGTACGGGATGGCGATGCTGTGCGGCGTCGGCTTCACCATGAGTCTGTTCATCGGCGTGCTGGCATTCGGCGAGGGCTCGGCTCTCACCGACGCGGTCAAGATCGGCGTGCTCGCCGGGTCGGCGCTGTCGGCGATCAGCGGCTTCCTCCTTCTGCGCAGCGCCAAAGGCGATCCGGCGTGCTGAGACCGTCACGCGAGGCGCAGCGACGGCCAGCTCACTTCCAACGCCGCAGTAGCGTCACGGCAGGAACCGCGCTTGGCTTACGGATACTCGCCGCTCTCGCTCTGGTCGGCATCGCGCTCGCGGGGCACTGGTTTGATCGCGAGGGCCTGCGCGACAATACCGATGGTGCCGTCTCATTCATCGATGTCGTCTATTTCACGATGATTACCGTCACCACGGTCGGCTATGGTGACATCGTGCCGGTGACTGATCGAGCGCGGCTGTTCGATACCTTTGTCGTGACGCCGGTCCGCATCTTTGTCTGGCTCATTTTTCTCGGGACGGCCTACACCTTCCTCTTCAAGAACACATGGGAGCGGTGGCGCATGGCGCGCATCCAGCGACAGCTACAGAAGCATACGATCGTCTGCGGCTATGGCGCGACCGGCGCAGAAGCCGTTGCCGAGCTGCTGCGTCGGGGCTGTCCGCCGGACGGGATCGTGGTCGTCGATCTCGACGAAACAGCCTTGGAGGGAGCGGATGAGCTGGGTGTCGGCACCGTGCTCGGCGATGCCACCCATAACGCCGTGCTCGAAGCAGCCGGCATCGCGCGCGCGCGCGCCCTGGTCGTCTCACCGAACCGCGATGATGCCGCCGTTCTGATCGCGATGACCGCGCGGCGGCTCGCACCTGATGTGCCCGTCGCGGTCGGGGTCAGGGCGACCGAGAACGAGATTCTCGCACGTGATGCCGGCGCGCAGGTCATCGTCAACCCGGTCAGCTTTGGCGGGAGACTGCTCGCGGGCGCGACGATGGGTTCGCACATCGCCGATTACGTCAGTGATCTCGTGACCTCCCATGGGCGGGTCAAGCTGCACGAGCGGCCAGTCACGCGCGAGGAGGTGGGCCGACCGCTGCGCACCGTCGAGACGGGCCAGGCTCTGCGGCTGTATCGCGACGGTCGGACAATCGGCTTCTGGGAGCCCGAAGCCGCGGCCATGCAGGATGGCGACGTGCTGATCGAAATCGTCCCCACTCTCGATTCGGCGAGCTGAGGCGGTGGAGATCGGCACCTTCGCGCCCGTTCATCTCTCCTGGGCGGATGCGCTGCTACGCGTTGGGGCGGCGATCATGTTCGCCTTTGCGATCGGGCTGGAGCGGTACCTCCGCAGGAAGCCTGTCGACTTTCGGCCGTTCGTCATCATCTCGCTTGCGTCGTGTGCGCTCACGATCGGCATCGTCGATCTTGGCTACCGAACTGCCGATGCCAATTTCTCGATCGACCCCGCCAAGGTGATGAGCGGAGTCATGACCGGGATCGGTTTCCTGGGTGCCGGCGCGCTGTTCCGTGAGAAGCAAGTCGTGCAGGGCGCCGGCTCGGCGGCGGCGATCTGGGCATCAGGCGCGATCGGCCTGATCTGCGGGCTCGGCTCGGTCTGGCTTGGCGGCCTGGTCGCGGCCGCAATCGTCCTTCTCTTCTTCCTCGGCCGACCGTTCACCGACCGCTATGATGCGAGCGTCACGCCCGACGATCAGGAATAGAGCCGCGCCAAGACGAACCCGGTCGTGACGACCACCATGACGACCAGTGGCGCGCCCATTCGCGCATAATCGGTGAACCGATAGCCGCCGGGCCCCATTACCAGCAGGTTGTTCTGGTGGCCGATCGGCGTGAGGAAGTCTGCCGACGCACCGATCAGCACGGCGAGGAGAGCCGCGTCGGGACTGACGCCGAGCAGCCCCGCGGCGTCGATGGCGAGCGGCCCCATGATGACGGCGGTCGCGACGTTATTGAGGAAGATCGACAGTAGCAGCGTCAGCGCGCAGATCGCGCCGAGCGTCACCGGCAGCGCTTGGCCGGCGAGCGCGTCGCCGAGTAGACCGGCGGCGATCGTCGCCGCGCCGCTGCTTTGGAAGCTCTGCCCGACCGGGATCATTGCCGCGAGCAGAACGATAATGCTCCAGTCGATCGAACGATAGACCTCTCGGGTCGGGATCAGCCTCGCCGCCGCGATCACCGCCGCTGCGCCAAGAAACGCGAGCGCGGGCGAGAGGCCGCCGACGACGATTGCGGCGATCGCTCCGCCAAAGATCGCGAGCGTCGCCGCAGCTTGGCCTCCTGCGACGGGCGCGGGGTCGATCCGATCGATCTCGAGCAGGCGGGCGGACGCGACGAACTGCGCGAGGTCGGCGGGTGCGCCACGGACGAACAGTTCGTCGCCAGCTTCGATGCGGAGCCGCACCAGCGGCACCTTGCGACGTGCGGCCGAAGGCGCGACCGCGACGACCGACAGCCGCTCCTCGCTGCGGATGCGCACAGATTCGGTGCTCAAGCCGATAAGCATCGAACCGTTGGCGACAACGACGCGAGCGGTGACGGCATCGGGCGATGCTCCGATCGCGGTCGCCGACCGCAAGCCCGTCCGCTCGCCGACCGTCCACTGGTTGGAGCGCGAGACCACCAGAAGCCGGTCGTCTGTGCTCAACGCGCCGCTGGTGCCGATCGGCGCGGCACGTCCGTCGCGGAACAACGCCACTGCGCGGGCCTGCGCTGCCCGGAGCCGGGGAAGCAGGTCGGCGAGTTCCACCTCATCATTCGCTGGCGCGAGCTCGAAGGCGCGCCATGGCGCGAGTTTCGAACGGTCGTCTGCAGCCCGGATCGGCAGCAGGCGCCAACCGATGAAGGAGAGGTAGGCAAGTCCGCCGAGCGTGACAGCGACCGCGACGGGGGTCATGGTGAAGAAGCCGAACGGCGCGCCCAGCGCGTCTTCTCGCACCGACGACAGGATCAGGTTGGCGGGCGTCCCGATCAGCGTCGTGGTGCCGCCCAGGATGGTCGCGAAGGCGAGTGGCATCAGTGTAGCGGCGGGTGGCAGCCGGTTGGCGCGCGCGATCTCGGCGGCGATCGGCATGGTGATGACGAGCGCGGCGATGTTATTCATGAACGCCGACAGCAGCGCGCCGACCACGAGAAGCCCCGAGAGTCTGCTCGCAAAGCCCCACGACGCCGGCACCGCCACACGCGCCACGGCGGAGGCGACGCCGGACAGCTCGACCGCGCGACCAACCACCAGGATTGCCGCGACTGCGATCACGGCGGGATCGGCGAAGCCGGCGAGCGCACCCGTCGGCGTGACCAAGCCGGTGAACACGCAGGCGAACAGCGCCGCAAGCGCGACCAAATCGTGCCGAACGCGCTCGGAGACGAACAGGACCAGCGCGCCGAGCAGGATCAGTGTGCTGACGAGCGCGGGAGAGAGCAACTCCATCAGGACCCGGCGAGCGCGGGCGAGAGCGCGAAGGATTGGCCGCCGCCCTGCGCTGGAACGGCCGACACCCCGTTCTCGCGGAGTAGCGCCGCCACGGCAAGCGCGCGTCTCTGGTTAAGCGTCGGCCGCTCGGGCGGCGCGCCCGCGGGCAGCCCCGGCACCCCAAGCGCACGGACATTCCAACGTCGCGCCGCCCAGACGGAGACGAGCACCGCACGGCGGCCGGGCTCGTCCAGCCTGTCGTTATTGTCTTCGAAGGCTATCGCGGGCATCGGCAGCAGTGGCGGGACGAGCTCGACCGTCCAGCCGTCGGCAGCAGCGGAGGCTCGTCGCTCCAACGTCCAATAGGCGGCAAGCGGCGCGCCGGGCAACGCCGCGGCTGCCGCAGTGACGCGCCGGTGCTCGCGGTCGAGCGTCACCGCCTCAGGCGCGACCCCGGCGGCGACCTCGACAACGTGCGACACCTCCGCCGACACATCGTCGCCGGTCGCCGCGGCGGCATTCGCGCGGGCGAGAGCCTCCTGCTCGGCCCCGGCGCCGGCATTGGGATTCAGTAGGATCTGATCCACCTGCACCAGCAGCGGCCGGCCGAGCCGCTTCTCCAGCTCCGCGTCGAGCATTCGGCCACCCACAGCCCGATCGCGCGGCGCGATCACGACCGAGCGGACCGACAAGGGCGTCCGGCTGAAATCGAGGTCGAGCTGGGTGACGCGAGAGCCTGGACCGAATCGTTCGGAGAGGTAGCTGCGAACCTGATTGGCAGTGAGCGCCTCGCTCGCGATCTGCCCCAACGAGAAGGCGAGCGGAATCGACATTCCAATGAAAGCAAGGATCAGCACCACGGTCTGCATCCAGCTCTGCCGTGCCGAGAGGAAGTGGCCGAAGCCGTAGAGCCGCGCCAGCGCGGTAGCGGCCAGCGCAATAGTGACAAAGTTCGCTCCGAACAGCGCGGCCGAGCCGGTCAGCACGGGGATGTTGCGGGTCGCGAGCCCATAGCCCACGACGGCGAGCGGCGGCATTAGCGCGGTGGCGATAGCGACGCCGACAATCGTCTCTCCGCGGCCGCGGATGATCGCGAAGGTGCCCGCGAGCGCAGCGAAGAGAGCGACGAGCAGGTCGAACAGGTTGGGTCGGGTCCGAGCTAGGATCTCAGCGGTCGGGGCTTGGAGGGGTGATACGGTCACGATCGCGGCGGTGAAGAGCACGGCCAAAACGGATCCCGCTCCGAAAGCGACGACGGACCGACGCAGCTCGGCGAAGTCGAAGAGTGCCAGACTGAAGCCGAGCCCCAGGATCGGCCCCATCAGCGGTGAGATCAGCATGGCGCCGATCACCACCGCTGGTGAGGACAAGAGCAAGCCGAGGATAGCGATGCCCGCGGACATCATCGTCATGAAGGCGTAGCGGGGCGTGAATCCACTTTCCGCGACGATCCGCGTCACCACGCGCTCGTGTTCCACGGTTCCAACGACAGATCGTCGCCACCACCGGTAAAGTGGGACGCTGTCCCAGCGCCGGCTGGTGAACGGCCTATCCGCGGTATGCTCTGGAGCGTCGTTCAAATCACAGTCTCTAATCCGCCCTTCAGGTATCCTGCCGCCGCGCAGTGCGGAGAGCCTGTCGCCCCATATGGGCTTGCAACATCTGACTGCTCCGGGGAAGGTCGCATAAATGGGCAAGGGACGGCCTCGCGCGACAATCCTGGTCGCCGTGGCGTTGCTCGCCGCGGTGTTGTTCACCATGTTCTTAGCGCCCGGAGTGCGGCTCACGGGCGCGCAAAATCATATCCCGGTGCACCTAAGGATCAGCGGGCGTCAATTCGAGAGCCTACTAGGATCGAGCCGAAAAGGGGTAGAGCGGATCGGGCATGCGATCGAGGATAAGACTTCTGGATTTGGCGGCGTGGCATTGGCGCAAGCGATCCGCTTCTCCCGACGCCAAGCCCGCACTGCATCGCCACAACCGATACCGCGGGCTATTGCCGAAGCTCTGAAAGACTACTTTCCTTCGCATACTTTGCGACGGGTTCGATGGACAACGGCGGGAAGACGGATCAGCCTCGGTACTGTTCTCGCCGGCTGGTACTACCGCGAAGGCGCCGTCACGCTGGACGAGGTGGTGGTCTTCAGCAATCCAAACACAGCCAAGGACGTCCAGCTATGGGCGCACGAGCTCGTCCATGTTCGCCAGTATGAGGAAGTCGGCATCGATCGCTTCGCCCGACTCTATGTAGGCTCTTGGCCTGTCCTGGAACAACAGGCGCGTGACAATGCCGCCATCATCGCACGCGAGGTTTGGAAGCGAACAGTGCCCTCTCGCCCCCGACACCCAGGAGATGACATATGAGCCCAGTGCCGTGGTTACGCGCACAAGGCCTGCCGATCCCGACCGACCCTGACGTAACCGCGATTGCAGGTGCGATTGCGGTGGTCGTCCTTGCCTTTTCAGTGGGGTGGTGGATCGGCCAGCGCGCCGGTCCGAGGCTCACGGCGTTGGTGCACCGATGGGCTGGCCGGGCAGAGGGGGATGCGTACCGGTCCGGCGTTGCCATCGTGGGCATGTTTTTGGCCGCCCTTGCGCTGTTGCTGTCGCTGCCCTTCTTTACGGCGAGTCCGCTCGCCCTAGTGCTTGTCGCTGTGGCGCTGGGCGTGGCAGTCGCGCGACTCGCCTATGCGCTGGTCAGGCTGGCGGGACTGGGCTCCGGATATGCCTGGCTAATCGCGGCTGTCGTCTTTGTCGTCGCAGCAGCCGGGTCGCTTGGCGGCCTTCAGCCGCTGCTCGCCACACTAGACCGGGCTAGCGTTACGGTGGGGACGAGACGAGTATCTTTGCTCGGCGTCGTCAACGCCGTTGTCGTGATAGCGGTGCTTTTCGCGATCGCGCGACTGGCGAACCGAGTGCTGACCCATTCCATCGGGCGTCTCACGCGGCTTGACGTGTCGCAGCGCGCGCTGGTCCAGAAGCTCGCCGGGATTGCCGTCATCGTCGTAGCCGCGCTGATCGGCATCGACCTGCTTGGCATCGATCTCACAGCGCTGGCGGTGTTCTCGGGCGCGTTAGGGCTTGCCGTGGGCTTCGGACTGCAGAAGACGGTTGGCAACCTGTTATCCGGGCTCATCCTTCTGATGGACCGTTCGGTAAAACCGGGTGACGTGATCGTTGTGGGCGAGACGTTCGGTCAGGTCACCAAAATCGGTGTCCGTGCGGTTTCGGTCGTCACGCGCGACGGCAAGGAGCACCTGATCCCCAACGAGCAGCTTATGGTTGAGCCCGTCGAGAACTGGTCTTACTCGAGCCGCAATGTCCGCATCCACATTCCTGTGGGTATCGCCTACTCGAGCGACCTGCCGCTTGCGCAGAAGCTGATGATCGAGGCCGCGACTGCTGCGGAGCGCGTGCTGAAGAGCCCGGCGCCGACGGTCTGGCTGCGCGGCTTCGGAGACAGCTCGGTCGATCACGACATTCTTGCTTGGATCAAAGATCCCGAGGCCGGGGTCGGGAACGTACAATCTGATATTCTCAACCGGCTGTGGCTTCTGTTCCAGGAGCACGGGATTGAAATCCCCTATCCGCAGAGTGACGTGCACATCCGTTCATTACCGAGCTCTGACGGCCGAGTGCTCGAGCAGGGCTCGTGATTTCAGTCGGTCGGCTGCGCTAGGCGTCGCTTTGATCCTGCGATCCATCGAAGACTGAAGGATCGTCGCTCCCCCGTCTTCGTCAAGGCGTGCCCGCTGGCGACGCGCCCGCATAGAGCAGTCAGCTTGCGTGGTAGGGCTTATCGGTTCCTGGGGTTCGCGAGTGATTCTAGCGGCTCACCGGCCGCGTTACCCCGAGCGTTACCCGGCCTATTCAAGGGCGGGCGGCGGCGCCTGTTAAGTCATTGAAAAGGTGGTGGACGCACTTGGGCTCGAACCAAGGACCCGCTGATTAAGAGTCAGCTGCTCTACCAACTGAGCTATGCGTCCGTGACCGGGTGGGTAGGCGGCGCCTTGGTGGGCGGCCCCCGCGTCGGGAAGCGCGCCGTTAGCAAAGGTGCGCGTCCGTGCAAACCCTTTTTTCGCCTACCACCGTGCGGCGCGACGATTTTCCCGGTCGATCGACATCAGGATGCCCAGGCAGAGCAGTACCGTCATCTGCGCGGAACTGCCGAAGCTGACCAGAGGTAGCGGGATGCCGACGACGGGGGCGAGGCCCATCACCATCATCAAGTTGATCGCGACGTAGAAGAAGATCGTCGTCGCCAGCCCTGCCGCGGTCAGCCGCGCGAAGCGAGTGTTCGCGCGCTGCCCGACCTCGATCCCCCAGCGGATCACCAGCAGAAAGGCAAGGATCAGCAGGCAGCCGCCGACCAGCCCCCATTCCTCCGCCATGGTGGCGAAGACGAAATCGGTATGCCCCTCCGGCAGATAGTCGAGATGACTCTGCGTGCCCTGGAGAAAGCCCTTGCCCCAGATGCCGCCCGAGCCGATCGCGATCTTGGACTGGCTGATGTGATAGCCGGTGCCCAGCGGATCGCTCTCCGGGTCGAGGAAGATCAGGATGCGGTTTCGCTGGTAATCGTGCAGGAAGAAGGTGAACGCGAGCGGTATCGCCACCATCACGCCGAGCGCGCCGCCGACGAACAGGCGCAGGGGAATGCCGGCGAGGAACATGACCGTGGCACCACCCGCACAGATCATCAGCGCGGTACCGAGATCGGGTTGTAGCATGACCAAGCCTGCGGGAACGCCGATCAGCACCGCCGCGGGCCACACTGCGCCGAACCGCCGGGTCTCGGCAGCGGGCAGCATGTCGTAGAACTTCGCGCAGGCGAGGACGATCGCCGGCTTCATGAACTCCGATGGCTGGATGCGGATGAAGCCGAGATCGAGCCAGCGCTGGCTGCCGCCGCGCACAGCGCCGAGCGCCTCCACCGCGACCAGCGCGAGGACGATGGCGGCGTAGGCGGGCAGGGCGATCGCTTTCCACGAACGTTCCGGCACGCGTGACACGGCGAGCGCGGCGGCGAGAAGGACGAAGAAGCGGATACCCTGCGACCACGCCCATGGCCGGATACTGCCGCCCGCCGCCGAGTAGAGCACGACCTGCCCGAACAGGGCGATCGCCATCACCAGCAGCAGCACGCGCCAGGGCAGGCGGGCGAGCGGTTCGGGCAGCAAGCGGCTGCTCACTGGCTGTTCTCCGTGGTGCCCTGCTCTGCCGGGGTCTCGCCGCTCGGACCGTCGGTGGCGAGCGTCTCCTGCGTGCGGTTGGCCAAGTCGGTCGCGGCCTCCACGGCGGGTGCGTCGGTGGGGACGACGGCGTCGGTCTTGGTCGCGGCGGCGGCGGGTGCGGGCGCGTGCTCGGCACGATAGGCGGCGGCCTCGGCGGCCATGCGCGTCTGGATGTCGCCGCCCCAGGTCGGCTCGACCTCGGCTAGGCTCTTCAGCGCTCGCTCGCGGTCGAGCAGGTAGGTCATGATGTCGCGGCCGATCAGCGGCGTGTCCAGGTTCCGGATGGTATGGCCGTTGTGCTCCAGCACGATGCCGGCGGCGTAGCGCGGATTCTCATAAGGTGCGAAACAGACGAACAGTGCGTGGTCGCGCAGTTTGAAGGGAAGCTGGCCGTTGTTGAGCACGCCCGCGCGCCGCTCCGCCATGGTGATGCGGCGGACCTGCGCGGTGCCGGTCTTCGCGGCGATGCTCATGCCGGGTATCTGAAGGCGCGACGCGACGCCGGTGCCGCCGCCGTTGACCACCGCCCACATCGCTTCGCGGACCAGTTGAAGCTGTTCGGACTGGAAGGGCAGGGCAGGCGCGTCGTGATGCACGTGATCGGCGAGGATGCTCGGCTGGAGCGCGCGCCCCGACGCGATCCGCGCCGCCATCACCGCCAGTTGCAGCGGGTTGGCGAGGACATAGCCCTGGCCGATCGAGGCATTCAGGCCGTCGGCGATCGTCCAGCGATCCTTGTACTTGCGCTGCTTCCAGGCCGAGTCGGGTACGGTGCCGAAGCGCTGCGTGGAGAAGGGCAGGTCGAATTTCCGCCCCAGGCCCAGTTCACGCGCGACCGGCGCGATCTTGTCGTAGCCGAGGCGGCGGATCATCTCGAAGAAATAGATGTCGCAGGATTGGGCCACCGCCGTCTTCATGTCCACCGGACCGTGACCACCACGCTTGTGGCAGTGGAACACGCCGGTCCCCACGCGCATCGCGCCCGAGCAGAAGACCCGCTCCGTCGGCGCCACTCCCGCCGCCATCAAGGCCAGCGTATTCATCGGCTTGACGGTCGATCCCGGCGGATAGAGCCCCTGCGTGACCTTGTTCATCAGGGGTACGTGATCGTTTTCCGACAGCATCGACCATTCGAGATGGCTGATCCCGTCGGAGAAGCTGTTGGGGTCGTAGGCGGGCATGGACACCATGCACAGCATCTCGCCCGTGCGGCAGTCGAGCACCACCGCCGAGCCCGAATTAGTGCCGAGCCGGCGGGCGGCATATTCCTGTAGCCCTGCGTCGATGGTCAGCCGGGCGTTGCGGCCGGGTATGTCGGGGCGCGTCGCCAGTTCGGCCACGAGCTTGCCGCGCGCGGTGACCTCGACCCGCTTGGCACCGGGCTGGCCGCGCAGCCGATCCTCCAGCATCTTCTCCAACCCGTCCTTGCCCAGCTTGAACCCGGGGGTGACGTAGAGCGGATTGCGGGTTTCCTTAAACTGCTCGGCCGTCGGCGCGCCGACATAGCCGGTGAGATGCGCGACCGCGGCACCGAGCGGATAGTGGCGCGCGAACCCGCGTGTCGGCTGCACACCGGGCAGTTCCGGCAAGCGGACGCTGACCGCGGCGAACCGCTCCCAGTCGAGTCGCTCGGCGACCTGGACGGGCTGGAAGCCGGGCGCTCGTTCGAGATCGATGCGCAGGCGCGCAACCTCCTCGGGCGGCAGCTTCAGGATCTGGGCGAGAAGCGCGATGACACGCTCGTCGTCGCGCAGCCGGTCGGGCAGGATGTCGACGCGGAAGTCGGTACGATTGTTGGCGATCGGCAGGCCGTGGCGGTCGATCAGCCAGCCGCGTCGCGGCGGAATGAGCGTGGCGTTGACCCGGTTCGACTCGGCAAGGAGGTTGTAGCGCTCGTTCTCCGCGATCGAGAGCCATGCCATCCGGCCGGCGAGCATCACGCCGACGCCCGCCTGCGCGGCGCCGAGCAGCCAGGCCCGGCGCGAGAAGCTGGCGGTCTGCATCGCTTCGCTGACGATGCGGGGAGGGCGCCTCATGCCATGCCCCGCTTGCGATCGATCCAGGCGACCAGACGCGCGGCGAGGGGAAAGAGCAGGATCGCCGCACACCCCTGCGCCAGCATCGCGCCGTCGACATGAGCGGTGAGCGGCACGGCCAGCACGCGACCGCCGGCGAGGCAGAACATGATCGCGGCGGCGGCGATCAGCCAATCCTGCCAGAAATCGCGATAGACCAGTCGCCGCTCCACCAAGTCGATGCCGAGGAAGCACAGCGACCAGAGCAGCACCGCCGAGCCGAGCGGCTGGCCGCTCAGCAGATCATCGACGAAGCCGAGCGGTGCCGCCGCCCAGGGACGCAGGGCGAAGCGGGCGAGCAGCCGCCAAGCGAGCAGCACCAGCAGGCCAAGGGGCGGCAGGATCGGCACCGCGGCGATCACCGGCACGATCGTCATCGTCGACCCGCCGATCACCGTCGCCCAGGGAAGGGCGCGGGCGCGGCCGGGCGGCAGCGGCTGCGCGAAGGGATCGTGATCGGTGAGCGTCACGGGGCCGGGTCCGTCGGGGCGGCGGCGGCGGGTGTGGGAGCCGCGGGGAGCGGCATGAACACGCGCTCGACCAGCGCGAAGTCGAACGTGTCGGGCTGCGCGAAGGTACGGCCGAGCACCGAGTCGGTTCCGGCAGCGGCGACGCGCGCGACGGGGATGCCGGGCGCGTAGAGGCCGCCGATGCCCGAGGTGACGAACACGTCGCCGGCGGCGAAGCGGACGTCGGTGGCGTTGACCGAGCGGATGTCGACGGCGCCGTCGCCGCGGCCGATGGCAATGGCCGGAAGGCCGTCGCGGCTGCGGCGCACCGGCACGATGCTCTCCGGATCGCTCAGCAGCAGCACGCGCGCGGCGGCAGGGCCGGTTTCGAGGACGCGCCCCACCAGCCCCTCGGGGCCGCGCACCGGCATGCCGGGCAGGACGCCGCTGAACCGCCCCGCGTCGAGCAGCGCGAAGCGGCGGCCGCTCGATGCCGAGGAACTGACGAGCCGGGCGGTGACCACCGGATCGGGCGTGCGGTCGCGCACCGCGAGCAGCGCGCGCAGGCGGCGATTGTCGTAGGCGATGACGCGGGCGCGCTGGAGAAGCGGGCGGGCGGCGGCGAGTTCGCGGCGCATGGCGGCATTCTCGGCATGCGCGAACAGCCAGCCGTTGATCGCCTCCGGCACGCTCGCCGCAGCCTCGGTGACGGTGGCGAGGCCGCCCGAGATCGGCGCGGTCACGCTCGCCACGCCCATGCGGATGCCGGCGAACAGCGGCGGGTTGAAGCTGCTGACGACGAGCAGCACCGCACCGACCACCGCGCCCGCGACCGCGAGCACGTAGCCGATGAAGATCCCGTACTGCCGCCGCCGCGAGAAGCCCGTGCGACGATCGCCCGCAGGCGCCATGCGCCGCTATCCTTCGTCGAAGTGGATCAGCTCAGTTGCAGGACGCCGCGGAACAGCGGGTCCTCCAGCGCGCGTCCGGTGCCCAGGGCAACGCAGGTCAACGGGTCCTCGGCGACGGTGACCGGCAGGCCGGTCTCGTCGCGCAGCACCTCGTCGAGCCCCTGGAGCAGCGCGCCGCCGCCGGTCAGGACGATGCCCTGATCGACGATGTCGGCGGCGAGTTCGGGCGCGGTGTTCTCCAGCGCCACGCGGACGCCCTCGACGATCGTCGCGACCGGCTCCGACAGTGCTTCGGCGACCTGGCCCTGGTTGATCTGGATCTCCTTGGGCACCCCATTGACGAGGTCGCGGCCCTTGATGTGGATGACGGTGCCGATGCCGTCGGCGGGCGGCTTGGCGCAACCGACCTCCTGCTTGATCCGCTCGGCCGTGGCCTCGCCGATCAGGAGGTTGTGGTTGCGGCGGACATAGGAGACGATCGCCTCGTCCATCTTGTCGCCGCCGACGCGGACGGACGTGGTGTAGGCGAGACCGCGGAGCGACAGCACCGCGACTTCGGTGGTGCCGCCGCCGATGTCGACCACCATGCTGCCGATCGGCTCGGTCACCGGCATGTCGGCGCCGATCGCGGCGGCCATCGGCTCCTCGATCAGCCACACCTGGCTGGCGCCCGCATTCGACGCGGCGTCGCGGATCGCGCGGCGCTCCACCTTGGTGGAGCCCGAGGGGACGCAGATCACGATCTCCGGCCAGCGGGCGAAGCGGCGGGGGCCGTGCACCTTCTGGATGAAATACTTAATCATCTGCTCGGCCACGTCGATGTCGGCGATGACGCCGTCGCGAAGCGGGCGGATCGCCTCGATCGATCCGGGCGTCTTGCCCATCATCAGCTTGGCGTCGTCGCCGACCGCTTTGACCCGCTTGACCCCGTTAATCGTCTCCACCGCCACCACCGACGGCTCGTTGAGGACGATGCCGCGACCGCGCACGTAGACGACGGTGTTCGCGGTGCCGAGGTCGATCGCCATGTCGTGGGACATGAATTTCAGGAAGCGGGGCAATTGCATCGAGCGCGGGTCCAGATCGGTTGCGCCGCTGGGGGGCGACGTGATGGTCTCGCGAAGGTCCGCCGCAGGCCTGTCGATCGGGCATCCGGGATATGCTTTGCGGGGTCGCGGGATGGGTTCGCTTGGTCTACAGCCCGGCCCGTGTCAATACGCCGTCTCCCCGAGCATCTGGTCAACCGTATCGCCGCCGGTGAAGTGGTGGAAAGGCCCGCCAGCGCGTTGAAGGAACTGGTCGAGAACGCGCTCGACGCGGGCGCCGGGCGCATCGCGGTGTCACTGGCCGGCGGCGGTCTCGACCGGATCGAGGTGGTCGACGACGGCTGCGGCATGGCCCCGGCGGAGATGGCGCTGGCGCTGCAGCGGCACTGCACCTCCAAGCTGCCCGACGAGCATATCGAGGCGGTGGCGACGCTGGGGTTTCGCGGCGAGGCGCTGCCGTCGATCGCGTCGGTCGCGCGGCTGACGCTGGAGAGTCGGCCGGCGGCGGCGGACGGCTGGCGACGGGTGGTCGACAACGGCGCGCTCGCCGCGGAGGGGCCCGCCGCCCTGCCGCCCGGTACGCGAGTGGTGGTGGAGGAGCTGTTCGCGCGCGTGCCGGCGCGGCGCAAGTTCCTGCGCTCGGGCCGGGCGGAATACGCCGCCTGCCTGGATGCGGTCAGGCGGCTGGCGATGGCGCGGCCGGACGTGGCCTTCACGCTCGACCATGACGGGCGGCGCGCACTGACGGCGAGCGCGGCGGACGACCGGCCAGCGCGCGTCGCGGCGCTGACCGACCGGGCGCTGGCCGACAATGCGGTGGCGATCGATTTGGTGCGGGAGGGCATGGTGCTGGGCGGCGTCGCCGGGCTGCCGACGTTCAATCGCGGCATCGCCGATCACCAGTACCTGTTCGTCAACGGTCGGCCGGTCAAGGATCGGCTGCTGATCGGCGCGATCCGCGGCGCCTATGCCGAGATGCTGCCGCGCGACCGGCACGCGGTGGTGGCGCTGTTCCTCGACGTTCCGGCCGAACAGGTGGACGTCAACGTCCATCCGGCGAAGACCGAGGTGCGGTTCCGCGATCCGGCGCTGGTGCGCGGGTTGATCGTGTCGGGCCTGCGCCGGGCGCTCGACGAGGCGGGCCATCGCGCGGTGCAGCGGCCGAGCGAGGCGGCACTGGCGGCGTGGACGCCGGAGCCTTCTCGCGAGCGTCACCCCGGCGACGGCTGGGCGGTGGAGGGAATTGCTCCACCGGGGGTGACGAGCCTGGTAGGCGATCGCCCGACCTTCTTCACCGCGCCGCCCGCCGCGCGGGCCGAGCCCGCCTGGGCACCGCCGCCGGAGACCGCCGTGCACCCGCTCGGCGTCGCGCGCGGGCAGGTCGCGAAGACCTACGTCGTGGCGGAGGCCGAGGACGGGCTGGTGCTGGTCGACCAGCACGCCGCGCACGAGCGGCTGGTGCTGGAGCGGATGCGCGCGGCGCTCCGCCACGGGCGCGTGGCGGCGCAGGCGTTGCTGCTGCCCGAGGTCGTCGAGCTGGACGAGCCCGCCTGCGACCGGCTGGAAGCGCGGGCCGGGGAACTGGCCGATTTCGGGCTGGAGCTGGAGCGGTTCGGCGCACGGGCGATGCTGGTCCGCGCCACGCCGGCGCTGCTCGGCCAGGCAAATCCGGCGGGACTGGTCGCCGACCTGGCGGACGAACTGGCCGCGTTCGACGAGGCGCTCTCCTTGCGCGAACGGCTCGACGCGGTGGCGGGGACGATGGCGTGTCACGGCTCGGTCAGGGCGGGCCGCATCCTGTCGGTGGCGGAGATGAACGCGTTGCTCCGCGAGATGGAGGCGACGCCGCATTCGGGTCAGTGCAACCACGGCCGGCCGACCTGGGTGAAGCTGGCGCACGCGGATATCGAGAAGCTGTTCGGGCGGCGCTGAACGGACGTTTCGATTGGACGCTACGCCGCCGCGATTTGCTTGACTCGATTGACCCCTGGAACGAAACTCGCAGGCGACATCGTTTCCATTTCTGCCCTGAAAAAGAGCGGCATCGATTCTGGTTCGCCGCTTATAGCGGTCAGCGGGTTTGTAGGAAAGCGACGGCGTGGCCGATGCTGCCAAGCGGTCGCCGCCGAGGATAGGAGATCAGCCATGGCCCGGATCAACTTCATCGAGCTACCCGCGGGCGACCTCGGTGCGGCCCGAACCTTCTACGCCAGCGTGTTCGGTTGGGAGCTGACCGATTTCGGCCCGAGCTACTCATCCACCACGACCGGCGATGTCGACCTCGGCTTGCAAGGTGACGGGCGCGAGGCGAGCGCCGCGCCGCTGCCGGTGGTGCTGGTCGACGATCTCGAGGCGGCATACGCCGCGGTGGAACGTGCCGGTGGCCGCATCAGCAAGCCGATCTTCGGATTTCCCGGCGGCCGACGCTTCCATTTTCTCGATCCGAACGGACTGGAACTGGCGATCATGCAGGCGGACTGACCGCCCGCGATCATGCATCCCATCGGTCGCGGCCAGCGCGTTTCCGCGTCCGCCCCGATGCAAGAAGGCCGCCCGGATCACTCCGGACGGCCTCTCTCGTTTCCAGTCGAGGCGGCGAGGGCGTCAGCCCTGCGCCTGCTCCTCGCTCGGCTGAGCCTCGGCGGTGGCGCCGGGCTCCGCGTTCGGATCGTAAGCCTCGACGAAGCCGGCCTCGTCGCGCTCGAACATCGACGCCATGACGTCGACGCCCGACGCCTGCATCTCGGCCTCTTCGGGCGAGCGGGCGACGTTGACCTTGACGATCACCGACACTTCTGGGTGCAGCGCGACCTTGACCTCGTACAGGCCGATCGCTTTGATCGGCTTGTCGAGCACGATCTGGCTGCGCTGGACCTTGAGCTTCTTGGCCTCCAGCGCCTCGATCAGGTCGCGGACCGCGACCGAACCGTAGAGCTGGCCGGTGTTCGACGCCTGGCGGATCAGCGTCACCGACGCGTCCTTGAACGAGCCGGCGTCCTTCTCGGCATCCGAGCGGCGCGAGGCGTTGTCGGCCTCGATGCGCGCGCGGTTGGCCTCGAACACCTTGCGGTTCGCCTCGTTGGCGCGCAGCGCCTTCTTGCGCGGCAGCAGGAAGTTGCGGGCGAAGCCGTCCTTCACCTTCACCACGTCGCCGATGGCGCCGAGCTTCTCGACGCGCTCCAGCAGAATGACGTCCATCTCTAGGACTCCTTACTTAACGACGTAGGGCAGCAGGCCCAGGTGACGGGCGCGCTTGATCGCCTGGGCGAGCTCGCGCTGCTTCTTGGCGCTCACCGAGGTGATGCGCGACGGCACGATCTTGCCACGCTCGGACACGAAGCCCTGGAGCAGGCGCACGTCCTTGTAGTCGATCCGGGGAGCATCCTTGGCGGAGAAGGGGCAGCTCTTGCGGCGGCGGAAGAACGGACGAGCCATTATGCGGCCTCCTCTTGGTCACGACGGGGGGCACGATCGGGGCGATCACCACGCGGCGCACCGTCACGGCCACCTTCACGCTCGCCGCGACGCTCGCGGTCGCGCTCCTGCTTGCGCATCATGGCCGAGGGACCCTGCTCCAGTTCGTCGACCTTGACGGTCATGTAGCGGATCACGTCCTCGTTGATCTGGGTCTGGCGCTCCAGCTCAGCAATGACGTTGCCGGGGGCGTCGATCTCGAGCATCACGTAGTGCGCCTTGCGGTTCTTGGCGATGCGATACGCCAGCGAACGCAGACCCCAGGTCTCGGTCTTCACGACCTTGCCCTCGTTGTCGGTGATGATCTTGGTGGCGGCTTCCGCCAGCGCGTCCACCTGCGCCTGTGCCAGATCCTGGCGCGCAAGGAACACGTGCTCGTATAGAGCCATGCGTCTCTTCTCACTGTTGGCCGATCGCTGACGGACGCCCCATGCGCACCGCCCCTCCGACTGTCGTCCCGTAATTCAACGCGAAAGGGCGAAGAGCATCAGCCCTCCGCCCTCAAGCTGGTGCTTTCTTAACCGAAAGCGCGTGGATTACAAGCGTGTCAGAACACGCGAGTGCGGACGCTCACGATCGTGCCGTTGGGGCGAACCAGCACCGCGTCGCGGCCCGAGCGCGCCCAATATTGGCCACGACCGGGGGCGGCGAGACGATAGCCGCGCCAGTCGTTCACCCGGCGATAGTCGCGCGCGTAGCGGCGGTCGAAGCGCTGGCCGGTGCGCCAATTGCGGTACCCGTTCGTCCGCGTGGTGGTGCGGGTGACCACGGTGCCGTTCGGCCGCTCGCGCACGACGGTGGTCTGGCGGGTCTGCGCCTCGGCGGTCGTGACGGCGATCGGGCCGACCGCAACGGTGGCGGCGATGGCGGTGAGGAGGAACTTCTTCATGGCGATACTCCCTTGTTCAGGCGCCGGATACGCGGCGTCCCACTCCATATGGGCGGCGATTGTCGCGGAGGTCTGACAGCAATCCTGCCAAACCGTCGCCGAGTGTCGCAAACGGGCGAGGTGCGTTCAGGTTGCGGGGCGGGGTCACGAACCGTAAGGGCGCGCGACACGGATAACAGGAGAGCCCGATGCGTGCGTTCATCTTCCCGGGACAGGGCAGCCAAGCGGTCGGCATGGGCCGCGCCCTCGCCGACGCGAGTCCGGCCGCCCGCGCGGTGTTCGAGGAGGTCGACGAGGCGCTGGGCCAGCATCTGTTCCGCATCATGACCGACGGCCCCGCCGACGAGCTGACGCTGACCGAGAACGCGCAGCCGGCGATCATGGCGAATGCGATCGCGACGCTGCGGGTGCTGGAGCAGGAGGGCGGCGTGCGGCTGGCCGACAAGGCGGACGGCGTCGCAGGCCATTCGCTGGGCGAGTATACTGCCCTATGCGCGGCAGGCGCCTTCGATCTTTCCACGACGGCGCGATTGCTGAAGCTGCGTGGGCGCGCGATGCAGGCGGCGGTGCCGGTGGGCGAGGGGGCGATGGCGGCGCTGCTCGGCGCCGACCTCGACAAGGCACGCACGATCGCCGGCGCGGCGGTCAACGCGATCCTGGCGGAGGGGGGCGAGGAGCTGGTCTGCACCGTCGCCAACGACAATGATCCGTCTCAGGTGGTGATCTCCGGCCACCGCGCGGCGGTGGAGCGGGCGGTGGCGCTGGCGAAGGAACTCGGCGCCAAGCGCGCGGTGCTGTTGCCGGTGTCGGCGCCGTTCCACTGTCCGCTCATGCAGCCCGCGGCGGACGCGATGGACGCGGCGCTGGCGGAGGCGACGATCACCGCGCCGCTGGTGCCACTGACCTGCAACGTCGACGCGGTGGCGATCGCCGATCCGGGTCAGGTGCGCACGGCGCTCGTCGCGCAGGTGACGGGCATGGTGCGCTGGCGCGAGTCGGTGCTGGCAATGGTCGAAGGCGGGGTGACGGAGTTCGTCGAGTTCGGCGGCAAGGTGCTGGCGCCCATGGTCAAGCGCATCGCGCCGGATGTCGAGGCGGTGAGCGTCGTGACGATGGACGACGTGGAGGGATTGGTGAAGAAGCTTTAGTTCACGCGGAGGCGCGGAGACGCGGAGAAGAAGTGAAAAGTATCGATGAGATCAGCGGTGACGTGCTGAACGTAGCCTTGCAGCTGCACCGCGATCTTGGACCCGGCCTGCTGGAGAGCGTTTATGAGATGGTGCTCGCCGGAAAGCTGTGCAGTCTCGGATATTACGTCGCGCGGCAACGACCGGTAGACATTGAATTCGATGGTTTGCGCTTCGAGGCTGCGTTTCGCATCGACCTGCTCGTCGACGATCGTCTCTTGGTGGAAATCAAATCGGTGGAGCGGCTAAATGCCGCTCATGGCAAACAACTACTGACCTACCTTCGCCTGACCGGACAGCCTGTAGGGCTGCTTATCAACTTCGGTGGCGCGACGCTCAAGGAGGGAGTGCGACGGATCGTCAACGGCCATCGCTCCTCCGCGTCTCCGCGTCTCCGCGTGAACAACAACGGAGAATAGCATGTTCGATCTCACAGGCATGACCGCCCTCGTTACCGGCGCGTCCGGCGGGATCGGTTCGGCGATCGCGCGGGGGCTGGCGGCGCGGGGGGCGCGGCTGGCGGTATCGGGGTCGAACGCCGACAAGCTGGAGAGCTTCCGGAGCGGCCTGGGTGGCGATCATGTCGCGTTGACGTGCGACTTGTCCGATGCGGGTCAGGTGGACGCGCTGGTGCCGGAGGCGGTCAAGGTGCTGGGGAAGCTCGACATTCTCGTCAACAACGCCGGCGTGACGCGCGACAATCTGGCGATGCGGATGAAGGACGACGAGTGGGATCAGGTGATCCGCGTCAACCTGGAGGCGGCGTTCCGGTTGATCCGCGCCGCCGCCAAGCCGATGATGAAGGCGCGGTTCGGGCGGGTCGTGTCGATCACCTCGGTCGTCGGGCAGACGGGCAATCCAGGGCAGGCGAACTATGCCGCGTCCAAGGCGGGCCTGGTCGGCATGTCCAAGGCGCTGGCGCAGGAACTGGCCAGCCGCAACATCACCGTTAACTGCGTGGCGCCCGGCTTCATCCGCTCGGCGATGACCGACGGGCTGCCGGAGGCGCAGAAGGCGGCGTTGACCGGCCGCATCCCGGCAGGCGACCTGGGCACGGGCGAGGACATCGCCGCGGCGGTGGTCTACCTCGCCAGCCGTGAGGCGGGCTACGTCACCGGGCAGACGATCCACGTCAACGGCGGCATGGCGATGGTGTGATGGGGGCGAGGCCGCGGCGCATCGTCACCACCCATAGCAGGACGATGGCGAGCAGGTTGAGCGGTACGCCGGTTGCCTGCGCCGTCGCGCGCCCGACCAGCGGTGCGAGATAGGCGAGGGCGAGCACGCTTTTCTCGCCATCGCGCCACCCGGTCACCGCCGCTTCCGCGACCAGAAAGGCGATGGCGACGCCGATCACCACGGTGTCGTAGTCGAAGGCGTACGGGGTGGCGAGCAGCGATCCGGTCGCCACCGCCGCGTAGCGGACGCGCGCGGGTGCGGCGCGCAATGCGACGATGCCGAGGATCGCGGCGGTGCTCGCCACCGCCTGGACGGCGTAGGCGAGCGCGACCGGCCCGTCATGGAGGCGGACGGCGGCGAAGGCGCTGACGATCTTGTAGGCGCCAGTATCCGCCTGCTCGACGATCACGGTACGGGTGAGCGCCAGCGACCCGGCAAAGGCGTGCCAGACGGCGACGCCCCAGATCGCGGTGGTGGCGGCGACCAGCGCCATCACCGTCGCGCCGGCGGCGGCGATGGCGCGCCAGTGACCGCCGACCAGCATCGCCACCGGCAGCACCGGCGCGAACTGCGGCTTGTAGCAGAGGCAGCCGATCAGCACCCCCGCAAGGACCGGCCGGCGCGCGAGCAGCAGCAGTCCGCCGCCGAGCAGCGCCGCGGTGAGAAAGCCGTTCTGCCCGTGCCCCAGGCAGACGAGCACGGCCGGGAAGCCGAGCGCCACCAGCACGGTGGTACGACCCGGCACGATGCGGCAGGCAACGGCGACCGCCGCGGTGAGCGTCGCCCCCTGCCACAGGATCAGAGCCGCCAGATAGGGGAGCAGGGCGAACAGCGCGGCGACGAGCAGGAAGGGCGGCGGATAGTGCCAGCCGTAGAAGGGGACGCGCGGCCCATGCAGCGCGCGTTGCACCGCGTGATGGCGGGACCAGTCCCACGCGCTCGCCGCCTGCCCGTGATCCGCCATCCAGCCGGCGGTCCAGACGTTGGAGAAGTCAGTGCCGAGCGGCCGCCCCCAGGCGTCCACCGTGCCGTGCGCCTCCCAGGCGAGCGCCCCGATCATCAGCACGGTGGCGAGCAGCACCGCGAGCGCGACGGCGCGGGCGCGCGGTGCCGTGACCCAATCGTCCGTCCTCAGCCTCATCACCCCGTCATCCCCGTTGCCTTGCGATAACGTCGCTGCGGTAAGCGACGGTTAACGCGGCGCCGGGCTCGCGTCGGCGGGGTTGCCACGCAACGGACCCCGTTCTACGTGCGTTCAGGAAACACCCAAGTACGAAGAGGGAATACCATGAGCGAGACCGCCGACCGCGTGAAGAAGATCGTCGTCGAGCATCTCGGCGTCGAGGCCGACAAGGTCACCGAGGACGCGAGCTTCATCGACGACCTGGGCGCCGACAGCCTCGACATCGTCGAGCTGGTGATGGCGTTCGAGGAGGAGTTCGGCGTGGAGATCCCCGACGACGCCGCCGAGAAGATCACGACCGTGAAGGACGCGATCACCTATATCGACGAGCACAAGTCGTAAGATAGCATACGGCCTACGGGCACGGATACACGAGCGGCTTCCCGTCCCCGGTTGAGGAGGCGGGGAGCCGTTCGACGTTTGAGCAGGGTGGAGTTTTGAACATGCGGCGTGTCGTCGTCACCGGTCTGGGCCTTGTCACGCCGCTGGGCGCGGACGTCGAGACCGCCTGGGCGAACATCTTGGCGGGAAAGTCGGGCGCCGGGCCGATCACGCGCTTCGACGCGGCGGACCAGGTCTGCAAGATCGCCTGCGAGGTAAAGCCGAAGGACCATGAATACGGCTTCGATCCGGGCAAGCGGGTGGACCACAAGGTCCAGCGCCAGGTCGATCCGTTCATCGTGTACGGCATCGACGCCGCCGGTCAGGCGCTGGAGGATGCGGGCCTGACGGAGATGACGGTGGAGCAGAGCTGGCGCGCGGGTTGCTCGATCGGATCGGGCATCGGCGGGCTGCCGGGGATCGAGAGCGAGTCGATCGTGCTGCACGAGAAGGGGCCGCGCCGCGTTTCGCCGCACTTCGTGCACGGGCGGCTCATCAACCTGATTTCCGGCCAGGTATCGATCAAGTACGGTCTGCGCGGGCCCAACCACGCGGTGGTGACCGCCTGCTCGACCGGCGCGCACGCGATCGGCGACGCGGCGCGGATGATCGCGATGGACGATGCCGACGTGATGCTGGCGGGCGGCGCCGAGGGCACGGTCTGCCCGCTCGGCATCGCGGGCTTCGCGCAGGCGCGCGCGCTGTCGACCGGGTTCAACGACACGCCCGAGAAGGCGAGCCGCCCCTATGACAAGGACCGCGACGGCTTCGTGATGGGCGAGGGCGCGGGCATCGTCGTGCTGGAGGAATATGAGCATGCCAAGGCGCGGGGGGCCAAGATCTACGCCGAGGTGATCGGCTACGGCCTGACCGGCGACGCGTATCACGTCACCGCGCCGCATCCGGACGGCGATGGCGCGTTCCGGTCGATGCAGATGGCGCTCAAGAAAGCCGGTCTGGAGCCGGGCGACATCGATTACATCAACGCGCACGGCACCTCGACCCCGATGGGTGACGAGTTGGAGCTGGGCGCGGTGCGGCGGCTGTTCGGCGAGGCGATGGCGACGGTGTCGATGTCGTCGACAAAGTCGGCGATCGGCCACCTGCTGGGCGGCGCGGGCGCGGTAGAGTCGATCTTCTGCATCCTGGCCCTGCGCGACCAGATCGTGCCGCCGACGCTGAACCTCGACAATCCGAGCGACAGCTGCGTCGGGGTCGACCTGGTGCCGCATAAAGCCAAGAAGCGGCAAGTGCGCGCGGTGCTGAACAATTCGTTCGGCTTCGGCGGCACCAATGCGTCGCTGGTAATGCGGTCGGTCTGATCTTTGTCGTCATGCCGGGCTTGTCCCGGCATCCAGAGCCAAGCAGCGCTATCGCTCGTGATCCTGGATGCCGGGACGAGCCCGGCATGACGGAGGGTGTGAATGCGCAAACTAGGCTGCCTCGTCCTCTTGATCGCCGCGCTGGTCGTGGCGGCACTGGTGGCGACCAACATGTGGGCCGGTGGCGGCCCGGCCGCACGGCCCTTGACGGTCGTCGTTCCCGAGGGCGCGAGCGTCGCGCGGGCGGCGACCGAGCTGGAGAAGGCGGGGGCGATCCGCTCCGCCTCGCGCTTCCGGCTGCTGGCGCGGGCGTTCGGCAATGGCGGATCGATCAAGGCGGGTGAGTATCAGCTTCCCGCCGGAGCCAGCCAGCGCGCGATCTGGGCGCTGCTGACCGAGGGCAAGGTGCGCCAGCGGCTGGTGGCGGTGCCGGAGGGGTTGCCGTCCGTCCTGGTCCACGACGCCGTGATGCGCGCGGACGGGTTGACCGGGACCGTCGCGGTGCCGCGCGAGGGATCGGTGCTGCCCGACAGCTACGCCTATCAGCGCGGCGATACGCGCGCGGCCGTGGTCGCGCGGATGCAGAAGGCGATGGCCGATTATCTCGCCGCGGCGTGGCGGCGGCGCAAGCCCGGCATCGCGGTGAGCAGCCCCGAGCAGGCGATCGTGCTCGCCTCCATCGTCGAGAAGGAGACGGGCAAGCCGTCCGAGCGGCGCACCGTCGCCGCCGTCTACGGCAATCGCCTGCGGCTGGGCATGCCGCTGCAGGCCGATCCCACCGTCATCTACCCGATCACCAAGGGGCGGCCGCTCGGGCGTCGCATCCGCCAGTCGGAGCTGCGGGCGAAGAATGGGTACAACACCTATGCCAGTCCGGGCCTGCCGGTCGGGCCGATCGCCAATCCGGGGCGCGCCTCGATCGACGCGGTGCTCGATCCGGCGCGGAGCCGTGCACTGTACTTCGTCGCCGACGGCACCGGCGGCCACGTGTTCGCCGACACGCTGGAGCAGCACAACGCCAACGTGAAGCGCTGGTACGCGATCCGCCGCCAACGCGGTGAGATGTAAGGGAACTCGCCCCGCCGCTTCCGGTTGATGGCGCCATGACGGAGACGTTGACCGAGGCGCTGCCGACCGAGCTGGAGATCGCAACCGAGGCGCTGCTGCGCGAGGCGCACGAGCGCGAGTTGATGCTGGCGACGGCGGAGAGTTGCACGGGCGGGATGCTGGCGTCGCTGCTGACCGACGTCGACGGCTATGGCCACGTCTTCGATCGCGGCTTCGTGGTGTATAGCGAGCACGCCAAATGCCAGCTGCTGGGGCTGGCACCGGAACAGATCGCGCGCTGCGGTGCGGTGAGCCGCGACGTGGCGGTAGCGATGGCGCAAGGGGCGCTCGCCGCGTCGGACGCGCAGGTGGTGCTGGCGGTCACCGGCTTCGCGGGTGAGGGCGCACCGGGCGATGAGCCGGGCCTCGTCCATTTCGCCTGCGCGCGGACGGGACGGGCGACGGTGCACCGGGTGGAGCATTTCGGCGATGTCGGCAGGGGCGCGGTGCGGATCGCGGCGCTGAAGGTGGCGGTGGCGCTGATGGCGGCAGTGGTGGCGGACGCGGGCGGCGGTTGATCGATTCGTCGCCGCTACACGCGTCAGCTCGCCGTCACCGCCGCGCGGCGTTCGATCAACCAAGCCATGGCTTCGGACCGATCGAAAAGTACGCGCAGTCGCTCGTGGCGCAACACGCGCTCCGTTTGCATTTTCGCCAGCATGGAGGCGACGAGAATGGCGGTGTAGCCGGTGTTGACCTCTCGACCCCGGGTAAGCAGCGCTTGGAAGGCGTCGGCAATGGCGGGCTGCTGCACGGCGAACTCGCGGGCGTCGATCAGCACGTCCCAAGGACGACCGCGCCCGGCGAGGGTGATGACCATGGTGGTGATCGCCGTCGCGAACCGGGTGAACTGGTCCTGATCCCAGAGGCCGCGCACATGGATCAACTGGATATAGTGTTCTTCATCGAAGCCGAGTTCGAATTTCAGATCGGCCATGTTGACCCCCTTGTCGGATTGCTCAGGAACGCAGCGCTGCCGCGGCGCGCGCTTTCATCTCCACCTCGGCCATGGTGCCGCCGGTCACCCAGCTGCCGCCGACGCACTCGACGGGGCCGAGGGCGAGCCAGTCGCGCGCGGTCGCCTCGGTGATGCCACCGGTGGGGCAGAAGCGGCACTGGTTGAAGGGGGCGGCGAGCGCCTTCAGCGCGGGCAGGCCGCCGCTGGTCTCGGCCGGGAAAAATTTAAAATGGGTGAGCCCGAGGTCGAGGCCGCGCATGATGTCGCCCGCGGTGGCGACGCCGGGGAGGTAGGGCACGCCCGACCGGACGATCACCTCGCCCAGCCGCTCGGAGAGGCCGGGGGAGACGATGAACTCGGCGCCCGCTGCCATCACCTGCTCGAATTGGTCGGTGTTGACCACGGTGCCGGCGCCGACGATCGCGCCGTCGACCTTCTTCATCTCCGCGATGGCGTCGAGCGCGGCAGGGGTTCGCATCGTCACTTCCAGCACCTTGAGGCCACCGGCGACCAGCGCCTCGGCGAGCGGACGGGCGATCACGGCGTCGTCGATGACGAGCACGGGGATCACCGCGCTGGTGCGCATGATGGCCAGAATGTCGCGGGACGTGTCGGTCATCGGGCGTGTTCCTGGGCAAAGGCGGCGGCGGCGCCGAAGAGGCCGGGCTGGGGATGGGTGATGAGCTTGACCGGGATCGCGGCCATCATCGACTGGAAGCGTCCCTTGGCGACGAAGCGCTGGTCGAAGCCGGAACGGAGGAGCTTGTCCTTGATGCGCAGGCCGAGACCGCCGGCGATGACGACGCCCTTGGCCCCGTGTGCCAGCGCCAGGTCGCCCGCGACGGAGCCGAGCGCGAGGCAGAAGCGGTCGAGCGCGGCGAGGGCGATCGAGTCGGTCCCTTCCAGCGCTTCGGCCCAGATCTCCTTGTCCTCGCGCTCGTGCACGGCGCGGCCTTCCATGTTGGCGAGCGTCTCGTAGATGGCGACGATACCGGGACCGGCTACGATCCGCTCGGCCGAGACGCGGGTGAAGACTTTCCGCAGGCGGCGGACGAAGGCGTCCTCGATCGCGTCGTGCGGCGCGAAATCGATGTGGCCGCCCTCGGTGGGGAGGATGTGGTAGGCGCCGTCGGTCTTGAAGACCTGTGCGACGCCGAGACCGGTGCCGGGGCCGCAGACGGTGGTGACGCCCTGCGCGGGAAGCTCGCGGTCAGGGCCGCAGAGATGGACGAACTGGTCCTGCGGCAGCTGCGCGACGGCGTGGCCGACGGCGCCGAAATCGTTGATGATGGTCCAGGTCGGCGCGCCCAGCCGCTCGGGGATCAGCGAGGGGCGGATCACCCAGGGATTGTTGGTCAGGCGGATGACGTCGCCGGTGATCGGCGAGGCGATCGACAGCGCGGCAGCCGGGGGCAGGGTGCCGCCCCGCTCCGCCGCGAACGCCTGCCAAGCGGTCTGGAGTGAGGCGTGCTCGGCGGTCTTCTGGGTCGATACGTCGCCGAGCGAGATGACGCGACCGCCCTCCACCTCGGCGATGGCAAAGCGCGCGTGGGTGCCCCCGATGTCGACTGCGACGACCTGCATTCTTCTCTCCCTCCGTCATGCCGGGCTCGTCCCGGCATCCAGAGCCACGAGCGCAGCGCTGCTTGACCCTGGACCGCGGGTCAAGGCTCTCCTGAGTTTATCGAGGGGCTCGGGGTGACGGGGTGTTAAAAGCCCGCGCCCGCCAGCACCGCCGACGCGCCCTTCTCCGCCTCGTTGGCGTGTCCGCGAAACAGCCCGAACAGTTCGCGACCCATGCCGCTGCCCGGCGGTGGCGAGGCGGCAGGTTCGCGCGCGGCCAGCACGTCGGCGTCGACCAGCACGTCGAGCGTGCCGGCGACCGCGTCGACGCGCACCATGTCGCCGTCGCGGATCAGGCCGATCGCGCCGCCGAGCAGCGCCTCGGGCGAGCAGTGGATGGCGGCGGGCACCTTGCCGCTCGCCCCCGACATGCGGCCGTCGGTGACGAGCGCGACGCGGAAGCCGCGGTTCTGGAGAACGCCGAGCGCTGGCGTGAGCTTGTGGAGCTCGGGCATGCCGTTGGCGCGCGGGCCCTGGAAGCGGACGACGACGACCACGTCCTGCTCCAGCTCGCCGGCCTGGAAGGCGGCGAGCACGTCGGCCTGATCGTGGAACACGCGCGCGGGCGCCTCGACCACCCAGCGGTCGCGCTCGACGGCGGACACCTTGATGCAGGCGCGGCCGACATTGCCTTGCAGGATGCGCATGCCGCCGTCGGGCGAGAAGGGGGCGGCGGGGGTGCGCAGGATCGTCTCGTCGCCGCTCGGGCCTGGATCGGTCCAGGCGAGCGCGTCGCCGTCCAGCACCGGCTTCTCGCCATAGGCGGCGAGGCCGTCACCGGCGACGGTCATGATGTCGGGGTGGAGGTGGCCGCTGCCGATCAGCTCGCGGATGACGAAGGGCATGCCGCCCGCCGCCTCGAAGCCGTTCACGTCGGCCGACCCATTGGGATAGACTCGCGCGATCAGCGGCACGGCGGCGGACAGGCGGTCGAAATCCTCCCAATCGATGACGATGCCCGCTGCGCGCGCGATGGCGGGCAGGTGGAGCAGGTGATTGGTCGAGCCGCCCGTCGCCAGCAGGCCGACCGCCGCGTTGACGATCGACCGCTCGTCGACGCACGCGCCGATCGGCCGGTAATCGTCGCCGCGCTGGCCGATCTCGGCGAGGCGGTGGACGGCGGCGCGGGTGAGTTCCTGGCGCAACTTGGTGCCTGGATTGACGAAGGCGGCACCCGGCATGTGCAGGCCCATCACTTCCATCATCATCTGGTTGGTGTTGGCGGTGCCGTAGAAGGTGCAGGTCCCCTTGCCGTGATAGGCGGCGATTTCCGCCTCCAGCAGCTCCTCGCGCGTGCAGTCGCCAACGGCGTAGCGCTCGCGGACCGCGGCCTTGGCCTTGTTGGCGATGCCGGTCGGCATCGGGCCGCCGGGGATCAGGATCATCGGCAGGTGGCCGAAGCGGAGCGCGCCCATCAGCAGGCCCGGCACGATCTTGTCGCAGATGCCGAGCAGCGCCGCACCCTCGAACGTGCCGTGGCTGAGCGCGACGGCGGTGGAGAGGGCGATGGTATCACGGCTGAACAGCGACAGCTCCATGCCGGCGTAGCCCTGCGTCACGCCGTCGCACATCGCGGGGACGCCGCCCGCGACCTGAGCGGTGGCGCCGGCCTCGCGCGCCCAGACCTTCATGAGTTCGGGATATCGATAGTAGACGGCGTGCGCCGACAGCATGTCGTTGTAGGCGGTGACGATGCCGATGTTCATGCCGCGGTCGGCGCGCATGGCGTCGCGATCCTCGTCAGTGCCGGCATAGGCGTGAGCGAGGTTGGCACAGCCCAGCGCGGGACGGCGGATCTGGGTCTCGCGCTCGCGGTCGAGCAGGTCGAGGTAGGCACGGCGGGTGCGGCGCGAGCGCTCGACGATGCGATCGGTTACGGCGAGGACTTCAGGATGCATCGTTCGACCGTAGAGCAACTTTCCGCAAGCGCGAAGACCGTCGGCTTACGTATTCAATTCGCAACCGTCATGCCGGGCTCGTCCCGGCTCCCGGCATCCAGGGCCGCGAACACCGCGCTGCTTGACCCTGGATGCCGGGACGAGCCCGGCATGACGCGAGGGTTACGGAGCCCAGTGGATGTCGATCGGTAGTTCTACATCGGCGAGGACGCGACCGATCGGGTAGGGTGACGACGGCCCCTGCTCGATCGCCTGTTCGAGCAGCTTGCGCTTGGCGTCGCCGGTGACGGCGATCATCAGCGCCTTGGACGAGGCGATGGCAGCGCGCGACAGGGTGACGCGCGCGACGGGCGCCTCGGGCGGCAAGGACTCGGGCATAACGCCGAGCGCGCGGCGTTCCTTGGGCCCGTTCAGTGCCTCGTCGTAGTCGACGCCGGGGAAGATGGAGGCGGTGTGGCCGTCGCTGCCAACGCCGAGCAGGCAGAAGTCGAGCGGCCAGTGGAGATCCTGCATCAAGGCATCCGCCGAACGGCCGGCGGCCTTGTAGTCGGCGGTCGCCTCCGGCACGATCGGCATGACGCGCGCGCCCTTTGGTAGGAATATCTTGGCGAGTGCGGTGACGTTCGACAGCTTGTCGCCGAGCGGCACGATGCGTTCGTCGCCGGGAATGATCGTCACCTTCTTCCAGTCGAGCTTGGCCTTGGCCAGCTTCTCGTAGGCGGGGAAGGGCGTCTTGCCCCCCGCCAGCGCGATCACCGCCGAGCCGCGCGCATCGAGCGCCGATTCGATGACGAACTGGATGTCGCCCGCGACGGCGTCGGCCAGTTCGGCCGCGTCGTCATATTCCCACCATTCGATCTCGGTCATTCCAACAATCCTTTGTTCTCGCCCGACCCCGTTCGTGCTGAGCGAACGGCGGGGGCATGTTCAATCGTCCTGCCAGGTCACCCCGTCGCGCTCGGTGAGCGCGATGGCGGCCGAGGGCCCCCAGGTGCCGGCGGGATAATGTTTCGGTTTGGTGCCGTTGGCGGCCCAGCCGGCGCGGATCGCGTCGGTCCAGCGCCACTGCGCCTCCACCTCGTCGCGGCGGACGAACAGCGTCTGGTCGCCCTCGATCAGGTCGAGCAGCAGGCGTTCGTAGGCGATGCGGCGGCGCTGGCCGGAGAATTCGCTGTCAAGGCTGAGCTTCAGCGGCACCTCGCGCAACCGCACGCCGTCGCGGTCGAGGCCGGGTTCCTTGGCCATCACCAGAAGCTCGATCGTCTCGTCGGGCTGGAGGCGGATGACGAGCGTGTTGGGCTGGAGCAGGCCACCGCGGCCGGCGAACATCGAGTGGGGCACGGGCTTGAACTGGATCGCGATCTCGCTCTGCCGCTTGGCCATGCGCTTGCCGGTGCGGAGATAGAAGGGGACGCCCTGCCAGCGCCAATTATCGACGTGCGCCTTGATCGCGACGAAGGTCTCGACGTCCGAATCGTAGCCCAACTCCTCGTCGTAGCCGCGCACGATCTTGCCGCCGACCGCGCCGCCGAAATACTGGCCGGTGACGGTCTGCGCCTGCGACTCCTCCGGCGCGATCGGGCGGAGCGAGCGGAACACCTTCGCCTTCTCGTCGCGTACGTCGTCCTTGTCGAACCGCGCGGGCGGCTCCATCGCGATCAGGGCGAGCAGTTGCAGGATGTGGTTGGTCACCATGTCGCGCAGCGCGCCGGCGCCCTCGTAATAGCCGGCGCGATCCTCCAGCCCGACCGTCTCGGCGATGGTGATCTGGACGTTGTCGATGCCGCGCGCGTTCCACACCGGCTCGAAGAAGGAATTGCCGAAGCGGAGTGCGAGGATGTTCTGCACCGTCTCCTTGCCGAGATAATGGTCGATGCGGAAGATGCGCGTCTCCGGAAAGGCGCGCGCGACGGTGTCGTTGATCTCCTGACTCGACGGCAGGTCGTAGCCGAGCGGCTTTTCCAGCCCGACGCGCACGGTGTCGCCGGTGAGGTTGACCGATTGCAGCCCCTCGATCGCGGATTCGAACAGCGACGGCGCGGTGGACAGGTAGATGGCGAGCCCGCCCGACACGTCGCCGACCTTCTCCGCCAGCGACGGGAAGCTCTTCGGATCGGACAGGTCGCACGCCTGATAGCGGAGGCGCGCGACGAACGAGTCGATCTTGGCGTCGTCCTTACGGTCGTCGGGCAGGAACTCGCCCAGCGCCTCGCGCGCCATCGTGGCATAGCCCGCGTCGTCGATGTCCTGCCGCGCCGCGCCGGTGATGACGAACGCCTCGGGCAGCAGCCCGTCCGCGTGGAGGTTGAACAGCGAGGGCAGCAACATGCGCCGGGCGAGGTCGCCGGTGGCACCGAACAGCAGCAGCTGGGCGACGGGATCGCGGGTCATCGGGTTCTCCCTAGACGATGAGGCCGGCGAGGGGATCGAGCCCCGCCATGAGATTGAGGTTCTGCACCGCGGCGCCGCCCGCGCCCTTGCCGAGATTGTCGAGCGTGGCGACCAGGCGCGCCTGGTCGCCATCGGCATCGGCGCAGACGCGCAGGGTCAGCCGGTCGGTACCGGCGTTCTCCTCGATCGTGACCACCGGCGACGGCTCCGCGACGGTGACGAGCGGCTGGCCGGCATAGGCGGCGGCGAGCGCGTCGTGGAGCTGCGCGGGCGACGGCTTGGCGGGAAGCGCGCGCAGGTGGAGCGGCACCTCGACCAGCATGCCGCGATAGGTGTCCGCCACCGCCGGCGCGAAGATCGGCGGATGGGCGAGGCCGGCGTGCACGGTCATCTCGGGCAGATGCTTGTGGCCGAGGCCGAGCGCGTAGGCGCGAAAGGCGGGGGCGCCGGCGTTCTGATACTCCGCCACCATCGCCTTGCCACCGCCCGAATAGCCCGACGCGGCGTGGACGGTGAGCGGCCAGTCCGCCGGGATCAGGCCGGCGCGCACCAGCGGCGCGACGAGCGCCAGGAAGCCGGTCGGGTAACAGCCGGGGTTCGACACGCGCGCGGCAGCCGCGACGCGGTCGCGACCGACCAGCTCGGGAAAGCCGTAGGTCCAGTCCGGCGCGACACGATGGGCGGAGGACGCGTCGATGACGCGGGTGCGGTCGTTGCGGATCAGCGCGATCGCCTCCCGCGCGGCGTCGTCGGGCAGGCAGAGGATGACGAAATCGGCGTCGTTGATCGCCTCCGCACGGGCGGCGGCATCCTTGCGGCGATCCTCGGCCAGGGTGGCGACGGTCAGGTCGGTGCGCGCGGAAAGCCGCTCGGCGATCTCCAGCCCCGTCGTGCCGGCCGCGCCATCGATGAAGACGGTGGGAGTGACAGGGGGACTCACGACCCGGCCGCCGCCGGCAGCGGCGCCAGCGTGGCGGCGGGTAGATACCCGACCAGACCGGCGGTCGGCGCGACGCCCCAGGCATCGTCGCCGATCAGGTCGAGCAGCTCGAACGAGGCACCGGCATCCAGCGTGACGAGCGCGGGCGAGGCGGGGTCGCGCGCTTCGCGCAGCGTCGTCGGCTCACGAAGGCGGCGGGATACGGCCTGCGCGTAGTGGGGCGCGAAGACACGGTCGGCGAGCCGCATGTCGGCGAGATCGGGACGCACGGCGTGGGTGAGCGGATCGAGCGAGATCGAGCGTCCGGAAAGCGCGAACGCCTTACGCGGCGGCGTGCCGGAGAGGGGGGCGCTGGGGCTCGCCGTCGCCGATGAACTGTCCGAACTCTTCAAGAAAATCTGCCCCTTCCGACGTGCGCGCGACGAAGATGTTGCGCTTGTCGCTGTCGTCGCGCTGCCGGCGCAGATAGCCGAGCGCGCCCAGCCTGTTCAAGGCGCGGGTCACGACCGGCTTGGAGACGTTGAGCGCGCGCGCCAGGCCGCGCACCGTGTGCGGCCCCGGTTTCAGATAGACCAGCAGCAGCAGCGCCATCTGCCGGTTGGTGAGATCCGGCTCGCCCGAGCGGACGTAATCGACCAAGGCGGTCATCCAGATCGACAGCGTTTGCGGGTCGTGCGTGGCCACGGGCTCGTTTCCGACTGTTGGGCCCCGTTGGGGGGATTCGTTTCGCGGACATAACGCCTTGGCGTCCGGCATGTTTCCGCGCTTCGTTAAGGTTTCGCTCGTCATGGCCGGCTCGTTCCGGCAGCCAGGATCGAGCAGCGATTACGCCCGTGGCTCCGGCTGCCGGGACAAGCCCGGCATGACGGAATGGGATGGGTCACCAGTTCGGTTGATCGATCCGCGGCCCTCGCCTATGTGCGCCGCTTCATCCCTTACGCGGGTCGTTGTCCCCCATGTTCGCATTCCTTCTCGTCATCCATGCCATCATCGCCGCGGCGCTCGTCACCGTGATCCTGATGCAGCGTTCGGAGGGCGGCGGCCTGGGCATGGGCGGCAGCCCGTCAGGCCTGATGTCGGCGCGCGGCGCGGCCGACTTCCTGACGCGCGCGACCGCGGTGCTGGCGACAATGTTCGTGGTGATGGCGATCGGCCTGTCGATCTACGCCGCCAGCCGCCGGGTCGATACCATCGACACCTCGCTGGCGCGTCCCGTCTCGGCGGTGAACGGCCCGGCGCCGACCGCGGACGCGGTGCCCAACACGCCCGCCGATGGTCGCGTCACGACGGGCGCTGGCCAGCCCGCGGCGGTCGGCCCGGGCAGCCCCACCGACAATTCCGCGGTCCCGATCGCCAACTGATCCTGTTCGCGAGCATGATCGACGCGCGCGCCACCGGCACGCGCGGCGCTGCTTCGCGTCTTTCATCTGCCCCAATCCCCAGCTAGGCGGTTTCTCCCATGGCGCGGTACATCTTCATCACCGGCGGCGTGGTCTCGTCGCTCGGCAAGGGCCTGATGGCGGCCTCCCTCGCGGCGCTGTTGCAGGCGCGCGGCTACCGGGTGCGGATCAGGAAGTTCGATCCGTACCTCAACGTCGATCCGGGCACGATGAGCCCGTACCAGCACGGCGAGGTCTACGTCACCGACGACGGCGCGGAGACGGACCTCGACCTCGGCCATTACGAGCGGTTCACCGGGGTGGCGGCGCACCAGTCGGACAACGTCACCTCGGGCCGCATCTACCAGCAGATCATCCAGCGCGAGCGGCGCGGCGATTACCTGGGCGCGACGGTGCAGGTCGTCCCGCACGTCACCGACGCGATCAAGGCGTTCGCGCAGGCCGACACGGTCGACGATGACGGCCAGGAATTGGATTTCGTCCTGTGCGAGATCGGCGGCACGGTGGGCGATATCGAGTCGCTGCCCTTCATCGAGGCGATCCGCCAGCTGAAGAACGAGCTCGGCCGCGGCCGCTCGATCAGCGTCCACGTGACGCTGGTCCCGTACATCGCGGCGGCGGGCGAGCTGAAGACCAAGCCAACGCAGCACTCGGTGCGCGAGATCGCCGCGCTCGGCGTCGCGCCCGACGTGCTGGTGTGCCGCTGCGAGCATCCGCTGCCGCCATCGGAGCGCGCCAAGATCGCGCAATTCTGCAACGTGCCCGCCAGTGCCGTCATTCCTGCGCTCGACGCCAAGAGCATCTACGCGGTGCCACTGCAATATCATGCCGAGGGGCTGGACGCGGAGGTGCTGCGCGCCTTCGGGATCGAGCCCGGTGCTTCCCCCGATCTGTCGCGCTGGACGGAGATCGTCGAGCGGCTGTTCAACCCGCAAGGCACGGTGACGATCGGCGTGGTCGGCAAATATGTCGGGCTGCAGGACGCGTACAAGTCGCTGAACGAGGCGCTGGTCCATGGCGGCATCGCCAACCGGGTGAAGGTCGACGTGCGCTGGATCGACGCGGAGCTGTTCGAGGGCGAGGACGGCGACATCGCAGGCCAGCTGGAGCCGTGCGACGCGATTTTGGTGCCCGGTGCTTTCGGCGAGCGCGGCGCGGAGGGCAAGATCGCCGCGATCCGCTTCGCGCGCGAGCGCAAGATCCCGTATTTCGGCATCTGCTTCGGCATGCAGATGGCGTGTATCGAGGGCGCGCGCGACCTCGCCGGCATCGCGCACGCATCGTCGACCGAGTTCGGGCCGACCGAGGAGCCGGTGGTCGGCCTCATCACCGAGTGGATGGGGCGCGAAGGGCTGGAAAAGCGCGCGGCGGAGGGCGACCTGGGTGGCACGATGCGGCTCGGCGCCTACGAGGCGAGTCTCGCGGGCAACAGCGTCGTCGCCTCGATCTACGGCACCACCACCATCTCCGAGCGGCACCGCCACCGCTACGAGGTCAACACCCATTATCGCGAAGCGCTGGAGAAGGGGGGGCTGGTGTTCAGCGGCCTGTCGCCCGACGGCACCCTGCCCGAGATCGTGGAGCGGCCCGATCACCCCTGGTTCGTCGGCGTCCAGTTCCATCCCGAGCTGAAGAGCAAACCCTTCGACCCGCACCCGCTGTTCGCCAGCTTCATCGGCGCGGCGGTGAAGCAGAGCCGGTTGGTGTAGTCGGGCGCGGGGGGCATTGCTTTCATCCCGCGCTAGGCGGGTTCCCGCCACGGTCGTGATCCTCCCAGGCGCTCGTGGCCACCTGTTGCGACACGAAAGAAAGCGCCCGGACCTTGCGGCCCGGGCGCTCCGACGACGCCTGGAAAAGGGAGCAACAGGCGCCGAACTGGTTAGGCGGCCTTCGCTTCGTCGGCAGCCGGAGCCTCGACGGCGGCGAGCGGCACGCCGGTGCGGATCGCGATGTTCTTCGGCTTCATCGCCTCCGGCACCTCGCGGACCAGATCGATCACGAGCAGGCCGTCGTTGAGCCGCGCGTCCTCGACGAAGACGAAGTCGGCCAGCTCGAAGCGACGCTCGAACGAGCGATTGGCGATGCCGAGATGGAGGAAGCTCGCATTCGGCGATGCCGGGTCCTTCTTGCCGGCGACGAGCAGCAGGTTCTGCTGCGCGGTGATCTCGATCTCTTCGCGGGAGAAGCCTGCCACCGCGAGCGTGATGCGATAGCGATCGTCGGCGACGCGCTCGAGATTGAAGGGGGGGTAGTTCTCCGCCGATGACGCGCGCGCGTTCGTCTCCAGCAGATCGAACAGCCGGTCGAAGCCGATGGTCGAGCGGCGATAGGGGGTCAGGTCAAGTCGCATAACTATTCCTCGCATGAGCGATAGTTTGATGATGACGGCATCCGCGGGTGCGCGATGCCCATGTACGATCCGCCAGCGGCACCGTACGTCGCCGATATGAGGCAGCTCGTCGCCACTTCAAGGGGCTAACCTGCGGAGAATTAGAGGAAACGAGCAGGGCGTCGGCATCTGCGTCGACCAGATCCGCACTGCCCCGGCGACGTTCGACTTCATCAAGGTCGACCAAATCCAGGTGCTGCGCCGGCCGCGAAGGCACGACGACGCTCGCGAACAGTCAGCCTGAGTTAATCCGCATTAATCTAATTGGTCGATCGCCGACGAGGGGTCGTCAGTGTGGAAGCTCCGACTTCTCGCCGGCATGACCTGCGGTGCCCGGAACGGCAAACGCCCGGACCGTTGCCGATCCGGGCGCCTGCGTGACGATCGTTCGTCAGCCCCCATCTTTTCCGCTCCCGCTCCAGCCTTGTCGGCGGGCGTAAGAGCTGTTCCCCGAACCACGGCCGTTGCCTGTGTCTCAGCGAGGTTGTTGCTACGGTAACCGCACCGCCTTTGTCACGGCCCTTGCGGCATCCATGACACGATTACAGGCCTGGTGTGGATTCGCGGCAACATAGGGGTGGTCGGTTGCTTCGTGTGCGCCCGCCGCCTAGGACGACAACGACATGATCCTCTCTCCGTACGAACGCATGATCGCCCGCCGCTATCTGCTGCCGGGCAAGGGGGAGGCGTTCATCTTCCTCGTCGCCTCGATCAGCCTGGTGGCGGTGATGCTGGGCGTCGCCGCGCTGGTCATCGTGATGAGCGTGATGAACGGCTTTCGCGCCGAGCTGTTCGACAAGATCGTCGGGCTGAACGGCCACGCGGTGGTGCAGGGTTACGGCGGGCGGCTGCCGAACTGGCAGGAGGTGCTGGCACAGGCGCGCGCCACGCCCGGCGTCACCCGCGCGGTGCCGCTGATCGATCAGCCCCTGGCCGCCACCTATAATGGCCGGTCGGAGGCGGTGCTGGTGCGCGGCATGCGCGTGGCCGACATCCGCTCCAACCAGACGCTGGGCGGCAAGGTGATCGTCGGTTCGCTCGATCGTCTGACGCCGGGCAGCGGCAACGTCGCGATCGGCAGCCGCCTGGCCGAGGCGCTGGGCGCGCAGGTCGGCTCGGAGATATCGCTGTTCAGCCCGCAGGGGCAGTCGACGCCGTTCGGCACGGTGCCGCGCATCGTCAGCTACCGTGTGGCGGCGATCTTCGAGATCGGCATCTACGATTATGACAAGGCGTACGTGGTGATGCCGATCGAGGACGCCCAGACGCTGCTGCTGATGGGCGACACGGTGGGGATGATCGAGGTGGTGACCACCGATGCCGACCGGGTGGGCGAGATCCTGCGGCCGCTCGCCGACAAGCTCGGCGGCGGCGCGGTGGTGAGCGACTGGCGCAGCATGAACGCGCAGCTGTTCGAGGCGCTGGCGGTGGAGCGGGTGGCGATGTTCACCGTGTTGTCGATCATCATCCTGGTGGCGGTGTTCAACATCCTGTCGTCGCTCATCATGCTGGTCCGCGCCAAAACGCGCGACATCGCCATCCTGCGCACCATGGGCGCGACCAGGGGCGGGTTGATGCGCATCTTCATGGTGGTGGGCACGACGATCGGCGCGCTGGGCACGGTCGCCGGGTTGGCGCTGGGGGCGGTGTTCCTCTTCTATCGCCAGGGCGTGGTGAACTTCGTCCAGCTCGTCACCGGCCAGAATCTGTGGGACCCGTCGATCCGCTACCTGACCGAGCTGCCGTCGAAGACCGATCCGGTCGAGATCGTGGTGATCGCGTCGATGGCGCTGGTCTTCTCGTTCCTCGCCACGCTCTACCCGGCGTGGAAGGCGGCGAGTACCGATCCTGTGCAGGTGCTGCGGTATGAGTGAGTTCGAAGGCAAAGCCGAGAACGGCCGGCACGAACGGAGCGGCGCCATAGGGCGTGGCTTCGCCGCGTCCGACGGCGACGCGGTACTCCAGACCGCTGGCCTGGCGCGCAGCTTCACGCAGGGCGGCGAGACCATCCACGTGCTGCGCGGCGTCGACCTGCGCGTGGCGCCGGGCGAGATCGTCGCGCTGCTCGGTCCTTCCGGATCGGGCAAGTCGACCCTTCTCCAGGCGGTCGGCCTGCTGGAGGGCGGATTCGAGGGATCGATCCGCATCGCCGGGGCGGAGGCGGCGAAGCTCGATGCGCACGGCCGCACGATCGTGCGTCGCGACAGCCTGGGCTTCGTGTACCAGTTCCACCACCTGCTGCCCGATTTCAACGCGACCGAGAACGTTGTTCTGCCGCAGCTCGTCCACGGCGCCACCCGCGCGGCGGCGGACGCACGCGCCACCGACCTGCTCACCCATCTCGGCCTCGGCCACCGGCTGACGCATCGGCCCAGCCAGCTGTCGGGCGGTGAGCAGCAGCGCGTGGCCGTCGCCCGCGCGCTTGCGAACCGCCCCGCGCTGGTGCTGGCGGACGAGCCGACCGGCAACCTCGACGAGCATACCGCCGACGTCGTGCTGGCGGAGTTCCTGCGCCTGGTGCGCGGCGAGGGCTCGGCCGCGCTGGTCGCGACGCATAACGAGCGACTGGCGGCCAAGATGGATCGCGTCGTCCGCCTGCACGAGGGCGTGCTGGCGTGAGCGCCTGGCGTGACACGCCGACGCTGGTCGGGCGTCACGTCACGCTGCGTCCGCTCGCCGACGACGACCTGCCCGCGCTGGTCGAGGCGGCGCGCGCAGACGACCTGTGGGACATTTTCTACGCCAGCGTGTCGCAGCTGAAGCACGCCGATCGGTGGCTCGCCGCGGCGCGGGCGGACGAGGCGGCGGGCCGCGCGTTGCTCTTCGCGGTGGCGCTGCCGGACGGCAAGGTGGTCGGCACGACGCGGCTGATGCGGATGAACGAGGCGCATCGCCGGCTCGACGTCGGCGGCACCTTCTACGCGACGCGCGTGCAGCGCACCGGCGTCAACACCGAGGCGAAGCTGCTGCTGTTCGGCCACGCCTTCGACCTGCTCGACTGCCGCTCCGTGCAGATCAGGACGGACGCGCTCAACCGTCGCAGCCAGGCCGCGATCGAGCGGATCGGCGCCAAGCGCGACGGCGTGCTGCGCAATCATCAGATCAGCGAGGGCCGGTTGCGCGACACCGTGGTCTACTCGGTGCTCGATCGCGAGTGGCCGGGCGTCCGGCAGAACCTCCACCATCTGCTGGCGAAACATCGATGAGTATCGTGACCGATCACCACGTCCGCACCGCCGACGGTGGATCGAGGCCGCTTGCCGATCACGCGGGCAAGGTGCTGTTGATCGTCAACACCGCCTCGCGCTGCGGCTTCACGCCGCAATATCGGGGATTGGAGGCGCTGCACCGCCGCTTCGCCGATCGCGGCTTGGTGGTGCTCGGCTTTCCCTGCAACCAGTTCGGTGCGCAGGAACCCGGCGACGCGGCGGAGATCGCGACCTTCTGCTCCACCAGCTACGACGTGACCTTCCCGATCCTCGCCAAGGTGGAGGTGAACGGCTCCGGCGCCGCCCCGCTGTTCGAGGCGCTGAAGGCCGCGGCGCCGGGGCTGCTGGGGTCCAAGGCGATCAAGTGGAACTTCACCAAGTTCTTGGTCTCCCGCGATGGCGAGACCGTCACCCGCCACGCCCCGACGACCAAGCCCGAAGACCTCGCCGCCGAAATCGAGCGGCTGCTCGGCTGAGAGTTAGGACGGATCGACATTCGGCATTTTTCCACCCCGGCGAAGGCCAGGGTCCAGTCGGGAAGGTCGTGGAAGAGGTGCGACGACCGACCGTTCGCGTTCTCCAGCTGGACCCCGGCCTTCGCCGGGGTGGATGATGAGGCGCAGCGTTGAATGTCGATCCGCCCTAAGCCGGCACTGCGAATGCCGGCTCGCCCTTCTTGTGGTGCAGCGCCGACGAGATCGCCGCGATGCCGCCAAGCAGGAAGCTGATGCCCAGGATGAAGCCGGGCAGCGTCAGCGCGGAGAAGGGCAGCGTGGCGAGCACGACGATCGCCAGGATCACGTCGATCAGCCCCAGCACCACCATCGCCGCCTTGCCGCGCCGCATGCGGAACCCGAAGCCAAGCTCCATCGCGCCGCGCACGCCCAGCCACACCGCGACGAGCAGCGTCAGCGACAAGGCGCCGGTCGCCGGCTCGAACGCCAGGATCAGGCCGATGACGAGCGAGAGGATGCCGAAGCCGATCTGATACCCGCGCCCTTCGTGCCCGCGGCCGAACACGCCCGCGCCGATCGACAGCGCGCCCGCCGCGATGAAGAAGGCGCCGATCACCAGCGTCGCCGCGTAGGTCGCCGCGAACGGCCAGACGAAGGCGGCGACGCCGAGCAGCACCGAGAGGATGCCGTAGGCGAGGATCCATCCCCAGCCCGCACCCGCCCGCGCGAGAGGGGCACTCCCCGCCGCGCCGGGATCGCGAAAGGTGTCGGTCATGGAGTCCTCCTGCTGCTTACGCCAGCGAAACGACGCGCTTCATGGCCGGTTCCGCACTGGTCGAATCAGGCGCGCGCGGGTAGGGCGGGACCATGCATTCCGCCTTTGTGCCGCTCCGCATCTTCTCCTGCTACACGATGCTGGACGGCGCCATCGAGCCCAAGGCGATCGCCAAGGCGGCCAAGGCGGCCAGCTTCCCCGCCGCGGCGCTGACCGACCGCAACGGTCTCTACGCGGCGATGGCCTTCTCCGATGCGGCGAGAAAGGACGGCGTGCAGCCGGTGATCGGCACCATGCTGGGCGTCGCCCGGCCGGGCATGCCGGAGGGCGCGGCGCCGGTGGTCGACTGGGTGGCGCTCTACGCGCAGAACGACCGGGGTTACGATAATCTCTGCGCGCTGGTGTCGGCCGCGCATCTCGATCGCCCGATCGAGCACGCGGCGCACGTCTCGCTGGAGAAGCTCGCCGCCCATGCCGATGGGCTGATCGCGCTGACCGGCGGCGGTGAGGGCGCGCTCGCCCGCCTGTTCGCCGAGGGGCAGCCCGACCGTGCCCATGCCTATGCCGACGCGCTGTCGCGCATGTTCGGCGACCGGCTCTACGTCGAGCTGTGCCGCCGCGGCGACGCGGTGGAGGAGGCGGCGGAGGAGGCGCTGCTCGACCTCGCCTATGCCCGCGAATGGCCGATCGTCGCGACCAATCCCTGCTGCTTCGCGGAGTCCGCGTTCGGCGACGCGCACGACGCCATGTTGTGCATCGCCCATTCCACCTATGTCGAGACGGAGGACCGCCCGCGCACCTGCCCCGACGCCTGGCTGAAGCCGGCCGAGGCGATGCGCACGCTGTTCGCCGACCTGCCCGAGGCGATCGACAACACGCTGGTCGTGGCGCAGCGCTGCGCCGTCGCCGCGCCCAGCCGCAAGCCGATCCTGCCGACGCTCGCCGGCGATCTGGCGGGCGAGGCCGACATGCTCCGCCGCGACGCCGCCGCCGGGCTGGAGGCGCGGCTCGACCGCATCGCCGAACTGCGCGCCTTGAAGGGAGAGCCCGAGCCCGAAGGCGATTGGCGTGCCGAGTATCGCGACCGCCTGACGTTCGAGGTCGACGTCATCGTGCAGATGGGGTTTCCCGGCTATTTCCTGATCGTCGCCGACTTCATCAAATGGGCCAAGGATCACGACATCCCCGTAGGGCCGGGTCGCGGCTCCGGCGCGGGTTCGGTGGTCGCCTGGGCGCTGACCATCACCGATCTCGACCCGCTCGCGCTCGGCCTGCTGTTCGAGCGGTTCCTCAACCCGGAACGCGTGTCGATGCCCGATTTCGACATCGACTTCTGCGAAACCCGGCGGGGAGAGGTGATCCGCTACGTCCAGGAGAAATACGGCCGCGACCAAGTCGCGCAGATCATCACTTTCGGGAAACTGAAGGCGCGCGCCGTGCTCAAGGACACCGGCCGGGTCCTCCAGATGAGCTACGGCCAGGTCGATCGCCTCGCCAAGCTGATCCCCAACCACCCGACCGATCCGTGGACGCTGGAGCGGACGCTGAACGGCGTCAGCGACTTCGCGCGCGAATATGCCAACGACAATGCGGTGCGCCGCCTCGTCGACCTGGCGATGAAGCTGGAGGGGCTGCCCCGCCACTCGTCGACCCACGCCGCCGGCGTCGTCATCGGCGACCGGCCGCTCAACCAGCTCGTCCCGCTCTATCGCGACCCGCGCTCCGACATGCCGGTCACGCAGTTCGACATGAAATATGTCGAGGGCGCGGGGCTGGTGAAGTTCGACTTCCTCGGCCTCAAGACGCTGTCGGTCCTCCAGAAGGCGGTGCAACTGCTCGCCAAGCGCGGCATCGAGGTGCAGCTCGACGCGCTCGAGTGGGACGACCCGGAAGTCTACAAGCTCCTCCAGCGCGGCGACACGGTGGGCGTGTTCCAGCTGGAATCGGAGGGGATGCGCCGGACGCTGTCCGCCGTCCGGCCGACCAATTTCGGCGACATCATCGCGCTCGTCTCGCTCTATCGCCCCGGCCCGATGGACAACATCCCCAGCTTCGGCCGCCGCAAGCAGGGCAGCGAGCCGATCGAGTATCCGCACGCGCTGCTCGAAGGCATCCTGGCCGAGACGTACGGCATCTTCGTCTATCAGGAGCAGGTGATGCAGGCCGCGCAGGTGCTGGCCGGCTACTCGCTGGGCGGCGCCGACCTGCTGCGCCGCGCGATGGGCAAGAAGATCAAGGCGGAGATGGACGCGCAGCGCGCCACCTTCGTCGACGGCTGCCAGGCCGCCAACGGCATCGGCCGGGCCAAGGCCAACGAGCTGTTCGACCTGATCGACAAGTTCGCCGGCTACGGCTTCAACAAGTCGCACGCCGCCGCCTACGCGCTGCTCGCCTATCAGACGGCGTGGCTGAAGGCGCATCACCCGCACGAATTCTACGCCGCGTCGATGTGCTACGACATGGCGCTGACCGATAAGCTCGGCATCTTCGTGGAGGACGCGCGCCGCGCCGGCGTCACGCTGCTGCCCCCGTGCGTCAACGCCAGCCAGCCCGATTTCGACGTGGAGGCGACGGGCGATGGGCTCGGCATCCGCTACGCGCTGGGCGCGCTGAAGTCGGTGGGCGAAGGGGCGATGGAGAAGCTCGTGCTCGAGCGCGACCGGGGCGCGTTCAAGAACCTCGACGACCTCGCCACCCGCGTCGATCCGCGCCTGCTCAACAAGCGGCAGCTGGAGACGCTCGCCGCCGCCGGCGCCTTCGACGGTCTCGCCGACAACCGTGCCGGCGTCCACGCGGTTGCCGAGACGATCCTGGCGGTCGCCGCGCGCACGCACGACCAGAAGACCAGCGGGCAGGGCGGGCTGTTCGGCGATGCCAGCCACGCCGGCGACACGATCCGCCTGCCGCAGGCGGCCAAGTGGACGTTGTCGCAGCGCATGGACCAGGAGAAGGAGGCGTTCGGCTTCTACTTCTCCGCCCATCCCGTCGACCGGCACGCGCACCTGGCCAAGATGCACGGGGCGCGCAGCTTCGCGTCGCTCGGCGAGCTCCGCATCCCGGAGGACGGCACCCGTGCCGGCGCGACCATGGCGGCGCTGGTCGAGGATGCGCGCTGGCGCACCTCGGCGCGGGGCAAGCGGTACATGATGGCGCAGATGTCCGACGCGTCGGGCCAGTTCATCGCCACCTGCTTCGACGACGCGGTCGCGCGCGACCTGGAAGAGGCGGCGCGGGCCGGCGGCTGCGGGCTGCTCACCGTCGAACTCGATCGCCGTCCGGGCGAGGAGAGCCCTCGCGTCTCGATCAAGCGCATCCAGCCGTTCGAGGGGCTCGCCGCCAACGCCCGCTTCGTGGTGGAGGTCACGGTGACGGCGCCCGCCGCCTTCGGCCTGCTCGCCGACCTGCTCTCGCAACATCGCGGCGCCCGCGGCGAGATCCGGGCCAAGCTGCGCACCGATGCGGGCGAGGCGACCGTGCTGCTCGGCCGCGACTTCCTGCTCGACGCGGAGCTTGCCAGCCATATCGAGGCGTTGCACGGTGTCGCCGCCGTCGAGCTGAAGACCTCCGAGACGAGGCTGAAGCTGGTCGGCTGACCTGTTCTTCTTCCGCTCGCGGGAGGAGGCGAGGGGAGGGCAGTCGTAGCGGAGGACCAGCCCTCCCCCGACCCCTCCCGCAAGCGGGAGGGGAGTGGCGTTGCTGAATACCATGCAGGACATCGAGTTGCGGGTGCACCGCATCATCGATCACGCGGCGCGCGAGCATCCGACGCGCGAGATCGTCACCCGCTGGGCCGATGGTCGCGAGAGCCGCACCAACTGGGCCGGCATCGCGCACGATGCCAGGCGGCTCGCGCAGGCGCTGGAACGGCTCGGCATCCGGCCGGGCGACCGCGTCGCCACGCTGGCGATGAACCACGCCGCGCACCTCGTCGCCTGGTACGGCGTGATGGGCATGGGCGGGGTGATCCACACGATCAATCCGCGCCTGTTCGACGAGCAGCTCCTCTACATCGCCGACCATGCCGAGGACCGCGTCCTCCTCTACGACCGGGCGTTCCAGCCGATCGTCGACCGGCTGCGCGACCGCTGGACGACGATCGAGCATTACGTGGTGATGGACGGTCACGGCCCCGGCTCGCTCGCCGCGCTGCTCGAGCCGGAGGACGGCGCCTACACCTGGGTCGACGGATCGGAGCGGGAACCGTGCATGCTGGCCTATACCAGCGGCACCACCGGCGATCCCAAGGGCGTGCTCTATACGCATCGTAGCCAGGTGCTGCACGCGCTCGCCGTCATCACGCCCGCGATCTTCAACCTGTCCTCGCGCTCGATCGCGCTACCGGTGGTGCCGATGTTCCACGCCGCGGGCTGGGGGCTGCCGCTCGCCGTGCCGATCGCCGGGGCGACGATGGTCTACTCGGCGGTCAACGACCCGGCCGTGCTGTGCGACCTGATGACGCGCGAGCGGGTGACCCATTCGGCGGGCGTGCCGACCGTGTGGCTCGGCATGTTCGCGCATATCGATGCGGGCGGGGAGCCGCCGCGCCACCTGCAACTCGCCAGCATCGGCGGCTCGGCGGCGCCGCGCGCGATGATCGAGCGGATCATGGCGATGGGGATCGAGGTCGCGCACCTGTGGGGCATGACGGAGACGTCGCCCGTCGGCACCGCCGGTCAGCGCCCGCCCGAGTGGGACGAGATGGACCGCGAGGCGCAGCTCGACCTGTTGTCCAAACAGGGGCAAATCCCCTTCAACATCGAACTGCGGGTGATCGACGACGAAGGCGCGTTGCTGCCCCGCGACGGCATCAGCGCCGGCCGCCTGCAGGTGCGTGGACCCTGGGTGGTGCGCCGCTACTACCGCGCCGCCGAGGATTGTCTCGACGCCGACGGCTGGTTCGACACCGGCGACGTCTCCGTCCTCCATCCGGACGGCACCATGCAGATCACCGATCGCGCCAAGGACGTCATCAAGTCCGGGGGCGAGTGGATCAGCTCGGTCGATCTGGAGAACGCCGCGGTGGGCTGCCCCGGCGTCGCCGAGGCGGCGGCGATCGCGATGTCGCATCCGAAATGGGACGAGCGGCCGCTGCTCGTCGTGGTCCGCAAGCCGGGCAGCACGGTCTCTGCGGCGGAGATCAACGCGCACCTGACGCGGCACGTCGCCAAATGGTGGCTGCCCGACGAGATCGTCTTCGTCGAGGCTCTGCCGCACACCGCGACGGGCAAGCTCCTCAAGACCGCGTTGCGCGAGCAGTTTCGCGATCACGTGCTCGCGACCGCCTGATCGTCTTCGTCACGCCGCCGTGAGGGCGGCGTGACGGACGCGTTTACTGCTCGTCGACCTCGTCCTGCGGACCGGCATTGTTGCCGTAACCGGCGCCGGACTGCTCCTTCTCGACGGGCTTCGGCTTGGCCGATTCCTGGTCGTCGGCGCCGGGTTGTTGGTCGTGCTGCTGATCGTCGGGCATGATGCTACTCCTTCACGCTCTCAACGCTCGCCGACGTCATCGGTTCGTTTTCGCGGAAGGGCCTCGCTCAGAACAACTCGCCCTGCGGTCCGGCGGGTGGGCGGAACAGGTCGCATCGGAGGACCACCCGCTGCTGGTTCAGCCCCAGTTTGCGGCACGCGATCCGGAAACGCGTGTGCAGCAGGTCGTACCAAGGCCCTTGACCCTTCATCCTCGTGCCGAAGCCGGGATCGTTGTCGCGCCCGCCGCGCAGCGACCGGATGGTCGCCATCACCTTGCCGGCGCGATCGGGAAAATGCTCGTCCAGCCAGGCCCGGAACAGCGGGGCCACTTCCCATGGCAGTCGCACCGGGATGAAGAAGGCATGGCGCGCGCCCGCTGCCGCTGCCCGTTCCAGCAGGTGCTCGATCTCATGGTCGGTGATCGCCGGGATGACCGGTGCGATCGAGACGTAGACCGGCACGCCGGCATCGCTCAGTGCGCGCACCGCCTTTAAGCGACGCTCGGGCGTCGGCGCGCGCGGCTCCACCGTGGCCGCGACGCGGGGGTCGAGCGAGGTGATCGACACGCACACGCTCGCCAGCCCCTTCGCGGCCATCGCGGCGAGCAGGTCGAGGTCGCGGACCACCCGGTCCGACTTGGTAGTGATCGTCACCGGATGGTTCGTCTCGGCGAGCACCTCGAGCACTTGCCGCGTGATCCGCCACTCGCGCTCGATCGGCTGGTAGGGATCGGTGTTGGTGCCGAGCGCCATCGGTCGCACGTCGTATCCCGGCCTGGCGAGTTCACCGCGCAGCAACGCGGCGGCGCCCGGCTTGGCGAACAGCCGGCTCTCGAAATCCAGCCCCGGCGACAGGTCGTGAAAGGCGTGGCTCGGCCGCGCGAAGCAGTAGATGCAACCGTGTTCGCAACCGCGATAGGGATTGATCGAGCGGTCGAACGGCACGTCGGGCGAGGCGTTGCGGCTGACGATCGTCCGTGGCCGCTCCACGGTGACGGTGGTCCGCAGGCTGGGCGGCGCGCCATCGATTCCCTCACGCGTGTCGAGCCAGTCGCCGTCGGCTTCGCGCGCGGGAAGGTTGAAGCGTCCGCTGCCATTGTTCAGCGTCGCGCCGCGTATAGGTCGAGTCGTGGACACCCGCGCAGCCTAACCGTCGCAGGGGAACGTATCAAGAACGGCAGGGGCCGGACAGCCGGTCGATCCTCATGGAAATTTTCGGTAGGCGATCGGCTATCGCTCGGTCAGTCGGGGCATCAGCTCGACGAAGTTGCACGGGCGGTGGCGGCTGTCGAGTTGCTCGGCCAGGATGCCGTCCCAGCCGTCCTTCACCGCGCCGGTGGAGCCCGGCAGCGCGAAGACGTAGGTGCCGCGGGCCACGCAGGCGCAGGCGCGCGACTGGACGGTGGAGGTGCCGATCTTGGCGTAGCTGAGGAAGCGGAACAGCTCGCCGAAGCCGGGGATCATCTTCTCCGCGACCCGTTCGACCGCTTCCGGCGTCACGTCGCGGCCGGTCACGCCGGTGCCGCCGGTGGTCACCACCACGTCGATCGCCGGATCGTCGATCCAGGCGTCGAGCCGTGCCACGATCGCGTCGACATCGTCGCGCTCGATCGCGCGCGCGGCGAGCAGGTGGCCGGCGCCCTCCAGCCGCTCGACTAGCGCGTCGCCCGAGCGATCCTCGGCCAGACCGCGCGTGTCCGACACGGTCAGCACCGCGATGCGGACCGGGTGGAAGGGCCGGCTCTGGTCGATCGGCATCAGTTCGCCAGGCTCGCGCCCGCGGGGGGCAGCAGGGCGGTCACCGCGCCGCCGCCGCCGGAGCCGGGCTGTCCCGGCTGCATCGCCATCATCGCCGCCGCGGCGCGCATCATCGCCGCCTCGTCGCGCGGGCTGCCGCTCGGCAGCGTCGCCGCCACGCTGGTCGGCGCGGCTGCCGGGGCGGGCGAGGGCGTGGAGGCGGGCGAAGCCGCGGCCAAGGCGACCGTCGGCGTCGCGGCGCGGAACGGCACCGGCGTCATCCGGCCGCCGTCGATTCGCACCATCGCCGGCCCGGTCATGCCGGGAAAGCGCGGCCACGCGCCTTGCGCCAGTGCGGCGCGGCTGGCGGAGGCGGCCTTGCCCGACTGGCCCTCGTACATCCAGTAATTGCGCATCACGGTGGTGACGTAGCCACGCGTCTCCCAGTACGGGATGCTCTCGATCCACAGCAGCGGATCGCCGCCGTCATGGACGATGCTGTTCCACTCGCCGACCGGCTTCGGCCCGGCATTGTACGCCGCCATCACCTTGGGCAGCAGCCCGCCGGTCACGGCCGAGTCGCGCAGCCGCTCCAGATGGCGCTGGCCAATGTCCATGTTGACCGCCGGGGTGCCGAGCGCGCGCTTGTCGACCGACGTACCCCGCTCGCGCGCGAAATCGGTGGCCGCGGCGGGCATGATCTGCATCAGGCCGTACGCGCCCGCCGGGCTGGTCACGGTGGCGCGGAACCGGCTCTCCTCCAGCGTGTGGGCGTAGACCAGCGACTTGTCGACACGCCAGCCGCTCGCCGGGCGCCAGTTGGGCGTGGGATAGCGCGCCGCCGCGGTCGCGGTCACGCCTTGCGGGCAGTTGTGCGCCAGCCAGATCGTCGTTGCGGGCAGGTCCAGCGTCTCCGCGAGGCGGACGAGGCTCGCGAACTCCGCCGGATCGCCGATCTTCGCCTGCTGGCGGACAACGTCGTCGGCCAGCTCGGTCTCGCCCACCTCGATGAGGGCGGCGGCGACGCGGACGTTGGGTCGCTTGTCGAGCCGGGTCCAGTCGGTGGTGACCAGCCCGCCGGGGCCGACCAGCCTGGCACGCAGGCCCAGCGCCTGGCGTGCCAGCTGTCCGTAGAAGCTCTCGCCGAACTGTGCCGCCGCCTTCAGCCGCCCCTCGACCCGGTCGGGCCGCGCGCACGCCATGTCGGCGCGCGCCGCCCAGTAGAGCCCGGCGCTACGCAGGTCGACGTCACTCGCGCGCGCGGCGACGCCCTCGAACCCGGTCGACGCGGCGGCGCAGTCCCGCTGCCGCCACGCCGACAGCGCGGTCATCCAGCGGCCCTGCACCGCCCACTCGCCGACGCCGTTCGCCGCCTGTGCGCCCAGCGTGCGGACCTTGGCGTCCTGCCCTTGCAGATAGTACATCCAGGCCACCTTGGCCTGCCACTCGGTCTGCGCCTCGGGCGAAAGGCCGCTCGTTTCGGCGAGTAGTGCCTCCGCCGCGGCGCCGTCGTCGACCTTGATGAGCGGCTGCATCCTGGCGGCCAGATCGGCGGCGACCAGGTCGCTGCGCGTCGCCTTGGCCCGCACGCGGCGCGGCGCGCCGTCCTGCCAGATCAGCCGCTGCTGGGCGGGCAGGGGAGGCAGATCGACCGCGCCGCGTGCCGCCGCCAGCCGGCGTAGCGCCTCGGCCTCCGGCAGTTCGGGCGCCTCGTTGATGAGCGCGACCAGCGGCCCGAGCTCGACCCTGGGCGAGCCCTTGGCCGTGTAGAGTTCAGCCCGCGCGATGGCGTGCAGCGGGCCCGGCTGCATCGCGTCCAGCCCGATCTGCGCGTCCTGCCAGCGGCTCTCGCGGATGGCGGCGAACACCGCGCGGTACGCGGTCGCCTGCGCCGCCGTCAGCTGGTCGGGAATGTGATCCAGCCTGGCCGCCGCCGCTGGCGGTTCGGCGGTGGCGGGTACCGACAGCGTGGCCAGTGCCGTCGCCCATCCCCAATTCAGCTTCATGCACCCGGTCCCATCAGCAATTGCAGGTCGCGCCAGCTCTCCGCCTTCAGCGCCGGCCGTTCGAGCAGCAGGCGCGGATGGTGGCTGGCGACCACCTGCGTTTGTCCCGCCTTATGGTTAAATGGCTGCAAACGTCCGCGTACCGCGGCGCGGTCCGCCGCCAGGATCGCACGGCTGGTCGCTTCGCCGAGCAGCAGCAGCCGCTCGGGCGCGGCGAGTTCGACCAGGTGGCGCGCGACCTCGCCCAGCCGCGCCTCGAATTCGCGCGGCATCCGCCCCGCCGCCGGCCGCCGCGCGCAGACCGCCGCCAGGTGCACCGCGCCGCGCGACAGGCCGATCGCCGCCAGCATCCGGTCGAACAATCGCCCCGCCGCGCCCGACAGCAGCGCGCCCGCGTCGCCGTCCTCCCGCTCGGGGCAGTCGATCAGCACCATGACGCGCGCGTCCATCGGCCCGGACGCGGCGAGCGACACGCCGCTCCACCCCGCCTCCGGCGCGTCCGGCCCGGTCCGCCACGCCGCGAACGCCTCGATGGAGGCGGGCAGGGCGGTCGGGGAGGCCGGCGCCGGTGCGGCCACCGCCGGCGCCCTGGCCGCGGGCGCCGCGAACCAGTCCCTGACCGCGTCGTCGACCAGCACGTCGACCCCCGCGTCCGCCCACCAGTCGAGCGCGCTGGCGATCGCCGGATCGAATGTCTGGTATGCCCCCACGGCGACAACCTATGCTGCCCGGTTGACGCGGCGGTCAACTTGTCGGATCGGCTTTCCCGACAATGTGTTGCCGGTCCGCGCCCGAACGATCGGAACAGGCGGTCCGCTGGAGAGACGAGAGATGAGCGAACGCGAGTCGATGCCCTACGACGTGGTGATCGTCGGCGCCGGTCCCGCCGGGCTGTCGGCCGCGATCCGCCTGAAGCAGCTGGCGAACGAGGCGGGGAGCGAACTCGCCGTTTGCGTGCTGGAAAAGGGTTCGGAGGTCGGTGCCCATATCCTGTCGGGCGCGGTGATCGACCCGCGCGCGATGGACGAGCTGATCCCCGACTGGCGCGACACGGACTGCCCGATGGCGGAGACGCCGGTGGTCCAGAACCATCATTGGGTGCTGACCAAGAACAAGAAGTTCGACCTGCCGCACTGGTGGACGCCGCCCTTCCTCCACAACGAGGGGACCTACACCTGCTCGCTGGGCAATCTCTGCCGCTGGCTCGCCGGCCGTGCCGAGGAACTGGGGGTCGAGATCTTTCCCGGCTTCGCCGCTGCCGAGATCCTGTTCGACGAGGCGGGCCGGGTGAAGGGCGTCGCCACCGGCGACATGGGCGTGGCGCGCGACGGCACGCACAAGCCCGACTATACGCCGGGGCTGGAAATCCACGCCAAATACACCTTCTTCGCCGAGGGCGTGCGCGGCCACCTGACCAAGGAGGTGATCCGCACCTTCGACCTGGCCAGGGACGCGCAGCCGCAGGTCTACGGCCTCGGCATCAAGGAATTGTGGGACATCGCACCGGACAAGCACGTGCCGGGCAAGGTCATCCACACGCAAGGGTTTCCGCTCGACGACGATGCCAACGGCGGCGGCTGGATCTACCACCAGGCGAACGGCCAGGTGTCGATCGGCTTCGTCACCTGGCTCGGCTACACCAACCCCTATATTTCCCCGTTCCAGGAGATGCAGAAGTGGAAGACGCACCCTGTGATCGCCGAGCTGCTGGCGGGCGGCAAGCGCGTCTCCTACGGCGCGCGCGCGATCAATGATGGCGGGTTGCAGTCGATCCCCAGGCTCGTCTTTCCCGGCGGCGCGCTGATCGGCTGCTCGGCCGGCTTCCTCAACGTGCCGCGGATCAAGGGTACGCACGGGGCACAGAAATCGGCGATGATGGCTGCCGAGGCGGCGTTCGCGGCGATCCAGTCGGACCGCGAGCATGACGAACTGACCGCCTATCCGCAGGCGTTCGAGGCGTCGTGGCTCCACAAGGAGCTGTCGGTCGTCCGCAACGTCGTGCCGCTGGTCAAGAAGTTCGGCGACTTCATCGGCTCCGGCCTGTCGGGCATCACCATGTGGGCCGAGCATTTCGGCCTGAAGATGCCCTTCACGATGAAGCATCATCCCGACAACGAGTCGCTGTGGCGCAAGGACCTGGTGAGCCCCAAGAGCTATCCCAAGCCCGACGGCGTCCTCACGTTCGACCGCCTCTCCTCGGTGTTCCTGTCGAACACCAACCACGAGGAGGACCAGCCCGTCCACCTCACGCTGCGCGATCCCGACATTCCCGTCGACTATAACCTGCCGATGTACGACGGCCCGTCGCAGCGTTACTGCCCGGCCGGCGTGTACGAGTTCGTCGACGTCGACACGACGAACCCAAAGTTCGTCATCAACGCGCAGAACTGCGTCCACTGCAAGACGTGCGACATCAAGGACCCGCTCCAGAACATCAACTGGGTGGTGCCGGAGGGCGGCGGCGGCCCGAACTACCCGAATATGTAGCGCAGCGCGGCGTGCGGCGCCCCGCCGCACGACTCGCGCCAGCGCGGCCGGCGGGTCGGCCTGCCGACCCGTCCGACGACGCGGCTTCGCCGCGGCGGACCGAAGTGATCGGCCACAACATTCGTCGCCCCGGCCTCGAGCCGGGGTCCATGGTTCCGCACACACTCGGGCCGATGGCCGTGTGGAGGCATGGATGCCGGGTCAAGCCCGGCATGACGGAGGAGGTGGGCGTGTTATTCCCTCTTTGCGACGGGCGGATGGACCGACGCCGGCCCGGATTTTGCCGTAAGTGCGCTCTGTGATCTCTCCCCACCAACCCCGTCGCCCCGGCTTGGAGCCGTGGTCCATGGTTCCGCACACTCTTGGGCCGATGGTCGCGTGGAGGCATGGATGCCGGGTCGAGCCCGGCATGACGGAGGAGGTGGGCGTGTTATTTGCCCCTCTGCGACAGGCGGATGGATCGACGCCGGCCCGGGTTTCGCCGTAAGTGCGTTCTGTGATCTCCGTCCACCCACCCCGTCACCCCGGCCTTGAGCCGGGGTCCATGGCTCCGCATACTCTCCGGCCGATGGCCGCGCGGCGAAAGGGCCAGCAATACCGGCCTGACACCATGGCGGCGGTCGGCCTCGCGACCATGGCCGCGCTCCTCTTGGCCCCTCCCGTTTTCGGCGATACGCCGCCGCGCGACGGCCTCTCCGCCTATCTCGCGGCCCGTGCCGCCGACGCGCAGGGGCAGGGCGGGGCCGCGCTCGCCGACTACCGTGCCGCGCTGGACGCGGCCCCCGCCAACCCGGCGGTCGCGATCCGCGCCTATCGCGAGGCGCTCGCCGGTGGCGACCTGGCGCTCGCCCGACGTGCCGCGGCCGTCCTGACCCGCGCGGGCGTCGCGCCGATGGACGCCGCGCTGTTCCCGCTCGCCGACGCCGCCCGCGCCGACGACCTCGCCGCCGCCACGACCGCGACCGCCGCACTCGCCACCGACCGGCTGGCGCTACTCGTACCTTCGCTGCGCGGCTGGCTCGCCCGTGGGCGAGGGGAGGACGGCGCCGCCGCGATCGTCGCCGGCACCGATCCCGCCGGCCGTCGCCTCGCCACCGAGACGCGCGTGCTGCTCCTCCTCGCCGACGGCCGCCTCGACGACGGGCTCGCCGCCGTCCGCGCGCTCGGCACCGGCGCCACCGCCACCCGCGTGGCCGCGGCCGAGCTGCTGATCGGCGCGGACAAGTCGGCGGAAGCGCGGCGATTGCTCGGCTCCGACGCCTTCTCGCTCGCCGCCGCCCGAGCCGGCGCGACCGCGCGGCCCGATCTGGCCTGGGGCGTCTCGCGCCTCCTGCTCCGCGTCGCCGACGATCTGGACGGCGAGGACACCAGCGCCACCGCCGTGGCGCTCGCGCGCGCCGCGCTCGTCGCCGATCCGGGCTTTCAGCGCGCGCGGCTGCTCCTCGCCGATCAGCTCGGCCGCGGCGACGATCCCGCGCGCGCCTCCGCCGAGCTGGACGCCGTCCCGTCCCAAGGCCCGCTCGGCGCGATCGTCGCGGCGCGGCGCGTCGAGCTTCTCGCCCGGCAGGATCGCGTCCCCGCCGCCCTCGCGCTCGCCCGGACGCTCGCCGACGCGCCCGACGCGCGCCCGCTCGACCGGGCCCGCTACGCCGACCTGCTGTTCGGCGACGGCCGCCCGGCGGACGCGCTCCCCTGGTACGCCCGAGTCCTGAAGTCCGATGGGGCCCGCGACAATTGGGCCGCTTGGCTCCGCTACGGCGGCGCCCTCGACGAGGCAGGCCGCTGGCGAGACGCCGAGAAGGCGCTTCGCCGCGCCCTCGCGCTCGCGCCCGACGAGCCCTCCGTCCTCAACTATCTCGGCTACACGCTGGTCGACCGCGGCGAGGACGTGGCCGCCGGCACCGCCATGCTGGAGCGCGCGCACCGGCTCGCGCCCGACGATTCCGCGATCGCCGATTCGCTCGGCTGGGCCTATTTCCGGCGCGGCGATCTCGGCCGTGCGCTGTCGCTGGTCGAGGGAGCCGCCGTCGAACTTCCCGCCGACGCGGAGGTCAACGACCATCTCGGCGACCTTTACTGGGCGCTCGGCCGCCGTTTCGAGGCGCGCTACGCCTGGCGCGCGGCGCTGCTCACCGCCGAGCCGCGCGACCGCGTCGCGATCAACGCCAAGCTCGCGCGATGACCGACAGACCCGCGATCGTCGAACCCGCCCCCGCCAAGATCAACCTGGCCCTTCATGTCCGCCGCCGCCGCGCCGACGGCTATCACGACCTCGAAACGCTGTTCGCCTTCGCGCGCGACGGTGACGTGATCCGCGTAAAGGAGGCGGCCGAGGACTCGTTCCGGATCGACGGTCCGTTCGCCTCGTCCCTCTCTCCACCAGGAGGGGAGGATGCGGGAAGTGGGGGCGATAATCTGGTCACCCGCGCCCGCGATGCCTTTCGCGCGGTGAGCCCGACGCCGCCTGTCGCCATCACGCTGACCAAGAACCTTCCCGTCGCCTCCGGCATCGGCGGCGGCTCGGCCGATGCCGCCGCCACCCTCCGCGCGCTGGCCCGGCTGACCGGCACCGATCCGCGCGACTTTCACGCGGTCGCCGCCGCGCTCGGCGCCGACGTGCCGGCCTGCCTTTCCGGCCGCACCGCGCTGGGAACGGGGAAGGGCGACGCGCTCGCCGATCTGACCGGCCTCGCCGACACCCCGCTGCTCCTCGTTAACCCGCTGGTCGCCGTCTCCACCGCCGCCGTGTTCGCCGCTTGGGACGGGATCGATCGCGGTCCGCTCCCGGACGGCGACCTCCTTGCCCGCGCCCACGCCGGTCGCAACGATCTGGAGCCGGCCGCCACCACGCTCGCCCCGGTCATCGCCCAGGTTCGCGCGCTGCTCGACGCGGCCACCGGAGGAATCCTCAGCCGCATGTCCGGCTCCGGCGCTACCTGCTTCGCGATGTTCGACACGCCCGCCGCCCGCGATGCCGCAGCCGGGCAGGCACGCGCGCGCGGCTGGTGGACACTCGCGACCGAGATGAACTGATCTTTTCTCCTGTTCCGCTCTTGTTCCCACGGAACATAGCGCGTACATGGAGGCGAGACGCGTTGCCCTGGACGCGCGCATGTTCTAGCGATGGGAGCCCCCGATGGCCGCCAATCTGAAAGTGATCGACTCCGTGGCAGTTGCAACGACCGACCGGCAAAAGGCGCTCGACGCCGCGCTCGCCCAGATCGACCGCGCCTTCGGCAAGGGCTCGGCGATGAAGCTCGGCCAGAAGGAGACGATGCAGGTCGAGGCGGTGTCGACCGGCTCGCTCGGCCTCGATATCGCGCTCGGCGTCGGCGGCCTGCCGCGCGGCCGCGTGATCGAGGTCTATGGGCCGGAGTCGTCGGGCAAGACCACGCTCGCGCTCCACGTCATCGCCGAGGCGCAGAAGACGGGCGGCACTGCCGCCTTCGTCGATGCCGAGCACGCGCTCGATCCGGTCTACGCCAAGAAGCTGGGCGTCAACATCGACGAGCTGATCGTGTCGCAGCCCGACACGGGCGAGCAGGCGCTGGAGATCGTCGACACGCTGGTCCGCTCCAACGCGATCGACGTGCTGGTGGTCGATTCGGTCGCCGCGCTGGTGCCGCGCGCCGAGATCGAGGGCGAGATGGGCGACAGCCATGTCGGCCTCCAGGCGCGCCTGATGTCGCAGTCGCTGCGCAAGCTGACCGGCTCGATCAGCCGCTCGCGCTGCATGGTAATCTTCATCAACCAGCTCCGCATGAAGATCGGCGTGATGTACGGCAATCCGGAAACGACGACGGGCGGCAACGCCTTGAAATTCTACGCCTCCGTCCGCCTCGACATCCGCCGCACCGGCCAGATCAAGGACAAGGAGGACATCGTCGGCAACGCCACGCGCGTGAAGGTGGTGAAGAACAAGGTCGCCCCGCCGTTCAAGCAGGTCGAGTTCGACATCATGTACGGCGAGGGCATCTCCAAGATCGGCGAGATCCTCGATCTCGGCGTCAAGGCCGGGCTGGTCGAGAAGTCGGGCAGCTGGTTCTCCTACGACAGCGTCCGCATCGGCCAGGGTCGCGAGAACGCCAAGACCTACCTGCGTGACAATCCCGACATGGCCGACCGCCTCGAACGGGCGATCCGCCAGCGCACCGAGAAGGTCGCCGAGGAGATGATGGCCGGGCCATCCGAGGACGATGATATCTGACGCCAGGGGAGGCCCGCCGGAAACGGCGGGCCTTTCTCGTTCAAAAAGGCGAGAAGGCGCTTGGGCGTGACGTTGCAGGGTCGGCGTTGCTGTTGATCGGTCCGCTCCGCCCAACCCACCTAGTCACCCCGGACTTGTTCCGGGGTCCATGCTTCCGCATACTCCTTTCCACTGCTCGTGCGGATCGGGACCATCCCGCTATGACGGAGGGAGGAAGCTCGAAGTGACGGACCTGGGAGCGCAACCGCGTAGATGACCAGCATCGCCGACTGGCAGACCCGCGTCGGCGATGTCTGGGCCGCGGAGTGGCGCCGTACCGATCGCTCGCTCGCCGATCTGTCGAGCCATCTCGACGCCGCGATCCTCGCCGCCGCTCCATCCGCGCGCGCAACCGTGCTCGACATCGGCTGCGGTGCCGGCGCGACCAGCGCTGCGCTCGCCGCCGCCCGTCCCGACCTGTCGATCACCGGGGTCGACCTCTCGCCCGCGCTCGTCGAGATCGCCGGGGACCGCGTGCCCACCGCCGCCTTCCACGTCGGCGACGCCGCGGGCGGAGTGGCCGGGCAGGGGCCGTTCGACCTGCTGGTCTCGCGTCACGGCGTCATGTTCTTCGCCGACCCGGTCGCCGCCTTCGCGCGACTCCACGCCGTTGCCGCGCCCGGCGCCCGCCTCGTCTTCTCCTGCTTTCGCGGCCGCACCCGCAACGCCTTCGCCGGTGCACTCGTCGAAGAGCTCACTGGCACGCGCCCGCCCCTATCGACCGCGCCCGGTCCCTTCGCCTTCGCCGAAGAGCGGCACGTCGCGTCGATCCTCGCCGCCGCTGGGTGGCAGGACGCGGCTTCGGTCGCGACCGACTTCGCCTACGTGGCCGGCGAGGGCGCCGATCCGGTCGCCGATGCGGTCTCCTTCCTGTCGCGCATCGGCCCGCTCGCGAGCATCGTCGCCGCCGACCCTGCCGCCATGCGCTCCCGCCTCACTGCCGCGCTCGCGCGCTACGTCACCGCAACCCGCGTCGTCTTGCCCGCCTCGGCATGGATCTGGCGCGCCACCAAGGGGCCATCATGATCGTTGTCCACCATCTCGAGAACTCGCGCTCGCAGCGCATCCTGTGGATGCTGGAGGAGCTCGGCCTGCCCTATACCGTCAAGCGCTACGAGCGGAACAAGGAGACGATGCTCGCGCCGCCCGAACTCCGCCAGGTCCACCCGCTCGGCAAGTCTCCGGTGATCGAGGACGATGGCCAAGTGGTCGCCGAGACCGGCGCGATCGTCGAGTATCTGGTCGAGAAGGCGGACGGCCGCCTGGGTCCGCCCGCGCACCGCGAGGCGGCGCTCCGCTATCGTTTCTGGCTCCATTATGCCGAGGGCTCGCTGATGCCGCCGCTCCTCGTCAAGCTGATCCTCACCCGCATTCCGCTGCTCGGCAGGAAGATCGCCGGCCGCATCCAGCCGATGATCGACCGCCACCTCGACTATGTCGAATCCGAACTGGCGCGGCGCCCCTGGTTCGCCGGCGACGAGATGACCGCCGCCGACATCATGATGAGCTTCCCGCTGGAAGCCGCGCGCAGCCGCGGCGGCCTGGACGACAGCCGTCCCGCGACGATCGCGTGGCTGAACAAGGTCCATGCGCGACCGGCCTACCAAGCGGCACTCGCGAAGGGCGGGCCATACGCCTACGCGTAAGCGCCCGCGGCGCTTCCATGACCCTGTTCACGCGGAGGCGCGGAGATGCGGAGATGCGGAGATGTCTTGCGGGGCGCGGATGCCACGGTCGCCATCAACCGCCCGCCACGTCGAGCGGTCCATGGTAAGGCGCGGCATACGCCCCGGACGCCCTACCTCCGCGCCTCCGCGTGAACCCATTCTTTCTTCGGGCCTGGCGCCGATCGATATTCAGCGAAGAGGCCGCGTCATTCAGGGCTTGCCAGCCCGACGGAGGCAGCGGTCCAAGTGGGGAACGGGTATGAGAGGCGTTGCGCTGCTCCAACAGCCCTTTCCCACCTGGGCCCCGGCCTTCGCCGGGGTGGGAAAGATGCTGAAGGTCGATCCGTTCTAGCGCCCGATGTCCCCGAACCGGTCCTCCGCCACCTTCGGGCCATCGCCAGACGGCGCCGCAGGCGCCACGATCACCGACGGTTCGATCGGGTCGAGCCCGCCTTCCCACTTGGCGACCACGCTCGCCGCCACCGCGTTGCCGACGACGTTGGTGGCGGATCGTCCCATGTCGAGGAAATGGTCCACGCCCAGGATCAGCAGCAGCCCCGCCTCCGGGATGTTGAACATCGACAGCGTTCCCGCGATCACCACCAGGCTGGCACGCGGCACGCCTGCGATTCCCTTCGACGTCACCATCAGCACCAGCAGCATCGTGATCTGCTGCCCCAGCGTAAGGTCGATGCCATAGGCTTGCGCGATGAACAGCGACGCGAAGGTCATGTACATCATCGACCCGTCGAGGTTGAACGAATAGCCGAGCGGCAGCACGAAGCTGGCGATGCGCGGCGGTACGCCGAACCGGTCGAGCGCTTCCAGCGTGCGCGGGAACGCCGCCTCTGACGACGCGGTCGAGAAGGCCAGCACCAGCGGATCGCGGACGTAGCGGAACAGCTCGGTCGCCCGCCGTCCCACGATCACCCGCGCCGCCACGAACAGCACCAGCCAGAGAAGCGCGAGCCCCAGGTAGAAAGAGCCCATGAAGAAGGCGAGGTCGCCCAGGATGCCCGCGCCCCGCTCCGCCAGGGTCGCCGCCACCGCCGCGAACACCGCGACCGGCGCCACGTTCATGACGTAGCCGGTGATCCTGAGCATCACCTGCACCAGCGCCTCGGTCGCCCGCACCAGTGGCTGCGCAGCCTCGCCCACCGCGGTGATGGCGACGCCGACGAAGACGGAGAAGACGACGATCTGCAGGATCTCGTTCTCCGCCATCGCCTCAATGCCGGAGGCGGGGACGATGTGCGCGATGAAATTGGCGAAATCGAACGGCCCGTGCGCGACGCCGCTCGCCGTGGTCGCCGCCGGCACCGCCAGCGCCAGCCCGACGCCGGGTTGCAGCAGGTTGACCAGCATCAGCCCGAGCAGCAGCGAGACGAGGCTCGCGCCGATGAACCACAACAGGCTGCGGAGGCCGATCCGCCCCAGCGCGCCGGTGTCGCCCATGTGCGCGATCCCGACCACCAACGTCGAGAAGACGAGCGGCGCGATGATCATCTTGATGAGCCGAAGGAACAGCGTGGTGACAATGCCGAAATAACCGGCGATCTCCTCCAGCCGCGCGGCGGCGGCCGGGCTGCCGTCGTCGATCCAGCCGTTCAGCGACAGGCCCAGCGCGGCGCCCAGCACCAGCCCCAGCAAAATCCAATAGGTCAGCCGCTTGGCCATCCACGCCCACTCCCGATTGATGCGCGCGACGGAAGGGGATTGTGGCGCGTCCGTCAAGCGGTCACACCCGCCGATCATGCACGCATCCACCCGCCGCTCGCTCCTCAAGGCCGCCGCCGCGCTGCCGCTGCTCTCCGCCACCGGCATCGTCCGTGCCGCCGAGCCGGACCTGTCCGCGCTCGCCGACATGACCGGCGCCGCCCGCCCGATCGACGCCGCCGAGCGTGCCCGCCGCCTCGGCCGCGCGCAGGCGCTGATGAAGGCGAACGGCATCGGCGCCGTCGCGATCGAGCCCGGATCGTCGATGGTCTACTTCACCGGCGTCCGCTGGAGCCGCAGCGAGCGGCCGACGCTCGCGATCCTGCCCGCCGAGGGCCAGCCACTGATCGTCACGCCCTTCTTCGAGGAACCCTCGGTCCGCCAGACGCTCGCCGTGCCCGCGGAGGTCCGCGTCTGGCAGGAGGATGGGGACGCCACGAAGGTCGCCGCCGCCTGGCTGCGCGAGCGCCGTCTCGACCGCCGCCCGCTCGGGATCGAGGAGACGATGCGCTCGTTCATCGCCACGGGCCTCGCCGCCGCGCTACCCGACGCGCGTCAGGTGACCGCCAACCCGGTCGTGCGCGGCTGCCGGATGGTCAAGACCCCGGCCGAGATCGCGCTGATGCGGCTCGCGACCGACGTGACGATCGCCGCCTATCGCTGGACGCACCCGCGCGTCGAGAAGGGCATGACCGGCGCACAGATCGGCGCGCTGATGAACGCCGCGACGCGCAAGCTCGGCGGCGATCCCGAATTCGCACTCGCCCTGATCGGCCCCGCCGCCGCGCTCCCCCATGGCAGCCGCGAGGTGATCCGCGTCGCCGACGGCCAGGTCGTTCTCATGGATTGCGGCTGCACCGTGCAGGATTACCAGTCGGACGTGTCGCGCACCTGGGTCCACGGCCGCGCCGACAAGGAACAGCGCACCGTCTGGAACCACGTCGCCGCGGGTCAGCAACTCGCCTTCCGCACCGCGCGCATCGGCACGCCCGCGGGTGCCGTCGACGACGCGGTCCGCGCCGCCTATGCCCGGCTCGGCTACGGTCCCGGCTACAAGCTCCCCGGCCTGTCGCACCGCACCGGCCACGGCATCGGCATGGACGGCCACGAGCCCGTCAACCTCGTCCACGGCGAGACGACGCGGCTCGCCGCCGGCATGTGCTTCTCCGATGAACCCGGCCTTTATCTGCCGGGCAGGTTCGGCGTCCGCCTGGAGGATTGTTTCCACATGACGCCGACCGGCCCCGAATGGTTCAGCCGCCCGCCCCGCTCGATCGACGAGCCGGTCTGAGGCGGAGCGCCAACCCCGGCACCCGTCACCCCGGACGTGATCCGGCATGACGAACTGGACCATTGTCCCACAAGCCTGCGCCGCCCTCCGACAGGGGAACGCGGAACCGGACGGGCACCGGGACGGTGCGGCGTCCGGCCACGAGTCGTCTTGAGGGCCGCCGCGCGGTCGGTTAGGTCGCGGCCATGACCAGCACCAACGACATTCGCCGCGGCTTCCTCGACTATTTCGGCCGCGCCGGGCACCAGATCGTGCCCTCCGCGCCGCTGGTGCCGCAGAACGACCCGACGCTGATGTTCGTCAACGCCGGCATGGTGCCGTTCAAGAACGTGTTCACCGGCCTGGAGAAGCGGCCCTACTCGACCGCCACCTCCTCGCAGAAATCGGTTCGCGCCGGCGGCAAGCACAACGACCTCGACAATGTCGGCTACACCGCCCGCCACCACACCTTCTTCGAGATGCTGGGCAACTTTTCCTTCGGCGATTATTTCAAGGAACAGGCGATTCACCACGCCTGGACGCTGCTGACCAAGGAATGGGGCATCGACCCCGATCGCCTCACCGCCACCGTCTACCATACCGACGACGAGGCGTTCGCGTTGTGGCAGAAGGTCGCGGGGCTTCCCGAGCACCGCATCATCCGCATCGCCACCAAGGACAATTTCTGGGCGATGGGCGACGACGGCCCGTGCGGCCCCTGCTCGGAAATCTTCTTCGACCATGGCGATCATATTCCGGGCGGCCCGCCGGGATCGCCGGACGAGGACGGCGACCGCTTCGTCGAGATCTGGAACCTCGTGTTCATGCAGTACGAGCAGGCGGCGGGCGAGATCGTCTCCGAGCTGCCGCGCAAGTCGATCGATACCGGCATGGGGCTGGAGCGAATCGCCGCCGTCATGCAGGGCGTCCACGACAATTACGACACGGACACCTTCCGCGCGCTGATCGCCGCGTCGGAGGCGCTGACCCACACGACGGCGGAGGGCGACCGCAAAGCGTCGCACCGCGTCATCGCCGACCATCTCCGTTCCGCCGGCTTCCTGGTCGCCGACGGCGTGCTGCCGGCGAACGAGGGCAGGGGGTACGTGCTCCGCCGCATCATGCGCCGCGCCATGCGCCACGCGCACCTCCTGGGCGCGGCCGAGCCGCTGATGCACCGCCTGGTCCCGTCGCTCGTCGCCGAGATGGGCGCGGCGTACCCGGAACTGGTCCGCGCGCAGCCGCTGATCGAAGCGACGCTCGCTCAGGAGGAGACGCAGTTCCGCCGCACCCTCGACCGCGGCCTGAAGCTGCTCGACGAGGCGACCGCCGGGTTGGAGCAGGGTAGCACGCTCGCCGGGGAGACCGCGTTCAAGCTCTACGACACCTACGGCTTCCCCTACGACCTGACCGAGGACGCGCTCCGCGCGCAGGGCCTCGCCGTCGACCGCGCCGGCTTCGACACGGCGATGGCCGAGCAGAAGCGCGCTGCCCGCGCCGCCTGGAAGGGCTCGGGCGCCAAGGCGTCCGACGAGATCTGGTTCGACATCGCCGAGGCGTCCGGCTCGACCGAGTTCCTCGGCTACGCCAACGACGTCGGCGAGGGCGAGGTGCTGGCGCTCGTCCGCGACGGCGCCCGCGTCGAAACGGCCAAGCAGGGCGAACAGGTGTCGATCGTCGTCAACCAGACGCCCTTTTACGCGGAGAGCGGCGGCCAGGTCGGCGACGCCGGCACGATCACCACCGACCAGGGCCTGCGTATCCGGGTGACCGACACCACCAAGCAGCTCGGCCGCCTCTGGGTCCACCACGGCGAGGTCGAGGCGGGCGAGATCACGGTCGGCGATGCGGTGAAGCTGGCGATCGACCTCGACCGTCGCGGCGCGATCCGGTCGAACCACTCCGCCACCCACCTCCTCCACGAGGCGCTGCGCCAGCGGCTCGGCACCCATGTCGCGCAGAAGGGGTCGCTGGTCGCCCCCGACCGGCTTCGCTTCGACTTCTCGCAGCCGGTCGCCCTCACCCCCGCCGACATCGCGCGGGTGGAGGCGGACGTGAACGCGCAGGTCCGCGGCAACGGCCCCGTCGTCACCCGCCTGATGACGCCCGACCAGGCGATCGAGGAGGGCGCCATGGCGCTGTTCGGCGAGAAATACGGCGACGAGGTTCGCGTCGTGTCGATGGGCGAGGATGCCGACGGCACCTACTCGCTGGAGCTATGCGGCGGCACCCACGTCCGCGCGCTCGGCGAGATCGGTCTGTTCACCGTCATCGGCGAGGGCGCCGTCTCCTCCGGCGTCCGCCGCGTCGAGGCGCTGACCGGCGAGGCCGCGCGCGCCTGGTTCTCGCACCGCGATCACGTGCTGCGTGAGGCCGCCTCGGCGCTCCGCTCGACGCCCGACGAGGTGCCCGCCCGCGTCGCCGCGCTGCTCGACGACCGCCGCCGGCTGGAGCGTGAACTGGCCGAGGCGAAGAAGGCGCTCAGCCTCGGCGGTGGGCAGGGCGGTGCTCCTGCGGGCCCCGAGGACGTGAACGGCACCGCCTTCATCGGCCAAGTGCTCGACGGCTTCGAGGCCAAGGGCCTGCGCGGCGCGGTGGACGAGGCCAGGCAGCGTCTCGGCTCCGGTGTCGCCGCGATCGTCGCGGTCAACGACGGCCGTGCCTCCGTCGCGGTCGGCGTCACCCCCGATCTGGTCGCGAGCCGCAACGCCGTGGACCTGCTGCGCGTCGCCGTGGTGGCGCTCGGCGGGCAGGGCGGGGGCGGTCGGCCCGACATGGCGCAGGGCGGTGGCCCCGACGGCGACCAGGCGGCGGCGGCGCTCGACGCGATCCGCGCCGTGCTCGCCGGCTGATCGGCCAAGTGCCCGAAATCGCGCCTTTTCGCTGGAACGCCTCGCCCGTCCGTGGTTACTGATCGCGTCGGCCTTGCCTGAGGAGCAATCGTTGCGTCCAACGTTCCTGTCGCTCGCTGTTGTCGCCGCGCTCGCCCCCGTCGCGGCCCAGGCGCAGTCGGCGCGCGACCTGCTCGTCCAGGCGGCGTTCGAGGATCGCAGCAAGCCGGTGGCCGCTGCCCGGATCGAGCGCGTCATCGCCCTCACGGCGGCAGCCAGCGCGCGCAACCCGGACGACCAGGAGGCCGTGGTGGTCGGCGCCACCGCGCTCGGTTACCGCGCCAAGCTGAGCGGCAACCGCTCGCAGGCGGTCGCCGCGCGGCACGCGTTCGAGGCCGCCGCCGGGCGTTTCCCGCGCAACGCGGAGGCGCAGGTCGCGCTCGGCGCCTGGCACATGGGCATTATTTCCAAGGTCGGCCGCCTGGTCGGCCGGGTCATCGGCGCGCAGAAGAATGTCGGCTTGGCCGCGCTCGACCGCTCGGTTGCGCTCGGCGGTAACCGTGCCATGTTCGCCGGCCTTTCCGCGCTGCTCCGCCTCCAGGCCGATGCCGATGACGCGCGCGGACGCGCGCTGGCCGAACAGGCCGCCCGCGCGCCGACGCCGACCGCGATCGATCGCTACATGCAGCGCGCCTGCACCGCCGTCCTCGCGCCGCTCAGGAACGGCGACGACCGGACCGCCAGCGCGCTCGCCGACCGTCTGCTGCCCCTGGGATGGGTCCGCGACTGATCAGCCGCAGTCGAGCGAGTTTATTTTGCCGTCCTCGCTCAGGCGGATGTTCAGTCGATCCTCGCGCAGGTCCATCGTCGCCGCGTCGTCCGGCCGCAACACGCGCGCGGTGCGGGCGTTCGCCTCCCGCTGGATGTCGTCGCGCATCGACAGCTTGAACTCCTGACCGACCCATCGCATCCTGAGCGCCAGGTCGACGCGGCACGGGCCCGTCGGCAAGGGTTCCAGCGCGGGCGTCTGCGCGCAGGCGCCCAGCGCCAACGCCACGATCACGACATGCTTCATGCCACTTCCTCCGTCCGCGTCATCGTCAATCGGCCGCCTTGCACCGCGAAGGCGAGCCGCCCCTCGACCAGATCGAGCGCGTCGCGCCCGAACTGGTCATAGCGCCAACCCTCCAGCATCGGCAGCCCCTTGCGCGTTCCCGCCGCCAGGGCCTCCAGCTCGTCGGACCGCGCCAGCAGCTTCGACGCCACGTCGATGTCGCGCGACCGGATCTTGAGCAGCAGCTTGAGCAGGTCGGCGACCAGCGAGCCCTCCTTGCCCAACCCCGGCTTGCGATCGTCGCGGGGCGGCAGCTCCTCGGCGGAAAGCGGCGTCGCGCCCTCGATCGCGGCCATCAGCCGGGCACCGATATCGTTCGTGCCCCAGGTCGCCGACAGGCCGCGTACCTTGGCGAGATCGGCCTGCTTCCTCGGTGGATTGCCAGCAAGGTCGCCCAGCGTCTCGTCCTTGACGATGCGGCCACGCGGCAGGTCCTTGCCCTGGGCCTCCAGCTCGCGCCACCGCGCGATCGCCTTCAATCGGCCGAGCATGTCGGGCTTGCGCCCCGACACGCGCACCCGCTTCCAGGCGAGGTCGGGATCGTTGGCGTAGTTGGCAGGATCGGCCAGCCGCTCCATTTCCTGGTCCAGCCACGCGCCGCGCCCGGTCTTGCGCAGTCGCTCCAGCATCTTGGGGAAGATCGCCGCCAGGTGGGTGACGTCGCCGATCGCATACTCGATCTGCCGCTCGTCGAGCGGGCGCCTGGACCAGTCGGTGAAGCGTGCGCCCTTGTCGACCGAGATCCCCAGCCAGCTGTCGACCAGGTTGGAATAGCCGATCTGCTCACCCTGCCCCAGCGCCATCGCCGCCACCTGCGTGTCGAACAGCGGGTAGGGCGTCTTGCCGGTTAGGTTGTAGACGATCTCGATGTCCTGCCCGCCCGCGTGGACGACCTTCAGCACATCCTCATTCTCCACCAACAGTTCGAGCAGCGGCTTGAGGTCGATCCCCGGTGCCATCGGATCGATCGCCGCCGCCTCGTTCACGTCGGCGATCTGGATCAGGCAGAGTTCCGGATAATAGGTGCTCTCGCGCATGAACTCGGTATCGACGGTGACGAAGTCGGCATCGGCGAGGCGGCTGCAGAGATTGGCGAGCGTGGCGCTGTCGGTGATGAGCGGATGGATATGCATCGGCCCATCCATAACGAGCCCGCGCGGGTTGACAAAGAGGGGGTGGGAAGGGGAGGGCGCGCAGCATGACAAACATGCACGCCTACCGCACCCACAACTGCGCCGCGCTGACTGCCGCCAACGTCGGCGAGACCGCCCGCCTGTCGGGCTGGGTCCACCGCAAGCGCGATCACGGCGGCGTGCTGTTCCTCGACCTGCGCGACCATTACGGCATCACCCAGGTCGTCGCGAAATCGGGCAGCGCGATGCTCGACCTGCTCGACGGCCTTCGCGCGGAGACGGTGGTGACCGTCACCGGCGAGGTGGTGGCGCGCGAGGCGGGGCAGACCAACGCCAATCTGCCGACCGGCGAGATCGAGCTGATCGCGGGCGAGGTCGTCGTCCAGAGCCCTGCGCAGGAACTGCCGATGCCGGTGGCGGGCGACGCGGAATATCCGGAGGACATCCGCCTTCGCTACCGCTTCCTCGATCTGCGGCGCGAGCGGCTGCACGCCAACATCATGCTGCGTAGCCAGGTGATCGCCAGCATCCGCCAGCGCATGATCGGCCAGGGCTTCACCGAGTTCCAGACGCCGATCCTGACCGCCTCGTCGCCGGAAGGCGCGCGCGACTATCTCGTCCCCAGCCGCGTCCATCCGGGCAAGTTCTACGCGCTGCCGCAGGCGCCGCAGATGTTCAAGCAGTTGCTGATGGTGGCCGGCTTCGACCGTTATTTCCAGATCGCGCCCTGCTTCCGTGACGAGGACGCGCGCGCCGACCGTTCGCCCGGCGAATTCTACCAGCTCGATTTCGAGATGAGCTTCGTCACCCAGGAAGACGTGTTCCAGGCGATCGAGCCGGTGCTCCACGGCCTGTTCGAGGAGTTCGCCGACTGGCAGGGCAAGGGCCGTCAGGTCTCCGCCCTCCCGTTCAAGCGCATCCCCTACCGCGAATCGATGCTCCGCTACGGCAACGACAAGCCAGACCTGCGCAACCCGATCCTGATCTCCGACGTCAGCGAGCATTTCACCGGCTCCGGCTTCGGCCGCTTCGCCTCGATCGTGGAGGCGGGCGACGTGGTCCGCGCGATCCCCGCGCCGTCCACGGCCGACAAGTCTCGGAAATTCTTCGACGACATGAACGCCTGGGCGCAGGGCGAAGGCTTCGCCGGCCTCGGCTACGCGACGCGCAAGGGCGGCGAATGGGGTGGCCCGATCGCCAAGAACCACGGCGACGAGGGGATGGCCAGGCTCGCCGAGGCGCTCGGCCTCGGGCCCGACGACGGCGTGTTCTTCGCGGCCGGCAAGGAGGCGCAGGCCGCCAGGCTCGCCGGCCTCGCGCGTACCCGCGTCGGCGAGAGCCTAGGACTGATCGACCAGAACCGCTTCGAGTTCTGCTGGATCGTCGACTTTCCGATGTTCGAGTATGACGAGGACAACAAGAAAATCGACTTCAGCCACAATCCCTTCTCGATGCCGCAGGGCGAGATGGAGGCGCTGGAGACGATGAACCCGCTCGACATCCTCGCCTATCAGTACGACATCGTCTGCAACGGCGTGGAACTGTCGTCGGGCGCGATCCGGAATCACCGGCCGGAGATCATGTACAAGGCGTTCGAGATCGCCGGCTACAGCCAGGCCGACGTCGACACCAACTTCGCCGGCATGATTAACGCCTTCAAGTTCGGCGCGCCGCCGCACGGCGGATCGGCGCCGGGCATCGACCGCATGGTCATGCTGCTGGCGGGCGAGCCCAATATCCGCGAGGTCGTGCTGTTCCCGATGAACCAGCGGGCCGAGGACCTGATGATGGGCGCGCCCAACTTCGCCAGCCCCAAGCAGCTGAAGGAACTCAACCTCCGCTCCACGGCCGAGGTGAAGGACGTCGACGGGATCGTGGCGCCGTCGGCGGGCTGAGCCATCCCATTCGGTCACCCCGGCCTTGAGCCGGGGTCCAGGGCCAAGCAGTACGTCGCCCGTGGCGCTGGATGCCGGGACGAGCCCGGCATGACGGAGGGGAGGGAATCGCCATTATACTCCCCTCATTAACCCTGCCAACACGCCTGCCGCGTTAGGGAAGGGCGGCATGCTCGACGACCAACTGCAACCGGCGTCGCCGACCACGCTCTTCCGTAGCCTGGGCGTGACCGGCGTCCTGCTGCTGACGCTGTCGGTGGCGACGCCGGCCTCGTCGGTGTTCGTGATCGTCCCCGGCATGCTCCAAGTCGCGGGCACCGGTGCGGTCTGGGCGATGCTGCTCGCCGGCATCGTGTGCGTCGCCACCGCCTTCGTCTATGCCGAACTGTCGTCCGCCTGGCCGGTGGCGGGGGGCGAGTATGTCGCGGTCGCGCATACGCTCGGGCCGATGGCGGGCTTCGTCATGCTCGGCGTCAACGTGTTCAACAACCTGTTCTTCCCGCCCGTCGCCGGCCTCGGCATCAGCGCGGTGCTCGGATCGATCTACCCCGGCCTGCCGCAAATTCCGATCGCCGTCGCGGTGGTCGCTGGGGCGACGCTGGTCGCGCTGCTCCGCATCCGCGTCAACGCCTGGATCACCGGCCTCTTCCTGGCCGTCGAGCTTCTCACCCTGCTCGCGATCGTTGGTCTCGGTGTCGCCGATGCCGTGCGCCCGGTCGGCGAGTTCCTGACCCATCCCGTCATGCCCTCCGCGGCGAGCCTCGTCCCGGCATCTCCTGCGGCGATCGGCCTCGCCACCTCGATCGCGATCTTCGCGCTCAACGGCTACGGCGCCGCCGTCTATTTCGGCGAGGAGATGCTCGATGCGCCCCGTCGCATCGCCCGCGCGATCATGGCCTCGCTCGTCCTGACGCTGCTGTTCGAGATCGTGCCGACCGTCGCCGCGCTGGTCGCGGCACCCGATCTCCACGCGGTGGTCACGTCGAGCGACCCCTTCGGCCTGCTCGTCCGCTTCCGGGCGAACGACGCGCTCGCCGACTGGGTGTCGGTCGGCGTGGTGATCGCGATCGTCAACGCGGTGATCGCCTGCATCCTCGCCTGCGCACGCTTCTTCTACGGCACCGCGCGCGACAACGTTTGGGGGCGTCCGCTCGACCGCTGGATGATGCAGATCCACCCGCGGCTCGGCTCGCCGTGGATCGGCACGCTGATCGTCGGCGGGATCGGGGTGGCGTGCTGCTTCCTGCCGCTCACCCTGCTGCTGGTGCTGAGCGGCACCGGCCTCGTCGCCATCTACGCCGGCATCGCCGTCGCCGCGATCGTCGGGCGCCGCACGGGCGCGAGCGCGCACGCCGGCTATCGCATGCCGCTTTATCCGCTCGCGCCCGTGGTGACGCTGGTCGCGCTCGGCTACGTCGCCTGGACCAGCTGGTTCGACCTGGAGGAGGGGCGCCCCGGCCTGCTGATGACGGCGGCGCAGATCGCCCTCTCGGCGGCCTATTACCATTTCGTCCTGCGCCGGCGCGGCACTTGGACCGCGACGCTGCCGACGGCGTGACTTTCGTCCGGTCAGCGCCTATCTGGCAGGCATGAACGAGATGACCCCGATCCGGCCCGCCCGCGAGCGCAAGCCCGACTGGATTCGCGTCAAGGCGCCGACCAGCGCCGGCTTCGCCGCCACGCGTGAGCTGATGCGCGCCAAGAGCCTCACCACGGTGTGCGAGGAGGCGGCCTGCCCCAATATCGGCGAATGCTGGTCGAAGAAGCACGCCACCGTCATGATCCTCGGCGACACCTGCACCCGCGCCTGCGCCTTCTGCAACGTGAAGACCGGCATGCCACGCGCCGTCGACGCGCGCGAGCCGCAGAACGTCGCCGATGCCGCGGCGCAGATGGGCCTCCAGCACATCGTCGTCACCTCGGTCGACCGCGACGACCTGCCCGACGGCGGCGCCTCGCAGTTCGTGAAGGTCATCCACGCGATCCGCGCCGCCAACCCGACCACCACGATCGAGATCCTGACGCCGGATTTCCGCAACAAGGCGCAAGCCGCGGTCGAGTCGATCGTCGAGGCGCGCCCGGACGTCTACAACCACAATCTCGAAACCGTGCCGCGGCTCTATCCGACGATCCGCCCCGGCGCGCGCTACTACGCGTCGTTGCGCCTGCTGGAGAGCGTCAAGCGCCACGATCCGTCGATCTTCACCAAGTCCGGCGTGATGCTCGGCCTGGGCGAGGAGCGGCTGGAGGTTCATCAGGTGATGGACGACATGCGCTCGGCCGACATCGATTTCCTGACCATGGGCCAGTATCTCCAGCCCACGCCGCGCCACGCCAAGGTGGCCGAGTTCGTCACCCCCAAGGCGTTCGACGCCTATGCCGGCATCGCCCGCGCCAAGGGCTTCGGCCTCGTCGCCTCGTCGCCGCTGACCCGGTCCAGCTACCACGCCGGCGAGGATTTCGCGCGCCTGCGTGCCGCACGCGAGGCGAAGCTGGCGCGCGCCTGATGCCCAAGCACCAGGAAACGCGCCATCTGCCCTACACGCCGGAGCAGATGTTCGATCTCGTCGCCGATGTGAAACGCTATCCCGAGTTCCTGCCCTGGGTCTCCGCCATGCGCGTGCGCCGGGACGGCGAGACGGAAACGCTGGCCGACATGATCGTCGGCTTCAAGGGCCTGCGCGAAACCTTCACCAGCCGCGTGGAAAAGCAGCGGCCGGAGCGGATCAGCGTCGATTACGTCGATGGGCCGCTCAAGCACCTGCGCAACGAATGGGTGTTCCGCCCGGAAGGAGAGGGCTGCGCCGTCGACTTCACCGTCGATTTCGCCTTCAAGAACCGCGTGTTCGAGATGCTCGCCGGTCAGGTGTTCGGCCAGGCGCTCCGCCGCATGATCGGCGCGTTCGAGACCCGCGCCGCCGCTCTTTACGGGGCGGCCGGCGGCATCAGCAGTTCGAGCGCGCACAGCGCCGCCTGAAGCCGGACCCCGGCCCGGCCGTTATTGTCGAACTGCTTGCGATCGGCGTGCACGTCGGCCTGCTCGTGCCCCTTCTCGGCCCGCGCGAAGACGACCGTCCCGACCGGCTTCTTCTCCGATCCGCCGCCCGGCCCCGCGATTCCAGTGATCGCCACCGCCACGTCCGCGCCCGACCGCTCCAGCGCGCCGCACGCCATCGCCCAGGCGGTGGCGATCGACACCGCGCCGAACGTCTCCAGCACGTCGCCGGCGACCTTCAACAGCGCCTGTTTCGCCTCGTCCGAGTAGGTGACGATGGAGGCGAGCAGCACCTCCGACGATCCCGGCACCTCGGTCAGCGCGGCCGCGACGAGACCGCCGGTGCAGCTCTCGGCCAGCGCCACGGTGCGCCCGGCGGCGCGATTGGCCTCCACCACGCGCGTGGCGGCGGCGACCAGATCGGGGGGAAGCAGCGTGTCCATGCTCAAGGCGCCGGGCACAGCGGCAGGTCGGGCGCGTCGGAACGGCCGCCGCGCGCGCGATCGGCCTTCAGATACTGGAGCACGGTGACGATCACCCCGGCGGTATTGCGCGGCGGCAGCGGTTCGAGCAGCGTCACCAGCCGGTCGATCGTCCCGCAGTCTGCCAGCGCGATCCGCCCGACGATCAGCGGCGTGATGAGGCTGGTGAGCACCGGCCGCGCATAGTCCGATTGCAGCAGCAGCGTCGCGGCGGGATTGCTCAGCTTCGCGATCGCCCCCTGCGCCGCCGGCCAGGCGGCGTCGGCCGCCGCCTGATATTTGGCGACCAGCGGCCCTTGCCGCCGTCGGATCAGACTCGCCGCCGGCAGGCGCGCGGCGCAGACCTGCCCCGTCTGGGTGATTATCTCGGGCAGCGCGACCAGCGCGAGCGACTCGGCCTCCAGGGCGGTCAGGCAGGGCCGCGGCTGCGCGACGGCGGGCGACGCGAGCAGGGCCGCGGCGGCCAGCAAGGCGGTGACCCGCTTCATCGCGGCTGCCCCGGCAGGCTAACGGTCGCCATCGCCTGCGCGGCGATCCCTTCGCCCCGGCCGGTAAAGCCCAGCCGCTCGGTCGTCGTCGCTTTCAAGCTGACGCGATCCGGCACGATCTCGAGGATGGCCGCGATCCGTTCCACCATCGCCGCGCGATGCGGCCCGATCTTGGGCGCCTCGCAGATGATCGTCAGGTCGATGAAGTCGATCCGCCCGCCGCGTGCCCGGATCAGCGAGGCGGCATGCGCCAGGAACTGATCGGACGCCGCTCCCCGCCACTGCGGGTCGGTCGGCGGGAAATGCGTGCCGATATCGCCCGCCGCGATCGTACCGAGCAGCGCATCGGTCAGCGCGTGCAGCGCCACGTCGGCGTCGCTGTGCCCCGACAATCCCTGATGGTGCGGGATCAGCACGCCGCCCAGCCACAATTCCTCGCCATCCTCCAGCCGGTGGACGTCGAAGCCGGACGCGCTGCGCGTCTCCCAGGCGACCCGCGCCTCGGCGGCGGCGATGTCCTCGGGGTAGGTGACCTTGTCGAGCATCGTGTCGCCCTGCACCAGAACGACCGTTCCGCCAAGCCGCCGCACCATCTGCGCGTCGTCGGTCGCCTCTTCATCCGCCGGCCAGGCCGCGTGCGCCTCCACCAGCGCGCGGCGGCGAAAGCCCTGCGGCGTTTGCACCCGGTGCAGCCCTGCGCGCGGCACCACGCCGCCGCCATCGTCGACCAGCGTGTCGGCAACTGCCCGCACCGGGATCGCCGCATCGGCTTCGTCGAGCGCCGCCAACACTCGGTCGATCACCTCGGCCGGCAGGAAAGGCCGTGCCGCGTCGTGCACCAACACCCGCTCGGCCTCGCCCGCCGCGGCCAGCCCGCGCGCCACCGACTCGCGCCGCGTCGCGCCACCGGTCACGGTCCGTACTGTTCCCAGCGCGTCGCGCGCCATGTCCTCCTGGCCCGCGCCGATCACCACCAGCACTTCGTCGATCGCCGGATGCGCGACCAGTGCATCATAAGCGTGGGCGATCATCGGGCGACCGGCCAGCAGCGCGAACTGCTTGGGCACGCGACCGCCGACGCGCGTTCCGCTGCCTGCCGCCACCAGCAGCGCCACCGTTCGTCCTTCGCTCATCACAGCGGCGTAGCGGAGCGCTGCCCGCCTTGCCAGTGGAGCGTCGGGGGTGGTAGAGGCTGCCTAAATTTCAGGCACTTCGTCAATGACGCGTTCTCCCTTGAAGCCGATTCAGATCGGCCCCGTCCGCATCGACTGCCCGGTCGTCCTCGCGCCGATGACCGGCGTCACCGACATGCCGTTCCGCACGCTCGTGCGCCGCTACGGCTCGGGCCTCAACGTCACCGAGATGATCGCCAGCCAGGCCGCGATCCGTGAGACGCGCCAGTCGCTCCAGAAGGCGGCCTGGCACCTGTCGGAGGAGCCGGTGTCGATGCAGCTGGTCGGCTGTACGCCGTACGAGATGGCGGAGGCGGCCAAGCTCGCGGAGGAGCGCGGCGCCGCGATCATCGACATCAACATGGGCTGTCCCGTCCGCAAGGTGACCAACGGCGACGCCGGCTCCGCCCTGATGCGCGACCTGAAGCTCGCCGCCTCGCTGGTCGACGCGATCGTCAAGGCGGTGTCCGTGCCGGTCACGCTCAAGATGCGGATGGGCTGGTGCCACGACAGCCTCAACGCCCCCGAACTCGCGCGCATCGCCGAGGATCTCGGCGTCAAGATGGTCACCGTCCACGGCCGCACCCGCAACCAGATGTACAAGGGCCAGGCCGATTGGCGCTTCGTCGCCGGGGTGAAGCAGGCGGTGTCGATCCCGGTGATCGTCAACGGCGACATCAACTCGGTCGCCGATGCCGAGGCGGCGCTGGACCAGTCGGGTGCGGACGGCGTGATGATCGGCCGCGGCGCCTATGGCCGTCCCTGGCTGCTCGGCCAGGTTATGGCGGCGCTGAGCGGCGGCGCGGCGCGGCCCGATCCCGACCTGGACGAACAGTACCGCGTCATCGTCGACCACTACGACGCGATGCTGGAACATTACGGCACCTTCACCGGCGTCAACATGGCGCGCAAGCATATCGGCTGGTACACCAAGGGGCTGCCCGGATCGGCCGAGTTCCGCAACGCGGTGAACCAAGAGCTCGACGCGGCCCGCGTCAAGGCGATGCTCGCCGACTTCTACGCCCCCTGGCGGCAGCTTGCCGCCGCCTGACGCGACGCCGCGCGACCGGCCCGGCTTCGCCGACCTGTTCGCGGCGCTGCCCGTGGCCGCGATCGTGGTGTCGCCGGACAGCGTCATCGCCCACGCCAACGCCGCAGCGGAGGAGATGCTGAACCTGTCGGAAAGGGCGATGATCGGCCGACCGCTAGCCAGCGTATTGTCGCCGCCCGACAGCGATGCCGCGGGCGATCCCGGCAATCGGGCGGTGTACGACGCGGAGATCACGACCTCCAAGGGCCGCAGCATTCAGGTTGACCTGTCCGAACGCGCGCTGCCCGATCATCCCGGCTGGCGGATCGTCACGCTGCACGGCGTACCGGGGGCGCGAACGATCGGGCGCAGCGACCACAGCGCCGGCGAGCGCGCGGCGGCGGGTGCGGCGGCGATGCTGGCGCACGAGATCAAGAACCCGCTGTCCGGCATCCGCGGCGCCGCGCAGCTGCTCGGGCCCCACGAACTCACCACGCTGATCGTGACGGAGGTCGACCGGGTCGCGGCGCTGATCGACCGGATGGAGGCGTTCGCCGATCACCGGCCGCTGCAATGCGTCGCTGAGAACATCTATCCGCTGATCGGTCACGCGCGGACGCTGGCGGAGGCGGGCTTCGCGCAAGGGCTGCGCATTGAGGAGCGGTTCGATCCCTCGCTGCCGCCCGCCACCGTCAATCGCGACGCGCTGCTGCAGATCCTCATCAACCTGCTCAAGAACGCGCGGGAGGCGGTCGCCACCGTGGCGGAACCGCGCCTCACCATCGCCACCGCCTATCGTCACGGCATCACCCGCGCGGCGGCGCCGGGGCAGCCGCGCGTCGCACTGCCGATCGAGATCGCGGTGATCGACAACGGACCCGGCGCGCCCGACGACATCGCCCAGCACCTGTTCGACCCGTTCGTGTCCGGCCGGCCGGAGGGCAGGGGTCTGGGCTTGGCGCTGGTCGGCAAGCTGGTGCGCGACATGGGCGGTATCGTCCAATACGCGCGCGAGGGCGAGCCGCGCGCCACCGTGTTCCGCCTGCTGCTGCCGAGGGGCTGAGATGAGCCGCATCCTGTTCGTCGACGATGACGCCGCCGTCCGCACCGTGGTGGCACAGGCGCTGCGCCGCGGCGGCGACGAGGTGACGGTGGCGCCCGACCTGGCGCAGTTCCGCCGCCTGACTGCGGCCGGCCTGCCCGACCTGATCGTGACCGACGTGGTGCTGCCCGACGGCGACGGCATCGACGCGATGCGCGACCTGCGCGCGCGCCATCCCGAGCTGCCGGTGATCGTGGTCTCGGCGCGCAACACGCTGACCACCGCCGTGCGCGCGGCCGAACTGGGCGCGTACGAATATCTGCCCAAACCCTTCGACCTGGACGCCTTGGCCCGCGCGGTCGCGGGGGCGCTGATGCGCGGGCCGGCCGCCGCCGACGCGACCGAGCCGGAGGACGCGGCGCTACCGCTGATCGGCCGCTCGCCGGCGATGCAGGAGGTGTACCGCACCATCGCGCGCGTCGTCGCCACCGACCTGACGGTGCTGGTCGCGGGTGAATCCGGCACGGGCAAGGAACTGGTCGCGCGCGCCATCCACGATCTGGGTCGCCGCGTGGGCGGGCCGTTCGTCGCCATCAACATGGCCGCGATCCCGCGCGAGCTGATCGAGGCGGAGCTGTTCGGGCACGAGCGGGGCGCCTTCACCGGCGCCGCGCAGCGCCACGCCGGGCGGTTCGAGCAGGCGAACGGCGGCACGCTGTTCCTGGACGAGATCGGCGACATGCCGCTGGAAGCGCAGACGCGGCTGCTGCGCGTGCTCCAGACCGGCGAGTTCACCACGGTGGGCGGCGCCCGCACCATCCGCACCGACGTTCGCATCGTCGCCGCCTCGCACCGCGATCTGGCTGCTCTGGTCGCGATCGGGCAGTTCCGCGAGGACCTGTTTTATCGCCTCGCCGTTGTGCCCGTCGCACTGCCACCGCTGCGCGAGCGCGGCGACGATATCGGCCTGCTCGCCCGCCATTTCCTCGACGCCGCGGCGATCGAGGGGCTGCCCCGGCGGACGCTGTCGGATGACGCGCTGGCCGCGCTCCTCGCGCACGATTGGCCCGGCAACGTCCGCGAGTTGGAGAATCTGGTCCGCCGCCTGGCCGTGCTCGCCCGCGACGAGGTGATCGACGCGGCCGCCGTCCACGCCTCGCTCGGTGGTCGCCGCTCGCTCGCCACCGATACGCAGGCGGGCGCGACGGTGGGGGACGCGGTGCGGCAGATCGTCGAGCGGCTCGCCCGCGAACGGCCGGCCGCGTTGGAAGACGGATCGCTCTACGACCACGTCATCGCAGAGGTGGAGCGTCCGTTGATCGAGATCATGCTCGCGCGCCACGGCCACAACCAGCTCCGTACGGCCCGTGCCCTCGGCCTCAACCGCAACACGCTGCGCAAGCGGCTGGATCAGCTCGGCATCGTTTTGGGCACCGAATGAACCTAAATTGTGGTTTTCATGCAACGGTGGAGCATGTAGAGCGATCGCGATGATCGCAGTCGCGACCTCGTTGGAAATCGGAGAGACGTCGCGCCGGCGGTGGTCGGTGACGCCCGCGGTCGAGCTGCTCGTCCTCGCCATCGCGGTCGCCGTCGCGATCGGCAGCTACTTCATCCTGTCCAGTTCGGGCGAATCGCAGCGGCTGATCGAGCCGGCGCTGGTCGCGTCGATCCTGATCGCCAACCTGGTCCCCGGCATCGCGCTGCTGGTGCTGTTCGGCCGGCGCGTGGCGCGGCGCCGTGCCGCCCGATCGCCGATCGGGGGCGAGGGGCGTCTCCACGTCCGCCTCGTCGCGCTGTTCTCGGTCGTGGCGGCGGTGCCGATGCTGCTCGTCACCATCTTCGCGTCGCTGCTGTTCCAGTACGGCGTGCAGTTCTGGTACTCGGATCGGGCGCGCGGCGTGTTCGAGAACGCGACCGAGCTGACGCGGCAGTCGTTCAAACAGACGCTGAGCTGGTGGGAGGAGGCCACGGTGACGATGGCCGCCGATATCGGCAGCGAGCTTCAGGGTTCGCCCAGCAGGCAGGCGCTCTACCAGTATGTCGGCACGCAGCTGTTCCTGCGCAGCCTCAGCGAGGGAGCCGTCTTCGCGGTCTCGCCCGATAACCGCATTCGCACCGTGGTGGAGGTCAATCCCTACAACATCGACATGCCGGCCCAGCTGAACGCGGAGATGGTCGCCTCGTTGCGGCAGGGGCAGCGCAGCGTCGTCAACCTCAAGACCAATCGCATCCAGACGGTGACGGCCATCCCCGGAATGCCCGGTTTCCTCTTGTACACAGGCCGGATCACCGAACCCAACGAGTTGCAGCAGCGGACGGCGCGGGCGGAGACGGCGCTCGCCAACTACCGGGCGTTGCTGGAGGAAGCACGCTCGCTCCAGCTTCAATTCAACGCCGCGCTGCTCGTCATCTCGCTGTTAATCGTCGGCATCGCGGTGTGGATCGCGCTCAAGGTCGCCGACCGACTGGTTCACCCGGTCGGCGAACTCGTGGACGCCGCCCGCCGCGTCGCCACCGGCGACCTGTCGGCGCGGGTGCCGGAGCGACGGGAACGGGACGAGGTCGGCACGCTCGCCGCCGCCTTCAACCAGATGACGGGGCGGATCGAGGCGCAGAACGGCGAGCTGCGCGCGGCCAACGACCAGCTGGAAAGCCGCCGCACGCTGATCGAGGCGGTGCTCGCGGGCATCTCCGCGGGTGTGGTCGCGACCCGTCCCGACCGGACGATCAGCATCGCCAACGCCTCCGCCGTGCGGCTGCTCGATACCGATGCCGACGGTGTCGTCGGCCGCTCGCTCGCCGACGTGGCGCCGGAGCTCGACTCGCTGGTGAACACGGGCGCGCGGGAGGCCGTGGTGCAGGTGGGCGAGGGGGCCGGCGCCCGAACGCTGGCCGTCCGCCTAGCCGATATCGACCGCGGGCCGATCCTGACCTTCGACGACGTCACGCAGCAGCTGGTCGACCAGCGCCGCGCCGCCTGGTCCGACGTGGCGCGTCGCATCGCCCACGAGATCAAGAACCCGCTCACCCCCATCCAGCTGGCGGCCGAGCGGCTTCAGCGTCGCTACGGCGGCAAGGTCGATGCCGACGATCCCACCTTCGCGCGGCTGACCGAGACGATCATCCGCCAGGTCGGCGATCTGCGGCGAATGGTGGACGAGTTCTCCTCCTTCGCGCGGATGCCGAAGCCCGTGTTCCGCGAGGAATCGCTGATCGACGCGGCACATCAGGTCATGTTCCTGCACGAGGTCGCCCATCCCGCGATCCGCTTCGCGCTGGTTCACGACGATCCGCCGCCGACCCTGGTGTGCGATCGCCGCCAGATCGGCCAGGCGCTCACCAACATCGTCAAGAATGCGGTGGAGGCGATCGAGGGCCGGGGCGGCGGCGGTGGCGAGATCACGCTGACCCTGACCGAGCGAGACGGCATCGTCGAGGTGACGGTATCCGACGACGGCGTCGGCCTGCCCGCCGCACGCGACCGCATTGTCGAGCCGTACATGACGACGCGGGCCAAGGGCACCGGCCTGGGACTGGCGATCGTCAAGAAGATCGTCGAGGAACATTGCGGCCGGATCGACTTCGCCGACCGGCCCGGTGGCGGCACGATCGTGCTGATGACCTTCGACGCCGCCATGCTGGCCAAGCTCGACCAGGGGGCGGCCGCTCCCGAACCCGGCGGTGAGGATCATCTCGCCGCCCTCTCTCTCAATCGGACCTGACGCGATGCCGCTCGATATCCTTATCGTCGACGACGAACTCGACATCCGCGAACTGGTCGCCGGCGTGCTGGAGGACGAGGGCTACGACACCCGTGCGGCCGGCGACAGCGACGCCGCGCTGGAGGCGATCGCCGCCCGGCGGCCGTCGCTTGCGCTGCTCGACGTGTGGTTGCAAGGGTCGCGGCTCGACGGCCTGGAACTGCTGGACGAGATCAAGCGGCGCGACCCGTCGATCCCGGTGCTCGTCATTTCCGGCCATGGCAGCCTCGACACGGCGGTGGCGGCGATCCGCAAAGGGGCGGTGGACTTCATCGAGAAGCCGTTCGAGGCGTCGCGGCTGCTCCACATGGTGGCCCGCGCGACCGAGACCGAGCAACTGCGGCGCGAGGTGGAGAGTCTCCGCCAGTCGTCCGGCCGCGACAACGACCTGACCGGCAGCTCGGCCGCGATCAACGGCGTGCGCGCGACGCTGAAGCGGGTGGCGGCGACCGGCAGTCGCGTGATGCTGGTCGGCCCCGCCGGCGTGGGCAAGGAGGTGGCGGCGCGGCTGCTGCACGGCTGGAGCAACCGCGCCGCCGCGCCCTTCGTCATCGTCAGCGCCGCCAACATGACGCCCGAGCGCGTCGAGGAGGAGCTGTTCGGGATCGAGGAGGGCGGCGACCTCGTCCGGCCCGGCCTGCTCGAACAGGCACATGGCGGCACGCTGTTCCTGGACGAGATCGCCGACATGCCGATCACCACCCAGGCGCGCATTCTGCGGGTGCTGACCGACCAGAGCTTCACGCGGGTAGGGGGCACACGCGTGGTCAAGGTGGACGTGCGCGTCGTCTCCGCCACCTCGCGCGACCTGACCGACGAGATCGCCGCCGGGCGCTTCCGCGAGGACCTATACTACCGCCTCAACGTCGTCCCCGTGCCGATCCCGCCGCTCGCCGACCGGCGCGAGGACATCCCGCCGCTCGTCCTCCATTTCCTGGCGCATTACGCCCGCGAGCGGCGGGTGCCGACGCCGGAGATCGCCGCCGACGCGATGGTGGCGCTGCAATCCTATGAATGGCCGGGCAACGTCCGCCAGCTGCGCAACGTCGTCGAACGGACGGTGATCTTGGCGCCCGGCGACCGGATCGGCCGGATCGAACTCGACCTGCTGCCCGCCGAGGTGATGGGCACCGACGCGGGCGGTGAGCGGGGATCGACGACGATCATGGGCGCGCCCTTGCGCGAGGCACGCGAGACGTTCGAGCGCGAGTATCTACGCGTCCAGATCCGCCGCTTCTCCGGCAACATTTCGCGCACCGCGAGTTTCATCGGCATGGAACGCTCGGCGTTGCATCGTAAATTGAAACTCCTCGGCATCAGCGACACGCGCGAGGATTGACCCGCTGGACGGGGGTGGGGCGGGAGCGCTACGATCCCGCCGCCGTCCTCGGACGGTTTTTCCGACGCCGGGCAACGGCGCAGTCGCGGATCGCGATCCGCCAAGAAAGAAAGGGCTGAAATGGCCGACAAGCAGGCATCGCTCCAGGACCTGTTCCTCAACGCGCTCCGCCGCTCCAAGACGCCGGTGACCATGTTCCTGGTCAAGGGCGTCAAGCTCCAGGGCATCGTCACCTGGTTTGATAATTTTTCCGTGCTGCTCCGCCGCGATGGCCAGTCCCAGCTGATCTACAAGCACGCCATCTCCACCATCATGCCCGGTGGCCAGTTCGACGTCGCGCCGCTGGTCGAGGCGGTGGGCGAGAACCAGCGCAAGTCGCCGCTGCTCCAGGAACTGTTCTTGAACGCCGTCCGCAAGTCGGAGGACAGCGTGACGATGTTCCTCATCAACGGCGTCATGCTGCAGGGCCAAATCGCCGGGTTCGACCTGTTCTGCATGCTGCTTCACCGCGAAGGCATGGTGCAGCTCGTCTACAAACACGCGGTGTCCACCATCCAGCCGGCTGGTCCGCTCAACCTCTCCGACGAGCAGGCGGACGCGGATTGAGCGCGGTTTCCGGCAGCAGCGGGGCGGGGTTCGACCGCGATCGTGACGAGTTCGCGCGCGGGGCCCGCACGATCGTGCTGTTGCCCGACCGTGGCGACTCGTCGCGCGACGCGGAGGCGCGGCTCGACGAGAGCGCGGGGCTGGCGATGGCGATCGGGCTGGACGTCGTTGAGCGTGTTGCGCTCCGCGTCCGCCAGCCGCGGCCGGCGACGCTGATCGGCAGCGGCCAGGTCGAGGAGCTGGCGCAGCGGATCGTGATGGAGGAGGCGAGGCTGGTCGTCGTCGACGCCGCGCTGACGCCGGTGCAGCAGCGCAACCTGGAGACGGGGCTGGGCGCCAAGGTGATCGATCGCACCGGCCTGATCCTGGAGATCTTCGGCGAGCGCGCCGCCACGGCGGAGGGGCGATTACAGGTCGAACTCGCGCACCTCGACTATCAGGCCGGGCGGCTGGTGCGCAGCTGGACCCATCTGGAGCGGCAGCGCGGCGGCTTCGGCTTCCTGGGCGGTCCCGGCGAGACGCAGATCGAGGCCGACCGCCGGCTGATCCGCGATCGCATGGCGCGGCTGCGGCGCGAGCTGGACCAGGTCAGCCGCACCCGCGGCCTGCACCGCGAACGGCGGCAGCGCGCACCCTGGCCGGTGATCGCGCTGGTCGGCTACACCAATGCCGGCAAGTCGACGCTGTTCAACCGACTGACCGGCTCCGCGGTGATGGCGGAGGATCTGCTGTTCGCGACGCTCGACCCGACGCTGCGCCAGATCTCGCTGCCGGGGCTGGACAAGGCGATCCTGTCCGACACCGTTGGCTTCGTTTCCGACCTGCCGACGCAGCTCGTCGCCGCGTTCAAGGCGACGCTGGAGGAAGTGGTATCGGCCGACCTGCTGATCCACGTCCGCGACGTCGCGCATCCCGATACGGAGGCGCAGCGCGCCGATGTGGAGGCAGTGCTCGACGAGATCGGCGTCGATCCGGCGACGCCGCGTTTCGAGGCGTGGAACAAGCTCGACCTGCTGGACGACGAGCGGCGCCAGTCGCTGTCGCCCGAGGCAGCGCGGCGCGACGACGTGATGGCGATCTCCGCGCTGACCGGGGAGGGTGTCGACGCGCTGGTGGACACGGTTGCCGCACGACTGACCGCGGGGCACCGCCGCTACGAGATCGCCGTGCCGGCCACCGACGGCGCCGCCGCGGCGTGGCTGCACGCGCATGGCGAAGTGCTCGACCAGCATAGCGAGGGCGAGACCACCATCTTCGCCGTGCGGATGGGCGAGGGGGATCACGCCCGCTTTACCCGACGCTTCGCTTAGCCTCGCTCCACAACGTCTCCTTCGCGTCGAGGTCGAGGCCGGCGAAATCCGGACCCGCAGCCTGTTCCATCGCGGCGAAGCGGCGCTCGAACTTCGCCGTCGAGGCGCGCAACGCCTGTTCGGGATCGATGCCGAGGTGGCGGGACCAGTTGACGACGCTGAACAACAGGTCGCCGATCTCGTCGGCGCGGCTGTCGTCGCCGGCCGCTGCCACCTCGGCGAGTTCCTCGTCGATCTTGGCGCGGGGTCCGGCGGCGTCGGGCCAATCGAAGCCGACGCGCGCGGCGCGGCGCTGGATCTTGTCGGCGCGCTGCAACGCCGGCAACGCCAGGGCGACGCCCGCCAAGGCGTGCCGGTGCCCGCGTTCCTGCGCCTTCAGTTCCTCCCAGCCGACCTTGGCGGGTGCGTCGCCGAAAATGTGCGGGTGACGACGCTCCATCTTGTCGGCGATTGCGGCGGCGACGGCGTCGAAGTCGAACAGGCCGGCTTCCTCGGCGATACGGCTATGGAACACGACCTGGAGCAGCAGGTCGCCGAGTTCGTCGCGAACGTCGTCGCTGTCGTGGCGCGCGATCGCGTCGGCGACCTCGTATGCTTCCTCGATCGTGTACGGGGCGATCGTCGCCCAGGTCTGCGCACGATCCCACTCGCAACCGCCATGCGGGTCGCGCAGCCGCACCATGACCGATCGGAGACGGTCGAGAGGGGAAACATCAGTCATGTAACTGTAAACCCGATAATATACATTATGTAAAATGCTATGATGGCTCGGGTGAGAGGACCAGCGTTCGTCCTTCCACTCGCCATGACGACAGCCGCGACAGAAAGTTCATGCCGAGCACGTCGGTGTCGCCGAACGCCGGCGACACGACGACGCCGACATCGTCCATCGCGATACCGCCGATCTTCACATGCTTCACCGTCGCGGTACGGGCTTGGACGCTGCCGTTGGCCGTTCCGATGATCGCCGGGAACGGACTCTCGTCGAGATCGAGGCCGATCGCGCGCGCGGTGGCGAGCGACAAGGCCGTCGTCGTCGCGCCGCTGTCGACCAGCAGGCGTCGTTCGACACCATCGAGCGTCACGGTGGCATAGAAATGCCCGTCGCTCGCCTGCGCGATCCGCACGTCGCGTCCGCTCACCTGCTGGCCGCTGAGCAGGCCGGAGAAACGGTCCCGCTGGCCGACAAGGACCAGGCCGACGAGAAAGATGCCGACCCATGCCGCGGCCATCTTGAGCGTCGGGCCGAGCGGCACCCGCCGCGCGACCAGCGCCGACAGCGGCAGCAAGATCATGATCCCGTAGAGCAGGATCGAGGCGGCGTCGTCGCTCACCCCGCCAGCACCTGCCCGTCATAACCCGGCTCGACCCCGGTCGGCAGCGAGGCACGGAGCGATCGATAATCCATGCTCTGATCCATATGGATCAGCGCCGTTCGCCCGGGCGCGAGATCGGCTGCCCAGTCGAGAACCTCGTCCACGGTGGGATGCGAGGGATGCGGCTGGCGGCGGAGCGCGTCGACGATCCACACGTCGAGCCCGCGGTAGAGCGCCCGCATGTCGGAGGTCATCACGTTGAAGTCGGTGGCGTAGCCGATGCTCGTGCCCGCCGCCTCGAAGCGCAGGCCGACGGTCGAGATCGACCCGTGCGGCTGATCGACCACGAACACGTCGATGCCGCCGATCCGAAGCCGATCGGGCAACGGCCGGCCGCTGACCGTCGACGGGTAGCCGCCGCGCCCCTGAAAGACGTAGGCGAACCGCGTCTCCAGCGCAGCGAGCGTAGTGGGCCGCGCGTAACCGGGCACCGGCGTGCCGGTGACGTGGAAGATCTGGCGAAGGTCATCGATGCCGTGGCAGTGATCGGCATGATCGTGCGTCCAGATGACCGCGTCGACCCGGTCGACCTGAGCGGCGAGCAGCTGTTCACGCATGTCGGGGCTGGTGTCGACCAGGATGCGCGTGCCTTCATGCTCCACCAGCAGCGACGCGCGCGTGCGACGATTGCGCGGCTCGGCGGGGTCGCAGGCGCCCCAGTCGTCGCCGATCCGGGGCACGCCCGACGACGTGCCCGAACCGAGGATGTGCGCCCTCACCCCTTCTTGCCCGCCATCGTCTTGGCGAACAGGCAATGGAAGTTCTCCGCCGTCCGTGCCGCCAGCGCCGTCGGATCGTCGCCGCGCAGCGTCGCTAGAAAGGCGAGCGTATCGGCGACGAAAGCCGGTTCGCCCGGCTTGCCGCGGTGGGGCACCGGCGCTAGGAACGGTGCGTCGGTCTCCACCAGCAGCCGGTCCGCTGGCACGTCGCGCGCGGTATCCTGAATGTCGCGCGCGTTCTTGAACGTCACGATGCCCGAGATCGAGATGAAGAAACCCAGTTCCAGCGCGCGGTCGGCGAAGGCGCGGCTGGCGGTGAAGCAGTGGATGACACCGGGATAGGCCCCCTTCCCCATCTCCTCGCCCAGGATCGCGAGGGTGTCCTCCTCAGCGTCGCGGGTGTGGACGATGAGCGGCAGCTGCGTCTCGCGACAGGCGGCGATGTGCGCGCGGAAACTGTCCTGCTGGCGTGCGCGGTCCGAGTGATCGTAGTGGTAGTCGAGCCCGGACTCGCCGATGCCGACGACCCGCGGGTGCGCGGCGCGCTCGACCAGCTTGGCCGTATCGACGTGCGGGTGCTGGTCCGCCTCGTGCGGGTGGATGCCGACGGTCGCCCAGACGTCAGGCTCGGCTTCGGCCGTGGCGAGCACCTCGTCCCACTCGCGCTCGCGCGTGGCGATGTTGAGCATGGCGGTGACACCGCGCGCGCGGGCGCGGGCGAGCACCGCCTGCTGGTCCTCGACCAATCCCTTGTAGTTGAGGTGGCAGTGGCTGTCCGCCAGCATCACGCCGCCTCCGCCGGAAGTTCCAGCCGCGGAAAAGCGGGGGTCGGCGTAGCGAGTGTGAAGCCAGCCGCAACCTGCCGGTCATACCAGCCATCGTCATCCACGGCGGCATGGTCACGCGTGTCGGCGCCGAGTTGGTCGAGGATCGCCCCCGCCCCGTGCGGCACCACCGGCAAGATGGCGATGGCGAGCATGCGGATGGCGCGCACCAGCGTGCCGAGCACGGCGTTCATCCGGTCGGGATCGGTCTTGCGCAGCGACCACGGCGCCTGCACGTCGATATACTGGTTGCAGGCGTAGACGCCGCGCAGCCACGCCTCGATGCCGTGGCTGAGCATCAGGTCGCCGAAGCCTTGCTTCATGCCGGCGCAGGCGACGACGACCTCCTCGATCAGCATGCCGTCGGCCTCGTCCGCCCGGCCGCGATCGGGCAAGGCGCCGCCGAGGTTCTTGGCGATGAACGACAGGGTCCGCTGCGCGAGATTGCCGAAGGCGTTGGCGAGTTCGGCGTTGACGCGCGTCACGATCGCCTCCGCCGAGTAGCTGCCGTCCTGGCCGAAACTGACTTCGCGAAGGAGGAAGTAGCGGAGCGCGTCAACGCCGAACGCTTGGGCGAGGTCACCGGGATCGACCACGTTGCCGAGCGACTTCGACATCTTCTCGCCGCGGCTGAGCAGGAAGCCGTGGCCGAACACCGTCTTGGGCAGCGGTACGCCGGCCGACAGCAGAAAGGCGGGCCAGTAGACCGCGTGGAAACGGACGATGTCCTTGCCGATCAGGTGCAGGTCGGCAGGCCAGAAGCGCGCGTTCGCGGCCTGCGGATCGGGAAAGCCGGTGCCGGTCAGGTAATTGGTCAGTGCGTCGACCCACACGTACATGACGTGGCCGGGGCTGCCGGGTACGGGCACGCCCCAGTCGAAGCTGGTGCGCGACACCGACAGGTCTGACAGGCCACCCTCGACGAAGCGCATCACCTCGTTGCGGCGGCTTTCGGGCCGGATGAAGTCGGGATTGGCGGCGTAGAGATCGAGCAGCGGCTGCTGATATTTCGACAGCCGAAAGAACCACGTCTCCTCGGCGGTCCATTCCACCGGCGTGCCCTGCGGCGAACGGCGGTCGTCGCCCTGCCCCACCAGTTCCTTCTCGTCGTAGAAGGCTTCGTCGCGCACCGAGTACCAGCCTTCGTAGCGGTCGAGGTACAGGTCGCCCGCCGCGGCCATCCGCTCCCACAGGGCCCCGCTGGCGGCGTGGTGGTCGGGCGCCGTGGTCTGGATGAAGCGGTCGTAGCTGATCGACAGGGCGTCGCACATGGTCCGGAAATGCGACGACATCTCCGCGGCGTACTCGGCCACCGGGCGCCCTTGCGCGCGCGCGGTCTGTACCATCTTCAGCCCGTGCTCGTCGGTGCCCGTCTGAAAATAGACGTCGCGCCCGGCCTGCCGCTGGAAGCGCGCGATCGCGTCGGCGGCGATCGCCTCGTACGCGTGGCCGATATGCGGACGGCCGTTGGGGTAACTGATCGCGGTGGAGATATAGAAGGGGTCGCCCATGCCCGCGCGCCTACGCCGCGTGGAGCCTCGCGACAAGGCCGGCCATCTCCCACACCGTGCCGCCCGCGTCGAGCGACAGACCGCGCGCGGCGCCCGCCAGGTCGCGGGCGGCGGCATGGGCATCGAGCGCGGTGCGCAGCGCCGCGCCCGCGCGCGACCGCGCCTCCTGCGCGACGAAGGCCGGAACCCGGTCGAGAAACGCCTCGTAGCGGGCCTGCGCGGCCTTGCCCGCCAGCTTCCTGGCGAGCGCGGCACGGCGGGCGTTGTCGGGATCGCCATCGGCGGCGATGGCCGCGATGGCGGCGTCGACCTCGGCCAGGTCGAGCCCGGCGAAGCGCAGGCCGCGGCCGGGGGCACCGTCGGCGGCGGCGACCAGCGCCGCGATCTCCCGCTCGTCGGCCTCGGGAGACGCGCGGCGCAGCGCGGTGGCGGTCTCCTCGTCGGTCAGCCGGCCGAACCGCACGATCCGGCAGCGCGACCGGATCGTCGGCAGCAGCTTGCCCGGCGCATGGCTGACGAGCAGGAAGATCGTGCCGGCGGGCGGCTCCTCCAGATTCTTGAGCAGGGCGTTGGCGCCGCTCCTCTCCAGGTCGTCGATCGCGTCGATGAGCACCACTCGGCGGCTGCTCATCGACGGCACGGTCGCGAACAGCGGCTGGAGCGCGCGGACCTGCGCGATGGTGATCGAGCGGGCGAGATCCTCGTCGGGCTTGTCGGCGTCCTTGGGCAAGCGGGCGAGCAGGCGGTAGTCGGGATGCGACCCCGCCTCGACCAGCGCACGCGTGCGACTGTCGTCCGGCACGCCGAGCCCGCTCGGCAGCACCTCGCCTGCCCCTTGCGCCAGCATGCGCAGCGCGGCGGCCTGGGCGAAGCTCGCCTTGCCGACGCCCTCCGGCCCGGTCAGCAGCCAGGCATGGTGGAGCGCGCCGCCCGCCAGCGCGGCGAGAAAGGCGTCATGGGCAGTGATGTTGCCGAGAAGGGTCATGCGTGAAGCGATCCGTCACACCGGGCTTGTCCCTGTGTCCAGGGCCAAGCAGCGGTGCAATCGTGGCTCTGGATGCCGGATCAAGTCCGGAATGACGGAAGCATGGAGCTCAGCCGAACAACGACGTCAGCCCCGCCCAAGCCCGACCGAAGAACCCGGCCTCCCCCACGTCGGCGGCCGCCACCAGCGGCAGGCGCTGCGCGGGCATGTCGGGCGAGGTGACGACGAGGTCGGCGATGTGCTGCCCCGCCTTGATCGGCGCCTTGATCGGCCCCTGGTACACGACCTTGGCGGCCAGTTCGGGGGCGAGGCCGGCGGGAATGGTGACCTTCAGGTCCTGCCCGGCGACCAAGGCGACTTTCGACGCGTCGCCCATCTGCACCTCGGCGGTGGCGACCTGCTTGCCCTTGGCGGCGACCGGCTTCGCCTGCCACGCGCGGAAGCCCCAGTTCATGAAGTTGACGGACTCGTCGGCGCGCTGGTTGAAGCTGTTGAGCCCCGCCATCACCATCACCAGCCGGCGGCCGTTCTGCTCGGCCGAGCCGGTGAAGCCGTAACCCGCTTCCTCGGTATGGCCGGTCTTCAGCCCGTCGGCACCGGCGACGCGGCCGAGCAGCGGATCGCGGTTCGCCTGGGTGATGGCGTTGCCCCCCATCGTCTTGCCCCAGGTGAAGTCGCGGCGGCTGTAGAACTGTTTGTAGAGCTGCGGAAAGTTGGTGATCGTCTGCTCCGCCAGCGTCGCCAGGTCGCGCGCGGTGACAAAGGTCACGCCCTCGTCCGGCCAGCCGTTCGAATTGCCGAAATGGCTGTTCTTGAGGCCGATCTGCTGGGCCACGCGGTTCATCCGCTCCGCGAAGCTCTGCTCGGTGCCGGAGATGTGCTCGGCCAACACCACGCAGGCGTCGTTCCCCGACAAGGTGACGATGCCGTAGAGGAGGTTGGCGACGCTGACCTGCTCGCCCGCCGACAGGAACATGGTCGAGCCCGCCTGCGGCCCGTGCCACTTGCGCCAGGTTTCCGGCTGCACGGTCACCATGTCGTTGAGCTTCAGCTCACCGCGCTTGATGAGGTCGAAGGCGACGTAGACCGTCATCATCTTGGCCATCGACGCGGGCGGCATGCGCCGGTCGGCGTCGCGCGAGAACAGCACCGCGCCGGTCGACAGGTCCTGCAGAAAGGCGACGGGTGCCGGCGTCTGGAACTGAGGCGCCGCCGCGAGCGTGGGAACCGCCGCGGCCACGAGGGAGAGCGGAGCGGCGATGGGCGCGATAAGCTTCATGAGGAGGTCCGTGGTCAGGCGGTGGCGGTGAACTGCGCATCGGCATAGCCGCACGCGGCGGCGGCGTCACGCGCGCTCGGCGTCTATCCTTCGATCGCGTCGGCGAGCAGCCCGACCGACAGCGCGTAGAAGTTGGAGCAATTGTAATCCAGGATGACGCGGTAATTGCCGGTGAGCAGATAGGCGGTCGCCGTCTCCCCGTCCGGTTCGATCAGCGTCGCCTGCACGTCGTCGGCCGGCCAGGCGCGTCCCTGCGGCACCAGGCCGAGCGCGCGCCACTCGCCGATTGTGCGCCAGCCGCTGTGGCGCTGGAACACCCGCGGGCAGCGCGGGCTGACGAGACGGTTCTGCACGGACGATCGGTCGACGCTCGCCGGCACCGACACCGCCACGCCCCAGGGCTCGCCCGGACGCCAGCCGGCATCGGTGAAATAGTTGGCGATGGAGGCGAGCGTGTCGGCCTGGCTCGACCAGATGTCGGCGCGGCCATCCCCGTCGCCGTCGCGGGCCAGGCGCAAGTAGATGGACGGCAGAAACTGCGGATTGCCGGTGGCACCGGCCCAACTTCCCTTCAGCTGCGACCGGGTGATGCCGCGATCGACCATCTTCAGCGCCGCGATCAGCTCGCCCTCAAACAGCGCGCGACGGCGCCCTTCGTAGGCGAGGCTGGCGAGCGAGCGGATCAGGTCGAAATTGCCGGTGTACGACCCGTAGTTCGTCTCGTGCCCCCAGATGGCCACCATCACCGATTGGGGTACCCCCGTCTCGCGCTCGATCGCGGCGAGGCGCCCGCGCTGCGCCTGATACACGGCACGCCCGCGATCGATGCGGGCCGCGTCGACATGCTCGCGGCGATACGGCGCGAAGGGCGAGAAGCTGCTGCTCTGCGGATTGCCCGGCTGGGCGCGATCGAGATCGATCACGCGGCTGTTGAGCGTCAGCCCGGCGAACTCGCGCGCCACCGTTCCCGCCGACACCCCTTGGGCGACGGCACGACGACCGACGTCCTGCAGATAAGCCTGGAAGGCGAGCTCCTGCGGCGACGGAGCCACATCCTGCGCGGCGGCAGGCGTGGCAGTGATGGACAGCCCGACGGCGGCGAGCGCGAGCATTCGCGCGAAGATGATCCCCCTCATGCCGACCTCTGTCGCGATTGCGGGCGGCGGGGGCAAGCTCGGGCCGTCGTCGGGCTTGCACGGGCGAGCGCGCGCGCTATGCGGAGCGTGTCGGAGAGATGGCCGAGTGGTTTAAGGCAGCGGTCTTGAAAACCGCCGTGGGTTCACGCCCACCGTGGGTTCGAATCCCACTCTCTCCGCCACCGGCTCAGTCGACGATCAATTGGTCGAGCTGGTCCTGCGACAGCGGCTGACGGAACTGGCAGCCGGCGGTGAAGTCGTCCGCCCACATCACGTCGGCCACGACCTGCCCAATCTGCGGCAATGTCAGTTCGATCGACTGGCCGCGGCGGAGGGCCGAGTAGCTGGAAAGGCGGGCGCCGTGGAGGGAGATGTCCACGACCTTGCAGAGCGTGCGGCCCATGCCGCCGCGGTCGAGCTCGGCGTCGAGCGACACCGACGCGCGCTCGGAGCGGCGTCGGCTCGCGATGTCTGCGGGTTCGAACTCGGCGGCGAACATGCGCCCGGTATGACGCGAAAATGGTTTCCGCCGAGTGAACGCAATTACTTGCGGAGCGTGAGCCCGCCGCCGAAGCGCTTGTTGAAGCGGGCGACCTGACCACCCTGATCGAGGAGCTGACCCTTGCCGCCGGTCCAGGCCGGATGCGCCAGCGGATCGATCTCCAGCGTCATCGTGTCGCCTTCCTTGCCCCAGGTGGAGCGGGTCTCGTACACGGTGCCATCGGTCATCTGGACCTTGATGGTGTGATAGTCGGGATGGGTATCGGCCTTCATGGCAATCTGCTCCGAGGACGGCTGGTTCCGACCAGCCTGGAAATGAGAGGACGCGCGCCTAGCGGCGGACGCCCGGAAAGTCAAAGGCGGGTGCCTACGCCGCCTTGGGCGGATCGGCGATCATCGCCGTGAAGTTGGCTTCGGCGACGAGCTGCCCGTCGATCGTCGCGCGTCCGGCGAACTTGCAGACGGAGGCGCGCTTCTGCACGAACTCGGCCTCCAGGCGAAGCAGGACGCCCGGTTCGACCGGCTTCCTGAACTTGGCGCCGTCGATCGCCATGAAATAGACGAGCTTGCCCGAGCCGGCGAGGCCCAGGCTCTCCACCGCCAGGATGCCGGCGGCCTGCGCCAGCGCCTCGACGATGAGGACGCCGGGCATGATCGGTCGACCGGGAAAGTGGCCCTGGAAGAACTGCTCGTTGATCGTCACCGCCTTGATGGCGGCGATCGACCGGTCCTTCTCCAGCTCCTCGACACGGTCGACGAGGAGCATGGGATAGCGATGCGGCAGCGCCGCCATGACCCGCCCGATGTCGAGCGGACCCATGCTCCCCTCGCCCATCGGTCAGCGGCCGCCGGTCGACGGACGCGCGGGCGTCGTGGCGGCGGGGCGGGCACCCGCGGTCGGCGCGGCACCGGCGGCACCGCCCTGCTGCTGCTGGCCGGGCTGCCAGTTGGCGGGCGGCGTGGTGTTGACGGTCGGCACCAGGCGATCGAGCTCGGTGGTGATCGCCGCGGTCACGTCGGCGGCGGGCTGGCTGAACAGCGCCGCGTCGGGACGGAGCAGCAGGTTGATGTTGCGCGCACGCACCACCGCCTGGACGGCGTCCGGCAGCTTGGCCGAGATCTGCTCGATCGCGTAAGCCTGCGCGCGCGAGGCGGGCGCGGTCAGGCGCTGGAGCTCGGCCTGGCCGGCCTGCTCGCGGGTCTGGATCGCCTGCGCCTGGGTCTGGAGCGATGCCTGATTGGCATTGGGCGCCGCGCGGGCGGTGTTGAAGGCGGTCACCAGCGGCTGGAGTTCGCGGCTGATCGCGTCGCGGCGCGCCTGCGCCTGATCGAGCTGCGTCTTGTACGTCGTCTCGATCTGCGTGCGGGCAGTGGCCCAGGCGCGCGAGCCGGCGACGGCGCCTTCCGGGTTGGCGATGGCGACGCCGCCTGCCTGCGCGAAGGCGAGACCTGGGGCAACGGTCGGCGCGGCAACGAGAGCCGCAGCGAGGAGGATCGTCTTGAGAGTCATCAGAACTGCGTCCCTACGTTGAAAGTGATGAGTTTGTCGTCGTCGCCACGTTGTTTGATAAGGGCGCGGGCGAGATCGATGCGGAGCGGGCCGAACGGCGAGTTCCAATTGACGCCGACGCCGACCGATACGCGTGGCCGAGGAGAGTTGCCGAGAAACTCCTCGAAGAAGAGTGGCTGAGCGACATTCACGGTGTTGCCGACGCACGCGCCGGTCGGAACGAGGCGCTCACCCGTGGGACAGGTGGTCGTCGCGCCGGTGGGTGTCGTGTAGTTCCGGATCAGGTTCGGTGAGCCATCGGGATTGAAGACCAGATTGCCGTTCGCATCGCGGGTTTGCGCGAAGTTCTGGTTCAACAACGGGCGCGTGACGCTGAAGAGGCTGCCGACCTGCGCGTAGATCGATGGCCGCAGACCCAGTTCCCGCGCGCCTGCCCCCAGCGGGATTTCCAGTTCTGCCCGGCCGAGATAATAGGCGCGCCCACCCAGCGAGTCGTCGCTGTTGTTGTTGTTCCGATCGACGGGAAGCAGCGCCTGCTGCGTCACGCTGTCGTTATAGAAGCGGCGACGCACGCGAGGTCCGACACCGCGGATATCGAAGCCGCGGAAATTGGGTTCGCCGAGATAGAAGCGGTCGGTGATCCGGACCCTGTCCGCACCGGCGCGGATACGATCTTCCCACGAGAAGATGTAGCCGCCCTCGCCCAGCACCGAGAAGATGAAGCCTTTACCCAGCCCGAAATACTTGGCGCCGTTGACCGAGGTGCGGAGGTACTTCACGTCGCCGCCCAGCCCGGCGAAATCCTGGCTGAAGGTGAAGCGGGTGCCGGCGGTCGGGCGCAGGCCGCTGTTGAGGCTGTTGTAGATCAGCGAGTAACCGATCGACGACGTCCAGCGATTGCCGAGCTGGTCGCAGAGATACTGACCGGCGAGCAGCGGGTCGCACTGCCCGGTCACGCCGCGCCCGCGTGCTCCGACCGTCAACTCATCGTAGGACAAGCCGTAGCGGCCGGACAGCGACCAATATTCCGTCAGCGGCACGCCGGCGCGAGCCTGGAAACCGGTGGAGATCTGCTGGTAGAAGCTCTCGCGATTGTTGTTGGCGCCGAACGTGAACTGGTTGAGATCGCGGCGGAACACGTCGACGCCGACGGCGACGTTCTTGTCGAACAGGTACGGCTCGGTAAAGCCGAGCTGCACCGACTTCTGATAGCTCGAATAGTTCACGCCCGCCGACAGCGTCTGCCCCTTGCCGCGGAAATTCTCCTGCGTGATGTTCGCCTGGATGATGAACCGCTCGAGGCTGGAGAAGCCCGCCGACAGCTGGAGCTGACCGGTCGACTTCTCCTCCAGCGGCGCCTCGATGATGATGCGATCGGGTGCCGAGCCTTGCGTACGCTTCAGCTCCATCTTGTCCTGGAAGAAGCCCAGGCTGTTGATGCGGTCCTGCGAGCGCTTGATCTGGAAGTCGTTGAACGCGTCGCCCTCGGCCAGGCGCATCTCGCGGCGGATGACCTTGTCCTGCGTCTGCGTGTTACCATTGATGTCGATCCGCTCGACATAGGTGCGCTGCGCCTGGCCGATGCGAAACTCGACTCCCATCGTCAGGTTGGATCGATCGGGCTTGAAGTCGGCATTCGTGTCGGTGAACGCGTAGCCGAACAGGCCGGCCGCCTGGTTGAGGCTGTCGATCGAATCCTCGATCAGCTTGGCGTTGTACCAATCGCCCTTCTTCATCGGCAGCGACTTGGCGAGCGCCTCGTTGTTGAAGTCGCGGATCTCGCTGTCGACCGTGACGTCGCCGAACTTGTACCGCTGTCCTTCCTCAACGACGTAGGTGATGATGAAGTCGCGCTTGTCCGGCGTCAGCTCCGCGACCGCGGAGGTGACGCGGAAATCGGCATAGCCTTGCGTCAGGTAGAACTGGCGCAGCTTCTGCTGGTCGTAGTTGAGCCGATCCTGGTCGTAGGAGGTGTTGGACGACAGCAGGCGGAACCAGCGCGACTGTTTGGTCGCCATCTCACCGCGCAGCTGGTCGTCCGAGAACTTTTCGTTGCCGATGATGTTGATCTGGCGGACCTTGGACTTGGCGCCCTCGGTGATCTCGAACACCACGTCGACGCGGTTCTGGTCGAGGTTGACCTGTTTGGGATCGACCACCGCGGCGAACCGGCCTTGGCGACGATAGAGCTCGATGATCCGCGCGACATCGGCGCGGACCGCGGTTCGCGTGAAGATCTGACGGGGAGCGAGCTTGATCTCCTTCTGGATCTTGTCGCTCTTGATCGCCTTGTTGCCTTCCAGGATCACCCGGTTGATGATTGGGTTCTCGCGGATACGCAGCACGATGTCGCCGCTCTCGACACCCGAGATCGAGTAGTCGGCGAACAGTTCGGACGCCTGAAGGTCGACCAGCGCCTGGTCGAGCGTGGCGGCGGTATAGGGGATGCCGACGCGCAGCTTTGTGTAGGAAAGAACCGTCTCCGGCTCGATACGCTGGGAACCCTCGACCCGCAGCGTGCGTATAATTCCCGACGACACCGGCGCGGAAGCCGCGGGCGTAGCCTGAGCCTCCGCCGGCGCCGCAGCAGCGGGCGCGGCAGTGTTTGGCGCGGGAGCAGTGGTCTGCGCCGCGGCCGGGACGCCGGCGAGCATGGTGCTCGCGAGCAGCGTCGCGCCGATACCGGCGACGTTGAAACCGTTATTCTTCACTCACCCACCCCAACGAAAACGGGCACCCCTGCGCAATCCGCCCTGCCCCAGACTGGTCAACCGATCAAGCCGGCCAATCCGCGCCACAGGCCGAACTGACCCAGGTCGTTGAACGTCACGAACAGCATCAGCGCGAGCAGCGCGGCGAGGCCGCCGCGGAACGCCCATTCCTGCACCGCCGGCGTGACCGGCCGGCGGCGCACCGCCTCGATCGCGTAGAAGAACAGGTGACCGCCATCGAGCATCGGTACTGGCAGCAGGTTGATGAACCCCAGATTGATCGACACCAGCGCGATCAGGCCGATGAACGCGGGCCAGCCGAGCGACATCTGCTCGCCCGACACCTTGGCGATCCGCAGGGGCCCGCCGAGCTCGTCGACCGAGCGGCGGCCGGTGACGATCTGACCGAGCGCGTCGATCGAGCCGCGTACGATGGCGCCGACCTGCGTCGTTCCCTGGACCAGCGCCGCGGGCAGCGACACCGGCCGATATTCCGTCGGCGGGCTGCCGATGCCGAGCCGACCGAGGCGATACTCGTTGCCGAACCGATCGCGCTCCACCGCGGTGCCGATGGTCAGGCCGATCGTCGCGGGGCGGCCGGCACGCTCGATCGCCACCTCCGTCCGCTCGCCGGGGCGCAGCATCGCATACTGGGCGATGTCGGCGAAATCCTCCATCGCCCGGCCGCCGATCGCGAGCACGCGGTCGCCGCTGCGCAGGCCGCTCGCCGCGGCGGCGCTGCCGGTGACGACCTGCCCCACCACCGGCGGCGCCGTGCGGACGCCGTAGGTCCAGGCGAAGCCGGCGAGGATCAGCGCGGCGAGCACGAAGTTGACGACCGGCCCGGCCGCGACGACGATCGCGCGCTGCCACACCGGCTTGGCCTGGAAGGTCGCGGCGCGCTCCGCGGCGGGCAGCGCCAGCCACTCGGGCGTCGGCACGCTGGCGGGGTTCATGTCGCCGGCAAAGCGAACATAGCCGCCGAGCGGCAGCCAGCCGAGTTTCCAGCGAGTGCCACGCCTATCCGTCCACCCCGCGACCTCGTTACCGAAGCCGATGGAGAAGGCTTCCGCCTTGATGCCGAACCAGCGGCCGGCGAGATAATGGCCCATCTCGTGCACGAAGACGAGCGGGCCGATCGCCGCGATGAAGGCCAGGATGGTCAGGAAAAGGCCGGGATTGTCCATCAGGCGACAGGGTCCTCTACGCGACCCCGAATGAGGTCGCTCGCGCGCGCCCGCGCTTCGGCATCGACCGCGACGACCGCGTCTACGGTGCCCGGAAAAGGCGGATCGAACGTCGCCAGCGTATCGGCGACGATTGCGGCGATTTCGAGGAAGCCGATCTTTCCGGCGAGGAAGGCGGCGACCGCCATCTCGTTGGCGGCGTTAAGGATCGCTGGCCGCGCACCGCCCGCCGCCAAGGCCTCGCGCGCCAGGCGCAACGCCGGGAAACGTTCGACATCGGGCGCGGCGAAGTCGAGCCGGCCGAGCGCGACCAGGTCGAGCGGCGCCATGGGCGTCTCCATCCGGTCGGGCCAGGCGAGGCAGTGAGCGATCGGCACACGCATATCCGACGGGCCGAGCTGCGCCAGCATCGAGCCGTCGTGATACTCGACGGCCGAGTGGATCACTGATTGGGGATGGATCACGATCTCTATCCGCTCGAGATCGACCGGAAACAGGCGCGCGGCCTCGATCAGCTCCAGCCCCTTGTTCATCATGGTCGCGGAGTCGACCGAGATTTTGGCGCCCATGGACCAGTTTGGATGCGCCACTGCCTGCGCCGGGGTGACGGCGCGCATCGCATCGGTCGACCAGTCGCGGAACGGGCCGCCCGACGCGGTCAGGACGATGCGGCGCACCGCCTTCGCCTGCGCCGGCGCGAAGCACTGGAAGATCGCGTTGTGCTCGCTGTCCGCCGGCAGCAGCGTCGCGCCCGAGGCGGCGGCGGCGGCGAGGATCAGCTCGCCGGCGGAGACCAGCGGCTCCTTGTTGGCGAGCACCACCGTGCCGCCGCCCGCTACCGCCGCCATCACCGGCTCCAGCCCCGCGCAGCCGACGATCGCCCCCATCGTCCAGTCGGCGCCCGAAGCGGCAGCCTCGATCACCGCTGCGCGGCCGCCCGCGACGCGCGTGGCGGTGCCCGCGAGCGCGTCGCGGAGCGCCGGCAAGCACGCCTCGTCGGCGACCACCGCCAGCTCGGCGTCGGTGCGATGGGCGGCGGCGGCGAGCTTGGCGACGTCGCTATAGGCGGTCAGCGCCCGCACCCGGAACCGGTCCGGCGCGCGCTCGACCAGGTCGAGCGTCGAGGTGCCGACCGATCCGGTCGCGCCGAGGATCGTGACGCTTCTCACGAGAAGGGCAGGAAGACGAGCAGCGCCGCGACCGGCGCCACGGGAACGACGCCGTCGAGCCGGTCGAGCACGCCGCCGTGGCCGGGCAGGACGCCGCCCGAGTCCTTCACGCCGGCACGGCGCTTCAGCGCGCTCTCGAACAGGTCGCCGCCCTGTGCCAGCACGGCGAGGAACGGCGTGGCGAGGAACAGGTGAAGCGGCAGGCCGTCGCTGGCGTACAGGCCGAAGGCAAGCAGGGTCGCCAGCAAGATGCCGCCGAAGAGCCCCGACCAGGTCTTGGCCGGGCTGATCGCAGGGGCGAGCTTGGGGCCGCCGATCGTGCGACCGGCGAAGAAGGCGCCGATGTCGGTCGCCCAGACCAGCGCCAGTGCCCAGAGCGCGAGGAGCAGTCCGTTGGGCAGCGCCCGCAACGTGACGAGCGCCAGGACGGGAACCCCGCAATAGACGACGCCGAGCCCGAGCTGGCGCTTGTTGGTGGTGATGAGGAGGAAGAAGGTCGCCGCGGCGATCAGGCCGAGCGTGAAGAAGGGGCGCGCCTCGATGATGAGCCAAGTCGGCGCCATCGTCGCGAGCGGGACCGAGAGGGCGAACTGGCCCATCCGTTTCTCGCGCGGGGTGGCACCCGACAGCTCCGCCCACTCCGCCATCATGAACAGCGCGGCGACGACCGTCAGCAGCCAGAAGACGATGTCGCCCATCAACAGCGCGGCGATCGCGACGGAGATCATGGCAATGCTGGCGATCATCCGCAGCCGCAGGTTGGACGGCGTACGGAACTTCGCGTCGGGCGTGCGCAACGGCGCCTCGGGGGTCACAGGCCGCCGTATCGACGCTGACGCCGGCCGAAGACCGCGATCGCATCGGCGAGCGCGTCGGCATCAAAGTCGGGCCAGAGCGTGTCGACGAACAGCAGCTCGGCATAGGCCGATTGCCAGAGAAGGAAATTGGACAATCGCTGCTCGCCGCTGGTGCGCACCACCAGATCGAGCGGCGGCAGGTCAGCAGTGTCGAGCTCCGCCTCGATCGCGGCCTCGTCGATGGCGGCACCGCGTTCGGCCAGGCGGCGCGCCGCGGCGGCGAGTTCGGCCTGCGCACCGTAATTGAGCGCGATCGCTAGGATCGGCCCGGTGTTGCCGGCGGTACGCATTACCGCATCCTCGATCAGCTGGACGAGATCGGGCGCGAGCGCGCGCCAGTCGCCGATGATGCGCAGCCGTACGTTCTCGCGCGCGAGTTCGGCCAGGTCGGAGCGGATGAAGAGGCGCAGCAGGCCCATCAGGTCGCCGACCTCCTCCGCTGGTCGGCGCCAGTTCTCGCTGGAGAAGGTGTAGAGGGTCAGCGCCTCGATCCCCATCGCGCGCGCGGCGCGGGTGACGCGGCGCACCGCCTCCACGCCCGCCTTATGGCCGGCAAGGCGAGGAAGATGGCGGTGCTTCGCCCAGCGACCGTTGCCATCCATGATGATCGCGACGTGGCGGGGCACCACGGCGACGTCGGGCACGGCGGAGAGGATCGGAGCGCTGCTCATGGTCGCGCCTCCGGCGGAGCAACCGACCGCTCATGCCCTTGGCATGAGCTAAGCAGCTGGCGCTGCTCGCCGGTCACTTGCCCAGGATTTCCTTCTCCTTCGCCGACGACGCGGCGTCGATGTCAGCGATGGTCTTGTCCGTCACCTTCTGGAGATCGGTCTCGTGGCGCTTGCGCTCGTCCTCGGCCATCACGTTCTTCTTCTCGTCGACCTTGAGCGAGTCCATGCCGTCGCGGCGCACATTACGGGCGGCGATGCGCGCTTTCTCGGCGTACTGGCTGGCGAGCTTGGCGAGTTCCTTGCGGCGCTCCTCGGTCAGGTCGGGGATCGGCAGGCGCAGCGTCTGGCCGTCGCTGATCGGGTTGAGGCCGAGTCCGGCGGAGCGGATCGCTTTCTCGACGGGACCGACGTTCGACTTGTCCCACACCTGCACCGACAGCATCCGCGGCTCGGGCGCCGACACGGTCGCGACCTGGGACAGCGGCATGTGGCTGCCGTACACCTCGACCGTCACCGGATCGAGCAGCACCGTCGATGCGCGACCGGTGCGCAGGCCGCCCAGGTCGTGCTTCAGCGCCTCGACCGCGCCCGCCATGCGGCGCTGGATATCGGTTTTATCATAGGCTGGCATCAGTCTTCTCCTGCTGCACGATCGTCGACACGCCCTCACCCGCCAGAACCGCGGCGAAGTTGCCGTGTTCGCGGATGTTGAAGACGACGATCGGAATGTCGTTGTCGCGGCACAGCGCCACCGCGGACGCGTCCATGACCTTCAGGTCGTCGGACAGGACGCGGTTGAAGCTGACCGTCTGATAGCGCTTGGCGCCAGGCACCTTCTTGGGGTCTGCATCGTACACGCCGTCGACGCTGGTGCCCTTGAACAGCGCGTCGCACTTCATCTCGGCGGCGCGCAGCGCGGCGCCGCTGTCGGTGGTGAAGAACGGACTGCCGACCCCCGCAGCGAAGATCACCACGCGCCCCTTCTCCAGGTGACGCTCGGCGCGGCGACGGATGAACGGTTCGCAGACAGAGGCCATCGGGATCGCCGACTGGACGCGCGTATCCACGCCGATCTGCTCCAGGGCGTTCTGCACGGCGAGCGCGTTCATCACGGTCGCCAACATGCCCATATAATCTGCGGTGGCGCGCTCGATCCCCTTGGCCGCGGCGGAGAGGCCGCGGAAGATGTTGCCGCCGCCGACCACGACGCACAGCTCGTACCCTTGCGCACGGACGCCAGCGATCTCCTCGGCGACGCGGGCGGTGACGAGAGGGTCAATGGCCAGCCCCCCTTCCCCCATCAGGACCTCGCCGGACAGCTTCAACAGGATACGCTTGAATGGGGCGGTCATGGACACTCGACTGTACGGGAAAGCGGCGGCGACCTTAGGCGGGGGTGATGGCAGCCGCAACCGTCATCGCCCCGGCCCTTGCCCGTCAGAAATCAAAGCGGGCGCGACCGACCAGGCGATCGCCGACGTGCGCGCCGTTGGCGAAGGGGCCGAAGGCATCGCGCCGCGCCACGTCCGTACCGAGATAATCGAGCCCCAGCGTGACGGGGCCGCTGCGATGCTCGACGCCGAGCCGCCAGTCGACGTAGCGCCCACCCGGCCGCAGTCGCTGCGCGCGAACGGGGTCGTCGACCTCGCCGGACGACCGGCCGAGCTGCGCCACAGCGGTCAGCGGCGTGCCGGGAATGCCCGCATCGGCACCGGCGTAAAGATAAAGGTTGCTGCCGCCGATCGCGTCCTGCGACGGTGCGTAGAGCGCGCCGGCAGTGACCCGCGCCGGCCCCAGCGAGTAGCTCGCCGAGCCGCCGAGTTCGGCATAGTCCATCTTGCTATCCGCGTTGAAGAATAGGTGGCCGATCCCCGTCGCACGGAGGCGGACGGTGCCCAGGTCCCAACCCGTGCCGAGGGTCAAGTCGGCGACGCCATCCGCGTCGGCGTGGCGCGCCGACCCGCGCAACGCGGCGACGCGGACGCTGGCATCGACCGGACCAATGGTGGCGGCAGCGTCGGCGGAGATCGAGGCGCGACCCTGCGACCAGCTAAGGCCGCGGCGGACCTCGTCGTTCGTCGCCTCCACCCCGCCGCGCAACGTCTGCGCCGTCGCGGGTGCGCTGACGAGGAGCAGGGTCGCGACAGCCGGCACGATCCTCATCAGGCGCCGATACCCGCGTGCAGTCGATCGAGCTCGGCGCGAAGCGGCGCGTGGTCCTCCTGCGCAAGCGCGCGGAGGTGCGTATCGACCTCGCCCGCGCGCGAAGCGACCTCATCGGCGATCGCGCGACGCGCAGTGTCACACCAGCCGGGGCGACTGCCCGCGAACAGGCCATCGCGACCGAACGAACGCGACGCCGCGATACCGACAGTCCCGCGCGCCTCACGCGTCACGGCGAGATCGGCGTGCCAGGTGCAGCGTAGCGTCGATGCGCGACCGCCCGGCGCGACGGCGCCGATTTGGCGATGGGTGACCATCACCGCACCGCGATAGCGGGCCTCGACGGACCCGCTGCGATGGTCGAGCGTGACCACGTGGTCCTGCGCCATCACCGGCGACGCGGTGGTGGCGAGCGTGAGTGCGACGATGGGCAACAGCTTCACGGCACCTATCCTCAAGCGGCCGGATGTTTCCGGCGGCATCCGACGCTCACGGCGCCAATGAAGACTCAATCGCCAAGCCGGCCGGTGGTTGCAAGAGAAACGGGTATGACAATGAACCAACGTTCCATCACGAGCGGCACGACGCGACATACTCGCCGTCGAGGCTCGCGCCGAATCCCACAGGAAAGGGCTCCGGTTCACACCGGAGCCCTCTCGAAACGCCTTCACTCTTCCGCTTCTGCGGCACTTTCTCTCCTCGAGAAAGGAGAGTCGGGGCCTCAGTTGCCCTGCGGCACGCCCGAAGCGGCAGCGACCTCGGCCGCGAAATCGGAAGCTTCCTTCTCGATGCCTTCGCCGAGCTGGAAGCGGACATAGTCCTTCAGCACGATGGTCGTCCCGGCATCCTTGCCGGCCTTCGCCACCACGTCGCTGATCTTGGTCTTGCCGTCCATCACGAACAGCTGGCTCACCAGCGCGTGCTCCTTGCGGTACTTGGCGATGCCGCCCTCGACCATCTTGGCAATGATGTCGGCAGGCTTGCCGCTCTCAGCCGCCTTCTCGGTCGCGATCGCGCGCTCGCGCTCGATCTCGGCCTCGTCCAGGTCTTCCTCGTTCAGCGCCTTGGGGAAGGCGGCGGCGATGTGCATGGCGAGCTGCTTGCCGAGGCCCTGGAGCACCTCGTCCGACGCGTCGGATTCGAGGGCGACGAGCACGCCGATCTTGCCCAGGCCCGCCGACTGCTGGTTGTGGACGTAGGAGACGACCGCGCCCTGCGACACTTCGAGGCGCCTGGCGCGGCGCAGCGACTGGTTCTCGCCGATCGTGGCGATGTTGTTGGTCAGCACTTCCTCGACGGTGGTGCCCGACGGCATCTTCTCGGCCTTCAGCGCCTCAACGTCGTCACCGGTCGCGAGTGCGACCTGCGTGATTTCGCGGACGAACTGCTGGAACTGGTCGTTCTTGGCGACGAAGTCGGTTTCCGAGTTGACCTCGACCGCGGCGCCCTTGGTGCCCGCGGTGGCGACGCCGACGAGGCCTTCGGCCGCGGTGCGGCTCGACTTCTTGGCGGCGGCAGCAAGGCCCTTGGTGCGCAGCCAGTCCATCGCGGCATCCATGTCGCCGGCGGTCTCGTTCAGCGCCTTCTTGCAATCCATCATGCCCGCGCCGCTCTTCTCGCGCAGATCCTTGACCATCGCTGCCGTGATATCGGCCATGTCTCTATCCTCTTGAATGTGAGTGCGGGCGGGGCGGAGCATCGTCGCCCACCCCGCCCGCGTAGCGTTCAATCGTGAAGCTTAGGCGTCGATCTGACGCTCGCCCTCCGCCGCGGCGGCCATCACGTCGCCCTCGGCGTTCACGTTGGTGTCGATCGCAGGATCGGTGCCGATCGCCTCTTCCTGCACCGGCTCGGCCATCGCGCCGAGGTCGGCGCCCGAGCGGCGCTGCTGCTCGTGGCCGCCACGGGTCGCGGCAATGGCGATCGCCTCGCAGTAGAGGCGGATGGCGCGCGCGGCGTCGTCGTTAGCGGGGACCGGGAAGGCGATACCGTCCGGCGACACGTTCGAATCGAGGATCGCGACGACCGGGATGCCGAGCGTGTTGGCTTCCTTGATCGCCAGCTCTTCCTTGTTCGCGTCGATCACGAACATGACGTCGGGCACGCCGCCCATGTCGCGGATGCCGCCGAGCGACAGCTCAAGCTTGTCACGCTCGCGGGTGAGCTGGAGGACTTCTTTCTTGGTGAGGCCGTGGGTGTCGCCCGAGAGCTGCTCTTCGAGCGACTTCATGCGCTTGATCGAGTTCGAGATCGTCTTCCAGTTGGTGAGCATGCCGCCCAGCCAGCGGTGGTTGACGAAATGCTGGTTGGCGCGGCGCGCGGCGTCGGCCACGGGCTCCTGCGCCTGGCGCTTGGTGCCGACGAACAGCACCTTGCCGCCGCCGGCGACGGTGGACGACACGAACTCCAGCGCGCGCGCGAACAGCGGCACGGTCTGTGAGAGGTCGAGGATGTGGACGCCGTTGCGGTCGCCGAAGATGTAGGGCTTCATCTTCGGGTTCCAGCGGTGGGTCTGGTGGCCGAAGTGCGCGCCGGTCTCGATGAGCTGCTGCATGCTGACGACAGGTGCCGCCATAGGGATATTCCTTTCCGGTTAAGCCTCTGGGAAGCGGATGACGCGGCGGCTCGAAGCCATGCGCACCGGTTGGTGATGCTTCCCATGCGGAGTTGAGGCGCGCCCGGTAGCCGATCGAGCCGCAAAGCGCAACCGTTCTCCGGCCGCTTGACACCTGGAACGATATAGGAACATACCGTGTTCAACAGGAGGACGGAGCGCGATTCGCCGCAACTTCGGTGCTACGGAGCGCAGAAGTTACGGTTATCTTAACGCCCGACGGAACCCTGTCGCATTTCAACGGTTTGCGATGGTCAGTTGATGACGTTCGCATCAGGGAGGCGAACATGATGGCAGTGATCAGCATCTTGGTTTTCACCGGCGCATTCGCGCTGTCGGCCGGCGTCATCGCGGTGGCCATCGGCCCGCAATGGCGGCGCATCGTACGGCTGGCGGCGGGCCAGGTCGAGCAAGGCTTCTCCCCGCTCGGGCAACTCGCGATGGCCGAGCGTCGGATCGCCGTCAGGCGCTGGGCGTCGGCACCGGTTCCCGCGCCGATCCGCCGGATGCGCGAAGCCGCCTGACCCGAGCATAGCTCGCCATGCTGAACGGCAGCAGCGCGAGGTAGATGGTCGATACCGCGCTCAGCGTGTGCCAGGGGGCAACGACCAGCGCAGCGAACAACAGCACGATTCCCGCCAATGCCTCGAAGCGGATGTTGCGGCGCAGGCGTAGCGACTTCCACGAGAAGGTCGCGACGCTCGACACCATCAGGATCGCGACGAACGCGGTCCAGGGTGCGACCAGATAGGGCGACGCGAAGATCGGCTCGTCCGTCCACAGCCAGAAGAACAGCGGCGTCAGCGCCAGTCCCGCCCCGACCGGCGCGGGCACGCCGGTGAGATAGCCGGCGGACTTATGCGGCTGCTCGGTCTCGTCGATCTGGGCGTTGAAGCGGGCTAGGCGCAATGCGCAGAAGACGGCGAGAACGAGGCTCGCCATCCAGCCGAGCCGCGGCAGCGCCGACAGCGACCAGAGATACAGGATCAGCGCCGGCGACACGCCGAAGGAGATCGCGTCCGACAGCGAGTCGAGCTCGGCGCCGAAACGGCTCTCCCCGCGCAGCAGCCGGGCAATGCGGCCGTCGATGCCGTCGAGCACGCCGGCGACCATAATCATGGCAACGGCACGCTCCCACTCGCCGCCGATCGCGAAGCGTACACCCGACAGGCCGGAGCAGAGCGCCAGCGCGGTGACCGCGTTGGGCGCGACCGCGCGCAGCGGCAGCCCGCGCGGACGACGCGGCAGCCGCGGGTAGCGGCGTGGACTGCCGACCTGATCCTCGCTCACTGGCTGATCCCGTGCACGGGCACGCCGCCGACGCGGCCGATCACCGTCTCACCCGCGATCGATCGCTGGCCGAGCGTGACCTGCGGCACGCAGTCGTCGGGAAGATAGACGTCGACGCGGCTGCCGAAGCGGATCAGGCCGACCCGCTGGCCGACCGCGACCATGTCGCCCGGCTTGGCGAAGCCGACGATGCGACGCGCGACCAGGCCGGCGATCTGGGTGAAGCCGATACGGCGGCCGTCACGTCCCTCCACGACGAAATGCTGGCGCTCGTTCTCGTCGGATGCCTTGTCGAGGTCGGCATTGAGGAACTTGCCAGAGATGTAGACGACCTGGCGGATGGTGCCCGCGATCGGCGTGCGATTGATGTGAACGTCGAACACCGACATGAAGATCGACACCCGCATCAGCGGCGCCTCGCCCAGCTCGGCCACCAGTTCGCGCGGGATGGCGACGCGCTGGATCATGGTGACCAGGCCGTCGGCCGGCGCGACGATCAGGTCGTCGCCGACCGGCGTGGTGCGCACGGGATCGCGGAAGAAGGTGGCGACCCAGATCGTCAGCCCGACCATCGGCCAGAACAACACGTTGGACACGATCGTCAGCAGCAGCGTGATACCGACGCTGATGGCGACATATTTGCGGCCTTCGGGGTGGACGGCGGGAAAGCGCCACTTGACGGTGGTGGTCGTGAGGGGCGGCTTTTCAAGCGATGACATGGCCGGGGTGTACCCACCATGGCCATCACTGACAACAAGCGTCCGTCACGACCGCGATGCCGGGTGCAGCCCCGGACATAGGCGATAGTGCGTGCCGGTCTTCAGATCGGTGAAGCTGGTGCGTCCATCGACGCGCACCTTGACGTTATCGGTCGCGCGGAACCGCCTTCCGCGCGGGTCGCCATATTGCTCACAATTCTGCCGCAGCGTGTAGCGCCGTCGGATATGCACCAGCACGCGACCGGTGCACCGGCCCACCTTGCTGGAGCCGATGCCCTGCCCGTCGTAACGCCGGATCACCGCGTTGGGCGCGTCGGCACAAGCATCGCCCCGCTCCACATAGGCGCCGCGTGCAAGGGGCAGCGTGTCGGCGAGCGCCGGCGAGGCCGCGGCGGCGAGCGGCAGCAGCAGGGAAAGACGCATCGAACAGCTCCGTGATCCGCGGGGTGGCGGGCGGCCATAGCCGCGCCGGGACGCTCGCGCATCCCCCCGCCGCCGCGGCATCGGGGCGGTTGATCCCCCCTGCCCCCTCCCCTATCGCGGCGGCCAACCCTCAACGCCCAGGAAGAGAGAACATGGCCAAGATCAAGGTGAAGACGCCCGTCGTGGAGATCGACGGCGACGAGATGACGCGGATCATCTGGGAATGGATCCGCGAGCGGCTCATCAAGCCCTATCTCGATATCGAGCTCGATTACTACGATCTCGGCATCGAGCATCGCGACGCCACCGACGATCAGGTGACGGTGGATTCGGCCAAGGCGACGCAGAAATACGGCGTCGCGGTGAAGTGCGCGACGATCACGCCCGACGAGGCACGCGTCGAGGAGTTCGGCCTGAAGAAGATGTGGAAGTCGCCCAACGGCACGATCCGCAACATCCTGGGCGGCGTGATCTTCCGCGAGCCGATCGTCATCAAGAACGTCCCCCGCCTGATCCCCGGCTGGACGCACCCGATCGTGGTCGGCCGCCACGCCTTCGGCGACCAGTACAAGGCCACCGACTTCCTGGTGCCCGGCCCGGGCAAGCTGACCATGAAGTGGACCGGCACGAACGGCGAGACGCAGGATTACGAGGTGTTCGACTTCCCCGAGGCGGGCGTCGCGATGGGCATGTACAATCTCGACCATTCGATCCGCGACTTCGCGCGCGCCTCGATGCACTATAGTCTCGGCCGCGGCTGGCCGCTGTACCTGTCGACCAAGAACACGATCCTGAAGGCGTATGACGGCCGCTTCAAGGACCTGTTCGCCGAGGTGTTCGAGGCCGAGTTCGCCGATCGCTTCAAGGAAGCCGGCATCGTCTACGAACATCGCCTGATCGACGACATGGTCGCCTCCGCGCTCAAGTGGAACGGCGAGTTCGTCTGGGCCTGCAAGAACTACGACGGCGACGTGCAGTCGGATCAGGTGGCACAGGGCTTCGGCTCGCTCGGCCTGATGACGTCGGTGCTGCTGACGCCGGACGGCAAGACGGTGGAGGCGGAGGCCGCGCACGGCACCGTTACCCGCCACTATCGCCAGCACCAGCAGGGCAAGGCGACGTCGACCAATCCGATCGCGTCGATCTTCGCCTGGACCGGCGGCCTGAAGTACCGCGGCAAGTTCGACGACACGCCCGAGGTGACCAAGTTCGCCGAGACGCTGGAGCGCGTGTGCATCGAGACGGTCGAGAACGGCCACATGACCAAGGATCTCGCGATCCTGATCGGCCCGGATCAGCCGTGGATGACGACGGAGCAGTTCTTCGAGCAGGTTCGCGTGAACCTGGAAGCGAAGATGGGCAGCTGGGCGTAACGAACACTGGGGAGGCTGCGTTGGTGGCCTCCCTTCTGTTCATCAATATTCTCTCGGGCACGAAAGTTCGTGCCCGTCGTCATCCGGTGTCCTGTTCGTAAGGATATTGATCGATAAGCTGGAGACGGCCAATCATCTTGTTTCGTGGGATTAGCGCTCCTGGCGCAACGACCGCGTTGGCACCGATCCGTACATTGTCACCGATCAGAGAACCGAATTTAATCACATCCGTGTCGATGACTTCCCCAGCAAAGACGATCCGAATTTTCTTGTCGGCAAGTTCGTTGCGATAGTTGGCGATCATTGCCCCTGCTTCGATGTTCGCCCCACTTCCGATGATCGAGTCTCCAACAAAGTTCAGGTGCGCAAGTTTTGAGCCGGGAAACATGAAGCTGGTTTTCAGCTCGGACCCCGGCCCAATCGTGCATCCCTCACCCAAATACGTGCCCCCACGGAGGTATGCGCCAGCGGCAACGAAGCAGCCCGGCCCAACGACTCCCGGTCCTTTAAGGATTGCGCCTTCCTCAACGATAGCGGAACGGTGCACGCCGAAATCAGCGCTCACCTTGTAGTCCGAGCCGAGCGTCGACAAGGTTTGCCGGATTAATTGCTCGGCCTGTTGCACGACGAGCCATGGCGCCATGTCGACTCTGCCGAATGGCGAGGTCGCCCACGCGTCTATGAAGCGATCTATTGCATACACCGCTGTCATTCCATCCTCCTTCGGCGTTCAAGTTCTGCCTGGGTCGGTCGTTAGGCGATCCGCCAACCGTCGCCTAAGCTGCTCGGATCGCCGCTGTCGCGCCGGTCATATATGGGCGCTTTCGTCTTGGCTCCACTGAACGGGCTGACACGACCCGCCGCATCCGCTCTAACGCTCCCCATGGCCATCGAACTCGACAATCACGGTTTCTCCGACGCGCTCGTCATCCTCGGCGCGGCGGGGTTGGTGATTCCCGCGTTCGCTCGGTTCCGGGTCAGCCCCGTCATCGGCTTCATTCTCGTCGGCATGCTGGTCGGGCCGCACGGGCTCGGCGCGCTGACGCCGCGGGTACCGTGGCTCTATTACGTCACCATCACCGATGCCGAATCGATCGCGCCGTTCGCCGAGTTCGGGATCGTGCTGCTGCTGTTCTCGATCGGGCTGGAGCTGTCGTTCCGGCGATTGTGGGCGCTCAGGCGACAGGTGTTCGGCACCGGCGCGGCGGAATTGTTCGGCTCGGCGGCGCTGATCGGGATCGCGCTGCACCTGATCGGCCAGGAATGGGCGGGCGCGGCGGGGCTGGGCCTCGCCTTGGCGCTGTCGTCGACGGCGTTGGTGCTGCCGCTGGTCGGCACGACCAGCCCGGTCGGGCGCGGCGCGTTCTCGATGCTGCTGTTCGAGGATCTGGCGCTGGTCCCGATCATCTTCGCGCTGGGGGCGATGGCGCCCACGGCGGCGGACGGGTGGCAAGGGCTCGCCTCGGTGGGGTTGCGTGGAGGGCTGACCGTGGCGGCATTGTTCGTCGGCGGGCGCATCGTATTGCCGCCGCTGTTCGAGCAGGCGGCGCGGACCAAGAGCCCGGAATTGTTCCTGGCCGCATCGCTGCTCGTGGTGATCGTCGCCTCGGTCGCAACCACCGCGGCGGGGCTGTCCCCGATCGTCGGCGCGCTGCTCGCCGGCCTGCTGATCGCCGAGACCGAGTATCACAGCGAGGTCGAGGTCATCACCGCGCCGTTCAAGGGGCTGGCGCTCGGCGTGTTCCTCATCACCGTGGGCATGAGCGTCGACCTGCAATCGGTGCTCGCCAACTGGCCGTCGCTGGCGGCGGCGGTGATCGGCGTGGTCGCGGCCAAGGCGATCGTCACCTTCCTGCTGCTGCGCGTGGCGGGTGCGCGGGTCGGCGTCGCGGCGGAAACGGGGCTGCTGATGGGCAGTCCGTCCGAGACGACGCTGATCGTGCTCGCCACCGCCGCGCAGGCGCAGCTGATCCTGCCCTCGACGGCCGCCTTCTGGCAGACGGTAACGGCGATCGGCCTGACGCTGACGCCGCTCCTCGCCAAGGCGGGACGCCGACTGTCGCGCGACATCGAGGCGGGAATGCCGGCCGAGCCGGTCGACGAGGGCGAGGAGGCGCGCACCGTGCTGATCGGCTTCGGCCGGGTGGGGCGCATGGTCGCGGACATGCTGACCGTGCACGGCCAGCCCTATCTGGCGGTCGAGGCGGACATCGACGCGGTCGCCGAGGCGCGGCGGCAGGGTTACCCCGTGCTGTTCGGCGACGTGGCACGCGGGGAGCTGGTCGACCGGCTCAACCTGGCGGAATCGCGCGCGCTGATCCTGACGATGGACGATCCGGTGCTGACCGTCCGTCTCGCCAGGCGCATCCGCCAGGCGGCGCCGGCCCTGACCATCGTCGCCCGTGCCCGCGACGCCGCCCACGCGGCCGAGTTGTACAAGGCGGGCGTCACCGACGCGGTGCCCGAGACGCTGGAAAGCTCGCTGCAACTGTCGGAGGCGGTGCTGGTCGACCTGGGCGTCGCGATGGGACCGGTGATCGCCTCCATCCACGAGAAGCGCGACGAGCTGCGCCAGGTCATCCGGCGCGAGGCGGCGCTGGAGCGCGAGCCGCGGATCAGGCGGGTGCGACGGCTGGGCGATCCCGCCTAGACGGCGTCGGCTTGCGGATGGTGCGGCACCAGGATCAGCGTTCGCCCTTCCACCCGCCACGATTTCAACCGCGACAGGAAGTTCATGCCGATCACGTTGACCTCGCCGAACGCGGGCGAGGCCACCGCGGAGAGGTCGTGCGCGACGATGCTGCCCAACCGGAGTTCGGGAATGGTTACCGTCTGCGCCCGGATCGTGCCGTTGGCGGTGGTCAGCAGCACCGGTACCAGCCCCTCGCTCGGGCGCAGCCCCATCCGCGACGCGGTGCGTGCCGACAGAGCGGTGACGGTGGCGCCGCTGTCGACCAGCATGCGCTGCGTGACCCCACCGACGCTGACCCGCACCCAGAAATGCCCGTCCGGCGACTGGCGGATGCGCGTCTCGCCGCCGACCACCTCCTGCCCGTCGAGCTTCAGCGCCGCGGCAATGCCGCCGAGATAGGGATCGAACGCCTCGCGCTGGCCGAGCACGACGACGAGCAACCCGGCGAGCACCAGCCAGCCGGCGATCGACACCAGCGTACGGAGCACGGGGATGCGGCGCGCGATCGCGATCGCGAGGATCGCCGCGCCGATCGCCAGGTAGAGCGGCCCTTGCGGACCCAGATCGGGAAGCATGGGCCGACCCTTATCGCTTCATGCCTGTACGAAGGCTGACCGACGCTATTCCAGTTCCAGGATGACCTGATCGACCGCCAGGCTCTCGCCCGCCGCCGCCGTGACCGTCTTGACCGTGCCCGATTTTCCGGCTCGCAGGATATTCTCCATCTTCATCGCTTCGACCACGGCCAGCGGCTGACCCGCCTCCACCCGGTCGCCCTCGCCCACGTCCAAGCGGACGAGCAGGCCCGGCATCGGCGCGAGCAGGAAGCGCGACAAATCTGGCGGCACCTTCTCGATCAGATGTTCGGCGTAAGGCGCGACGCGCGCAGGCAACACGCGGGCGACGTGCGCGGCACCGCGGGTCGACAGGCGGAAGCCCGCGGACACGGGCGCGATGCGGATCGAGAGCGCGTCGTCGCCCTGATCGACCTCCACCATCCGGTCGCCGGGCGTATAGGCCATCGCCAGGTCGAGCGGTTCGCCGTCGACCGCGATCTCGTCGGCGAGGACCGCGACATGGTGGTCGACACCCGCGATCCGCACCACCCACTCGCCCGGCGGCGGCAGGCGGCGACCGAGTTGGCCGTCGATCCGCCGCGCGCGGTCGGCGTGCGCGGTGGCGGCGAAAGCGGCGACCGCGGCGAGCGTGCGGAGCAACGCGGCAGAGGCGGGCGCGCCGGTGAAGCCGTCGGGATATTCCTCGGCGATGAAGCCGGTGGTGAGCGCGCCTTCGCGAAAGCGCGGGTGCTGCATCAGCGCCGACAGGAAGTCGAGATTGGTGCCCGGCCCCTCGATCTCGAACGCGTCCAGCGCGGCGATCTGCGTGTCGATCGCCTCCTCGCGGGTGGGCGCCCAGGTGACGAGCTTGGCGATCATCGGGTCGTAGAACATCGACACCTCGCCGCCTTCGGCGACGCCGTCGTCGACGCGGACGTAGGCTGACCCTCGGTCCTCCCCGTGTACGGGGAGGGGGACCGCCGACGGCACGTCGGTGGCGGACGGCGGCGTCCACGAGCGCCCCGCCTGCGGCCCGCCCTCTCCGTCAGCAGCTTCGCTGCTGCCACCTCCCCATGAATGGGGAGGATCGTATGGCGTCTCGCTACTCTCGGGGGGATTGTACCGGACCAAGCGGCCGATGCTCGGCAGGAAGCCGCGGTAAGGGTCCTCGGCGTAGACGCGATTCTCGATCGCCCAGCCGTTGAGGGCCACGTCCTTCTGGCCGAATGCCAGCTTCTCGCCCGCCGCGACGCGGATCATCTGCTCGACGAGATCGAGCCCGGTGATCGCCTCGGTCACCGGATGCTCGACCTGGAGACGGGTGTTCATCTCCAGGAAGTAGAAGCTGTCACCGCTGGTGTCGGCGCCCGACACGATCAGCTCGACGGTGCCGGCGGAGTAATAGCCGACCGCCTTGGCGAGCGCGACCGCCTGCTCGGCCATCTTGCGGCGCATCTCTGGGCTGACGAAGGGCGACGGCGCCTCCTCGACCACCTTCTGGTGGCGGCGCTGGATCGAGCATTCGCGCTCGCCGAGGTAGAGGACGGTGCCGTGCTGGTCGCCGAGCAGCTGGATCTCGATATGGCGCGGGCTCTCGATGAACTTCTCGATGAACACGCGGTCGTCGCCGAACGACGCAAGCCCCTCGCGCTTGGTCGCCTCGAACCCCTCGCGCACGTCGGCCTCCGACCAGGCGAGCCGCATCCCCTTGCCGCCGCCGCCCGCCGACGCCTTCATCATCACCGGACAGCCGATGTCGGTCGCGATCCGCACCGCCTCGTCCGTGTCGGCGATCTCACCGAGATAGCCCGGCACGACGTTGACGCCGGCCTGCTTGGCGAGCTTCTTCGATTCGATCTTGTCGCCCATCGCCGCGATCGCGTTCGGCGGCGGGCCGACGAAGGCGATGCCCGCGTCGGCGCAGGCGCGCGCGAAGCTCTCGCGCTCCGATAGGAAGCCGTAGCCGGGATGGATGCAGTCGGCCCCCGTCTCCTTGGCGGCGAGCAGGATCAGGTCGGGGTTGAGGTAGCTCTCCGCGGCCGGCGCCGGCCCGAGCCGCACGGCCTCGTCGGCCATGAGGACGTGCGGACTGCGCGCGTCCGCGTCCGAGTAGACCGCGACGGTGGCGATCCCCATCCGCTTGGCGGTGCGGAACACCCGACACGCGATCTCGCCGCGGTTGGCGACCAAGATTTTCTTGAACATTCAGGCTTTTCCTCCCGCCTCGGTTACGCAGCCCGGCTTACGGCGGGTGCTCCCCGCAACAGGCCGTCAGTGCTGAGGTCTTCGTCGATATCGGGCCAATGGAGGCCGTAGCCTGCCCCTGCCCTCTGCCAATTGGTGCGCTGCTCGGGCGTCGCGTTCAGCAGACGCGGATACCAAGCGAGGGGTGCCGAAATCGTTCGGCCGTCCATCAGGTCGACGATCAGGCTCGCCTCGTCGAAGCGGACGTCGAGCACGCGCTCGTCGGTGATCCTAGCCGAAATGTTCATGCCACGCCTCCAGGAAGCGGCTGCGATGTTCGTCGACCATCGCGACGATGCCACCGATCTCGTGCGCGCGGAACCCGCGGCTCTTCGCTACGTCCAACGAGGCCAACCATGTCTTGATCGTCGCCTCGCCGCGATCGACGTGGACGTGCGGCGGCTCGTTCGGCTCGTGACTGTAGAAGTAGAAGCGGAAGGCGCCGATCCGCAGCACCGTCGGCATTCACTCCGCCGCTTCCGCCAGCCGGCACTCGGCCTGCATCGGTCGCAGCCCCAGCTTCGCGAACAGCGCGCCGTCCTTGTCGTCGCCAGCGTTGGCGGCGGTGAGAAGCTTGTCGCCGGTGAAGATCGAGTTGGCGCCGGCGAGAAAGCAGAGCGCCTGTGTCTCGTCCGACATACTCTCGCGACCGGCGGACAGGCGGACCATGCTCTCGGGCATCGCGATCCGCGCGACGGCGACGGTGCGGACGAACTCGATCTCGTCGATCTTGGCCATCGGCGTGTCGGCGAGCATGTCGCCGAGCACGGTGCCCTTGACCGGCACCAGCGCGTTAATCGGCACGCTGCCGGGATGTTCGGGAAGCGTGGCGAGCGCGTGGACGAAGCCGACGCGGTCCTCGCGCGTCTCGCCCATGCCGACGATGCCGCCGCAGCAGACGTTGATCCCCGCCGCGCGCACCGTCTCCAGCGTGTCGAGCCGATCGGCGAACGATCGCGTGGTGATGACGTCGCCGTAGCGCTCGGGCGACGTATCGATATTGTGGTTGTAGTAATCGAGCCCCGCCGTCGCGAGGCGGTCGGCCTGGGCGGGCGTCAGCATGCCGAGTGTCATGCAGGTTTCCAGTCCCATGCCGCGCACACCCTCGATCATCGCGACCACTGCGTCCATGTCGCGGTCCTTGGGATTGCGCCACGCCGCGCCCATGCAGAAGCGCGTCGAGCCGGCATCCTTCGCCTGCGCCGCGGCCTGGAGCACGGCGCGGACATCCATCAGCTTGGTCGCCTTGACGCTGCTGTCGGCCGAGACCGACTGCGAGCAATAACCGCAATCCTCCGGGCAGCCACCGGTCTTGATCGACAGCAGCGTCGACATCTGCACGGCGCCAGCGTCGTGGTACGCGCGGTGCACCTCGGCCGCGCGAAACACGAGCTCGGTGAAGGGCAGGTCGAAGAGCGCCGCGATCTCGTCGCGGTTCCAGTCGGTGCGGGTCTGGTCGATGGCAGTCATTCGGCGGCTTCGCTTTCGGGAGGCATGTTGTGGCCGAGCAGGCGAAGGACCTCCTCGGCAGCTTGGATGAGGTTGGTGCCGGGGCCGAAGATCGCCTGCACGCCCGCATCACGGAGCGCCTGGTAATCCTGCGCGGGGATCACGCCGCCGGCGACGACGCGAATGTCGGCGCGACCGGCGTCGCGCAGATGGCCGATCAACTCGGGGATCAGCGTCTTGTGGCCGGCGGCGAGGCTGGAGGCGCCGACCACGTCGACGTCGCTGTCGATCGCCAGCGTCGCCGCCTCGGCCGGAGTCTGGAACAGCGGGCCGGGGACGACCTCGAACCCCAGGTCGCCGAACATCGACGAGACGAGGTTGGCACCGCGGTCGTGCCCGTCCTGCCCCATCTTGGCGACGAGCATGCGGGGCTTGCGGCCCAGTCGCCGCTCGGTCGCCTCGACGCCCTCCTCCAGTCGGGTCCAGCGCGCATCGTCGGTATAGGCGCCGCCGTAGATGCCGCTGACCGGCGTCGGCTGGGTGCCGTAGCGGCCGAACACGTCCTCCATCGCCGAGGAGATCTCGCCCAGCGTTGCGCGGTGCCGGGCGCATTCAACGGCGAGGGCGAGGAGGTTCTTCTCCTGTCCTCCCCGTTCGCGGGGAGGGGGACCGTCCGGCGCAGCCGGATGGTGGAGAAGCAGCCCAGCAGCGTCGTTGTTCGTGGCTGCCCTTCCACCAGCCTGCGGCTGGTCAACCTCCCCGTTCCGGGGAGGTACGAGGCCGCCGCGCGCGCCCTCGCGCAGCGCATCCAACGCCGCGCGGCACTTGGCCTCGTCGCGGGTCGCCTTGACCCGCTCGATCCGGCGGACCTGCGCCTCGCGCACCGCGACGTTGTCCACGTCGAGGATCTCGATCGGGTCCTCGTCCGCCTTGCGGTACTTGTTGACGCCGACGATCACGTCCTCGCCCCGGTCGACGCGTGCGGCGCGGGCGGCGGAGGCTTCCTCGATCATCGCCTTGGGCCAGCCGGCGGCGACCGCCTTGGCCATGCCGCCCTCCGCCTGCACGCGTTCGATGATCTCCCACGCGCCGTCGACGAGGCTCTGGGTCAGGCTCTCCACGTAATAGGAGCCACCGAGCGGGTCGACGACCTTGGTCATCCCCGTCTCCTCCTGGATCACGATCTGCGTGTTGCGCGCGATCCGGGCGGAGAAGTCGGTGGGCAGCGCGATCGCTTCGTCGAGCGCGTTGGTGTGGAGCGACTGGGTGCCGCCCAGCATCGCCGCCATCGCCTCGATCGTGGTGCGCATGACGTTGTTGTAGGGGTCCTGCTCGGTCAGCGAGACGCCCGACGTCTGGCAGTGCGTGCGCAGCATCTTCGAGCGTTCGTCCTTGGCGCCCAGCTGCGTCATCGCGCGGTGCCAGAGGACGCGCGCGGCGCGGAGCTTGGCGATCTCCATGAAGAAGTTCATGCCGATCGCGAAGAAGAACGACAGGCGTCCGGCGAACTTATCGATATCGAGGCCCGACGCGACGCCGTATTTCACATATTCCATGCCGTCGGCGATGGTGAAGGCGAGCTCGTGGAGCTGCGTCGCCCCCGCCTCCTGCATGTGATAGCCGCTGATCGAGATGCTGTTGAACTTGGGCATCTCGCGCGACGTGTAGCCGAAAATGTCCGAGATGATCCGCATGCTCGGCTCGGGCGGGTAGATGTAGGTGTTGCGGACCATGAACTCCTTGAGGATGTCGTTCTGGATGGTCCCGTCGAGCAGCTTGCGGTCGACGCCCTGCTCCTCGCCCGCGACGATGAAGAAGGCGAGGATCGGGATCACCGCCCCGTTCATCGTCATCGACACCGACATCTGATCGAGCGGGATGCCGTCGAACAGGATCTTCATATCCTCGACGCTGTCGATCGCGACGCCCGCCTTGCCGACGTCGCCGGTGACGCGGGGATGGTCGCTGTCGTAGCCGCGGTGCGTGGCGAGGTCGAAGGCCACCGACAGCCCCTTCTGCCCCGCGGCGAGATTGCGGCGGTAGAAGGCGTTCGACTCCTCCGCGGTCGAGAAGCCGGCGTACTGGCGGATCGTCCACGGCCGCCCCGCGTACATCGACGCGCGCACGCCGCGGGTGAAGGGGGCGAAACCGGGCAGGCCCGGATCGGCAGTCACGTCGGCGGCGGTGTAGAGCGGCTTGACGTCGATCCCCTCGGGCGTCGCCCAGGTCAGGTCCTTGCCCTTCACCTCTCTCGCCGCGGCGGCTTCCCACTTGGCGAGCGTCGGCTGCGCGGACGGCTCCGGCTGGTGCGGTGTCGTCGGCGCGGCGCCGCTGTCCTCGCCGGTGTTGGTCTCGATCTCGGCCATGCTACGCGCCCTTGAACTCCGCTTTCCGCTTTTCCAGAAAGGCGCGGCCGCCCTCCGCACCATCGGCGGTGCCGCGCATCGCGCGCTGGTTGTCCGCCTCGCGCGCCATTGCGGCGGCGTAGTCGCCCTCGTAGGCGGCGTGGAGCTGGCGCCGGATCGCCCCGTAAGCCCGCGTCGGTCCGGCGACGAGCCGCTCGGCCAGCGCGAATGCGTCATGGTCGAGCGAGGCGTCGGCGACGAGGCGGTGGATCATGCCCCAATCGTACGCCTTGGCCGCCAGCACCCGCTCGCCCAGCATCATCATCTCGGTCGCCCGCGCGCGGCCGATCAGCCGCGGCAGCATCCACGACGCGCCACCGTCGGGCACCAGCCCAATATTGACGAATGCCTGAAGGAAATAGGCGGTGTCGGAGGCGACACAGAAATCCGCCGCCAGGGCCAGGCTGCACCCGATCCCCGCCGCCGGCCCGCGCACCGCGCTGACCACGGGCACGTCGAGGTCCGCCAGCGCCAGCATCGCCGGATTGTAACTGCCGGTCAGCGCCGCGAAGGTGGCTGCTCCCGGATCGTCCGCGTTCAGCGCACCGCCACCGACGTCCGCGCCCGAACAGAACGCCCGCCCCGCCCCCTGGATCAGCACCGCACGGGCGCCACCCAGATCAGCGAGGGCGGCGGCGATCTCCTCGAACATCGCCGGCGGCGCGGCGTTCAGCCGATCCGGCCGGTTCAGCGTCAGCACGAGCACGTCGCCGCGCCGCTCGACCAGGATGTGCTCGGCCATCAATGGTGATCCCCGGGAGTTTCCAACAACTCGATCAGCACGCCGCCGGTATCGCGCGGGTGGAGAAAGACGATCGGCGTGCCGTGCGCGCCGATGCGCGGCTCGCCGAGCACGGTCGCGCCCTTGGCCTTCATGTCGGCGACGGCGGCGTGGATGTCGGCCACCTCGAAGCACAGATGATGCTGCCCGCCCGCCGGGTTCTTCTTGAGGAATCCCGCGATCGGCGAGGTCTCGTCATAAGGCTCGATCAGCTCGACCTGCGTGTTGGGCACGTCGACGAAGCACACGCGTACGCCCTGTGCCGGCAGGTCGAACGGCTCGCCGATCGCGGTCGCGCCGAGCAGGTCGCGGTAGATCGCGACCGACCGCTCGATCGACGGCGTCGCGACGCCGACATGGTTGAGGCGGCCGATGGTCATAGCGGGATGTTGTCGTGCTTCTTCCACGGATTCTCCAGCGCCTTGTTCTTGAGCTTGCGCAGGCCGAGCGCGATGCGGCGGCGGGTCGAGTGCGGCTGGATCACCTCGTCGATGAAGCCCTTCGACGCCGCCACGAACGGGTTGGCGAAGCGCGCCTCGTACTCGGCGGTGCGCTCGGCGATCTCCTCGGGCGTCTTGCCCCGGAAGATGATCTCGACTGCCCCCTTGGCGCCCATCACCGCGATCTCGGCGGTCGGCCAGGCGTAGTTGAGGTCACCGCGGAGGTGCTTGGACGCCATCACGTCGTAGGCGCCGCCGTACGCCTTGCGCGTGATGACGGTGATCTTGGGCACGGTCGCCTCGGCATAGGCGAAGAGCAGCTTGGCACCGTGCTTGATGATGCCGTTATGCTCTTGGGCGGTGCCGGGCAGGAAGCCGGGGACGTCGACGAAGGTCACGATGGGGATGTCGAAGGCGTCGCAGAACCGCACGAACCGTGCGGCCTTCTTCGACGACGCGATGTCGAGCACGCCCGCGAGCACCATCGGCTGGTTGGCGACGACGCCGATCGTCTTACCCTCGATGCGGCCGAAGCCGGTGATGATGTTGGCGGCGTGCGCCGGCTGCGTCTCGAAGAAGTCGCCCTCGTCGACGACCTTTCGGATCAGCTCGTGCATGTCGTAGGGCTGGTTGGCCGAGGCGGGGAGAAGCGTGTCGAGGCTGTCCTCCACCCGGTCCCACGCGTCGGCGGTCGGCCGCTCGGGTACGCCCTCGCGGTTCGACAGCGGCAGGAAATCGATGAAGTCGCGGGCCGCCAGCAGCGCCTCGACGTCGTTCTCGAACGCGTTGTCGGCGACGCTGGTCTTGGTGGTGTGCGTCACCGCTCCGCCCAATGCCTCCTGCGTGACCACCTCATTGGTCACCGTCTTGACCACGTCGGGACCGGTGACGAACATGTAGCTCGAATCCTTCACCATGAAGATGAAGTCGGTCATCGCCGGCGAGTAGACCGCGCCGCCCGCGCACGGGCCCATGATAAGGCTGAGCTGCGGCACCACGCCCGACGCCAGCACGTTGCGCTGGAACACCTCGGCATAGCCGCCCAGCGAGGCAACGCCTTCCTGAATGCGCGCGCCGCCCGAATCGTTGAGGCCGATCACGGGCGCGCCGACCTTCAGCGCCATGTCCATGATCTTGCAGATCTTGGCGGCGTGCCGCTCCGACAGGGAACCGCCGAACACGGTGAAGTCCTGGGAGAACACGAACACCAGCCGGCCGTTGACCGTGCCCGATCCGGTGACCACGCCGTCGCCGGGGATCACCTGCGCCTCCATGCCGAAATCGACGCAATTATGCTCAACGAACATGTCGAGCTCCTCGAAGCTGCCCTCATCGAGCAGCACGTCGAGCCGCTCGCGCGCGGTCAGCTTGCCCTTGGCGTGCTGCGCGGCGATGCGCTTCTCCCCGCCGCCGACGCGGGCGGCTTCGCGACGACGCGCGAGTTCGGCGATGGTGGACGACATGGCCTCTCCTTTGTGCGACTCCCCTTCCAACAGACGGCACGGGAAAGCAATTCCGGCGTTGAGGCCTTTATGACCGACCGCATCGATCGCCGCTTCGTCCTGAAACTCTCCGGCGCCGCTGCCGGTCTGGTTCTCGGGGGCCGCGCCGCCGACGCGCAGCGGCTGCCTCCGCCCTCGTCCGTCGACCGCGGCCAGGTGGAGGGCGGCAAGGTGACCTTCCCGGGATGGCGCGGCGCGGCCGACCCGAAATCCCCGCCGCCCCCCGCGCCGATGCCGCCGGCGGAGCGTGTCGGCTTCGCCGTCGTCGCGCTCGGCCGCCTCAGCCTGGAGGAGATCCTGCCTGCCTTCGCCGAGTGCAAGAAGGCGAAGCTCGCTGCCCTCGTCTCCGGCAGTCCCGACAAGCTGCGCACCGTCGCGGCGCAATACGGCGTGCCGGCCGATCATTGCTACGATTACGCGGGCTTTGATCGCATCCGCGACGATCCGACGATCAAAGCGGTGTACATCGTGCTGCCCAACGGCATGCACCGCGAATATGTCGAGCGCGCCGCAAAGGCAGGCAAGCACGTCCTCTGCGAGAAGCCGATGGCCAATTCGGCGGCGGAGGCGCGATCGATGATCGCCGCCTGCGAGCAAGCCAAGGTCAAGCTGATGATCGCCTATCGCATCCAGTACGAACCCTATAACCAGCGCGCCCGCCGCTTCGTGCAGGAAGGGACGTTCGGTCGCCTGGTCGGCGCGACCATGACCAACACGCAGACGGTCGCCCCCACCGGCGCTGAGCAGTGGCGACACAAGAAAGCGCTGGCGGGCGGCGGCTCGCTCCCGGATATCGGCCTCTACTGCGTCAACACCGCGCGCTTCCTGACGGCGGAGGAGCCGGTCGAGGTCTATGCCGAGCAGTTCTCGCCGCCGGGCGACCCGCGATACGCGGAGGTGGAGGAGACGGTCGCCTGGACGATGCGCTTCCCATCCAACTTCATCGCCCAGTGCCTGACCAGCTACGGCGCGCGCGACGACAAGTCGCAGAAGCTCAATTTCGCGACGGCAACGCTCGATATGCCGGGCGCCTATCGCTACCGGGGGCAGCAGATGTTCGTCGCGCAGAATGTCGGCGAGATGGACGAGCGGCAACAGGTCAATATCCCGCCGCGGAACCAATTCGCCGCGGAGATCGACCACATGGCCGACTGCATCCTCCAGGACCGCCGCCCGCGCACGCCGGGCGAGGAAGGATTGCAGGACCATGTCGTGATGGAGGCGATCTACGAGAGCGCGCGCACCGGCCGTCCGGTCAAGCTGAAAGCATATCCGGGCAAGGACGTGTTCCGCGGACCGCCGGCATAGCGCGCCGGTCAGTTCGAGCTCGATCCAGAGTCCATGACTCCTCGACGACGCGGCCGCGGGAACAGGCCAGCACCCCGATCGGTTCTCCCCCGTAATGACCGACCTGCTCCCTCCGCCGCTCCCCGATCCCGCGACCGCCAGCCTCTTTCTCGATTTCGACGGCACCCTCGTCGAACTCGCCGCGACGCCGGACGGGATCGTCGTCGAGGAGGTGGTCGGCACGCTGCTCGCCCGTCTATCGGCCGCCATGCCCGGCCGCGTCGCGCTGGTCAGCGGCCGGTCGATCGCGCAGCTCGACGGCTTTCTTTCCGGCTGTCTGCACCAGGTCGCGGTCGCCGGCAGCCATGGCGCCGAGCGGCGCACACCCGCGCAAGGGCATGTCCGCCCCGATCGCTCGGAGGCGCTGGAACACGCGGCCGCCGAACTCGCCGCCTATGCCGATCTGGAGGGGCTGTTGTTCGAGGCCAAGACGCTGGGCGTCACCCTCCACTTCCGCGCCCATCCGGAGCGCGAGGCGGACGCGGTGGCGATGGCCGAGCGGGTCGCCGCCCAGTACGGGCTCCACGCCAATCGCGGCAAGATGATGGTGGAGGTCCGCCTGCCCGGCGACAAGGGCGCCGCCGTCCACGCGCTGCTCGAGACGCCGGCGATGGCCGGCACGATCCCCTGGTTCCTGGGCGACGACCTTACCGACGAGGACGGGTTCGCTGCCGCCGCGGAGCGGGGCGGTGCCGGCGTGTTGGTCGATCCGCCACGGGCGACGCGCGCCTCCTACCGGCTCGATGGCGTGCCCGCGGTCCATGCCTGGCTCGCGCGGCTCGCCGACGCGGCGGAGCAGGCGGCATGATCGCCGACATGGACCTGTGGCCGATCGGCAATTGCCAGGTCTCGGCGCTGATCGACAAGAATGGCCGCTTCGTCTGGGGCTGCGTTCCCCGCGTCGACGGAGACCCCGCCTTCACCGCGCTGCTCGACGGCGGCGAGAACGGGGTGGAGCCGGAAACCGGCTTCTGGGCGATCGAGATGGAGGGGGCGGTGCGCACCACCCAGTCCTACGTCCGCAACACGCCCATTCTCGTCACCCGGCACGAGGACGACGACGGCAATGCGGTGGAGATCACCAGCTTCTGCCCCCGCTACGACCGGATGGGCCGCCCCTACCGCCCGACCGCCTTCGCGCGCATCGTCCGCCCCGTTTCCGGCAGCCCGCGCATCCGCGTCCGCCTGCGCGTCGCGACCGATTGGGGCGAGCCGACCAGCATCACCACCGGCTCCAACCATGTGCGCTACCTAATGCGCGACATGACGTTGCGGCTGACCACCCTCGCCTCGATCGACCGGCTGCGGGCGGAGACGTTCTTCCGGCTGACCGCCCCCCATTACTTTTTCCTCGGCCCCGACGAGAGTTTCCAGGGTCGCCTCAACGACGAGCTGGAGGTGATGCTGGAGCGGACCGCGCACGAGTGGCGCCACTGGGTCCGCGGCCTCGCCATCCCGCTTGAATGGCAGGATGTCGTCATCCGCTCCGCCATCACCTTGAAACTCTGCCAGCACGAGGAGACCGGCGCGATCGTCGCGGCGCTGACCACCTCGCTGCCCGAGCACGCCGATTCGGGGCGTAATTGGGATTATCGTTACTGCTGGATCAGGGACGCTTATTACACGGTGCAGGCGCTCAACCGGCTGGGCGCGCTCGACGTGCTCGAAGGCTATCTCGCCTATTTGGCCGACATCGTCGACGACGCCAAGGACGGCCACATCCAGCCGCTCTACGGCGTTGCGGGCGAGAAGCGCCTGCCCGAGCGGATCGCCGAGCGGCTGCCCGGCTATCGCGGCATGGGCCCGGTCCGCATCGGCAACGAGGCTGCGGTCCAGGTGCAGCACGACGCCTATGGCCAGATCGTCCTGTCGGCCGTGCAGGCGTTCCACGATACCCGCCTCTACCGCATGGCCACCGCCGCCGAGTTCGCCGAGCTGGAACGGATCGGCGAGCGCGCGTGGCAGGTCTACGACCAACCCGATGCGGGCCTATGGGAACTGCGCACCCGCGTTGCCGTCCACACCTACTCCGCCGCCATGTGCTGGGCCGCGTGCGACCGCATCGCCGCCGCCGCCCGCGCGCTCTCCCTGACCGAGCGCGCCGCCTTCTGGAGCAACCGCGCCGACACCATGCGCGCCCGGATCGAGAAGGCCGCCTGGCGCCCCGACACCAACCGCATGTCCGCGACCTTCGAGGGCGACGACCTGGATGCCAGCCTGATCGAGCTGCTCGACCTGCGCTTCCTCGCGCCCGACGACCCCCGTTTCCTCGGTACGCTGGACGCGGTGGAGAAGGGGCTTCGGCGGGGCTCCACCATGCTCCGCTACGACACCGAGGACGATTTCGGCCTTCCGAAGACCGCCTTCAACGTCTGCACCTTCTGGCTGATCGAGGCGCTGCACGCCACCGGAGACGACGAGGACGCGCGCGCCCTGTTCAAGGAGATGGTCGCCCGCCGCACCCCCGCCGGTCTGTTGTCGGAAGATATCGACCCGAAGACGGGCGAGCTGTGGGGCAACTACCCGCAGACGTACTCGCTGGTCGGCCTCATCAACTGTGCCGGCCTGCTCAGCAAACCCTGGAGTTCGGTGCGATGAGTCGCTTGATCGTCATCTCCAACCGCGTCGCGGTGCCCAAGGGCGGCGAGAGCGGCAACCAGGGCGGTCTCGCCGTCGCGCTGCAGGCGGCGCTGCGCGAGCATGGCGGCCTGTGGTTCGGCTGGTCGGGCGACACGGTGGAGAGCTTCACCGGCAACATCCACCGGCACGAGGGCGCCGGCGTCACCACCGCGACCATCGACCTCGAGGAACAGGATATCGACGAATATTACAACGGCTTCGCCAACCGCACACTCTGGCCGCTGTTCCACTACCGGATCGACCTGACCGAGTTCGAGCGCGACTTCGCCGGCGGCTACGCCCGCGTCAACGATCGTTTCGCCGACACCGTGCTGCCGCTGGTCGGCGAGGAGGACCTCGTCTGGGTCCATGACTATCACCTGATCCCGCTCGGGCGGAAACTGCGCGAACGCGGCGTCTCCAACCGGATCGGCTTCTTCCTCCACACGCCCTGGCCGCCGACGCGATTGCTCACCGCACTGCCCAGTCATCGGCAGCTGGTCGAGTCGCTGTTCGCCTACGACGTGGTCGGCTTTCACACCGCCGACTGGCTCGACAGCTTCCACCACTACGTCACCAGCATGATGGGCGGCACCGTGGATGGCGAGACGGTGACCGCCGACGGCCGCAGCATCCGCGCGATCGTCGCGCCTATCGGCATCGACACCGCCGAGTACGAGGCCGCGGCCGAGAGTGCGGAGGCCCGCTTCGCCCGCGACCGGATGCACATGTCCGCCACCGGCCGCGCGCTGGTCGTGGGCGTCGACCGGCTCGATTATTCCAAGGGGCTGCGCGAACGGTTCCTCGGCTACCAGCGTTTCCTCGCCAACCATCCTGACCGGCGCGGCCTGACCAGCTTCCTCCAGATCGCGCCGCCCAGCCGCGAGAAGGTCGATACTTATCAGGCGATCCGCACCGATCTCGACGCGCTGTCGGGCAGCATCAACGGCGAGTACGCCGATATCGATTGGACGCCGATCCGCTACGTCAACCGCGGCTACCCGCGCGAGGAACTGGCCGGCATTTACCGCTCCGCCCGCATCGCGCTGGTCACCCCGCTGCGCGACGGCATGAACCTGGTCGCCAAGGAGTTCGTCGCCGCGCAGGACCCCACCGATCCCGGCGTGCTCGTCCTGTCCGTCTTTGCCGGCGCCGCGCAGCAGATGACGGAGGCGGTGCTGGTCAATCCCTACAGCGCCGAGGAGATGGCCGACGCGATCGTCACCGCTCTGGCCATGCCGCGCGAGGAACGCTTGCGCCGCTGGCAGGCTCTGATCGAAGGCGTCCGCCGCGAGGACGTGTTTTGGTGGTGCGGCCTGTTCCTCGACGCGTTGGAGGCGAAGACGCCGGAACTGGTGTGAAAGCGACCGCCGGTCAGGCGATCACCACCCGGTCCAGCCCGAGCCACGCCGCCATCCGGTCGAGCTCGACCAGCAGCGCTTCGCGCGTGTCGGACGCCGCGCCTTCCTCCAGATGCACCGCGTAGACCAGCAGCCGTCCGCCCTGCCGATCCGCCTTCACGTCCACCCGCGCCGCCATTTGGTCCCCGTGCAGGAACGGCAGCACGTAATAGCCGAACTGCCGCTTCTCCGCCGGCACGTAGATCTCGATCCGGTAACGGAAGCCGAACAGCCGCTCCGCCCGCTCGCGGCGCCAGACGAGCGGGTCGAACGGCGCGAGCAGCGCGTCCGCCCGTACCCGCCGCGGTATCACCGCGTCGCGATGCCGCCACGCCGCGGGCCAGCCCGCGACCGTCACCGGCACCAGCGTGCCCTCCTCCACCAGCGCGTCGACCGCCGCCCGCGCGTCGGCGGGGCCGAGCCGGAAATAGTCGCGCAGATCCCCCGCCGTCGCCACACCCATGGCGCGCGCCGCCCGCTCCACCAGCATCCGCTGCGCCGTCGTCTCGTCGGGTGTCGGCAGGTCGAGCACCGCCGCCGGGATCACCCGGTCGGTCAGGTCGTACACTCGTTCAAAATTGCGCCGCCGCGTCGCGGTGGTGACGTGGCCGGCGTAGAACAGCCATTCCAGCGCCCGCTTGGCACCGCTCCATTCCCACCAGCCGGGCCGCCCCGTTTCCAGCTGCGACGCGGCCATTGGCCCCTCACCGCGCAGACGGTCGAGCAGCGCGATCGCCTCGCCCCGCCGCTCGCCCGCGAAGGCACGCATGCTGGCGTATCCCGCCTCGCCCCGGTCCGCCCGCGCCATGCGCCAGCGCAGCAGCGGATGCAGATCGAGCGGCAGCAGCGACGCCTCGTGCGCCCAATATTCGAACAACCGCCGCGACCGCCGCTCCCCCCACGCCGTACGGTCGAGCAGCGCCGTGTCGTAACTGCCGAGGCGCGAGAAGGCGGGCAGATAATGCGCCCGCACGACGACGTTGACGCTGTCGATCTGGTGCAGTCCCAGCCGCTCGATCGTCCGGCCGAGCGCGGCGGCGGTGACGACAGGTGGCCGCGCGCGTCCGAACCCTTGTGCCGCCAGCGCGATCCGCCGCGCCTCGCCCGGCGACAGCGTCTCGATCAGGCGAGGCCCGCCGCGCTCAATCCGGCGTCCACCGCCGCGCGCGCCGCCTCGTTCGCGGGCGTCATCGGCAGCCGCAGGGCCGGCGGGAAGCCCGGTCGCACGCGGGTCAGCGCGTATTTGACCGGCCCCGGCGAGGCATCGACGAACATCGCGTCGTGCAGCCGGTACAGCCGCTCGTGCAGCGCCAGCGCCGCCGCGTGGTCGCCACTCGCGCACGCCGCCTGGAACTCGGCGCACAGCCGCGGGGCCGCATTGGCGGTGACGGAGATGCACCCGACGCCGCCCATCGCGTTGAACGCGAGCGACAGGTCGTCGTTGCCCGACAGCTGGACGAAGCCGTCACGGAGCGCCAGTCGATGCTGCGTCACCCGCGCCAGTGCGCCGCTCGCGTCCTTGATCGCTACGAAGACGGTCGGGAACGCCTCGACGATGCGGATCACGGTCTGCGGCAGGATGTCCGTCACCGTGCGTGCGGGTACGTTGTACAGCACGATGGGGAGCGGCGACGCGGGGGCGAGCGCCTCGAAATGGCGGAAGATGCCTTCCTGCCCCGGCCGGTTGTAATAAGGCGGCACCATCAACGCCGCGGCCGCTCCCGCCTCCTTCGCCGCGCACAAGTTCGCCGCCGCGACCGCGGTGTCGTTCGATCCCGCACCCGCGATCACCGGCACGCGGCCCCTCGCCTGCTCGACGCAGACGCGCACCACGCGGAAATGCTCGTCCTTGTCCAGCGTCGCCGCCTCGCCGGTGGTGCCGCAGGCGACCAGCGCCGACGATCCTTCCGCGATCTGCCACTCGACCAGGTCGCGAAACGCTGCCTCGTCGAACCGCCCTTCATCGTCGAACGGGGTGACCAGCGCAGGAATGGAACCGGAGAACATGGAAGGGGGCCTCTTCGCGCCGAAATCGTGAATTCGTTCAGGACAGATACGGGTTGCATCCCTATCCTGTCCACATGATCGCATCCGCCAAGCTGCCGCTCCTGCTCCTCACCGCCGCGGGCGCCGCCGCCGCGCTGCCGCACGCGATGCCCCAGTTGGTACAGGGCCAGAGCGACGCCGCCGCGACCGAGGCGGCGAACCGCCAAGCCGCCGGTGCCCTGACGCCTTCCGCCACCGCCCGCCCGCCGGTGTCACCCGCCATCGCGTCGGCGCTGGCGCAGTGGCGGGCACTCCAGCAGACCGACGCGCTGCCGTTCGACAGCTACGCCCAGTTCGTCACCGCGCATCCCGGCTGGCCCGGCGAGACCGCCAACCGCCGCGCGGCCGAGCGGCAGGCGGGGCTCGGCACCGGCAATCCGGTGAGCGTCGCCGCCTTCTTCCGCCGCTTTCCGCCGCTCACCGCCGCCGGCACGGTGGCGCAGGCACGCGCGCTGCTCGCCACCGGCGACGTCGCCGGCGCCAACGCCGCGGCGCGCGCCGCCTGGCGGATGGGCACCCTCTCCTCCGCCGACGAGAGCGCGGTGCTGAGCGGCTTTCCCGGCGCCCTCTCGCCCGACGATCAGGACGCGCGCATGGACGCGCTGCTGTGGCAGGGCGCGCTCGGCGCCGCGCAGCGCCAGCTGATCCTCACCAGCCCCGCGCGTCGCCCCGTGTTCGAGGCCCGGCTCGCCTTCCGCACCAAGGCGTCCAACGCCGCCGAGCTGTCCGCCTCTACGCAGGCGCTGTACGCGAGCGATCCCGGCTACGTCGCCGACCGCGCCACCTGGCTGCGGGAGACGCTGTCGCCCACCGCGCGCACCTGGCTGGCGCAGCCGCGCCGCCTCACCACCCGCCCCGGCAACGTCGAGGAATGGTACGAGGTGCTGCTCGTCAACGCGCGCGGCGCGGCCGCGGATGGCAATTGGCAGCAGGCCTACGACATCGGCCGCCAGGTCGACGACGCCTATCCTGCCGGCACCGACGTGTCGAAGAAGCCGTACGGCGAGCGCGACGATTATACCTCGCTGGTCTGGCTCGCCGGCCAGGCCGCGCTCAAGAAGCTCGGCCGCCCCGCCGACGCGATGCCCCTGTTCGAACGCTACGCTCGCGGCAGCCAGGCGCCGCAAACGCGCGCCAAAGGCTTCTACTGGGCGGGTCGTGCTGCCGAGGCGGCCGGGCTCGCGCCGCAGGCGACCGCCTTCTATGACCAGGCCGCGGCCTATCGCGACCAGTTCTACGGCCAACTCGCCTTGGAGCGCACGGGCCGGCCGCTGGTCGCACCGCCCGCCGTCTCGCGCGCCGCGCTCGACCCCGCCGCCCGCGCCCGTTTCGACGCGCGTGAGACGGTGCAGGCGGCGCGCTTCCTGGGCCAGATCGGCCAGTGGAAGGACCAGACCGCTTTCGTCCGCCAGATCGCCGCCGATGCCACCACGGAGAGCGATCATCTCTTCGCCGAGCAGCTGTCGCGCGACATCGGTCGGCCTGATCTGGGCGTGATGGTCGGCCGCAGCGCGATGCAGAACGGGCTGACCGACTATTCGGCGCTTGGCTTCCCGACCGTGCCGGTTCCGGCCGGATACGAGGATCGCTGGACGATCATCCACGCCATCGCCCGGCAGGAAAGCCAGTTCGATCGCGCCGCCGTCTCCGGCGCGGGCGCGCGCGGTCTGATGCAGCTGATGCCCGCCACCGCGCGAGAGCAGGGCGGTAAAATCGGACTCAGCTTCACGCCCGAGCAGCTGTCGAGCGATCCGTCGATCTCGATCATGCTCGGCTCCAGCTATTTCGCGCGCGTCTTCGCCACCTATGGCAGCTACCCCCTGGCGATCGCCGCCTACAATGCGGGGGGCGGCAACGTGAACAAGTGGCTGCGTGCGAATGGCGATCCGCGCACCGGCACGGTCGACTGGGTCGATTGGGTAGAAGCGATCCCCTATTCGGAGACGCGCAATTACGTGCAGCGCGTGCTGGAGAACGCCGTCGTCTACGACCTGATGAACCCGGCTCGCGCCAAGAGCACGGGCGCGACCCGGCTCAGCTGGTACCTCGGCAAGTCGCGCCCCGGCTGATGGAGCCGCGTCCCAACTACATCACCCCCGCCGGCTACGCGACACTGCGCCAGGAATATGACCGGCTCTTCGCCACCGAGCGCCCGGCGCTGGTCGAGACGATCGCCTGGGCGGCGGGCAACGGCGACCGCTCGGAGAACGGCGATTACATCTACGGGCGCAAGCGCCTGCGCGAGATCGATCGCCGCCTCGGCTGGCTGTCCAAGCGGATGAAGGCCGCCAAGGTCGTCGATCCCGCGCAGCAGCCCGACCGCACCCGCGCCTGGTTCGGCGCCACCGTCACCATCGCCGACGAGGACGATAATGAACGCGTCCTGACCCTCGTCGGCGACGACGAGGCGGACGCCGGCGCCGGCCGCATCGGCTGGAACGCTCCCCTCGCCCGCGCGCTGCGCGGCGCCGCCGTCGGCGACCTGCGCCGCGTCACCCTTCCTGCCGGTGACCGCGAGTATGAGGTGGTATCCCTCCGCTACCCGTGCCGCGAGGAACGCTCGCCTCCCCTCACCCGTTCGGGCGAGGAAGGAGAAGTACCCATGGCCGAGAACCCCCGCACCACCTCCGCTCGCGATCACGACGACTCCAAGATGATCGACGCCGCCGTCGCCGAGGCGGATACCGATGCCGTTGCCGGCAGCGCCGGCGGCGCGCTCCAGACCGACATCGGCTCGCAGGCCGATCTCACTCGCGCCGTCGACGATCCCGAAGCGATTACCCGCGCCGAGAAGGCCGACGACATCGCCAACAACCAATCCTACGACAGCGATCGCCGCGGCCAGAACGGGTGACGCCTTGCGGGTGGGCGCCGGACCAGCGACAAGGGCGCCATGGACGAGACTCCCACCCGCAACATCGCCCTCCTGATCGACGCCGACAATGCGCAGGCGTCGACGCTCGACCCGGTGCTGACCGTTCTGGCCGAACTCGGCACGGTCAACGTCCGCCGCGTCTACGGCAACTGGATGAAGTCGGAACTGAAGAGCTGGCGCGACATGACCGTGCGCCATGGTATCGAGCCGCAGCAGCAATTCGACATCACTAAGGGCAAGAACGCCACCGACATGAAGATGACCATCGACGCGATGGATCTGCTCTTCCGCGGCAAGGTGGAAGGGTTCGGGATCATGTCGTCCGACAGCGATTTCATGCCGCTGGCCATGCGTATTCGGCAGGAGGGAATTCCCGTCTACGGCTTCGGCACGATGCGCACGCCCGAGGCATTTCGCCGCGCCTGCACCCGCTTCATCGACGTTGCCGCACTGCCTAGCGCGGCCGAGCAAGAGACGCCGACGGACGCCACGGCACCTGCCGCTGCGGCACCCTCCCCCGCCCCCGTCTCCCAACCGGCCAAACCCGTCACCACCGACGTGCCGATCGCCGAATCGCTGCCGCCGCCGATCGCCGTGTCGCGGCCGACGCGGAAATCGCCCGTCGATACCGAATTGCTCCAGCTGCTGATCGACGCCTACGATGCCTCGAAGCGCGACGAGAAAGGGTTCGTCAGCCTCGCGGCGATGGGGCAGCTCGCCGCCAATCGCTCGAGCTTCGACGTCCGAAACTACGGCTACCGCCGCCTGTCCGACCTGATCGCCTCGGTTCCCAATTTCCAGATCGAGCAGCGCGAGGGGGGGCGATCGTTCGTGCGACGGCTGCGCTGACCGCAACCATTCCATGACGCTAGCGTTACGGTTCGATCCATTCCAGAGGAGAGCCGTCGATGGCCGATACCGACACCCCCGGCACCGACACGCCGCCCGCCAAGAAGCCGGCTCGTCGTCGGTCCACCACTCCCGCCAAGTCGGCCCAGCCGCGCAGCACCGCCGCGAAGGCCGCCGATGCTCCTGTCAAGAAGGCGAAGGCACCTGCCAAACCCCGCTCGACCAAGCGGCAGGCGAGCCCCGCTGCGCGCAAGTCGAAGGCGGTGACCGCCGCCAAGAGCGCGACGGACAGGGTCGGCGGCAAGTGGGGTGCAGCGGCGATCGCAGGCGGACTGGCCGCAGCCGGTGCGGCGGCGGCCGCCCTGCTTACCCTGCGCGGAAGCAGCGCCAAACCATCCGATCCGGCGACGCCGAAGGATGGCAAGGCACATCAACCTGACGGCAAAGACTCAAGCGCCTCGTTCCGGGCCGGTATCGCGGACGAGAATACCGTTCCCGACAAGGCATAGCGAGAAGCTGGTTGCATGGCGGTCGCTGCGGACAGCGCGGCACGGCCTGCGAGAAGTTTCACGTGAACGGGCTGAGGAGCTACTCAACCGTGCGCCGCCGCTATCCGGCGGCACACGGCTCACATCTTACCAGCCTTGCGGCTTGCCGCGGTTCTGTTGGTCGAGCCAGGTTTTCAGCGGCGCGAAATAGGCGATCAGTGCCTTGCCCGACATCTCGCGGCTGCCGGTGAACACTTGCAACGCATCGGGCCACGGCTTCGACTGCCCCATCGCCAGCATCGCATTCAGACGTTGGCCGACTTCCTTGTTGCCGAAGAACGAGCAGCGGTGCAGCGGTCCCTTCCATCCGGCCTGACGGCAAGCCGCCTCGTAGAATTGGAACTGGAGAACCCGCGCCAGGAAGTAACGCGTGTAGGGGACGCCTGCGGGGACGTGGTACTTGGCACCCGGATCGAACTTGCTCTCGTCCCGCGCGACCGGCGGCTTCACGCCCTGATATTGGAGGCGCAGCGCGTCCCAGCCCGCCTGATAATTGGCCGGCGTCACCTGACCCGAGAACACCTGCCAACGCCATTTGTCGATCAACAGGCCGAACGGCAGAAAGGCGACCTTGTCCATGGCCTGGCGGAGCAGCAGCCCCGTGTCCTTATCGGCGCCCGATACCTTGGCTTGGTCGAGCAGGCCGATCTTCACCAGATAGTCGGGTGTGATCGACAGCGCGATCGTGTCGCCGATTGCCTCGTGGAAGCCGTCGTTGGCGCCGTTCTTGTAGAGGAACGGCTGCGCCTTGTACGCGCGCTGATAGTAGTTGTGGCCGAGCTCGTGGTGGATGGTGACGAAGTCGTCGCCGTTTACCTTGGTGCACATCTTGATCCGGATATCGTCCTGATTGTCGATGTCCCAGGCCGAGGCGTGGCAGATCACCTCCCGATCGGCGGGCTTCACGATCTGCGAGCGCTGCCAGAAGGTATTAGGCAGGGGCTGGAAGCCTAGCGACGAGTAGAAGCTCTCGCCCTGCTTGACCATCCGCGTTGGATCATATTGTTTGGCGACGAGCAGGTCGCCGACGTCGTAGCCGAGGTCGCCGGCACCTTTCGGTGCGACGACGTCGTAGATGTTGCCCCATTCCTGCGCCCACATGTTGCCGAGCAGGTCGGCGCGGATCGGCCCGGTCTTTGGCTGCACGGCGTTGCCGTATTTCTCGTTGAGCTTCCACCGGACATAGGTGTGGAGCGCGAGGTAGAGCGGTTTGACCTCGTTCCAGATCTTGTCGGTCGTGGCGGCGAACTGCTCGGGGGGCATGTCGTAACCGGAGCGCCACATCGCGCCGACATCGGAATAGCCGAGCCCTCTCGCCCCTTCATTGGCCAGGGTCGCCATCTGCCGGTAATCCGCCCGCATCGGCGCGCCGACATTGTCGTGCCAGCTGGTCCACATCTCCTGCAGCTTGGCGGGATCGCGTGTCGTCCCCATCGCCGCCTCGATATCGGAGCCGTTGATCGGCTTGCCGTCGAGCGTACCACGACCCTTGCCGTAGGCGGACGACATCTTGGTGGTCAGCGTCGCGAGCTGGTCGGCAGCACCGGGGCGATCGGGTGCGGGCAGGACGATACCGCCGCGCAGCAGGTCGAGCTTGCGCTTCGTGTCATACGACAGACCCGGCGTCTTCGCGAAGGTCGCGGCCTGGTTGGCGAGCTTGACCTGCAGCTCGGTTAGCGCGGCATTCGACGAGGCGGCGAGCGCGTCGGTGTCGTCGGTGATGTAGGTCGCGTTGACCCAGTTCACCTGATTGTTCGGCACCGACGCGGCGGCGAGTTGCTTCTCCGCCTCGGCGACGAAGGCATCGGCCTGCGCCGACGTCGTGCCCGCGGCCTGCTGCGGCGCCGGTGCAGGCGGCGGTGCAGCGGCGGTGCACAGCAGCGCAGCGACCATGCCGAGCGTCGTGGTGGTACGGTTCATGCCATCCTCTCGATATATTATGGGGATTCCATCGCGCTGGCGCGGTAACGGGTCAAGCCGCCAGGAATGCGGCAATCGCTTGGCCCAGTTCCGTCTTCGCGACCGAGCTCATATGGCCGCCGGGCACCTCCACGTAGCGGCCGTTGGGCAAAGCTGCGGCAAGGGCGGGCGCCGATCCATTGTCCCCATCCTCGTCCCCCGCGACGACAAGCGTCGGTTGCGCGAAGCGCGCGACGTCGTCCGGCGCAGTGTCGACGAAGGTGTCCAGCACGCCGAGCAGCGCCTGCGGATCGCCCTTGGTCGTCTTCAGGAACGCCTCCGCCAGCCACTCCGGGCTGCCGCGCTCGTGTTTGCCCAGTTGGGTCAGGATATTGCGGAAATGCGCCACGCGCCGATCCGTGTGCGTCAGCCCTTCCAGCCCCATGCCGGCGAACACGATCCGCTTGGGCGTGGCGCCGGTGACCAGCATCCGCGACGTCGTTCGTGCACCGAGCGAGTAGCCGCCGAGATCATAGTCGCTCAACCCCAGATGGGCGATCAGCGCATGCCCGTCACGGGTCAATGCGTCCGGCGAGTAGGCCGCCGCATCATGCGGTCGATCGCTCGCACCATGCCCGCGCAGGTCGGGCATGATGACCCGGCATCCCTCCGCCGCGATGGCCGCGGCATGGCCGTACCGGATCCAATTGGTGAACGCGTCGGAGAAATAGCCGTGGATCAGCACCACGGGACGGCCGTTGCCGAGCTCGTACCAGGCCAGGCGCGTGCCGTCGAAGGATGAGAAGAATTGCGGATCGGGAGCGGTGTTCATGCCGCTCCCGTTACCCCCGTCACGCCGCCTGCGCGAGCCCCGGTGCGGACTGGCGCACACCTTCGTCGACATGGCTCTCGAACTGCGCGAAATTCTCGACGAACAGGTCGACCAGCTTCGCCGCGGTGGCGTCGTACGCCTCCTTGTCGGCCCAGGTAGCGCGCGGATCGAGGATCGCCGGGTCGACGCCCGGCACCGATACCGGCACCTTGAAGCCGAAATTGGAATCGGTGCGGAATTCCGCGTCGTTGAGGCTGCCGTCGAGCGCCGCATTGAGTAGCGCGCGCGTCGCCTTGATCGGCATGCGGTGGCCGGTGCCGTACTTGCCGCCGGTCCAGCCCGTGTTGACCAGCCAGCAATCGACGTTGCCGCGCGCGATCCGCTCCTTCAGCAGATTGCCGTAGATTGAGGGGTGGCGCGGCATAAACGGCGCGCCGAAACAGGTCGAGAAGGTAGCGTCCGGTTCGGTCACGCCGATTTCGGTCCCCGCGACGCGCGCGGTGTAACCGGACAGGAAATGATACATTGCCTGGTCGGGCGTCAGCTTGGCGATCGGCGGTAACACGCCGTACGCGTCGGCAGTCAACATGACGATGTTGCTGGGCACGCTGCCCATATTCTCGTCGGACGCGTTGGGAATGAAGTCGATCGGATAGGCGCCGCGACTATTCTCGGCCAGACTGTTGTCGTCCAGATCGAGCTGCCGGGTCAGCTTGTCCATCACCACATTCTCGAGCACCGTGCCGAACCGCTTGGTGGTGGCGAAGATCGCGGGCTCGGCATCGGCCGACAGGCGGATCATCTTGGCGTAGCAACCGCCCTCGAAGTTGAACACGGCGGTGTCGGACCAGCCATGCTCATCGTCGCCGATCAGCGCGCGGGCAGGATCGGCGGACAGCGTCGTCTTGCCGGTGCCCGACAGGCCGAAGAACACCGCGGTGTCGCCGTTCGGGCCCATATTGGCCGAACAGTGCATCGGCATCACGCCGGTGGGGGGAAGCAGATAGTTGAGGATGCCGAATACCGACTTCTTCATCTCGCCGGCGTAGCGGGTGCCGCCGATCAGCACGAGCTTCTCGGTGAAGTTGACGGCGATCACCGTCTCCGACCGGGTGCCGTGCCGCTCGGGATCGGCGCGGAAGCTGGGCAGATCGATGATCGTGTAATCGGCCTGGAACGTCCGCAATTCGTGCTCGGGCGGCCGGACCAGCATCGTGCGGATGAACAGGTTGTGCCAGGCGAGCTCGTTGATGACGCGTACGCGGACGCGATGCTCCGGCTGCGACCCGCCGTAGAGGTCCTGAACATACAGGTCCTCCTTGTCCTTCAGCGCCGTGAAGAAGTCGGCCTTGAGCGCGGCGAAATGCGCCGGCTCCATCGCCTTGTTCGACTTCCCCCACCACACGGTCGCGTCGGTTTCGGCATCGCGGACGATGAACTTGTCCTGCGCGGAACGGCCGGTATGCGCGCCCGTCTCGACGACCAAAGGACCGTCGGCGGAGAGCTTCCCCTCCTTGCCCGCGACCGCGGCCTCGACGAGGCGCGCGGTCACGAGGTTCCAGTGAAGGTCCGCTCGCGTCTCGATGCCCTGTGCTTCGAGGCCCGCTTCGGGGATGCGTTCGTTCACTGGAGGCTTCCTTTTCCCAATCCGTCGCGATCTGGCGTCGCATACGTATGCAACAGCATGGCAGAGCCCTTAGGATGCCACCCTATTCGGGTCAATCACCTGACAACACTCCTGCCCCACCGGTTGAGCGGCGCAGGCGATTGGACTAGCGGAGCGGCATGACCGCAACGATCGCGCTGGTCGACGACGACCGGAACATCCTGACCTCGGTGTCGATCGCCTTGCAGACCGAAGGTTTCCTCACCCGCGTCTACTCGGACGGCGACGCCGCGTTGAAGGCGCTGATCGAGAATCCTCCCGATCTCGCGATCTTCGACATCAAGATGCCGCGGATGGACGGGCTGGAACTGCTTCGGCGCCTGCGCGAGCGTCGCGACACGCCCGTGATCTTCCTGACCAGCAAGGACGACGAGCTGGACGAGGCGCTGGGCCTGGCGCTGGGGGCGGACGACTATATCGCCAAGCCGTTCAGCCAGCGGCTGCTGATCGCCCGTGTGCGCGCGATCCTGCGCCGCGCCGAGCCGTCGGTCGCGCGCGACGACGAGCGGCAATCGACGGCAGTGCTAGAACGCGGACGGCTGACGATGGACCCGGCGCGCCACCGCACCCAATGGGCGGGCGCCGCAGTCACGCTGACGGTGACCGAGTTCCTGATCCTGGAGGCGCTCGCCCAGCGGCCGGGCGTGGTGAAGACGCGCAACCAGCTGATGGATGCGGCGTACCAGGACGACATCTACGTCGACGACCGCACCATCGACAGCCACATCAAGCGGGTCCGCCGCAAATTTCGCGAGGTCGATCCGGCGTTCGACTCGATCGAGACGCTGTACGGTGCGGGCTACCGCTTCTCCGAAGAATGAGCACGTGACCGTCGAGGAGGAGCCGCGCGACTTGGCCCTGCGCTGGTCGGGGCAAATCTCGCTCACGCAGCGCATCCTCCTCGTCAACCTCCTCGCCCTCCTGCTCCTCGCCGGCGGCTTCTTCTATCTCGACTCGTACCGGAGCAGGATCGTCGATGGTCGCGTGCTGCAGGCCACGCGGGAGGCAAGGCTGATCGCCGAGGCGATCGCGGTGGCGACGCCCGCCGATCGCCCGACGATCGTCCGGCGGCTCGCGCGAGACACCGACGCGCGGATCAGGGTCAGAATGCCGGACGGGAAGGAGCTGGACAGCCGGGCACTCGGCGTTCGCAACTTCGGCCTGATCGATCCCGATCGCGAGGGGTGGGATCAGCGCGTCGCACGCTTCCTCGACGGCGTCATCGATACGGTGGTGAAGGCCCCCCGCGCGCCGCTGTATCGCGACCGGACCGACCCGATGCGCTGGCCGGAAGTGCGCGTTGCTAGGGAGGAGCGCGGCATCGCCGCGACCGTGTGGCGCGCTCCCGATCGCACCCCGGTCATCACCGCCGCCGCCCCGCTGCCTGGCGGAACGGTGGTCCTGACGGCGGTGAACGCACGCGACATCACGCGGACGGTGCGGATCGAGCGCTTTCGCCTGTCGGTCGTGTTGCTGCTCGTTACCGCCTTCTCCGTCCTGCTGTCGCTATTCCTGGCGCGCACCATCGTCCGTCCGCTCCGGCGCCTCGCCCGCGCGGCCGTGCGGGTTCGCCTGGGGCGTGCGCGCGAGGTGGTGGTGCCGCGTCTGCCGTCGCGCCGTGACGAGCTGGGCATGCTCGCGCGCGCGCTCTCCGACATGAGCTTGGCCCTGCGCGACCGCATCGACGCCACCGAGGCTTTCGCCGCCGACGTGACGCACGAGATGAAGAACCCCCTCGCCTCCCTGCGCTCGGCCGTCGACGGGCTGGAACGGGTACGCGATCCGGAACTTCGCGAACGGTTGCTGGCGATCGTGCAGGACGACGTGCATCGGCTCGACCGGCTGATCACCGATATCTCGGAAGCGTCGCGGCTCGACGCGCAGTTGAGCCGCGCCAAGTTCGAGATGGTCGATATGGCCGCGATGGTGGAGGCGCTGCTCGCCCATCGTCAGGCACGAGGTGTGGAGCGGGGCGTCCACTTCCGGTACGATGGGCCGACGGCACCGGCGATCGTGCTGGGCGAAGGGGCGCGGCTGGAACGGGTGATCGAGAACGTCGTCGCCAACGCGTTCTCCTTCTCGCCGGATAACAGTATGATCGAGGTCGCCGTACGGCGGCGGGGCGATGCGGTGCTCGTGCTGGTCGAGGACCAGGGGCCCGGCGTACCGGCGCACGCTCGCGAAGCGATCTTTCGGCGCTTCCACTCGATACGTCCCGATGGCGAGGCGTTCGGCCGGCACTCGGGCCTGGGTCTCGCGATCGCGCGGACCATCGTCGAGGCGCATGGCGGTAGCATCGTAGCGGAGGGGCGATCGAACGACGAGACGGGCGCGCGCTTCGCGATCCGGCTGCCGGCCGCCGAACCGGAGTTGGATGACTGATGGCCGACCAGAGTTCGGAGACGATCCACGCCTCCACCGTTGCGATCGACGACCGAGCGGTGCTGATCCGGGGGCGCTCGGGCTCCGGCAAGTCCGATCTCGCGCTTCGCCTGATCGATCGCGGTGCGACGCTGGTCAGCGACGATTACACGCTGGTCGCTCGGCACGATGGCCTATTGGTGGCCAGCGCGCCGTCGACGATCGCCGGCAAGATGGAGGTGCGCGGCATCGGCATCGTCACCATGCCGGCGGTAGACGGCGTGCCCGTCGCGCTGAGCGTGTGCCTGGACGAGACGGTGCCCCGCATGCCCGATCCTCGTATGCGTTGGATCATGGGCATTTCTGTTCGCGAGATCGCGCTCGATCCATTCGAGGCTTCCACGCCGCTGAAAGTCGAACTCGCGCTGAGACAGGATACCGAGGCATGAAAGCATCGCGCGACATCCTGCTCGTCACCGGCCTGTCTGGAGCCGGCAAGTCCACCGTCCTCAAGACGTTGGAGGATATCGGCTGGGAAGTGGTCGACAACCTGCCACTGATGCTGCTCGACCGATTACTGGATGCGCCACCGCCGGCAGCCGCGGTAGGGGGCTCGCAGCCGCTGGCACTGGGGCTCGGCAGCCGGACGCGAGACTTCGATCCTGGCGCCGTCGCCACGCGGCTCACCGCCTGGCAGCAGGCGCACGACGAGGCGATCGCCACGCTGTTCCTCGACTGTGCCGGTAGCGAGCTGGAGCGGCGCTACGCCGAGACCCGCCGGCGACACCCCCTCGCCGTCGACCGCCCGGCAAGCGACGGGATTGCGCGGGAGAGGGGGTTTTTGCGGCCGTTGCGCGACGTCGCGGACCAGTTGGTCGATACGACTAGCATGTCCGCGAACGAACTGGCCGCCTTGATCCGGACGAGTTTCGCGAGGAACGACGCGGCGGAGCCGGTGCTGAGCCTGTCGTCCTTCGGCTTCGCGCGCGGCCTGCCGCGCGACGCGGACCTGGTGTTCGACATGCGTTTCCTGCGCAATCCGCACTGGGTGCCCGCGCTGAAACCCGGCACCGGCCTCGACCCCGAGGTCGCCGCCTATGTCGCGGCGGACCCGGCCTACGAGCCCGCGGTGTCGCGGATCGAAGAGCTGCTGGCGCTGCTGATCCCGCGCTACCGGGCGGAGGGCAAGGCGTACGTGTCGGTGGCGATCGGTTGTACCGGGGGGAGACACCGGTCGGTCCACGTCGCCGAGCGGATCGGCAGCTTCTTGCGCGCGCGCGGTTTTTCGCCCACGGTCTCGCATCGAGATTTGAGGGCGACGCCGCAAGACCCGTTGGAAGGGCCGCCGGCCACCTCCTGAGGGTAGCGCATCCGTTTTATGATCGGTCTGGTTCTGGTGACCCACGGGCGACTCGCCGACGAGTTCGTGACCGCAATGGTACACGTGGTGGGTCCCCAGGATCACGTCGCGACCATCGCGATCGGCCCGGAGGACGACATGGAGGGGCGCCGCGCCGACATCGCCGACGCGATCGCCTCCGTCGACACCGGCCGCGGCGTGATCGTACTGACCGACCTGTTCGGGGGCACGCCCTCCAACCTCGCCATCTCGCTGATGGAGCGTGGACGCGTCGAGGTGATCGCGGGCATGAACCTGCCCATGCTGATCCGGCTGGGATCGGCGCGCAAGTCGATGAAGGTCGTCGAGGCGGTCGCCGCGGCGCGCGAGGCGGGACGGAAATACATCTCGGTCGCGTCCGAGGTGCTGGGCGAGGCGGCGGCGTGAGCGTCTCGCGCACCGTGCTCATCACCAACCGTCGCGGCCTGCACGCGCGCGCCTCGGCCAAGTTCGTGACGATCGCCTCCGGCCTGCCGTGTGAGGTGCACGTCCGCAAGGACGACGGCAGCGTCACCGGCACGTCGATCATGGGGCTGATGATGCTGGGCGCGGCGATGGGCGATTCGATCACCATCTCGGCCGCGGGCGACGGGGCCGAACAGGCGGTGGCATCGCTGGTGGAGCTGGTCGAGGCCAAGTTCGGCGAGGACTGACGCCGTGCCGCGCGAGATCACCGCTTACTCCAACCCCTTGGTCAAGAGCGTCCGCGACCTGCGCGACAAGCGCCACCGGCGCGAGCAGCGGCGCTTCCTGGCCGAGGGCCTGCGCATCCTGACCGAGGCGCGCGAGAGCGGGCGGTTGCCGACCCTGCTGTTCTTCGCCGCGGCCAGCGCGGCGCACCCGCTGGTCCGGACGCTGGTGGACGAGGTGGAGGCGGCGGGCGGCGACGCGATCGAGACGACGCCCGACATTCTGTCCAAACTGTCGGGCAAGGACAATCCGCAAGCCGTGGTCGGCGTGTTCGAGGAGTTCGAGACGACGCTGGACGCGCTCGATCGCGAGGCGGCGGGCATCTGGCTGGTCGCCGAGCGGCTGCGCGATCCGGGCAATCTCGGCACCATCCTGCGGACGGGCGACGCGGTGGGCGCGGGCGGGCTGATCCTGATCGGCGACTGCGTCGACCCTTTCTCGGTCGAGGCGGTGCGGGCGAGCATGGGGGCGCTGTTCACGGTGCCGGTGGTGCGGTGCGCCTGGGGCGACTTCTTGGTGTGGCTGCGCCAGGGGCCGGGACAGCTGGTGGGCTTGAGCCTGGACACCGATCACGATTACCGTGCGCCGCACTACGCCGCGCCGACGTTCCTGCTGACCGGCAACGAGGCGCAGGGGATGCCCGCCGGCTACGCCGCGGCCTGCGACACGCTGGTCAAGCTGCCGATGCTGGGCAAGGCGGACAGCCTGAACGCGGCGGTGGCGACGGCGGTGATGGCGTACGAGGTGCTGGCGCAGCAGCGCGGTTGAGGAGACGGACATGCGGTGGATGATCGTGGCGGCGCTGGTGCTGGCGGGATGTTCGAACCGACATGCCGAGGAGGACGCGGCGGCGACCGCCTCGCCCGAGACGCTGGCGACGACGGCGGCGCAGCGCATCCTGGCGAGCGCGCCCAAGTCGCTGGGCGGCGGGGTGACGATCACCGGCGCCAAGGCGGACGGGCGCGTGCTGGTGATGGCGCTCTCCGGCATGACCGACTGGCGCGGCGATTACAGCGATGCGGCGATGGCGACGACGATGAGCCGGGCGGTCTGTTTCGAGCCGGGCGTGGACGCGCTGGTGAAGGCGAAGGGCAGCGTGCGGCTGGAGAGCCGGACCGCGGCGGGGGTGAACCTGCCGCCGCTCGCGATCACCCGATGCTGAGCGCCGCGCTGCCGAGCGCGGCCATGGCGGACCGGTATCGCGCCGGCGGCGCGCCGAGCCGTTCCGGTCGGAATCCGGCGGTATAAACCGTATGATGAGGGTCTGTTCCGGCTGATGGCGGGATGCCGCCTGACGTCGGAAGCCGTCCCGATTGAGATCGAGTTTCGGGAAACCATGGAGGCGTGCCTTGATCGGCGGGGTCAGCTTGCGATAGCTGTGTCGGATCGACGAAGTAGCACTAGGGTTCCGGACTGGCATCGCCGCTGGACCGAGCGTTGCAGAGACCGCGGGCATCCTGCGGCTGCACCCAAGGGATAAAAGCCCAAGTGAGGAGACGTCCAGATTAACTGGCGCTGCCGCGCCAAGGGAGGTCTCGTGACGCTTGCTTCACTTTTTCTCATCATCTTCGCGTCTGTAATCCATGCGACATGGAACCTGCTCGCGAAGAAGGCTGCTTCGGTGGGGCCGGTCTTTGTTTTCGCCTATAATCTGGTCGCTTGCGTCGGATATGCGCCATGGGTGATGTACCTTCTCTGGCGCGGTACGGTTGCTTGGACCGCGGAAGGCATTGGGTTCGTGCTGCTCAGCGGCGTGATCCACCTTGCCTACAGCCTGTGCCTCCAGCGCGGCTATCAGATCGCGGACCTGTCGGTTGTCTATCCCGTAGCGCGGGGCACCGGACCGATGCTGTCGACAATCGGCGCGATCCTGCTGCTCGGTGAGGCGCCGACTGGCCGCAGCCTCGGGGGGCTGGCGCTCGTGGTGGTTGGGATCGGCCTGATAGCGACCCGGGGCGACCTATCTGCATTCCGGCGACCCGGCGGCCAGGCCGGTGTCCGATGGGGCACGGCAACCGGCGGACTGATCGCGTCCTACACGGTAGTGGACGCCTATGCGGTGAAGGTCCTCGGCATCACGCCGGTGATCCTCGACTGGTTCTCCAACCTGCTGCGCTTCTTCCTGTTGGCCCCGCTCGTCGGCGCGAACCCGCGTCGGGTGCTCATCGCCATGAAAGGTCATTGGTGGCTGGCGATCGGCGTGGGGCTGCTGTCGCCATTATCGTACATTCTTGTCCTTGCCGCCCTGCGGAGCGGCGCGCCGCTCAGCCTCGTGGCACCAATGCGCGAGATGTCGATGATGGTGGGTACCTTGCTGGCAATGGCAATCCTGCGGGAGTCTGCAGGCTTCTGGCGCTTGGCCGGATGCGGCGTTCTCATCGCGGGCGTAGTCGCCCTTGCAGGCGCGTGAGAAGATCGCTTCCTCGGAAGCGAAGATTTAGGGGAACTGCCGAGTGGTCCCGGCCGATCGCGCGGATCGCGCCCGACCGGCTTTCCCATAAGGCGTTGCCGAGTGGGTTCTCGCGAAATTGCCCGATGAATATGGAGAAACGAGACACTCCGCGAATGGCTGTTGATTACGACGCCGAAACGAAAGCACCTGCGGCGTATTCAGCATTGACCGTGCGATGACGTAATGAGCGATCGGCCTTTCCCCGACACCGCCATCGACACCAACACCGTCAGCCAGTGGACAGTGCGGGGCTGCGGCGAGGGTTCGATGGTTCAAGCCGGGTTCGATCAGCTTTAATAACCCTCGTGCTGAGCGCAGTCGAAGCACTTTGTGGAGGCGTGCCCTTCGACTTCGCTCAGCGCGAACGAAAGTGAATACACCTGATCGATATCGAATCTAGTCCACCACCGTCAGCTTGGTCAGCGGGCGCACCGCCTGTTCACCGATTGGCAGCGGGTCGATCGACTTGCCGCCGCGATCGATGTTGAGCGTCTCGAACCGCCGGGCGCTGGTCAGCACCTGGCTCTCCAGGCTGCCGACGAAGGCGTTGTAGGCGCCCATCGCCGTGTCGAGGTTCTTGCCGAGCCGGGCGACGTGGCCGCCCATCACCGCGAGCCGCTGGTAGAGTTCCTTGCCCAGCGAGCCGATCTCCTGCGCCTCGCGCGCCAGTTTCTCCTGCCGCCAGACGGCGGAAACGGTGCGGGCGATGGCGATGAGGTTGGTGGGCGTGGCGAGCAGCACGCGCTTGTCAAAGGCGAAATCCCACAGCGTCGGGTCGTGCTCCAGCGCGGCGGACAGGAAATGCTCGCCGGGGACGAACATGACGACGTATTCGGGCGCGTCGGCGAACTGCGCCCAGTAGGATTTGTTGCCGAGGCCGTTGACATGGGCGCGCATGGAGGCGGCGTGAGCGGTCAGGCCGACGTGGCGCTCGCGCTCGTCGACCGCGCCGAACGCGTCCTGATAGGCGTTCAGGGACACTTTGGCGTCGATGATGAGCGACTTGCCGCCGGGCACGCGGACGATGGCGTCGGGGCGCAGGCGGCCCCCTTCCCCGTCGGCGACGCTGACCTCCATCTGGAAGTCGGTGTGCTCGGCCAAGCCGCAGGATTCGAGAACGTTGCGGAGCTGCTGTTCGCCCCAGCGGCCGCGCGCCTTGGGCGCGTTGCGGAGCGCGTTGACGAGCTTGGCGGCCTCGCCCGACACGCGCTCCTGGCCGACGCGCATCGCCTCGATCTGGCCCTTCAGTTCGCCGAACGCGTCGCGGCGCTCCGCCTCGACCTTGGCGACGCCTTCCTCGTAGCGCTGGAGGCGCTCGCCGACGGGCTGGAGGAGCGCGGCGAGGCGCTGGCCCTGCGCCGCCTCCGACTCGGCGAAACGCTGCTGCGCGCGGTCGAGGAACTGCGCCTGGGCGGCTTCCAGCGCCTTGGTGGCGGCGGCGCCGAAATGCTGGGTCATCGCCTCGCGCGCGTCGTGGAGTTGGCGCAGCGCCTGGGCGTGTGCGGCCTCCCGCTCGGCGGACTGGGCGCGGAGGGCGGCGAGGTCGTGCGCGGCGGCCCTGAGTTCGCCGACCTCGCGCAGGGCGGCCTCGTGCGCGGTCTGGCGCTCGACCGCCTGCGCGCGGTGGGTGGCGAGGTCCTGCATCGCCTGGTTGCGCTCGCGCTCCACCGCGTCGCGGGCCTGGCGGACGAGGTCGGCGTCGGCGGCGCGTTCCTTGGCCACCGCCAGGTCGCTGGCGAGGGTGCCGGTGCGGCGGCCGGCGAGGAGCCAGCCGAGCGCGAGGCCGGCGACTAGGGCGAGCAGGCCGACGACGGCGATCTCGGTCATGCGCGTGTCCCGGAGGTGATGCGGTGGGCTGCGGGCGTCGCTGCGGCGCGGTGAAGGGAGGAGCGGAGGCGGGTCATGGCGCGAACATAGATCGAACGTCGGCGATGGGACAGCCCCGATTCTGGGTCGTCGTGCCGGTGTCTTGTTCCGTCATGCCGGGCTCGTCCCGGCATCCAGGGTCAAGCAGGGTGGGCGTTCGTGGCTCTGGATGCCGGGACAAGCCCGGCATGACGGGAGGGGTTACGCGAGGGCCCCCGTCCGGGGTGACGGTGGGCCGTTGGTCAAGCGAGGCGGCGTTGCTTGGCGAGCTTCTTGAGCAGCATGTCGCGTTTCAGGCGGGACACGTGGTCGATGAAGAGCACGCCGTCGCAGTGATCGATCTCGTGCTGCATGCAGGTGGCGAGCAGGCCGTCCAGTTCCTCCTCGTGCCGGGCGCCGGTCTCGTCGAGCCAGCGGACGACGGCGCGGGTGGGGCGCTTCACCTCGGCATATTGGTCGGGGATCGACAGGCAACCCTCGTTGTAGGTGGACAGGTCGTCGGACACCGACACGATCTCAGGGTTAATATAGGCGGCGGGGTTGCGGACCGGCTTGCCGTCGGCGTCCTCCTCCGCCTGGAGGTCGATCACCACCACGCGGCGGGCGATGCCGACCTGGATGGCGGCGAGGCCGATGCCGCTGGCGGCGTACATCGTCTCCGTCATGTCAGAAACGAGGGTGCGGACCTCGTCGTCGATCGCCTCAACGGGGGCGGAGACGAGGCGGAGACGCGGGTCGGGAATCTCGACGATGGGGAGGACGGCCATGCGCGGGGCGCTATGCGGGTGAGGTTGGCCGGTCAAGGTGGAGTCCGCTTCCGTCTGCCGGACGGAGCGGGTCAGGCCACCGGTCGCCTGGCGCGGAGGGCCTGGGCGAGCGTGCCCTCGTCCAGATAGTCGAGTTCGCCGCCGACGGGCAGGCCATGGGCGAGCTGGGTGACGCGGACGGGGAAACGCTCGATCCGCTCGGCGAGATAATGGGCGGTGGTCTGCCCCTCCAGCGTGGCGTTCATGGCGAGGACGACCTCGTCGATGCCCCCCGCCTCGATCCGGCGGACCAGCGTGTCGATCGACAGGTCCTCGGGGCGGACGCCTTCGAGCGCCGACAGGCGGCCGCCCAGCACGTGGAAGCGGCCGGGAAAGAGGCGCGAGCGTTCCAGCGCCCAGAGGTCGGCGACCTCCTCCACCACGCACAGCGCGCGCGCGTCGCGGCGGGGATCGGCGCAGATCGCGCACGGGTTGGCGGTGTCGACGTTGCCGCAGGTGGCACAGGTCTCCAGCCGCTCGTCGACCTGTTCGAGCGCGTGGCGCAGGGGGCCGAGCGCGGCCTCGCGCTTCTTGAGGAGATGGAGCACGGCGCGGCGGGCGGACCGGGGGCCGAGGCCGGGCAGCCGGGCGAGAGCCTGGGTCAGCGCTTCGATCTCGGGAGAGGCCATGGTCGATCATATGGCGACTTGGCGGGCGGGACGCCAGCCGGGTCAACGTTGCTTCGTCATGCCGCGACGAGCCCGCAGGACGGAATCTTCGCGGGTCGGGCAACGGCTTCGGGGTGACGCGCGGGCGCGGATGTGGTGAAGGCGGGCCATGCGGATCGTCTTCATGGGAACGCCCGATTTCGCGGTGCCGACGCTCGACGCGCTGGTCGCGGCCGGGCATGAGATCGTCGCCGTCTACTCGCAGCCGCCGCGGCCGGGCGGGCGGCGGGGGCGCGAACTGACCCCCTCCCCCGTCCAGCGCCGGGCCGAGGCGCTGGGGCTGGCGGTGCGGACGCCGGTGTCGCTGAAGGGGGCGGACGAGCAGGCGGCGTTCGCGGCGCTGGGCGCGGACGCGGGCGTGGTGGCGGCGTACGGGCTGATCCTGCCGCGGGCGGTGCTGGCGGCGCCGCGGCACGGCTGCCTGAACGTGCACGGGTCGCTGCTGCCGCGCTGGCGCGGGGCGGCGCCGGTGCAGCGGGCGATCCTGGCGGGTGACGCCGAGACCGGGGTCGGGATCATGCAGATGGAGGCGGGGCTCGACACCGGGCCGGTGCGGCTGGAGGGGCGGACGGCGATCGGAGGCAAGACCGCCGGTGCGCTGACCGAGGAGCTGGCCGCGATGGGCGCGCGGTTGATGGTGGAGGTGCTGGGCGACCTCGATCGCCACTCCGCCGCACCGCAGCCGGACGAGGGCGTGACCTATGCCGCCAAAATCGACAAGGCGGAGGCGCGGATCGACTGGACGCGGAGCGCGGTGGAGATCGAGCGGCTGGTGCGCGCGATGAACCCGGCGCCGGGCGCGTGGTTCGAGGTGGCGGGCGAGCGGGTGAAGCTGCTCGCGGCGGACGTGCTGCCGTTCAGCTTTCCCGGCGGCGAGGGCACGACGGTGGACGAGCAACTGACGATTGCCTGCGGCGACGGGGCGATCCGACCGACGCTGGTGCAGCGCGCGGGGCGCGGCGTATCGTCGGCGGAGGAGATGTTGCGGGGCTTTCCAGTGGCGTCGGGCACGAAGCTTTGACGCGGTTCGCGCTGACGGTGGAATATGACGGCCGGCCGTTCATGGGCTGGCAGCGACAGGCGCACGGGCCTTCGGTGCAGGGCGCGCTGGAGGCGGCGGCGCTGGCGATCACCGGCGAGACGGTGGGGATGCACGCGGCGGGGCGGACCGACGCGGGCGTGCACGCGCTGGCGATGCGGGCGCACTGCGACATCGCCAAGCCGATCGGCTCGTTCCGGTTGATGGAGGCGCTGAACGCGCGGCTGCGGCCGCATCCGGTGGCGGTGCTCCGTTGCGAGACGGTGGCGGACGACTGGCACGCGCGCTTCTCGTGCCTGGGCCGGGCGTACGAGTATCGGATTTACAACCGTCGAGCTCCGCTGACCTGGGAGGCAGGGCTGGCGTGGCAGGTGCCGCAGCCGCTCGACGAGGAAGCGATGGCGGCGGCGGCGGCGATGCTGGTGGGGCGGCACGACTTCACGACCTTCCGCTCGGCGCATTGCCAGGCGGACAGTCCGGTGCGGACGCTGGACCTGCTGTCGGTGGAGCGGGTCGGCGAGCGGGTGGCGGTGCGGGCGGCGGCGCGGTCGTTCCTCCATCATCAGGTGCGATCGATGGTGGGGTGCTTGGCGCTGGTTGGCATGGGGCGGTGGGCGCCGTCCGACGTGGCCGACGCACTGGCGGCGCGGGATCGGGGGCGGCTGGGATTGAATGCGCCGCCGGATGGGTTGTTCTTCACCGGGGCGGTGTATCCGGAGGGGTGACGGCGTGTTCGCGCGAGGACGCGAGGAGAAGGTTGGTTCACGCGGAGACGCGGAGACGCGGAGGGTTGTGGTCGTTTCGATATCCAGAGCCGGCGCTAGCGGCACGATGACGCCCCCCCCCCCCTGATTCGTTTGTGCTGAGCGAAGTCGAAGCACAGGCCCGAGGCGATGCGCTCGTAACCTGCCCTTCGACGTCGCTCAGGGCGAACGGTGCTGGGTCAACCTAGCGTCATCACCCTCTTAGGACGGATCGACATTCGGCATTTTTCCACCCCGGCGAAGGCCGGGGTCCAGTCGGGAAGGTCGTGGAAGAGGTGCGACGACCGACCGTTTGCGTCTCCCAGCTGGACCCCGGCCTTCGCCGGGGTGGATGATGAGGCGAAGCGTTGAATGTCGATCCGCCCTAGCGGCACTCTCGATCAGCCGTTTTCATGGAGGGCCTCTCCGCGCCTAGCGGACGAAGCGGGCGGCGAGTTCGACGTGGGTGGACCAGCGGAACTGGCCGACGGGTTGAATCCAGTCGATGCGCCAGCCGCCCGCCACCATCGCCTTGGCGTCGCGGGCGAAGCTGCTGGGGTTGCACGAGACGTAGGCGATGCTCGCGACCGTGCAGTCGGCGAGCGCCGCGGCCTGTTCGCGGGCGCCGGCGCGCGGGGGATCGAGGACGATCGCGTCGAAGCGGTCGAGCTCGGCGACGGTGAGCGGGCGGCGGAACAGGTCGCGATGCTCGGTGAAGATCGGGCGGGCGCGCATCGCGGCGGCGGACTTCAGCGCGGTGATGGCGTCGCGCGCACCCTCGGCGGCGTAGACGCGGGCCGGCAGGGCGAGCGCGAAGGTGCCGAGACCGGCGAACAGGTCGGCGACGGTGCGCGCATCGCCCACCGCCTCGCGAACGGCGGCGACGAGGGCGTCCTCGCCTTGGCTGGTCGCCTGGAGGAAGCCGCCGGGGGGGAAGGCGACGGGGATGCCGCTGAGGGTGATCGTAACGGGCTGCGGTTCCCAGCGGGTTTCCGGGCCGAGACCGTCGTCGAGCGAGAGGCGTGCGACGGCGTGACGCTCGCAGAAGGCGGTGATCGCCTCGGCGGCGGCGAGACCTTCCGGCGCGAAGCCGGTGACGAGGATGTCGGGGCCCTGGTCGGCTAGCGCGAGATGGACGTCAGCGCGGCGCTTGAGCCCGAGCTTCTGGAACAGCGCGCGCAGGGGCGCGACGAGCGCGAACAGCGGGGGCGCGAGGATGTGGCACTCGCGCATGTCGACGATGCGGTGGCTTGCCTCGGCGGTGAAGCCGAGCAGGCCACGCTCGGCGTGAAGGGTCGCGCGACGGCGGGTGCGCGGGGGCGAGAGCAGCGTCGGGCGGAGCGGGGCGGACAACCCTTGCGCGTCGAGGGCGCCGGCGATGCGGTCGGCGACGAAGCCGGCGTAGCTCTCGTCGTCGAGATGCTGGAGCTGGCAGCCGCCACAATCGGGGAAGTGACGGCACGGCGGCGCCTGGTGGTGCGGACCGGGCACGACCTCGCCCGCATCGGTCAGGGTGTCGCCGGGGGCGGAGAGAGGCGCGTGGCGGCCGTCGTCGGCGACGCCGTCGCCGCGCGCGGCGACGCGGAGGATGAGGCTCATCGGACGCGCGATAGCGCGGCGGCGAGGTCGTCGGCAATGAAGGATCGACCGCAGCGGCGCGCGGCCCGGCCGTGGAGCCAGACGGCGGCGGCGGCCGCGTCCAGCGCGGCGACGCCGCTCGCCAGCGTCGCGCCGGTGGCGCCCGCCAGCACGTCGCCGCTGCCGGCGGTCGAGAGCCAATCGTCGGCGTCGCCAGCGACCACGGCGCGGCCGTCCGGGGCGGCGATGACGGTGTCGGGGCCCTTGTGGACGACGATCGCGCGGGCGCGGGCGGCCGCGGCGAGGGTGCGATCGATCTTGCTCCCCTGCCCTTTTCCGAACAGCGCGGCGAACTCGCCAGCATGGGGGGTGAGGATCGCGGCGGCTTGGCGGTCGGCGAGGCGGTCGAGGTCGAGCAGGTGGAGGGCGTCGCCGTCGATGACCAACGGGCGGTCGGTGGCGAGTGCGGCGTCGAGCCGCGTATGGGCGGCGGCGTCGCGGCCGAGGCCGGGGCCGATCACCACGGCGCCGATGCGCGGATCGTCGAGCGCGGCGGGGCTCCAGGGCTTGCGGACCAGCGCGTGCGGCGGCCCCTGCCCGTCGCCGAGATGGACGACGTAGCCGGCACCCGCGCGCATCGCGGCGAGCGCGGCGAGCTCGCCCGCGCCGGCCATCGCGCCGCCGACCACCGCGACCATGCCGCGGGTGAACTTGTGGCTGTCGGGGCCGGGTTCGGGCAAGGTCGGGGCGGCGATGGCGTGGCAGGACGAGGGTGCGGCGATGCCGAGGTCGAGCAGGCGGACGGTGCCGGCGTAGCGCGCGGCGGGTTGCAGCAGATGGGCAGGCTTGAGCGCGGCGAGGGCAAGCGTGACCTGCGCGGGCGGCGGCGTGGAGAGGACGGCGCCGTCGTCGCTTGCGATGCCGCTCGGCAGGTCGACGGCGACGTGGAGTTGCGCCGCGGCGGCGAGGCGGTGCCAGGGCGCCGTGATCGCGTGCCCAAGCAGGCGCGAGAGGCCGGTGCCGAACAGCGCGTCGACCAGCACGGGGGCGGGCTGCGCGTTGGCGAGCGTCTCGACGCGCCCGGTCCAGCGCGCGGCGGCGGCACGGGCGAGATCGGTGGTGGGTGGCGCCACGGCGGCGAGGCGGACGGCGTGGCCCGCCGCGGCGAGCGCGGCCGCGGCGACGTAGCCGTCGCCGCCGTTGTTACCGGGGCCGCACAGGATCAGCACGGGGGACGGGCCCGCCAGCCGGGCCACCGCCTGCGCCACGGCCCGGCCGGCGCGGTCCATCAGGGCGGAGAGGTCGCCGTGCGCCTGCTCCGCGGCGCGCATCGCGGCGGCGGTGAGGATCGGCTGGCCGTCGGGCGGGATCAACGGTGGTGCATCTCAGATATCGGCGTAGACATGGCGTTCCTCACGCGCGCCGGGATGGGTCAGCGCGCCCTTGCAGGCGGGACCGACGGTGCGCGCATAGCGCCACAAGGCGCCCGAGCCGTAATCGTTGACGCGGGGGAGCCAGGCGGCGCGGCGGGCGGCGAGCGTTGCGTCGTCGACGAGGAGGTCGATCGTGCCCGCCTCCGCGTCGATGCGGATGGTGTCGCCGTCCTCGACCAGCGCGATCGGGCCGCCATCCGCCGCCTCCGGCCCGACATGGCCGATGCAGAAGCCGCGGGTGGCGCCGGAGAAGCGGCCGTCGGTGATGAGCGCGACCTTCTCGCCCATTCCCAGGCCGTAGAGCGCGGCGGTGGTGGACAGCATCTCGCGCATGCCGGGCCCGCCCTTGGGACCCTCGTAGCGGATGACGAGCACCTCCCCTTCCGCGACCGCGCGCGCCTCGACGGCGGCGAAGCAATCCTCCTCGCAGTCGAAGACGCGCGCCGGCCCCTCGAACTGGAGGCGGTGCATGCCGGCGACCTTCACGATCGCGCCGTCGGGGGCAAGTGTGCCGCGCAGGCCGACGACGCCGCCGGTGGGGCTGAGCGGCGTCGCGACGTCGTAGATGACCTTCTGGTCGGGGTTCCAGGTGACCTGGTCGATATTCTCAGCCAGCGTGCGGCCGGTGACGGTCAGGCAGTCGCCGTCGAGCAGGTCGTGGGCGAGCATGGTCTTCATCAGCATGTAGACGCCGCCCGCCTCGTACATGTCCTTGGCGACGTATCGGCCGCCGGGCTTGAGGTCGGCAATGTAGGGGGCCGACTTGAACGCGTCGGCGACGTCGTGGAGGTCGAAGTCGATCCCCGCCTCGCTCGCCATCGCGGGCAGATGGAGCGCGGCGTTGGTGGAGCCGCCGGTGGCGGCGACGACGCGGGCGGCGTTGACGAAGGCGGCGCGGGTGCAGATGTCGCGCGGGCGCAGTTGCCGCGCGATCAGTTCCATCACCTGCGCGCCGGCGGCGACGGCGATCTGCTCGCGCGAGGTGTAGGGCGCGGGCACCATGTTGCTGTTGGGCAGCGACAGGCCGATCGCCTCGCCGACGCAGGCCATGGTGTTGGCGGTGAACTGGCCCCCGCAGGCGCCGTGGCCGGGGCACGCCACCTTCTCCAGCGCGTGCACCTCCTCCAGCGGGCAGGCGCCGGCGGCGTAGCGACCGACGACCTCGAACACGTCGATCACGGTGACATCGCGGTTCTGGAAGCGGCCGGGGAGGATCGAGCCGCCATAAACGAAGACGGAGGGCACGTTGAGGCGCAGCATCGCCATCATCATGCCCGGCAGCGACTTGTCGCAGCCCGCAAAGCCGACCAGCGCGTCGTAGCAATGGCCGCGGACGGACAACTCGACCGAATCGGCGATCACCTCGCGGCTGACCAGCGAGGATTTCATGCCCTGGTGGCCCATGGCGATGCCGTCGGTGACGGTGATGGTGTTGAAGCGGCGCGGCAGGCCGCCGCCCTGGATCACGCCCGCCTGCGCGGCATCGGCCTGCGCGTCGAGCGTGGTGTTGCACGGCGCGGAGTTGTTGCCGGCCGAGGCGAGCGCCACGAACGGGCGGGCGATCTCCTCCTCCGAGATGCCCATGGCGTAGTAATAGCTGCGGTGGGGCGCGCGTTCTGGGCCGACGGAGACGTGGCGGCTGGGCAGGCGGGACTTGTCGAACTGGGTCATGGCGAACGCCTATGTCGCCGGACCTCGGTTCGGCGCAAGCTTATTACGCGTAGTAGCGGATGCGAGCGCGGCGCAGCGTGCGGTCCTCCAGCGAATAATAGAGCGAGATCATGTCGTCCTCGACCACGGTCGAGCCGGCGAAGGCGATGTCGGTCTTGCCGCGCTCGACAGGTGGCGGCGGCAGGATGACGGGTTCGAGCCCCCGCCCCGTCACCGTCGCATAATCGTCGGAGAAGCTGATCCAGCCGATCCGCCAGCGCGCGTCGACGGTGGCGCCGTTGTAGAACATGACGGGGTCGGCGCTCGGCATCCTGCAGATCGGGCCGGTCGACAGGTGCCAATTGTCCCAGGAATCGGCACGGATGGGAAAGGGATCGGCGACGGAGGTCCAGCGATCGTGGAGCATCGTCGCTCCGGCGAGACCGATACGGGAGGCGCCGACGCCGCCCTCCTCGGTCGCTGCATATTCGTAGAACAGGCGCCAGTCGCCCGCGGGCGTGCGGACGACGGTGGCTTCCTTGATGTTTCCCTCCCCCGGCGGGGCGGGGAGGACGATGCGGCGCTTCCGCAAGGCATCCAGCGACGAACCGGTGGCGACGATCATCACGCCCTGCGTGCGGGCGGCATCGACGCCGGTATAATAGATGACGTAGCCGCCGTCGTCGTCGATCACGACGGTGGGGTCCTCGCACCCGCCCGCGTCGGGATCGGCCGGGTCGGTGCCGGGCGTGATGGCGAGATCGGGATCGAGGGTGAAGGCGAGGCCGTCGTCGCTCCATCCCGCGGCGATCACGCCGGTCGGGTCGTGCGGGCCCATCGGATTGGGCACGCCGCGCACGAGCATCCGGTAACGGCCGCCCTCCCGCCAGACGTATGGGCTCATCAGGTCCATGCCGTCGAGCGGCGAGCCGGGCGCGATGGTGACGGCGTCGATCTGTTCCACGGCGTAGGTCGGCATGACGCTCTCTCAGGCCCCTTGCGCGACGGTGAGCGACAGGGCGCCGTCGATCGTCACGGTGGTGCCGGTGATATAGTCGGCGGCGGGCGAGAGGAGAAAGGCGACGAGCGCGGCGACCTCGTCCGGTGTACCGGCGCGGCCCCAGGGAATGTTGGCCTCCAGCTTGCGGCGATAAGCGACGTCGTCGACGGCGTGCTGGTTCATCGGCGTCAGGATCATTCCCGGCGCGACGCCGTTGACCGCGATCCGCTGCGGCGCGAGTTCGAGCGCGAGGGTGGCGGTGAGCTGCGCGAGGCCGCCCTTGGCCGCGTCATAGTCGACGCCGCCGGCGCGCGGCGCGCGTTCGTGGATCGACGAGATGTTGACGATGCGGCCACCCTGCCCGTTGCCCTGCCCCTTGCCCAGTTTGGTCAGCGCCTGGGCAAAGCGGCGGCAGGTGAGGAAGGGGCCGATCAGGTCGGCGTGGAGCACGCGATCGAACTGGGCGAGCGGCATGTCGACCAGACGGACGCCGCTCATGTTGAGCCCGGCCGAGTTGACCAGCCGGGTGACGCGGCCGAACGCCTTCTCCGCGGCGGCGAACAGCGCCTCGACCTGCTGCTCGTCGCCGACGTCGCATTGGACGGGGAGCGCGTGCGCCTCGCCACCGGCCTCGTCGCGGACGTGCGCCGCGGCGGCGACATCCTTGAAATAGGTGAAGACGACGCGAGTGCCGGTGCGGGCCAGGGCGACGACGCACGCGGCGCCGATCCCGGACTCGCCGCCGGTGACGATCGCGACGGGCGATGGGGCTATGTCGGTCATATCGCGCAAGCGCGCCGCCCCCACTCCGAGTTCCGTGACGATTGCGTTATGATCCGCGCGGCGGCTACCGCCCGTGCATCGCCATGAGCGCGATCAGCAGGACCATGACGAGGACGACGAGGTCGAACAGGACGGCGAGGAGCAGCAGGCTGCCGGTATGATTGTCGTAACGCCGGGCGACCAGCGGAAGGGCGACAAGCGTGGTCGCGACGGCGAAACCGCCGCCGAGCGCGGTCGCGACGAGAACCACCGCGACGACGGCGGAGAGAAGCAGGGCGTGGCGGCGAAGCGCGGACATCGGCGCCGCGAAAGGCCGACGAGCCGCTACAGCGAGGCGAGCGCCCGGGCGACGCCGTCCATGGTGAACGGCTTCTGGAGGACGGGGCGGGAGCGGAAGCGTTCGTCGACGCTCTCGTCGCCGCCGCCGGTGGCGAAGACGAAGGGAACGCCGGCGTCGGCCAGCGCCTCGGCGATCGGCGTGCTCTTCTCGCCGCCGCGCAGGTTGACGTCGAGGATCGCGGCGTCGATACCGCCGCCACCGACGCGTTCAAGCGCGGTGGCGACGCTGTCGGCGGTGCCGGCGACGTCCTGATCAAGCACGTCGAGGAAATCCTCGAGCATCATGGCGATCAGGGGCTCGTCCTCGACGATCAGGATCTGTTTGCGCGCGGTCATCACGCACGCCCTAGCCGGTATCGGAACGGCTTGGCAACAAAGGCCTTATCGCGTCGCCAGTGCGTCGCGCGCGGCGTCGGCGAGCTGCTGGACCGAGAAGGGTTTGGGCATGAAGCGGACATGGTCGATGTCGATCAGGCGGCGCAGCTGCTCCTCGGCATAGCCCGACATGAAGAGGACGGGCATGTCGGGGTATTTCTCCCGCACCCGGCGCGCCATGGTGGGGCCGTCGAGCACCGGCATCATCACGTCGGAGATGAGCAGATCGGGCCGATCGACGGTGGCGAGCAGGTCCAGCGCCGCCTCCCCGTTCTCGGCGGTGAGGACGGTGTAGCCCTGGCGCACCAGCGCGCGCTCGGCGACGGCGCGCACCATGTCCTCGTCCTCGACGAGCAGCACCGTGCCCTGCCCCCAGCTGCCGCTGCGCGGAGCGGGGCGCGCGGCGGTGCGCAGCGGCTCGGCGACGGCGGCGGTGTGGACGGGCAGGTAGATGGTGAAGGTGGCGCCCTGCCCCGGCTTCGAATCGGCGAAGATCCAGCCGCCCGACTGCTTGACGATCCCGTAGACGGTGGAAAGGCCGAGGCCGGTGCCCTTGCCGAGTTCCTTGGTGGTGAAGAACGGCTCGAAGATCTTGGGCAGCACCTCGGCAGGGATACCGGTGCCGGTGTCGCTGACCGACAGGGCGGTGTAGTCGGCCGGGGGCAGGATGTCGGTGCCCATCGCGCGCACGTCGGCGGCGGACACGGCGAAGGTGTTGATGGTGAGCGTGCCGCTGGTGCCCGTTGCCAGGATCGCGTCGCGCGCGTTGACCGCCAGGTTGACGACGACCTGTTCCATCTGCCCCGGATCGGCCCGGACGGGAGCGAGCGCGCGACCGTGGCTGACGTCGAGGCGCACCTTCTCGCCGATCACGCGCTGGAGGAGCGACGACACTTCCGAGACCACGTCGGGTAACTGCAGGATTTGCGGGCGCAGCGTCTGCTGGCGCGAGAAGGCGAGGAGCTGGCGCGTCAGGCTGGCGGCGCGGTTGGCGTTGGTGCGGACCTGCTGGATGTCGTCGTAATCGCTGTCGCCGGGCGAGTGGCGCATCAGCATCAGGTCGCAGTGGCCAAGGATGCCGGTGAGGATGTTGTTGAAGTCGTGCGCGACGCCGCCCGCCAGCTGGCCGACCGCCTGCATCTTGGTCGCCTGCGCGACCTCGCGCTTCAGGCGGACCTCCTCCGAATTGTCCTTGAGGCTGAGGAGGACGGCGGCCTCGCCCAGGCCGCGCGCGCCCGCGATGGTGAGCGCGACCGGCTCGTCCGGGTGATCGCGCAGGCGGACGGCCATGTCGGCGGAGTGGGTGGCGCCTCCGGCGAAGCGGCGGATCGCGTCGGCCACCGCGGCCTTGTCCTCGCGCACGACCAAGTCGCCGGGATAGACGGGCGCCTCGGCGGGCGCGACGCCGGCGGCACGGGCAAAGGCGTCGTTCATCTGGATGAAGCGGCCCTCGCGATCGACCAGCGCGATCCCGAACGGCATCAGCGAGACGAGGCTGCGGACATGCTCGGCCGCCGACGCCCCGACGGCGGGCGCGTCGTCATGGTCGTCGAGCAGCGCGACCAGGATCGCCCCGTCGCCGATGCCCGCGCCGACACCGGGCAGCGGCAGCTGGACGAGGCGCAGCGGCGTGCCCTCCAGCCCCTCGCGCTCGAACCGAACCAGGCCGCGGCTGTCGGTGATGAGGGTGCGGGCGAAGTCGCGGCCGACGAGGCTGCCCTGCTCGCCCAGGGCACGGGCCGAGAGGACGCGGTTGGCGTTGCGGACCTCGCCGTCGGCGGTGAGCAGCGCGGCCATCACGCCGACCTCGCCCAGCCGCTCGCCGACCTGGGTGGAGAGCGCGATCTCCAGGCGGCGAGCGACGTCCTCCTCGCGGTGCTCGGCGAAGCGCCAGACGAGCAGATCCGCCTCGTCGCCGGTGCGGGTGACGGTGACGGCGAGCGGGATGCCGCCGCGGGCGAGGTCGGCGGCGGCACGTCCGTCGCGCCAGGCGGCCTTGGCGGCGATGGCGAGCCGCTCACCCGCGTCGTCGTCGAGCGGCAGGCCGGGCGGCGTCGGCAGGTCCGAGAAATATGCCTCGTAGGCGTGGTTGGCGCAGACGAGAAGGCCGGTGCGATCGGTGACGGCGATCGGATCGCCGCCCGCATCGGCGACCTCGCGCGTCACCGACCAATCGAGTGCGCGCGCGCCGGGCGGGGCGACGGGTGCGAGCAGCCGCCAGGCGACGACGATGCCCGCGGAAACGATGGCGGCGGCCAGGAAGCCGGCGGCGGCGACCCAGCTGCCGGCGACCGCGAGCACCACGCCGCCCGCCACCGCGCCAGCGAGGGTCGCGACAATCGCGGCGGTGCGGGTCGGGGTGAGGCTGGCCATGCGGTGGTGGTCGCCGGGACGGCGGGCGGCGTCAAGCGCGCAGCAGCGATCGCGCTCCACCCACCACCTTCCCATCGTCATGCCGCCGAGGCAGGACGCACCGCCGGCAGGACCATTGACGTACCGCCAACGCCCATCGTCATGCCGGACTTGACCCGGCATCCATGGTGCCGCGCGTTCACCGGCCTGAGCGTTTGCGGAACCATGGACCCCGGATCACGCCCGGTATGACGATGGGGAAAAGCGTTCCCCTACCAGATGCGGACGCGCTGTTGCGGCTGGAGGTAGAGCTTCTGCGCAGGGGAAGGCTTGTAGGCGGCGTACCAGGGGTCGAGGTTGCGGACGACCCAGGTGCGCTGCTCGGAGGGCGAGTGCGGATCGGTGAGGAGGCGCTGGCGCAGGTTCGCCTCGCGGTAGTTGCGCCGCCATACCTGTGCCCAGCCGAGGTAGAAGCGCTGGTCGCCGGTGAAGCCGCCGAGCACCGGCGCGGGCTTGCCGCCGAGCGATTTCCTGTACGCGTCGTAGGCGACGGTCAGGCCGGCGAGGTCGGCGACGTTCTCGCCCAGCGTCAGCTTGCCGTTGACGTGGAGGCCGGGCAGCGGCTCGTAGGCGTTGTACTGTGCCACCAGCGCGTCGGTGCGCTGGGCGAAGGCGGCGACGTCGGCGGGAGTCCACCAGTCGGTCAACTCGCCCTTGGCGTCGTACTTGGCGCCCTGGTCGTCGAAATGGTGGCTCAGTTCGTGGCCGATCACCGCGCCGATGCCGCCATAGTTGACCGCCGGGTCCGCCTCGGGATCGAAGAAGGGCGGCTGGAGGATCGCGGCGGGGAAGACGATCTCGACCATGCCGAAATTGGCGTAGGCGTTGATGGTCATCGGCGTCATGCCCCACTCCCAGCGCTGGAGCGGCTTGCCGAGATGTTGGACGTTATACGCCTGCTGCCAATTGTTGGCGCGCCACTGGTTGCCGAAGGCGTCGCCCGAATTGATCTGGAGGCCGGAATAATCCTTCCAGCGATCGGGATAGCCGATCTTGGGCGTGAAGGCGGCGAGTTTCGCATGCGCCTTCACCTTGGTGGCGGGCGTCATCCATTCCAGCTTGTCGATGCGCGCGTCCATCGCGGCGATGACGTTCCTGACCAGCTTGTCGGCCGCAGCCTTGGTTTCCGGCGGGAAATAGCGCTGGACGTAGATCTTCGACACCTCGTCGTCGAGCGCGCCGGAGGTGAAGGCGACGGCACGCTTCCACCGTGCCTCCTGCTCGGGCGTGCCCGACAGCACGGTGCCGTAGAAGGCGAACTGCTCGCGATCGAACTCGCTCGGCAGCACGTCGGCGTAACCGTCGAGCGAGCGGACGAGCAACTGGTCCTGCAGGACCTGGAGCGGGGCCGCGGCGACCAGCTTGGCGATGCCCGCGACGGCCGTGGGCTGCGACACGATCACCGTGTCGACCGGCGCGCCGATACCCTTGAAATAGGTGGAGAAGTCGAAGCCGGGGGCCATGCGCTGGAGATCGGCGGCGGACATCTTGTTGTAGGTCTTGGTGGCGTCGCGGCTGTCGACGCGCGTCCAGCTGACCTGCGCGATCCTTGTCTCGTAATCGACCAGCGCGGCGGCGCGGGCGGCGGCGTTGGGCTCCCCCGCGCTCGCCAGCTGGCGCGCGATGTGCGCCTGATAGGCGGCCTTGGTCTCCGCGAGCTTGGCGTCTGGCTTCAGATAATAGTCGCGGTCGGGCATGCCGAGGCCCGACTGGGCGAGCGTCAGCGCGTAGACCTCGGGCTGCTTGTCGTCCTGGCCTACATAGCCCGCGAAGGGTCCCCCGATGCCGGCGCGCGTCGCCTCGGCAACCAGCGCGGGATAGGCGGCACGGTCCTTCAGCCCCTTGATCCGCGCGAGCCAGGGCTTGATCGGAGCCAGTCCCTTGGCCTCGATCGCGGCGGTGTCGGCATAGGTGGCGTAGGCGCGGCCGATCTTGGAGCCCTTGTCCTTCGCCGCCTCTTCCAGGATGCCGCGGGTGCGCTCTTCCGACAGGTCGGACAGGATGTTGAACGAGCCGTAGCTCGACTTGTCGCTGGGGATCGGCGTGTTCTTCGCCCAGGTGCCGTTGACGAAGGCGTAGAAATCGTCACCCGGTGCGACCTGGCGGTTCATGCCCGCCTCGTCGAAGCCGAACGTGCCGTATTGCGGCCCTTCCGCCTTGCGCGGCGCGACCGGCCCGACCGCGGCCTGGCCCTGGGTGATACGCGTTTCGGCGGTCTGCGACCAGGCGGCCGTGGCGATCGCGGCGGTGACGGCGAGGAGCGAGGCGGAATGAACGAGCTTCATGGACGGGCCTTGTTCGCTGAGGAAAGAAGAACCCGCCGGTCGCTGGGACCGGCGGGCGGAGGGGATCACCAGACCTTGATGCGATCGGCGGGCGCCAGATAGTATTTCGTGCCCGGCTCGACCTTGAACGACGCGTACCAGGGGTCGAGGTTGCGGACGACGTAGGCGCGCCAGTTGCCGGGCGTGTGCGGATCGGTGGTCAGCTGCTGGCGGACGGCGGCGTCGCGCGCCTTGGTCTGCCAGACCTGGCCGAAGCCGAGGAAGAAGCGCTGGTCGCCCGAGAAGCCGTCGATGACCGGCGCGGGCTTGCCCTTCAACGACAGGCGATAGGCGTCGTAGGCGACGGTGGCGCCGGCCAGGTCGGCGATGTTCTCGCCCAGCGTCAGCTCGCCGTTGACGTGCGCGCCGGGCAGCGGCTCGTAGGCGGCGTACTGCGCGACGACCTTGTCGGTATAGGCCTTGAAGCGCTGGACGTCCTGCGGCGTCCACCAGTCGGTGAGGTTGCCGCGCATGTCGAACTTGCGGCCCTGGTCGTCGAAATGGTGGCTGATCTCATGGCCGATCACCGCGCCGATCGCGCCGTAATTGACCGCCGGATCGGCGTTGGGATCGAAGAACGGCGGCTGCAGGATCGCGGCCGGGAACACGATCTCGTTCATCAGCGGGTTGGCATAGGCGTTGACCGTTTGCGGAGTCATGAACCATTCGCTGCGGTCGACGGGCTTGCCGATCTTGGCGAGCTGGCGGTTATACTCGAACAGGTTGGCGCGATCGGCGTTGCCGAGCACGTCGCCCTTCACCACCTTGAGCGACGAATAATCCTTCCACTTGTCGGGATAGCCGATCTTGGGGGTGAAGGCGGCGAGCTTCTGGCGGGCCTTCGCCTTGGTCTCGGGCGCCATCCAGTCGAGCTTGGACAGACGCACGTCGTAGGCGGCGATCAGGTTGCGGACGAGCTCGTCCATCTTCGCCTTCGATTCGGGCGGGAAATACTGCTGGACGTAGACTTGGCCCACCGCCTCGCCCAGCGAGCCGTTGACGAGGTCGACGCCGCGTTTCCACCGGTCCTTGAGCTGCGGCGTGCCCGACAGGGTGGTGCCGTAGAAGGCGAAATTCTCGTTGACGAAGGGCGACGACAGGAAGCGCGCGGCGTGGCTGATCTCGCGGAAGGCGAGATAGTCGCGCCACGTCGCCATCGGTGTGGCGGCGATGATCGCGGCGGTGCCCTTGAGCGCCGACGGCTGGCCGACGATCACGCGCGGCTGGCCGGCGAGCCCCGCCTCCTGAACGGTAGTCGCCCAGTCGAAGCCGGGCATCTGCGCGGCGAGCTGTGCGGTGGCGACGGGGTTGTACGCCTTTTCCACCTGGCGCTGCTCGGCGCGGGTCCAGTGGACGGCGGCGATCTTCTTCTCCAGGTCGAAGATGCGCTGCGCGGCGGCTTGCGGATCGGGATAGTTGGCGAGGCGCAGCATGGTGGCGATGTGCGCGACGTACTTGGTGCGCGCCTCGGCGAATTTGGGATTGTCGACCAGGTAATAGTCGCGGTCGGGCAGGCCGAGGCCGCCCTGCCCCGCGTAGACGGCGTACTGGCTGTTGTCCTTCAGGTCCTGCTGGACGCCGAGACCGATCGGCACGTCGATACCGCGCTTGGTCGCGTCGGCGAAATAGCGGGCGAGGTCGGCGGGGGTCTTCACCGCCGCGACCTTCGCCATGTAGGGTGCGAGCGGCTTGGCACCGGCCGCCTCGATCGCGGCGGCGTCCATGAAGCTGGCATAGGTGGTGCCGATCTTGTCGGGGATGCTGCCGGGCGCGTTCTGCTTGGCGGCGGCCTGCTCGATCAGCGTGCGGGTGCGCTGGTCGGACAGGTCGCGCAGGATCGCGAAGCCGCCCCAGCTGGCACGGTCGGCGGGGATCTCCGTCCGCTCCTGCCACTTGCCGTTGACGTATTTGTAGAAGTCGTCGCCCGGCTTGACCGAGGTGTCCATGTTGTCGAGCGCGACGCCGAAATCGCCCAGCTTCGGCTTGCCCGCGGCGGCGGCCGCGTCGGTCGCGCGGGCATTGGCCGGCGGGCTGGCCTGGCCCGGGCCGGCGACCGCCACGGTGGCGGGCGCGACGGAGGCGAGCAGAAGGGCGGCGAACGTCAGGCGCATCGATCATCCTTTGGTATCAGGAGTAACGTGATGCGGCGTGTTGTATCCGACTAAAGCGGTTCGTCAATCATGCTGTCGCTGATGCCGATTGCGCCACTTGTGGGTTATCCACGCGCGCCATGACAAGGCGGCGAGCGCGTAGCCGACCACCGCGCAGCCGCCGGTGAGGACGAGCAGGCCGAGCCCGAACGCCGGCCCCTTGTCCCACAGCCAGTGGAGGCCGCTGGTCGCCCATTGCAGCCAGCCGGTCGCCTGCTCCGCCACCGGCGCGGTCACCACGGCCATGTCGGTGCGGATCAGCCACGCGCCGATGCGGTAGGCGAGATACCACAGGATCGGTGTCGTCAGCGGGTTGGTGATGAAGGTGGTCAGCGCCGCTACCGGCACGTTGGCGCGGAACGGCAGCGCGAAGATGGCGGCGATGGCGATCTGCGCGACGGGAAAAAGGAAGCCCGCGACCATGCCGAGCGCGACGCCGCGCGGCACCGAGCGGCGGGTGAAGCGCCACAGCTCGGGCGCGAGCACGCGGTGCGCGACGGGGCGGAGCAGGCGGCTGCGCTCCATCGAGTCGCGGGTCGGCATGTTGCGCCGGCACCAGGACAGCGATCGCTGCCAGAGGGTCGGCGGCATGCTGGCCATCAGCCGCGTTCGCGCATGATCCGGCCGGCCTCGCGCTTCCACTCGCGTTCCTTGATGTGGGCGCGCTTGTCATGATCCTTGCGGCCCTTGGCGAGCGCGAGTTCGACCTTGGCGCGGCCCTGACCGTTGAAATAGACCGACAGCGCGATCAGCGTCATCCCCTCGCGCGCGACGGCGCCGTGAAGCTTGTTGATCTCGCGCTCGTGCAGCAGCAACTTCCTCGGGCGCTTCGCCTCGTGGTTGAAGCGGTTGCCGTGGCTGAACTCGGGCACGTTGGAATTGACGAGCCAGACCTCGCTGCCCTTCACCTCGGCGTAGCTCTCGGCGATCGAGCCCTCGCCGAAGCGGAGCGACTTCACCTCGGTGCCGGTGAGGGCGATGCCGGCCTCGTAGACGGTGTCGATCTCGTATTCGAAGCGCGCGCGGCGGTTCTCGGCGACGACCTTCTTCTTGTCGAACGTGGCGGGTTTGGGGCGGGACATCGTGGCGGTGATGTAGGCGCGAGTGGGGCGCGTGGGAAGCGGGGATGGTGGCGGGCGGGCGGATGTAATTCCCGCCCCATCCTCTTTCGTCATGCCGGGCCCCGTCCCGGCATGACGGCTAGGCCAGCGCTGGTTTCAGCCCGAGCGCCGTCGCCAGTGCGGCGTGGCGCTTCTCGGCGGTCTCGCCGTAGAGCGCGCGGTCGCCGTCGCGGAGGTGAAGAACGACCTTGCCGTCGTCGATCGAGACGGACGAACGCTGGAGCGGGCCCGCCAGGCCGCCGCTGAGGCGCTGGCCGAGCCTCGCGGCCAAACCCCAGACCGTGGCGCGGAGCAGACGCTCGACATCGGCGAGGCGCGACAGCGGATCGGGCATGGCGGTGCCGCCGCCCAGGCTGGTGAACAGCGCCTGGGCGAGCTGCGCGCGCTCGGCGGACTCGATCGCCACCCAGGCACCGTGCAGTGCGGTTTCCAGGCCGCGTTCCGCCCGGAACTCGGGGTTCGCGCGCCAGCCGACATCGGCGAGCAGGCAGGCGGCGTGGCGGATGCGTGCCTCGGCGGCCGGATGGTCGGCGAACAGCGGCGCGATCCAGCGGTCGAGCAGGTCGCCGTGTTCCGGAAAGCGGCCGAGCACCCTGCCCTCCTCGCGCGCGGCGACGATCAGCGGGTCGAGCGCACGATCCTGCTCCGCCAGTTCGCCGAACAACAGTCCTTCGCGCAGACCGAAGGCGGAGACGATCGTGGTGGTCGAGCCGAGCCGGCGCAGCAGCACCGCGAGCAGCGCGGCGGCATCGGCGAGGGTCGCGCTGCGGCCCGAGGACAGGCCCGGTACCGCGCGCAACCGCGGCTTGCCGAGCTGCGCCACCGATCGGCTGATCCGCGCGATCGTCTCGGCCGACATGCAATATTGATGGGCGATCGGCAGCGGATAGTCGGTCAGCGACATATCGAGCCGGGCGAGCGCGCGCCACGATCCGCCGACCAGGTACAGGGGCAGGCCTTTTCCCTTTCCGGCCCAGCCGGCCTGCTCGATCAGGCGGGTGACCAGCGCGTCGAGCGGCTTGCCGCGCTTGCCGGCGATGCGCAGCACGCCGAGCGGGAACGACACCCGCTCCGCGACCGCGCCGTCCCTGACGCGGACCAGTTCGAGGCTGCCGCCGCCCAGATCGCCGACGATACCGTCGGCCTGCGGAATGCCGGACAGCACCCCCATGCCGGCGGCGGTCGCCTCCTGCTCGCCCGTCAGCAGTTCGACCGTCAGGCCGAGCGCGGCCGCGGCGGCGATGAAATCCGGGCCGTTGGCGGCGTCGCGCACGGCGGCGGTGGCGACGGTGCGCACCTCCGCGTCCATCTCGCGTGCGACGGCGGCGAAGCGGGCGAGCGCGGTGCGGGCGAGCGCCAGCGCCTCCTCGTCCATCCGGCTGGTATCGGCGAGGCCGCGACCGAGACCGGCGAGCACCTTCTCGTTGAACAGCACCGCCGGGATGCGCGCAGGCCCCTGATAGACGACGAGGCGGACCGAGTTGGAGCCGATGTCGATAATCGCCTGGCGGCCCGCATCGCTCCTGCGGCGCCCGAACAGCGCGTCGGCGATGCTCACGCCGAGGCCCGGAGCGACAGCGTCGGCACCTTCTCCAGCGCCGCGCCGCGGCCCGAGAGCGAGGGGTTGGTCATGAAATAGCGGTGGAGGTTGAACGGCTTGTCGCCCGGCGTGACGCGGTCGTACTGGCCGTCGGGACCGAGCACCCAGCTCTGCTCGTCGTCGAGCAGGTTGGCGACCATGACCTGATCGAGGATCTGGTCGTGGACGGTGGGATTGGTGATCGGCAGCATGTATTCGACCCGGCGGTCGAAATTGCGGGGCATCCAGTCGGCCGAGGAGATGAACACCTTGGCGCCGTCGCCCGGCAACCCCTTGCCCGCGCCGAACGCCCAGATGCGGCTGTGTTCCAGGAAACGGCCGATGACTGACTTGACCCGGACGTTGTCCGACAGGCCGGGCACCTGCGGGCGCAGGCAGCAGATGCCGCGGATGACCAGATCGATCTCCACGCCCGCGTCCGACGCCTCGTACAATTTGTCGATGATCGCCGGGTCGACCAAGCTGTTCATCTTGGCCCACATCGCCGCGGGACGGCCGGCGCGCGCATGAGCGATCTCGTCGTTGATCAGCCGGGTCAGGTGCCGGCGCAGGTCGAGCGGCGACAGGCTGATGCAGTTCAACCCGTGCGGCTCGACATAGCCGGTGACGTAGTTGAACAGCTGCGCCGCGTCGCGCCCGATCGCCGCGTCGGCGGTGAAGTAGCTGAGGTCGGTATAGACCCGCGCGGTGACCGGGTGGTAATTGCCGGTGCCGAAATGGCAGTAGGTGCGGAAACTGCCATTCTCGCGCCGCACGACCAGCGCGATCTTGGCGTGCGTCTTCCAGTCGATGAAGCCGTAGACGACCTGCACGCCCGCGCGCTCCAGCGCGGAGGCCCAGTGGAGGTTCTGTTCCTCGTCGAAGCGCGCCTTGAGCTCGACGACGGCGGTGACGGACTTGCCCGCTTCCGCCGCGGCGATCAGCGCGGCGATGACGGCGGACTGTTTGCCGGCACGGTAGAGCGTCTGCTTGATCGCCACCACGTCGGGATCGGCGGCGGCCTGTTTCAGGAAGGCAAGCACCACCTCGAACGTCTCGTACGGATGGTGGACGACGATGTCCTTGGCGGCGATCGCGGCGAAGCAGTCGCCGTCGAACTCGCGGATCCGCTCGGGGAAACGCGGGGTGAAGGGCACGAATTTGAGGTCGGGTCGATCCTCGTCGGTGAGCTTGTCGAGGTCGGTGATGCCGAGGAGGTGGCCGCTCTCGGTGATGATCGTCTCGGCACCGCCCAGTTCGGACTTGAGGACGGCGGCGAGCGCGTCGGGCATGCCCGTCTCCAGCTCCAGCCGGATGACGCGGCCGCGGCGGCGGCGCTTGATCGCGTTCTTGAAGTAGCGGACGAGGTCCTCCGCCTCCTCCTCGATCTCGATGTCGCTGTCGCGCAGCACCCGAAAGGCGGCGGCGCCGTGGACGATGTAGCCGGGGAAGATGAGCGGCGCGAACCGCTTCACCAGTGCCTCCACGGACAGGTAGCGGACCTCGTCGCCGGGCAGGCGCACGAAGCGGGGGATGGTGCCGGGCAGCATCACCAGCTCGCGGATCGGCTCGCCGTCGGACACGCGCTCCAGGTCGAAGATCACCGACAGGCCGCGGTTGGGGATGAAGGGGAACGGGTGCGCCGGGTCGAGCGCCTGCGGGGTCAGGATCGGCGACACCTGATCGCGAAAATGCTGTTCCAGCCAGGCATCGTGCTCGCCGTCGATCGCGTCGCGGCGCAGGATGTGGAAGGCCGCCTCGTCGAGCAGCGTGCGCAGATCGCCCCACACCGCCTGCTGGCTCTCCATCAGCCGATCCGCCTCGTCGATGATCGCGCCGAGCTGCTGCCCCGGCGTCAGGCCGTCGGCGGAGCGGCGCTCGACCGCCTGCGCCTGCTGCCCTTTCAGGCCGGCGACGCGAACCATGAAGAATTCGTCCAGGTTGGAGCCGCAGATCGACAGGAAGCGCAGCCGCTCCAGCAGCGGGTGCGCGGGGTTGCACGCCTCCTCCAGCACGCGGCGATTGAAGGCGAGCCAGGAGAGTTCGCGGTTGAAATAACGGTCGTTCGGCTCGGGCGTGAACGGATCGTCGTCCGGCTCCGGCAGGTGCGCGACATGGGCGGGACGGGTCATGGTTCCTCCGGAGAGCCGGCGATCAGCGCGGACGCGGCGAGCACGGTGCGTGCCAGCGGAATGGTCGGGCGGGCGCGCCGTTCCATCGCCGCCTGGTCGATGGCGTCCACTGCCCGTTCCACGCACAGGTGGCTGCGCTCGATCCGGGCGGCGATCCAGTCGATCAGGTCGGGCCGCGCGTCGAGGCCGCGCCTGGCGAAGAGATGGTCGAGCAGCGCGCGCACCAGCGCGTCATCGGGCATTTCGATGACAGCGTGAGGACTAAGGGCGAGGCGCGAGCGGAGATCAGGCAGGCGCACCGTCCAGGCGGGCGGCGCGGCGTCGGCGACGATCACCAGCGGGCGCGCTTCCTCCTGCGCGCGGTTCCAGGCGTGGAACAGTTCCGCCTCCCCCAGCCGCTCGGCATCGTCAACGATCGCGCCGCCGCTCTTGGCGGCGAAGATGCGGGCGAGCAGGCTGCGGCCGGAACGGCGCGGGCCGGTGAGGATCGCGGTGCGGACGGGCCAACTCGCCCAGCCCTCCAGCACCCGCGTCGCCTGCTGGTTGGAAGGGGTGACCAGGAACGCGTCGTCGCGAGGGTCCGCCGGCCAGGCCAGCGGCAGCGCCATCTGGGTCATCAGCCGCCCGTCTGGCTTTCCGGCGAGGCGGGCGAGGCGGGCGGCGCGGCGCGGCGCAGGCGCAGCGTCGCCCCCTGCCCCAGCAGTTGGTAATCGCGCGACTGCATGGCCGCGACGAACGCGGGCTGATCCTCCACCACCACGCGCATCAGCGACACGCCGCCGAGCGCCAGGCTGGTGGTCGCGGCGGAGCGGACACCGGGAATGCCGCGGATCAGCGCCTCGACATTGGCGACGCTGGCGGTGCCGGGCGTGTCGTACTGGAGCGTCAGCGCCGTGCCCGCACTGGCGGGGGCGAGGCTGTCGATCAGCTGGTCCAGCGTCTCCGGCGTCGGCGTGGCGGTGGGCGTCGGCGTGGGGGGCGGCAGCAGCGCGATGTCGGGGCGGAGCGCACCGTCGCGCAGTGCGCGGGCATAGAGCGCGTCGAGCCGCTGAACCCCGGTATCGAGCAGCCGCGGCAATCCTTCCGCCGTGCCGACGCGCAGGGTGAAGGCGCCGATCAGCGTGTTGTCCGGCCCGTGCCGCGCCTCGAACGCGCCGATCACCGGGCCGCCGGGCCATTGACGATAAAGCCGGACGGTCGGGATCAATACGTCGGACGCGCCGTACTGGTCGAGGATCGTCCGCCACCACCCGCGCCCCGGCCGCCCCGCCTGCCCCGTGTTGAGGAGCAGCGAATCGGGGCCGGTGCCGGCCGGGCGGACGTAATCGATGCTGCTGTTGCCGGTGCGGAAGCGCGCCCAGGCAGCCTGCCAGGCGGAGCGCCCCTCGAACACCTGGCCGACGCCCGCCGACCACTCGACCGGCATCACCAGCATGGGCGTCGACCGATCGGCGTAGACGGCGACGCCGAGCACCGATCCGGCGCGCGCGCGATCGAACAGCACGCCCAGTCGCGCGATGTAGCGCTGGGGCCCGATCTGCTCGTTCTCGACGATGATGCCGGACACGAGCTGGTCGAGCGTGCCGTCCGACACCAGTCCGCCGCCGCCACCGAGGCGGCGCGACAGCTGCACCCAGGCCTTGCGCTGGGCCAGCCGCCAGCCGCCGAGCCGCGCCGCCTCCGCGCTGGGGGCCGCGACGTCGACAGTGACGCCCGACACCTCGAACGCGCCGCCGGCGTCGACGGGCGCGAGGCCGCGCGTCCCCTCGATCTGCGCGACCACGGCGCTGCCGAGAAGAAGCGCCGCGGCGGCAAGGAGGATGGCGGGGCGGCGCATGCGCCCGCCTTTTGGACAAGCGGGCGTGGAAATCCAAGCGCGATATGGCTAGGCGGCGGGTATGACCGACGAGACGCCCTCCGCCGATGCCTCCTACACCTATGCCGATGCGGGTGTCTCGATCGCCGCGGGCAACGCGCTGGTCCGCGCCATCGCACCGCTCGCCCGCGCGACCAGGCGTCCGGGGGCGGACGCCGACCTGGGCGGGTTCGGCGGGCTGTTCGACCTGAAGGCGGCCGGCTTCGTCGATCCGCTGCTGGTCGCCGCCAACGACGGCGTCGGCACCAAGCTGAAACTGGCGATCGAGTGGGACCGGCACGAGGGCGTCGGCGTCGACCTGGTCGCGATGTGCGTCAACGACCTGATCGTCCAGGGTGCCGAGCCGCTGTTCTTCCTCGACTATTACGCCAGCGGCCGGCTGGACGAGGGCGTGGCCGAGCGGGTGATCGCCTCGATCGCCGAAGGTTGCCGCCAGGCGGGCTGCGCGCTGATCGGCGGCGAGACGGCGGAGATGCCGGGGATGTACGCGGAGGGCGACTATGACCTGGCGGGCTTCTGCGTCGGCGCGGTGGAGCGCGATCGGCTGCTGACCGGGCGCGGGATCGGCGCGGGCGACGTGATCCTGGGGCTCGCCTCGTCGGGCGTGCACTCCAACGGGTTCAGCCTGGTCCGCCGGCTCGCCGCCGACAAGGGATGGAAGCTCGACCGGCCGGCGCTGTTCGACCAGGACCGGCTGCTGATCGACGCGCTGATGGCGCCGACGCGCATCTACGTCGCCAGCCTGCTGCCGAGCTTGCGCGAGGGGCGGATCAAGGGGTTGGCGCACATCACCGGCGGCGGCCTGCTGGAGAACATTCCGCGCGTGCTGCCGGACGACGCGCACGCGGTGATCGACGCCGACGAGTGGCCGCTGCCGCGGCTGATGGCGTTTCTCCAGGCGCAGGGGCGGATCGAGCCGGAGGAGCTGGCGCGGACGTTCAACTGCGGCATCGGCATGGCGGTGGTGGTCGCCGCCGACGAGGCGGACGCGGTGGCGGCGGCGCTGGCGGCGGCTGGCGAGACGGTGTTCCGGATCGGCGCGATCGAGAAGGGGTCACGCGGCTGCACGGTGCGCGGCTCGGCGGAGACGTGGAGCGCGCGTGACGACTGGTCGGCGACGCATGAGGGGTGACGTGAGGCAGCCGCCGTCTTTTCCCATCGTCACAGCGACCTTGGTCGAGGTATTCGCTAAGCACCGTCATGCCGGGCTCGTCCCGGCATCCAGGATCAAGCAGCGCGCCGTTCGTGGCTCTGGATGCCGGGACGAGCCCGGCATGACGAAACAAGGTGCAAACGCCGCGACGTTCCCCGGTGTCACTCAAGGCCGGGGCGACGGCGTTTGAGGAAGGTCGGCATTCTCTTGTCCGGCCGCGGGTCGAACATGATGGCGCTGGTCGAGCAGGCGCGTGGCTACACCGTAGCACTCGTCGCCTCCGACAAGCCGGACGCCGCCGGGCTCGCCTGGGCGCGGGAGCATGGGCTGGCGACGTTCGCGCTGTCGCCCAAGGGGATCGGCAAGGCCGCCTACGAAGACGCGCTCGACGCGGCGCTGCGCGATGCGGGCGTGGAGGTGATCGCACTCGCCGGCTACATGCGGCTGCTGTCGGACGCGTTCGTCGCCCGGTGGCGGGGCCGGATCGTCAACATCCACCCGTCGCTGCTGCCGCTCTACAAGGGGCTCGACACGCACGCGCGCGCGATCGCGGCGGGCGACGGGCACGGCGGCTGCTCGGTCCACCTCGTCACCGAGGAGCTGGACGGCGGCACGGTGCTCGGCCAGGCGCGCGTCGCCGTCCAGCCCGGCGACACGGCCGACACGCTCGCCGCGCGGGTCCTGGTCGCCGAACACGCGTTGTACCCCCGGATTTTAGCGGAGTTCGTGATGACCCCACTCGACCATGTGCGCGCCGTGGCGCTGCAATTGCCCGAGGCCGAGGAGCGAGCCGACGGCTTCTTCGTGGCGGGCGAGCGTTTCGCCGCCGTGGAGGGCGACGTGCTGCGCGTGCGGGACGACGATGGATGGGCCGACGTGGCGCTCGGTGGCGAGGTCGACTGGCCGGCGGTCGAGGACCGGGTCGCACGCGGCTGGGAACTCGTCGCGCCCGCCGGGCTGCTGGAGGCGGGCGGCCGGTGAAGGAGACGGCGGAGCAGGCGACGCGCCGGCGCTGGATCACGCTGGCCGAGCTGGTGGCGGTGGCGGGCGTGCTGATCGCCGCGCTGACGCTCTATCTCGGCTGGTCGGACCGCCGCGCGGACGAGGCCGCCCGCCAAGCGGAGACGGCGAACAGCGCGCGCGACCGGTCGCGCGTCGACCTGAAGGCGGCGGTGGAGGACGGCGGCACCGCGCTGGCGCTGACCGACGAACGGCACGACCTGTCGGAGCTGACCGTCGCCTTCCCCCGCGCGCTCGGCGTGGCGACGCAGCGGCCGGCGGAGACGGCGATCGACGCGGACTGGATCGCCGCGCCGCTGCTCAAGCTGACCGACGGCGGCGCCGACGCGCGGACCGGACGGCTGCCGGTGCTGCTGACAGTGCGTTACTGGGACGGCGACGCGGCGCGGACGGCGACCGGCATCTACGACGTGATCTGGCGGACCGAGGGGCGGATGCTGCGCGGACGGACGCTGAGCCTGGAGGGCCTGCGCCTGCGCGAGCGCGGTGGTGGTCAGGCGCGGCTGGACGCGATCTGGGCGCGGGAGAAGCCGGGGGCGTAGGGCTGGACGGGTCCTCTCCTTCCTCGTCACCCCGGACTTGATCCGGGGTCGATCCCACCGCGAGAGCAACGGCCCGCGTGTGTGCGGAACCATGGACCCCGGATCAAGTCCGGGGTGACGGGTTGTCAGGGTGTCCGCCCTGAACCCCGCTCAGATCGGCCGCGCGTAGACGCGGTCGTCGTGCCAGGTGGCGCCCACCTTGAAGCGGCGCTTCTCGGTGACGGCGAAACCCTGTCGCTCGTAGAAGGCGCGCGCGACGTGGTTGCCCGCGTAAACGCCGAGCACGAGGCGGCGCGCGCCCAGGGCACGCGCGTCGTCGATCGCCCGCGCCATCAACGCGGCGCCGAGGCCGGTCCCGCGGGCGAGCGACAGGGTGTAGATGCGGCGAAGCTCGACGTCGCCCGGTCCAGTGGTGCCGACCGCGTCGGGGGTGGTAAGGACGGTGTAGCCGATCGGCGCGTCGCCGTCGGGATGCTCGGCGAGGGTCACGACACTAGCCGGATCGGCGATCCAGGCGGCGAAGGTGGCGACGCTGCTCTTGATCGCGACATGCGCTATGATGTCGGCGCCGGCCAGGATGCCGGCGAAAGTCTGGAAGAAAGTCGCGCCCGCGACGAGCGAGGCCGCAGGGGCGTCGCCCTGCCCTGCCCGTCGCAGGCGGAACTGCATCAGCCGACGATCTCTTCCGGCTTGAAGAAATACGCGATCTCGGTCGCGGCGTTCTCGTCGGAATCCGAGCCGTGGACGGTGTTGGCCTCGATCGACTCGGCCAGTTCCTTGCGGATCGTGCCCGGCCCGGCATTGGCCGGGTTGGTCGCGCCCATCACGTCGCGGTTGCGCTGCATGGCGTTCTCGCCTTCCAGCACCTGGACGACGACCGGGCCGGAGATCATGAAATCGACCAGCTCGCCGAAGAAGGGCCGCTCCCGGTGGACGGCGTAGAAGCCCTCGGCCTGCTCGCGCGTCATCTGGATGCGCTTGGAGGCGACGACGCGGAGCCCCGCATCCTCCAGCATCTTGGTGACGGCGCCGGTCAGGTTGCGGCGCGTCGCGTCGGGCTTGATGATCGAGAAGGTACGGGTCGCGGCCATGACGGTCACGGGCTCCTGTTTCTGAAGGGGTTGGAAGTCGCGCCGCCCCTAGAGGCGGCGTCGTCGGATGGCAACTACGCCACTTGCTCCCAGCGGCCGGCGTCGTTCTGTTTCCAGTAGCGGCGCTCGACGCCGTCCTGTCCCCCCAGCCCCTTCCAGGCGAGCCGCGCCGCCGGGATCGCCTCGTCGTCGAAGAAGTGGAAGGCGCGGTCGAAGCCCAGCGCCTCGTCGCGCCACGCGCCGTCGACCAGCGCGACGTGGCGGGCGGCGTTGGCGGCCGTGACCTCGCCCGCGATCAGGATGGGCTGCGAGGCATCGTCGCCGGCACCGGCCTGCGCGTGGGGCAGGAAGCTTTCGGGCGCGTAGGCCCAGAGCAGCCGGTCGAGCGTGGCGCGCTGCGCCTCGCCGGCGCTGACGATCAGCAGGCGGGCGCCGGAGGCCACCACCTTCTCGGCAATCTGCGGCAGCGCGCGGTCGAGCGGGGTGGCGGTCAGGTGGTAGAAGTCGACCTGCATTACTGCTCCCCTCCCCTTCGCCTCCAACCGTCACTGCGAGTGGTCGGAGATCTTGGCTTCGAACGATGCAACACCGTCATGCCGGGCCCTTCGGCGAAGCTCAGGAGAGCCTCGTCCCGGCATCCAGAGCCAAGACCGATGCCGCTGCTTGGCCCTCGACCCCGGCACAAGGCCGGGGTAACAGTCACTCGCGTCCTACCGCTCGAAATTGTCCGCGACGAAGCGGTCGAGCAGCTTGACGCCGTACCCGGTCGCGCCCTTGTCGTAGGTCGCCGCGGCCTTGTCGGACCAGACCATGCCGGCGACGTCGAGATGCGCCCAGCGCACGCCGTCGTCGACGAAGCGCTGCAGGAACTGCGCCGCGGTGATCGATCCGGCGCCGCGCGGACCGACATTCTTCATGTCGGCGATCGGCGAATCGATCAGCTTGTTGTACGTCTCCGACAGCGGGAAGCGCCACAACTTGTCGTCGGAGGCGAGGCCGGCCGCCAGCAGCTGGTCGGCCAGGCCGTCGTCGTTCGAGAACAGGCCGCCATGCTCGTTGCCCAGCGCGACGATCATCGCGCCGGTCAGCGTGGCGAGATCGACGATCGTCCCCGGGCGGAACGTCTTCTGCGTCCAGGTGATCGCGTCGGCGAGCACCAGCCGCCCCTCGGCATCGGTGTTGAGCACCTCGATCGTCTGGCCGGACATGGAGGTTACGATGTCGCCCGGCCGCGTCGCCATGCCGTCGGGCATGTTCTCGACGAGGCCCACCACGCCGACGACGTTGGCCTTCGCCTTGCGACCGGCGAGAGCCTTCATCGTGCCGACGACGGCGCCAGCGCCGCCCATGTCCCACTTCATGTCTTCCATGCCGGCCGCGGGCTTGATCGAGATGCCGCCGGTATCGAAGGTCACGCCCTTGCCGACCAGCGCCAGGGCGGGATCGCCTTCGCCCGCGCCCTGCCAGCGCAGCGCCAGCAGCCGCGCCTCGCGCGCCGAGCCCAGGCTGACGGCGAGCAGCGATCCCATGCCGAGTTCGCGCATCTCGTTCTCGTCAAGGACGGTGATCTCCAGCCCCAGGCCGTCCACGTCGGCGCGGACGCGCTCCACGAAACTCTCGGGGTAGAGGATGTTGGCGGGCTCGGCGACCAGCGTGCGGGTCAGCGCCAGCCCTTCTGTCACCGCCTTCTGCGTCGCCCAGGCCGCCTCCGCGCCGTCCGGCGCGCCCGCGATCGCCAGCGCGGCGAAGGTCGGCTTGGCGGTGTCGGCCAGCTTGGTGCGGTACACGTCGTGGCGCCACGCGCGCTGCACGGCGGCGGCGGCGAAGCGCGCGGCGGCGGCCGGGGTCGCGGCCACGCCGGACAGGTCGGCGGTCGCCTCCGTCGCGCCGGAGGTGAGCAGCTTGGCGGTGACCGCGCCGCCCGCCTTGGTCCAGTCCGCCTCCGTGCCCGCGCCGACCCCGACCAGCAGCACGCGGCGGGTGCCGGTGGCGGCGGGCAGGAACAACTCGACCAGCGACCCGGCCTCACCCGCGAAGCGCGCCGCGTCCGCCGCGGCGGTGCCGATCGCCTGCGCGCCCTCGCCGAGGTCCGACCAGCGCAGGCCGGGGAGGCCGTCCTTCTCCACCGGCAGGATCAGGATGGCCGCGTCGTCTGCGGCGGGGACGAAGGAGATGTGCATGATACGCCTTTGCTGTGGATCGGTTCATCTAGGGATGCCGGGACCGAGCGCCAAGCGCCGTTGCTCCCGCAGCCCGGCTGCGATAGGCGCGGGGGATCGAAGGCGCGACCGCTGGGCAAGCGGCGTGCGAGACGCAAAGGGTTGAAGCATCATCGTGTCGCGTTGCCGCCTGCTCGCCGGATGCGCCCTGCTGTCGGTCGCCGCGCCCGCCGCGGCGCAAGAGCTGGCCGATCGTCCGGTCGCTCCCCCCGCCGCCCCCGCCGCGCCCCCCGCCGACGGGCAGATCCGGTTCAGCGCCGGCGCGCTGGAATATGACAGCGACGCCGACATCGTCACCGCCACCACCGACGTGCGGATGTTCCGCGAGGGCGAGCGGCTGCGCGCCGACAAGGTCGAGTGGAACCGCAAGACCGGCAAGGTCGTCGCCACCGGCGATATCGCCGTCACCAACCCGCAAGGCGACGTGGCGTACGGCGACCGAATCGAACTGACCGATACGCTGAAGGACGGCGTGGTCGACAATATGCTGGTGGTGCTGGAACAGGGCGGTCGCCTGGCCGCCGATCGCGGCACGCGCTTGCCCGACGGCACGGTGACGCTTGACCGCGCCGCCTACACGCCGTGTGCCGTCGCCGATGCGGAGGGCTGCCCCAAGGAGCCGACCTGGAAGATCACCGCGGTCAAGGTGACCTACCGGCCGGAGCGCGGACGCGTCTATTACGACGGGGCGCGCCTCAACCTCTTCGGCCTGCCGACGCTGCCGCTGCCGCGCTTCTCCCACCCGGTCGGCGGATCGAGCGATTCAGGCTTCCTCAGCCCGAACATCCAGTACAGCCGGGTCAACGGGCTCGAATTTGCGCTGCCCTACTATATGCGGCTCGCGCCCAATCGCGGGCTGACGCTGACGCCGCACGTCTATTCCAGCGTGCTGCCGATGGCGGAGGCTCAGTACGAGCAACTCGGCACGCGCGGCGCCTTTCGCGTGCGCGGCTACCTGACGGAGAGTCGGCGGTCGGACGACCTCAACACGCTGGACCCGACCGACACCAGCCGGGCGCTGCGCGGCTACCTGGACGGGATCGCGCGCTACCAGTTCACGCCGGAATGGAGCGCCAGCGGCTCGCTCAGGGTCACCACCGACCGCACCTTCCTGCGCCGCTACGACATTTCGCGCGACGACCGGCTGCGCAACACCGCGCAGCTCCAGCGGATCGACGCGAACAGCTATTTCGCGATCACCGGCTGGGCGGTGCAGACGCTGCGCGTCAACGACCGGCAGGGCATGCAGCCGATCGCCCTGCCCGAGATCGATTATCGTCGCCGGGTCGCCGACCTGCTCGGCATCGGCGACCGGCTGGAGGTGCAGCTCAACTCGCTGGCGCTGTCGCGGCGCGACGGGCAGGACACGCAGCGCGCCTTCGCCAGCGCGCGCTGGGACCTGCGCCGCGTCACCAGCTGGGGGCAGGAGCTGCTCCTCACCGCCTTCGCGCGCGGCGATGTGTACAATACCAACGACACGCTGGCGACCGCGGTGGCGAGCTATCGCGGCGACGAGGGGTTCCAGGGTCGGGCGATCGGCGCGCTGGCGGCGGAGCTGCGCTGGCCGCTGATCGGCGGCATCTTCGGCGGCACGCAGCGGCTGACCCCGCGGTTGCAGCTGGTCGCGGCGCCGCGGATCAAGAACCTGTCGATCCCCAACGAGGATTCACGCTCGATCGACCTGGACGACACCAACCTGTTCGCGCTTAACCGCTTCTCCGGCTACGACCGGTTCGAGGATTCATCGCGCGCGACCTACGGTGCCGAATGGGCGCTCGACCTGCCGGGGATCGCGCTCAACGCGGTGATCGGCCAGAGCTATCGCCTGGACGACCGGCCGGGCATTTTCCCGGAAGGCACCGGGCTGACCGACCGCTTCTCCGATTATGTCGGCCGGACCGAGCTGCGTTTCCGCGACTTCGTGTCGGTGGTCCACCGCTACCGGCTCGACAAGGACAGCTTCCAGATCCGCCGCAACGAGATCGACGCCACGGTGGGATCGCGCAGCACCTATGCGTTGATCGGCTATCTGAAGCTCAACCGCGACATCGACCTGGTCGAGGATCTGCGCGACCGCGAGGAGATCCGCCTCGCCGGCCGCGTCGCCTTTGCCCGCTTCTGGTCGCTGTACGGCTCCACCGTCGTCGACCTCACCAACCGGGCCGAGGACCCGTTGTCGGTCGCCGACGGTTTCGATCCGATCCGCCACCGGCTGGGCGTGCAGTATGAGGACGACTGCCTTCGCCTGGGGCTGACTTGGCGGCGCGACTATCGCCAGATCGGCGACGCGCGGCAGGGCAACAACTTCCTCTTGTCGCTGGCGTTCAAGAACCTCGGGCGCTAAGCGCGGGTTCAGCTGCCGGGGGGTAGCTCCGGGCACCTGCATGCCTTCCACCGCGTCATGGGATTGCCGATACGTGAAGCACCTTCGAACTGTTGCCGGTCTCCTGTCGCTCGCGGCGGCGGGTGTCGCCCCCGTCGCGGCGGGGATCGCGCAGACGGTGGAGGACCGCGCCGTGCCGGATAGCGGCGGGCTGGACCTGCCCGACAACCTCCAGATCTTCGGCAAGCTCGACCCCAACGTCCGCAAGCCGACCGCGATCGTCAACGATACCGTGCTGACCGGCACCGACGTCGACCAGCGCGTCGCGCTGATCCTCGCGGCGAACGGCGGGCAGAAGATCAGCGACGCCGACCGCGACCGGCTGAAGCTCCAGGTGCTGCGCCAGCTGATCGACGAGACGCTGCAGATCCAGGAGGCGAAGACCGCCGACATCACGATCACGCCGGGCGAGATCAACGCCAGCTACAACCGCGTCGCCCAGCAATTCAACCGATCGCCCGCGCAAATGGCGGCGTACCTGCGCGAGTCGGGATCGTCGGAGCGGTCGCTGCGCCGCCAGATCGAGGGCGAACTCGCCTGGCAGCGTTACCTGCGCCGGCGCGTCGAACCCTTCGTCAACATCGGCGACACCGAGGTGAAGGCGATCCTCGACCGGCTGGAGGCAGCCAAGGGAACCGAGGAGTTCAACCTGCGCGAGATCTATCTGTCGGCGAACGACGCGACGCAGGGACAGGTGGTCGCCGAAGCGCGCCGCATCATCGGCGAGTTGCAGAAGGGCCAGCAACCCTTCGGCTTCTTCGCGCGGCAATATTCCGATTCGCCGACCCGCGGCGTCGACGGCGACCTCGGCTGGGTGCGGGCAGCGCAGCTGCCGGGGGAACTGGCGGAGGCGGCGCAGCAGATGCAGGTCGGGCAGGTGGCTGGGCCAATCGCGGTGTCGGGCGGCTTCTCCATCCTGTACCTCACCGACAAGCGCCAGGTGCTGACCGCCGATCCGCGCGACGCGCGGCTCAGCCTGAAGCAGCTGACGCTGCGCTTCCCCGCCGGCACCACGCAGGCGCAGGCCAACATCCGCGCCGCCGCGTTCGGCGAGGCGGTGAAGGGCATCCAGGGCTGCGGCACGGTGGAGAAGGTCGCTGCCGGCCTGGGCGCCGACGTGGTCGACAACGATACCGTGCGCATCCGCGATTTGCCGGGGCCGCTCGCCGAGATCGTTGGCCAGCTCCAGGTCGGTCAGGCGACGCCGCCCTTTGGCTCGCCCGATTCAGGCGTCCGCGCGCTGGTGCTGTGCGGCCGCGACGATCCGAAGTCGGGGCAGCTGCCGACCACCGATCAGGTGGAGAACCAGCTTCAGCAGCAGCGCGTCAACCTGCGCGCCCAGCAGAAGCTGCGCGACCTGCGTCGCGACGCGGTGGTCGAGTATCGCTGAGCCCGTGATGCCGTTTTCCCTGCCCCTGCTGGCGGTGTCGCTGGGCGATCCGGCGGGGATAGGTCCGGAGATCGTTGCCAAGGCCTGGGCCGCGCGAGGCTCGCGCGCGTTGCCGCCGTTCTTCGCGGTCGGCGACGCGCGCTCGGTCAGCCGCGTGTGGGACGGCCCGGTGGCGGTGATCCGCGACGTGCGCGAGACCGCCGCCGCCTTCGCCGACGCGCTGCCGGTGCTGAGCGTCGAGGACGCCGGCGAGATCGTGCCGGGAACGCCCGATACAGAAGGGGCGCGATGTGCGCTCCAGTCGCTGGAACTGGCGGTGGGGCTGGTCCGCGAGGGGGCGGCGCGCGCGCTGGTGACGGGGCCGGTGTCCAAGGCGCAGCTCTACGCGATCGGCTTCACCTATCCGGGCCAGACCGAGTTCGTCGCGGAGCGGTGCGGCATCGCCGGCGAGAACGCGGTGATGATGCTCGCCGGCCCCTCCCTGCGCGTCGTGCCGATGACGACGCACGTGCCGCTGGCTGACGTGCCGCGGCTGCTGACGGTCGAGCTGATCGTCGCCAAGGCGCGCGCCACTGCGCGCGGGCTGCACCGCAATTTCGGGATCGAGCGCCCTCGCCTCGTCCTCGCCGGCCTCAACCCGCACGCGGGAGAGAGCGGCGCGATCGGACGCGAGGAGATCGAGGTGATGGAGCCTGCCGTCGCGCTGCTCCGCGACGAGGGGATCGACATCGCCGGCCCCTTCTCCGCCGACACGCTGTTCCACCCACGCGCGCGGGCGCGCTACGACGCGGCACTGTGCGCCTATCATGACCAGGCGTTGGTGCCGATCAAGACGCTGTTCTTCGACGAGGGGGTCAACATGACGCTGGGCCTGCCGATCGTCCGCACCTCGCCCGATCACGGCACCGCCTTCGCCATCGCCGGGCACGACCAGGCGGAGCCGGGCGCGATGATCGCCGCGATCGCCATGGCGGGCGAGGCCGCCGAGCGCCGCGCCGCCGCCGCGGCATGACCGACCTGCCGCCGGTGCTGCCCCCGTTACGCGACGTGATCGCGCGTCACGGCTTGCAGGCGTCCAAGGCGCTGGGCCAGAATTTCCTGTTCGACGGTCAGCTGCTCGCGCGCATCGCCGCGGTGCCCGGTGACCTGGCCGACGCGGAGGTGCTGGAGGTCGGGCCCGGTCCCGGCGGCCTCACCCGCGCGCTGCTCGCCGCGGGCGCGCGCGTCACCGCGATCGAGCGCGACCGCCGCTGCATCCCCGCGCTCGCCGAGCTGGGCGACGCCTATCCCGACCGGCTGCGGGTGATCGAGGGCGACGCGCTCGCGATCGATGCGCCGACACTGTTACAGGGCGCGCCGCACATCGTCTCCAACCTGCCCTACAATGTCGGCACGGCGCTGACCGTCGGCTGGCTGTCGGCCGAGTGGCGGCCGTGGTGGCGATCCTGCACGCTGATGTTCCAGCGCGAGGTCGCCGACCGCATCGTCGCCGCGCCCGGCACGGGTGCCTATGGACGGCTGGCGGTGCTGGCGCAGTGGCGCTCCACCGCGCGGATCGCGATGCCCGTCCACCGTTCCGCCTTCACGCCGCCGCCCAAGGTGATGTCGGCGGTGGTCCACCTCGTGCCGACGGAGGCGCCCGCGGGTGTCCGGCTCGCCACGCTCGAACGCCTCACCGCCGCCGCCTTCGGCCAGCGCCGCAAGATGCTGCGGCAAAGCTTAAAGGGCGTGACGGGCGCGGACGCGGCGATGGACGCGGTGGGGATCGACCCGACGCGACGGGCCGAAACGGTGTCGGTGGACGAGTTCGTCGCACTGGCGCGGGTGCTGGACGGCTGAGTCGACAGGCTGCCGAAATCTATCTCATAATAGATAGCATCGTGCCCCGGCGAAGGCCGGGCCCCAGTTGGAGGACGACCGTGGCGAGCGCGACGTCGTCACCTCATGGCTCTGCGCAACTGGGCCCCGGCCTTCGCCGGGGTACTTGCCGCAGTAAGGAAATACCGACCGACTCCGACTGGGAACGAAGAATGTTTACTCCTGCGCCGTCTTGGCCGGCGCCGCGACCTGCGCGGTCGTCACCGGCGGCCCCTTGGCGATGGTGCCCGCCAGCGTCGTCGCTTCCGGACACGCCCCCTTGCACAGCGTCTTCAGCCGGGCGAGGTTCTCGCGCGCCTGCGCCATCGCGCCCTTGGCGACCAGCGCTTCGCCCTGGCCGGCCAGCGCGCCGCGGTCGTTGGGCTCCAGCAGCAGCGCCTCGCGGTAGAGGCGGATCGCCTTGCCCGGCAGCCCACGCAGCTCGGCCACCTCGGCCAGCGTCGTGAACGCGCCGCGGTTGCGCGGATCGACCGCCGCCGCCGTCTCCAGCACGTCGGTGGCACCGTCGAGATTACCCGCCGCCTTGAGCGCGCGCCCCTGCGCCAGCAACTGCAGCGAGCGCGGATCGATCTGGTCGTCCGGCCGCTGCCCGTGCAGCGACGCCGTCAGGCTGACGGTCGCGAGCGCGGAGGCGAGGGCGAGCGAGGCGAGACGCATGATATACTCCGGTCGGAACACGGCCCGTCGACTAGCACGGCGCCACCAGCCGCGCGACGAAAAAGCCGTCGGTCGCATCGTGGGCGGGATCGAGCCTCACACCCTTTCCACGTGGCCGCCCGGCCGGTAGGTCTAGCGGCACGGCCCGCCAGCCGGGATGCCGCAGCAGGAACGCGTCGACCTGCGCTGCCCCTTCCGCATCGAGCAGCGAGCAGACGATATAGACGAGGTCGCCGCCCGGCCGCACCAGCGTGGCGCCCAGGTCGAGCACGTGCGCCTGCGTCGCCGCGAACCGCTCCAGCCGGGCGGGCGTCAGTCGCCAGCGCGCCTCCGGGTTGCGCCGCCACGTGCCCGTGCCGGAGCACGGCGCGTCGACCAGCACGCCGTCCGCCTCGCCGATCCAGTCGGTGAGCGCGTCCAGCTCGCGTTTCGGATCGAGCAGCCGCGTCTCGATGTTGGCCACACCCGCCCGCTCGGCGCGCGGGCCGAGCCGCGACAGCCGTCCGCGATCGGTGTCGCAGGCGAGCAGCGCGCCTTTCCCCTCCATCCGTGCGGCGAGCGCCAGCGTCTTGCCGCCCGCGCCGGCGCAGAGATCGACGATGCGGGCGCCTGGATCGGCGGGTAGCGCCCGGCCGACGATCTGGCTGCCGGCGTCCTGCACCTCGACCCAGCCGTCGCGAAAGGCCGGTAGCGCTTCGACCGCGGTGCCGCTCGGCAAGCGGACGCCGTCCGGGGTCGCGGCGATCGAGGCCGCGTCCGGAATGGCGGCGAGCACCTCGTCGCGCGTCGCCTTGAGGTGATTGACGCGGCAGTCGAGCGGCGCGCGATCGACCAGCGTCGGCAGTTCCGTGGCGGCGAGGCCGGAGGCGACCAGCGCCTGCTCCAGCCACGCCGGCGCGACCCCGCGCGACGCCCTCGGCTCGCCGGGTGCGATCGGTGCAGGGCCGTGCGCGCCGCCGTCGAAGGTCGCGGCGAGCGCCGCGTCTCCGTCGGCGAGCGTCAGCACGGCGGCGCGGCCGCTCGCCGGTATCTCGCCCGCGGCGCGGATCGCCGCGTAGACCAGTTCCCGCACCGCGCGCCGGTCCTTCGAGCCCGCGTAGCGCCGGTTGGCGAAGTATCGCGCGATCAGCGTATCCGCCGCCGCCCCGCCTTCCCGCGCGGCGGCGACGATCGCGTCGACCAGCTCGATCGCCGCCTGCGTGCGCGCAGCGGGCGTCATCGGCGCTTCCCAGGGTGATGAACCGTCATGCCGGGCCCGTCCCGGCACCCAGGGCCACGAACGGCGACGCTTGGCCTTGGACACCGGGACGAGCCCGGTATGGCGACGTGGTTCCAGGCATCACCGCGTCGGATAGTTCGGCGCTTCGCGGGTGATCGTCACGTCGTGGACGTGGCTCTCCTTCAACCCGGCGCCGGTGATCCGCACGAACTGCCCCCGCTCGCGCAATTCGGCCAGATCGTGCGCGCCGGTGTAGCCCATCGCCGCCTTGATCCCGCCAACGAGTTGGTGAATCACCTCGCGCGCCGGGCCCTTATAGGCGACCTGCCCCTCGATCCCCTCGGGCACCAGCTTCAGCTGATCCTTGATGTCCTGCTGGAAATAACGGTCGGCCGAGCCCTTCGCCATGGCGCCGACCGAGCCCATGCCGCGATACGACTTGTACGAACGCCCCTGATACAGGAACGTCTCGCCCGGCGCCTCCTCCGTGCCCGCCAGCAGCGATCCGACCATGCACACCGACGCACCCGCCGCCAGCGCCTTGGCGAGGTCGCCGGAGGTGCGCAGGCCGCCATCGGCGATCACCGGCACGCCCGCCTTCAAGCCGACTTCGGCGCAGTCCATCACCGCGGTCAGCTGCGGCACGCCAACGCCGGCGACGACGCGGGTGGTGCAGATCGATCCGGGCCCGATCCCGACCTTGATCCCGTCCGCACCCGCGTCGATCAGCGCAGCGGTCGCGTCGGCGGTGGCGACGTTGCCGGCGACGACTTGGACGGAGTTGGACAGCTTCTTGACCCGCTCGACCGCGACGGCGACCTCGCGGTTGTGGCCGTGCGCGGTATCGATGATGACCAGGTCGACCCCGGCATCGACCAACTGCTCGGTCCGGTCGTATCCCTTGTCGCCCACCGTGGTCGCGGCGGCGACGCGCAGGCGGCCGGCGGCGTCCTTGGTCGCGTTCGGATAGGTCACCGCCTTCTCGATGTCCTTGACGGTGATGAGGCCCACGCACGCGTAGCGGTCGTCGACGACGAGCAGCTTCTCGATCCGCCGCTGGTGGAGCAGGCGCCGCGCCTCGTCGGAACCGACGCCGGTGCCGACGGTGACGAGATTGTCGCGCGTCATCAGCTCGCTGACCGGCTGGGCCGGGTTCTCGGCGAAGCGCACGTCGCGGTTGGTGAGGATGCCGACGAGGCGGCCGCCGTCCTCCACCACCGGGATGCCGCTGATCCGGTGCCGCGTCATCAGCGCGCGCGCCTCGGCCAGCGTCGCGGACGGCGCGATGGTGATCGGGTTGACCACCATGCCGCTCTCGAACCGCTTCACCTGACGGACGGCGTCGCACTGTTCCTCAATCGTGAGGTTGCGGTGGAGCACGCCCATGCCCCCCAGCTGCGCCATGGCGATCGCCATCTGCCCTTCGGTCACCGTGTCCATCGCCGCCGACATGACGGGGATGGTCAGCGCGATGTCGCGCGTCACCCGCGTGCGCGTGTCCGCCATCGACGGCAGCACCTCGGAGGCAGCCGGCACCAGCAGCACGTCGTCGAAGGTGAGGCCGAGGCGGATGTCCATGGAAATGCCGTTCCTGTGAGGGGTGGCGCGCCATGTAACCGCGAGGACGGAACGACGCCAGTCCCTCACGTCACCCCGGGCTCGTCCCGGGGTCCAGAGCCCAGCAGTGTTCCATCTTGCGGCTCTGGATGCCGGGATCAGCCCGGCATGACGATGATGGCTGTTCGCCCGCCACCTCCGTGCTACGCTCCCCTCCACAACGACCATCGGGGGAAACCATGGGCCTGACCATCGTCGCCGCGGCGCTCGTGCTGGTACTGTTCTACCTGTTCACCAGCATCAAGATCGTGCGCCAGGGTTACCAGTACACGATCGAGCATTTCGGCCGATACACGACGACCGCCGCGCCCGGTTTCAACTTCTACCCCGCCTTCTTCTACCGCGTCGGCCGGCGCGTGAACATGATGGAGCAGGTGATCGACATTCCGGGGCAGGAGATCATCACCAAGGACAATGCCATCGTCTCGACCGATGGGGTCGTCTTCTTCCAGGTGCTCGATGCCGCCAAGGCCGCCTACGAGGTGTCGGACCTCTACGTCGCGCTCCTCCAGCTGACGACCACGAATCTCCGCACGGTGATGGGATCGATGGACCTCGACGAGACCTTGTCGAAGCGGGACGAGATCAACGCGCGCCTGCTCTCGGTGGTCGCCCACGCCACCGTGCCCTGGGGCGTCAAGATCACCCGCGTCGAGATCAAGGACATCCGCCCGCCCGCCGACATCGTCACCGCCATGGGCCGGCAGATGAAGGCCGAGCGCGAGAAGCGCGCCAACATCCTGGAGGCGGAGGGCACCCGCGCCTCCGAGATCCTGCGCGCCGAGGGCCAGAAACAGGCGCGCATCCTGGAGGCCGAGGGCCGCCGCGAATCCGCCTTCCGCGACTCGGAGGCCCGCGAGCGCGCCGCCGAGGCGGAGGCCAAGGCGACGCAGGTCGTCTCCGACGCGATCGAGACCGGCGGCACCCAGGCGATCAATTATTTCATCGCGCAGAAATACGTCGAGGCGGTCAGCAAGTTCGCGACCAGCCCCAACGCCAAGACCATCCTGTTCCCGGTGGAGGCAACCAACCTGATCGGCACGCTGGGCGGCATCGGCGAACTCGCCAAGGCCGCGCTGGGCGAGCAGACCGCCAAGGCCGAGGCACCCGCGACGCCCAAGCGCGGGCCGTTCGAACTGCCCCAGAAGTGAGGAAGGCGCCGTGAGTCTCGACGCGATCGGCGGTGCCGGAGGCGGGTGGCTGCTCGCCGCGCTGCTGCTCGGCATCGCCGAACTGCTCGTCCCCGGCGTGTTCCTGATCTTCCTCGCCATCGCCGCCGCGGTGACGGGGCTCGCCTCCTTCGCGCTTCCCGAACTGCCGCTCACCGCGCAACTCGCCTCGTTCGCGGCGTGGAGCGTGGTCGCGGTGCTCGTCGGCCGCCGCTGGTACGCCGACTATCCGGTGGAGGGTGGCGACGCGCATCTCAACGACCGCGCCTCGCGTCTGATCGGCGAGCGGGTGACGGTGGCGGTGGCGATCGAGCACGGGCGCGGCCGGGTGGTGGTCGGCGACGGCACCTGGCCGGCGACCGGGCCGGACCTGCCGGTGGGCGCCAGCGCACGGATCGTCGCGGTGAAGGACGGCGTGGTGGAGGTGGAGGCAATCACCCTTCCCAGCACCTGACCGTCACCTCGGGCTCGCCCCGGGGTCCAGGACCAAGCAGCGCTGCCGCTCGCGACCCTGGATGCCGGGACGAGGCTCTCCTGAGCTTCGCCGAAGGGCCCGGCATGACGGGTTTTCAGTCCTTCTTCAGATGCCGCCGACCGAGCAGCTCGGCGATCTGCACCGCGTTCAGCGCCGCGCCCTTGCGCAGATTGTCGCTGACGCACCACAGCGCCAAGCCATTCTCCACCGTCGGGTCCTCGCGCACGCGGCTGACATAGGTGGCGTCGTCGCCCGCCGCCTCGATCGGCGTGATGTAGCCGCCGTCCTCGCGCTTATCGATCAGCATGATGCCCGGCGCCTCGCGCAGGATGTTCTGCGCCTCCTCGGCGGAGATCTCGTTCTCGAACTCGATGTTCAGCGCCTCGGAATGGCCGACGAACACCGGCACGCGCACGCAGGTGGCGTGGACCTTGATCTTGGGATCGAGAATCTTCTTGGTCTCGACCACCATCTTCCACTCTTCCTTGGTCGATCCGTCGTCCAGGAAGCTGTCGATGTGCGGGATGACGTTGAAGGCGATCTGCTTGGTAAACTTCTTCGCCTCGGCGGGATCGCCGACGAAGATGTTGCGGCTCTGCTCGAACAGCTCGTCCATGCCGACCTTGCCCGCGCCCGACACCGACTGGTAGGTCGCGACCACCACGCGCGTGATCTTCGCCGCATCGTGCAGGGGCTTCAGCGCGACCACCATCTGCGCGGTGGAGCAATTGGGGTTGGCGATGATGTTGCGCGCCTTGTACCCGTCGATCGCGGCGGCGTTCACCTCCGGCACGATCAGCGGCACGTCCGGGTCCATGCGGTAGAGCGACGAATTGTCGATCACCGTGCAGCCGGCAGCGGCGAATTTGGGCGCGTAGACGCGCGTCGCCTCGCTGCCGATCGCGAACAGCGCCATGTCCCAGCCGGCCGGGTCGAAATGCTCGATGTTCTGGATCTTTAGCATGCGGCCGGTGTCGCCATACTCGATCTCGTCACCCTGGCTGCGCGACGAGGCGAGCACCGCGATCTCGTCGGCGGGAAACTCGCGCTCGGCCAGGATGTTGACCATCTCGCGCCCGACATTGCCCGACGCGCCTGCGACGACGATCCTGTAACCCATAATACCTCCGTCATGCCGGGCTCGTCCCGGCATCCACCGTGCCGCACACCCTCAGGCCGAGCTCTTGCCGAAGGGTGGACCCCGGGACAAGCCCGGGGTGACGTAGGTTTAGTTTGCGGCGGTGTCGGCCGGGGTCGCCCGCGGCGCCTCCTTGTTCTTCACCGTGCGGTCGAGGAACCGCAGGATCGTCCCCCACAGATGCTCGCTCACCCCCGGCCCGCCGACGCGGTGCGTCTGGCCGGGGTAGAACATCATCTCGAACGGAGTCGCCGTCTGCTGCATCTCGGCGGCGACCTTGGTGCTGTTGTCGAGGAACACGTTGTCGTCCGCCATGCCGTGGATCAGCAGCAAAGGATCGCGGATCTTCGACGCGTCCGCCACCGCCGCGGAGCTGGCATAGCTCGCCGGATCGGTCTTGGGATCGCCCAGATACCGCTCGGTATAATGCGTGTCGTAGAGCTGCCAGTCGCTGACCGGTGCGCCCGACACCGCAGCGGCGTACACCCCCGGCGTCTTCTCCAGCATCTTGAGCGACATGTAGCCGCCGTAGGACCAGCCATAGGTCGCGATCTTGGCCGGATCGACGAAGGGCAGCGTCTTCAGATACTCGGCGCCCGCCAGCTGGTCGGCGACCTCCACCGTGCCCATCGCATGATAGATATGGTCCTCGAACGCCTTGCCGCGGTTGTAACTGCCGCGATTGTCGATCTGGAAGAAGATCCAGCCCTGATCGACCAGATATTGCGGCAGCGCGCCCTGCCAGCCGTGCGTCACCTGCTGGCCGGTGCCGGGCCCGCCATAATGCTGGAAGAACACCGGATATTTCTTGCCGGGCTCCAGCGGCGGCGTAATCATCTCCCAGTGGAGCGTGGTGCCGTCGTCGGCCTTGATCGTGCCGAACCGCGTCTGCTGGTGGCTCGCAAGATACGGGTAATAGGGGTGGCCGGGAACCACCGCATTCTCGTTAATCCACGACAGCCGCTTGCCGGCGGCGTCCGCCAGATAGGTTTGCGCCGGCTGCCTCGGGCTGGACCTGGTCACGATCAACCGGCTGGCCGAACCGTCCATGGAGGCCGAGTTGGTGAAGCCGCGCTCCGTCAGGCGGGTGATCTGGTTGGGCTTGGCCCAATCCACCGAGTAGACGTGGTTCTCCAGCACGTCGTCCTTGGTGCCGGTGAAGAACACGCGGCCCTTCGCCTCATCGATGCCGACCAGGCCCGTCACGACCCAGTCGCCCTTGGTCAGCTGCGTCCACTTGCCCGCCGCGAACCGGTAGAGGTGGCCGAAGCCCGACCGTTCCGATCGCCAGATTAGGCTGCCGTCGGCCAGCGGCTGATACGCGTCGGACAGGTTCAGCCAGCTCTTCTCGCCCGATTTCTCGGTGAACAGGATCGTCGCCTTGCCGGTCGCCGGGTCGACGCGCAGCAGGTCGAGCCGCTTCTGGTCGCGGCTCTCGCGCTGCACCAGCAGGCCCGACCCGTCGGGCAGCCAGTCGACCCGCGCCAGGTAGATGTCGCGGTTCGTCCCCAGATCGACCTTCACCTGGCCCGTTCCGTCGGGCTTCATCACGTACAGGTCGACCAGCACGTTAGGCGTGCCCGCCGCTGGATAGCGCTGTTCGTAAGTCTTGGTCCCCGCCGCGCCGATCGACGCGCGGGTGAAGATCTGCACCGGCGCCTCGTCGAAGCGTTCCACCGCGATCAGCCGGTCGTCGGGGCTCCACCAATAGCCCGTGCGCCGGTCCATCTCCTCCTGCGCGACGAACTCCGCCTCGCCGAAATGAATGGTGCCGCCGCCGCCCGTCGTCACCGGTCTCGCCTCGCTCCCGCCCAGCGGCTGCGCGTAGAGGTTCTGGTCGCGCACGAAGCTGACGTAACTGCCCTTGGGGGACACCACGGGGTTGAGCTCGCCGCCCGGCGTATTTGTCAGCCGCCGCACCGTGCCGTCGAGCGCGGCGAGGTACAGGTCGCCGTCGAGCGGCACCAGGATCGACTTGCCGTCGGGCGCCCAGTCATAGGCGACGATCCCCTTGCTGCCGCCGATCCGCGCCCGCTCGCGCTGCATCTTCTCCGCCTCCGACAGTTCGGCGCCCGATCCGATCCGCTTGGAATCGACCAGCATCCGCTCCGCCCCCGTGCGCGTGTCGGTCGCCCACAGGTCGAAGCGTTCGCGCTCGTCGGTGCGCGGACGCAAGGAGGTCAGCAGCGTCCCGTCCGGCGACAGCCTCAGCCCGCGCGGCTGCGGTCCGGACAGGTCGGGGCTGCCGAACACCCGGCCGAGCGTCAGCACGCCCTCCGGTGCTTCCGCGGGCGCCGTAACGGGCGGCTGGGCGGGCACGGCGGCGGGCGGCACCGCCGCGCCCTGCGGCGGCGCCGCCTGTTCAGCGGCCATCGCCGCGCTTCCCACCGAGGCCAAGGCCAGTCCGAGCACCCATGCGCGCATCCATCTCTCTCCGCTTTTCGGCCCGTGCCGGACCGCGATCGGCGCGTTATCGCGGGGGTGTGGAGGGGCGTCCAGCCGAAATAGTCGCGCCCCGCCCGAACGGCCGGGTGGACGAGCGGTGGCTGCGCCGGGACGAGCCGTTCGCCCCGTTTCCGCGACGTTAACGCCCGCCACACCAAGTCTTTACGCGCTTCGGTATAGGCCGGGCGCACAAGGCGACCACGCACCGACACGTATGTCGGCGCGTTTGCCGGGAAGCGAGGAACCGTGAACACAGCGCAGCAGGACGGGCATCATGGCCCGCACGACATGGTGGAGGCTCTGGTCGCAGCGGACGGCAGCGCGCGCCATCCCCACGTTCGCCGCCTGCTGGAACCCCGCGCGCCGCGTCGCGACCTGGCGGACGCGCTGCACGCGCTGTGCGCCGTCCACGGCCACCATCCCGGCATGATCGACGCGGCGCTGACCCACTGCGCGCAGCCCGACGCGTGCGAATGGCTGGGCGATCTTGCCGCCAGCTTCGCCGCCGAGCGCACCGTGCTGGCGCAGCTGATCGCCGCCGCCGGCCCCCTCCCCTCGACGCCCGGCCAGGCGGAGAGCGAGCAGGCGCTGGCCGGCGTCCGCCACGCGCTGGAAATGCTCGCCCATTCCGACCGGGGCGGCTGCGCGACGGGCGCGGCGGCGGCGCTCGCGGCCGACTGGCACGCGATCCGCGACGTGATCGCGCGCGCCGCCGACTCTTTCGGGATCGAGCTGAGCGATCATGCCGCCGTGCCGCCTGCCCGGACGATCGCCGCGCTGACGATGCTCGGCGCCAACCCGCCGGCGGAGCGGGCGATGGGCTTCGGCGCACGCCAGCTGCTCGCCCAGCATCGCGGCCTGTGGGACCTGCTGGAGGCGCGCGCGTCCGCCCGCTCCTGAACGCCTGTTGACCTTCACCGGCGGCGCGGCCAATCCCGCCGCCATGAAGCGTTTCCAGAGCACCTCCAGCTACGTCGCCACCGACGACCTGCGCGTCGCCGTCAACGCCGCCGTGCAGCTGCGCCGCCCCCTGCTGGTGAAGGGGGAGCCCGGCACCGGCAAGACGGTGCTGGCGCGCGAGATCGCGCAGGCCGTCGATGCCGAGCTGATCGAGTGGAACGTCAAATCGACCACCAAGGCGGCTCAAGGGCTGTACGAGTACGACGCCGTCGCCCGCCTGCGCGACGGCCAGTTGGGCGACGCGCGCGTCCACGACATCGCCAACTACATCCGCCGCGGTAAATTGTGGGAGGCGTTCACGCGCCCCACGCCGCCCGTGCTGCTGATCGACGAGATCGACAAGGCCGACATCGAATTCCCCAACGACCTGCTCCACGAGCTCGATCGCATGGAGTTCCACGTCTACGAGACCGGCGAGACCGTCCGCGCGCACGAGCGCCCGATCGTGGTCATTACCTCGAACAACGAGAAGGATTTGCCCGACGCCTTTCTGCGCCGCTGCTTCTTCCACTACATCAAGTTTCCTGACCGCGAGACGATGCAGGCCATCGTCGACGTCCACTTCCCCGGCATCCAGAAGCTGCTGGTGTCGAAGGCGATGGACGTGTTCTACGACATCCGCGAGGTGCCGGGCCTCAAGAAGAAGCCGTCCACGTCCGAGCTGCTCGACTGGCTGAAGCTTCTGCTGCACGAGGACATGCCCCTCGACGTGCTCCAGAACCGCGACCCGACCAAGGCGATCCCGCCGCTCCACGGCGCGCTGCTGAAGAACGAGCAGGACATCATGATGTTCGAACGACTGGCCTTCATGGCCAAGCGGCAGGGCCGCTGATCCGGTCATCCAGCGGCGTACGCACGCTGCGACATCAAACACCCGGTCGACGGATCGGAAGGCGAAGCGCCCGCGGGGTGATCGGCGGGCATCACGCCATCCGTCAACGTCGATTTTCCGGCGCGTTAACCACATGGCGCAATGCGGCAGTCAGGGGCGACGGTGTAGCCCCGCCTCATGCGAACGACGCTCCGCGCCCTGTCTCTCGCCGCCGCCTTCCTGACGGTCGCGACCGGCGTGGAGGCGCGGTCGCTGCTCGATTACGTCGGCCAGTGCGTACCCTTCGCGCGGGAGGCATCCGGCATCGCGATCTACGGTGACGCCTGGACCTGGTGGGACCAGGCGGACGGCCGCTACGCCCGCGGCCACAAGCCCAGACAAGGCGCCGTGATCGTCTTCGCCAAGACCGACCGCCTGCGCCTCGGCCACGTCGCCGTCGTCAGCCGCGTGGTGGAGAAGCGCGTGCTGATGCTGACGCACGCCAACTGGTCGCGCCAGAACGGCGAGCGCGGCCATGCCGAACAGGACGTGACGCTCTACGACGTGAGCCCCCGCAACGACTGGTCCAGCGTCAAGGTCTGGTACCGCGATTCCAATGGCCTGGGCGGCGGCATCTACCCGGTCGAGGGCTTCATCTACGGCACCGGCCGCACCGCACCCGAACTGACCGCCCGCAACCCCGATTATGTCGGCGCGCTGATCGACGCCTACGTGCCCGAGGCCGCCGCCCGTTAGAGACGGGACGACACCCAGCTGACCCAATCTCCGTACGCCCTGAGGATAGGCTTCTTAAGCACCAACGGTTCTACGTGACGCAATCGCGCGCATCGACATTCGGCATTTTGCACCCCGGCGAAGGCCGGGGTTTCAGTCGGGAAGGTCGTGGAAGAGGCGCAACGACCGGCCATTCGCATCTCCCAGCTGGACCCGGGCCCCTGCCGGGGTCGACAATGAGGCGAAGCGTTGAATGTCGATCCCCGTAGCTCGCGCGCGGGGGCTGTCGTTTCGTATGGCGATGTGGCACCGCCCCAGCCATGTTCCTGAGCTTCCTCGACGAACTCCGCACCGCCGGCATCCCGGCGAGCCTCAAGGAGCATTTGCTGCTGCTGGAGGCGCTCGACGCCGAGGTGATCGGCCGCACGCCCGAGGACTTCTACTATCTCGCCCGCGCTACCTACGTGAAGGACGAGGGGCTGCTCGATCGCTTCGACCAGGTCTTCGCGCGCGTCTTCCGCGGGATCTTCGCCGACTACGGCCAGCAGCCCGCCGATATCCCTGAGGACTGGCTGAGAGCCGTCGCCGAGAAGTTCCTGTCGCCCGAGGAAATGGAGGCGATCAAGTCGCTCGGTTCCTGGGAAGAGATCATGGACACGCTCAAGAAGCGGCTGGAGGAGCAGCAGGGGCGCCACCAGGGCGGCAACAAATGGATCGGCACCGGCGGCACCTCGCCCTTCGGCAACGGCGGCTACAATCCAGAGGGCGTCCGCATCGACGGCGAGTCCCGTCACAAGCGCGCGATCAAGGTGTGGGACCAGCGCGAGTTCCGCAACCTCGATTCCACCAAGGAACTCGGCACCCGCAACATCAAGGTCGCGCTCCGCCGCCTGCGCCGCTTCGCGCGCGAGGGGGCGGCCGACGAGCTGGACATCGACGGCACGATCGCCGGTACCGCGCGCCAGGGCTGGCTCGACGTGCGGATGCGGCCGGAGCGGAAGAACGCGGTCAAGCTCCTCCTCTTCCTTGACGTCGGCGGCTCGATGGACCCGTTCGTCAAGCTCTGCGAGGAACTGTTCTCGGCGGCGACGTCCGAGTTCAAGAACATGGAATTCTTCTATTTCCACAATTGCCCGTACGAGGGCGTGTGGAAGGACAATCGCCGCCGTTTCCAGGAGCGGACGCCGACCTGGGACGTGCTGCACAAATACGGCCACGACTATAAATGCGTGTTCGTTGGCGACGCCTCGATGAGCCCCTACGAGATCAGCCATCCCGGCGGCTCGGTCGAGCACATGAACGAGGAGGCGGGCGCCGTCTGGCTCCACCGGCTGACGACGACGTACCCGGCCAGCGTCTGGCTCAACCCGATCCCCGCGGAGCAATGGGGCTACACCCAGTCGATCCGCATGGTCCGCGAGATCATGGCCGACCGCATGTACGGCCTGACGCTAGGCGGCTTGGAGGAGGCGATGCGCGAGCTGACGAGGAAGCGATGACCGGTCCGCCCGAGGTGTTGGTTCTCCAGCCAGTATAACTCTTCTTCCGGCATCCCGGACTTGTTCCGGGGTCCACCGTGCCGCAAGATCAGCAACGTATTGTTATGCGGCACAGTGGATGCCGGAACGAGTCCGGCATGACGAAGAAAGTTCGTAGAACTCGCGAAGAGCCGAGTCGATGATTTGAAATGCTCCGATCCTAGTCGGAGCACGAAGGCTCAGAATAGGGCCTCACCCGCCCAGCGCGGCGATCTTCTGCGTGTAGCTCTCGACCAACCGCAATCGTCGATCGCGCGCCTCGGCGGTCAGCGCGCGTTCGGCGGCAGTGCGCTCCATGCTCAGGCGGCGGATATAGTAACGCAGATCGGATTCCATCGAGACGTCCCCTCCCCGGTTCGTCGCTTGATCCATGATAGCCGACAAAAGGTCAGTCGAGGGTTAATATCAACCTGTCCGCCCAGCCGACCTTCAAACGCGGTGAATGACGCCGCCGGTCAATGGCTTAGCCACGCCGGTGGTGCCCGGGAAGCTGATCGGCAGCCCGCGAAGCGTTCGCACCGCCATGTAGGCGAAGCCCTCCGCCTCCACGCCGTCTCCGTTCCAGCCGAGCGATTCGGCCGTTTCGGGAACGATCCCCGTCCGCGTGGCGATCATGGCCAGCATCGTTGGATTGTGCCGCCCGCCGCCCACCACCAGCAACCGCCGCGGCCGATCGGGCAGGTGCCGTAGCGCGAGCGCCACCGTCTCGGCGGTAAAGGCGGTCAGCGTCGCCGCGCCATCCGCCGCCGACAGTCCGCGCGCCGGCTGGATCGTGAAATCGCTGCGGTCGAGCGACTTGGGCGGCGCCTCGTCGAAGAAGGGATGATCCAGCATCGCCGTCAGCACCGTTTCGTCGACGCGCCCCGCCGCCGCCAGCGCACCGCCCTGGTCGAAGCGCGCGCCGCTCGCCTCGCCGACCCAGTCGTCGACCAGCCCGTTCGCCGGCCCCGTGTCGAACGCGACCAGCGCGCCGTCCGCGCCGACATACGTGACGTTGGCGACGCCTCCCAGGTTCAGCACCGCCACAGGCTTCTCCAGACCCGCGACCAGCGCAGCATGGTAGACCGGCAACAGCGGCGCGCCCTGCCCGCCCGCCGCCACGTCGGCGGAGCGGAAATCGGCCACCGTCGTGATCCCCGTCGCCGCGGCGAGGGCGGCGCCGTCGCCGATCTGCCACGTCCAGCCGCGATCGGGCCGGTGCGCGACCGTCTGCCCATGAAAGCCGATCACGCCCACGTCCGCCGCCTCGACCCCAGCCTCGCGCAGCAGCTTGTGCACCGCCATCGCGTGCGTCCGCGTGATGAGCTGCGCCGCCGCATCCACCGGGGGGCTCGCCCGCGGCCGGTCGTAGGTCAGCGCCACCCGCGTCGCCTCCGCCAGCTCGGCCCGCGCCGCGTCCGAGTACGCCTCCCCCCGGAACGCCACCGGCCGCACCAGCGCCTCGCCGTCCGTCTCGATCAAGGCCGCGTCGATCCCGTCGAGCGAGGTTCCGGACATGAGACCGATGGCGAGCATCCGCCCGTCGAAGCACGAAACCCCGCCGCTGGCAATTACTTGGGACCGGCCCTATGTGCGCCCACGCTCATGGCCACCGTTCTCCCCTCTCCACCGCGCGTCGGCATGGTGTCGCTCGGCTGTCCCAAGAACCTGGTCGACAGCGAGCGGATCCTGACGCAGCTGCGCGCCGACGGCTATCAGATGTCGCCCGACTATGCCGGCGCCGACGTCGTGCTCGTCAACACCTGCGGTTTCCTCGATTCGGCCAAGGAGGAGAGCCTGGAGGCGATCGGCGAGGCGATCGCGGAGAACGGCCGCGTTATCGTCACCGGTTGCATGGGCAAGGAAGCCGAGGCGATCCGCGCCCGCTTTCCGCAGGTGCTCGCGATCACCGGCGCGCACGAGTACGAGCAGGTGGTCGAGGCGGTGCACGAGGCGGCGCCCGCCAACCTGTCCCCCTATCTCGACCTGATCCCCGATGCAGGACTCAAGCTCACCCCGCGCCACTACAGCTATCTGAAGATTAGCGAGGGCTGCAACCATCGCTGCTCCTTCTGCATCATCCCGTCGTTGCGCGGCGATCTTGTCAGCCGCCGCCCCGACGCGATCCTGCGCGAGGCGGAGAAGCTGGTCGCGGCGGGCACTAAGGAGCTGCTGGTCATCAGCCAGGATACCAGCGCCTACGGCATCGATATCCGCCGCGAACCGCGCGCGTGGAAGGGCCGCGAGGTCGTGCCGCACATGACTGATCTCGCCCGCGAACTCGGCCGGATCGCCCCCTGGGTCCGCCTCCACTACGTCTATCCTTACCCGCACGTCGATCAGGTCATCCCGCTGATGGCCGAGGGGTTGGTCCTCCCCTATCTCGACATTCCGTTCCAGCACGCGGCGCCCGCCGTCCTCAAGCGGATGAAACGCCCCGGCAACGACGCCAAGGTGCTGCAACGCATCCACCAGTGGCGCGACATCTGCCCCGACATCGCCATCCGCTCGACCTTCGTCGTCGGCTTCCCCGGCGAGACGGAGGCGGATTTCGAGTATCTGCTCGACTGGTTGGACGAGGCGCAGCTCGACCGCGTCGGCGCTTTCCGCTTCGAACCTGTCGAGGGCGCCGCCGCCAACCTCCTTCCCGACCCCGTGCCCGAGGCGGTGAAGGAAGAGCGCTACGCCCGCATCATGGCGAAGACCGCCGCCATCTCCGCCGCCAAGCTCGCCGCCAAGGTCGGCCGCACGCTCGACGTGATCGTCGACGCGGTCGACGCGGAGGGCGGCGCCACCGGCCGCTCCCAGGCGGACGCGCCGGAGATCGACGGCGAGGTGTTTCTGCGCGACGCGGCACACCTCGCGGTCGGCGACATCGTGGCGGTGACGATCGAGGATGCCGACGAGCACGACCTGTACGGCGTGCCTGTAGTTAATTTCGCGACCTCCTAGAGCGAGATGGCGTCGGGTTGACCCACCACCGTTCGCCCTGAGGAGAGGCTGAGCGAAGTCGAAGCCTCGTCTTGAAGGGCATGTGCTTCGAGACGGCATTTCGACCAGCTCAATGCCTTCTCGACACGAACAGTTCTATGGAAAGTCATGATGTTCTAACGCCCTATCATCACCCCGACTTCATTTGCTTCCGACGCCGGTATGACCGGCGCGCGCCCGTAACTCTCCCGCGTCGTGAAGACGGCGGCCGTACGCAGCCCTCCCGGCGGTTGCCCCCGCCCGCGGCATCTGCTTCGTGGAAGCCATGACCCGCTTCGCCCCCCTGCTCCAGCCCGATCGCGGCCAGCCCGCCCACACCATTCACCTGCTCGCCCCGTCCGAGCACGACGCTTGGCTCGCCACGCAACCCGCCCGCACCCGAGCGAGCCTCGCCGCGCAGCGTTTCGCGGGCAAGGCGAACACCCACGCCGTTATCACCGGAGAGGGGGAGGACTGGTCGATCGTCGCCGCGGTTGCCGATCGGACCTCACCCTGGACGTTGGCGACACTGGCCGAGAGGCTGCCACCCGGCACCTACCGCGTCGACGGCGCGACGCCGCCCGCGCTCGGCTGGCTGCTCGGCCAATATCGCTTCACCCGCTACCGCCCGGCCGAGGATGCGGCGCCGCGCGTCCTGCTCACCGACGCGGCCGCCGACATCGCGGAGACGCTGCGGATCGCCGACGCGGTCGCCACCGTCCGCGACCTCGTCAACACCCCCGCCGGCGATTGCGGGCCCGCCGAACTGGAAGCGGCGGTCGAGCAACTCGCCGAGCACCACGGCGCGACGGTGACCGTCCGGCGCGGCGGCGAGCTGGCGGAAGGCTTTCCGATGATCCACGCCGTCGGCCGCGCCGCCGCGCGCGATCGTGCCCCACGGCTGATCGAACTGAGCTGGGGCGACCCGCAACACCCGCGCGTCGCGCTGGTCGGCAAGGGCGTCAGCTTCGATACCGGCGGCCTCGACATCAAGCCCGCCGCCGGCATGCGGCTGATGAAGAAGGACATGGGCGGTGCCGCGCACGCGCTGGCGCTCGCCGGGCTGGTCATGGAGGCGCGGCTTCCCGTCCGGCTCCACCTGCTGATCCCCGCGGTCGAGAACGCGATCTCCGCCGACGCCTTCCGCCCCGGCGACGTGCTGCGCAGCCGCAAGGGGCTGACAGTCGAGAACACCAACACCGATGCGGAGGGACGGTTGATCCTCGGTGATGCGCTGACCCGCGCGGGCGAGGAGAAGCCGGAACTGATCCTCGATTTTGCCACGCTGACCGGGGCGGCGCGCGTCGCGCTAGGCCCCGACCTGCCGCCGCTCTTCACCGATGACGAAAACCTCGCCCGCGATCTGCTCGCGGCGGGCGAGGCACAGGACGATCCGCTGTGGCGCATGCCGCTGTGGAACGGGTATGACGAGATGCTGGTGTCCGACGTGGCCGACATGGTGAACGCACCCGAGGGCGGCATGGCGGGCGCGATCACCGCCGCGCTGTTCCTCCGCCGCTTCGTGCCCGCCGAGGTGACCTGGGCGCATCTCGACGTGTTCGCCTGGCGACCGTCGGCGAAACCTGGCCGGCCGAAGGGCGGCGACGCCTACGGCCTTCGTGCCGCCTGGTCGCTGCTCAAGGCGCGCTACTCCTGAACGGCCATCCGTGAAGAAAGGCCCGGCCGCGAACGGAGCCGGGCCCCGTCGATCACTGGCCGGTGGCGCCGCCCATCGCGCCCTGCATCTTCTGGGCATCGGCCAGGTGGCGCTTGACGATCGGCACCGCCTTCTTGGCCGACGCCTTCAGCGCCGCCTGGTCGCCGTTCCTGGCATAGCTCTGGTGCAGGTCGAGTGCCGCCTGGTGAGCGGGGATCTGCTGGCCGAGATACAGCCGGTCGAAATCGGCCGGCGCCGCCTGCTGCAACTCGTTGATCGATGCCGTGGCGCCGGCGTCCAGCATCGGCGGGCTCGGCTCCATGCCGGCCTTCCTGGCGGCGGCCATCGTCGCGGCGGTCGTCTTCTGATGATGGTCGATCATCATCTGCGCATATTTCTTGATGCCCGCATTCTGCGACTTCTGCAGCGCCACCTGGCTCGAGTTGATCTCGTACAGGTCGCTCATCCCCGCGGCCTTCACATAGGCGGCGGCCTGGGTCTTCGCCTCGGCGGGCGGCGGGGGCGGTGGGGTCTGCGCCGACGCGATCGACGGTCCGGCTGCGAGAGCGAAGGCCAACGCGATGCTCGTGAACTTGGTCATGGTCAATCTCCTGAACGGGGCGGCAACCGTGAACCACGCATCGCCGCCGCACGACCGTTCAATCGCCCGACCCCGCGAGCCTGTTCCGCCGCACCGCCGGAAACACGATCCAGATCAACGAGAAGGCCGGTCCAGTCCCGCCGCCGCCTCGATGATCGGCACGAACTTGGCCGCTGTCAGGCTCGCGCCGCCGACCAGTGCGCCGTCGACGTCGTCGGTGCCCAGGATCGCCGCCGCGTTGTCGCCGACCACCGACCCGCCGTACAGGATCCGGACGCCGTTCGCGCGCTCGCCGATCATGTGGCGCAGCTTGGCGCGCGCGATCGCGTGGATCGATCCGATCTCCTCCGCCGTCGGCGTCCGCCCGGTGCCGATCGCCCAGCGCGGCTCGTAGGCGAGGGTGAACCAGCTCCCGTCCGCATCGTCGGGCACCGATTTCTCGATCTGCGCCTGCACGACGCGCTCGGCCCGGCCCGCATCGCGTTCCGCCTCCGTCTCGCCGCAGCACAGGATGACCTGGAGCCCGCGGCGATGCGCCGCCGTCGCCTTGGCCCAGGCGTCGTGGCTGGTCTCGCCCTGGTCGGCGCGGCGCTCGGAATGGCCGACGATCGTGAAGCGTGCGCCCGCCTCGGCGACCATCGCCGCGGAGACGCAGCCGGTATGCGCCCCTGAATCCGCCTCGTGCACGTCCTCCGCGCCGATCGACAGGCCAGGTACGCGCGCCGTGGCGGGGTGGATCAACGTGAACGGCACCGCCACCGCCACGTCGATCCCGCGCGCCGCAGTCGCCGCCGCGGCGATCGCGTCCAGCTCGGCGAGTGCCGCCTTCGACCCGTTCATCTTCCAATTGCCCGCCACCAGCTTGCGCCGCATCGTCATTCTCTCCCGTGATCGACGCCCGCGATAGCGTGCTCCGCCCGCCGCACAACCCGCGCGCTTGATGCAACCCGCCGCCGCCCCTACAGCACCGCATCTTCTTCCTGCACGACGGACGCTCATGCTCGGTTTCTTCCGCCGCATCATCAACTCGAAGGTCGGCATCGTCGTCACCTTCATCGTGCTGGGCATCGTCGCGCTCGCCTTCGCGGCGGGCGACGTGTCGAACCTATCGATCGGCTCGGGCGGCGTCGCCAAGGGCGACGTGGCGCAGGTCGGCGACGCCGACGTCACCGTCAACGACCTGCGCACCCGCGCGCAGGAAGAGGTCGCCGCCGCGCAGCGCCAGCAGCCTACCGCCGACATGGATCAGTATCTCGCCGCCGGCGCGCTGGAACGCGCGCTGGAACAGCTGGTCACCACCACCGCGCTCGCCGAGTACGCGCGCGACCAGGGCATGGTCGTCTCCAAGCGGCTGGTCGACGGCCAGATCGCCAGCATCCCCGCCTTGCAAGGGCCGAATGGCAAGTTCGACGAGCAGGCGTACCGCCGCATCCTCGCCGAGCGGCGGCTGACCGACGCGCGCATCCGCGCCGACATCGCCCGCGACGTACTGGTCCAGCAGCTGATCGGCCCGACCGTCGGCGCCGCGCAGGTCTCGGCGCAGCTGGCGCTCCCCTACGCCTCGCTGCTGCTGGAGCGTCGCGCGGGCCAGGTCGCCTTCGTGCCCACCGCCGCCGTTCCCGCCGGCCCCGCCCCTACCCCGCAGGAGGTGCAGAGCTTCTACGGCCGCAACCTGAACCGCTACCGCGTGCCCGAACGGCGCGTAATCCGCTACGCGCTCGTCACGCCCGAGGCGGTGCGCGCCCGCGCCACGCCCACCGAGGCCGAGATCGCGCAGGCCTATGCCGCCGACCGCGCCAAATACGCCGCCACCGAGCGGCGCGACATCACCCAGGTGATCGTGTTCGACCAAGCCGGTGCCGCCGCGCTCGCCGCCAAGGTACGCGGCGGCACCGCGCTCGCCGTCGCCGCCCGCGCTGCCGGGCTGGAGCCGTCAACGATCCCCGCGATCGACAAGGCCGCCTATGCCGGCCAAACCTCCGCCGCCGTCGCCGATGCGGTGTTCGGCGCGGCGCAGGGGGCGGTCGTCGGCCCGGTGCGCGGCCCCATCGGCTTCGTCGTCGCGCGCGTCGACAAGGTCGAGCAGGTCGCCGGCCGCAGCCTCGCCCAGGTCCGGGACGAGATCGCCGCCGCGCTGACGGCACGCAAGACCGCCGACGCGCTCGCCGACCTGCGCAACACCATGGACGAGGGGCTGAGCGGCAGCGCCACCTTCGACGAGGCCGTCGCCGACGCCAAGCTGACGGCCAGCACCACCGGCGCGCTGGCCGCGACCGGCACCGATCCGCTCAGTGCCGAGGCACAGCCCGATCCCGCGCTCCAGCCGCTGGTCGCCGCCGCGTTCCAGGCGCAGGACGGCGATCCGCCGCAGCTGGTGCAGACCGCGCCGGACGGCAGCTTCGCGATCGTCGCGGTCGGCCGGGTGCTGCCCGCCGCGCCTCGTCCGCTCGCGGAGATCCGCGACCGCGTCGCCGCCGATTTCGTCGCCGACCGTCGCCAGCAGGCCGCGCGCCGGATCGCCGACGAGGTGCTCGCCCGCGTCAACCGCGGCACCCCGCTGCCCCGCTCGCTGCAACAGGCGAACGTGGCGCTGCCCGCCGCCCGCCCGATCGCCGCCTCGCGCGCGCAGCTCGCCCAGGCGCGTGGCGGTGCCGAACCCGCGCTCGCACTGATGTTCTCCATGGCGCCCAACACCGCCAAGCTGCTGGCGGCACCGCAGGGCGCCGGCTGGCTGGTCATCAAGCTGGACCAGATCCAACGCGGCGACGCGTCCAAGACGCCGGGCGCGGTCGCCGCCGCACGATCGGACATCGGCCGCTCGATCGGCGCGGAATATACCGAGCAGTTCGCCCGCGCCGTCCGCGCCTCGCTTGGCGTCAAGACCGAACCGGCGGCGATTGCCCGCGTTAAGGCCGACCTGTCGGGCCAGGGAGGCTCCGGTAACTGACGCGCGAACGGCCCCGCGCGCGGCCCGGGCGGCGCTCGCCGCAGGCCGCCCGGCGCTGATCTGGCGCCGGCAGGTCGCTGATACGGAGACGCCGGTCGCCGCCGCCCTGAAGCTGATCGAGCCGGGCCGCGGCGACTTCCTGCTCGAATCGGTCGAGGGCGGCGCGATCCGCGGCCGACACAGCCTGATCGGCCTTGCCCCCGACCTTGTCTTTCGCGCGCGCGGCCACCGTGCCGAGGTCAACCGCGCCTGGGCCACCGACCGCGACGCATGGCAGCCGTGCCCGCTGCCGACGCTCGCCGCGCTCCGCGACCTCGCTGCCCAGGTCCACTGCGACGTGCCGCCGGAACTGCCGCGCGCGCTCGCCTGCCTGGTCGGCTATTTCGGCTACGAGACCGTCGGCCTGGTCGAGGATCTGGCCCAGCCCGCCGCCGACCCGCTCGACCTGCCCGACACGGTGTTCGTCCGTCCCACGGTGCTGCTGGTGTTCGACCGGCTGGCCGACGAACTGTTCCTGGTCGCCCCCGCCTGGCCCGATCCCGCGCAGGACCCCGACGCGATCGCCGCCGCCGCCAATGCACGGCTCGAGGCGGTCGCCGCGCGCCTCGCTACCGCGCCGCGGCCCGATCCCGTGCGTGCCGCCGCGACCGAGCCGGCCTACATCCCCGCCCTCTCCCCCGAGCGCTACGGCGAGATGGTCGCCGCCGCCAAGGAGTATATCGCAGCCGGCGACATCTTCCAGGTCGTCCTCGCCCAGCGCTTCACCGCGCCCTTCCCGCTACCGCCATTCGAGCTCTACCGCTCGCTGCGCCGGATCAACCCGTCGCCCTTTCTCTATCATCTCGACCTGCCCGGCTTCACGCTCACCGGTTCCAGCCCCGAAATCCTGGTCCGCGTCCGCGACGGCGAGATCACCGTCCGCCCGATCGCCGGCACCCGACCGCGCGGCCGCACCGCGAGCGAGGACGAGGCGAACCGCGCCGCCCTCCTCGCCGATCCCAAGGAGCGTGCCGAGCACCTCATGCTCCTCGACCTCGGCCGCAACGACGCCGGCCGTGCCGCGACGCCGGGCAGCGTCCGCGTCACCGACAGCTACACGGTCGAACTCTACAGCCACGTCATGCACATCGTGTCGAACGTCGTCGCGACGCTGTCGCCGGACCGCGACGCGATCGACGCCATGTTCGCCGGCTTCCCCGCCGGCACCGTCAGCGGCGCCCCGAAGGTCCGCGCCTGCCAGATCATCGCCGAGCTGGAGCCGGAGCGACGCGGCGCCTATGCCGGCGGCGTCGGCTATTTCTCCCCGGACGGGTCGCTCGACAGCTGCATCGTGCTGCGCACCGCGGTGGTGAAGGACGGCATGATCCATGCCCAGGCTGGCGCCGGCATCGTCGCCGACTCCGATCCGGCCGCCGAGCAGCGCGAGTGCGAGGCCAAGGCCGGCGCGATCCTCGCCGCGGCCCGCGACGCGGTCGCCAGGGCCAAGCGGAACGATTATTGAGGCTCGTTCACGGTCGACGTCGTTCACGAGGAAGCCGACGCTTGCCACCTTCGATGCGTCACCCCGGCCTTGTACCGAGTCCAGGGTGAAGCAGCGACACGGCTCGCGGCACTGGATGCCGGGACGAGCCCGGCATGACGCGTGTTCCTGGAGAGCACGCCCGATCTAGCGACCTCAAGGCACCTGTGCTGCGCCATCCACGCCCGCCTTGCGATCGCGCGCATAGGCCTGCAACGCCTGCAGCGAACACCCGGTCGCCCCGCCCGTTCCAATCGGCGAGCAGGTGTTCGGCAGCCCGGCGGCGCGCCGACTGACATCGTCGATCGCGGCCGCGCGGTTGACCCAGCTCTGGTTCTGCGCCGCAATCGGGCCGCTGTCGCGCAGCGCGGGCGGGATGCGATACGGTTCTTCGGCGCGGCGGCAGACCACGACCTCTTCCGCCGTCGACTCGGGGCATTTCTGCCCCTGGTCAACGGTGACGCTGCGGATGCGCTGCGGTGCCGTGCCCGATTGTGCGGCGGCGAGCGCCGGCGTGGCGACGATCGCGGCGGCGAGGGCAATGCGAAACATGGCACGTTCTCCTTCATGTTCAACAACGTCCGGCGCCGTGCCTGGCTCCGCCGGCGGGCCTCCATTCGTCGCGGGTCTTGCGGGATTGTTTCGCGCGCGTATGGCAAACGACACATGATCCTCGTCATCGACAATTACGACAGCTTCACCTGGAACCTCGTCCACTATCTGCAGCAGCTCGGCGCCGCGGTGGAGGTGGTGCGCAACGACGCCATCTCGGCGGGCCAGGCCCTGTCGTCGGGAGCGGAGGCGTTCCTGATTTCTCCCGGCCCCTGCACGCCCGGTCAGGCGGGCGTGTCGCTGGACCTGGTCGAGGCCTGCGCGGCGGAGGCGCGGCCGCTGCTCGGCGTCTGCCTGGGCCACCAGGCGATCGGCCAGTATTTCGGCGGGCGGGTGGAACGCGGCGGGCTGATGCACGGCAAGACCTCGCCGATCACCCATGACGGCTCCGGCATGTTCGAGGGACTGCCCGCGCCCTTCACCGCCACCCGCTACCACTCGCTCGTCGTCAACGACGTGCCCGACGCGCTCCACGTCAACGCCCGCGCTGACGACGGCCACGTCATGGCGTTCCACCATCGCACGCTCCCCATCCACGGCGTCCAGTTCCACCCGGAGAGCATCGCCACCGAGCACGGCCACGCCATGCTCGCCAACTTCATGCGCCTGGCGGGCATGACGATCTCTTCTTCCCTCCCGCTGGCCGGAGGGGCCGGGGGAGTGCAGCCTCCCCAGCGTGACGATCGAAATCCACCCTCCCTTGATGCCTTTCGTCGGCGGGAGGGGGGTGCCGCATGACTACGCTCGCCCTCCTCCCCAATCCCACCACTCCGCTGTCACGCGAGTCCGCCCGCCAGGCCTTTGCCGACATCCTCGACGGCCGCACCTCGGAACAGCAGATCGCCGACTTCCTCCTCGGCCTGACCGATCGTGGCGAAACCTCGATCGAGATCGCCGAGGCCGCGCGGGCCTTGCGCGAACGCCTGCTCCCCATCGACGCCCCACCCGGCACGATCGACGTCTGCGGCACCGGCGGCGACGGCCACCACACGCTCAACGTCTCCACCGCCGTCTCGCTCGTCGTCGCCGCGGCGGGCGTCCCCGTCGCCAAGCACGGCAACCGCGCCGCCTCGTCCAAGGCCGGTGCCGCCGACACGCTGGAGGCGCTCGGCCTGGACATGGCCGCGGCGGGCGCCAGCGCGGAGCGGACGCTGGCCGATCTCGGCATCTGCTTCCTGTTCGCCGCCAACCATCACCCGGCGATGCGCCGCATCCAGCCGATCCGCCAGCGGCTCGGCCGCCGCACGATCTTCAACCTCATGGGTCCGCTCGCCAATCCGGCCCACGTCACCCGCCAGCTGATCGGCATCGCCCGCCCCGACTACGCGCCCGTCTATGCCGAGGCGCTGGAACAGCTCGGCACCGAGGCCGCCTTCGTCGTCTCGGGCGAGGAAGGGCTGGACGAATTGTCGAGCGCCGGCCCGAGCGTCGTCGTGTCTGTCGGCGCGGCGGCGCTGCCGCCCCGTGTCGCGCCGGAGGACGCAGGCCTGCCGCGCGCGCCGCTGTCGGCGATCCATGGCGGCGACCCCGCCTTCAACGCTCTCGCGCTCCGCCGCCTGCTCGCCGGCGAGCACGGACCCTACCGCGATGCCGTCCTCCTCAACGCCGCTGCCGCGCTGGTCCTCGCCGACCGCGCCGACACGCTGACGGCGGGCACCGCGCTCGCCGCCGAGCAGCTCGACGGCAACACCGCCTCCCGCCTGCTCGACGCCTGGATCGCCACCGTATGACCATTCTCGACACGATCATCGCCACCAAGCGGCACGAGGTCGCCGCCCGCAAGGCCGCGCGGTCGCGCACCGCGCTCGACGCCGCCATCGCCGCGCAGACCCCGCCCCGCGGCTTTCGCGCCGCCCTTGATGCGGCGCCGGGCCACGCGCTGATCGCCGAGATCAAACGAGCCAGCCCCTCCAAGGGCCTGATTCGCGACACCGACTGGGACCCGCCCGCCCACGCCCGCGCCTATGCCGAAGGCGGCGCGACCTGCCTGTCGGTGCTGACCGACGAGAGCTATTTTCGAGGGTCCGACGATTTTCTGGTGCAGGCGCGCGCCGCCGTGTCGCTGCCTGTGCTGCGCAAGGATTTCACGATCGATCCCTGGCAGGTCCACGAGGCGCGCGCGCTCGGTGCCGACGCGGTGCTGCTGATCGTCGCCGCGCTCGACGACGACACCCTCTACGCCTGCGATGCCGCCGCGCGCGAACACGCGATGGACGTACTGGTCGAGGTGCATGACGAGGCCGAGCTGGACCGCGCGATCAGGCTCGGCGCGCGCCTGATTGGCTGCAACAACCGTGACCTGCGCGACTTCTCGGTCGATCCCGCGCGCTCCTACCGGCTGCGCGCGCTCGCCCCCGACTGCACGTTCGTGGCGGAGAGCGGCCTGGCGACCCGTGCCGACCTCGACGCCATGGCCGCGCACGGCGTCCACGCCTTCCTGATTGGCGAGGCGCTGATGCGCCAGCCCGATCTCGCCGCCGCCACCGCCGCGCTGGTCGGATGACCGGCCTCACCCATCTCGACCAGGCCGGTGCCGCGCGCATGGTCGATGTCGGCGACAAGCCCGCTACCGCGCGCGATGCGACCGCCATCGGCCGCATCGCCATGTCGGCGGACGCGCTGGCGCTGGTCCGCGACGCGTCGGCGAAGAAGGGCGACGTGCTCGCCGTCGCCCGCGTCGCCGGCATCATGGCCGCCAAGCGCACCGCAGACCTCATCCCGCTCTGCCACCCCCTCCCGCTCACCCGCGTCCGCCTCGACCTCGCGATCGAGGATGACGGCGTGTCGGTATCGGCCACCTGCGCTACCTACGGGCAGACCGGCGTCGAGATGGAAGCCCTCACCGCCGCCGCGGTGGCGCTGCTCACCGTCTACGACATGGTCAAGGCGGTGGATAAGCACATGACCATCGACGCCGTTCGCGTCGTTGCCAAATCCGGTGGCAAGTCGGACGATTGGGCGGCGGACGCCGAATAGCGGCGCAGACCACCCGCTACAGCCCATCGGGACTGTTCTCCCCCGGCGCTTTCTGGTTGTAGGGCGCCCATGCCCCATCCCACTCGATTGACGCCCCTGATCCCCGTGGCCGAGGCACAATCCCGCCTCTTCGCCCTCGCCCGGCCTGTTCCGGCGGAGACGCTCCCCCTCCGCGCCGCCGCCGGCCGCTGGGCCGCCGAGGACGTCCTGGCCCGCCGGACGCAGCCCGCCGCCGACTTGTCGGCGATGGACGGCTATGCCATCCGCTTCGCCGACCTGCCCGGCCCCTGGCACGTCGTCGGGGAGAGCGCCGCGGGCAGCCCCTATCCCGGCACCGTCGGCATGGGCGAGGCGACCCGCATCTTCACCGGCGCCGCCCTCCCCCCCGGCGCCGACACCGTCCTGATCCAGGAGGAGGCCGCCCGCGACGGCGCCACCCTCCACCTCGACGGCGAGGGCCCCGCCCATCTCGGTCGCAACACCCGCGCCCGCGGCCTCGATTTCCACGCCGGCGCCCTGCTCCTCCGCGCCGGCGACCGCCTCACCCCCGCGCGCGTCGCCGTCGCCGCGACCGGCGGCCACGCCACCCTCCCCGTCCGCCGCCCCGTCCGCGTCGCGATCGCCGCCACCGGCGACGAGCTCGTCCCGGCCGGCAGCGACGCCACCGGCCTCCAACTGCCCGAGTCGAACGGCGTGATGCTCGCCGCCATGCTCGCCGACCTGCCGGTCGAGGTGATCGATCTCGGCATCCTGCCCGATCGCCTCGACGTGCTGCGCGACGCCTTCGCCGCCATCGATGCCGACCTCCTCGTCACCACCGGCGGCGCCTCGGTCGGCGACCACGACCTCGTCCGCCCCGCGCTGGAGGCGGCCGGCGGCACCATCGATTTCTGGCGCATCGCGCTCCGCCCCGGCAAGCCGATGATGGCCGGGCGGCTCGGCGAGGCGGTAGTGCTCGGCCTGCCCGGCAATCCCGTCTCCGCCTTCGTCACCGCGACGCTGTTCGTCCGGCCGATGGTGGCGCACCTCGCCGGCGCGCGCGATCCGCTGCCCACCATGACGGGCGCGCTGCTCGGCGAGGACCTGCCCGCCAATGGCGGCCGCACCGACTATCTCCGCGCCGAGCTGCGCGATGGCAAGGCATATGCCTCCACCATTCAGGACAGCTCGATGCTGCTCACGCTGGCGCGATCGACCTGCCTGATCGTGCGCGAGGCCGACGCACCCGCGGCCCGCGCGGGCGACTCGGCGGAAATCCTCATAATCGCTTGACGGCAAGCGATACGTTCCATATCGGTTCCCAGTCTGTTCCCGACGGAGGACCGTTTATGCTCACCCGCAAGCAGCACGAACTGGTGTGCTTCATCAACGACCGGCTCGCCGAGACCGGCGTCTCCCCTTCGTTCGAGGAGATGAAGGAGGCGCTCGACCTCAAGTCCAAGTCGGGGGTCCACCGTCTCATCTCCGCGTTGGAGGAGCGCCAGTTCATCCGCCGCCTGCCCAACCGCGCCCGCGCGCTCGAAGTGCTGCGGATGCCCGAACGGGCCGAGAAGAAGCCGGCCAAGGCGAACGTCAAACCGGCGCCCGCCCCCGTGCGCGAGCCCGCCAACGACGTGGTCGACATTCCGCTGCACGGGCGCATCGCCGCCGGCGTGCCGATCGAGGCGTTCGAGGGCTCGGCGATGCTCGCCGTTCCCGCCGCGCTGCTCGGCCAGGGGGAGCATTACGCGTTGGAGGTCGCCGGCGACTCGATGGTCGAGGCCGGTATCCTCGACGGCGACTACGCCCTTGTCCGCCGCACCGAGACGGCGCGCGACGGGGAGATCGTCGTGGCGCTGATCGAGGAGGCGGAGGCGACCCTCAAATATTTCCGCCGAGAGGGCGCGATGGTCCGGCTCGACCCCGCCAATCGCTCCTACGATCCCCAGCGCTACGCTCCCCAGCAGGTCCGCATCCAGGGCAAGCTATCGGGCATCCTGCGCCGCTACGACTGATCGTGTAACCTTGTAACACGGCGCTTTCGGCGGCGGCACGGGCGCGCTAGGATTCGGTCATCCTGTCCGGAGTAGCCGTCCCATGAAGCCGATCCTCTGCCTTGCCGCCTCGCTCGTCGCGCTCACCCCCGCCTTGGCGCAGCAGCCCGCCCCCAAGGACTCGGCGGTTCGCGCGGAGGCGACCGGCGGCGACGTGCCGCAGAAGTTCACGCCACCGACCGCGCAGAACGATTACGACAAGCGCGTGGCGATGATCCCGATGCGCGACGGCACGCGGCTCTACACAGTCATCGTCGTGCCCAAGGGGGCGACCAACGCCCCGATCGTGCTCACCCGCACGCCCTACAACGCCAAGGGGCGTGCCACCCGCACCGACAGCGCCAGCATGCTCGCGACGCTGCCGCTCGCCGACGAGATGTTCGTGCGCGGCGGCTATATCCGCGTCTACCAGGACATCCGCGGCAAATACGGGTCGGAGGGCGATTACGTCGTGACGCGGCCGGTCGTCGGCCCGCTCAATCCGACCAAGGTCGATCACGTCACCGACGCGTATGACACGATCGACTGGCTGGTGAACAAGGCGAACCTGCCCGAGTCGAACGGCCGTGTCGGCATGATCGGCAGCTCGTACGAAGGCTTCACCGTCGCCATGGCGCTGCTCGCCCCCCACCCCGCGCTCAAGGTCGCCGCGCCCGAGAGCCCGATGATCGACGGCTGGATGGGTGACGACTGGTTCCACCACGGCGCCTTCCGCCTCGCCAACATCGCCTGGCTCGGCAGCCAGACCGGCTACAAGGGGGCGGGCGCCGCCCCGCCGACCGGCGGCTGGGACGATTACGACAATTTCCGCGAGGTCGGCTCGGCCGGTGCCTGGGCGAAGAAGTCGGGCTACGATCAGCTTCCCTACTGGCAGCGCATGGTCTCGCACCCCGCCTATGACGGCTTCTGGCAGGGGCAGGCGCTCGACAAGCTTCTCGCCGCCAACCCGTCCAACGTCCCGACCATCTGGGAACAGGGCCTATGGGACCAGGAGGACATGTACGGCGCGATCACCGCGTGGGAGGCGCTCAAGGCCAAGGGCAAGCTCGGCAACAACTTCCTCGTCATGGGTCCGTGGCGGCACAGCCAGGTCAATCGCGAGGGCCGCAGCCTGGGCCCGTTCCAGTGGGACGGCGACACCGCGCAGCAGTTCCGCGAGCGCATGGTCCTGCCGCTGTTCGACCAGTATCTGAAGGACGGCCCGCCCGCCCGACTGCCGCAGGTCGCGATCTACAACACGGGCGAGAACCACTGGGATCGCCTGACCACCTGGCCGCTCGCCTGCGAGCAGGGCTGCGCCGCGCCGCTCAAGCCCATCTATTTCGACGCGGCCGGCGGCCTCGGTTTCGCCACCCCTGCGCGCGGCAGCGACCGCTACGTCTCCGACCCCGCCAAGCCGGTCCCGCATTTGCCGCGGCCGGTGAATTTCGAGGACGGGCGCTGGGGCGACTGGCTGGTCAGCGACCAGCGCGGCGTCGACGGACGCCCCGACGTCCTGACCTATCAGACGCCCGTCCTGACCGATGCCGTCCGCGTGTCAGGCGCGCCGATCGCCGACCTGTTCGCGCGCACCACCGGCACGGACGGCGACTTCGTCGTCAAGGTGATCGACGTCGCCCCAGCCGAGAACGCCACCGATCCCAAGATGGGCGGCTATCAGCTCGCGATCTCGCAGGACATTTTCCGCGGCCGCTACCGGAACAGCTTCGCCAAGCCGTCGGCGATCCCGGCGAACAAGGTGCAGGAATACCGCTTCCGCCTGCCGACCGTGAACCACGTCTTCCAGCCTGGTCACCGCATCATGGTACAGGTCCAGTCGAGCCAGTTCCCGCTCTACGATCGCAACCCGCAGACCTACGTGCCCAACATCTTCCTGGCGAAGAAGGAGGATTACCGTCCCGCGACGATCACCGTGGAACGCGGCGGTACGACGCCGAGCCGCGTCTGGCTGCCGGTCGTGCCGGTCGACCAGCGCGCGGTGGCCGCCCGCTGAACGGAGGAACGATTCCGCGCCCCGACCGCCAGGGAAAAAGTGGCTGACGGGGCGCGATTGCCGCCCTAAACAGCCGCCGTGGCTCCGTAGCTCAGCCGGATAGAGCAAGCGTTTCCTAAACGAGAGGTCGGGGGTTCGAGTCCCTCCGGGGCCACCATCTCCATCGACGCCAGAATAATCCGTCGGCGTGTGGCAGCCGGATCAGTTGACCTGTTTGGGCGGCACCACCGGCAGCGGCAGCGGCGCGACCGGAACACCATCGTCGATCAGGGCACGCGCCTCCTCGCGCGTCGCCTGGCCGTGGATCGTCGCGTGCGGCTCGTCGCCGGCATGCATCGCGCGCGCCCGCGACGCGAAGCCGCTGCCGACCCACTCCGAGCCCGAGAGCACCTTCGCCTGCGCCGCGGCGAGGGCACCGATCATCTGCTTCATCGCCGCGGGCGACGGCTGCCGATTGCCCTTGGTCGGAACCGCCGGCGCCATCACCGCCTTGTTGATATCGTCTGCCCCGCAGATCGGGCAGGCGAGCAGCTTGGCCGTGCGCTGCTCGTCATAGGCTGCGCCGGATGCGAACCACGCCTCGAACACATGGCCGTCGCCGCAGCGGAGGTCGAAGACGATCACGACGCGATCGGCGGGATGGCGCGGCGATGCGCGAGCACCGGCACCCGCGCCCGGACGGTGGCAAGCACGGCCGGATCAAGCGTCGCGTAGCCCAGGCCCGGCTCCTCCCCCATGTCGAGCAGCACCTCGCCCCAGGGATCGACCACCAGCGAGCGACCGTACGTCTCGCGGCCATCCTCGTGCACGCCGGTCTGCGCCGCGGCGACGACGAAGCACCCCGTCTCGATCGCACGGGCGCGCAGCAGCACGTGCCAATGCGCCGCTCCGGTCGGCCGGGTAAAGGCAGCGGGCACCGACAGCAGCGTCGCCCCCGCGTTGCTCATCGTGCCGTAGAGATCGGGAAAGCGCAGATCGTAGCAGATCGACAGCCCGATGCGTCCGATCGGCGTCTCCGCGACCACCGCCTGCTCGCCCGGCGCATAGCTGTCCGATTCCCGCCAGCGCTCGCCCGTGGGCAGGTCGACGTCGAACAGGTGCATCTTGTCGTATCGTGCCCGGACGTTGCCGCTATCGTCGATGACGAAGCCGCGATTGGCCAAGCGGCCGTCCGCCCGGCGGACCGCCAGTGACCCGAGCTGCACCCACAGGCCCGCCTCCGCCGCGGCGTCGCGTACCGCGCGCAGCACCGGATCGTCCTCCTCGCGCGTGATTGACGCCGCCGCCCGCGCGCGGTCACGGTCGATCAGCCCCGACATTTCCGGCGTGAACAACATCGCGGCGCCATTCGCCGCGGCCGCCCGCACCGCCGCCTTCAGCGTGGCGGCGTTCGCCCGCGGGTCGATCCCTGCGGTCATCTGCAACAGCGCGATCTTCACGCCGTCAGCAACGGGTCCAGCCCCCCGCGCGCGTCGAGCGCCGCCAGATCGTCCGACCCGCCGATATGCCGCCCGTCGATGAAGACCTGCGGCACGGTGGTGCGCCCGCCCGCCCGCTCGATCATCTCGCCGCGGCGCGGACCGCCCATGGTGATGTCGATCTCGTCCGGCGAGACGCCCTTCGACGCCAACAGCCGCATCGCGCGCGTGCAATAGGGACAGAACGCCTTGGTGTAGATTTCAACGGTCGCCATGCACGGCGAAGTGTGGACGGACGGCCGCCTTGTCAATCCGCGGTCTCCGGCAGCACCCGTGCCCAGCACAGGATCGTCACCGATGCCGCACCCGCCCGGCGCAGCGCCCGCACGCAGCCATCGGCGGTCGCGCCGGTCGTGTAGACGTCGTCGACCAGCACGATCCGCCTGCCCCGCACCGCGGCGCGCCCGGCCGCCTCCACCGCGAACGCCCCCGCCACCGTCCGCGCGCGTGCCCGCCGCCCCAGGCCACGCAGCAGCCGCGTTCGCCGAACCCGCACCAGCAGCCGGTGATCCCGCGGCACGCCCGTCCGCCGCGACAGCGCGTCCGCGATTAGCGCCGCCTGGTTGAAGCCGCGCGTCCACAGCCGCCAGCGATGGAGCGGCACCGGCACCAGCAACTCCGCATCCGCCGGCATCCACCGGGCCATCGACCGCGCCATCGTCTCGGCCAACGCGATCCGTCCACCGTGCTTCAACCGCACGGCCAGCGCCGCCGCCGTGTCGCCGTAAGCGACCGCGGCGTGCACCCCGGCGTGCCGCGGCGGCGCGGAGAGGCACGCGGCACAGCGCGCCTCCTCGCCACGGTGAAAGGCGAAGGGCAGCCGGCATCCCGCGCACCAGGGCGGCCCCAGGAAGCGCATGCCCGACCAGCAGGCGCCGCAGAACTGATGGTCCTCCGCCACCGGCTCACCGCATCCGGCGCACCGCGGCGGCAGCGCGTAGGCGACCACCTGTCGCAGCAACTGGGAAACGGAACCGGGCACGTCGGGCTTGTCCCCTGCCGCCGACCCCGGCACAAGCCCCGCACATGGACGCTCCCGCGATCTTCGACCGCGCCGCACGGCGTCTGCGCCGCGATCGTGCCGCCGCCGACTATGCCGCCCACGACTTCGTTCGCGCCGTGATGCTCGACGGCATCGCGGAACGTCTCGCCAGCGTGAAGCGGCAGTTCGTCGACGTGCTCGATCTCGGCTGTTTCGATGGTGGGTTCGTGGCACCGCCCGGCGCCCGCGTCGCCCGCATGGACGCGGGGTATCGCTTCGCCGCCGCCGTCCAAGGCGTTCAGGCCGACGAGGACCGCCTGCCCTTCGCCGACGCCAGCTTCGACCTGGTCGTCAGCGCCGGCGTGCTCGACCAGATCGACGACGTGCCTGGCGCGCTGGCGCTCGCCCGCCGCGTGCTCCGCCCCGATGGGCTCTTCCTGGCGGCCCTGGTCGGCGCCGGCTCGCTTCCCCATCTGCGCCACGCCTTGCGCGACGGCGATGCTGACCGCCCGGCGGCTCGCCTCCACCCGCAGATCGACGTGCGCTCCGCCGGCGACCTGCTCGTCCGCGCCGGCTTCGCGCTGCCCGTTGCCGATGGCGAGACGCTGCGGGTGGGATACGCCGATCTAGGGGCGCTGTTCCGCGACCTGCGCGGCTCGGCCGCGACCAACCTGCTCCGCGATCGCGCACCTCTGACGCGCGGGGCGCTGGGTCGTGCCGCGCAGAGCTTCGCCGTCGCCGCCGAATCCGACGGACGCACCCGCGAGCGGATCGATCTGATCTTTCTCACCGGCTGGGCACCCGATCCGTCGCAGCCTCAGCCCGCGCGGCGGGGCAGCGGCGGCACTTCCCTCGCCCAGGCGCTGCTACCGCGCTAGCCGATCAGCCCGCCCTCGCGCGCACCGCGGGCGAGCACCTGGCCCATCGCCTCAAACAGCGCCTCCATGGCGACGGGCTTGAAGATCACCGCGTCGGCCCCGGCTTCCAGGCAGCGTGCGTGCAGATCGGGGGCAGTGTCTGCGGTGACCACGATCACCGGAACCTGTGCCCGCGCGTCGGGTCTCGCCCGGATCAGCCGGATCGCGGTAATCCCGTCCATCCCCGGCATGCGCAGGTCGACCAGCACGATCGCGAAGTCGCGCTCGTCGATCAGGTGCAGGCCGGTTTCCGCATCCTCCGCCTCGATCATGGTGGCGCCGGCGACATCCAGCATGTCGCGCACCACGCGGCGATTCATGCGATCGTCCTCGATGAACAATACGTCCATGGCTCAGCCCGCCGATCGGCGGTGACGTAGCGGAACGCACGGTCTCATGCCGGACGTTTAGCGATCATGCTGCCTCCGGCACAAGCGCCGCTCGAAGCGATCCGATCGCCTGCATTAACGTTTCACCGCGAAACGGACGAACGATGACTTGGTCGATCCCCGCCGCGTGCAAGGCATCATGTTCGTCGTGCCGATCTCGCGGCCATAAGAGGATGGTGCGCGTGCCCGCCCGACGTGCGGCGCCCGCGATGCGGGCTGCCGCGTGCGCGTCGCCCGCGATCGTCGCATCGTCGATCAGCAGCAGCGCGGCGCGATCGGCCTGCATCCTCGCAACGGCCTCCTCCTCGCTGCCGACGAACGCGATGTGCGGTACCTGCTCCGACAACAGCGACCGCATCATCGCGCGCGAGATCGGGTTGCGATCGAGCACCAGCAGCTCGCAAGCAGCGACCGAGACCGGTTCCACGCGCGTCGGCGTCGTCACCAGCTCGATCAGCGGCAGCGTCAAGGTGAAGGTGGCGCCCTGTCCCGGCACGCTCTCGACCCGGACGCTGCCCCCCATCGCCTCGGCCAGATTGCGCGAGATCGACAGGCCCAGCCCGGTGCCGCCGAACCGCCGCGTGGTGCTCGCATCCGCCTGACGGAACGCCTCGAAGATAGCCGTCTGCTGCGCGGGCTCGATCCCGATGCCAGTGTCCGTGACGGCGATCTCGACCATTCCCGCCGCTCGGTCCGGTCTTACCGCGAGCGTGATGCCGCCTTCCGCCGTGAACTTCACGGCATTGGCAAGCAGGTTGAACACGATCTGCCGAAGCCGCGCCGCATCGCCGTTCACCAGGTTCGGGCAGTCGTCCAGGTGCGCCGCGAAGGTCAGGCCCTTGGCGTCGCACTGCGCCGCCCACATCGGCGTCGCAGCCCTCAACGTCGTGCACAGGTCGAACGGCGCGTGATCGATGGTGAGCTTGCCCGTCTCCATCTTGGCGACGTCCAGGATGTCGTCGACCAGCGTCCGCATCGTCGCGCCGGCGGTATGGACGATGCCCAGCCGCTCGCGCACGTCGGGCGCCAGCGCGCGATCGGCAAGCATCACCTGCGTCATCCCCAGGATGCCGTTGAGCGGCGTTCTGATCTCGTGGCTGGTGGTGGCGAGAAACTCGGTCTTGGCGGCCAGCGCCTTGCCGAGCGCCGCGTTGGTCACCGCCAACCCCTCGTTCGCCGTCCGGATCGTATCGCGGCTGCGGCGAATGGTGAACAGCAGCCAGCCGAGCAGCGCGATGATCGCTGCGGTCGCCCCGGCCACGATCAGGAAGATCAGCCGCTCGAACCGGGTCTTCTCCTGCTCCACCACGACACTGCGGCGCAGTTCCTCCGCGCGCAGCCTGGCGATCCGCAGTTCCTGGTTGGCGAAGTCGAACCGCGCGCCCATCAGCGCCGTGCTCGTATTCGTCGCCAGCTTGGTCGCCTCGTCGTCGAGCCGCTTCAGCGCGATCAGATGTACCAGGGCCTCGGCGGGGCGACTCAGGGCTTTATACGTGCGGTAAGCGGTGTCATGTGCCGCGCGACTGTTGATGGTCGTCTTCCTAAGGTCGACCCCCGCGAAGCTTTTTCCGATCAGCTGTTCGGCTGACGATAGATGGCGTCGACGCAACGCCGCCTCTGCGGCTATGGCCAGCAGCACGGGGCGCCATACGGCTGCTTCGCCCTGCCCAGTCAGCGCCATGGCCTGTGCAATCGTATGTTCCGCGTTGTCTAATTCTCCTGCTACCAAGCGGTTTCTAGCCATGTTTCCTTGTATTTGAGCAAGAAGAAGCTTTCCCTGAAAATGGCTCGCTAGACCTTCAGCTTGTAAAAAGACATTTTCCGCTTCTTCATGGCGGTCAAGATCCTGCAAGGCGTTGCCACGGTTATTAGCAATAACCACTGCCAACCTCTCATCTTTCCTCGCAAGATCCGCAGCTTGCGTTAGATACCTTAGAGCTGAAACGTTGTCCCGCGCATCGTTGTACAGAATGGCAATGAGCGATAAGGCGATGGCTTGGCTGCGATCGTCACCCAGCCGCCGAAAGCCCCTGAATGCAGCTTGGTAGTCGGACAGAGCTGAAGCCACTCGCCCGGTACCAGCATCTACGCCACCTCGCGTCAGAAGCGCTTCCGCCATCAACTTTACCGATCCACCAGCCTTATTCAGGTGATCGATTGATTTGGCAATTCGTTGTTGTGCCTCGGCATAGTTGTCTAAGCGTAACGCACATTCCGCTAGGACACGTTCAGCATCGGCAACAAGCAAGGCACGCTGTTGGCGATCACGGATCGATGCGGCTGATGCTTTTACGCTCCTCGCCAGTGCCATTGCGCCGTTCGGGTCGACAAGCATCGTCCGCTTGGCTCGTTCCAATACCGGATTGGTGGTTGTTGACGCAGCCCATGCTGGGTTCGCTAAGAAATAAAATATCAGGGCCGCGAAGGCGGACGTGCGGCCGATCACCCTCTCACCCAGCCACGCCGCAATTGCTGGATCATCGCGGAGGGCTCTATGGTGCGCGTACCCTTCGCTTGCTCGCGCAAGAAAGTGATGATCGCGTCGAGACAGACGGGCCGACTGATCAGAAAGCCTTGAACCATGTCGCAACCCATGACTGACAGCAGCGCCAATGCCGCAGGCGTCTCCACTCCCTCCGCCACTACCTCCATCTCCAACGCATGCGCCAAATCGATCGTCGACCGGACGATCAGCGGGTCACGATTGGAGCTGGTCAGCTGCGTCACGAACAGCTTGTCGATCTTGAGTTCGCGCGCGGGCAGCTGCTTCAGATAAGCGAGCGACGAAAGCCCGGCCCCGTAATCGTCGATGGCGATGACGATGCCAATGTCGGCGAACACGTTGAGGTGCGCGATCGCGCTCTGCGGATCGCGGATTACCGATGTTTCGGTGATCTCGAACCCCATAGTCGCGCCGCTCGCCTCGATCAGGGCACATGCCTGTCGAACGAAAGCGGTGTCGGTCAGCAACACGCCAGCGATGTTGATGAAGACGCGGAGGTCAAATCCAGCCTCTGCGAGGCGCCGCTGATCCTCGATCACCTGGCGGATGGTCCACAGCGTCAGCGGCCCGATGTCGCGCGACTGCTCGGCAAGCGGGATAAAATCACCCGGCAGCACCAGTCCACGCACGGGATGGCGCCAGCGGATCAGCGCCTCCAGGCTGCCCACCTTGTGCTGGCGGACGTGCAGCTTGGGCTGATACTGCAGGAACAGCTCATTGTTCTGGATCGCCGCAGGAAGTTCGCGCGCGAGCGCGATGCGGTCGATGGTTGCGCTCGTCCGTGTCGCATCGCGCACGACAGCTCGACGCTCGCTGCGAGCCTCGGCCAGGGCGTGCTCCGCCTCCTCCAGCAAACGTACCTCGTCGCATTCTCCCGCCGCCGCCGCAGCAGCACCCAAAGTAACCTCGACGAGATAGGGCTCCGCATCGAAGGTCAACGGCTCGGCGAACAGCGTTCCGAAATCGGCGAGCAGATCGTCCAGCGCCCCTCGGGACTCAGCGGCGATCTCTAGTTCGACTCTGTCTCGCCCCGCCGCCCGCGCGTCGATACTTGGCTCCATCGCCGTGAGTGTCGCGACGATGTCACTCGTCAGCGTCTCTGCTCGACGCGCGCCGACGTGGCGCCTGAGCATCGCGTAATTCGCGATCTCGATCATCACCATAAAGCGCCACGGTGCGGCGATACCGCGGGCCGTGAGCGTTGCGGGACGTCGAAGAGGCTCGGTCATCCCCTTCGCGGCTAATCCCCTGCCGTGAAAATACCGTTAACGACCGAAAACGGTGAACACCGCAATAACCATATTGCCCGCAGTTAACATCTCGTTAAGATCGGCGACGCGTCCAACGAGGCGCTTTCGAGGGAGATTATCATGATCAAGTTCATCCTCTCGCTGATCTACGGCAACAATATTCGCCCCTGCTGATCCAGCGAGGCGCCGGCCGCCTCGCTCGCGACCCTGCTAGGTCGCACCACGCGATCGTTCGGCGACACATGCGAGCGGACCAGTGCCCCGGCACTGGTCCGCTTTCGTTTGGACTAGTCGCGCCTGCCTGTCGGGCTCAATAATCCTTCGAGTAACGAAGGCTCGCGTTCGAACCGCCGAACGACCCGGCCGAGGTGAGCAGGCTCAGCGCCCGCGTTAACGCGATCTCCAGCTGCGTGGCGGTGAAGCCGCGCGCGTCGGTGACGATCTCGACGTAGATGTCGTCGGTCAGGTACTTGCCGGCCGCTAGGCTGGTCCCCCGCCCGCTCGCCTCGTCGGCGCCGAGCACGCGCAACCGGTCGAACCCCGTCGCCGAGCGCAGCTTGCCCAGTGGGTTGAGCCCCCCGCCCGAGCCGCGCAAGGAGTTCAGCGCGGAGGCGAGCTGGATCGCCTCGGTCGCCGACAGATTCTCCGGATTGGTCCCGAACAGCAGCCGGCTCAGCACCTCGTCCTGCGGCAGCGCCGGTGTCGAGGTGAAGGCGATCTGCGGTCGCTGTCCCGTCCCCGTGACGTTGATGACCACCGTGATCGGGCTCGTACCCGTCGTGGTCGTCGTCGCCTGGATGTTGATGTCGGGATCGGTGAGCGCGCCGCCGCGGAAGCGGATGGTGCCGCGGTTCACGTCGAACCGCTTGCCCGCGAACGAGTAGGTGCCGCGCACCAGGTCTAGCCCGCCGGTGATCTGCGGCGCGGCGGACGTGCCGCCGATCCGCAGGTCCATTTCCCATTCCGATTCGAGCCCCATGCCGGACACGAACAGCTGGTTGTCGGCACGTACCCGCAGGTCGAGCTTGAACACGCCCATCGACGGGTCCGGCGCGGGGGCCGGCCGATCGGTCGGCCGCGCGACGCGGATTTCGCTGCGACGACGCACGCCGGTCAACTCCGGCACTTCGGCCTGACCCTGACGGATGATCTCGTACCGTGCGTTGGGGACGGTCAGGTTGCCTTGGATGAGACCGCCCTGCGCGTTCTTGGTCACCCGCACCGTGCCGCTCGTCGTCGCCGCCAGCGCGTCGCTGTTGGCGAGACGGGCGTTGTCCAGCCGCGCCGTCAGATCGATCGGATAGCCCGACGCCGCCGCCAGCCCGACGCTTCCCTGCGCCTGCACCGTACCCTCGCCCGCTCTGGCGCTGAGCGTCGTCACCTCCAGCCGGTCGTTGTTGAACCGTGCCGCCAGCCGCATCCGCGACAAGCGCGTGCCGTACGTCTCGTTGTCGTAGGTGAGGTTGTCGGCGCGGATCAGCCCGTTCAGCCGCGGCGCGTTCACCGTTCCCGAGAAGTCGGCGGCGAGCGCGATCGGTCCGGTCAGCTGCTGGTTGGGCAGCGCCGCGAACGAGAACAGCAGCGACGACGGCCCGTTGTAGCGGATGCCACCCCCGAGCGGCGCCGCAAACAGCCGTTCCGACCATGATCCGCCACCCGCGGCGACCGGCCGCAACGTCGCCAGCAACCGGCCGACGACCGACTGCCCGCTCTTGACCAAGGCCCGCGCCTCGCCGCCGTCGCGGCCGAGATTGCCCGCGAACACCACGTCGACCGGGGTCGACACGGCCGCCAGTCCGGTGCGGCGGAACTGGTTCATCGTCAGCCGCGCCGTCGCGGTCGGGAAGGCCGCGGCGGACGCCTGCGCATAGTCGAGGCTGCCGGTCGCCGTCCCCGTCACGTCCAGGCTGGGCACGAACGCCGACAGGATCGACAGGTCCAGCCGGTCGAGCCGCGCCTGCACCTCCGTGGCACCGCCGAAGCTGCCGGCCAGCCGCAGCGAGCCACCGTTCGCGCCGCCGAAATCGACGCGCGTCGGTGCCAGCCGATACGCGCCGCCCACCACCCGTACCCGCGCCGGATTGACCGTGCGGAAGGCGATGTTGTTGGCCATGCCTTGCAGCGCGACCAGATAGTTGTCGGGCGACAGCCGCGCGTTCAGCGCGACCCGGAACGGCAAACCGCTCGATCCGGTCAGCAGCGCCTGCGCCGTGCCACGCCCGCCGACATAGTTGACCTTGGCGCGCGCCGCCTGGATCACCGTGGGACCGTAGCGCGTGTCACCCAGCTGGACGTCGGCGACGACCCGCGGCGCGTCCGGCAACAACACCACGCTCGCGTCGACGATCGCGCGACCGATCGTGAAATCGACCTGGCCGGGGATCGTGGCGTTGTACGCGCGCGCCGCGATGTCCGCGCGCTGAAAGCCACCCTGATCCGCCAGCCGCGCCCGACCGGTGATGCCGCGCCCGTTGAACGACAGCGCGCCCGCGAATGGCCCCGCCGCGGTCTGCACGATCCGGCCATTGGCCACGATCCCGGCGAACACCACCCGGCGCACGTCGACGCTCAGCTGTCCGCTCGGTCGCACCAGCACGTTGGCGGTGAACGGGCCGTAGCTCGTGTCGCCACTGGCCGTCACCGCATAGGCACCGCCGCGCCCGACCACGCGCGCGTTCAGGTTCGTCAGCCCGACGCCGACACCCGGGCGCGGCGCGCGCAGCACCACGACCGGGTTGGTCGCCGATCCCGTGACACGCGCCGACAATGGCCCGTACTGGCTGGAGAAGGCGTCCGCCGACACCAGCACGCCGCCCGTCCGCGGATCGAAACGCCCCTCGCCCCGCGTCACGCGGAATTGCGGCGCGTTGAGGCGCAGGTTGCGGAAGCTGACGATCCCTTCCAGGCTGTAGCCTATATCGGCGCGCACCACCGCGTTGCCGCCCAGGAAGCTGCGCGCGCCGTCGTTGAACAGCTGCGTCGTCTGCGCCACCACGCGCCCGGTGATGCCGAAGCCGCCGTTCGGCCCCGGCACCAGCTTCGCGTCGGTGGACAAGTTGACGATGCCGATCGAATCGATGCGGTAGTTGTTGATCCGCCCCTTCAGCGCGCCGGTGTACCGCCCGGTCTGCACGTTCGCGACGACGATGGCGGTCGCATCGACGTTGTCGGAACGGATGCGCAGGTTATCGGACAGGATGTTCGGCATCGAGATGGCGAAGTCGCCCTCGATCCTGACATTGTTGGCGAGGCCGCCGACGGCGGCATTCAGCCCCGTCACCCGCCGCGCCCGCGCCTTTACCGGCACCAGGATGCGGTCGCTATCCACCCGCGCCAGTCCCTCGGCATAGAGGTTGTCGACGCCCATCTCGCCGAACGCCAGTCGCCGGGCGGAGATCTTGTAGTTCACCGTCGGCGTGGCGAACGCGCCGTCGAGCACCACGCGCGCCCGCACGTCGTTCCCCGAGAGGTTGGGAGCGATCGCGCCGGGCGTCAGCAGCTGCGCGTCGATCGCGAAATTGCCGAAGCGACTGGCCGCGAGGTCGAGCAGCCCGCCCGCATCGACGATCAGCGCATCGGAGCGCAGTTTCATTCGCGTGTCCGCGCGACGCTCGTTCAGCGTCGTGTCGATCGCCACCTGCAGGGCCGGAGCGGTCAGCCGTTCGACCGGCCCTTCCAGGTACAGGCCCGGCCGGGTCAGCCCGCGCACCTTGATATGCCCGTTGCGCGACGTCACGCCCAGATTGGCCAACTCACCGCCGCCCAGCGTCGCCCGCGCGCGCCCGACCCAGTTCTTCCAGCCGCCGCCGCCGTCGACGCTGACCGCCAGCGGTGCCTTCAGCCCCGCCATCGACGCGACCAGGCCGCCGACCGGCGCCTGCAACTTGACGTCGACGTCGAGCTTGTCGCGATCCGGCACCGCGTCCAGGCGCAGCACCAGCCGGTCGCCGCCCGCGATCCCGGCGCCGCGCAGCGCCTGCGCGTTCGCCACCAGCTGCGCGCGCCGGTCGGCGATATGGACCTGCCCGTCGATCGACAGCACGTGCGCCTGCCCCGTCACCGGTGCGGCCATCGCGAATCGACCGATCCGCAGCCGATCGACGTCGATGTCCAGATCGGGGAGCAGCGGCGCGTTGGGATCGCTCGGCGTTTCCTTCAACACCGGCCGCCGCCGCAGATTGACCTGCTCTGCCGTCAGCTCGCGCACGTCGACGTGATTGCGGACGTAGGCAAACGGTCGCCAGTCGACCTCCAGACGCGGGCTGTCGAGGAACACGCCGGTGGGATCGCTGACGCGCAGGTTGGATAGCGTCATCCGACCGTACAGCGATCCGTCGATCCGCCCGACCTGGATGTTGAGGCCCGAGGCGGTGGTATAGCCGCCGATCTGATCGGCGACGAAGCGGCGGCCCGGATCGGTGTTGATGCCGAACAGCACGGCCAGCACCAGCACGACGAGGCCGAGCACCGCCAGCCCCAGCCATTTCAGGATGCGCTGCCACAGCGGGCGGCCCGCGACGCGGACGGCGCTGGCGTGCTCGCCCGCGTTGATGTCGTCGGTCGGCATCAGAACGCCTGCCCGATGGAGATGTAGAGCGCGATCTTGCCGTCTCCGGGTCGGGGATTGAGCGGCGTCGCCACGTCGACGCGCATCGGCCCGAAATTGGTGTAGAAGCGCCCGCCGATGCCTGCGCCGTAGCGCAGGGCGGAGAAGGTCGGCAGCTTGTTCTCGTAACTGTTGCCCGCGTCGATGAACGGCACGATGCCGTAATCGCCGAAGCGATACCGCGCCTCCAGCGCGAACTCGTTGACGCTACGTCCGCCGACCGGATTACCGTCCGGATCGAACGGTCCCAGCCGCTGGAAGCCGTAGCCGCGCACCGATCCGCCGCCGCCGCCGTAATAGCGCCGCGACGGCGCCAGATCGTCGCGGTCGATCCCCTGGATCGATCCAACCCGCACCCGCCCGGCGATCACCAGGCTGGGGTTGATCGGGTAATAGGCCGTGCCCTCCGCCATGGTGCGCACGTACGGCCGCACCGCCCCGCGCACCGACGTTTCCGGGCTGACGTTTAGCTTCAGCCGGTACCCCGTCGTCGGGTTGAGCAGGCTGTCGGACCGGTCGAACACCACTTGTCCCGGCAGCGCGGCGATGCCGTAGGTCGCCCGCCGCCGTCGCCCGGCGCCGAAGTCGTACGTCTGCTCGTTGGTGCCGATCAGCTCGACGCCGTAGGCGTAGGTCAGCGGCTTCTGCCAGATCGGCGTCGAATCGTAGCTCCACCGCATCGACAGCGTGCCGGTGAACGCCTCGAACGCGTCGTACCTCTGCCGACTGGCATTGGCGATGATCTGGAAGGTCCGGTCGCGCCGTCCGGCGTTGGAACGGCGGAAGGTCGCGCCCGCGCCCTGTTCCTGCGTGCCCGCGACCACCGTCGCGATCAGCGCGCCCTCGTCGGGGAACAGGTTGCGGTGCTGCCAGCTCCCCTCGACGCGGACGCCCTGCCCGGTCGAGTAGCCGCCCGTCGCCGCCAGCGTGCGCGGCGGCCCCTTGGTCTGGCGGACGAGCAGGTCGACTTCCTCGGTCCCGTCCGGCCCCGGCCGCCCGGTCCGCTGCGGCTCCACCGCGACGCCGGAGAACAGCCCGGTCGCGACCAGCGCGTCGCGCAGATCGTCCTGCATCCGCCGATCGTACAGCTGCCCCTGCTCGAAGCGCGGGAAGACGTTGAGGTGATCGAGCCCGAACACTTGGTCGCCCGTCGTCGTCAGCCGCCCGAACGACGATCGCGGCCCCGGCGTCACCGGCAGCGTATAGGCGCCGACCGGCTTGGGCGCCTGATCCTCCAGCAGGATGTCCCGCTCGCCGATCGTGACGAAGGGATAGCCCTGCTGCGGCAGTACCAGCGCGACGTTCGCCTCCGCGCCCTGGATGCGTGCGGCCTCGATCGGGTCGCCTACCTTCAAGGGCAGGTTGCGGCGGATCAGATCTTCCGGCACCACCGGGGGCGCCTGCACCGTCACCGACGACAAGGTGTAGAGCCGCCCCGGCGTCGCCGTCACCGTCGCGCGGTAACGTCCCGTGTCGCCCGTGACCGGCTCGACCAGCGACAGCGCCGTCGCGTCGTAATAGCCGAGCGACTTCATCAGCCGCACCGCCAGCGCCTCGTCCTCCCTGGCGCGCGCGGCGATCTGCGTCGTGTTGGCAGCCTTGCCGTCCCCCTCACGCAGCGCCGACAGTGACTTGAACTGCGCGTCGAGATCAAGCGGCTCCAATCCCGCCACCTTGGTCTCGTACCGCACGTCGGGCTGTTCGGGATTGGCGACCACCACCGTCTGCAACGGCGTGGTATCGAAACTGGCGAGCGGCGGCAGCGGCTGGGCCATCTGCGGATCGTCCGGCGACACCGGGCCGAGCGTGTCGCCCGGCGCGATCGGCGCGCCGCTGGCCGGCGGCGTCAACGGCGCGGGAGCCTGCCCTGTGTTCGGCATCGGCTCCAGCGGCGCGTTGATGTCGGACGACAGCGGCGGCAGCGCGGCATCGAACTCCGCCTCCGGCACGATCGGCGCGTTGCCGTTCGGGTCCCCCTCGACCGCCGATGGGGTCGCGCCGGGCGTGGGCGTCGGCCGCGGCGCATCCGGCCCCTTGGCAGGCGCCGTGCCCGGCCGGGAAAGCTGCGCCAACGAGGGCGAGGCGCTGAGAAGGGCGACGGCGAGCCAGTAATGTCGACGACGATCGATGGCAGAACGGCTCAACGTGATCCCCCTTGGCGCCGCGGAGACCCGTTGGTGGTTCTTCCGCGACAAGGCTTTGCAACTCGCGACCGACTAAAAGGTTTCGCGTCGCCCGCCTCTACTGGCAGCGATACGTTACGGATTTGTCGCGCATCCGATCAGCCCGGCGAGCGGCTGCACCAGCTCGTCCGATCCCGGGCGGCGCAGCGTCAGCGTCGCCTGCGGCACCATCGCGCCCGCGGTCAGGTCGTCGCGCGCCGCCACCGTCATGGTCAGCGTCGCCGCCAGCGGCCCCGCCTGGTAACTGGTCGTCGTCGCCAGTCCGTACCCGCCCTGCCCGACCTGTGCGACGCGCGGCAGGTCGACCACCTTGCTGTCGAGCTTCACGCGCAGATTGGCCGGGTCCGCCCCCGCCATCGCCGCGAACGATCGATCGGTCGGGTTCCACAGGTAAGCGGCGCACCCGCGTGCCGGCAGCGCCTGCCGGTCCAGCGCGCCCAGCATCGGCACCGCGGCCTGGAGGAGGAGAAGGCTCAGCATCACGGCGCCACCCCTACCATCATCGCCCAGCCGGGGTAAGCCGCCGCCGCGATCAGCGTGCCGAGCGGCAGTGCATCGTCCGCCGCCACCCCCCGGCCCGTCGCCGCCCGCCACGCGACGATGCCGAGGCCGATCAGTCCCGCCACCAGCAGCACCGCCGGCAGCAGCCGCCAGCCGAGCCACAGCCCCACCGCACCGAACAGCTTGGGATCGCCGCCGCCCATCCCCTCGCGCCCGCGCCACCATCGATAGCCCGCCGCGATGCCCCACAGCAGCAGGAACCCGCCCGCGCCACCGATCAGCCGGTCGGGCAGCGCCGGCGCGACCCCCGCCAGCCCGAAGCCGAGTCCCCCCAGCGCCAGCACCGCGACCAGCCGGTCGGGCAACCAGAAATGCCGCCAGTCGAGCACCGCCAGCGCGACGAGCAACCACCCGAACAGCGCGCCGCCCACGCCCGCGACGCCGGGCGCCAGCCATCCCGATGCCGCACCCACCGCCACCGCCGCCGCCTCGATCGCGCTATGCACCGGATCGATCGCCTCGCCGCAGCCGCGGCACCGCCCGCGGCTGACGAGCGCGCTCAGCAGCGGCACCAGCTCGGCCGGGCCCAGCGTCCGCCCGCACGCGTCGCAGGCCGATCGCCCGCGCATCACCGATCGTTCCTCGGGCCAGCGCACCACCAATGCCGCCAGAAAGCTTCCCGCGATCGCGCCCAGCAATCCCAGGGCCAGCGCCCAGGCGACCGGCTCATGCACCGTGGATACGGAGGCGGTCCATGCGACGATGCCGGCGGCGCTGTCCATTCCCCTTCCCTAGCGGCTTTGCCAAACGCCGTCACCGGCTCTACATTGCATTGCAGCAAGCCAACCGGAGAGGACTATCATGGCCACCGCCCCCGCCGATCGCGATCCCGTCGTCATCCTGTCCTACGCGCGCACGCCGATGGGCTCGTTCCAGGGCGCGCTCGCCGGCGTCAGCGCGACCGAACTCGGTGCCGCCGCGGTAAAGGGCGCGGTGGAGCGCGCCGGCGTCAACGCGCAGGACGTGGAGCGGATCTACATGGGCAACGTCCTCTCCGCCGGCCTCGGCCAGGCGCCCGCGCGCCAGGCGGCGATCGGCGCCGGCCTCGGCACGCACGTCGAGGCAACGACGCTCAACAAGATGTGCGGATCGGGCATGCAGGCCGCGATCATGGCGTCGGACGCGCTGGTCGCCGGCTCGGCCGACCTCGTCGTCGCGGGCGGCATGGAGAGCATGACGGGCGCACCCTACCTCTCCAAGAAGCACCGCGCCGGCGCGCGCATCGGCCACGACACCGTCTACGACCACATGATGCTCGACGGGCTGGAAGACGCCTACGAGCCCGGCCGCGCGATGGGTACCTTCGCCGAGGACATCGCCCGCGAATATCAGTTCACGCGCAGCGCGATGGACGACTACGCCATCCAGTCGCTCACTCGGGCGCAGGGCGCGCAGAAGGATGGCTCGTTCGAGCGCGAGATCGTGCCCGTCGAGGTCTCGACCCGCAAGGGCACCGTGACGGTGTCGCAGGACGAGCAGCCCGCCAAGGGCGACGTCGCCAAGATCCCGACGCTGAAGGCCGCCTTTGCCAAGGACGGCGCGATCACCGCCGCCAATTCCTCCTCCATCTCCGACGGCGCCGCCGCGCTGGTGATGACGCGCCAGTCGGTCGCGGACCGCCTCGGCCTCAAGCCGATCGCCCGTGTCGTCAGCCACGCCGCCCACGCGCACGAGCCGGAGCGTTTCACCACCGCCCCCGTGTCGGCGATCCGCAAGGCGCTCGACAAGGCCGGCTGGTCGGTCGGTGACGTCGACCTGTTCGAGGTCAACGAGGCGTTCGCGGTGGTGGCGATGATCGCGATGCGCGACCTCGACATCCCGCACGACAAGATCAACGTCCATGGCGGCGCCTGCGCCCTCGGCCACCCGATCGGCGCCAGCGGCACCCGCGTCCTCGCCACGCTGTTGTCCGCCCTGGAGGGCGCCGGAAAGAAGCGCGGTCTCGCGAGCCTCTGCATCGGCGGCGGCGAGGCCACGGCCATGGCCGTCGAACTGGTCGACTGATCTTCCCGTCATGCCGGGCCCGTCTCGGCATCCAGGGTCAAGCAGCGCCACGTCTGCAACCCTGGATGCCGCGACCAGCCCGGCATGACGATGATGGCAGCGGTTCAGCCCAGCACGGCGAGCCGCTCCACATCCTTAGTCCGGATCGACATTCAACGCTCCGCCTCATCATCCACCCCGGCGAAGGCCGGGGTCCAGCTGGGAGACGCGAACGGTAGGTCGTCGCACCTCTTCCACGACCTTCCCGACTGGACCCCGGCCTTGGCCGGGGTGGAAAAACGCCGAATGTCGATCCGTACTAGCCCGACCGCGAACCCCGCCATGAACTCCACCGTGAGCGGCGTTCCGTTCCACACGAAGAACAGCGTCGACCGGAACAGCGGATGTTCGCCACCCGGTCCGACTACGATCCCGAGCGCCGCAGCGATCAGCCCCGCGTCGGCGACCGACAACAAGATGTCGACGTCACCGACCGCCGTCGTTCCGCCGTGCAGCACCACCGCTGCGCTCCCGATCACCCACCACGGCTCGCGCGCCGCGGCCATGAGGTCCGCGACTCTCGCCAACGTGTCGGCAAGATCGGGCGTCAGGGCAGCACCTCGCCCGCGCTCACGCCCCACAGCCCGCCGATCTCCACGTACCCGGCCTGCCCCTTCACGTCGAACCGGCACCAGCCGTTCGCGCACCGGCTCAGCCGTCCCACCACGCCCGGCGCCGCCCGCCAGGCCAGCCCCGCGCGCGGCGACGGTTGCTCGCGCAGCGCGATCGGCTCGGCCGCGCGGACGATGGCGGTGCGCGTTTCGCGCAGCAGATTGGCCTGCATCCACCCCTCCGTACCGTCCGGGTCCTGCACCTTGCGCCATTCCTTGAACACCTGGACGACCCGCACCGGCAGGTCGGCGCGCTGGTACAGCCAGCTCGCCGGATAGGTGCGCGCCGGGCCCGTCCGCATCCGTGCGCGCCCCGCGCCGATCGACGCCCAATACGGCACCGCCCGCTTCGTCTGCGCCGCCACGTCGGCGGCGACCGCGCCGGCGGCAGCGACGGCGAGTGCGATGATGGCGATACGCATGGACCAACCCCTTTTCCGCCGCCGCAATCTCACGAACCCGACTCGCGATCAACGCCGCGGACGCGCGTGCCGAGCGTTGACGCTTCCGCCCGCCTCCGCCAAGCCACGCGTCATGGCAGCCCCGTCCCCAGCGCCCCGCCCCCGCGTCGCCCGCCCCCGCGTGGTCGTCACGCGCGAGCTGCCGGACCGGATCATGGAGCGGATGGCGGCGCTCTTCGACACTGAGCTCCACACCGGCGACACCAAGCTGTCCCCGGACGAACTGCGCGCCGCCGTCGCCGACTGCGACGTGCTCGTCCCCACCGTCACCGACGCCATCGACGCCGACCTGATCGCGGCCGCCGGCTCGCGCCTGAAGCTCCTCGCCAATTTCGGCGCCGGCGTGAACCATATCGACCTGCCCGCCGCCCGCGCGCGCGGCATCGTCGTCACCAACACCCCCGGCGTCCTGACCGAGGACACCGCCGACATGACGATGGCGCTGATCGTCTCCGTCCCCCGCCGCCTGGCGGAGGGCGAGAAGCTCGTGCGCTCGGGCGAGTGGCACGGCTGGAGCCCCGGCGGGATGCTCGGCCACCGGATCGGCGGCAAGACGCTCGGCATCGTCGGCATGGGCCGCATCGGCCAGGCGGTAGCGATGCGCGCGCGCGCCTTCGGCCTCGCCATCCGCTACCACAACCGCCGCCGCCTGCCCGCGTTGCTGGAGGCGCAGCTCGGCGCCACCTTCCACGCCGATCTTGACGAGATGCTGGGCGTGGCCGACATCGTCACCATCCATACGCCGCTCAACGCCGACAGCCGCGACCTCCTCGACCGCCGCCGCCTCGGCCTTCTCCGCCCGCACGCCTTCCTCATCAACGCCAGCCGCGGCGGCATCGTCGACGAGGAGGCGCTGGTCGACGCGCTGGAGGCCGGCCGCCTCGCCGGCGCCGGCCTCGATGTGTGGGAACACGAGCCGCGCATCGATCCGCGCCTGCTGGCGCTTCCCAACGTCGTGATGACCCCGCACATGGGCTCCGCCACCTACGAGGGCCGTGTCGCGTCCGGCGAGAAGGTCATCGCCAACATCCGCGCCTGGGCCGACGGCCACCGCCCACCCGACCAGGTACTGGAGGGATGGGCATAAGCGTTACGCGGGTGAAATAGTGGGAACGATCACTCCCACATGATCTTTACAGCGGCATCCCCCGAAGCAAACAGGAGTGCCCCCCTTGAACAAGATCATGTTGTCCGCCGCCCTCGTCGCCGCCGCCGCGTTGATGTCCGCCTGCTCCACGCTGCGCGGCGCCGCGATCGGCGGTGCGGGTGGCGCCGGCATCGCCGCCGCGACCGGCGGCAGCGTCGAAAAGGGCGCGGCGGTCGGCGGCACCGCGGGCGCGGTCGCCGGCACGGTCCTCGATTGATCCTGTTACGGGAGCGGGCAACGGTCCGCTCCCGATCACCTCAATCCCCGGTCAGGATGCGGTCCACCAACTGCTTCACCGTCGGCACGAAGCCGTTCGAGTAGAACGGATCGCGCTTGAAATTATACGCCGCATGCCCCGCGAACATCAGATTCTGCTCGGTGTCGCCGCCGTGCGCGATGTCCTGCAACGTCTTCTGGATGCAGAACGAGCGTGGGTCGGCCAGCCGCCCGGTCGAGTTGGTCTCGGTATCCGCCCAGCTGGAAAACAGGCACTGCGACAGGCAGCCCATGCAATCCGCCTGGTCCTTGCGGATCTCCGCCTTCTCGCCCGGCGACACGAACACCAGCGTGTTATCGGGCGTCTTCAGCGCGTCGGTGAAGCCGTGGCCGAACCACTCGCGCGCGCGCAGCAGGTCGCCGCGCGTCACCCAGAAATTCTTGCCCTTCACGCCGACGTCCAGCTGGAACACGTGGTCGCCCGCTTCCTGCGTGGAAAAGGCGATCTGCCGGTCCGACCGCGCCTCCAGCGCGCGCAGGAACGGATTGCGCACCGCCGAGGAGTAGAAGCCGGTCGGCGAGAAGCGATGCAGCAGCACCTCGCCCTCCTCGATCTCCATCAGCCGGTTCTTCCAATCGTCCGGGATCGGGCTCTCGCGCGTCAGCAGCGGCCGGGTGCCGTACTGGAACATGATCGCGCCGAGCTCGGGATTGTCGATCCAGTCGTTCCAGTCGCGCAGGTACCAGACGCCGCCGGCCATCACGATCGGCGTGGTGTCGGGGATGCCCCCCTCGCGCATCGTCTCGCGCAGCGCCTTGACGCGCGGGAACGGGTCCTCCGGCTTCAGCGGGTCCTCGGCGTTCGACAGCCCGTTATGTCCGCCCGCCAGCCACGGGTCCTCGTAGACGACCGCGCCCAGCAGGTCGGCCACCTTGGAATAGGCGCGCTTCCACAACGCCCGGAACGCGCGGCCGGACGACACGATCGGCAGGTAGTTGACGTTGTACGACGCCGCGATCTCCGACAGCTTGTACGGCATGCCCGCGCCGCAGGTCACGCCGGCGACCAGTCCGCGGGTCCGCTCCAGCACGCCTTGCAGCACGCGCTGCGCGCCGCCCATCTCCCACAGCACGTTGATGTTGATCGCGCCCCTGCCGCCGGCGATGTCCCAGGCGCGCTGCACCTGTTGGACCGCGCCGTCGATCGCGTACTGGATCAGCTCCTCGTGGCGCGCGCGCCGGGTCAGCTCTCGGTAGATCTGCGGAATGATCTTGCCGTCGGGGTCGTAGCTGTCGGCATTGACCGCCGACACCGTGCCGATGCCGCCCGCCGCCGCCCAGGCACCCGCCGATGCGTGGTTGGTCGCGGCGACGCCCTTGCCGCCCTCCACCAGCGGCCACACCTCGCGGCCGGCGTACATGACGGGGGAGAGACCTTTGAACACGGACGTGCACACCTTTCGGAACTATCTACGCCCCCTATAGCGAAAGGATGCACCCGTGCGAGCGAAAGGTGGATTAGCCCGCCCGCAGCACGCCCGGTCGCCCCATCGCCTCCTCGTAGAGTGCGGCGTAGCGCGCCACCATGGTCGCCTCGTCATACTCCGCGACCGCCTTGGCCCGGTTGGCCGCGCCGACCTGCGCGCGCACCTCCGGATGGCTGACCAGCGCCTGCATCACGTCGCGCAGCCGCACCTCGGTCGGCCATTCGGCGACGAAGGGCGCGTTCTCGGCCGACACCATGCGCCGGACGTCGCCGACCGGCAGGCTCGCGACCGGCAGCCCCGCCGCCATCGCCTCCACCACCGATACCGGGAACTGCTCGCTCTTCGAGGACAGGGCGAGGAGGTCGAACGCGCGCAGGAACTGGTACGGCCGCGGCAGCGCGCCCGGCATCACCAGCCGGTCGGCGATCCCCATTGCCTGTGCCGCTCGGCCGATCGCCTCGCGCTCCGGCCCGTCGCCGACGATCACCAGGCGGAACTTGCCCGACAGCCCACCCGCCGCACGCACCAGTGCCGCCAGGTCCTTGGCCGGGGTGAGCGCCGCCACCGCGCCGATCACCACCTCGCCCTCGCGCCGCTCGAAACCGGGGATCGCCCCCTTCTTCGGCTGCGCCGTGTACAGGTCGGTGCGGATGCCGCTCGCGATCCGCCTCACCCGCGTCCGCGACTGCTTCCACGCCTGGAGCGCGATCGCCTCCAACGTCTCGGACGGGACGGCCAGCGCGTGCGCGGCGCCCAGGGCGAAGCGGCGGTACAGGTTGCGTTCCAGCTTCAGCCCGGCCGCCTCCTCCCCGGTAAAGCCGTCCTCGTGATGCACCAGCGGCGGCGCATCCTTCCCAAATACGCGCCGCGCCATCACCCCGTCGATCGCACCCCAATTATACGTCAGCACCAGGTCGAACCCACGCATCGCCCGCGCGATCGCCTCGTACCGCGCGACCGAGGGCTTGCCGGCGAGCGGCGGCGGCACCTGCGCGATCTCGTAATCGATCCCCTTCGCGATCCGCGTCCGCGCGCCCAAGGCCTCCGGCGCTCCCGACGCGATCACGTGCCGCGCGCGGTTCCCGAAGGCGTTCATCAGCTGAACCGCCCGCGCCTCCTTGCCGCCCAGGTCGAAGGAGGAGTGAAGGTGGAGAATGCGGATCGGTGCGGCCATCCGGCTCGATTAGCGGTTCGTCGCGCCCGATGCACCCCGTGCCGAACCGCGGAACACCGCCATACGCCCCGCGTTGCCCCGTGAACTACGTAAGGAGTTTTGTTCCATGTCGAAGAAAATGCTGGTCGCCGCCGCGGCCGCCCTGTCGTTCACCGCCACCCCCGTCCTCGCCGCAGCGCAGCCGGCGCCCGCCTCCAAGCTGTCGCTGGCCGGCTCGACCCGCGCCGCCAAGGCGACCGGCCCGTCGGAGAAACTGGAAGGCAACGGCGCGATCATCGCCGCCGTGCTCGCCGCCGGCGTCGTGGCGGGCGGCATCATCGCCATCGCCAACGACGACGACGATTCGGACAGCAACTGACCGGCGCGGGTGGTCGTCCCCGGCGACGGCCACCCCTCGGCCCTCAGGCGAACCGCGCCTTGGGCACGTGCGTGATCCGGCACGCCAAATCCGCCTCGCCGCTCGCCACCACGTAATGGTCGCCCGCGTCGGCGATCCCCGTCGTGAACACCACCCCGTCCAGGTACAGCCGATCGGCCAGCGGCGCGGTCAACGCGGGTGCCGGCTCCAGCAGCGCGGCATGATCGGTCCGCACCGTCACCGACGGGTCGTCGCGGTCGAGGATCGACCAATAGGTCCGGTACAGGCCGACCACGCCCGACGGCTCCACCCCGTGCCACAGCGTCAGCCAGCCCTGTTCGGTCAGGATAGGCGGCGCGCCCCCGCCCATCCGCGCCGTCGACACCGTCGCCGCGTGCGGGCGGATGCCGGGCCGGTCGCACGGCTTCCAGTGCAGCGCGTCGGGAGAGCTCGCCAGATTGATCGACGGTCCGCTGCGCCACTCGCTGCCTGGCGGATAGGCGAAGTACAGGTCGCCCAGCGGCCGCGTCTGCGCCCAATACCGGCCGCCGACCAGCCCCTCGAAGATCAGCATGTCCTTGTTCTGGTGATCGAGCACGATCCCCTCCAGCGTCCACGCCACCGCGTCGTCGCTGGAATAGAGCGTCGTGCAGTGCCGCTCCGGACTGACGGAACAGGTCGTCATCAACCAGCGGCCCCCGACCCGGCTGATCCGCGCGTCCTCCACGCCGTAGCATTGGTACGACGCCGCCGGCGCGATCGCCCGGTCGTAATGGACCGCGACCACCGTCCGTCCGTCCGCGTCCAATTCCACCGGCAACAGCCAGGACAGGCTGTTCAGCGCCAGCACCCGCCAGCCGCCCCCGCGCATCAGGAACTTGCGCGGATCGGCCGTGTCGACCAGCCCCAGCGGCCAGGCGTCGAGCAGATAGGCGCTGTCGGCCCAGCGGATCGCGTGGATGTGCCCGTCGCGGATCGGCTGCTTCAACGCCTCGGCGACGCGCACCATCAGCAGCAGATGGCCGTTCGCCAGCCGCGTCATCCCCGGATTGAACGCGCCGAGCACGTACGTCTCCGCATCGATCTTCCCCGCCAACGGCGACCGCGACAGGTCCACGTCCGCGGGCCCGAACACCAGCGCGTCGAAGGGGAAATCGGTCATCGTCTATGCTCCCGCTGATCGGCAGGACGACGCGCCGGCCGTTTGCAGGTTCCCCGTCATGCCGGGCTCGTCCCGGCATCCAGGGCCGCGAACGGGGCGCTGCTTGGGCGCTTGCACCCATCCGCCCCCGCTACCCATATCCCCGCATGCCTGTTAGCCCCCATTACCGCCCCGACACCGCCCTCCTGTCGCTCGGCGAGCCCTTCTACGATCCCGTCGTTGCCGCCGACTTCCCGCAGACGATCCTCCGCTACCGCAACGACCGCGCCGCCACGCAGATCGGCCTCGACACCCTCACCGATGCGGAGTGGATCGCCCATCTCGCCCGCTTCACGCCGCTTCCGGACACCCTCCCGCAACCGCTCGCGCTCCGCTATCACGGCCATCAGTTCCGCCACTACAACCCCGACATCGGCGACGGTCGCGGCTTCACCTTCGCGCAACTTCGCGACGGTGCCCGCCGCCTCCTGGACCTCGGCACCAAGGGTTCCGGCACCACCCCGTGGAGCCGCTTCGGCGACGGTCGCCTGACGCTGAAGGGCGGCGTCCGCGAGATCCTCGCCACCGAGATGCTGGAGGCGCTGAACGTCCCCACCAGCCGCACCCTCTCGCTGGTCGAGACCGGCGAGGCGCTCGATCGCGGCGACGAGCCCTCGCCCACCCGCTCCGCTGTCCTGGTCCGCCTCAGCCACGGCCATATCCGCATCGGCACCTTCCAGCGCCTCGCCTGGCACCGCGACGAGAATGCCATGCGTCGCCTCGTCGCCTACGTCCTCGCCAACCTCTACGACGAACCCGGGGACGATCCCGTCCGCCTCCTCGACCTCGTCGTCGCCCGCACCGCCACCCTGGCCGCCCGCTACATGGCGGCGGGGTTCGTCCACGGCGTGCTCAACTCCGACAACATTAACGTCACCGGCGAGAGCTTCGACTACGGCCCCTGGCGCTTCGCCCCCATCTGGGACCCCGGCTTCACCGCGGCATATTTCGACCAGACCGGCCTCTACGCCTACGGGCGCCAGCCGGAGGCGATCGGCTGGGACGTGATGCAACTCGCCTCGTGCCTGCGCCTCATCGCCGACAGCGATCCCCTGGTCGCCGCGCTCGACGGCTTCGCGCCCCGCTTCCAGGCCGCGCTGGCCGAGGCGGTCCCCTGGCGGCTGGGCGTCGTCTCGGTCGACGAGCCCGCCGCCCGCGCCCTCACCCGGGCGGTCGAACGCGCGCTGCTGTCGACGCAGACACCCCTGGACCGCTTCTTCTTCGACGCGTTCGGCGGCACGCTGCCGGACACCTACGGCGACGAGTTCGCCGAGGTCCGCGCGCTTCTCGCCGCCGCCGCCCCACGTCGCGACCGCACCCACGCCTACTGGTCGGGCAATCCCTGCTCCATGCTGATCGACGAAGTGGAAGCGATCTGGTCCCCCATCGCCGAGCACGACGACTGGTCCCCCCTCCACGCCAAGATCACCGCCATCCGCGCCATGGGCGACGCCCTCGCCTGACCGTCATGCCGGGCTCGCCCCGGCATCCAGGGTACGGGCGGCGTCTCATGGGGCTCTGATGTCGGGACGAGTCCGGCATGACGGAGACCTTGCCCACCATCCGACTCCCATTATGAAGATGCGCATGGCCGAACTCGTCACGATCGAACCTGCCACCGGCGTCGAACTCGCCCGACTTCCGATCGGCGACGCCGATACGGAAGTCCAGGTCGCGCGCAGCGGTTGGGCGAACTGGGCCGCCAAGCCGCTCGCCTTTCGCGTGGAGGCGCTGCGCCGCTTCGCCAACATCGTCCGCCAACGGCACGAGCCCTTCGCCGACCTCCTCGCCCGCGAGACCGGCAAGCCCCTGTGGGAAGCCCGCACCGAACTCGACTCGGTCATCGCCAAGGTCGACATCTCCGTCGCCGCCTACGCCGATCGCACCGCGCAGCGCCGCATGGAGGGTGCGATGGGCGCCCGCGTCGCGCTCCGCCACAAGCCGCACGGGGTGCTGGCGGTGCTCGGCCCCTACAACTTCCCGGCGCACCTGCCCAACGGCCACATCGTCCCCGCGCTCCTCGCCGGCAATGCCGTCGTCTTCAAGCCGTCGGAGAAGACGCCCGCCACCGGCGCGATGCTGGTGGAATGCTTCCACGCCGCCGGCGTGCCCGCCGAATGCGTCCGCCTGCTGATCGGCGGCCCGGACGAGGGCCGCGCCCTCGCCGCGCATCCGGGGATCGACGGCCTGCTCTTCACCGGCGCCGCGCGCACCGGCCTGGCGCTCAACCGCCAGTTCGCCGACCATCCGGAGAAGATCCTGGCGCTGGAGATGGGCGGCAACAATCCCATCCTGGTCTGGGATACGCCCGACCTGCACAGCGCCGCAACCCTGGTGATCCAGTCGGCCTTCACCTCCGCGGGCCAGCGCTGCACCGCCGCGCGCCGCCTGATCGTCGAGGACCGCCTGGCCGAGCCGCTGCTCGCCGCGATCGACGCGATCCTCCGCCGCCTGATCGTCGGCGCGCCCCACGACACGCCCGCGCCCTTCATGGGCCCGGTGATCGACAACGACGCCGCCGACCAGCTGACCGAGAACTTCCTCGCGCTGCTGATGCGGGGCGGCCGACCGATCCGTCACCTCGCGCGGCCCGATCCGGCCCGCCCCTTCCTCCTCCCCGCCTTGATCGAGACCACCGGCATGGCCGAGCGCCCCGACGTGGAGCTGTTCGGCCCCATCCTCCAGCTCTTCCGCACCGCCGATTTCGACGAGGCGATCGCCGAGGCGAACAACACCCGTTACGGCCTGTCCGCCAGCCTCGTCAGCCAGACGCCCGCGCTCTACGACCGCTTCTGGGCCAACATCCGCGCCGGCATCGTCAACTGGAACCGCCCCACCAACGGCGCCGCCTCCAACGCGCCCTTCGGCGGCGTCGGCTGGTCCGGCAACCACCGCCCATCGGCCTATTACGCCGCCGATTACTGCGCCTATCCCGTCGTCAGCAGCGAGGCCGACAGCGCCCGCGCCTCCATCGGCATCGGCCTCAGCGACGCCTGAACGATCGCCCGCGCCCACCGGCATCGGTGGCACCGAGGTGACGGTTCGGTTACAGCCGCTGCCATGTTCCCGCGCCTCCTCGCTGCCGCCTGCCTCGCCGCCACCTTCCTCGTCGTCGCCACGCCCGCCGCGGCGCGGACCGAGCATGACCTCTCCTCCTGGACCAACGTCACCGTCCAGGGCCCGGTCGCCGGCGACCTCGTCTTCTTCGCCGAGATCCAGCCGCGCGTGCAGCAGGACGTGTCGCATCTCGACCAGCTGCTCCTGCGCGGCGCGATCGGGTACAAGGTCACCCCGCGCCTGACGCTCTACCAGGGCTATCTTCACGTCGCCGAGCCGCTCCGCGGTCGACGCGACCGCAACGAGGAACGTCCCTTTCAGCAGGCGACCTGGCTCGTTCCCGTTCCCCATGGCGAGCTCCAGAGCCGCACCCGTTTCGAGCAGCGCTTCCGCTCCGACGGCAACGACGTGGCGTTCCGCCTGCGTCAGATGCTCCGCTACGAATTGCCGGCGGGCAAGGGCAAGGCGCGCCCGCTGATCCATGCCGAGGCATTCGTCGCCCTCAACGACGCCGATTGGGGCCCGCGCGCCGGTTTCGACCAGCTCCGCACCTTCGCGGGTGCCGAGGTGCCACTGTTCGGCACCTCGACCGCCGAACTCGGCTACATGAACCAGACCGTCAACCGGACCGGCGGCGCCGTCCTCGTCAACCACATCGCCTCGGTCACGATGTTCGTGCGCCTCTGACGTCGCGGCGCGCCAAAGCTTCCCTACCTCGTCCCCAAGCATCGCTGAATTGCCCCCACCGGGCGGGAGGCGCATCCCGCCGCCATGGCAACGCTTCTCGATCCCTCGGCCCGCGGCCGCGTCATCCTCGTCGGCGCCGGGCCCGGCGATCCCGGCCTCCTCACCGTCCGCGCGGTGGAGGCCCTGCGCGCGGCGGACGTGGTCGTCCATGACGGCCTGATCGACCCCCGCGTGCTCGACCTCGCGCCTGCCGCCGCGCAGCGCATCTCCGTTGCCAAGTCCCGCGCGCGCCACACGCTGCCGCAGGAGGCGATCAACGCCCTGATCGTCGCGCACGTCCGAACCGGCAGCGTCGTGGTGCGGTTGAAGGGCGGCGACCCCTTCATTTTCGGTCGCGGTGGCGAGGAGGTGGAGGCGGTCCGCGCCGCCGGCCTGGCCGTGGAGGTCATCCCCGGCGTCTCCGCCGCCCTCGGCTGCGCGGCGGAGGCGATGCTGCCGCTCACCCACCGCGACCATTCGTCGGCGGTCTCGTTCGTGGCGGGCCAGTGCAAGGGATTGAGCGAGCAGGACTGGTCCGGCCTCGCCGGCCAAGGCCGCACCCTCGTCATCTACATGGGCGTCGCCACCGCGACCGAGATCGCCGACAAGCTGATGGCCGACGGCGTCGCCCCCGACATGCCCGTCGCCGTGCTGGAGAAGGGAACGCTCGCCGGCCACCGCGCGCTCAAGACGCTTCTCGCCGACTTGGGCCCGATGGTCACGCGCGAGGGCGTGCAGAGCCCCGCCATCATCGTCGTCGGCGAGGTCGTCGAACTGTCCGACGCCGAGGACAAGCTCGCCCGCTGGGCCCGCCTCGCCCCCGCCCTGGAGGAGCAGGCGTGAAGCTTCTCACCGGCAACGACCTCGCCACCGGCGACGTCACCTGGTGGACCGGCAGCGGCTGGTCCCGCCACGTCGAGGACGCAGCCGATGTCGGTGCCGACGGCGAGGCCATCGCCCGTGCCGAGGAGGGCGCCCGCCGCGTCAACGTCCCCTACGTCATCGACGCTGCCGCCACCCCCGACGGACCCCGCCCCGCCCACATCAAGGACCGCATCCGCGCCCTGGGACCCACGGTACGACCGGACCTCACCCTCAAACCAGCCGACCCCCAGGCGGGAAGCTGGGTGATATGACGCTCCCCACTGATCCTCCCCGTTCACGGGGAGGGGGACCGCCGCGAAGCGGTGGTGGAGGGGGCTCTCCACGAACGTCCCGCCTCCCGCGACCCCCCTCCACCAGCCTGCGGCTGGTCCCCCTCCCCGTGCTGGGGAGGATCTAGGAAGAACGATGTACCGCTACGACCATTACGACCAGTCGATCGTCGATGCCCGCGTCGACGAGTTCCGCGACCAGGTTACCCGCCGCCTGTCGGGCCAGCTGACCGAGGACCAGTTCAAGCCGATCCGGCTGATGAACGGCCTCTATCTCCAGCTCCACGCCTATATGCTGCGCGTCGCCATCCCCTACGGCACGCTCGACAGCCGCCAGATGCGGATGCTGGGCTCGATCGCGCGCGACCATGATCGCGGCTACGGCCATTTCACCACCCGCCAGAACCTCCAGTTCAACTGGATCAAGCTGGAGGAAACGCCGGACATCCTGGCGAAACTGGCGACGGTCGAGATGCACGCCATCCAGACCTCGGGCAACTGCATCCGCAACATCTCGTCCGACCAGTTCGCCGGCGCCGCTGCCGACGAGGTCGCCGATCCGCGCCCCTGGGCGGAGCTGATCCGCCAATGGTCGACCTTCCACCCCGAATTCAGCTATCTGCCGCGCAAGTTCAAGATCGCCGTCATCGCCGCGGACGAGGATCGCGCCGCCATGCGCCTGCACGACATCGGCATCCAGCTGGTCGAACGGGACGGCCTCCTCGGCGCCCGCATCTACGTCGGCGGCGGCATGGGCCGCACGCCGATGATCGCGCCGCTGATCCGCGATTTCGTCGCCGCCGACGACCTGATGAGCTACCTGGAAGCCGCCTTGCGCGTCTACAACCGCTACGGCCGCCGCGACAACATCTACAAGGCGCGCATCAAGATTCTGGTGCACGAGATCGGCGCCGACGCCTATCGCGCCCAGGTCGAGGAGGAGTTCGCCGCGGTAAAGCAACTCGGCCTCGACCCTCCCGCCGCCGAGCTGGCGCGCATCACCGCGATGTTCGCGGCCCCGCCGTTCGACCCCGCCGCCCCTGCGGAAATCGACCGCACCGACCCCGACTTCGCCCTCTGGCTCGACCAGAACGTCCGCGCCCACAAGGCGCCCGGCTATTCGATCGTCACGATCAGCCTCAAACCCGTCGGCGGCATTCCCGGCGACGCCACCGCCGACCAGATCGACCTCGTCGCCGACCTCGCCGAGCGGCACAGCTTCGACGAACTGCGCGTCACCCACGCGCAGAACCTCGTCCTGCCGCACGTCCGCACGTCCGATCTCCACGCCATCTGGCAGCAGCTCGCCGACGCCGGCCTGGCCGAACCCAATCTCGACCTCGCGACCGACATCATCGCCTGCCCCGGCCTGGACTATTGCAGCCTGGCCAACGCCCGCTCCATCCCCCTCGCCCAGAAATTATCGGAGCGCCTCGCCCCCGTTCAGCACAACCTCGGCGAGCTCAAGATGAAGATCAGCGGCTGCATCAACGCCTGCGGCCACCACCACGCCGGCCATATCGGCATCCTCGGCGTCGATAAGAAAGGGACGGAGAACTACCAGCTCTCCTTCGGCGGCTCGGGGGCGGAGGATGTCAGCCTCGCCAAGATCACCGGCCCCGGCTTCGACGAGGACGGCGTCGTCGACGCGGTGGAACGCGCCACCGACACCTACCGCACCTTGCGCGAACCCGGCGAACGCTTCCTCGACACCTACCGCCGCGTCGGCATGCAACCCTTTAAGGAGGCCATCTATGGCTGATCGCGACCAAAGTGAGATCGGCGGCGAACCCCTGCTCCGCTTCCGCGACGACCAGCCGCACGACGAGCCCGCCGTCACCCTGGACGCGTTCCTCGCCGACCAGACCCCCGAACCTTCCGGCGCGACCGCCGTCCGGCTGGAGGCAGGCGACGACGCGCGCGCCCTCCTCCCGCACCTCGATCGCCTCGCGCTGATCGAGGTGAGCTTCCCCACCTTCCGCGACGGCCGCGGCTATTCCGCCGCGCGCATCCTTCGCGAGGCCGGCTATTCGGGCGAACTCCGCGCGGCCGGCGACGTGCTCGTCGACCAACTCCCCCTCATGCGCCGCTGCGGCTTCGACAGCTTCGCCCCGGAGGCGGAGATCGACGCCGCGACGCTGCGCCGCAGCCTGTCGCGCTACGATTATCGCTACCAGCGCGGCGCCGACCCGATCGCCCCCGTGTGGAAGCTTCGCGGTGGCTGAGCCCGCCCGCGTGCTCGACACCATCGACGCCGGGCCCGCCTTCACCCCCGCCGACGCGATGCGGCTGGAGGCGGGCTTCGTCGGCGTCCCCGCGCCCGCGATGCTGCGCGCCGTGATCGAGCAGCGCATCGGGGGCCGCCTCGCCGCGGTGTCGTCGTTCGGCGCGGAATCGGCGGTGCTCCTCCACATGGTCGCCGCCATCGATCCGGCCCTGCCGGTGATCTTCACCGACACGGGGCAGATGTTCGCCGAGACGCTCGCCTATCGCGACGCCCTGGTCGCGCGCCTCGCCCTCACCGACGTGCGGGTCCACCGCCCCGACCCGCTCCGCCTAGCCCGGCGCGACGCCGCGGGCACACGCTGGTCCTACGACCCCGACGGCTGCTGCGAGATCCGCAAGGTCGAACCCCTCGCCCGCGCGCTGGCCGGCATCGACGCGTGGATCTCCGGCCGCAAGGGTTTCCAATCCGGCACCCGCCGGGCGCTGCCCCGTTTCGAGGAAGACGCCGGCCGCCTCAAGATCAACCCGCTCGCCGACTGGTCGAAGGCCGATCTCGACGCCTGGTTCGCCACCCACGACCTGCCCCGGCACCCGCTGGAGGCAACCGGCTACCCCTCGATCGGCTGCGCCCCCTGCACCTCGCCCGTCATCCCCGGCGAAGACCCCCGCGCCGGCCGCTGGCGAGGGCTCGCCAAAGTCGAATGCGGTATCCACCTGAGTACGGGCAACGAACCCGCGATCTAACCGTCATATACCGACCATGGCCGGCCTGACCTGTCATGCTGAACACAGTCGAGTACAGGTCGCTCTCGGCCCTTTGGCCCCCGGCTCCAGGCAAACGGTTACCCGTTGATGACCTCCCGTCATCTCGATTCACATGATCGTGAACGCGCACCGCTGGCAGGCGCGCGTAAATTCCACCGCGACCAGCAGCGATCGTTCACTCAGCTTTTCGAGACGGCAGCCGACGCTTTAACGAAGTAACGACCGGTGCGTCGTACGCCGGTGCAATGACAGGGCCTACCAGTCGCTTTCTCGATCAACGCATGTCCATCTATCTCGATCTCGGTCGAGCCGGGGCAGCGCTCGTCGTGCTCGTAGGACATGCTGGACAACTTGGGCTTCTCGGAGCCGCTTGGCCGTTTGATGACACGTTCCAGCATTCCGCCGTGATATTCTTCTTTGTTTTGTCCGGTCTCATGATCCAGCAGTCGGCTTCCCGGCCGAACCAGACGCTGGCAACGTACGCCAAGGCGCGCATGGCCCGCATTGTACCAGTAGCGTTATTCTCGCTCCTTCTATCGACCGGCACTTTCCTTTTACTTGTACGTGCCGGCCTACATGTGGCCGATGAGACTCGCTACAATCATCTATCGGCTTCTACAATCATGATGCCGCTGATATTCGTAAGTGAGCGCTTGGATGGCGTTGGGCCACCACTGAACCCACCATTCTGGTCACTATGTTACGAAGTTTGGTTCTATACGACCTTTGGCTTATACTCGTTCAGTCGGGGTCCTATCCGTATAGTGTCGATCGCGCTCGCCATCGTAGCTGCTGACGGCTTGGTGTGGCTGCTCATGCCTGCTTGGCTGATCGGGGTCGCACTCGGCAAACGGGGTAACGATGTAAGGATCACGCATCCCCGATGTACGTTCGCAGTTTCGATCACCCTTTTCGCGTTTTCCCAGTGGAGTGGACTGCCGCATACCGTCGCCGAGCCATCGAACTCGTTGGACTTCAACTTCATGCAACTTCGTTTTTCTAGTTACTTCATAACAGATACTATTGGAGCGGTCTTCATTGGTTGTGCGCTTGCAGCGTTACGCCACATATCCGGCGACCTTCATCGATGGCAAGCGATAGCGAAAGGGTTCGCTGGCATCACCTTCACCCTCTATCTTACCCACTGGCCTTTGCTTATAGCCATACAGACCTTGACTCATTCGGGCTCAACCATCCTTCGCGCAAGTTGTGCTATTTTCTTGCCGATCGCCGTTGCCATACTGCTTGCGCCGCTGCTGGAAGTACGGCTTCCTCGACTGTTTCGAGGTCAGAGCATGGCGATATTATCCAGCCGCGGCCTACAGCGGCAAGTCTTCACGAGATGACGGGCATTTGCTACTCGGGCCTCATCAGCATTGTCATTTCTAAGCGGCAGGGACGTGTCTCTTCATCGCAGTCGAGGTTTCCCATTTGCTTCTATGAAGAGCGGCATCCAACACGCCCAACCGCGTACTCGTAGATCACACGCACACAGCGACCTTCAATACCCCGCGTAATCCGAGAACCGCGTGATCGTCGGATCGAACTTCAGCACCACCTTGCCGGTCGCGCCGTGGCGCTGCTTGGCGACGATCAGTTCGGCCAGGCCGTAGACGCGCTCCATGTCGCTCGCCCATTTGGCGTGATCCTCGAACGTCTTCGAATCGTCGCCCTCGGTCGGCCGCTTGGGTTCGCGCGCGGCGGTGTAGTAATCCTCGCGGAACACGAACCACACCATGTCGGCGTCCTGCTCGATCGATCCTGATTCGCGCAGGTCGGACAGCATCGGCCGCTTGTCCTCGCGGCTCTCCACCGCGCGCGACAACTGCGACAGCGCCAGCACCGGCACGTTCATGTCCTTGGCCAGCGTCTTCAACCCGCGCGAGATCTCGGAAATCTCCTGCACGCGGTTCTCCTTGGACCCCTTGCCGCCGCCGGTCAGCAGCTGGAGGTAATCGACCACCACCAGCCCGATCTCGTTGTTGTGCCGCCGCTGCAACCGCCGCACGCGGGTGTGCAGGGCGGAGATGCTGAGCCCGCCGGTATCGTCGATGAACAGCGGCAAATTCTCCAGCTCCGCCGCGGCGGCGGCGAGCTGCGCGAATTCGCTGCGGCTGATCTTGCCCATGCGCAGCGATTCGGAGCTGATCTGCGATTGTTCGGCCAGGATACGCGTCGCCAGTTGGTCCGCGCTCATTTCCAGCGAGAAGAACGCCACCTTGGCGCCCACCGATTCCGACGGCGGGATGCCGTCCGCCATGTCGCGCATCCACCGCCGGGCCGCGTTGAAGGCGATGTTGGTGGCGAGCGAGGTCTTGCCCATGCCCGGCCGCCCGGCCAGGATCATCAGGTCGGAATGGTGCATGCCGCCGATCTTGGCGTTGACCGAATCGAGACCCGTCGTGATCCCCGACACGTGGCCGCCGCTGTTCAGCGCCCGCTCGGCCATCTTCACCGCCATGGTGGTCGCCTGGGCGAAGGTCTTGACCTGGCTCTCCGCGCCGCCGTCGCCGGCGACCTTGTACAGCTCCTCCTCCGCCGCCTCGATCTGCGCGCGCGGGTTCACCTCCTCCGACGTGTCCATCGCCCGGTCGACCAGCGTCGTGCCCACGCTGACGAGCGCGCGCAGCATGGCGAGATCGTAGATCTGCTGTGCGAACTGCCGCGCGCCGATCAGCCCCGCGCCCGATCCCGTCAGGCCCGCCAGGTACGCCGGCCCGCCCAGCTCGCGCATCGCCTCGTCCGCCTCGAACATCGGACGCAGCGTGACTGGCGTCGCCAGCATGTCGTTGGACCGCAGCGTCTTGATCGCGGCGAAGATGCGCCCGTGCAGCGGCTCGTAGAAATGCACCGGGTCCAGCCGGTCGACCAGATCGTCGGCCAGGCGATTGTCGATCATCATCGCGCCCAGCATCGCCGCCTCCGCCTCGACATTGCGGGGCAGCTGCTTGGGCTCGGGCTGGACGGTGCCGGCGGCGTGGGGGGCGGTGGGGAAAGCGAGAGTGGCCATGCGCCCGCCCATACCGCGCCGACGCGCGCTCGCGAATGAGGAATTGTCGTGAGGCGCGCGCGCGATTAACCGACATGAATGGCGGCCCCCCGTTCCCCCGACAGGCGCATCATCGCGGTCGAACTCGACGAGACCAGCCTCGGCTGGCGCTCCGCCGATATCGAGCAGGAACGCCGCATCGCCATCTTCGACCTGCTGGAGGACAACAGCTTCGCCCCCACCCGCGTCCATGCCGACGGCTATGCCGGCCCCTATCGCCTGAAGCTCCAGGCGGAGGAGGGGCGCCTCGGCCTCCACCTCCACCGCGAGGACGGCTCGCATCTCGAAACGCTGGTGCTGGCACTCGGCCGGTTCCGCCGCTCGATCCGCGATTATTTCGCGATCTGCGACAGCTATTACCAGGCGATCCGCGCGTCGACGCCGCAGCAGATCGAGACGATCGACATGGCCCGTCGCGGCCTCCACAACGACGCGGCCGAGATGCTGCGCGATCGGCTTTCCGGCAAGATCGACGTCGATTTCGACACGGCGCGGCGCCTCTTCACCCTGATCTGCGTGCTCCACATCCGTGGCTGAGGCGCTCCCCCCTTCGTCATGCCGGGCTCGTCCCGGCATCCAGGACCACGAGGGCGACACCGCTCGCCTCCGAACGCCGGGACGGTCAGGGCGTGACGGAGCACGGAATTGAAACTTCTCCACAAGGCCGCCTTGGCCCTCGCCCTTCTCGGCGGCACCGGCATCGCCGTGCGCCACGCCGCCACTGGCTGGGCGCCCTCGCCCGCCGACTTCCCCCTGCAAGGCGTCGACCTGGGCGAGGAGCCCGGCGCGGTCGAATGGGGCACCGTCCGCGCGCAGGGCGCCGACTTCGCCTACCTCGCCGCCACCGCCGGCGCCGACCGCCGCGTGCCCTCCTTCGAGGCGAACTGGAACGCCCTGCCCGCCGCCGGCCTGCGCCGCGGCGCCGTCCACCTCTACTCGTTCTGCCAGGACGGCCGCGACCAGGCCAACGCCTTCAACACCGTCGTCCCCCGCGTCGCCGACGCGCTGCCCGCCGCCGTCGACGTGCAGTTCCGCGACGACTGCACCGCCCGTCCCGACCGCGCCGCCCTCGTCGCCGACCTCGCCCGCTTCGTGGAGACGGTGGAGGCGCACACCGGCAAGCCCGTCCTCCTGCGCATCGCCGAGCCCGTGGAGGACGATTACCGCCTGACCGAGGCGATCGATCGCCCCGTCTGGTCGCTGGCCAACTTCCTCCGGCCCGACTATGCCGCCCGCCCCTGGCGGTTGTGGCGCGCGAGCGACCTGCGCCGGATCGAGGGGATCGAAGGCCCCGTCAACTGGGACGTCGTCGCACCATGACCGAATCCGACCTGATCGCCCTCGCCCGCCGGGCGGCGGCGAATGCCCATGCCCCCTACAGCCGCTTCGCCGTCGGCGCCGCGCTGCTGATGGCCGACGGCAGCACCGTCACCGGCGCCAATGTCGAGAACGCCAGCTACGGCCTGTCGCTCTGCGCCGAGACCGTCGCCGTCGCCACCGCGTCGGCCGCCGGCCGCCTCGCCGACATCGTCGCCGTCGCCGTCATCGGCGGCCCGATGGACGAGGCGGGCCGCCCCACCGGCACCCACCCCGTCAGCCCCTGCGGCCGCTGCCGCCAGGTCCTGAACGAGGCCGCGCAGATGGCCGGCCGCGACCTGCCCGTCCACTGCGGCGCCGCGGAGGGCGACAGCGTCCACACCTATCGCCTCTCCGACCTCCTCCCGAACGCCTTCGGACCCAAGGATCTGGGCATCGCCTGACATCCTCCCCTGCAAGGGGAGGTGGCATGCCGCAGGCATGACGGAGGGGTGTCGCCGGTAGCGAGGATGCACCCACCCCACACCCCACTTGCGCCCACCCCCGCACCGGCCTAGATGCCGTCCTTATCCGACAGCGAGGATAATCCCCCGCGCCGGCCCGGCCGCCGCCGGGCGGCGGGCGGACCCATGCCTCCGCGGTCACGCAATTTAAGGCTGGCAGCAGTGGCGAAGACGACCCCCCTGGAATTCATCAATCAGGTCAAGGCGGAGACCGCCAAGGTGACCTGGCCGACCTGGAAGGAAACCTGGATGACCGCGCTGATGGTCGTCATCATGACGACGATCCTGGCGGTCTTCTTCCTCAGCGTCGACTCCGCGTTCGAGGCGATCGTCAACTTCCTGCTCAAGCTGGCCCAGTAAGGAACGATAGAGTTATGGCGCGCTGGTACATTATCCACGCCTATTCGGGCTTCGAGGGCAAGGTCCGCGATTCGATCATGGCCGAGGCGACCCGCATGGGCCTCGACCGCCTGGTCGAGCAGATCGAGGTCCCGACCGAGACGGTGACCGAGGCCCGCCGCGGCAAGAAGATCGCCGTCGAGCGCAAGTTCATGCCCGGCTACGTCCTCGCCAAGCTCGACATGACCGACCAGGTCTACCACCTCGTCAAGAACACGCCCAAGGTGACCGGCTTCCTCGGCTCGATGGGCAAGCCCCAGGCGATCAGCGAGGGCGAAGCCGCCCGCATGCTGAACTCCAAGGAAGAAGCCGCCGCCGCGCCCAAGCAGAAGGTCAAGGTCGACTACGAGATCGGCGACGCCGTCAAGGTCCTGGAAGGCCCCTTCGCCAGCTTCAACGGCGTGGTCGAGGCGCTGGACTTCGACAAGTCCAAGGTCTCGGTCAGCGTCTCGATCTTCGGCCGCGCGACCCCGGTGGAGCTGAACTTCGAGCAGGTCGAGCGCTCGAAGTAAGGTGGAGCCTTACTTCGAGTTCCGCACGCGCCGAGCGAAGCTCGAAGCGAGACGGCGCTCGACCGGCCGGCGGTCGCGCCAGCGAACCCGACCGACGTCACGACGCGGGATTCACTCCTGCGTCGTTTTTGCGTGAGCGCGGACGCATCGATCTACGATTCTTCCCAGACCGCCTCCGAACGTGATACCACTTGCATCGCGTGTTCTCCCTTTCTCAAAAACGATGGTGAAACGGGAAAGCTGCCCGCGACGGCCCCTATCTCGGACTAAGTAGTGATTTGAGCATATCGTCGGAGGCGGAGCTTACATCGACCGAAACTTGAGGGCCGTTCCCGTCGTCAGCATCGGTCAGCCCTTTCAGCAGCACAAGCATATTCCCGGTCGGTCCGTGCTTGACGTACAACGTCAAGGCACGACCGCTTTTATCCTCCAGAGCCGAAAACCCGGTTGCCCTGAGAATGGTAGATAGGTTGCGATAAGCCTGCTTTGCATCCTTCGTATCAGCTAGGACGACGTGGCAACGGCCTGGAGCGTCACCTACTCCAACGAAGATATTGCGGGGCTTTGCCTGCGCCCTATACCAGTTCGGCACATGCGCGTAGGTGCCTCGCAATGCTGCTGGAGGACCATTGAGGTGTTCTAACAGAAGCTCAGGTGCCCGCTCTTGGGTTAACGGCGTTCCATTTGCGACCCCGAAGCACACATCCGGCACGACATTTGTAAAAGCGATTGGAAGGTCGGGATCACCAACTGTAACCTGTGATACGGCCATGCTGGGTGCTGCCAGCATTATACCGGCAGCAACGCTGACGATCCTTACCTTTGAAAACTTGATCATGCGGCTTCGTCGCACAGACCGGGTTAAGGCACCCTTTCCCGAAAACGAACGATCAGCGAGAAAACGCTGCTGCATGGCATGCCGACGGACATCTTCTTCCAGCATTTTCCCGAAACGTGTTCCCGATTGCTCTTTCCCGAAACTACCCATGGGAGATGGAGAAACGGGAAACGTCCGGCCTCCGCAACAAGGCCCCGCTTAGGGATATTTCGCAACGCCACGCCTTCGAGCCTCTCGCTCAACCGCCCCGCTTCGTCATCCTCCGCCCCCGCCGCGCCAGCGCCTTCTCTTCCGGCGTCAGATGCTCCACCCGGTGCCCGCCGAACAGCGCGCGGCTCCCATCCGCCGGCACCTTGTCCGGGTCCGCCCGCGACCAGCCCGTCACCTGATCCAGCGCCGGCAGCACCGGCGCGTCATCATCCATCCCCCGACCGTGCCGTATCTCCGCCGAGCGATCGTTCCGCATCACTGTCGCCAGCAACCGGTCCTCCGCCTCCGCCGCCAGCCGCGCCAGATATTGGTCGCGCAGCCGCGCATCGTGCAGGTCGCCCGTCTCGCCGGCCCGCTGCGCCCACCACGCCGGCATCGCGGTCAGCCGCGCCTCCTTCTGGTGCAGGTACAGCAGTTGCAGCGCCTGGTTCGCCGTCATCGCCGGCATCGGCGGCGCCTCGTTCGATCGCCACGCCTCGTCCTCGCGCGCACCCGGATGCCAGCTCTCCAGCAACGCCGCCTCCACCCGCTCGTATCCGGCCTGGAGCGCCAGCCGCATCTCGCGGGCAAAGGCAGGGTTGGTCGCGCGGCGCGTCCGGAACGCGTTGGTAGAAGCGCCCGCCGCCGCCGCCGACAGCGCGATGTTGGCCGTCGCCGACAGCGCCGCGAGGAACGCCTGCTCGCACGCGCGGGTCAGCTTGTTCGGGTGCGCGCGGCGGACCTGCAACCGGCCGCCGGCCGCGCGCACGGTCACCGGCTCGCCACCGAGCGTCCGGTGCGGCTCGTCCGCGCGTCCGGGCCCGCGCGCGCTGCCGCCGCCGTCACGCCCCGTGATGCGCGCACGCCGCATCCGCGCTTGCCCCGCCGCCATCGCCGCGTCCCAACGCTGGGCGAAGTCGGGATGCGCCTGCCGCCGCCGGTAGAAGACCGAGTGCGATACGCCGACGGCCTCCGCCGCGCCCTTGGCGTTGCCGGTGCGCGCCAGTATCCGCAGGAAGGCGGCATTCTCCAGCATCTTGGCGCGGGTCAGCGGGCGACTCATCGTTCCCGCTACGTTCCGCTATTTTTCCAACATTGCAAGCCCCACGCGCCGCCGCCGCCGTCCCCGACAAGGACGACGGACGGCGCATTACGAGCGTCCTCGCGGCCCAGTGGGCGTCGGGTCAGGCGGCGAAGGCGACCCGGCCCGTCACCTTGCTCCTGCGACGACGCAGCGCGACGCCGATCCCGCCGAACCCGACCAGCATCATCGCCCAGATCGATGCCTCCGGCACCGCGGCGACGGCGGTGACGGCGATGTCGTCGAATTGCAGGAAACCGCCGGTGCCGGTGCTCGGCCGAAAGCTGAAGCCGGTCAGCGGCCCCACGTCGAACGTCAGCAGGTTACGGTTGGCGACGCCCGTCGAATCGATCGTCCGCGTCCGCGTCAGGGTCGATCCGTCCGCCAGCATGAAGGTGAACGACGCGTCCTGCGTGGCACGGCCCAGGCCGCTCGCGTTGTTGATGTTGGACGCCAGAACGAGCGAGTCGAGGGTGAACAGCCCGCCGTCCACCTTCGCCAGCGACACGACCGCGTTCCCTGCGAAGTTGACCAGCGCCGCGCCCACGCGATCGATATTGTTGATCGTGTTCGCCGGCGTGACGAAACATTGCGCGCGTCCGTTGGTGCCGGCGATCGGGCAGGCGCTCGACGACAGCCGGAAGCCGGCCTGCTCATACGGTCCGTAGACGTAGGTGCGCCCGCGGGTCGGGTGCAGTTCGTTGAAGTCGAGCACAGTGGCAGCGCCCGCCGGCGTGGCGAGAAGCACGGCGCCGATGGCCGAGGCGAGAAAACGGATGGTCACGACATGGGTCTCCCGAACGCGGCGATCACGGATGATGCCGAAGCGCGCGTTAACCCTGCTCGATGGCGTTCCTGTTACGCTTTGGAATCTGGCAGGAAACGCGCTCAGCTCGTCCGCGTCAGCACGAACCACACCGCCAGTCCGGTCAGCACCACACCCAGGAAGATCAGGTAACCGTAGCCGGCCAGCTTGGCGGTATGCGGCGGCGGCTCGGCCTCGTGGCGGTCCTGATCGGCCATGGCGGCGGCTTCCTTCGTATCGACAAACGGGTGGCGACGACGCACCGCGCGGGCTCGCGGTTCCCGTGTCGCTTGCCCCCGGCCCGCCGTTCGGCTATGCGCCCGCGCTTCCAACGCATCATCGCTATGGAATGCCGTGGGAGGGCGCTTGGGCGTCCGCTATCACCACTAACCTTGGAACAGAGAGACAATGGCAAAGAAGATCACAGGTTACATCAACCTGCAGGTTCCCGCCGGCGACGCCAAGCCCGCGCCGCCGATCGGCCCGGCGCTGGGTCAGCGCGGCGTCAACATCATGGAATTCTGCAAGGCGTTCAACGCGTCCACCGGCGACATCGCCAAGGGCACGCCGATCCCGACCAAGATCACCGTCTACGCCGACCGCTCCTTCTCGTTCGAGACGAAGACGCCGCCGGCCACCTTCCTCATCAAGCAGGCCGCGAACCTGAAGTCGGGCTCGAAGGAGCCGGGCAAGGTGTCGGCGGGCAAGATCGCGCGCTCCAAGCTCTCGGAGATCGCCCAGGTCAAGATGAAGGATCTCAACGCCAACGACATCGAGGCGGCGACCAAGATCATCGAAGGTTCGGCCCGCGCGATGGGCCTCGAAGTGACGGAGGGCTGAACGTGGCCAAGCTGACCAAGAAGCAGAAGGCGCTCACGATCAACTCGGAGCAGCTCCACCAACTCGACGAGGCGATCGCCCTGGCGCGCACCAACGCCACCGCGAAGTTCGACGAGACGATCGAAGTGTCGCTCAACCTCGGCGTCGACCCCCGCCATGCCGACCAGATGGTGCGCGGCGTCGTGAATTTGCCGAAGGGCACCGGCAAAACCGTCCGCGTCGGCGTCTTCGCCCGCGGCGCCAAGGCCGACGAGGCGCGTGAGGCGGGTGCCGACGTGATCGGCGCCGAGGACCTGATGGAGACCATCCAGGGCGGCACCATCGACTTCGACCGCTGCATCGCGACCCCGGACATGATGGGCATCGTCGGCCGCCTCGGCAAGGTGCTGGGTCCCAAGGGCCTGATGCCGAACCCGAAGCTCGGCACCGTGACGATGAACGTCGCGCAGGCGGTGAAGGACGCCAAGTCGGGTCAGGTCGAATACCGAGTCGAGAAGGCCGGCATCATCCACTCCGGCATCGGCAAGGCGAGCTTCCCCGCCGAGGATCTACGCGCCAACTTCGACGCGCTGCTCGACGCGGTGGTCAAGGCCAAGCCGTCGGGCGCCAAGGGCAAGTACGTCAAGAAGGTCGCGATCTCCTCGACGATGGGGCCTGGCATTCGGGTGGATACCGCCGAGCTGGCAGGCGCGTAAGCCGAAGCGAGGTGCGTAGCGCAAGCTACGCACCGGTACGCATCGCGCACGCGAACGGCCGGCCAGTGTGGGCCAGCCCGCGTCTGGCTTCATGGAATTTACTTCCGTGACGGCCTGGTAGAGAGACAAAGGGCTGGGGCTAGCACCCCGGCCCTTTTCTCATGGAGCCAGCGACGATCCCCCACCCCGCCCGCATCCTCGTCGACGCCGACGCCTGCCCGGTGAAGGACGAGATCTACCGTGTCGCCTGGCGCGTCGGCGTGCCCGTCACGATCGTCAGCAACCAGCACCTCCGCGTGCCGCAGCACCCGCTCGTCACCCGCGTCGTCGTCTCGGACGGCTTCGACGCCGCCGACGACTGGATCGCCAAGGCGGCCGACGCCCGTTCGATCGTCGTCACCGCCGACATCCTCCTCGCCGACCGCTGCCTGAAGGTCGGCGCCACCGTTCTCGCGCCGACCGGCAAGCCCTTCACCACCGCCTCGATCGGCGGCGCCATCGCCACCCGCGCGATCATGGCCGACCTGCGCGCCGGCGGCGACCAGCTCGGCGGCCCACCGCCCTTCGCCAAGGCCGACCGATCCCGCTTCCTCTCGGCGCTCGACGCAGCGCTGGCCAAGCTCGCGAAGCACTGAACTCGCCCGTCGCAGGTAACGAGTAACGGCATACCACCGCCCAGTTCCCACGCGACGGTGCAGCCGCTATGCCGCCGGCATGACTCAACGCACCGGCGGCCGCATCCTCGTCGATCAACTCGTGGCCCAAGGCTGCGATCGGCTCTTCACCGTGCCGGGGGAGAGTTTCCTGGCCGTGCTCGACGCGCTCCACGACACGCCCGCGATCGAGGTCGTCACCTGCCGGCAGGAGGGTGGTGCCGCGTTCATGGCCTGCGCCGACGGCACCCTCACCGGTCGACCGGGCATCTGCTTCGTAACGCGCGGGCCGGGCGCGACCAACGCCTCGATCGGCGTCCACGTCGCGATGCAGGACTCCATCCCGATGATCCTGTTCATCGGCGACGTCGACCGCTCCATGCGCGACCGCGAGGGATTTCAGGAGGTCGATTTCACCGCGATGTTCGGTCCGCTCGCCAAATGGGCGACGCGGATCGACGATGCCGCCCGCATCCCCGAATATCTCGCACGCGCCTGGACGGTGGCGACCAGCGGTCGGCCGGGCCCTGTGGTCATCGCGCTGCCGGAGGACATGCTGCTCGATCGGGTCGACGCAGCCGACCGCCCGTGTCGTCAATGGGTCGAGCAACCGACCGACGCCGCCCATCTCGCTCCGTTGGTGGACATGCTGAACGCGGCCGAGCGGCCGGTGGCGATCATCGGCGGCGCCGGCTGGGCGGCCCGCGCGTCGCGCTCCTTCTCCACCTTCGCCGACGCCGCCGGCATTCCCGTCGTCGCCGCCTTTCGGCGGCAGGACGCGGTGGCGAACGACGCGCCGTGGTACGCCGGCAATCTCGGCTACGGGCCCAACCCGAAGCTCGCCGCGCGCGTCCGCGACGCCGACCTGCTCCTCGTCGTCGGCGCGCGGCTGGGAGAGGCGACCACCGACGGTTACACGCTGGTGACGCCCGACCATCCCGGTCAGCGGTTGGTCCACGTCCATCCCGACCCGAACGAGCTCGGCCGCGTGTTCGACACGGACCTGTCGCTCTGCGCCGATGTTGCCAATTTCTGCGAGGCACTGGCCACGACCGCGTCCGAGTTCCGCCCTCGAACGACGGGGGCCGAGGCGCATGCCGATTACCTCGCCTGGTCGACACCGGCGCCGCGCGACGTCGTGCTCGATCTCGGCCCCTGCGTCGCTGCCATGCGGGACCGGCTGCCGGCCGACACCATCATCTGCAACGGCGCCGGCAACTATTCCGGCTGGTGGCACCGTTACTGGCGCTACGCCGGTCCCGGTACGCAGCTGGCGCCCACCGCCGGCGCCATGGGTTACGGCCTGCCCGCCGCGATCGCCGCCAGCCTGCGCCACCCCGGCCGCAGCGTCGTCGCGCTGGCGGGCGACGGGTGTTTCCTGATGAACGGCCAGGAACTCGCCACCGCGGTACAGGCGAACGCGTCGCTCCTCGTCATCGTGGTCGACAACGGCGCCTACGGCACGATCCGCATGCATCAGGAACGTGAATTCCCGACCCGCGCCGTCGCCACGCAACTGCGCAATCCGGATTTCGCCGCGCTTGCCCGCGCTTATGGATGCTGGGCGGAGACGGTCGAGCGGACAGAGGACTTCGCCCCTGCCCTCGCCCGCGCGGCCGAAGCTTCCGGCGTCCGCCTGCTGCACCTGAAGACGGACGTGGAGACGATCACCAACGGGACGACCTTGACCGCCATCCGATCGCGCTGACCCCCGATATCACCCACATACGAGAAGACCGCCCCGATCGCTCGGAGCGGCCTCGTAAACGTCGGCAGTGCCGGTTAGATCTTGTCGCCGAGCGCGCCCTTGACCGAACCCTTGACGTCCTGGCCGGTGCCCTTGGCCTGCTGCGCCTGACCCTCGGCCTTCAAGCTCTCGTCATGGTTATGATCGCCCAGCGCTTCCTTCACGCTGCCGACCGCCTTGTTCGCCGCCGCTGCGACCTTGTCGGTGAACTCGCCCATTCGGACCTCCTACGCATGTGCCGTCGCGACCGCCGCGCCGGCTTGATGTTGCGGTAGAGAAACGGTCTTCCCGGTCGCGCGGTTCCGTGAAAATTGCGTTAGATCAATCCGGCGAGCGGGCTCGACGGGTCGGCGTAGCGCCGCATACCCATCCGCCCGGCCCGGTACGACAGCCGCCCGGCCTCCACCGCCGAACGCATCGCCGCCGCCATCATCACCGGGTCCTTCGCCTCGGCGATCGCGGTGTTCATCAGCACGCCATCGCAGCCCAGCTCCATCGCCACCGCCGCGTCGGAGGCGGAACCGACGCCCGCATCGACCAGCACCGGCACGCCCGCACCCTCGACGATCAGCCGGATCGTCACCCGGTTCTGAATGCCCAGCCCCGACCCGATCGGCGCGCCGAGCGGCATGATGGCGACCGCCCCCGCCTCCTCCAGCTGCTTCGCGGCGATCGGATCGTCGACGCAGTAGACCATCGGTTTGAAACCTTCGCGCACCAGCACCTCGGTCGCCTTCAGCGTCTCGCGCATATCGGGGTACAGCGTCTTCGCCTCGCCCAGCACCTCCAGCTTGACGAGATCCCACCCCCCCGCCTCGCGCGCCAGCCGCAGCGTGCGGATCGCCGACTCCGCATCGAAACAGCCGGCGGTATTGGGCAGGTACGTCACGCGCTTGGGGTCGATGAAGTCGGTCAGCATCGGCGCGTTCCGGTCCGATACGTTCACCCGCCGCACCGCCACCGTCACGATCTCAGCACCCGACGCCTCGACCGCAGCGGCGTTCTGCGCGAAATCCTTGTACTTGCCCGTGCCGACGATCAGCCGCGACCGGAACGTCCGCCCCGCCACCATCCACGTATCCGCATCCACCGGCCGCGCGTGATCGCCCCCGCCGACAAAGTGCACGATTTCCAAATCGTCGCCATCCTCCAGCCGCACCTCCGTCAGCGTCGACCGCGGCACCACCTCCATGTTCCGCTCCACCGCCACCTTCTCGGGCACGAGGCCCAGTTCGGTGGCGAGGTCGGCGATGCTCATGCCCGCCACGACGCGCTTGTGCTCGCCGTTGACGGTGATCGTGATGGTGCCGTCGCTATGGGCCATGGTGCCGCAGCTTCCGTTCGCGCTAAGAGGGGGCCACCGCACCTAGGCGTCCCATCCGCCACGTTCAACCGGAGCAGCGATGTCCACCATCTTCGTCCTGAACGGCCCCAACCTCAACCTGCTCGGCCTGCGCGAGCCCGACATCTACGGTCACGACACGCTCGACGACATTGCCGGCCGCCTGGAAGACCGCGCCCGCGAGCTGGACCTGGAGATCGACCTGCGCCAGTCGAACCACGAGGGCCATCTGGTCGACTGGCTGCACGAGGCGCAGGCGACCCGCGCCAAGGCCGTCCTCCTCAACGCCGGCGGTTTCACCCACACCTCGGTCGCCATCCACGACGCGATCAAGGCGGTGACCACCCCGGTGATCGAGGTCCACCTCTCCAACCCCCACGCCCGCGAATCCTTCCGCCACGTCAGCCTCGTCGGCCAGGCGGCGAAGGGCACGATCGCCGGCTTCGGCGCCTTGTCCTACATGCTCGCGCTTGAAGCCGCGGCCCGCATCTGACACACGCGCGCGCTTGAACAGGGAAGCCACGATGACCGAACCCAATGAAGCGCTGAAGGTCGACGTCGATCTCGTCCGCCAGCTTGCCGAACTGCTCGATGCCACCTCGCTGACCGAGATCGAGGTCGAGGACGGCGCGCGGAAAATCCGCGTCGCGCGCAAGGCGGCGGCCGTCAACGCCGCGCCGCCAATGCACTACGCCCCTCCGCCACCCGCCGGCACGCTGCCCTCGGCGCCGCTGCCGGCCGAGGCGGGCGCGCTCGCCCCCACCGTCAGCGCCGACGCGGTCAAGTCGCCCATGGTCGGCACCGCCTATCTGTCGGCCGAGCCCGGCGCCAAGCCCTTCGCCGCCGTCGGCCAGAAGGTCGCCGCCGGCGACACGCTGCTGATCGTCGAGGCGATGAAGGTGATGAACCCCATCGTCGCGCCGACCGCCGGCACCGTCACCCAGGTGCTGGTCGAGAACGGCCAGCCGGTCGAGTTCGACCAGCCGCTGGTCGTCGTCGAATAACATGAAGCCCATCAAGAAGCTGCTGATCGCCAATCGCGGCGAGATCGCGCTCCGCATCCACCGTGCCTGTCACGAGATGGGGATCAAGACCGTCGCGGTACATTCCACCGCCGATGCCGACGCCATGCACGTGCGCCTGGCGGACGAGGCGATCTGCATCGGCCCGCCGTCGGCGACCGACAGCTACCTCAACATTCCCAACATCATCTCCGCCGCCGAGATCTCGGGCGCCGACGCGATCCACCCCGGCTACGGTTTTCTCAGCGAGAACGCCCGCTTTGCCGACATCGTCGAGCTGCACGGCCTCATCTTCGTCGGCCCCAAGCCCGAGCATATCCGCACCATGGGCGACAAGGTGGAGGCCAAGCGCACCGCCGGCGCGCTCGGCCTGCCGCTCGTTCCAGGCTCCGACGGCGCGGTCAGCGACGTGGCCGAGGCGCGCGAGATCGCCGCGCGGATCGGCTACCCCGTCATCATCAAGGCGGCCTCGGGCGGCGGCGGCCGCGGCATGAAGGTCTGCGCGTCCGAGGATCAGCTGGAGACGCTGATGCAGCAGGCGGGCAGCGAGGCGAAGGCCGCCTTCGGCGACGCCACCGTCTATATCGAGAAGTACCTCGGCAACCCGCGCCACATCGAGTTCCAGGTGTTCGGCGACGGCGAGGGCAATGCCATCCACCTCGGCGAGCGCGACTGCTCGCTCCAGCGTCGCCACCAGAAGGTGCTGGAGGAGGCCCCCTCCCCCGTCATCACGGCGGAGGAGCGCGCGCGCATGGGCGGCATCGTCGCCAAGGCGATGGCCGACATGGGCTATCGCGGCGCCGGCACGATCGAGTTCCTGTGGGAAGCGGGGGAGTTCTACTTCATCGAGATGAACACCCGCCTCCAGGTCGAGCATCCGGTGACCGAGATGATTACCGGCATCGACCTGGTCCGCGAGCAGATCCGCGTCGCCGAGGGCTGCCCCCTATCGGTCAAGCAGGAGGAGGTCCGCTTCACCGGCCACGCGATCGAATGCCGCATCAACGCCGAGGACCCGCGTACCTTCGCCCCCTCGCCCGGCCTGGTGACGCAGTTCCACGCCCCCGGCGGCATGCACGTCCGCGTCGATTCGGGGCTCTACGCCGGCTACAAGGTGCCGCCCTATTACGACAGCATGATCGCCAAGCTGATCGTCTACGGCACCACCCGCGACCGCTGTATCGCCCGCCTGCGCCGCGCGCTGGAGGAGTTCGTGATCGAGGGCATGAAGACCACCATCCCGCTCCACCGCGACCTGATCGACGATCCGGAATTCCTGGAGGGGGCCTATACGATCAAGTGGCTGGAGGAGTGGTTGGCGCGAGAGACGCAGTAGCCTGGCTACTGCGCACGCGCGCGTGCCCGGCCAGCATGGCGAAGCGCGTCACAAGACGCGGCTGCCTGTCCTGAGCGCCTGCCTTGGCAGGCAGCCGAAGGGCCGTGTCTGACGACGCAGCGGGAGCGAGAGGATGTTAAGTAGAACCGTTCGTGCTGAGGAGGCATTGAGCTTGTCGAAATGCCGTCTCGAAGCCTGTCCTGAGCGGCCGGCCGTGCCGGCCAGCCGAAGGGCACCAGTCCTTCGAGACGAGGCTTCGACTTCGCTCAGCCTCTCCTCAGGACGAACGGAAGTGGGTCGAGCCACCATCTACCACAACCCCCGCTGCTCGAAGTCGCGCGCCGCCCTCGCCCTCCTCCAGGAAGCTGGCGCCGACATCACCATCATCGACTACCTCCAGAACCCACCCTCGACACAAGACCTCGCCCGCTTGGCGAACCGCGCCGGCCTCACAGCGCACCAGCTCCTCCGCCCCGACGCACCTAAGCTCGCGGCCGACGCCGTCTTCGCCGCGATCACCGCCAATCCCGCCCTCCTCGAGCGACCGCTGGTGGAGACCTCGAACGGCGTTGTCCTCGCCCGTCCGCCGGAACGCGTGCACGATATCCTGTAACCGACATCGCGACCCGCTGTCCTACAAGGCCCGGATGTGCGACAAGGATCGGACAGGCCGACATCAGCTCGAATCTGGAAACGATGACGGTGTCGTGTTTCGTTCTAGGGGTCAATCGAGTCAAGCAACGGTCAACGAACGCCTCGTCGATGCCACATCGGCAGGCACGTATCGCGACCCTGCTCAATCCTTAGGCAGCCGAGCGCCCCCTATCGCGCCGTTGCCGAGGAAGGCCCGATTGGCACGACAGGTGCAAGGCGCCCGCACGGGCGAGGGTTCAACGACAAGCCGGGGACGCAGTCACGTGAAAAAGGTCGAAGCCATCATCAAGCCGTTCAAGCTCGATGAGGTGAAGGAAGCGCTCCACGAGATCGGCGTATCCGGCATCACCGTCACCGAGGCGAAGGGCTTCGGCCGGCAGAAGGGCCATACCGAGCTCTACCGCGGTGCCGAATACGTCGTCGATTTCCTCCCAAAGGTGAAGCTCGAAGTCGTCGTCGAGGATGCACTCGCCGAACGTTGCGTCGAGGCGATCGCCGCCGCCGCGCAGACCGGTCGCATCGGCGACGGTAAGATCTTCGTCATCCCCGTCGAATCGGCGTTGCGTATCCGCACCGGCGAACGCGACGACGCCGCGATCTAGTTTTCTCCCCTCCCGCTTGGGCCCCATCAAAGTACTACTTTGATGGGAACCCTGCGGGAGGGGTCGGGGGAGGGCAGGGCCGCAAGCGAGCGGTACGAGCACTCCCCTCCCCTAGCCCCTCTCGCCAGCGGGAGGGATCTCTCAGAAGGAACACGTGACATGGCCACCACCGCATCCGACATCCTGAAGCGCATCAAGGAAGAGGAGATCGAGTGGGTCGACCTCCGCTTCACCGATCCCAAGGGCAAGTGGCAGCACCTGACCATGGTCGCCTCGGTCATGGGCGAGGACGAGTGGGACGACGGTCTGATGTTCGACGGCAGCTCGATCGAGGGCTGGAAGGCGATCAACGAGTCCGACATGATCCTGAAACCCGATCTGGAAGCGATCTACACCGATCCCTTCTCGGCCACCCCGATGCTGATCGTGTTCTGCGACATCGTCGAGCCATCGACGGGTGAGCTCTACGCCCGCGATCCGCGCTCCACCGCCAAGCGCGCCGAGGCGTACCTCAAGACCACCGGCATCGGCGACACCGTCTACGTCGGCCCCGAGGCCGAGTTCTTCATGTTCGACGACGTCCGCTTCGACACGAACTACGCCGGCTCCTACTTCAAGATTGACGATATCGAGCTGCCGACCAACACTGGCCGCGATTACGAGGGCGGCAACCTCGCCCACCGTCCGCGCGCCAAGGGCGGCTACTTTCCCGTCGCGCCGGTCGACTCGGCGGTCGATATCCGCGGCGAGATGGTCTCGACCATGCTGGAGATGGGCCTGCCCTGCGACAAGCACCACCACGAGGTCGCCGCCGCGCAGCACGAACTCGGCATGACCTTTGGTACGCTGACCACCACCGCCGACCGGATGCAGATCTACAAATACGTCGTCCACCAGGTCGCGCACGCCTACGGCAAGACGGCGACGTTCATGCCCAAGCCGATCAAGGAGGACAACGGCTCGGGAATGCACACGCATTTCTCGATCTGGAACGGCAAGGAGCCGCTGTTCGCCGGCAACGGCTATGCCGGCCTGTCGGATATGTGCCTCTACTTCATCGGCGGCATCATCCGCCACGCCAAGGCGCTCAACGCCTTCACCAACCCGTCGACCAACAGCTACAAGCGGTTGGTGCCCGGCTACGAGGCGCCGGTGCTGCTCGCCTATTCGGCGCGCAACCGCTCGGCGTCGTGCCGCATCCCCTACGGCACCGGCCCCAAGGCGAAGCGCGTCGAGGTGCGCTTCCCCGACGCGCTCGCGAATCCGTACCTCGCTTATGCGGCGCTGATGATGGCGGGTCTCGACGGCATCCAGAACCGCATCCATCCGGGCGAGGCGATGGACAAGAACCTGTACGACCTGCCCCCGGCCGAACTCGCCGAGGTGCCGACCGTCTGCGCGTCGCTTCGTGAGGCGCTGGAAAGCCTGACCGCCGACCACGACTTCCTGCTCAAGGGCGACGTGTTCTCCAAGGAGCAGATCGAGGCTTACGTGGAGATCAAGTATCAGGACGTGGCCCGGTGGGAGATGACGCCGAGCCCGGTCGAGTACGATATGTACTATAGTGGCTGATGCGCAGGGCGCGCCATCGGCGCGCCCGAGCACGGCCGGCGGGCCACCGGCTCGACCAACGGCGTGGCTCCGCCACGCCGTCATCCGCCATCCCCACTGGCATCCCGTCGAAGGACATGGCATCGGCGCCGCTATGCCCCAGCCCCCTTCCAGCAACGCCGGCGGTTTCCTCGTGGCGGTCGGCGTCCTCGTCGGGGCGGGTGTAGGCCTGCTGCTCGGACAGGCCACGCCCGGCGCCCTGATCGGCCTTGCCGCCGGATCGCTCGCGGCGGTGCTGGTCTGGCAACGCGACCGCCGTCGCTAGCGCTTCACCAGCGTCACCTGCGCCACGTCGATGCCGCCGCCGCGGAAGCCGCCCTCGCAGTACATCAGGTAATATCGCCACAGCGCCTTGAACCGCGCATCCAGGCGCGTCGGCAGCCGCCCGTCGGCGTCGGCCGCGTCGAACTCCAGCCGCCAACGCCGCAGCGTTTCCGCGTAATCGATCCCGAACGCCACCGGGTCGGTCCATTCCAGCCCGCACGCCTCGGCAAGGGCGCGGAACCGCCGCTCCGAAATCAGTAGCCCGCCGGGAAAGACGTAGCGCTGGATGAAGTCGGCATTGGCGGCATAGGCGTCGAACACGTCGTCGGCGATGGAGATGAACTGGAGCCCCGCGCGCCCACCCGGCACCAGCAGCCGCGCGATCGCCTCCAGGTACGTCCGCCACTGCGCGATGCCGATCGCCTCCACCATCTCGACGCTGGCGATCGCGTCGAACCGTCCGCGGACGTCGCGATAGTCGGTCAGCTCGACCACCACCCCGGCGCCCGCGCGGCCCCGCGCCACCTCGGCCTGTTCCGCCGACAGCGTCAGCGCGGTCACCCGCGCGCCCCGCGCCGCCGCCTCGCCAGCCAGGAAACCCCAGCCGCAGCCGATCTCCAGCATCGCCGCCCCGTCGCGCAGGCGTAGCCGATCGAGCAGCCGCGCCACCTTGCGCCGCTGCGCCGCCTCCAGCTGCTCGTCCGCGCCATCGAACATCGCGCTGGAATAGCTCATCGTCGGGTCGAGCCAGGTCGCGTAGAAGTCGTTCCCCAGGTCATAGTGGAAGGCGATGTTCGCCCGCGCGCCCCGCCGGCTGTTCGGCCGCAACGCGTGGAACCCGCGCAGCAGCAGCCGCCCCGTCCCCTTGGCCCGCGCCGCGCTGCCCAGGCTCAGCCGGTTGCGCATGAACAGGTCGAACAACGGCACCGGGTCGGGGCTGGACCAATCGCCCGCCGCCCACGCCTCGTACCAGCCCGCCGAGCCGCCAAGCGCCAGGCGGCGCAGCGCCCGCCAACGGTGCACCGCGACGATCGCCACCGGCCCCTCGCGTCGTCCGCCGAGCAGCCGCGCGGTGCCGTCCGGCAGCGTCGCCTCGATCGCGCCCGCCTCCAGCCCCCGGTCGATCCGATCGAGCATGCGGTGGAACGGCGCCGCGATCAGCCGCCACCATCGGCCGCGTCGCGCGGCTGTCACTACCCCCTGTTCCATTCCGCCGCCATGCACGGCCCCGCGTCGATAGGCTAGATGGCGCGTCCGGCGGCAAGAGCGCGCTCGCGCGCCTCGCGATGGCCGATGATCTTGGCCGGGTAATCGCTCGGTCGCACCCCCGCCCCCTCGGGATCATGGATCGCGGCGTCGGCGACGTCGGCGAGTTCGGGCACCCAGCGGCGGATGTAATTGCCCGTGTCGAACTTCTCCGATTGCGTCAGCGGCGCCATGATCCGGCTCCACATATTGGCATCGATCCCCGTGCCCGCGATCCACTGCCAGTTGACGGAATTGTTGCCGTAATCCGCGTCCACCAAACAGTCCCAGAACCAGCGCTCGCCCTCGCGCCAGTCGATCAGCAGATGCTTCACCAGGAAGCTGGCGGCGATCATCCGCACGCGGTTGTGCATCCACCCGCTGGTCCACAACTGCCGCATCCCCGCGTCGACGATCGGGTAGCCGGTGCGCCCGCGCTGCCAGGCGCGCAGGTCCGCGGTGGCCGCCTTGCCGGTGCGCCACTCCAGCCGATCGTACTTGGCCCGGCCATTGTCGTCGGCGTAGCGCGGCAATTGCATCACCACGCCCGAGGTGAAGTCGCGCCAGGCCAGCTCCTTGTGGAACTTGTCGACTTCCGCGCCGCCGCCACTCGCGTGCCACACGGCGCGGGGCGACACCTCGCCGAAATGAAGGTGCGGCGACAGGCGGGTGGTCCCATCCTCCGCCGGCAGGTTGCGATCGACCGGATAGCCCCCGATCAGGCCGGCGACGCGCTTCAGCCGCGCCGCCGCGCCCTCTTCGCCCGGCGTCCAATCCTCGTCGAAACCGGTCGACCAGTCGGGCCCGCTGGGCGACAGCCGCCACTCGGCCAGCGTGTCGCTCTTCGGCCATCGCGCAGGTCCAGGGACATCGTCGGGCGCGGGCAGCGGCCGGTCGGGTGGCAGCAGCGGCTGCAACCCGCGCCAGAAGGCCGAGTAGATGCGAAACGGCGTACCCGATCCGGTGCGGACGTCCTCGATCCGCACCAGATGGTTGCCGTCATGCAGGCACAGCCGATCGCCCAGCGCCTCCTCCGCCGCCCGCCACCACGGCTCGTAGTGACGCAAGCCGTGGATGCGCGTCGCGCCCGTCTCTTCCATCAGCACCGCCAGCGTCTCGGCCGCCCGGCCCCGGCGCAGGATCAGCCGACTACCGGCGTCGCGCAGTTGGCGGTCGAGCGCCGCGAGGCTGCGATGCAACCACCAGCGCTGCGCCCCGCCCATCCGCCAGTCGCCCGGCCCGTCGTCGTCGAGCACGTAGACGGGCACGACCGGCCCCTGCCCGATCGCCGCGGACAAGGCGGGCTGGTCGGCGAGGCGAAGGTCCTGGCGGAACCAGAGGATCACGGGATCGGTCACACCAGCCGCTACGCCCCGACCGCTTCTCGCGTTCCCGCGATCGAGTGACCCAGATTAAGGATCACGTCGACGTGCCGCCTGGCGATCGCCAACGCATCGTCGCCGTAGCCACCGCCCACCGTGCACGCGATCGGCACGCCGGCGAGCAACGACGCCACCAGCCGCTCGCGCCGGGCCAGACCCGACAGCGACAGCGACAGCCGCCCCAGCCGATCGCCCGCATAAGGATCGACCCCACCCTGGTAGAGCACCAGCTGCGGCCGCACCTCCGCGACGAGCGGCGCCAGCGTCCGCTCCAGCGTTTCCAGATAGGCGTCGTCGCCGATCCCGTCGGCGAGCGGCACATCCAGTGTCGAGCGCGCCTTGCGCGCCGGGAAGTTCTTCTCCGCGTGGATCGAATAGGTCGCGATCTCCGGGCGCCCGGCGGTCAGCGCCGCGGTTCCGTCGCCCTGGTGCACGTCGACGTCGACGATCAACAGTCGCGCGACCGTGCCCTCTTCCACCAGCCTGATCGCAGCGACGGCCAGGTCGTTGAAGACGCAGTACCCCGCGCCGGTGTCGTGCAGCGCGTGGTGGCTGCCGCCGGCGGTGTTCGCGGCGAAGCCGTGCTCCATCGCCAATCGCGCCGCGAGATAGGTACCGCCGGGCACCGCCGCCGCCCGCGCCGCCACTTCCGGCGTGATCGGGAAACCGATCCGCCGCGTCTTGGCCGCCGGCACGTCCGCCGCCAGTACTTCGGCGACATAGTCGGGATCGTGCGCCTGTTCCAACCAGCGGACCGGCATCGGGGCCGGCTCGTGCCACGCGATGCCTGCGCCCTCCGCCCGTAAGAGGTCGCGGATCAGCCCGTTCTTGCCCCAGCGATAGGTCGATCGGGCGGGGGCGGCCGTCACGTAGGCGGGATGATGGACGACGTGGATCATGCCTTCTAGTTAGGGTGCCGCACGCGACCGAGAAGGACCGCCATGACCGCACCCGCCGCCCCGTACGTCCGCCCTGACGCCGCGCAGTTCCTGGCCTATCTCAACAACCTGCCCGGCCCTCGCACGCACGAACTGGATGCTCCCGCCGCCCGCGCGATCTTCGCGGCCATGCCCGGCGTCGCGGACCTGCCCGCGGGCGAGCTGGCGGTGGTTCGCGACCTTGCCATCCCGGGACCGGCCGGCACCATCGCCGCCCGTCTGTTCGACGCGGCGGAGCGACGCGAGCCCGGCCCCGCGCTGCTGTTCTTCCACGGCGGCGGCTTCGTGATCGGCAGCGTCGATACGCACGCTGCCGCCTGCGCGGAGATCGCGCGTGTTCTGGCGCTGCCCGTCGTCTCCGTCGAATATCGGCTCGCGCCCGAGCATCGCTGGCCCGCCGCGCCCGACGATTGCGAGGCGGCGGCGCGCTGGCTGGCGAGCAATCCGCCGGAGCTCGACCGCGTGGTCACCAGCCTGGTTCTGTGCGGCGACAGCGCCGGCGGCAACCTGGCGATCGTCACGGCCATGGCCCTGCGCGGCGCGCCCGCCGCGGTGCCGGTGATCGTGCAGGCGCCGCTCTACCCGGCCACCGACATGGCGCGCGAATACCCGTCCTTCGCCGAATTCGCCGACGGTTACTTGCTGACGCGCGAGACCATGCGCTGGTTCGCCGACGCCTACGCCGCCGACCTGCCGCACGCGCGCACCTCGCCGCTCGCCCACGATCTCGCCGGCATGCCGCCCGCGGTGATCGTCACCGCCGGGCTGGACCCGATCCGCGACCAGGGACGCGCCTATGCCGCCGCGCTGGTAGGAGCGGGCGTGCCCACCGTGTTCCAGGAAGCGACGGGCAACGTCCACGGCTTTCTCAATCTGCGCCGCGCGATTCCGTCCAGCCAGGGCGACCTTGCCGCCTATCTCGTCGCGCTCAAGCAGGCGATCGTCTCAGCGGAAGGCGCGCGCGTGATGGCGCAGGCGGCGGGCGTACCGGCATGAGCGCGCTTCCCTATCGTCCTTGCGCGGGCGTGATGCTCGTCAACCGCGACGGGCACGTGTTCGTCGGCCAGCGCCTCGATACCACGCTGGAGGCGTGGCAGATGCCGCAGGGCGGGATCGATCCCGGTGAGGACGCGCTCACCGCCGCCGTCCGCGAGCTGGGCGAGGAGACCGGCATCGCGCCCGAGCATGTCGAACTGCTCGCGGCGCCCGATCGCGACTTCACCTACGACCTGCCGCCCGAGCTGATCGGCAAAGTATGGAAGGGCAAGTGGCGCGGCCAGACGCAGCGCTGGTTCCTGTTCCGCTTCTTGGGGCAAGACCCCGACGTGAACATCGCCACCAAGCATCCAGAGTTCCGTGCCTGGCGCTGGATCGATCCGGACGATCTGCCGCGCCTGATTGTGCCGTTCAAGCGCGCCTTGTACCAGGATGTGCTCGCCGCGCTTCGGCCACATCTCGGCGCAAGTCCGTCCCGCTGACCGGTTTGCGCCCGGGCGACCCACCGCTAGGCATCCACGTGTGATCGCCCCCTTGCTGCTCCTCGCCGTCGCCAACGGAACGGCCGCCGCGCCCGCCCCGCCGCAACAGTCGGACGCGGGCGCGATGATCCCGGAGAATATCCGGGCGATGCTCGACGCTGCCATCGAGTCCGGCAACGACGGCGACGTGTCGACCATCGTCCGCTACGCGCGCGCCGCCGATCCGTTCAGCGGCGACGCCGTCCTCGCCATCGCCGAGAAATGGCGTGCCGACCGCGCCGCCCAGCGCGAGGCGGTGATCCGGCAAGCCGGCATCTTCAACCTGTGGCGCGGTCGTGCCGAACTGGGCGGGTTCGTCTCCACCGGCAATTCGGAGATCGCCGGCGGCAGCGCTATCCTGGACGCGACACGCGAGGGATTGCAGTGGCGCCACAAGTTCCGCGCCCAGGCGGATTATCAGGAGAGCCTCGGCACCACCACGCGCGAGCACTATCTCCTATCGTACGAACCCAACTACAAGTTCGATGATCGCGCCTACGTCTACGGTCAGACCTCGTACGAGAGCGATCGCTTCCTCGGCTATGACGACCGTCTCGCCGTCTCCTCGGGGCTCGGCTACAGCGCGATCAAGAGCCCGGCGGTGCAGCTCGATCTCGAACTCGGGCCCGGCTACCGCTACACCGCCTTCACCGACGAAAGCGAGCAGTCGAGTTTCACCGGGCGTGCGTCGGTCGACTTCCGCTGGCGGCTGCTGCCCGGCCTGTCGCTGACGCAGAACACGATCGCGATCGCCCAACGGTTCAACTCCACCCTCGCCTCCACCACCGGGGTCAACGCCAAGCTGCTGGGACCGCTCTCTGCCCAACTCTCCTACTACGTGCAGTATGAGAGCATGCCGCCGGCCGGCCGCCGCACCACCGACACCACCACGCGCGCATCGCTGGTCTACGCGTTCTGAAGGCTCGCCAGCGGCGCACACCGGCGCTAGACGGCGCCCCATGGAGAGGCTGACCACCACGGAGCGGGACACGCTCGCGCGGCTCGACGGCGCGTCGATGCTCGCGCGGACGAAGGAATGGGCCGCAATCAACAGCGGCACGCGCAACCTCGCCGGCAACGCGACCATGGCCGGGCTGCTCGCCGACGCCGCCGCCGCCCTGCCCGGCAGCGTGCGCCTGGTGCCCGCCGCCCCGGTCGACACCGTGGCCGTCGACGGCCGGGTCGAGGCGATCGGCCACGGCGACCACCTCCATCTCTCCGTCCGGCCGGGTGCGACGCGGCGCCTGCTGTTCTTCGGCCACATGGACACCGTGTACGGCGTCGACCACCCGTTCCAGTCGCTCACGACCAGGGACGACGGCGCGCTGGTCGGGCCGGGCGTGACCGACATGAAGGGCGGACTGGCCGTGATGCTCGCCGCGCTGTCGGCGTTGGAGGCGGGGGGCGTCATCGACGCCATCGGCTACGACGTTCTCGTCAATTCGGACGAGGAGACCGGCTCGCTCTCCTCCGCGGCGCTGATCGGCGAGGTGGCACGCGGCAAGCACGCCGCCTTCGGCTACGAACCCGCGCTGCCGGACGGCACGCTGGCCGGCGCGCGCGGCGGCACCGGCAATTTCTCAGTGGTAGTGCGCGGTCGCAGCGCGCATGCCGGCCGCAATCCGGAAGACGGTCGCAACGCGCTGGTCGCCGCCGCCGACCTCGCCGTGCGGCTGGCGGCGGCGCGCGCCCCGACCCTCGCGGTCAACCCTGCGCGGATCGACGGCGGCGGCCCCAACAACGTCGTCCCCGACCATGCCGTGCTCCGCGTCAACTTCCGCCCGCGCGACGCCGCCGCGATCGAGGCCGCGGGCGCGCTGCTCCGCGAGATCGCCGACACGGTCGCCCGCGATCACGACGTCGCGGTGGAGGTCCACGGCCTCTTCAACCGGCCACCCAAGCCGGTCGACGCGGCCGCCGAGCGCCTCTTCGCGCTCGTCGCCGACGCCGGGGCCGATCTCGGCCTCGTCATCGGGCGGCGCGACACCGGCGGCGTCTGCGACGGCAACAACGTCGCCGCCGCGGGCGTCCCCGTGGTCGACACCATGGGCGTGCGTGGCGGCGCCATCCACTCGTCCGACGAATATTTCTTCACCGACAGCCTGGTCGAGCGCGCGGCGCTCTCCGCCCTTTCCATCCTCCGCCTGGGAACGCCCGCATGAACTTCCGCGTCCGCGCCGCCGTCGACGACGATCTCAAGCATTTGTACGAGATGGCGAAGCTGACCGGCGGCGGCTTCACCAACCTGCCCCCCGATCGCCCCGCGCTCGCCGCCAAGCTGGAACGCAGCCACGCCGCCTTCGCGCGGGCAGACGGTCCGGTCGAAGACGAACTGTTCGTCCTGATCCTGGAGAATGTCGACACCGGCGAGGTCCGCGGCACCTGCCAGATCTTCACCGAGGTCGGCCGCCGCCATCCTTTCTACAGTTACCGTCTCGGCACGCTGGCACAGCACAGCCGCGAACTCGACCGCACCTTTCGTGCCGAGATGCTGTCGCTCACCACCGACCTGGAGGGCTCGTCGGAGGTGGGTGGCCTGTTCCTCCATCCCGGCGAGCGGGCCGGCGGTCTCGGCCTGCTGCTCGCCCGTGCCCGCTACCTGTTCATCGCCGCGCACCGCGCCCGTTTCGGCGATCGTATCCTCGCCGAGTTGCGCGGCATCATCGACGAGGCAGGGGGCTCGCCCTTCTGGGATGGGCTAGCAGGCCGCTTCTTCGGCATGAACTTTCAAGATGCCGATCGCTTCAACGCGGTCAACGGCCACCAGTTCATCGCCGACCTGATGCCCAAACATCCCATCTACACCGCCATGTTGTCGGAGAGCGCGCGCGCCGCGATCGGCATGCCCCATCCTTCCGGCCGCGCCGCGATGCGCATGCTGGAGAATGAGGGCTTCTCCTACGAAGGCTATCTCGACATCTTCGACGGTGGCCCGACCATGACCGCGCGGATCGACAAGGTCCGCTCGATCCGCGACGCGCGCACGGCCCGCGTGGTCGCGGTCGATCGCGACGGCGGCGGCGACGCGCTGGTCGCCACCGGCACGCTCGCCGATTTCCGCTGCACGATGGCCAAGGTCCGCCCAGTCGGCGACGGCGACGGCATCGTGCTGTCCGCGCCGGCCGCCGCCGCGCTGGGCATCGGCGAGGACGATCGCGTCATCCATGTCGGCCGCAACTGATGCGGGAGATCAACTTCGACGGGTTGATCGGCGCCAGCCATAACTATGCCGGCTTGTCGCCGGGCAACCTCGCCGCGACGCGCAATGCCGGCCATTCCTCGCGGCCGCGCGCCGCCGCGCTGCAGGGCATCGACAAGATGCGCGCGAACCTCGCGCTGGGGCTGGTGCAGGGCATCCTCCTGCCCCACCCCCGCCCCGACCATGGCTGGTTGCGCACCTTATCCACCGATTATACCGGGGCCGACCGCCATCTCCAGGCGCAGGCGCTGTCCGCCTCGCCGATGTGGGCCGCCAACGCGGCCACCGTCTCACCCGCGCCGGACACGCGCGACGGTCGCTGCCACCTGACCGTCGCCAATCTGGTGACCATGCCGCATCGCAGCCACGAGTGGCCGCACACGCTGGCGCAGCTGCGCCTCGCCTTCGCCCACCCCGCCTTCGCCATCCACGCGCCTGTCCCGGCCCCGTTCGGCGACGAGGGCGCGGCCAACCATATGCGCCTGTGCGCCGATCACGGCGCGCCCGGCGTCGAGGTTTTCGTCTACGGCCGGGCCGGCGGCCGCTTTCCGGCACGTCAGCACCGCGAGGCGTGCGCCGCCATCGCCCGCGCCCACCGTCTCGATCCCGCCCGCACCCTCTTCGTCGAACAGTCGGAGCGCGCGATCGCCGCCGGCGCCTTCCACAACGACGTCGTCGCGGTCGCCGACGGCCCCGTGCTGTTCGCGCACGAGCACGCCTTCGCCGATCCGGCGCGCTTCCACGACGACCTTCGCCGCCTGCTCCCGCACGTCGAGATCGTCGAGGTCCCCGCCGCCGAGGTGCCGCTGGAGGACGCCATCGCCTCCTACCTGTTCAACGCGCAGCTCGTCTCCACCGAAGACGGCCCCACGCTGATCGCGCCGGAGGAGACGCGCACCACGGCTTCCACCTGGTCCTGGCTCGAACGCCACCGCGGCGGCAACGGCGCGATCCGCCGCGTGCGCGTGGTCGACGTGCGCGAGTCGATGGCCAATGGCGGCGGCCCCGCCTGCCTGCGCCTGCGCGTCGTCTGCGACCCCGCCACGGTGGACCCGCGCTTCCTGGTCGACGCCGCCAAGCTCGATCGCCTCTCCGCCATCGTCGAGCGTCACTGGCCCGACACGATCGACCCCGACGCGATCGGCGACCCTGCGCTCCTCACCCGCATCGCGTCCGCGCGGGCCGCGCTGCTGAACGCGCTCGACCTCGACGAGCTGGCATGATCTGTCGGGTTAATTGACAGGTAACCACGTGCGTTAACCCGCCGAGCGCGCAAAACCACCATTGGCGCGGAGCTTGCTTAACTCTCGGGTATGCTCCGCAAGATTGGCCGCCTGTTCGTCATCAAGACCAAGTTCGAGGCGTTCCTTATCATCTACGGCCTTGCTACCGGGGCGGCGGAACGCGGCGTCAACTATCTGGAACAATATCCCGGCACCGGCGGCTACCTGCTGTTCGCCTGTTGCCCCGTCGCGGTGTTCATGGCCGGCGCGCGCATCCTCGATTCACTGGAGCGCGAGCGCGCCGACTTTCACGGTTGACAGGATAACTGTGCGGCGTCGGTCCCGCGCCGGCTCTATCCCGGCCGCCCATGACGACGCTGACCCACCTGCAACGCCTGGAGGCCGAGAGCATCCACATCCTGCGCGAGGTCGTCGCCGAGGCGGAACGCCCGGTGATGCTCTACTCGGTCGGCAAGGATTCCGCGGTCATGCTCCACCTGGCGGCGAAGGCGTTCGCGCCCGCGCGCCCGCCCTTCCCGCTCCTCCACGTCGACACGACCTGGAAGTTCCGCGCGATGTACGAGTTGCGCGATCGTGCGGCCGCGGCGGCCGGCATGCGCCTGATCGTCCACCGCAACCCGGAGGCCGAGCAACTCGGCATCAACCCCTTCGACCATGGCAGCCGCCACACCGACCTGTGGAAGACGGAAGGGTTGAAACAGGCACTCGCCGCCGGCTGTTTCGACGCAGCGTTCGGCGGCGCTCGCCGCGACGAGGAGAAGAGCCGCGCCAAGGAGCGCATCGTCTCCTTCCGCTCCGCCACCCACGGCTGGGACCCCAAGGCGCAGCGCCCCGAACTCTGGCGCCTCTACAACATGCGCCTTGACCGCGGCGAGAGCATGCGCGTCTTTCCGCTGTCCAACTGGACCGAGCTCGACATCTGGCAGTACATCCTGGCGGAGGGGATCGAGGTCGTTCCCCTCTACCTCGCCGCTCCCCGTCCCACGGTGGAGCGCGACGATATGCTGCTGATGGTCGACGACGACCGGTTCCGGCTGCGGCCGGGTGAGCAGGTGGTCGAGCGCTCGATCCGCTTCCGCACGCTCGGCTGCTATCCGCTGACGGGTGCGGTCGAGAGCGAGGCGACGACCTTGCCCGCAGTGATCCAGGAAATGCTGCTCGCCACCACCTCCGAACGCCAGGGCCGCGCCATCGACCACGACCAGGCCGCCAGCATGGAGAAGAAGAAGCGCGAGGGGTATTTCTGATGGCTGCCAACAACACTCCCCTCCCTTCCAGGGAGGGGCCAGGGGTGGGTGCGCAGCCCGCAGGGATGCGCTTTACGGAAGCGGCTGGAGCCTCGCTGCGTTCGGTACCCGCCCCCAATCCATCCCCGGAAGGGAAGGGGAAGTCGCGCGCCTACCGCCCAGACGCGCTGGTCGCCGCCGACATCCACGCCTATCTCGGCGCGCAAGCGGCCAAGTCGATGCTGCGCTTCATCACCTGCGGCTCAGTGGACGACGGCAAGTCGACGCTGATCGGCCGCCTCCTCTACGATTCGCGCGCGATCTTCGAGGATCAGCTGGAAACGCTGGAGGCCGACTCGGCGCGCATGGGCACGCAGGGGACTGCGCTCGATTTCGCGCTCCTCGTCGACGGCCTCGCCGCCGAGCGCGAGCAGGGCATCACCATCGACGTCGCCTACCGTTTCTTCGCGACGCCGGCGCGCAAGTTCATCGTCGCCGACACGCCGGGGCACGAGCAGTACACCCGCAACATGGTCACCGGCGCCTCGACCGCCGACCTCGCCGTGATCCTGATCGACGCGCGCAAGGGCATCCTCGGCCAGACGCGGCGCCACACCTACCTGGCGAACCTCGTCGGCATCCGCGAGGTCGTGCTGGCGGTCAACAAGATGGACCTGATCGGGCACGACCGGAATACCTTCGACGCGATCGTCGCCGACTTCCGCAGCTTCGCGAACACGGTCGGCATCGATCGCTTCACCGCCATTCCGCTGTCAGGGCTGACCGGCGCGAACGTCGCCGAGCCGTCGCCCGCGATGCCGTGGTACACGGGGCCGGCGCTGCTCGGCCACTTGGAAACGGTGTCGGTGGACGGGGACCGTGATCGCGACCGGCCCTTCCGCCTGCCGGTGCAATGGGTCAACCGGCCCGATCTCGACTTTCGCGGCTTCGCCGGACTGGTCGCCTCGGGCACGATCGCGGTGGGCGATCCCGTCCGCGTCGTGCCTTCCGGCCGCACCACCGCCGTCGCCCGCATCCTCGGGCCCGATGGCGAGCGCGCGACCGCGATGGCCGGCGAGTCGATCACGCTGCTCCTCGCCGACGAGGTCGATTGCTCGCGCGGCGATGTGATCGCCGCCGCCGCCGCGCCTCCCCAGGCTGCCGACACCTTCGCTGCCACGCTGGTGTGGATGGCGGAGGCGACGTTGGTCCCGGGCCGCGGCTACCTGATGAAGCTGGGGACGCAGACGGCGGTCGCGACCGTATCCGCCCCGCGCCACGTGGTCGACGTCAACAGCCAGACGGAGCGCCCCGCCGACACGCTGCGCCTCAACGACATCGGCACGGTCGAGCTCCGCACCGCCCGCCCCCTGGTCTTCGAACGCTACGCCGACGACCGCGCGCTGGGCGGCTTCGTCCTGATCGATCGGATGACCAACGCCACCGTCGCCGCCGGCATGATCGCCGATCCGCTACGCCGCGGCGGCGACATCCACTGGCAGTCGCACGACGTGACGCGCGAGGCGCATGCGCTGCAGAAGGGGCAGAGCCCGCGCGTGCTGTGGTTCACCGGCCTGTCCGGCTCGGGCAAGTCGACCATCGCCAACCTGGTCGAGCGGGAACTCCACGCGCTCGGCCGCCATACCTTCCTGCTCGACGGCGACAACATCCGCCACAGCCTCAACCGCGACCTCGACTTTTCCGACGCCGGCCGCACGGAGAACATCCGCCGTGTCGGCGAGGTCGCGCGGCTGATGGCCGATGCCGGCCTCATCGTCCTGACCGCCTTTATCTCGCCCTTCCGCGCCGAACGTGACATGGTGCGCGCCATGCTGCCGCCGAACGAGTTCGTGGAGGTATTCGTCGACACGCCGCTCGCCGTCGCCGAGGCGCGTGATCCCAAGGGCCTCTACGCCAAGGCGCGCGCCGGCGAGATCGCCTCGTTCACCGGCATCTCCAGCCCCTATGAGGCGCCGATCCGCCCCGACCTGCACATCGACACCACCACCGAGATCGCCGAAGCCGCGGCGCGCCGCATCGTCGAGCACGTCATTGGCGTCTGGAGCCACGAGCTGTGACGGACGACGCGCTCGCCGCCGCGATCGCCGAGGAAGCGGGCGCGCTGCTCCTCGCGATCCGCGCCGAGGGGCGGGAAACGGGCGAGGCGCTCGGCGACCGCGGCGACCGGGAGGCGAACGCGCTGATCCTTGCCCGCCTCGCCGCCGCCCGCCCCGGCGACTTCGTCCTTTCGGAGGAGAGCGTCGACGATCGCCGCCGCTGCGGCGCACGCCGCGCCTGGATCGTCGATCCGCTCGACGGTACCCGCGACTATGCCGACGGGCGCGACGACTGGGCGGTGCACATCGGCCTCGCGCTCGATGGCAGGCCCGCGATCGGCGCCGTCGCCGTGCCCGAGCGGGGACGGGTCTGGTCTACCGATACGGTCACGCCCCCACCTCCGCGCACGCCAGGCCGGCTACGCGTGGTGGCGAGCCGCACGCGCTGCCCCGCCGTGGTCCACCGAATCGCCGACGCGCTTGGCGCCGAGGTGATCGGCATGGGCTCGGCCGGCGCGAAGGCTATGGCGGTGGTCGACGGCCGCGCCGACCTCTACCTGCACGACGGTGGACAGTACGAGTGGGACAATTGCGCGCCCGCTGCCGTGGCGCTGGCTGCCGGCCTCCACGCCTCGCGGCTGGACGGTAGTCCCCTCGTCTACAATTGCGCCGACCCGCTGCTGCCCGATCTGGTCATCTGCCGCCCCGATCTCGCGGACCGCGTTCTCGCGGAGGCCGCCCGCCGGGCGGCATGACGCAACCGTGCTCACGTGGCAGGGTCAGCCCACCGCGACCGTCTCGGCCGCGTCGCGCCGCAATCCGCACGTCAACTGCGCCATGACCCGCGCGTACAGCGTATCGCCGTCGACCAGGTGCGCGATCATCGGTTCGTTGGCGTCGGGCTCCACCCCGTCACCGGGGAAATAACCGATCCGATCGGTCACCACGTTGGCGCCGAGCGCCCGGTAGCTTGCCGCCAACTGCTCCACCCGTCGCTTGGCGCGCGCATAGCCGCCGTCGCCCTCGATCCAGTATGACGACGGCACGAAGATGCCCGCATAATCGCGCCACGAGGCGAGGTGGGCCTCCACCCGCCACACATGCTCCTCCGCCTCGCCGTCGCGGTACGCGCAGTCGAGCAGCAGCGTGCCCGGCATCGCGCGGGCGAGCGCTTCCGGCCGCCGCGGATCGCGGGATACGCGATAGCCATGCAGCGCCAGCCGCCGCGCGAACGCCCCGCCCACGCGCCCCTCGGCGCCGAGCACGATCGCGTGCCCCGGGCCGGTCGTCACCGCCTCGTTCAATCATTCCCCCTGCCTGATGCCATCGCTGTGCCCGCATCGGCCCGGCAACGCAACGGCCATCGGATCGAATATCCGGTACGCTGCGCTTGTTCCCGTCCTCCACCATGCTAGAAGCCGCTGCACCAGCACGACGGAGCGTATTATGGACCTGCGCCTTTCCCCCGACGAAGAGGCTTTCCGCGACCGGGTACGCTCCTTCTTCCGCGACAAGCTGCCGTCCCGCCTGTCGGACAAGGTGCGGCGCGGGCTGAAGCTGACCAAGGCCGACATGGAGGAATGGCACGCCGTCCTCCACGCGGAGGGCTGGCTCGCCAGCCACTGGCCGGAACGTTACGGCGGCCCCGGCTGGAGCGTCGTCGAACGCTCGCTGTTCGAGGACGAGTCGGCCAAGGCGTACGCGCCGCGCGTGGTGCCCTTCGGCGTCAACATGCTGGGTCCCGTGCTCATCAAATACGGCTCGGAGGAGCAGCGCCGCCATTACCTGCCGCGCATCCTCGACGGCAGCGACTGGTGGTGTCAGGGCTATTCCGAACCCGGCGCCGGCTCCGACCTAGCCAGCCTCAAGACCAGCGCGGTCCGGGACGGCGATCATTACGTCGTCAACGGGCAGAAGACCTGGACGACGCTGGGGCAGTACGCCGACTGGATCTTCTGCCTGGTCCGCACCGATCCCAAGGCCAAGGCGCAGGAAGGCATCTCGTTCCTGCTGATCGACATGAAGTCGCCCGGCATCGAGGTTCGCCCGATCGTCCTGCTCGACGGCGACGCCGAGGTGAACGAGGTGTTCTTCACCGACGTGCGCGTGCCCGTCGCCAATCTGGTCGGCGAGGAGAACAAGGGCTGGACCTACGCCAAATACCTGCTGACGTACGAGCGCACCAACATCGCCGGCGTCGGCGCGTCGATGGCCGCGTTCGAGCGGCTGAAGGCGACCGCCGACACCCTCACCCGCGGTGGCAAGCCGCTGGCGGAGGACCCGCTGTTCGCCGCCCGCATGGCGCGGATCGAGATCAATCTCGCCAACATGGCCACCACCAACATGCGCGTCGTCGCCGCGGTGGCGGGCGGCGGCGCACCGGGCGCGGAAAGCTCCATGCTCAAGATCAAGGGGACCGAGATCCGCCAGGCGATCACCGCGCTCCAGCGCCGCGCCTACGGCCCCTACGCCCAGCCCTTCGTGCCCGAGGCGCTGGAGGAGGGCTATAACGGCGAACCCGTCGGCCCGGAGGGCGCCGCCCCCGCCGCGGCCAGCTATTTCAACAACCGCAAGCTCTCGATCTTCGGCGGGTCGAACGAGGTGCAGAAGAACATCATTTCGAAGATGATCGTGGGGCTCTGATGGATTTCCAGCATACCGAGGACCGGCAGATGCTGGCGGACACGCTCCGTCGCTTCCTGGCCGAGCGCGCCGGCATCGAGGCGCGCAACAAGGCGGCTTACGGCGACACCGGCTACGATCCGCAGGTCTGGGCCGGGCTCGCCGAGCTGGGCGTGATCGGCGCGCTGTTCGGCGAGGAAGTCGGCGGCTTCGGCGGCGCCGGCCACGACATCACCGTCGTGTTCGAGGAGATCGGCCGCGCCCTCGCGGTCGAGCCGTTCCTGGGCGCCCTGATGGTCGGCCGCGCGCTCGCCGCCGCGGGTCGCACCGACGAGATCGAGAGGCTGATCGCCGGCACGGTCGTGCCCGCGCTCGCCCATGCCGAGCCGCAGGACCGGGCCGATGGGGCGCCGCTCGCCAGCGTGGCGCGCCGAGACGGCGACGGCTGGACGATCGACGGCGCCAAGGCGGTGGTCGCCAGCGGCGACACGGCGACGCTGCTGCTGGTCTCCGCGCAGACCGATGCGGGCGCGTCGCTGTTCCTCGTTCCCGGCGACGCCGCGGGCGTGGAGAAGCGCGGCTACCTCAATATCGACGGCGGCCGCTCGGCGGAGATCCGTCTCGCCGGTGTCCGCGTCGGTGCCGACGCGCTGGTCGCGGAGGACGGCACGGCGGCGCTCGCGGCGGCGGAGGCGGCAGGGCTGCTCGCGCTGTCGGCGGAGGCGCTCGGCGTCATGGAGGTGACCAAGGCCGCGACGATCGACTATCTCCAGACGCGCAAACAGTTCGGCGTGCCGATCGGCAAGTTCCAGGCGCTCCAGCACCGCATCGCCACCGTGCTGCTGGAGATCGAGCAGGCCCGCTCCGCCGTCATCAACGCGGCCGACGCCTTCGACCGCGCGGACGGCCCCCGCGCGCTGTCGGCGGCCAAATACACCGTCGGCGCCACCGGCCAGCTGGTCGCGGAGGAGGCGATCCAGCTCCACGGCGGCATCGGCATGACCTGGGAACTGCCGCTGTCGCATTATGCCAAGCGGCTGACGATGATCGACCAGCAGCTCGGCGATCAGGACCAGCATCTGCAACGTTACATCGCGCTGGGTCGGACGGCCTGATCCTGCCCTGGACGCTCGTCGCCCCCGCCTTGCGTCGGGCCTCGCGCTCCCTCGAATCCTCCCTCCCCGTCACCCCGGACTTGTTCCGGGGTCCACCGTTCCGCGAAATCAATAGGCTATTGGTTTGCAGCACGGTGGATGCCGGAACAGGTCCGGCATGACGTAGGACTCACGCAGAGGTCTCGCTTGGCGCCGGGATCAAAGCCAGGCAGCAACGTCGCCCACGGCCCCGGATGCCGGCACAGATCAAGGGCAACGGGGGATTACGCCAGGTAGTCCCGCCCCAGTTCCGCGACGCTCGAGCACCCGATCAAGCCCATCGTCAGGTCGAGCTCGCCCAACACGTTGTCGATCACCGCCGCCACGCCCGCCTCGCCGTCGACCGCCAGTCCCCAGATATACGGCCGGCCGAGCAGCACCGCGTCCGCGCCGAGCGCCAGTGCCTTCGCCACGTCTGCACCGCCGCGGATACCGCTGTCGAACAACACCCTGATCCGCCCCGCCACCGCCTCGACGCAGGCGGCGAGCTGCGCGGCACTCCCCACCGCACCGTCGACCTGCCGGCCGCCATGGTCGGAGACGACGATCCCGTCCCACCCCTCCTCGGCCGCGCGACGCGCGTCGGCGGGGTGCTGGATGCCCTTCAGCACCACCGGCAGCCGCGTCCAGTCTCGGATGCGCTTCAATCGCCCCCAGTCAAGGCTCGGGTCCGAGTAGATGCGGCTGAACAACTGCGCCGCGGCCAGCACGTCCTCCTCGGGCGGCTTGTCGAGCATCGCGCGGAACACCGGATCGCCGGTATATTGCGCCAGCCCCTGCCCGCTCAGGAACGGCAGGAATCCGTGGCCGAGATCGACCGGTCGCCAGCCCAGCATCGTCGTGTCGAGCGTCACCACGATCGCCTCGCACCCGCATGCCTCCGCGCGGCGCACCAGGCTCTCCGACAACGCCTCGCTTCGCGTCCAATACAGCTGGAACCAGCGCGGCGCATCGCCCATCGCGGCCGCGCACGTCTCCATGTCGACCGAGGCCTGGTTGGAGAAGATGGCCGGCACACCGCGTGATGCGGCCGCACGCGCCGTGGCGAGATCGCCCTCGGCATGCGCCAGTTCCTGCACGCCGATCGGCGCGAGCAATAGCGGCGACGCCAGCCGCCGCCCGAACAGCTCGATGCCGAGATCGCGCATGCCGACGTCGCGCGCCATCCGCGGCACCAGCCTCGCCGCGTCGAGCGCCTCGCGATTGGCCCGCGCGGTCGTCTCCATCCCGGCCGAACGAAGATAGCCGAAGCCCTCCGCGCTCATGATCGCCGCCGCCCGCGCCTCCAGCTCGTCGGCGCGGAACGGCACAGCGGCGCGCTGCCCCATCATGCCGGCGGCGTAGGTCTGTGCCAGCCTGATCTGCCCGATCCCGGCGCGTACGCTGTCGTTCATCCCGGCCTCTCCTTCACCCCGATGGATAGCGGCGTCGGATCAGGCGTCCACCCCGAGCAGATAGGGATGCGACAACACCCGGTCGGCGTTGCGGGCGCCGATCGCGATGTCGTTGACCAGCCGGCCGCCCGCGACGGTACGATAAAGCGCGACGCACGCGTCGATCCGGCCGAAGCGGGCACCCGCCGCGGCCGCGCGCGTGTAGAAGTCCCAGTCGTTGCAGTTGTGGAAACTCGGGTCGAACCCGCCGACCCGCTCGACGATCGCGCGGCGCACCACCGACCAGCTCGGACCGATCACTCCGCCGCTGGCGAGACCGCGGCGGATGCAGCCCGCGTCCCAGCCGCACTCCGGCTCGCCCGGCGCGCCGTCGCCCTCGACGCGGGCGAAATGACCGACGACGATGTCGTGCGCCATCGCCATCGGCCCGTCGAGCAGCGCCCGCGCCGCGCCCGGCAGCCACATATCGTCGCTGTCGAGGAACGCGATCCACTCGGCCCGCGCCAGCCCCGCGCCGGTGTTGCGCGCCTGCGACGCGCCGACGTTGCGCGGCAGGATCACGCCCTCGACCCGCGGATGGCGCTTCATCAGGTCGCGGATGACCAGCGCACTATCGTCGGATGACCCATCGTCGACGACGATGACGCGGCCGGGCGCGTGTTCCTGGTCGAGGACGCTGCGCACCGCATCCGCGACGACGTGCGCGCGGTTATTGCAGGGGATGACGACGTCGTAGGTGGCGAGGGGGGCGAAGATGATCGTCTGTTGGTGAAGCATCCCCGCCCCATGCCGGTTTTCCGCCCCCACACAAGGGATGGCGCTACCGGCCCCCGTAACGGAGCTTCGCCCCCAGATAGACGAAGCGGCCGAGCGGCGAGATCGGCACATTGGTCTCGAACCCGATATCGGGCTTCTGATCGGCCAGGTTGTTGACGCCGCCATAGAAGGAGAAGCGCTCGTCCACCTCCAGCTGCGCCTGCAAATCGTGCTGCCACAATTCCTTGAAGCGGAAGTAGCGCGGATCGACGTAATCGGGACGGCCGTTCGTCTCCGCACGCGAGAACCGCCGCGTGCCGCTCTGGTAGCGGAGATTGTAGGAAGTGGTCAGCCGGCCGATCGTCCAGGTCGGCGAGAATACGGCAGTGTATTTCGGCCTGAACGGCTGGTCGCGATTGTCGGTCACCGCGGCACCGGGCAGCGGGATCAGCTCCAGCCGGTGCAGATACCCGCCGACCAGCCGCAGGTCGAAACGGCCGATCCCCTCCCTTTCGACGACGTAGCTGAGATTGACCTCGAGCCCGGCGGTGCGGAACGCGGCCACGTTCTGCGGCGACACGGTATAGCCGTTGATGTAGCCGGTCCCCTGCCGGCGAGACACCGCGGCGCAGTAGGGATTGTCGATCGATTCGAGATCGACGCACAGCCGGGCGAGATCGGTCGGCGTGGCACGGGTGATCGCGCCGCGCAGCCGGATGTCGTACCAGTCGGCGCCGATCTGCAACCGCGGCACGAAGCCGGGGCGCGCCACGATCCCCGCGGTCCAGGTCCGCGCGACCTCCGGGTCGAGCGCCGCGTTGCCCTGCTCGATCCCGACGATGTTCAGGTTGGCGTCCGGGTTGCGATCCTGGGTGAACTGGGCGTTGTTGCCGCCGGCGCTGGTTATCAGCACCTGGCAGTTCGCCGCGCGGAACTGCGTGCCCTGGTCGCGGTTCGCCAGGTAGCAGGGGTCCTCGATGAAATCGGACAGCCCCGTGCGCGGCCGGAACACCTCGGCGATGTTGGGCGCGCGCACCGATCGACCGTAAGAGCCGCGGAAGCTGATGTCGGCGACCGGCGCGTAGATGGCGTTGAACTGATAGGCGTTGGTGCTGCCGACGGTGGAGTAATCGGAGTAGCGCCCCGCCGCGCCGACCGATAGCAGGTGCGCGAAGGGCAGGTCCTTCAGCAGCGGCACGTTCAGTTCGCCGAACAGCTCCCACACGTCGAAGCGGCCGCTGCTCGGCGTCAGGTTGAGCGGCTCGTCGTAGACGCCGTCGGCCGGCGAGTAATAGGCGCCGTCGATCAGGCCCTGGGCCGGGCGGAAGCGACTCGACTCGCGCCGGTACTCGCCGCCGGCGGCGAACTGGACCGGGCCACCCGGCAGCTCGAAGAAGGCGCCGAAATCGCCGGTCAGCGTCGCGTTGGCGACGTGCTGCTGCACCCGCGCGTTGCTGACCGGATCGTCGTAGACATAGGCGAAGGAGGCGGGGTCGGCGACGAACGTCCCGAAGGTGTTGAGCGGGACGCAGCCCGCCGCCCGCGCCTCCACCGATCGGCACACGATCTGCCCGGTCGCGGGATCGCGGATCGCATCCAGCGCCTGCGACGATCGCGCGGGCAGGCGATCGTTCAGCTTGGTCGCGCGCACGTCGGTGCGGCCGTAGGTGTAATAAGCGTCGTAGGACGCGTGGTCGCCGATCCGCCCGCTCGCGTCGACGACGCCGCGCCAGGTGCGGCGGCGATCGTCCTCGCCGCGCCGGGGCAGGTCGAAATTGTTGCGGTTGATCGTGACCGAGGTAAGCCCGGCCGCCTGCGCGGCGGCGAGGATCGGCGCGGGCAGGAACGGGTTGTCGAGCGTGATGGGCACGCCGTAGGTGCCGCTATAGCTGCTGAACGTCCGCGCCGAGGCCTGGACGAACTTGCCCTCGACGCTCAGCTTGAACGCGTCCGACACGTCGTAATGGGTCAGCAGGTTGACCGCGTGGCGCCGGGTCCTCGGCAGGATGTCGCCGATATAGCCCGCGACCGGCGTGTCGTCGCCGCCGTTGGAATAATCAAACGTCTCGTTCTGCGGCCCGAACGTGTAGGGCTGCCCGTCTCCCCGGAAGAAGCGATCGCCGATCTTCAGGATGTTGGCGTAGGAGCCGCCCGGCTGGAGCACGCCGTCGGCGTCGAAGTAACCGCCGGTGTAGCGGTTGTCGCGCACCGGGATCTTCTGGAACGAGCCGGCCTGCCCCGCTACGTAGTTGCGGTTGTTGACGAAGAACACGCGGCTCGGCGAGCGCAGGTAGCTGCGGTCGTCATTCGCCAGCGCCTCCTCGGCATTATACTCGTACGCCAGCGTCACGTTGCCGCGCCCGTCGGCGAAGTTGCGGCCGCCGATCAGCGAGGCGAAGCGGTTTGCCGCGTCGCCACGGCTCGACGCGCCCATCTGCGCGCGGGCGCCCAGCCCCTCGAAGTCGCGATGCAGGATGAAGTTGACGACGCCCGATACGCCGTCGGCGCCGTACACGGCCGAGGCGGCGCCGGTCAGCACGTCGACGCGGCTGATGAGATCGGTCGGGATCGTGTTGATGTCGACCGCGGCGGTGTCGAACTGGCTGGCGACGTGGCGGCGACCGTTGACCAGCACCAGCGTCCGGTTGGTGCCGAGCCCACGCAGGTCGAGCAGGTTGAGCCCGGCCTGCCCGACCGCACCGTCGGCCTGCGCGTTGCCCGCCGAGCGGCTGCCGTCGATCGAGTTGGTCAGCGCCGGCACCCGCTGGAGGAAGGCGGTGACGTTGGTGTTGCCCGACTGCTGGATGTCGGCCGCGCCGAACGACACGATCGGATTGGGGGCGGCGTAATCCGGCCGCGCGATGCGCGATCCGGTGACGACGATCTCGCCCGTGTCGGCCTGATCCTCGGCCCCCTGGGTGCCAGTCGACGGCGGCGCGCCCCCGTCCTGCGGCGCCGTCTGCGCCTGGGCGAGCGGCGCGACGAGCAGCGCCGCGCCGGTCAGAAGGGTGCGCCGGATGGTGCGCGACATGATGTTTCTCCCTGTTGGCCGGCCTTGCCCCTGCCGGCGTGTTGCCCTTTCCTGTGAACGGTCGGGCGGCGCCGATCAATCGGCTGCGAATGCCCCGGCGTAGAAGCGGTTTACCTGTGGCAACCCTCGCGCGATTATCGTCGGGCAGCGGTAGCGCGCGCCGCCCGGATGCGCCACGCTGGCGGGCGATGGGGATGGACGCAACCGGTTGGACGCGGCGCGCGGTGCTGGGATCGCTGCCCGCGCTGGGGCTCGCCGCCTGTGCCCGCGGCGGCGACGATCCGCTCAGGATGTGGGCGATGAGCTGGGAAGGCGATTACTCGCCGCTGCTGATGCCTCCCTTCACCGCCGCGACGGGCGTGCCTGTCGAGGTCCAGTCGCTGCCCACCACCGCCAGTCACGAGAAGCTGCTGATCGCCACCGCGGGCGGCGCGCTGCCCGACGTGTTCATGCTGTTCAACGGCTGGGTGACGGAGTTCGCGACGATCGGCGCGATCGCCCCCGTGCCCGCGCCCGGCCTGGTCGCGGACATCTTCCCCGGCGTGCTGGCATCGACGCGGGTTGGCGGGCGCGATTACGCGGTGCCCTGGTCGGTCGCGCCGCAGGTCAACTTCTATCGCCGCGACCTCCTCGCCGCGATCGGCTACGACGCGCCACCGGGCGACTGGGACGACCTCAGGGCGATGGCGCTGAAGCTCAAGCGGCGGCGGCCCGACGATTACGTCTTCCTGATGCTGCTCAACTGGCCGACGGCGCTGGTCAACATCCTGTCGCTGGCGGGCGCGACCCCGCTGCGCGACCGGAACACGCGCGGCAATTTCCGCACGGCCGAGGCGCGACAGGCGTTCGCCTACTACGCCTCGCTGTTCGCCGACGGCCTCGCCCCCAAAGCGTTGTCGACCGAGGTGCAGGACCCCGTCGCCGCCTTCGCGCAGGGCTATTTCGCGATCTGGCCCAGCGGCCCGACGACGCTGCGCGACCTGGCGCAGCGCGGCGTGCCGCCGGAGCGATGGAGCACCGCCCGCTGCGCCGGGCCGGACGGGCCGGGGCCGCTGTCGGGCCAGTCCGCCAGCCTGTGCGTGTCGGCGACCACCCGGCGCCCGGCCGAGGCATGGGCGCTCGTCCGCCACCTCACCTCCATCGACAGCGAGCTGCATTTCCAGCGCGCGATCGGCAACCTCCCGGCCCGCGTCCGCGCCTGGGCCTCGCCGCAGATGAAAAAACCGGTCCTGCGCCCGTTCGCCGAGCAGATGCGCTTTCCCTCCCCCGATCCCAAGGTGATCGAGTGGGAGCAGATCCAGATCCAAATCCAGTTCGCCGCCGAGCGCGTCGTGCGCGGGTTGCAGACCATCCCGCAGGCCCTCGCCGACCTGGACGAGCGGGTCGACCGGCTCCTCGCCAAGCGCCGCTCGCTGGTCGAGGCGGGCAAGCTCGCATGACCCGCCAGGAACGCGCCGCCTGGCTGTTCTGCGCGCCGGTGCTGGCGATCATCGCGCTCGTCTTCGTGCTGCCGACCGCGCTCGCCATGGCGCTGTCGGTGACGGATTACTCCGTCTACGCCCTCGGCGACTGGCAGAATCTGCGCTTCGTCGGCCTGGGCAATTTCGTCGACCTGCTGTCGACGCCGCTGTTCTGGCGCGCGCTCGGCAACACGCTGATGTTCGCCGGGCTCGGCGTGCCGATGGCGATCGGCACGTCGCTGGCGGTGGCGCTGCTCCTCCACGACACCACCGTACGCTGGAAACCGCTGTGGCGGGTGCTGCTGTTCGCGCCCTACGTCACCAGCGTGGTCGCCACCGCGGTGGTCTGGCGCTTCCTGTTCAACGAACGGTTCGGCCTGCTCAACCGCGCGCTGGGCGCGATCGGGCTGCCGCCGGTCGACTGGCTGGGGAACCCGCATACCTCCATCCCCGCCATCCTGCTGTTCGTCACCTGGAAGACCTTCGGTTACAACATGATCGTCTTCACCGCCGCCCTCTCCGCCGTGCCGCAGGACCTGATGGAGGCGGCGCGCCTCGACGGGGCGGGCAGCTGGCGCCGCTTCCGCCACGTCACGCTGCCCGCGATCGGCCCGACGCTGCTGCTCGCCGCGGTGATGAGCATCGCCGGCTTCCTCCAGATCTTCGCCGAGCCGTACGTGATGACGATGGGCGGCCCCGCGCAGAGTACCACCACCGTGCTGTTCTTCATGTTCGAGGAAGGGTTCAAATGGTGGAATCTGGGCCAGGCCAGCGCCGTCGCCTTCATCCTGTTCCTGATGATCCTGGCCATCACCCTCGTCCAGACGCGGATCGGCAGGCGGTACGAATGGTTGTGACACGCTCCTTGCGCGGAGTGCTGACCACCGGTGCGGCGGCGCTGCTCACCGCGCTTACGATCGCGCCGCTCGCCTACATGTCGGTCGTGTCGTTCATGCCGCGGGGGGAATCGAGCACGCTGCCGACGCCGCTCTGGCCGTCGCGCTGGTCGGGCGAGAACTATTACGAGCTGCTCGTCCGCCGCCTGATCGACGGCGCCTGGTTCGATTACCGCATCGTGCCGGCGCTGTGGAACAGCGTCTGGGTGGCGAGCCTGTCGACGCTGCTCGGCCTGCTGCTGACCGTTCCCTCCGGCTACGCCTTCGCCAAGCTGCGCTTCCGCGGGCGCCAGCGGCTGCTCCAGCTGCTGATCGCCAGCCTGGTCGTGCCAGGGCAGGTGGCGATGCTGCCGCTGTTCCTGATCTTCAAGGAGCTCGGCCTGGTCAACAGCTATGCCGGCGTCATCCTGCCCAGCCTGGCGGGCATCTTCGCGGTGCTGTTCGTCCGCCAGGCCACGCTGGCGATCCCCGACGAGATGATCGACGCCGCCCGGATCGACGGCGCCAGCGAGGCGCGCATCTTCCGCGTCGTCGTGCTGCCGCTGCTGACGCCCGTGGTCGTCACGCTGGCGCTGTTCATGTTCCTGGGCTCATGGAACGACTTCCTGTGGCCGCTGATCGTGCTCGCCGACCAGAACCGCTACACCCTCCCCGTCGCCGTCGCCGCCATTGCGCGCGAGCACGCCGCCGACGCGGAGCTGATGATGGCCGCCTCCGTGGTGACGACGCTGCCGGTGCTGCTGCTGTTCCTGACGCTCCAGCGCTATTACCTCACCGGCCTGCTCGGCGGCAGCGTCAAGGGCTGACGATCCTCTCCTGCAAGGGATGTTTGCGGAACCTCACCCTCCCTACCGTTCACCTCCCCGGCGGAGGCCGGGGCCCAGTTGGATAACGGCTCGGGAAATCAACGACGCCCGTCTCACCTGGACCCCGGCCTCCGCGAGACCTCTGCGAAACTCCTCCAAAAGCATTTTTCTTTCGTCACCCCGGACTTGATCCGGGGTCCATGGTGCCGCGAAATCAACAGCTTATTGGCTTGCGGCACGGTGGATGCCGGAACAAGTCCGGCATGACGAAGTAGTTTCGCAGCGGTCTCGCCCCCGCCGGGGAGGCTGGATGCGGCGATCCTGTGGCAGGAAGGATGGAGATCACGCCCGCGGAAACGCCCGTTCATCGGCGGCGAACAGGTGCGCGTCCTGCGGCGCGACGGCGACTCGCATCGTCTCGCCCAGCGTCACCGCCCGGTCGCCGGGCAGCTGCGCCACGATCGTCCCCGCCTCGCCCCGCGCGCCGAGATGCGCGAACGACAGCGGCCCCAATCGCTCGAACAGCTCCACTGCGCCTGCGAAAGGCCCCGCCTCGTCGGGCCGCAGATGCTCCGGCCGGATGCCGAGCGTCACGGCTGCGCCGATCGCGTCGCCCGGCACGCGCACGGCCGTACGGACGTCCTCGCCGCCCCCCAGGCGCACGGTCGTTCCGTCGGCATCGACGGCGACGACTGTGGCGGGCAGCAGGTTCATCCCCGGCGACCCGATCGCCGCCGCCACCGCCAGGCTGGCGGGCGCGCGGTACACGTCGATGGGCGCGCCGACCTGCTCGACACGGCCCGCGCTCATCACCACGATCCGCTCGGCCAGCGTCATCGCCTCCAGCTGGTCGTGCGTGACGTAGATCATGGTGCTGCCCAACTGCTGGTGCAGCCGCGCGAACTCGTGCCGCATCCGCGCGCGCAACGACGTGTCCAGGTTCGACAACGGCTCGTCGAGCAGCAGCACGCGTGGCCGGCGCACCACCGCACGCGCGATCGACACGCGCTGGCGCTGCCCGCCCGACAGCGCGCGCGGCTTGCGATCGAGCAGCGCCGACAGGTCCAGCATCGCCGCCGTGTCGCGCACCCGTTCCTCGATCTCGGCGCGGGGGAGCTTGGCGACCTTCAACGGAAAAGCGATGTTCTCCGCCACCGTCATCTGCGGGTAGAGCGCGTAGGACTGGAACACCATGGCGACGCCGCGGTCCGACGGGGCGGCGTGCGTCACGTCGCGCCCGCCGATCAGCACGCAACCGTCGCTCGGATCTTCCAGCCCCGCGATCATCCGCAGCAAGGTCGACTTGCCGCACCCCGACGGGCCGACCAGCACCACGAACTCGCCGTCGCCGATCGTGAGGTCGGTCGGGTGCAGCGCGGTCGACGTGCCGAACCGCTTGGCCAGGGCGCTTACCTCGACGCTCGCCACGGCGCCCTCCGCTCTCCGCTCTCCGCCGGTCACCGGCGCGACCCCGTCAGCTTCTCGATCCGGTCGAACAGCGTGCCGGACCGGCCGCGACCATAGGCGAGACCCTGGTAGAGCGCGAGCGAGACCCGCGCCCAGCCGGTGTAGAGCCTCGCCACACCCGTCGCACGCGCCGCCCCGGCCATCCGGTGGCTCCACGCGGAGATGCCCGCGCGGGTGCGGTAGATCAGCCGCCGCCGCCACGGCAGGTCGCCCCTGCCCGGCGCCACGCGCTTGCGCGGGACGATGCCGCGCTTGCCCCAGGTCAGGCGATAGGCGAGTCCCTCGCGCCGCTGGCGAAAACCTGCCGCTTGCGTGTCGGCGATGAAGTCGGCGTCGACCGCCTCCAGCCCCAACCGTCCGTCGCCGATCGCGCCGGCGAGCATGTCGCGCAGGGCGGGCGAGCGGACGACGACGACGTTGGTGCCGCGCCCGTCCGACGAATAGGGCTCCACCCAGGCATCGCCGAACGCGATGTCGGCGGTCTCCGCCACCACATCGTCGCACCAGTTGCAGGCGGACGCCTGGAAGAAGCCGGCACCCCAGTCGCCGTCGACCAGGTGCCACCAGTCGCGGTCGCGCACCTCGCCGTCCGCCAGCGTCAGCTGCGCGGTGTACCAGTTGGCGGGGCGGCCCGCGTCCTTGCGGCGGTACTCCACCGCCCGCACGTCGCTCGGGGGTGCGTCCAGCTGCCAGGCGAAGCTGTCGACGAAGCGGGCGCTCTTCATATGGCCGCAGAACAGGCCGAGCAGGTGGGTAACGCGCTCGGCGATCACCGGGTCCTCCGCCCGCAGCAGGTTCACCGCTTTCATGAAGCACGGCACGCCGACGATCGCGTAGCGGCCGGGCGTGGCGCGGATCGCGGCGATCACCTCGGCCATGTCGACCGGGAAATAGCGCGAGCGCGCGCCGCGCGCGATCTCGGCGGGGCTGCGGGAGATGGCGTAGCGGAAGAACACGCCCGCCTCTCCCGTCACCGGCACGACGTGCGCGACGCCGTCGATCGCGCCGGTACGCAGCAGTTCGGCCGCGACCCAGCTGACCATCCCGCCCGAACTGCCGCCGGCGCGGAACCCGCCCTCCGCGACGTGGCCGACATAGCCGGTCTCGAAGCGGCCGAGCCGCGCGTCCGCCTGCGGGGCGGCGGGAAAGCGCGCGGCGGCGATCGCATCCTCGTCGCCCGCGGCGGGCGAGAAGGGGCAGGTGCGCTCGAACGACGGCGCCGCCTCCGCCAGCGCACCCGTCGGCTTGCGCAGGCCATGGGCGTCCCAGCGCATCGTTCGCTCCGGTCCCACGGCACAGCCGCCGCACCCGATGCACAGGCCCGACGCGACGATCCGCTCCGGCGTGATCGCCGCCTCAGCCAAGCGCCCGGTCCAGATAGGCGGCGGAGCGCTGTCGCCCCTCGGCGATGGCGCGGTGCACCGCATCCTCCACCGGCGTCTCCAGCAGCCGCCGGATCTCGGCATCGCCCGTCGCCTCGTCGATCAGGCGATGTTCGGCGCCGAGCGACGCGGTCAGCCCCTCCAGCTTGATGCGGCGATAGGGCGAGGCCGCGGCGACGAAGGGCTTGTCGTAATGGAGCGCGAACACCGTGCCGTGGAAGAAGCTGGTCGCCACCGCGCGCGCGCCTGCCATCAGCGCGGCGAACTCGATCGGGCCGGCATCGCTGCGGTCCTCGTCGGCAAGCGGATGGTGGTAGCCGACCGAGACGATCCGTACCCCCGCGCCGTCCGCCCACCGGCGCACGCGCCGCGCGAACCAGTCGGGCAGGCCGTGGCCGTAGAGGACGACATAGTCGCCCGCCGCGCCGCGCGGCGGCAGCACCTCGGGGAATTGCAGGCAGGGGTCGAGGACCATCGCCGGCTCCCGGCCGAGCGCGTCCGCGACGATGCGGCGCGAATTCTCGTCACGCACCGATACCGCGCTGAACCCGCGCAACCGTTCCGTCCAGCCTCCGTCCAGCCCGTCGGCGTGATTGCCGAAGCTGGCGGCGTAGGATACCAGCCGCGGCGTGCGCAGGCCGTCGCCGAAGAACAGCGTCTTGGCGCTGTACCAGGGATGGGAGAAGTTCCACACCTCGTCGCTGCCCACCACCACGGCGTCGAAGGCGGGCGCCTCGTGCGGCGCATCGAGCGGAAAGGCGGGAGAGCGCGGCAGCGCCGCCACGGCCTGTGCGAAGGCGCGCACCTTGCGGCCGAGCGCGGGATGGCGATGCCGCGGCGTGCGCGCGGGCAGTTCCGGTTGAAACGCGCTGCGCAGCTCCGCCGAACGGACGTGGCGCGAGCGATGGTCAAGCAACACCGCCGGCCACCCCCGCACGCTCAGTCCCTCGACCAGGCAGCGCGCCTGCCAGTAGGACCCGTAATTGATGCTGTCGTGAAAGGTAAGGACGCCCAGCGGGATCGGATCGTTCACGCGGAGGCGCCCGTCGCCGGATAGACGGCCGCCGGCCCGAACTGCGCGAAGGGCACCGGCGCCGTGCGGCACAGGAACACCTCCGGATCGGGATTGTCGAGGATCTGGAACCCCGCCGCGCGCAGCATCGCCGCGCTGGCCGCGCGATTGGGTGCCCACCAGTTGGTCCAATCGTCGGCGTAACGCCGCTCGATGAAGTGCATCTTGGGATAGGCGGGATCGTCGAAATAGGTCGGTTTGGTCCAGGTGCCGGGCACGAAGAACGGGTGGTTCTCCGGCACGTCGGCGATCTCGTCCGATCCCTGCTGCATCGTCTGGAACAGCATCAGGTCGCCCGCGACATGCTCGCGGATCAGGTCCAGCGCGAGCAGCGGGTGACGCAGGTGGTAGAGCACGCCCATGAAGATCACCAGGTCGAACCGCTCGCCCAGCTGCGCGACCTGGTAGACGTCCAGGTTGCGGAACTCGATGCCGGTGAAGCCCAGCGCCTCCGTGGCGAGCCGCGCCTGCGCCAAGTAGCGCTCGTCGCTGTCGATGCCGACCACGCGGGCGGCGCCGCGCCGCTTCATCTCGACCGAGTAGAAGCCGGCGTTGCAACCGATGTCGAGCACCGATTTGCCTGACAGGTCCGCGGGCAGCGCGTGCGCGAAGCGGACGAAGTTGTCGCGTGGGTAATCGCCCAGGAAATGGTTCGGCGCGGTGGCGACGCCGTCCAGGTCGATATTGTGGAACCAGGGGGCGAGCGCGTCGATCCGGCTTCTCAGCTCGGCGCCGGTCGGGCGTCCCGCGCCCGCTGCCACGTCGTTCATCGCGTTCCCCATTGTCGTCGTTCGTGCCAACGCCTCCCTCTCTGGCGTCGTTCCGCCCGCTTGGCCATGCTGATCCACATCAACGCCGTACGGCGGAACCCAGGAAGGCGGATGGTCATTACGCAACCGTGACGGGATCGATGGAAACATGGGCGGCGGCGATGCGCGCGGGCCGCTACGACGAGGCGTGGGACATGGAGGTGGCGACCATCGCCGCCCGCGACCCGGCCGGGCGCGACGACCCCGCCCTGCCCTATCATCGCCGCTGGGTGTGGGACGGACGTCCGGTCGACGGACGCGACGTGCTGGTCCGCTGCTATCACGGCCTCGGTGACACGATCCAGTTCGCGCGCTACCTCCCCGTGCTCGCGGCCCGCGCGCGCTCGGTCGCGCTGGAAGTGCAGCCGCGGCTGATCCCGTTGCTGGCGAACCTCGGCGTCGACGAGGTGCACCCCTTCGACGTCGCCGCCCCCTTGCCACCGCGCGACTGCGACATCGAGATCACCGAACTGCCGGGCGCGCTGCGGGTGCCGCCCGACGCCCTCGCCGCGCCTTACCTCTCCTGGCCGCCCGCGGCGCTGCCCGCGGGCACGATCGGCATCTGCCACGTCGCGGGCGACTGGGACGCCGACCGTTCGATCCCCGCCGACCTGCTCCGGCCGCTCTGCGAGACCCGGCCGTGCGTGATGCTGGCGGTGGGAGGCACCGACCTGCCCTGCCTCAACCCGGAAGGCTGCCCGCCCGACATGGCCGCGACCGCGGCGCTGGTCGCCGGCGTGGAGCAGGTCGTCACCGTCGACACCATGATCGCCCATCTCGCCGGCGCGATGGGCAAACCCACCCGGCTGCTGCTCAAGGCCAGCCCCGACTGGCGCTGGTCGCCCGACGCGCGGGGCAGCCCCTGGTACCCGTCGATCCGCTCATACGTCCAACCCCGCCCCGGCGACTGGCCGACGGTTCTCGCCGACCTCGACTTTCACAGGATTTGCCCGCCATGACCGGCCAGACCACTCCGACGATCCCGGTCTCCTGGGGAGAGTTGCTCGACAAACTGACCATCCTCCAGCTCAAGCGCGACCGAATCGCGGCGACCGACGCACGCGCCAACGTCGCGCGCGAGCACGATCTGCTCCACCGGATCGGCGCGCCCGTGCTGGCGGACGAGCGCGTCGCGGCGCTATTCGACGAGCTTGCCGCCGTCAACGCGGCCTTGTGGGACATCGAGGACGCGATCCGGGCGGAGGACGCGGCCGGCCGCTTCGGGCAGGCGTTCATCGACCTCGCCCGCTCCGTCTACCGCACGAACGACCAGCGCGCGGCGATCAAGCGCCGGATCGACGTGATGCTCGGCTCCACCCTGGTCGAGGAGAAGAGCTACTGGTCGGCGACCTGACGAGCCAGGCTACCGCGCCACCGCTACCGGCGTCAGCTGTGCGGAATCGAGGTGCCAGCGAAGCTGCGCGGGCGTGGCGCCGTCGACGTCGTTGATCCGGCGCACCACGTATTGGCCGCGGAACCGCTGGCGCGTGCCGTTGTCCAGCGTCGCGTCGACGATGACGGGCACCGGCTGGTAGATCGACCCGGCGGCGCCCTCGCCCGGCTTCAGCGCCCCGATCGTCACATGCGTCGATCGGGTGCGCGCGAACCCCGCCTGGAACGCCGCCCTGGTCTGTCCGGGTCGCCCGTTCTCCCCCCATTGCGACCAGGCCGTGTCGTAATCGCCGGCGTCGATCGCGGCATAGTAGCGGCGGACCACGTCGGCGGCGGCCTCCATGCTCTTGGGCGCCGGTTCGCACCCGGCCATGGAGGCGCCCTGCCCGTCGAACAACGCGCAGGCGCGCGCGATCTCGTCCTCGATCATCGCGCAGCTGTTCGCCACGTTGCAGGGCGGGTGCGTGGCGGGCGAGACGTTGACGCACACCGCGACCCGCGCCTTCGCCGCCGCCTGGCCGATCTCCGCCGCGCAGGATCGCGGGCGCGCGCTTCCTGTGCGGATCGGCGTCGAGGCGGCTGACGGAGCGGGTGCCGGACCGGCCTGTGCCGAAGCATCCGGGGCGGCATCGTTCGACGCCGTGACCGTAGCGGCCAGCGCGTTGTCGTTGTCGGACCGGGTGCCGCAGGCCGCCGTCATCAACGCGACCGCCACCACCCCGCCGATCCGCGCTGCCCGCCACCGCATGCTCCGTTCTCCTTCTTCCCCGCGCTACACGGTCGCGCCATCATGAGGAACCGTCGCCGCCGCAACGCGCGGCACTATCCGGCGCATCCGACCGTTAGCGACCGGACATCTCGGAGACGCGATCATGACCGACGACACCGCCACCCGTACCCGCCAGCGCGAGATCGCCAGCGAACACCTGTTGTTCAAGCTGATCGAGTATGTCGAGGCCCGGCACCCCGGCCTGCTCGATTTCCTCGACGCGAGCCTGGATCATCTCGGCGATCCCGCCCACGACGCGACCAAGGATGACGAAGGCGTGCGCGACATCGCGCGGCGGATGATCGTGGGCGCCCGCAAACAGGGTACGTCCTGATCCGCCACGCCAGCAAAGTGATGCACCGGCAGGTCGATCGTCTATAGGCTCGCCATGCCGCGTCCGTCCGCCCGCCTGCTCGCTCTCGCCCTGCTGTTCTCCATGGCTCCGGCGCGGGCGCAGCAGAACGGGTTCGACCTCGCCGGTCCCGGGCTGTCGATCGCGGTGCGGCGCGGGCCCGCGCAGTTGCCGCTCGCCGCCGTGCCGTCGCTGCACGGTGGCGATCGCCTGATCGTCCGCGCGGACATGCCGGCCGACAACGCCGGACGCTACCTGGTGATCGTCGCCTTCCTGCGCGGCGCGACCGCGCCCCCGCCCAAGGATTGGTTCTTCCACGCCGAACCGTGGCGCAACAAGAAGAACGTCCTCGATATCGCCGTGCCCGAGGGCGCCGAGCAGGCGGTGTTGCTGCTCGCGCCGGACGCCGGCGGCGGCTTCGACGCGGTGCGCGAGGCGGTGCGCGGCCGCCCGGGCATCTTCGTCCGCGCCGCGCAGGATCTCTACCAGGCGTCCCTCGACCGTGCCCGGCTCGACACCTTCGTGAACGGCATCGCGCGGATCAGCGACACGGAGCCGGAACGGCTCGCCACGGTCGCCCCCGTCCTTGCCCAGTCGCTGCGCATCAAGCTGAACGGCGAATGCCTGTTGCGGCAGCGTGCCCTCCAGGCTGCGTGCCTGACGCAGAACCGCGACTCCCTGCTGCTCCAGGCCCAGCGCGGCGCCACTTTCGCCGAGACGCTGACCGGTACCCCCGTCGACCTCGCCTATCGCGTGGCGGCGACGCGGGAGGGCGGCGCTGGCTATTACAGCCCCTATATCGGCCTCGCGCGCGACCTGGCGCGGCTGTTCGGCGCGTTCCGCAGCGCGCAATATCAGTACGTCCCGGCGCTGGCGCTCGCCGACGGAGGCCGCGTGCGGTTGCAGCTCAACACCGCGCCCTCGTTCCAGAACCCCCGCTCCGTGCTGGTCGCGCCGCTGCCGCCGATCGGAACCGCCGTCCCGCCCGCGTGGCAGCCGGCCGCCGCCAAGCCGGTCTGCCTGGGCCGGAACGACGCGGTGATGCCGCTCGACGACGCGTCGCTGCTGTTCTCCACCGATTACGCGCACGACCTGACGCTGCGGGTCACCTCCGCGGACGCGACGGTCACCGACCTGCCCGTCGTCCGCGACGTCGAGCGCGGCGGCATCCGGCTGGCGATGGACGGCGCGCCCGCCATTCCCGGCCGGGTGACCGGCGCGGTGTTGCGCGGTCGCTGGGGCTTCGATCCGTTCGTGGGTCCGCGGCTGCCGGTGCAGTTCGACGCGCAGCCCCGATGGACGCCGCAGCCCAACGACGCCGTCGTCGTCGGCCGCGACTCCTCGCTGGTGTTGCGCGGCGGGGCGCCGGCCTGCGTGACGCATATCGCCTTGCGGACGCGCGACGGCACCGAACGGACGCTCGCCTGGAAGGCGATCTCCGCCGAGGCGATCGAGACGACGCTTCCCCTCGCGCGCGTGTCGCCGGGTCCGCTGGAGCTGATCGTCGGCCATCACGGCGTCCCGCGGCCGACGACGATCACCCTGACGGGCCGCGTCGAGGCGAGCCGGCTCGACGGGTTCACGATCCATGCGGGCGATCGCACCGGCCTGCTCACCGGCAGCCGGCTCGATCAGGTGACCTCGCTCGATTTCGGCGGCCGACGCTTCGCCGCCGGCGCCGTGACCCGCGGAGACGATGGCGACCGGTTGGAGATGACCGCCGACGCCGCGCCGGGCGCGAGCAGCGGCGCGGGCGAGGCAAAGGTGCGGATGCGCGACGGCCGCGTCGCCACCGTCGCGGCGACCCTCACCCCGCACCGCCCCCGGTTGACGGTGATCGGCCGGTCGGTCGAGTACGCGCCGCCCGCCGGATCGCTGCCGATCGTCCTGCCCGACGGCCTGGCACCGGCGGGCGCCACGCTGACCTTCTCGCTGCGGGTGGAAGGCGGCGTCGCGCCGGACGATCAGGTGGAGATCGCCGCGGTCGACGGCGACGGCGCCGCCCGGCTGACCGTCGCGTCGGGCCGGCTCCAGCGGGTCGGCGCCGACATCGCGGTGGCCAGCATCGCGCCGGCAGCGTTGCTCGGCCCGGCGGCGACCGGCGCGCTCAGGATACGCCTGTGGCGAGGCGGCACGGCGAGCGACTGGCAGCCGCTCACCCGCGTCGTCCGCCTGCCGTCCCTGCGCGGGATCGACTGCGCGGGGACGCAGGAATGCACCCTATCCGGCCGCGACCTGTTCGTGATCGCCGCGATCGGCGACACCGCCGACCTCGCCCGTGCGGTCACGCTGCCTGCCGGGTTCGTCGGCACGTCGATCACCTTGCCAGCGCCGACCGATCGGACGATCTTCCTGCGCCTGCACGACGCGCCGGACACGACCGTCCGGGTCGATCTGCCCGCGAAGGGGTGACATACAAGTCCCCGTGCTGACGGCGAAGGCGACGGCAGCAACGAAGGAGAACAACAGTCTCATGGCCCGCTACGCGATCGACGGCAACGAACCCACCCTGGCACCGGGCGTCTGGATCGCCCCCAGCGCCGACGTGATCGGCGACGCCAGGCTGGGACAGGACGTGAGCGTCTGGTTCGGCGCCGTCATTCGTGCCGACAACACGCCGATCGTCATCGGCGCGCGCACCAACGTTCAGGAGGGGGCGATGCTTCACTCCGATCCCGGCGCGCCGCTGACGATCGGTGACGGCGTGACCATCGGTCACCACGCGATCTGCCACGGCTGCACGATCGGCGACAACGTGCTCGTCGGCATGGGCGCCATCATCCTCAACGGCGCCGTCATCGGCGACGACTGCCTGATCGGCGCGGGCGCCCTCGTGACGGAGAACAAGACCTTTCCGGCCGGCAGCCTTGTCGTGGGCTCACCGGCGAAGGCGGTTCGGCAACTCTCGCCGGACGACGTCGCCAGGCTGCGCGCGTCCGCGACCGGCTACGCCGCCAAGGCGCGTGATTACGCCGCGGACCTGCGACGGCTGGATTGAACGGCCGTCCCGCCGGGACAGGATGTCGAACGTGCCCGCTCGCACGGCACTGTTCGACACACAGCGACGCTCCGGCGAACAGGGTCAGCCGGGCGTGCCGGGAAGGCCGAACCGACCTTCAACATCATTCCACGCCAACGCAGGCCAGGGCTCAGTTGCGAGTCGCACATCGTGGACGAGGCACGTCGCCGCGATGTTTTCCCACCTGGGCCCCTCTTCCGCCGGGCTGGAACCAAACATCATTCGTAGCAAACCGCGCTGCGGCGCTGGCCATGCTGGATAGCAGGCAAGGCAACTCTACATGGAGCCGTCACGCCCTCCGACCCTATCCAGAGGACGGAAACGGTTTTGGCCGCCAATCAACGACTTAGATGTCATGATGGCTGGGGCGGCAGGATTCGAACCTGCGTATGACGGTACCAAAAACCGTTGCCTTACCGCTTGGCGACGCCCCAACGAGCGGCGGCTTATAGCGGCTCTCTGCGAGGTGGGAAGCCCCGCGCTGTCATCGTGTCAGCTGCCGAGCGGGTGCACCCAGCCATGGGGATCGGGCGCTTGGCCGCGCTGGATGGCGGCGAGCGCGCGGTGGAGGCGCTGGGTGACCGGTCCGATGCCGCCGTCGCCCACGGTGAAGCGGCCGTCCGCTCCCGCGACCGTACCGATCGCGGTGACGACCGCCGCGGTGCCGCACGCGAATGCCTCGGTGAGCGCGCCGCTGACCGCGTCCGCGCGCCACGCGTCGATCGCGTACGGCTCCTCGCGCACCGCCATCCCCTCGGCGCGGGCCAGGGTCAGCAGCGAGTCGCGGGTGATGCCGGGCAGGATCGTGCCGGTCAGCGGCGGCGTGACGAGGCTGCCGTCGGCGTGGACGAAGAACAGGTTCATGCCGCCGAGTTCCTCCACCCAGCGCCGCTCGGCCGCATCCAGGAAGACGACCTGATCGCAGCCCTGGCCGATCGCTTCCTTCTGCGCGATCAGGCTGGCGGCGTAGTTGCCACCGCACTTCGCCGCGCCGGTGCCGCCGGGCGCGGCGCGCGTGAAGTCGCGGCTGACCCAGACGGAGATCGGCCGCGCCCCACCCTTCCAATAGGCACCCACCGACGAGGCGATCACCATGTAGAGATACTCGGCCGCCGGCTTCACGCCCAGGAACACCTCGGACGCGAACATGAAGGGACGCAGGTACAAGGCGCCCTCCTCTCCTTCCGGGATCCAGTCGCGATCGGCGGCGACCAGCCGCTCGATCGATTCGACGAACAGCGCCTCGGGCAGTTCCGGCATGGCCAGCCGCCTGGCCGAATCACGAAAGCGGCGGGCATTGGCGTGCGGTCGGAACAGCGCGGTGCCGCCGTCCGCCTGGCGATAGGCTTTCAGGCCCTCGAAGATTTCCTGCGCGTAATGAAGCACCGACGAGGCGGGATCGATGGGCAGTGCCCCGCGCGGACCGATATGCGCGTCGTGCCAGCCTTCGGCGTCCGAGTAGCGGATCACCGCCATGTGATCGGTGAACACGCGGCCGAAGCCGGGATCGATCAATCGCTTGGCACGCTCCGCCGCCGCGACGGGCGCCTCGTGCGGCTCCAGGCGAAAGGCGGATGAAATGGACATGATCGGGAACCTTGCTCGATGCGGGTTGCCGTCGACTAGGCACGATGGCTAGACGGGTCAACATGGCTGCCTCAGCACCTTCCGCGCCCGCCCTGTTCCTCCGCGAGCCCGAATTGCGGCGCGGCATGGAACTCCTGTATTTCGGGCAGAGCCATCTGATCCGTTCCATCGACCGCGGGTTGGCGGCGCAGGGGCTCGGCCGCGCGCACCACCGGGCGCTCTACTTCATCGCGCGGCAGCCCGATCTGACGGTCAGCGACCTGTTGGCGCTGCTGGCGATCACCAAACAGTCGCTCGGCCGCGTGCTGACCGAACTGGCCGAGCGCGGCTATGTCGAGACGCGGACGGGTGAGCGCGATCGTCGCCAGCGGCTGCTGCGGCTGACGCCGATGGGCGCGGCGCTGGAGAGCGACCTGTTCGATGCCGCGCGCGAGAAGATGTCGGCGGCCTACTCGCGCGCCGGGCCGGAGGCGGTGGCCGGATATTGGAAGGTCTTGGAAGGATTAATTCCCGAGGACGAGATGCCGCAGGTCGAGCGGCTGCGCGGCTAGCGCGCCGCCGCGGCCATCTCGGCATTGCGCCGCGCCGACGCGGCGAGCGTCCGACGCAGCAGGTCGACGAGCGCGTCGTCGCGGTCGAGCACGTTCAACCCCTCACGCGTCGATCCACCGAGGCTGGCGACCCGGTCGGCGAGGGTCGCCGGCGCCTCATCGGCGGTCAGTGCCATCTCCGCCGATCCGGCGAGCGTCGCCAGGGCGAGGCGCCGTGCCTGATCCTGCGGCAGGCCGAGCGACGTGCCCGCGGCCGCGAGCGCGTCGGCGAAGCGGAACACGAAGCCGGGGCCGCAACCCGCCAGCGCGGTGACGGCGTCGAACATGCCCTCGTCCGCGATCCACTCCGCCAGTCCGAGCGGCGCGGCCAGTGCCGTGGCGGCGTCGCGCACGCCGGCGTCGGCACTGCTGCTGAACAGCGCCGTCACCCCGCGCCCGATCGCGACGGGCAGGTTGGGCATCGCGCGAACCACGGCGCCGGCGGGGATACGTCCGGCGAGTGCGGGCTCCTCCACCCCCGCGAGTACCGAAACGAGCAATCGTGGGCGAATCGACGCCAGCATGGGCGCCACGGCGTCCAGCTGCTGCGGCTTCACCGCGAGCACCAGCGTCGCTGCCCTCTCGTCGACCGGCGGTGCACGCAGCGAGCGGATGCCGTCGGGCACGCCGGCACCGCTGCGGGTGACCACGGTGACGGTGGCCGGATCGAGCCCGGCGTCCAGCCAGCGGCGCAGCATCGCGCCACCCATATTGCCGCAGCCGATCATCCATAACGGGCCGACGGGGAATGCCGGGCGAGGCATCATGCTTCCCCTTGCGTCTCGACCATCGCCGCGGCGATCGCCTCGCGTGGGGTCTTGCCGCCCCACAACACGAACTGGAAAACCGGGTAGAAGCGCTCGCACTCCTCGATCGCCGACTCGACCAGCAATTCGGCGCCGGCGAGCGACAGTCGCGGCTCGTCGTCCCCGCCGGCATCGATCATCGCGGCGTGGCGGAACAGCAGAATGCCGCTGGACGACCACAATTCGAAATGGCCGATCCACAGCTGCTCGTTAATGAGCGCCAGCACCTCGTGGATCGCGGCGCGACGATCGTCGGCGACCTTGATATCGGGAAAGGCGAGGAACTGGAGGACGCTGTCGTCCTCGCGCCACAGCGCGCGCAGCTCATAGGTCGCCCAGCTGCCCTTGACCGACGCGATGATCTCGTCGTCATGCCGATCATGGTCCCAGCCATGCGCGGCATAATATCCCTCCAGCGTGTCGATGGGGGCGTCGTCGTCCTGATCCTGACTCTGGTCCAGCATGGTGCCTTGTCGCACGGGTGGGCGGCCGACGGAAGGCCGACGCCCGACCGCGTTCAGACGGTAGGAAGCGGATCGGCCGCCTTGGCCTCCAGCGCGTCGAGACGCGCGCGCAGCACGTCCGCTTCGTCGCGGGCGGCGGCGGCCATCGCCTTGACGGCGTCGAACTCCTCGCGCGACACGAAGTCGAGCCCACCGATCCACTCGCGCGCCCGCGCCCGCGCCGACTGCTCCGCCTCGCGGCCGACGCCCGCCAGCGTCCCCGCGGCACCGTTCAGCAACTTGGCGACGTCGTCGAAGAGGCGGTTCTCGGATTGCATAACGGTTCGACTTTCGGGAGGTACGGTGATTACAGCATTTGGGAGGTACGGGCCGCCGGGGCAAGGGTGGCGGCACCGGGATTGAGCCGGCCGATGCTCCACGACAGCACGCCGGCGAAGCTGATCCACACCAGATAAGGCAGCATCAGCCACGCCGCCGCGGTGCGGATGCGGCCGAAGGCGACCGTCGTGGCGATGCCGACCAGCACCATGGCCCCGATCAGCATCGTCGCCGCGTCGATCCGGTGCGCGCCGAAGAACAGCGGCATCCAGACGAGCGCCATCGCGAATCCAACGGCGAACAGCCCGACCGCGCCCTTGCGCCCCCGCGCGCCGCGCGCGTTGAGCACCATCGCCAGCGCGAGCCCCATCAGGATGTAGATCGTCGTCCAGGCCACCGGAAACACCCAGCCCGGCGGCGTCAGCGCGGGTTTGGCGAGCGCCCGATACCAGCCATTGTCGTCGCCCGCGGGCACGATCCGGCCGGAGGCGAAGCCGAGCAGCAGCACCGCCGGAACGGTGACGGCCGCCCAGCGAAGAAACGACATTCGCAACTGGCCCTTCGATGCGATCCCGCCCACAATCGTCCCCCGGTCGATAATTGCCGCTTCCTGCCGCAGGAAAGCGCGGGCGTAAACCGCTCCGTACCGGGCTGCGTTCCGCTTCGGGATCAATCGTCGCCCGCGGGCGCGTCGAGCTGCCCGGCGATAAGGAACTCGACATTTCCTTCCGGCCCGGTGATCGGGCTGGTGGTGGTGCCGAGAACGCGCCATCCCTGCCCCGTCAACCAGGCCGCGACCTCGCCGACGACGCGGGCGTGGACGGCGGGATCGCGGACGACGCCGCCTTTTCCTACCTCCGCCCGCCCCGCCTCGAACTGCGGCTTGACCAGCGCGAGCAGCCGCGCGCCGGGGCCTGCGAAGGAGAGCGGCCGTTCCAGCACCTTGGCCAGGCCGATGAAACTGGCGTCGCAGACGATCAGGTCGACCCGCTCCGGGACGTGCGCCGCCGTCAGCACGCGCGCGCTGGTCTGCTCGTGCACCACCACGCGCTCGTCCTGACGCAGCTTCCAGGCGAGCTGGTTGGTACCGCTGTCGACGGCGTACACCCGCGCCGCGCCGCGCTGGAGCAGCACGTCGGTGAAGCCGCCCGTCGACGAGCCGACGTCGATCGCGACGGTGCCGGCCACATCCCAGCCGAACTCGTCCAACCCGTGCGCCAGCTTGATCCCCCCGCGCGACACCCAGGGGTGATCGCGCCCGCGGACGTCGAGCACGACATCCTCGGCCAGCACCTGCCCCGGCTTGTCGACCTTGCGGTCGCCGGCGAACACCAGCCCCGCCATGACGAGCGCTTGCGCCCGCGTGCGCGATTCGGCGAGCCCGCGATCGACAAGCAATTGATCGACGCGAATCTTGGGCAAACGGGAGTTTCCTTGACGGCGGAAAGTAGCGCGCTACTTTCCGCCCATGAATGACGCAAGTCCCGGTCGATACGACAAATTTCGCGCCTATCGTGCGCGCAAGAAGGCGGCAGGGCTGCGAGAGGTACGTTTGTGGCTGCCTGACACGCGTTCGCCCGAGTTTCAGGCGGAAGCGAAGCGGCAGGCTGCGTTGCTCAACCACAGTCAGGACGAACAGGATGCCATCGCGATGATGGATCGTCTGGCGGCGGAGGCGCGGGACGATTGGTGCTGAAACGCGGCGACATCGTTCGTGTCGCCGAAGGCAAGCCACGACCGGCCGTGGTCATCCAATCGGATTGGCTGGTGACACCCGACCGGATTCTGCTTTGTCCGCTGACGTCGCAGCTCATCGACGCGCCCATTTATCGACCTACCCTCGTACCCGATAAAGGCAATGGCCTGCTTGCGCCGTCACAGATGATGGTCGATCAGATCGGAGCGGCGCGGCGCACGCGCATCGATGGCATTATCGGGCACCTGTCCTTCGATGATCGCGAGCGCCTCTCGGCTTCGCTTGCGATCGTCCTCAGGATCGCCGGCTAAGCTTACGCCCGCGCGCCCTCGCTGACGCCCGCGCTGTTATGCCGCAGAGCGGTCAGCACCGTGGTGACGATCGCGTCCGCGTCCAGTCCCGCAGTCGCGTACTGCAGTTCCGGCTTGTCCTGATCCTGGAACAGGTCGGGCAGCCGCATCGTGCGCAGCTTCAGCCCGCCGTCGATCAGCCCTTCGTCGCTCGCCAGCGTCAGCACGTGCGCGCCGAGGCCGCCGACGGCGTTCTCCTCGATCGTCACCGCGACCTCGTGGCTGGTCAGCAACCGGCGGATCAGCGCTTCGTCGAGCGGCTTGGCGAAACGCAGGTCGGCGACCGTGGTCGACAGGCCCTTGGCCTCCAGCTGATCGGCCGCGCGCTGCGCCTCCGCCAGCCGCGTGCCGAGCGACAGGATCGCCACCGTCTTGCCCTCGCGCACGACGCGGCCGCGGCCGATCTCCAGCCGCTCGGGCACGTCCGGCAACGCCACGCCGGTGCCATTGCCACGGGGATAGCGCACCGCGATCGGCCCCGTGTCGTGCAGCACGCAGGTGTGCGTCATGTGGACCAGCTCGGCCTCGTCGGCCGCCGCCATCACCACGAAATTGGGCAGCGTCGCCAGATAGGTCACGTCGAACGACCCGGCATGCGTCGCGCCGTCCGCGCCGACTAAGCCGGCGCGGTCGATCGCGAAACGGACGGGCAGGTTCTGGATCGCCACGTCGTGCACCACCTGGTCGTAGGCGCGCTGGAGGAAGGTCGAGTAGATCGCGCAGAACGGTCGCATCCCTTCCGCCGCCAACCCGGCAGCGAAGGTCACCGCGTGCTGCTCGGCGATGCCGACGTCGAAGAATCGATCGGGGTGCGCGGCGGCGAACTTGTCGAGCCCCGTGCCCGAGGGCATCGCGGCGGTGATCGCGCAGATGCGTGGGTCGGTGATCGCCTCTCGCGTCAGCGCCTCGCCGAAGACGTTCTGATATTGCGGCGGTCCGGGTGGCGCCTTGGCCTGCGCGCCGGTGATGACGTCGAACTTCTGGACGCCGTGATACTTGTCCGCCGACGCCTCTGCCGGGGCATATCCCTTGCCCTTCTTGGTGACGACATGGACCAGGATCGGCCCCTCTTCCGCGTCGCGGACATTCTCCAGCACCGGGATCAGATGGTCGAGATTATGGCCGTCGATCGGCCCGACATAATAGAAGCCGAGTTCCTCGAACAGCGTCCCCCCCATGGTCATGCCACGGGCGAACTCGTCGGTCTTGCGCGCCGCTTCGGAGAAGGGACGCGGCAGCTTCTTGGCGAACCGCTTGAGCAGATCGCGAAGCCCCAGGAACTCGCGGCTCGACACGATCCGCGACAGATAGGCCGACAGGCCGCCGACCGGCGGCGCGATCGACATGTCGTTGTCGTTCAGGATCACGACCAGCCGGTTGCCCGCCTGCTCGGCGTTGTTCATCGCCTCGTACGCCATGCCGGCGGACATCGATCCGTCGCCGATCACCGCGATGCCGCGGCCGGGCCGGCCGGCGATCTTGTTGGCGACCGCGAAGCCGAGCGCCGCGGAGATCGAGGTCGACGAGTGCGCTGCACCGAACGGGTCGTACTCGCTCTCGCTACGCTTGGTGAAGCCCGACAGCCCGCCGCCCTGGCGCAGCGTGCGGATGCGGTCGCGCCGCCCGGTCAGGATCTTGTGCGGGTAGCATTGGTGGCCGACGTCCCACACCAGCTTGTCGGTCGGCGTGTCGAACACGTAATGGATCGCCGTCGTCAGCTCGACGACGCCCAGGCCCGAGCCGAGATGGCCGCCGGTCGTCCCCACCGCCGAAATCGTCTCGCTACGCAGCTCGTCGGCCAGTTGGCGCAACTGTTCCGGCTTCAGCGCGCGCAGGTCGGCGGGCGAGCGGACGGTGTCGAGCAGCGGGGTGGCGGGGAGATCAACCATCCCGCGCACTTAACCCAGCCCGGCAATGGTGTCGATTGCTACCGACGGATGACGGTCAGGCGCAGGCGGCGCAGCGTCCGCGCACCTCGATCACCGGGCGCACGGGCGAGAAGCCGGTCGCCTCCGCCGCGTTGCGGACGCCGCGGGTGACGCGGTCGTCGTCGATATGCGTCGTCTGCCCGCACGCGTCGCAGACCAGGAAGATGCAGTCGTGCAGGCAGCCGGGATGCGCGTTGGCGACGTAGGCGTTCGCGCTCTCCACCCGCTGGGCCAGATTGGCCCCGACGAACAGGTCGAGGATGCGGTACACGCTGTTGGCCGCGACTCGTCGCCCCTCCGTCTTGGAGACCGCGTCGGCGATGTCGTAGGCGGAGGCGGGCTTGCTGAATCCGGCGAGCGACTGGAACACCGACGCGCGCATCGCCGTCCACTGCTCGCCGGAGGCTTCCAGTGCCGCGCGCGCGGCGGGGACCAGATCGTCGCCCTGCGGTTCGTGGTGATCGTGCGAGTGCGCCATAGCGGAGAGGTAAGGCCGCCGGCCGGGTCGGGCAAGCCTCAGGCGGCGGCACGCCGGTTGAGGTCGTGGCCGAAGGCGAGCAGGCCGACCCCCACCATCGTCCACAGCGCTTCGCCACCCGATCCGTCGTGCGGCAGGCTCATCGCGCCCGCCATCACGCCCAGCCCGAACGCGCCCATCGCCGCGGGCATCAGATAGCCGTGAACCACCGCCCCCCGACCGAGCGCTACCGCGCCCAACAGGATCGCCAGCACCAGCCCGACCTCGTGCACCGCCGGATGGAGGAACATGCCCCCCGCCGTCGACAACAGCGCGAGCAGCACGGTGGTGGTGACGCAGTGGACGACGCACAGCCCCGACAAGCCGATCGCGAGGCGATCAAGGTCCAACGACCAGCGGGAGGGCAGAACAAGCGTCACGCGAGAGGGTATAACAACGACGCGGCCAGGTTACAACATCACACAATGTCGCGGTATGCATCGATCGCGAGCATTATCCCCGCGCCATATAACGGCTGCCTTAGCGACGCTTGGCGCGACGCCCTACCGGGAGTAGGGCATTTCCCATGCTTCAACCCAGCGCCGCGTTCATGTCCACCGCCCGTCCCGGCCAGATCGCGCGCTGGCTTTGGCTGGTGGCGGTGCTGATCGTCGCCATGGTGGTGGTCGGCGGCATCACCCGCCTGACCGAGTCGGGCCTGTCGATCACGCAGTGGAAGCCGATCAGCGGCATCGTGCCGCCGTTGACGCAGGCGCAGTGGCAGGCCGAGTTCGACGGCTACAAGCGCATTCCCGAATATGCCGCCTTCAACCGCGGCATGACGCTCGCCGGGTTCAAGGCGATCTTCTTCTGGGAATATCTCCACCGTCTGCTCGGCCGAGTCATCGGGCTCGCCTTCGCGCTGCCGCTGCTCTGGTTCGCGGTGAAGAAGCGCATTCCTGCGGGCTATGGCTGGCGGCTGGTCGCGCTGCTCGCGCTCGGCGGGCTTCAGGGGGCGATCGGCTGGTGGATGGTCGCCTCGGGGCTGACGCAGCGCACCGATGTCAGCCACCTGCGCCTCGCGACGCATCTCGGCACCGCGCTGTTCATCCTCGCCGGCATCGCCTGGACCGCGCTCGACCTTCAGAGGCTGGAGCGCAATCGCCTCGCCGCCCCTGCCCGCCTGCGTCCGCTCGCGGTGGTCGCGCTCGTCCTTCTCGCCCTCCAGATCACGCTGGGCGCCCTCACCGCCGGGCTCGACGCGGGCTACGCCTTCTCGTCATGGCCGCTGATGGGCGACGCCTGGTTCCCCGCCGGCGTGCCGATGCTGAGCCCCGCCTGGACCAACGCGGTCGACAACCCCGTCGTCGTCCAGTTCATCCACCGCTGGTTCGCCTTCGCCGCCGCCGCCGGCCTGCTCGCGCTCGCCGTCGCGGTCACGCGTGCCGGGTCACGGCTCGGCTTCCTCGTCGTCGCGCTCGTCACCCTCCAGATCTTCCTCGGCGTCGCCACCCTCCTCACCGGAGTGGAGATCGGCGTCGCCGTCGCCCATCAGGCCAACGCCGCGCTCCTCCTCCTTGCCACGGTCGCCGCCGCCCACATCGTCGGTCGCGCCGATCGGCAACGCGCCATGGTATCATGATACCCGTCGGCTCAGAGGCGGTTTGCTTGACTTGCCGGCTGTTTTCCGCAATTGGCGCATCACACCGCGCCGCTCCCTCACCGGGGCGGCGCGATCCGTTTTGAAAGGTTCACCCGCCCATGAAGGCGCTCATGAAGACCACCAAGTCGGCCAAGCCGCACGAGGTGGAGAAGAAGTGGCACATCGTCGACGCCACCGACCTCGTCGTCGGTCGTGCCGCGGTGGTGATCGCCAACGTCCTGCGCGGCAAGCACAAGACGTCGTTCACCCCGCACGTCGACTGCGGCGACAACGTCGTCGTCATCAACGCCGACAAGATCCGCTTCACCTCCAACAAGGCGGCGAAGAAGGTCTATTACAAGCACACCGGCTACGCCGGCGGCATCAAGTCGATCACCGCCGAGAAGGTGCTGGAAGGCCGCTTCCCTGAGCGCGTGCTGGAGAAGGCCGTGGAGCGGATGATCCCGCGCGGGCCGCTCGGTCGCGACCAGATGCGCAACCTGCGCATCTTCGCCGGGTCGGAGCATCCGCACACCGCCCAGAACCCTGAGGTCCTCGACATCGCCGGCATGAGCCGCAAGAACAAGGTGGGCGCATAATGTCCGACAACCGCCAGTCCCTGTCCGATCTCGGCGCCGCGCTCGGCCAGCAGCGCGAGGCCGCCGCCGCCCAGTCCGACGCCTCCGCCGACGCCTACATGGCCGGCGCGATCGAGGCGCCCGTGCAGCGCGCGCCGCTGCGCGAGCAGGAGATCGACGCCCAGGGCCGCGCCTATGCCACCGGCCGCCGCAAGGACGCGGTCGCCCGCGTGTGGCTGAAGCCCGGATCGGGCAAGATCACGATCAACGGCCGCGACCAGGAAGTGTATTTCGCGCGTCCGTCGCTGCGCCTCGTCATCAACCAGGTGTTCGGCGTCGCCGAGCGCGAGGGCCAGTACGACGTGATCTGCACCGTCAAGGGCGGCGGCCTCTCCGGCCAGGCCGGCGCGGTCAAGCACGGCATCAGCCAGGCGCTGACCAAGTACGAGCCGACGCTGCGCGCGCCGGTGAAGGCAGCGGGCTTCCTGACCCGCGACAGCCGCGTGGTGGAGCGCAAGAAGTACGGCCGCGCCAAGGCCCGTCGCTCGTTCCAGTTCTCCAAGCGCTAACAGCCACCGGATCGGGCGACCGATCCGCGGGCACCCGGCGCGGCCCGACCGACGGGGCGGCTCGCCCGCCCCGTTCGACGTCACGAATTCACTCCGTGACGGCCTCCGCAGCCTGAAAACAAAAAGGGCGGTCCCGCAAGGGGCCGCCCTTTTCATGTCATGCCGGGCTCGTCCCGGCATCCAGGGTCACGAACGCTCCGCTGCTTGGCCCTGGATGCCGGGACGAGCCCGGCATGACAGAGACTTCAGGACCGCCATCGCCTCGCGCTATCGCGACGGAGAGTTCAGGCCGCCACCGCCTCGCGTCGCGCCGCCGGCATCACCGCATCGGCATAGTCGCTCTCCGCCAGCGCGATCAGCGCGCGGTCGTCATGCTTCCACGGGTGGAAGCCGGGCAGGAAATAGCTGACCCACACGCCCGCGACCTTGCGTGCCATGCCCGGGCGCCCGAACGCGTACCAGGCGAGCTTCGCCCACACCTTCGGACCCGTCATCCCGTCCTGACGCAGCAGTTCGAGCATCCCCTTGCGGCGCCCCTGGAAGAACTTCCACGTCGTGATGAGCATCACCAGCGCCTTGACGCGCCAGCGCCGTCCGCGCGACCAGTCGCGCGTGGCGTGCATCCAGGTGTCGTAGGCGACGCCCTTGTGCTCGATCTCCTCGGCCGCGTGCCACTTCCACAAGCCGACTGCCTGCGCCTCGCCACCGGCGAGATGCTTCGGATTGGCGATCAGCTCGTGTGCCAGCATGGCGGTGAAATGCTCCAGCGCCATCGTCGCCGCCAGATTGCCGATCGGGTGGCGCCCCTTGGTCAGGGCCAGCGCCTCGTCGACGTGGCGCTCCAGCAGCGACACGTCGTAACCCTGGTCGACGACGTGGCGGTTGAAGGCGACATGCTCGCGGCTGTGGATCACCTCCTGCTTGACGAAGGCGGCGATCTCGCCGGCCAGCTTGGGCGGCGTGCCCTCGCGGAACGCCTTCACGCTCTCGCAGAAATACGCCTCGCCCTTGGGAAAGGTGACCGACAGCGCGTTGTAGAAGGCGGTCGCGATCGGATCGTCGTTCAGCCAGTAGCGACCCAGCCGCTGCCCGCGCCCGAAGCGCACGTCGCGCGGCGTGATCGTCAGGTCCGCGGGGGTGATTGCCTTGGCCACGAAAATCTCCAAAGGTAAGAGCAGCGATTGTTGCTTACAGTCGTGTAAGTAAGGTCTCCCCTCCCCCGTGTCAAACCGCCGTCGTCTCGCCCCCGAGGAATCGCGCGACCGCGCGCTGGACGCCGCACGCGCGCTGCTGATCGAGGAAGGGCCACAGGGGCTGACGCTGAAGGCGGTGGCGGCGCGGGTCGGGCGGACGCACGCCAACCTGCTCCACCATTTCGGCTCGGCCGCCGGCCTGCAACGCGCGCTGGCGGAGCGGATGGCGGCGGATATCACCGAGACGATCGGCCAGGCGGTGCGCGCCGCGCGCGCCGGTATCGCCGATCCCCGCGCCATCGTCGACCTGACGTTCGACGCCTTCGGGCAGGAGGGCGCGGGCGCGCTGGCCAGCTGGGTGATCCTGACCGGGCAGACGCAGGTGCTCGACCCGGTGCTCGACGCGATCCACCGGCTGGTCGACCAGCTGGGGGCGGAGATGGGCGGCGGCGCGGAGGCGAGCCGCTTTATCGCGGAGAACACGCTGTCGCTGGTCCTCGCCGCGCTCGGCCACGCGCTGCTCGGACCGTCGATGGCGGGGGCGTTGGGCTTGCCGGCGGAGACGGCGCGGGAGATCGCGTTGCGGCAATTGCTGCGCGCGTACGCGGCCGAAGGGAAAGCGGGCTAGGCCCGCGTCGTCGGGCGCGGCGACGCCGCGCCGGCCGGATGCAGCGCCGGGTCGCTTTAGCGACGCTAAATCGCTACGCGCTGTACCATGCACTTTCTCGACCAAGCAAAGATCTTCGTCCGCTCCGGCGCCGGCGGCCCTGGCGCCGTCAGCTTCCGGCGCGAGAAATTCATCGAATATGGCGGCCCCGACGGGGGCAACGGCGGCAAGGGCGGCGACATCGTGTTCGAAGCGGTGGCCGGGCTCAACACGCTGATCGACTTCCGCTACACCCAGCATTTCCGCGCACCCCGCGGCGAGGGCGGGTCGGGCAGCAACCGCACCGGCGGCGGCGGCGACGATCTGGTCATCAAGGTGCCCGTCGGCACGCAGGTGCTGTCGGAGGACCGCGAGGAGGTGCTGCTCGACTTCACCGTTGCCGGACAGCGCGAGGTGTTCTTCCGCGGCGGCGACGGCGGTCGCGGCAATGCCAGCTACAAGACCTCCACCAACCGCGCCCCGCGCCAGCACGGCACCGGCTGGCCGAGCGAGGAGGCGTATGTCTGGTTGCGGCTGAAGCTGCTCGCCGATGCCGGGCTGGTCGGCCTGCCCAACGCGGGCAAGTCGACCTTCATCAACGCCGTCACCAACGCGCAGGCCAAGGTCGGGGAGTACGCCTTCACCACCACCCGGCCGCAGCTGGGCGTGGTCCGCCACAAGAGCCGCGAGTTCGTGGTGGCCGACATCCCCGGCCTGATCGAGGGCGCGGCCGACGGCGCCGGCATCGGCGACCGGTTCCTGGGCCATATCGAGCGTTGCCGCGTGCTGCTCCACCTGGTCGACGCGGGCGACGCCGACGTGGCGGAGAGTTACCGCATCGTCCGCGACGAGCTGGAAGCATACGGCGCCGGCCTGGTCGACAAGCCGCACGTGGTCGCGCTCAACAAGATCGACACGCTCGACGACGAGCTGATCGAGGCGCTGTCGGCCGAACTCGCCGATGCCTCGGGCGCGGACGTGATCCCCATCTCCGGCGCGAGCGGCGTCGGTGTCGATTGGGTGCTCGACCGCCTGATCGAGGCGATCGGCCCGGCGAGCGGCGAACCCGTCGCCGACGACGGCGGTGAGGACACGGTGGAGTGGTCGCCGATCTGATCGGACGGCGGGAATGACGACGGGCGCGGACGCGACGACGCGCAGCTGGACCCTGCCCGCGCTGCTCCTGCTCGCCGTCGCGCTGCGCGGGTGGGACATCGGCAACCCGGTGCTCGACCTGGACGAGCAATGGTATCTGCTCGTCGACGATCGCGTGCTGCGCGGCGCGATCCCGTTCGTCGACCTGTGGGATCGCAAGCCCGTCGGCCTGTTCCTGCTGTTCGCCGGGTTTCGCCTGATCCCCGGCGATACGATCGTCGTCTACCAGATCGCCGCCACGATCGCCGCCGGCCTGACCGCCGCGACGATCGCCCGCATCGCCGACGCGACCGGCGCCGCGCCGCGCGGGAGCCTGGTCGCGGGCGCGCTGTACCTGCTCGCGGCCTCGGTGATCGGCGGCCAGGGCGGCCAGGCACCCGTTTTCTACAATTTACCCGTCGCGCTGGCGGCACTCGCCACGGTCGGCATGCCGCGGCTGATCGCGGCGGGCGCGACGGGGCGCATCGTCGCTCGCGGCGGCGGCGCGTGCCTGCTCGCTGGCATCGCAATGCAGATCAAATACACGGTGGCGTTCGAGGCCGCGTTCGTCGGGCTGGCGCATGTCTGGGCGTTGCGGCGGGCGGGCGGGCGCCCCGTCAGGGTCGCGCTCGTCGCGACCGGCTGGATGCTCGCGGGGCTGCTGCCGACCCTGGCCGTCGTTGCCGCCTATGCGCGGCTCGGCCCCGACGCGCTGCACGCGTTCTGGTTCGCCAATTTCGTGTCTATCACGCTGCGGCACGCCTATCCCCCGGCGCTGGTCGTCGCCAATCTCGGCAGCATCGTCGGCCAGATCGCGCCGCTGCTCGTCCCGGCCATCATCGCGATCGCCCGGCCGGGTCGATCGACCGAGGCCGCGCTGGCGCGGTGGTGGCTGGCCGCGGCACTGATCGGCTTTCTGTCGATCGGCACGTTCCACGATCACTATGCCCTGCCGCTGCTGCCGCCGCTGGCGGTCGTCGCGGCCACCGTGCTGGGTCGATCACGGTGGCTGTCGTGGACCGCGATCGTCGCCGCGCTGGCGATCTTCGCCGGGGAGCGGCTCGCCCGGCGCGACGACGCGGCGGGCGCCCGTCAGGTCATCGCCCTGGTCCGGTCGGTCGGGAGCCGGGGCTGTCCCTACGTCTTCATGGGCGACCCGATCACCTGTTATCTCGCCGATGCCTGCGTCCCCACGCCCTACGCCTTTCTCAACACCCTCGCCCAGCGGATCGAGCAGGGCGCGACCGGCATCGACGAGGCGGGCGAGGTGGCGCGGATCATGCGGAACCGCCCGCCTGTCGTCGTCACCTCCGATCGGCAGCGCATGATCTGGAACGTCGACAGCCGCCGCGTCGTCGATCGCGCCCTGGTCCACGACTACCGCCTGCGCCTGGTCGTGCCGCGCGGTCGCTGGCACACGCTGGTCTACGTGCGGCGCGACCTCGCCGAACGGTGAGCGGGCGGAACGGTTGCGCGCCGCGCGGCCGCCGCTAGGGTCCGGCGCGATGACCCTGTTCGCCCCCGGCTCCACCCAGCGCCTCGTCGTCAAGGTCGGCTCGGCGCTGCTCGTCGACGCGGACGGGCGGGTGCGGCGCGACTGGCTGGCGACGCTGGTCGCCGACGTGGCGGAGCGTGTGGCGGCGGGGCAGCAGGTGGCGATCGTCTCCTCGGGCGCGATCGCGCTGGGCGCGCGGCGGCTGGCGCTGCCCAAGGGCGGTCGCGCGAGCCTGGAGGATGCGCAGGCCGCCGCGGCGACGGGGCAGATCGCGCTGGCGCAGGTCTGGGCGGAGCTGCTCGCCGATCACCGCCTCGCCGCCGCGCAGATGCTGGTGACGCTCGGCGACCTGGAGGATCGGCGCCGTTACCTCAACGCGGCGGCGACGCTCGGCCGGCTGCTCGCGCTCGGCGCGGTGCCGATCCTCAACGAGAACGACAGCGTCGCGACCGAGGAGATCCGCTTCGGCGACAACGACCGGCTCGCCGCCCGCGTCGCGCAGGCCGCGGGGGCCGACGGCGTGGTGCTGCTGTCCGACGTCGACGGGCTGTACGACGCCAATCCCGCGACCCACCCGGGCGCGCGCCACATCGCGCGGGTGGAGCGGATCGACGCGGTCGCCGGCATGGCCGACGCGACCTCCGGCTCCGGCCTGGGATCGGGCGGCATGATGTCCAAGATTGCCGCAGCGCGGATCGCGACCGCCGCGGGCATCCCGTTCGCGATCGCGTCCGGCCGGGTCGATCGCCCGCTGTCGGGCGAGCGCGTCCACACGCTGTTCGTCGCCGAGCGGACCGCCACGGCGCGCAAGGCCTGGCTGGCCGGCGGCCTGACCGCGGCCGGATCGATCCGCATCGACGCGGGCGCCACCGCCGCGCTGGCGGGCGGAGGCAGCCTGCTCGCCGCCGGCATCGTCGCGGTGGAGGGCGGTTTCGGGCGCGGCGACCTGGTCACGATCGACGGCCCCGCCGGCCCCGTCGCCCGCGGCCTGGCCGAGTACGACGCCGCCGAGGCGCGCCGCCTGATCGGCCATCGCAGCGACGCGCAGGCGGCGATCCTCGGCTACGCGCCGCGCGCCGCGGTGGTGCACCGCAACCACCTGGCGCTGCTGTGACCGTGCTCGCCCTCACCGGCGGCACCGGCTTCGTCGGCGCGCGCCTGATCGACGCGGCGCTCGCCGCGGGCCACCAAGTGCGCGCGCTGGCGAGGCGCCCGCAGCCGGAGCGCCTCGGCGTCACTTGGATCGCCGGCGCGCTGGACGACGCGCCCGCGCTCGACCGGCTGCTGGCGGGCGCCGACGCCGCAATCCACGTCGCCGGCGTCGTCAACGCGGCCGACCGGGCCGGCTTCGTCGCGGGCAATGTGGAGGGCACGCGCGCCATGCTGGCCGCCGCCGCGCGGGCGGACGTGACGCGCTTCGTCCACGTCTCCTCGCTGGCGGCGCGCGAGCCCGGCCTGTCCGACTATGGCTGGTCCAAGGCGGAGGCGGAGCGGCTGGTGGCGGCGTCGCCGCTCGCCTGGACGATCGTCCGCCCGCCCGGCGTCTACGGCCCCGGCGACCTCGAGCAGCTGGAACTGTTCCGCATGGCCCGGCGCGGCGTCGTGATGCTGCCGCCGCCCGGCCGCTTGTCGGTGATCGCGGTGGACGATCTCGCTGCGCTGCTGCTGGCGGCGGCGACGGGTGACGGCCCGCGGACGATCTACGAGGCGGACGACGGAACGGACGGGTGGACGCACGCGGGCTTCGCGCGCGCGATCGGCGCGGCGGTGGGCCGCCGCGTGCTGCCCCTTCCCCTGCCCCGCGCGCTGTTGTCGCTGGTCGCGCGCGGCGACCGGCTGGTGCGCGGGGCCGGCGCGAAGCTGACCCCCGACCGGGTCGCAATGTACTGCCATCCCGACTGGACGGTGGACCCGGCCAGGCGTCCCCCGGCCTCGCTGTGGCGCCCCCGCGTCGCCACGCCGCAGGGCTTGGCCGACACCGCCCGGTGGTATCGCGCGAACGGCCTGCTATAGCCGCACCCCCGCCGCAATTCTCGCCCAAGGACCCCGCATGAGCGACCGCGACAGCATCTTCGACACCGTCACCCGGCAGATCGAGCCATTCAACAAGAAGGGCGTCGCGCTGACCGACGCCACCACCTTCCAGGGCGACCTGGAGTGGGACAGCCTGACCGTGATGGATTTCGTCGCCGCGATCGAGGACGAGTTCGACATCATCATCACGATGAACATGCAGGCCGAGATCGAGACGGTCGGCCAGCTGGTCGACGCGGTGGAGAAGCTGAAGCAGTGACCGAAACCGGCCTCCAGCCCGAGACGCTCGATCTCGATCCGGCGCCCGTCGCCCCGGACCGCGACCTGATGTCGAAGTTCGACGGCCTGATCGCCGAGCGACGGGCGCTGATCGACAGCGGCGTCACCGATCCCTTCGCAATCGTGATGGAAGAGGTCCGCAGCCCGACCGAGGCGGTCATCAAGGGGCGGGAGACGATCCTGCTCGGCACCTACAACTATATGGGCATGACCTTCGACGCGGACGTGGTCGCGGCGGGCAAGCAGGCGCTCGACCGCTTCGGCTCCGGCACCAACGGCAGCCGGATGCTGAACGGCACCTTCCAGGATCACGTCGAGGTCGAGCAGGCGTTGCGCGACTTCTACGGCATGACCGGTGCGATCGTGTTCTCGACGGGCTACATGGCCAATCTCGGCATGATCTCGACCCTGGTGGGTAAGGGCGAGTACGTCATCCTCGACGCCGACAGCCACGCCTCGATCTACGACGGTTGCAAGCAGGGCGTGGCCGAGATCGTCCGCTTCCGCCACAATTCGGTCGACGATCTCGACAAGCGGCTCGGCCGCCTGCCCAAGGAAGCGGGCAAGCTCGTCGTGCTGGAAGGCGTCTACTCGATGCTCGGCGATATCGCGCCGCTTCGGGAGATGGTCGCGGTCAGCCGCAAGCACGGCGCCATGGTGCTGGTCGACGAGGCGCACTCGATGGGGTTCTTCGGGCCCAACGGCCGCGGCGTGTACGAGGATCAGGGCCTGGACGTGGACTTCGTCATCGGCACTTTCTCCAAATCGGTCGGCACGGTGGGCGGCTTCTGCGTGTCGGACCATCCCAAGTTCGAGGCGATCCGCCTCGCCTGCCGCCCCTATATCTTCACCGCCAGCCTGCCGCCCTCCGTAGTCGCTACCGCCGCCACCTCGATCCGCAAGCTGGCGACCGCGACGGAGAAGCGCGAGCGGCTATGGGCCAATGCGCGGCAGCTGCACGGCGGCCTGACCGCCATGGGCTTCAAGCTCGGCACGGAAACGCCGCAGAGCGCGATCGTCGCGGTGATCCTCGACGATCAGCAACAGGCGGTGGCGATGTGGCAGGCGCTGCTGGACGGCGGCCTCTACGTCAACGTCGCGCGGCCGCCGGCGACACCGCAGGGCACCTACCTGCTGCGCTGCTCGCTATGTGCCGAACACACGACCGATCAGCTGACCCGCGTGCTGGCGATGTTCCGCAGCGCGGGGCAGGCGGTGGGGGCGATCGGTTGAGCCGAGCGGCACGGCTTCCGACGCGGCGGCGAATGCGGTAGAAACGGCCCGTGGAGCGGGATGGCGACACTGGCACGCCGGGGGGCGTAGGGTTCTGGCAGACGCTGGCGCTGGGCGCGATGGCGCTCACCGCCGCGGCGGTGCTGGTCGCGCTGATCGTGACGCTGGGCGGCGCCAATCGCGAGCGCGACCTGGCGCTGGCACGGCAGCGGCACAGCTACGACGTGATGATCCTGGCGCGCACGCTGGCCGGCACCATCGCCCGGTCGGAGGCGTCGCTCGGCCGCTACGTCATCTCCGGCGACAAGCAGCTCGGGCAGCTCTATTATGACGAGTGGACGCTGGCGGGCGGGCAGATCGACCGGCTCGACCACATCACCCACGACAATTCGGATCAGGGCCCCGCGATCAGGCAGCTGCGCGCCGCCTACGAAGCGCGCGGTCGCGAACTGTCGACCACGGCGCTGTCGACGACCTACGGCAAGAACAGCCTAGCCTATGCGCGCTTCTACCAGACGCGCAAGGCGGCCTCGCTCATTCAGATCAACCACCTGCTCGACACCGTCATCGCCCGCGAGCGCGCGTTGCTCGACGAGCGGGCGCAGGTGGCGGCGGGCAGCGTCGCGGCGTCCAGCCGCATCGCCGGCGTGCTGGCCGTGTTCGGCATCCTGCTGGTGCTGGGCGCCATCGTGCTCGGCTGGGTATCGCTGCGCGCCACCAACGAGCGCGCGCTGGCGCAGGCGGACGCGGAGGCCGCGGGCGAGCGTGCGCAGGAATTGTCACGCGCGGTGACCGAGGCCACGGCGGAGCTGCGCGCGCAGGAGGCGAAGCTCCGCCAGGCGCAGAAGATGGACGCGGTGGGCCAGCTGACCGGCGGCATCGCCCATGATTTCAACAACATGCTGGCGGTGGTGCTGGGCGGGCTGGAGCTTGCCCGGCGCAGCACCACGCTGGCAGCTACACGTCGACACATCGACAACGCGACAGAGGGTGCCAACCGCGCCGCCGCGCTGACCCGGCGGCTGCTCGCGTTCAGCCGCGAGGAGTCGCTCAAGCCCGAACCGATCGCCGCCTTCGCGCTGATCGCCGCGATGTCCGACCTGCTCGACCGGACGCTGGGTGACGGCATCACGCTGGTGACCCGCGACGGCGCCGACGGCTGGCGCGTCCGCGCGGACCGGGTGCAGCTGGAAAACGTCGTCCTCAACCTCGCCGTCAACGCCCGCGACGCGGTGAACGGCCGCGGCACCATCACCATCGCCACCGACGCGGTCACGCTGGGCGCGGAGGCGGTGGGCCGCTGCGCCGCGGGCGACTACGTCACCGTGGCGGTCGCCGACGACGGCTGCGGCATGACGCCGGAGGTGGCGGAACGGGTATTCGAGCCGTTCTTCACCACCAAGGAAGCCGGACGCGGCACCGGCCTCGGCCTCAGCCAGATCTTCGCCTTCGTCAAGGCTCACGGCGGCGAGATCGGCATCGACACGGCGCCGGGACGCGGCACCACCGTCACGCTCTACCTGCCGCGCGACGTCGCCGCGGTGGAGTCGCCCGCGGCCGAGCCCGTCGCCGATGCCGTCGCCGCCGACGACGCGGACGGCCACGACATCTTGGTCGTCGAGGACGATCCGCGCGTGCTGACCGCGACGGTGGGCGCGCTGGAGGAGCTCGGCCATCGCACGGTCCCCTGCCCCGACCCGCTCGACGCGCCCGACCTGCTCGCCCGCCACCCGCAGGTGTCGCTGGTCGTCTCCGACGTGCTGATGCCGCGCCAGACGGGGCCGGAGATGGTGGCCGGGCTGCTGCCGCGCTTCCCACACGTCGCCGTGCTGTTCGTCACCGGCTTCGCCGGCGAGGCCAACGCCGCCGAGTTCGGCGACCACGCGGTGCTGCGCAAGCCGTTCACGCTCGCCGCGCTCGATCGTGCCGTCGCGGACACGATGCGCCGCCGACCGCCGCCGCCGGCGCAGATCGCCGCCGAGTAGGCACCGTTTTTGGGGGGAGACGACGGGCGCGCCGCCTCCTATACCCGCCGCCACCCTGCCGAGCGAGCGTTCCCCCGCATGAAGTCCATCGATCGCTACATGGCGCGGCTGATCGCGCTGCCGCTGCTCGCCACGCTCGTCATCTCGGCCATGCTGCTGGTGCTCGACCGGATGCTGCGGTTGTTCGATTTCGTCGCCACGCAGGGCGGGCCGATCAGCGTGGTGTGGCGGATGCTCGCCAATCTGCTGCCCGAATATCTGGGCCTGGGCATCCCCATCGGGCTGATGCTGGGCATCCTGCTCGCCTTCCGCCGCCTCGCCACCTCGTCGGAACTGGACGTGATGCGCGGCGTGGGCATGAGCTATGCCCGGCTACTGCGCGTGCCATACCTCTACGCCATCGGCTTGGCCGCCGTGAACCTGGCGATCGTCGGCTACGTGCAGCCGATCGCGCGCTATTACTACGAGGGGCTGCGCTTCGAACTGCGCACCGGCGCGCTCGGCGCGTCGATCAAGGTCGGCGAGTTCACCCATCTTGGCAGCCGCATGACGCTCCGGATCGAGCGCAGCCGCGATTCGGGGCGCGACCTGTCCGGCATCTTCGTCCACGTGCAGACGCCCAAGCAGGACTGGCTGGCCGTCACCGCCGAGCGCGGGCAATTCATGGCGACGGACGATCCCAACGTCATCATCTTCCGCCTGAATAACGGCACGCTGGTCCACAACCGGCCCGACTTCCGCACCCCGCGGGTCTTGCAGTTCACCGCCCACGACCTGCCGATCGACCTACCCAAGATCGAGAGCTTCCGCCAGCGCGGCGGCCGCAATCTGGAATTCACCCTGCCCGAACTCGCGCGCCTTGGCCATGCCGGCGGCACCGAGCGGCTGCGCGACGCCAGCCGGTCCGAATTTCACTTCCGCCTGGTGGAGGTGGCGACGATGTTCCTGCTGCCGATGCTCGCTGCCGCGCTGGGCGTGCCGCCGAAGCGATCGTCCTCGGCGCTCGGCGTGTTCCTGTCGATCGTGATGATCGTCACCTATCACAAGATCAACGAATATGCGCAGGGCATCGGCGAGCTGGGCCGGGTCGATCCCGCGCTCGCGCTATGGACACCGTTCGCGCTGTTCGCGGCGCTGGTCTGGTGGATGTACTATCAGATCGCGCACGTGCCGGGCGGCCAGCCGATCGGCGCGCTGGAACGCGGCTTCGCCAAGCTGGCAAAGGCGATCACCCGTCGCCTACCCGGTCGCCGCCGCGAACTGGCGCCGCAATGAGGGCCGCACCATGAAGGGCATGAGCTTCTTTCCGTCGCGCACCTTCGCGCGCTATGCCGGGCGGCTGTTCCTGGTGCGCACCTTCGCGATCCTGTTCGCGCTGGTGCTCGTCCTCCAGGCGCTCGATCTGCTGAGCGAGTCGGGGGACATCCTCGCGGTGCCCGGCAACGGCCAGGCGCAGGTGTGGACCTACGTGTCGCTGCGCGCGCCGCAGATCATCGCGCGCTTCCTGCCCTTCTCGGTGCTGCTCGGCACCATCCTGACGCTCATCACCATGAACCAGAACAGCGAGGTGGTGGCGCTGAAGGCCGCGGGCCTGTCGGCGCACCAGGTGCTGGCGCCGCTGATCGTCGCCAGCATGGGCGTCGCGATCCTGTCCTTCGCCTTCAACGAGCGCGTGGTGACGCGCGCCACCGCGACCCTGACGCAGTGGCAGAAGGTCGATTACGGTCCGCTGCCGATCGATCGCGGCGACCGCAGCAACGTGTGGGTGCGCGACGGCGACGATCTGATCGAGGCGGACCAGATCCGCGGGCGCGGCGACGCTGCAATTATGGGCGGCGTCACCCTCTACGACCGGGCCGGCGGCAACCTGCGATCGATCGTCCGCGCCACCCGCGGCGTGCGCGACGGCGACGGCTGGCGCATCGGCCCCGACGCCACGCGCTTTACCGTCGGCGATGGCCGCCAGACTCGGCTGGGATCGGTCGTCATCGGCCGCGGCGTTCGCCCGGACCAGTTCACGCTCGCCACCGTCGATCCGGACAGCCTGCCCTTCGACCAGCTGAACGAGGCTATCGACGACCTCGCCGACGCGGGCCGCCCGACCAAGGCGCTGGAGGGCGCGCTGTGGCACAAGCTGTCGGGGCCGCTATCGTCGATCCTGATGCCGCTGCTCGGCGCCGTCGCCGCTTTCGGCATTGCGCGCTCGGGCCAGCTGTTCGTGCGCGCGGTGATCGGCATGGCGCTCGGTTTCGCCTATTTCGTCGCCGACAATTTCGCGCTGGCGATGGGCAATCTCGGCGCCTACCCGCCCTTCCTGGCCGCCTGGGCGCCGTTCCTGCTGTTCTTCCTGATCGGCGAGGCGGTGCTGTTCCGGACCGAGGAATAAGCGGGCGGCCTCTCCAAAAGTATTGAGCGCAAATCCTGACGACGACCGTTCGCCCTGAGGAGAAGCTGAGCTTGTCGAAGCCTCGTCTCGAAGGGCATGTGCTTCGAGACGGTATTTCGACAAGCTCAATGCCTCCTCAGCGCGAACGGTGTTAGAGCTAGATGCTCTAGCTCCGCAAAGTGAACACTCGTCACGTCGGCGCGGCCGGGGAGCGGCCACCTCCTACGACGTTGCTTTCGCCGCTCACCGCTTCAGCATCGTGCTCCGCGCGATCTTGCCGACCAGCATCGGCAATCCCGGATAGCTCGCCTTGTGGTACGGCGAGTCCTGCTCCAGCATCGCCGACAGCCGCCGGTGTGCCTCGCCCAGCGCATGGTACGGAACGCTCGGCAGCAGGTGGTGGAGCGCGTGATAGCGCAGGCCGACCGGTGCCCACAGCGCCGGCAGCAGCGTCGGCGGCGGCACGTTGACGGTGTCGAGATACTGCGCGGTGACGCTCATCGGCTCGCCGTCATTCTCCCACAGATGCGCGACCAGCGTCCGCACCTGGTTGACGACCGCCACCGCCGACGCGACCGCCAGGATGATCGCGAACGAGCGAGGCGACAGCGTTCCCGTGGCCACCAGCGCGATCAGCGCGATCGCCCACAGGCTCGCCGCCGTCTCAATCCGGTTCCACTGCGCCTTTGCCTCGCCCTCCGGCGCGCGGCGGCGGAATTGCGGGTTGATCGCCAGCGCAGAGTAACGCTCCACCACCACGGTCCGCAGCCTGGGCGACAGCAGCGAGAGCGGCGACAGCACGGCGTAGCGGAACAGCAACGCCACCGGTGCCAGCGCCGACACGACGATGAACAGCGGCAGCGTCCACGGCTTCATCAGCGCCAGCGGCAGATATTCCGGGTCCTCCACGGTGCCATAACGCGTCTTCGCGTGATGAAGGTTGTGCACGCCCTCGTACATGAAGGACGGGATCAGCATCGGCACGCCGACCACCGCGTTCCAGCCGGCGCGGAAATGCGGCAGGCTACTGTGCTTCATATGGCTCACCTCGTGGATGAAGCTCATCGCGCGGTACAGGCCCAGCACCGCGACGATGCCGGCGACCACGCTCACCGCCGTCGAGGCGGACAGGATCGCCACCGCCAGTGCGCCGTAACCGATCAGCGCCGAGCCGAGCAGGTCCGCCCAGTAGATCGTGGGCCTGGGCGTCGACAGCTGGCGGGTCAGGTCGGCGGCGGCACGCAGCATCGCCTTGTCGTCGGCGGTCCTGACGGGCGCGGCGCCCGCGGAAACGGGCGCGGGCGCGCGATCGAGCGTGAAACTGCTGGCCATGGGCATCTCCATGCCCTGCAAATAGTGGCGACAGCATGGTGTTTACAGCCGTCCGCGGCCGAGAATCGCCACTCGCTATGATCGATCCGGCCGTTTACGGCACTAACAGGCAAGGAACGATCGATGACCGACACGCTGACGATACGCCCCGTGGAGACCAAGCGCGACCGCAAGGCGTTCGTCGACCTGCCCTTCCGCCTCTACGCCGACGATCCGCACTGGGTGCCGCCGCTCAGGTCGGAGGCGCTGGGCATGATTACGCCCGAGAAGAACGGCTGGTACAGCCACGCCAAGGCGCAGCTGTTCCTGGCCGAGGAGAATGGCCGCGTCGTCGGGCGTATCTCCGCGCACATCGATACGCTGGCGCTGACGATTGATCCGGCACTGGGGTTCGGACCGGGCGTCGGCCAGTGGGGACTGATGGACGCGGAGCGGGAAGATATCTTCCTCGCCCTGCTCGCCCGTGCCGAACAATGGCTCCGTGCCGAGGGGATGACGCGCGCGCTCGGCCCCATCTCGCAATCGATCTGGGAGGAACCGGGCCTGCTGGTCGAAGGGTACGATCATCCTCCCACGGTGATGATGGGCCACCACAAACCCGAATATCGCGGCTGGATCGAGGTGGCTGGCTATACCCTCGTCAAGCAGCTGATGACGTACGAACTCGACATCACGCAAACCTTCCCGCCGATCGTACAGCGGATCATCGCGTCGGGCGAGAAGAACGAGCGCATCCGCATCCGCGAGGTCGACAAGTCGAAGTTCGAGGAAGAGGCCGCGATCATCCTGGATATCCTCAACGACGGATGGTCGGAAAACTGGGGCGGCATTCCCCTTACCCCGCCCGAGATCAAGGACGTGGGCGTCAAGCTGAAGCCGATCGTGTTCAACGACCTGATCCGCATCGCCGAGCTGGACGGCCGACCGGTCGCCTTCATGATTACCCTGCCCGACCTGAACGAGGCGATCCGGCCACTGAACGGATCGCTGCTCCCGTTCGGCTGGGCCAAGCTGCTCCTGTGGCTGCGCGCGCCCAAGGTCCGCACCATGCGCGTGCCGCTGATGGGTGTGGTCAAGGACCTGCAATCGTCGCGCATGGCGTCGCAGCTCGCCTTCATGATGATCGAGTATATCCGCCGCGCCTCGGTGGAGCGCTACGGTGCCAGTCGCGGCGAGATCGGCTGGGTCCTGGACGACAACCAGGGCATGCGCTCGATCGCCGAGACGATCCGCAGCCGGGTGAACAAGGTGTACAACGTGTACGAGAAGGCGCTGTAGGAGCGCTCGCCGCCGACTTCACGCAGGATCAAGTCGGCGCTTTTCCGTCCTGACATCCACCCCGGCGCAGGCCGGGGCCCAGTTGCATCGGCCGACGTGAGGAGCGCTTCCCTCATCCTTACCGTTTCCCAACTGGGCCCGGCCTGCGCCGGGGTAGATATTTGCATCAACGACCTAGGTCGGTGGACATCAGAGGCGACAGGAAGCCGGCATCAGAACAATGCCGCCACCCCCGCGTAAAGCTGCACGTCGGGCGAGGCACCGTTCAACCCGCCGATCGCCTCCGCGTAGAAGGCACGCGTGCGGCTGTACTTCCACAACATGCCGAGCCCGGCGAGCGCCTGCGTCTCGTGCCCCGTCGGATCGCGGTCGCGCAGCAACTCGCCCTCCACCGTCAGCGACAACGCTCGCGTCAGTTGCAACGAGGTGGCCGCGACGCCGCTATACTGGAGGTGCCGGCCGCGGCCGTCGTCGTCCGGCGCTGCGTCGAGCTCGCCGGTGAAGCCGACGTTCACCGTGTCGCTGACGTCGTACGTCACCGGCAGCACCACGCCCGCGCCCCAGGTGCCCGCCCCGACCGGCGACCGCCCGACCGGCAGCGTCACGAACGGTTCGAGCCCGTAGGACAGGCCACTGCCGTCCGGATTGGCGAGGTTCTGCCGCACCGCCAGCCGCGCGTCGCCCGGCCGCGCGACACGACTGACGGCACCAGTCGCCTTGTCGCGGGTGCGCGCGTAGGCGACCGGCGTCCAGGCGAGCTGCACTTCGGTCGACGACCCGACGCCCAGCCTGGCGAGGAAATCGCCGCCCAGGATCGTGTCGTTCCGCTCGCCGGCATCGTCGTCCAGCGTCCAGTCGGCGACCGAGAACTCGACATGCACACGCCCCGGCTCGGTGGTGCAGGCCGAACTCTCCAGCGACGGACGATTGGGACAGAAGCGCGGCCCCTCGTCCTGCGCCCACGCGGCCGCCGGCAGCAGCAGCGCCGCCGTGGCCACCGCGACCTTCATCGCAGCGAGACCCAGGTCGGCGCGTGGTCGCTCGCCTTCTCGCGCCCGCGAAACTCCTTGTCGACGCCGGCATCGACCAGCCGGTCGGCGGCCGGCGGGCTGAGCAGCAGATGGTCGATGCGGAACCCCGCGTCGCGTGCCCAGGCGCCCGCCTGATAATCCCAGAAGGTCCACACCCCTCCCGTCGGATGCCGCGTGCGCAGCGAATCGGTCCAGCCCGACGCCAGCAGCCGGCGATAGGCGGCACGGCTTTCCGGCTGCATCAGCGCGTCGTCCTGCATCGCGCGGACGGAGAAGGTGTCGTCGTCGTTGGCAATCACGTTATAGTCGCCCGCCAGCACCGCCGGCACCTCCTCCGCCAGCAACGCGTCGGCGCGCGCGCGCAGCCGCTCCATCCAGCGTAGCTTGTAGTCGAATTTGGGGCCCGGCCGCGGGTTACCGTTGGGCAGGTAGAGCGACGCGACGACCAGGCCGTCCACCTCGCACTCCAGGTAGCGGCTCTGCTCGTCTTCCGGCTCGCCGGGCAGGCCGCGCAGCCGCTCCACCGGCGTCTTGCCGCGGGCGAGCACGGCGACGCCGTTCCACGCCTTCTGCCCATGCCATACTGCACCGTACCCCGCAGCCTCGATCGCCGGCAGCGGGAATGTTTCGTCGGACGCCTTCAGTTCCTGAAGGCAGACGATGTCGGCGTCGGCCTCGGTCAGATACTCGACCAGCCGGTCGATCCGCGCCTTGATGCCGTTGACGTTGTAGGTGACGATCTTCACGCCACCGGTCTTAAACCGAGAAGCTGGTTCCGCAACCGCAACCGGACGCCGCGACCGGATTGTCGACCCTGAACGCCGCGCCGCCCAGCGATTCGACGTAATCGACCCGCGCACCGCGGACCAAATCCAGGCTGATGCTGTCGACCACCAGCCGCACGCCGTCCGTCTCCGCCACCGTGTCGTCGCCCTCGGCGGCGTCGGCAAAACCAAATTTATACTGGAAGCCCGAACAGCCGCCGCCATCCACCGACAGGCGCAGGATCGCGGGCTTGTTCTGCTTCGCTGCGATCGTCGCCACGCGGGCGGCCGCGGCCGGGGTCAGGGCGATGTCGGTCATGATCGGCAGATAGGCTCGGGCGAGCCCGGGGACAACCGGATCAGTCCTGCGCCGCCTCGGTCGTCACCGGGATCATCCGCACCGCCTGGTCCTGCGACGCGAGCAAATAGTCGGAGGTGGTCAGGAACGGCAGCGGGTTGACCGCGTGCCCGTCGATCCGCACCTCGTAATGGAGGTGCGAACCGGTCGACCGGCCGGTCGATCCCATCAGCCCGATCAGCTGCCCGCGTGTCACCCGGCCGCCATCGGCGACGAGAATCTTCGACAGGTGGCCGTACCGGGTCGCGATACCTTTGCCGTGGTTGATCTCGATCAAATTGCCATAACCGCCCTGGCGATCGGCATGCGCGACGATGCCGTCGGCGGTCGCGTAGATCGGCGTGCCGATCGGCCCGCGGATGTCGACCCCGGCGTGCATCCGCGCGGTGCCCTGGAACGGATCGCTGCGGATGCCGAAATTGCTGGTGAACTGCATCTCGGTGACCGGCTGGACCGAGGGGATGGCGATCGCGCCCTTGGGCTGCAGGCCGCCGTCGAAACCCTTCCAGGTCTGGAACAGCGCCTTGAACTGCTGTTCAGTCGCCACCTCGGCGGTGGCGGTCGCCGTGGCCGCCCCGGCCATCGCCGTCGCGGCATCGTTGGCATTTGCCGCAGCCGGCAGAGCAGCCACGAAGCTCGCCGCGGCGAGCAGGGAAATCAGCTTGGTCATCGAACCCCAATGCGAAGCGCCGGCGCCCCCGAAAGGACCGGCTCAGTCCATCCCCGACTTGGTTCGCAGCCCCTCCGCTCGCCAGTCGCAGCCTGTGTGGCGGAAGAAGTCAGCCCGCGACAAGGGGTTCGTAGAAGTCGCGCGTCAAACCGGCGCGGGTGCGCGCCGAATCGTTGAACGGAGGCTTCAGCTGCCCGCGAAAATGGGTGCGGACCAGCTGCTGCCAGTGCGGCGCGGGCCGAATCCCCGCATTCGCGCACAGATAGCCGAACCATTTGGCGCCGAAGCCGACGTGGCGGATCTCGTCGGTGTAGATGCGGTGCAGGATGCGCGCGGACGGCGCGTCGCCGGCCGCCTCGAACCGCGCCACCGTCGCCGGCGTCACGTCCAGGCCGCGCGCCTCCAGCACCATCGGCACCACCGCCAGCCGCGCCGCCGCGTCGTGCGCGGTCGCGGCCGCCGCCTCCCACAGGCCGGCATGGGCGGGCAGCGTACCGTACCCGCCGCCAAGCACGCGCAGCCTGCGATCAAGGATCGCGAAGTGCATCGCCTCGTCCGCGCCCACCGACAGCCAGTCGTCGACGAAGCGCCGCGGGAACTCGGCGCCGAACCGTCCGGCGACGTCGAAGGCGAGGTCGATCGCCGAATATTCGACGTGCGCCAGTGCGTGCAGCATCGCCGCCCGCCCCCGCTCCGATCCACCGCGCCCCCGCTTGGGCATGCGATTGGGCGGCAGCAGCTCGGGTCGGTCGGGCCGCGCTGGCACGTCGGGCATCGCCGCGTCGAACCGATACGCCAGGGCGCCGCGCCGCCACGCCCGCGCCGCCGCCCGCGCCAGCCGCACCTTGGCCCGCGGCTCGTCGGCGAGCAGCACGGCCCGGCACGCGGCGGCGACGCTATCGGTCACGTGGAGCTTCCGCCGCCTCCAGCACGGCCGCGGCGTGGCCCGGCACCTTGACCTTGCGCCACGCCCGCACCAGCCGCCCGTCGCGAAACAGGAAGGTCGCGCGCTCCACGCCCATGTACGTCTTGCCGTAGAGCTGTTTCTCGCCCCACACCCCGAACGCCGCGCAGGCGCTGCCGTCCTCGTCGCTGGCCAGCTCCACCGTTAAATCGTGCTTGGCGGCGAAGCGCGCGTGCCTGGCCGGCGCGTCGCGCGAGACGCCGATCACCCGCACGCCCGCCGCGGCGAACGCCTCGCTCAACGCGGAGAAGTCCTGCGCCTCGCGCGTGCACCCCGGCGTATCCGCCCTGGGATAGAAATAGACGACCAGCGCGCCCGATATGGCGGCAAGGTCGATCGTCCCCGCCTGCCCCACCAGCGTCACCGCCGGGATCGGATCGCCCGGCGCGATCACGTGATCTGCTGCCACCATGCCGCCACCTCCTGCCGCGCCGCCGCCAGGCTGGCAACCACGCCGTCCCAATCCTCCTCGCCCAGGGCCGCCGCGACCAGCGCGCGCGTCGCCGGCACCGGCGCCGCCGCGTCGGGCGCGAGCAGGCGCAACACCACCAGCAACCGCCCCAGCACGTCGTGCGCCCCGCGAATCGCTGCCGGTGCCAGCTTCGCCTCGACCAGCCGGTCGATCGCCTGGGCCAAGTCGGGGTGAAACGCCGTCCGGCAGGTCAGTTGCCGCACGTGCACGGCGAACTCCAGGTCGACCAGCCCGCCGGGCAGCAGCTTGGCGTCGATCTCGCCGCGCGGGGGCTTGTGCCGCGCCATCTCGTCGCGCATCCCGCGCGCGTCCGCCACCACGTCGCGCGCCGGCCGCTCGCCGCCGAGCACGCCGGCGATCACCGCCGCCACCGCCTGCCGCGCCGCCGCCGAGCCGAACACCGCGCGCCCGCGGGTCAGCGCCATATGCTCCCAGGTCCAGGCGTCCTCGCGCTGGTAGCGCGCGAAACTGTCGAGCGACACGGCCAATGGCCCCTGCGCGCCCGATGGCCGCAGCCGCGTGTCAACCTCGTAGAGCGGCCCCGCCGCCGTCGCGACCGACAGCGCCGCCGTCACCCGCGCGACCAGCCGGTTGTAGTAGAGCGTCGCGCCGAGCGGCCGTGCCCCGTCCGACTCGGCGCCGAAATCGCCCGTGAACAGGTAGACGAGGTCGAGGTCCGACGCGTGGGTCAGCGCGCCACCGCCCAGCCGCCCCAGCGCCAGGATCACCAGCTCGCTGCCGGGCACCCGACCGTGCGCGCGCGCGAACTCCGCCACCGTCGCCTCGGCGAGCACCGCCACCGCCGCCTCCGCGACGCGGGCGTAGCCGGCCGCCACATCGAGCGGGTCGGCGCTGCCCGCGACGATCTGCGCGCCGAGCGCGAAACGCCGCTCGCCGACCACGCGGCGGACATGGTCGAGCCGCCCCTGATAATCGTCCGCGTCGCCGCCGCGCATCGCCGCGGCCAGCGTCTCTACCGTGCCCACGTCGCCCAGCGCCGTCGCGTCGATCAGCCCGTCGATCAACGCCGGCCGCCGCGCCAGCTCGTCGGCGAGCGGGCCCGCATGGGCGAGGATGCGAGCGAGCAGTTCCGCCAGCCCCGGCCGCGCCTCCAGCAGCCGGAACACGTTGATGGCGCTGGGCATCCGCTCCAGCATCCGGTCGAACCGGTTGAGCGCCGCCCCGGGATCGGGCGCGGCGCCCAGCGCCTCGACCAGGACCGGCAGCACCGCCTCCAGTGCGTCGCGCGCCGCCGTGCTGCGCAGCGCCGGATAGGTGCCCGCCCGCCACGCCGCGACCCGCGCCGCCGCCTCCTCTGCGAAGCCGGCCGCGCCCAGCGCCGCACCGAGCAGCGCCGGATCGCGCGACAGCGCCGGCCGCTGCCGATCGTCGAGCGCGTCGTAGATGCGCCCGACCCGCTCGACGTGCGGGGCGAGCAGGTCGATCAGCGCCGCTCCGTCCGCCAGCCCGTGCAACCGCGCCACCCCGTCCAGCGACTCGCCCGCGGGCAGCGCGTGCGTCTGCCTGTCGTCCACCATCTGCACCCGGTGCTCGATCGTCCGGAGCAGCGCGTACGCGTCGGCCAGCGCGTGCGCCTCGCCCACGTCGATCCAGCCGGCGATGGCGAGCTCCTCCAGCGCGTCGCGCGTCGCCGGCGCGCGCAGCACGGGGTCTCGGCCGCCGTGGATCAGCTGATGGATCTGCGCGAAGAACTCGGCCTCGCGAATGCCGCCGCGCCCCCGCTTCAGATCGTATCCCGGCCCCAGACGCTGGCCGTGCGCGTGATGGTCGCGGATGCGTGCGGACAAGGCCCGCATCTCGCCTACCGCGCCGAAATCGAGCGTCCGCCGCCACACGAACGGCCGCACCGCGTCCAGGAAACGCTGCCCCAGCGCGTGGTCGCCCGCGGCGGCGCGGGCGCGGATAAAGGCGGCGCGTTCCCAGGCCAGCGCCTGGCTCTCATAGTAAGCGATGGCGCCGTTCACCGGCACCGCGATCGGCGTTACCTCGGGCGACGGCCGCAGTCGCAGGTCGACGCGCAGCACGTACCCGTCGCCGTCGCGCGCCTGCAACAGCTCCACCGCCCGGCGCGCGATCCGCACCGCCGCCTCCTCCGGCTCCTCTCGCGCGCGCCGCGGCAGCGTCTCGGGATCGAACAACAGGATCGGATCGATGTCGGAGGAATAGTTGAGTTCGCGGCTGCCCTGTTTGCCCAGCGCGATGCCGGCGAACCCGAGCGGCTCCGCGTCCGGGTAGCGCTCGGCAATCGCGGTGCCGATCGCCAGGTCCAGCGCCTCGTCGGCGAAGTCGCTCAGCGCCCGCGTCACGCCGGTCAGGTCGAGCACGCCGGCCAGATCGCCCAATGCCACCGACAGCGCCAGCGACCGACGGCGCAGGCGCAGCGCCCGACCGACCGGCATCGCCGGATCGATCGCTGGCAGGGATCGGTCGAGCCGCCCTTCCGCCGCCGCCGCGGCGATCGCCGGCTCGCGCGCGGCGAGCATATCGAGGAACGGCGACCATCGCCGGGCCCGCTCCAGCGCCTCCGGCAGCCGGGGATCGATCACGACGTCACGCACCGCGAGGTCAACGATCGCGGGCAACGAAAGCGACAACGATGCGTTTCACTGATATGACACCGACGTCATCCCTGCTGATCGATCGACACGACGGCGAGCAGGTCGTGCGTCCGCCGCGCCGCTGGGATGCGATCGGCGCACTGCTGCAGCGGGTCTACGCTGTTCACCGCGCCATCCCCGATCCGATCGCGCGCCTGCTGCCCCGCATGGAAACGAAGCCGGATGCCGAACGGATCAGCGGCCGCCGCTGAGCTGATCGACATTGCCCATGATGGTATCGAGCACCGTCTTGCTGGTATCAGTGACGTGCTCACGGCGTGACGGTAGCTGCCCATCCGTCATCAGCGCCTCGAGCGCGACACGACCGCGCGCCACCCGGCTCTTGATCGTGCCCACCGCCACCTGGCAGATCTCGGCCGCTTCCTCATAAGCGAAGCCACCCGCGCCGACCAGGATCAGCGCTTCGCGCTGCGGCTGCGGCAGATGCATCAGCGCGCGCTGCATGTCGCCCAGCTCGACGTGGCGATCCTGGCTGGCCGGTGCCGCCAGGATGCGGTCGGCCACGAGATCGTCCCACTCGCCCTTGAAGCGCGCGCGGCGCATCTGCGACAAATAAAGATTGCGCAGGATGATGAAGGTCCAGGCACGCATGTTGGTACCGGCCTGGAAGCGCTTGCGCGCCGCCCACGCCTTCAACAGCGTCTCCTGCACCAGATCGTCGGCGAGGTCGCGACTGCCCGACAGCGAACGACCGAACGCGCGCAGGTGCGGGATGACCTGGGCGAGCTGCGTCTTGAACTCCGGGTCGGACAGCGAAACGTGCTCGACGGGCGCCGCCTCCGGCGTGTCCGCGTCATCGTCGCGCAGCGTGGTCTCAGTCATTCATTTCCGATCATGCAGCCCGGCACACGCGCGCCGGGCCAATATCTAGGAGCGATCCGCCCCTTTTCCATCACGTGGTTCAGGAAATCGCCTCAGCGCAAGACCATGACCGCGAAGATCACGATGATGAGCACCAGCGAGATGGGCAGGATGTACCGCGTCATATGCGGCGTCGATCCGGCGCGAGCCTCGTCGGTGTTGAGTTCGATGCGGTCGTTCGGATCAGCCATGGCTCTTCAAACCCCCGAAAATCGTTTTAGGTCCGTAACCTTTGTCATCGCCGCGAGTGAAATCACTCGGGCGCGGTGTTCTGGTCGAAGAACAGCGCCTGGCTGATCGCCGCCTTCACCGTGGACCGCTGGAACGGCTTGGTGATGAGGAACGTCGGCTCAGGCCGCTCGCCGGTCAGCAGCCGCTCCGGGAAGGCGGTGATAAAGATCACCGGCACCTCGAACTCGGCCAGGATATCCTTGACCGCGTCGATGCCCGAACTGTCGTCGGCAAGCTGGATGTCCGCCAGTACCAGACCCGGTCGGTCCTCCATCGCCAGGCCCACCGCCTCGTCGCGCGTCACCGCCACGCCGGTCACGTCGTGGCCCAAGTCGCGGACGATCGCCTCGATATCCATCGCGATGATCGGCTCGTCCTCGATGATGAGCACGCGCGCGCGCGTCTGGTTCTCGATCTCCGACAGCGCCTCCGCCACCAGCCGCTCGACCTCGCTCGCGTCCGTGTCGATCAGATAGGCCGCGTCCTCCGGGGTGAAGCCCTCCATCGCGGTGAGCAGCAGCGCCTGGCGCGACAGCGGCGTCATCCGAGCGAGGCGCGCGCGCGTCACCGCTTCCGCCCCGTCCAACTCGCTGCCGAGATGGTCCTCCATCTCGTCGTAATTGGCCGAATTCCAGATGCCCTGGAACATCCGGTAGAGACCCAGCCGCGGCTCCACGTCGCGCGGGAACTGGTCGGGCGCCGCGACGATCGCCTCCAGCGTGGCACGCACGTAACGGTCGCCGTGCGTCTGGCTGCCGGTCAGGGCCCGGCCGTAGCGCCGCAGGAAAGGAAGGTGCGGGGCGAGTTGCTGTCCGAGCGACATGGGCGGTGAAAACTCCCTGGAGAACTTGTTTGGCCGACCCGCGACGACGGGTCGTCGCGGCGGTTGAAGGGGTGAACGTCCAGCCCATCTGTGCGCGGGACGGCGCCGATGCAATGCGGAACACCGCATGGAAGCCCCCCGTGCACGGCGATCTGCTTTTTCGTGCAAGGGTCGGAACCAACGAAGCGCCGATTAGTTTCCGCCCCTTGTTGAAGCCGTGCCTGGAGATGAGGCACCGGTCGTCCGGCCTTCTCCGCCGGGCGTCCCCAGGGGGATTTTTTCGGGTTGGGTCAAGATAAGAAGAAAACGGCGCCTTCGCTGGATACCGCGCCGGAACTGGGGTCCGATCGCGAGATGGGATCGGCGCTTCGCTCGGTATATCAGCGTACCGTGGAGGAGAAGGTGCCGGACGACCTGCTGGATCTGCTCGGCAAGCTATCCTGACCGGCGGATCGATGAGCGACATCGATCCCGCGCCCCAGCCCGACGACGCGCCGCTCCCGCGGAGCAGCCGCATCGCGCGCTGGCCGACGGGCGCCAAGCTGTTCCTGATCCTCAGCGCCGCGCTGCTGCCGTTGGCGCTGATCGCCGTATTTGCGACGCTCCAGACCAGCCGCCTCGCCGATGCCGAGGCGCGCGCCCGGCTGCGCATCGCCGCCGCCGAGAGCGGACGCGCGATCGCGATCGAGTTGGTCGGCGACATGACGGCGCTGCGCGTCGCGGTGAACGCGCTCGGCATCGACCCCACCGACGCGGCGAGCTGCGCGCGCGCCCAGGGCGTGTTCGCGCAACAGGCCTCCGCCGGCGCCCGGTTCGAAATTGCCGGTCGTGACGGTCGCCTGCTGTGCGGCACGCGCCTGCCCGCCACGGACGGCCTGCCCGACGGCACTGCCTTCGGCGCCGACATCCTCCCCGCCCGCGGCGTCGTGCTCAGTGTCGAGGGCGCGCGCGACGACGTGTCGGCGCGTGCCTTCTTCCCGCGCGACGTGCTGCGCCGCCTGGGTCAGCCGACCAGCCGCGCGACGAGCTTCGCCAGCGCGCTGATCGTCGACGGCGAGGCGCTGCCGCTCGAGCCGGCGCCGGCGGGCGGCGTGTTCCAGCGGCTGGAGACGATGGAGACGCCGCTCGGTATCGCCGACTTGCGCCTGCAGACCAGCGTGCGCAGCGCGCCGATCACCTCGTCGCTGGTCATCGCGCTGCTGCTGCCGCTGCTGATGTGGGCGGCCGCCGCGGGCATCGCCTGGCTGGTCGTGGATCGGCTGCTGCTGCGGCCGTTGCGGCGGCTTCGCGCGGGCGTTGCCGCCTATACGCCCGGCACCGTCATCGATCCGCGCGGCTGGATGCTGCCCACGCAGGAGATCAGCGACCTCGCCGATACGTTCCGGACCCTGTCGCGCACCGTCGCCGATCACGAGGAGGGGCTGGAGGAAGGCCTGCGTCGGCAGACCAAGCTGACGCGCGAGGTCCATCACCGCGTCAAGAACAACCTTCAGGTCATCTCCAGTCTCATCAACTTCCACGCGCGCGGCGCGCGCTCCGCCGATGCGACCGCGGCCTATGCCTCGATCCAGCGCCGGGTCGACGCGCTGGCGGTCGTCCACCGCCATCATTTCGCCGAGCTGGAGGAGCATCGCGGCCTTAATCTGCGCACGCTGATCGGCGAACTCGCCTCCAACCTGCGCGCCACCGCCTCCGAACAGCAGCACATGATCGGCCTGACGCTCGACGTCGATCCGTTCCTGGTCAACCAGGACGTGGCGGTCGCCGTCGCCTTCCTAGTGACGGAGGCGATCGAGCTCGCCGCCGGCTGCGATCCCGCCGCGCAGATCCGCGTGTCGGTGAAGCCCGCCGACACCGATACCCGTGCCGTGCTGCGCGTCGTTTCCCGCGCGCTGGTCGACGGCGACACGCTGAGGGACCTCGCCGGCACCCGCTACGGCCGCGTCATGGAAGGCCTGTCGCGCCAGCTGCGCTCCAAGCTGCACCACGATCCGCTCACCGGCGCCTACGAGATCGCCGTTGCCGTGATCGGCCGCGACTGACGAGAATTATTTCCGGGAAGCCCGCCCCCGCGCGGAACCCGGCCGCTCATTGCTGGTTATGCATAGCGGATCGCGACCTTACGCCCCCCCCGCTTATCGCGATCCACGACATAGGCCCGGAAGCGTCTACCCCTCCCCCCCGGTGACGCTTTCGGGCCTTAATCTCTTCCGTTACCACCTACTCAGAGCACCGGATCGTACCGCGCGTGGAACGAACCCCGCGGACGATCATTGCCACCTGCGGCATTCAAGCCTGTTCAGGAGGTATCTCATGCGTAATCTCGTTGGTCTCGCCATCGCGGCAACGGCACTGCTCGTGTCGGCATGTAACACCGTCGAAGGTGCGGGTCGCGACGTCAGCTCGGCCGGCAATGCCGTCGCCAATGCCGCCGACGGCGCCAAGTAAGCCCGGCGATCACGACAGGACGGGCGCCCGCGTATTCGACGCGGGCGCCCGTTCGCGCATCCGGAGTATAGCGCGCTTCTATGCTGGCATCGAAGTAGAAGCGTGTGACAAGAGCACTGACGCTGCGATAGCTGCTTCACCTTCGCTTAGCCCAAGCGGCTATCGTGCATCGGACAGCGCTCACGACCATCTAATCGCGACGATCTTGGATTGAGGCGACGTGACATCGATCCCACCCCGCCGGCGGCGCCCCGCGGAGGTGACGGTCACCCCGTCACTCCGCACTGGCAATCAAGCTTCCTCGATCACCTTCTCGCGCGCGCGGCGGCGTTCGGTAAACCAGATGCCGATGATCGCGAGTTCGTAAAGGATGACGAGTGGGACGGCGAGCAGGATCTGGCTCATCAGATCCGGAGGGGTGAGCACGGCGGCGATCGCCGTGGCACCCACGATCGCGTAGCGCCTGGCGGAGATCAACTGCTGACGTGTCACGATTCCGGCGCGTTCCAGCAGCATCAGCAGGACCGGCAGGAGGAACGACAACCCGAAACCGAACAGGAATTGCATGATGAACGACAGGTAGTTGCCGACCGCCGGCAACGCCTCGCGTCGCACCCCGCCGACGATGCCGTCGAAACCGAGCAGGAAGTGCAGTGCCATCGGGATGGCAACGAAATACGCCATCGCCGCGCCCATCAGGAACAATACCGGCGTCGCCAGCAGGAACGGCAGCAGCGCCCGCTTCTCCTTGCGGTACAGGCCAGGCGCGACGAACTGCCACAATTGGTTGGCGATGACCGGGAAGGACACCATCATCGCCGCGAAGAACCCCACCTTCACCTGAACGAAGAAGGCCTCGAAGATTTCGGTGTAGATCAGCGTCCCCTGGCCCGCCCTCAACAGCGGCTGGACCAGGAAGCCGAAAATCGCTTCCGAGAAATAGAAGCATACCGCGAACGCCGCCGCGACCGCGAGGATGCAGTACAGCAATCGACGGCGAAGTTCGATCAGGTGGTCGAGCAGAGGCGCCCGGCTGTCGTCGATCTCGCTCACGAGGAGGCCCCCTCGGTCCGGCCCGCAGGCCGCGCGGCCTCATCATCCGCCGCGGGCGCCACTTCCGGCCGCTCCACCGTCACGGCTTTCTCGGCTTCCGTCATCTCGGGCGCCGTCGCCGCCGCATCGCCGTACGGCGCAGCGTCGGCGGTGGGCTGCGGATGCTCGCGCATGATCCGCTCATTCTCCGCCGCCCATTTCTTCTCCATCTCCTCCAGCTCCGCCTCGCGCACCATGGCGTCGAAGCCGGAGCGGAACTGGCGCGCGACGCCGCGCGCGCGACCGACCCAGTAGCCGACCACGCGCATCGCCTTGGGCAGGTCCTTGGGACCGATCACTACCAGCGCCACCAGGGCGATCAGCAGAAACTCAGACGAATCGACTCCGAACACGGCGCCAGCTCAGCGGAAACGGATCAGCGCTCGTCGCGCACGCCGTCGCGCGTGCGGTTGCCGTCGCGGTCGAACGCGGACTCGGCCTTGTTCTGCGATTCGATCCGCTTGGCCGGCACGTCGTCGTCCTGCTCGGCCATGCCCTTCTTGAAGTTCTTCACGCCCTTGGCGACGTCGCCCATCAGGTTGGAGAAACGTCCGCCGCCGAGCAGCAGGATGGCGACGACGGCGAGGACGAGCAGGTGGATCGGGCTGAAGCTGCCCATGGCGCTAACTCCTGGTGTGTGGCGTCGAACCTAGTCGTTGTCGCGCGACTTTGCCAGCCGAACCGGCGTTTCTACGCCGTCGCGGCAGCGAGCAGCGCGTCGCGGCGCGCGATACACTCGGCCAGATCGCCGACGGGCATCGCCCGCGCCGCCATCGCCCGGTCGAGCCGCGCGCGGGAGGCGGGCGCGATCTCGTCCAGCCGATCGACGATCGCGACCATCTCGTCCATCCGCGCCCAGCAATCGAGCACCAGGTCGCATCCCGCTCCAATCGCGCTCGCCGCCTTGTCGGCGGCACTGCCGGACAGCGCCTTCATGTCGATATCGTCGGTCATCAGCAGCCCGTCAAAGCCGATCGCGCCGCGGATCACCTCGCCGATCACCGTCGGCGACAGCGTCGCCGGGCGCTCGGCGTCCCACGCCTCGAACACGATGTGCGAGGTCATGCCCATGCTCGCGTGGCGCAGCGCGCGGAACGGGGCGAGATCGTCCTCCAGCGCCGCGGCGGGCGCCGTCACCCTGGGCAGCAGATGGTGCGAATCGACGAGCGCCCGCCCGTGTCCCGGCATGTGCTTGACCACCCCGACCACTCCGCCCAGCGCCAGCCCCTCCAGCATCGCCCGCCCCAGCGCCGCGACGCGCATCGGCTCGCGGCCATAGGCGCGGGTGGCGATCGCCGGCGTTGTCTCCGGCTGCGCCACGTCCAGCAGCGGCGCGCAATCGACGGTGACGCCCGCCTCCGACAGCATCAGGCCCAGCGCCTCCCCGTTGGCGCGCATCGCCTGGATCGCGGTCATCGGCGCGACCTCGTAGGCGGCGTCGAACACCGGCCCGGCGGGAAAGGCGGGCCATTCGGGCGGTCGCATCCGCGCCACCGGGCCGCCTTCCTGGTCGATCAGGATGGCGAGATCGTCGCGCCCCGCCAGCTCGCGCAGCGCATCGGTCAGCGCCCGCACCTGCCCGCGGCTCTCCACGTTGCGCCCGAACAGGATGTAGCCGGCGGGCTCCGCCTCCGCGAAGAAGGCGCGCTCGTCTGGCGTGAGGACGGGGCCGGACAGACCGAAGATGACGGGTTTCATGCCGCGCTCCTACTCCCGCCCGCCCAGCCCTGCCAGATCAGGAGGCGATCAGATCAGGCGATGAAGCAGGTCTCGCCCGCGACGCGCAGCCGGCCGCAGATATCCGCCGCCTGGGCCGCGCTGCCCGCGTTGACGCGCAAGCGGTACAGCGTCTTGCCACCACGGGCGACGGGCTGCACCAGCTTGTCAAGCGCGGCGATGTAGCCGAACCGCTTGGAATACCGGTTCCAGGCATCGTTGGCGACCGCCTCGCTCGGATAAGCACCCAGCTGCACCAGGCTGCCGCCGCCGCTCGCCGCCTGCTCGGGCGGCCGCGATCCGGTGAGCGGCGCGGCGGCGACCAGCCGGCCGCTCGCCTGCGGCACCGCCGCCGTGGCGACGCGCCCGGCGGGAGCGTCGGTCGGCGTTGCGGCCGGCGGACGCTGACCGGCAACGGGCGCCTCGGGCACCGCGCGCAGGTCGATCGCGCCGGTGCCCGCGTCCTTGCCGGCGCTGGTCGCGATCGCGCTGTCGCCCTCGCCCTCCACTTTCAGGCCGCCGGGCTCGTTCGGGCGGACCTTGTAGTCGCCGGCCTGCGCCACGATCAGCTCGCCGTCGCCCGACGTGCCGGGCCTTTGCAGGATGATCGCGGCGAACACCACGCCCGCCACCACCACCACGCCGAGCAGCACCAGCGCGACGATCCGGCCGATCCCGCGACCCTCCTGCTCGTCGGGCTCGACCGTCTCCAGCCAGGGCAGCCGGTCGCCCCCATCGGCGTACCGATCGCGCAGGTCCATCTCGTCGGCCATCAGTTCATCTCCGAGACCGCCTCGACACCCATGATGGCAAGGCCGTTGCGAACGATCTGCCCGATTCCCGCCGCCAGGAAAAGCCGCGCGCGCGTCGCCGCGGGATCGTCCGGCTGAAGGAAGCGCCGGTCCGGCCGATCGTTGCCGACGTTCCACGCGGCGTGAAAGGCAGCCGCCAAGTCATAGAGATAAAAGGCGATCCGGTGCGGCTCGCGCGTCGCCGCCGCCGTCTCCACCGTGCGCGGGAACTGCGCGGCGAGCTTCATCAACGCCAGCTCGTCCGTCTCAAGGCGGGACAGGTCGGCCGCGCCCTCCTCGATCCCCGCCTCCTTCGCGCGCCGGTGCAGCGACGCGATCCGTGCGTGCGCGTACTGGACGTAGAACACCGGATTGTCCTTCGACGCCTCCACCACCTTGGCGAAGTCGAAATCCATCTGCGCGTCGGCGCGCCTGGTCAGCATGGTGAAGCGTACCACGTCCCGCCCAACCTCGCGCACCACATCGGCAAGCGTCACGAAGTTGCCGGACCGCTTGGACATTTTTACCGGCTCGCCGCCGCGCAGCAGCCGCACCATCTGGATCAGCTTGACGTCAAAGCGCGTCTCGCCGCCGGTCAGCGCGGCGACGGCGGCGACGATCCGCTTCACCGTGCCGGCATGGTCCGCGCCCCAGATGTCGATCAGCTGGTCCGCGTCCTGCGCCTTCTGATAATGGTAGGCGAGGTCGGCGCCGAAATAGGTCCACGCCCCCGTCGACTTCCGGATCGGCCGGTCCTGGTCGTCGCCGAACGCGGTGGAGCGGAACAGCGGCAGCTCCACCGGCTCCCAGTCATCGGGCAACTCGCCCTTGGGTGCCTCCAGCACGCCGTCATAGACCAGGTCACGCGCGCGCAGCTCGGCTTCGGCCGCTTCGGGCTTGCCCGCCGCCTGCAACTCGGCCTCCGACGCGAACCGCTCGTGATGGATGCCGAGCAGCGCCAGGTCCGCCTTGATAAGGTCCATCATCGCCGCCACCGCGCGCGTGCGGAACAGCGGCAGCCACTCCGCCTCGCCCGCCGCGGCGTAGCGGTCGCCGAACTCGCCCGCCAGCGCCTCGCCCACCGGCACCAGGTAATCGCCCGGATACAGCCCTTCCGGGATCGCCACCGTCTCGCCCAGCGCCTCGCGGTAGCGCAGGTGCACCGAGCGGGCGAGCACGTCGACCTGGCCGCCCGCGTCGTTGACGTAATATTCGCGGATCACCCGCGCGCCGGCGAACTCCAGCAGGTTGGCGAGCGCGTCGCCCACAACCGCGCCGCGGCAATGGCCCATGTGCATCGGCCCGGTCGGGTTCGCCGACACATATTCGATGTTGACGGTGACGCCCTGCCCGCTCGCCGAACGCCCGTAATCGGACCCGGCCGCGTGCACCGCCTCCAGCTCGCCGCGCCAGCTGTCGTCGCCCAGCACCATGTTGATGAAACCCGGCCCGGCCACGTCGACCCGCGCCACCTCGTCGATCTGCCGCAACCGTTCCGCCAGTGCCTCCGCCAATTCGCGCGGCTTCGCGCCGGCGGGCTTGGCGAGCACCATCGCCGCATTGGTCGCCAGGTCGCCATGGCTAGCGTCGCGCGGTGGCTCCACCGTGACGTTGCGCCGGTCGAGCCCGCCCGGCAGCACGCCCGCCTCGGTCAACTGGTCGAGCGCCGCGTCGATATGCGCGGCGAAACGGGTGTAAAGCGTCATGAGAAATCCGGGATGCGGCAAAGCCGGCTCTCTAGCGGGGAATTCCCGCCCGCTCAAATCACGTCACCGATCCTCCCCTTGCAGGGGAGGTGGCATGCCGCAGGCATGACGGAGGGGTGTCACGGGTCGCTCGAGCCCGAGCTTCGTAAGCGGCGACACCCCTCCACCGCTTCGCGGTCCCCCTCCCCTTGCAGGGGAGGATTGAATACCTACCCCACACGTCCCGCCACCAGCGCGTCCACCACCGCCGGATCGGCCAGCGTCGAGGTATCGCCCAAGGCCCCCACCTCACCCTCGGCGATCTTGCGAAGAATGCGCCGCATGATCTTGCCGCTCCTCGTTTTCGGCAGCCCCGGCGCGCCCTGCAACGCGTCCGGCGTCGCGATGGGCCCGATCTCGCGCCGCACCCATTGTTTCAGCTCGGTGGCCAGCGCCTCGCTCCATTCCTCGCCCGCGTTCAGCGTCACGAAGGCGTAGATGCCCTGTCCCTTCACCTCGTGCGGGAAACCCACCACCGCCGCCTCGGCCACCTTGGGGTGCAGCACCAGCGCGCTCTCCACCTCCGCCGTCCCCATCCGGTGGCCGGACACGTTGATGACGTCGTCGACCCGGCCGGTGATCCAGTAATAGCCGTCGGTGTCGCGGCGACACCCGTCCCCGGTGAAATACTTACCGGGATAGGTGGTGAAATAGGTCTGGAAGAAGCGATCGTGATCGCCCCACACCGTCCGCATCTGCCCCGGCCAGCTGTCGGTCAGGCACAGATTGCCCGCCGCCGCGCCGTCCAGCGGCACGCCCTCCCCGTCGACCAGCTGCGGCAGCACGCCCGGCAGCGGCCGGGTCGCCGATCCCGGCTTCAGGTCGGTCGCGTGCGGCAGGGCGGAGATCAGGATGCCCCCCGTCTCCGTCTGCCACCAAGTGTCCACCACCGGGCAGCGCCGGTCGCCGACGACCCGCCAGTACCAGTCCCACGCCTCCGGGTTGATCGGCTCGCCCACCGTGCCCAGCAGCCGCAGCGATCCGCGATCGTACTTCGTCACGTATCCGTCGCCCTCACGCATCAGCGCGCGGAGCGCGGTCGGCGCGGTGTAGAGGATGTTGACGCGGAGGCGATCCACTGTCTCCCACAACCGCCCATGGTCGGGGTGGCTGGGCACGCCGTCGAACATCACCGTGGTCGCGCCGTTCGCCAGCGGCCCGTAGACGACGTAGCTGTGCCCGGTCACCCAGCCGATGTCCGCCGTGCACCAGAACAGCTCACCCTCGCGCCAGTCGAACACGTCGCGGAACGTCTTCGCCACCCATACCAGGTAACCGCCCGTCGTGTGCAGCACGCCCTTGGGCTTGCCGGTCGAACCGCTGGTGTAGAGGATGAACAACGGGTCCTCCGCGTCCATCGGCTCGGCCGGGCAATCGCCGTCGACCATCGCCAGTTCCTCGTCCAGCCACACGTCGCGGCCCTCCACCATCGGCACCGCCGCGCCCGTGCGCCGCAGCACCAGCACGCTCTCGACACCGGGACAGGATTCGAGCGCCGAATCGACATTGGCCTTCAGCGGGATCCGCTTGCCGCCGCGGCAGCCCTCGTCCGCGGTCACCACCAGCCTGGGATCGCAGTCGTTGATGCGGTTGGCGAGGCTGTCGGGCGAGAAGCCGCCGAACACGATCGAGTGAATCGCGCCGATCCGCGTGCACGCCAGCATCGCCGCCGCCGCCTCCGGCACCATCGGCAGGTACAGCGTCACCCGGTCGCCCTTCGCCACGCCGTGCGCCTTCAGCACGTTGGCGAAGCGGCAGGTCAGTTCGTGCAGCTCGCGATAGGTCACCGTGCGCGTCTCACCGGGTTCGTCGCCCTCCCACACGATCGCCGCCTGATCGCCGCGCGTCGCCAAATGCCGGTCGAGGCAGTTGGCCGACACGTTCAGCTGCCCGTCGGCGAACCAGCGGATGCGGAAATCCGCCTGGTCGAACGACGTGTCCTTCACGACCGTGAACGGCCGGCTCCAGTCGATCACGCCCGCCTGCTCGCGCCAATAGCCGTCCGGATCGTTCCGTGCCGCCTCATACTGCCGCTCATACTCGGCGCGGTCGATCGATCCGGCGCGGCCGGCGGCGGGGTGGATGGTCTCGGTCATCGTCCTCTCCTCGTCGCGCGACCTTCCCGCCCCGCCCCCGCCCGGTCAAGCGCCGCACGCCGCCCCGTTTGGAGGAACCGTTGCCGGCCGCACCCACACCGTCACCCCGGACCCGATCCGGGGTCCATGCGTCCGCACCCACTTACGCCCGTGAGTTCGCGGCACGGTGGATGCCGGGTCACTGGGATGACGCCGCGGGAGATCGGCCAAGCACCACCGGCTGTCCCCCCACGGCCGGTTCTGCCATATCCCGACCATGACGACCCATCACGACCGCCTCGTCGCGCTCCGCGCCGAACTCGCCGCCCGCCACCTCGACGGCTTCGTCGTCCCCCTCACCGACGAACATATGAGCGAGTATGTCGGCGCCTACGCGCAGCGCCTCGCCTGGCTCACCGGCTTCGCCGGCTCCGCGGGCAGCGCCACCGTCCTGGCGGACCGCGCCGCGATCTTCACCGACGCGCGCTACACGCTCCAGGTCCGCGAACAGGTGTCCGCCGACGACTATGACTATATCGGCGTGCCGCAGGGATCGGTCGCCGCCTGGCTGGCCGAGCACGCCTCCGCCGGCGCGCGGATCGGCTACGATCCCTGGCTCCACACCCGCGCCTGGGTCACGGAGGTCACCGCCGCCCTCGCCGGCACGGGCGCCACCCTCGTCGCGGCAGACACCAACCCACTCGACGCGATCTGGACGGACCGCCCCGCCCCCTCCCCCGCGCCACTGGTCGTGCAGCCCGACCACGTCGCCGGCGCCTCCTCCGCCGCCAAGCGCGCCGAGGTAGCCGACTGGCTGGTCGAGAAAAAGGCCGACGCCCTGGTGGTCGCCGCGCTCGATTCGATCGCTTGGCTCCTCAACGTCCGCGGTGCCGACGTCGACCACACCCCGGTCGCACTCTCCTACGCGATCGTCCACGCGAACGGCGAAACCGACCTGTTCGTCGCACCCGACAAGCTCACCGACGCCGTCCGGCAGCATCTCGGCAACGCCGTCCGCCTCCACGACCGCGCCGACGTCGCCACCGCCCTCGGCCGCTTCGCCGGCAAGCGCGTCGTCGCCGATCCCACCGGCGCCGTCGCCGCGATCGCGCAGGCGCTGGAAGCCGGCGGCGCCTCCGTCGTCGCTTCAAGAGATCCGACCATCCTGTTGAAGTCCTTGAAGAACAAGGCGGAGGTCGCCGGCCACCGCGCCGCCTCCGCCCGCGACGGCGCCGCCCTCACCCGCTTCCTCCGCTGGGTCGAACGGACCGCGCCGACGGGCGAACTCACGGAGCTTTCCGCCGCCGCGAAGCTGCATCAGTTCCGCCGCGACACGGGCGCGCTGCTCGACCTCAGCTTCCCCGCCATCTCCGCCACCGGCGCGCACGGCGCCATCCCGCACTACCACGTCACCCAGGAGTCGAACGCGCCGATCCTGCCGGGCCAGCTCTACCTGATCGATTCCGGCGGCCAGTACGCCGACGGCACCACCGACGTGACCCGCGTCGTCCCGGTCGGCCCGCCCACGCCCGAGATGCGCGACCGCTTCACCCGCGTGCTGAAGGGCCACATCGCGGTTGCCACCGCGATCTTCCCCGACGGCACGTCGGGCGCGCAGATCGATGCCTTCGCCCGCCGTCCGCTCTGGGAAGCCGGCCTCGACTTCGGTCACGGCACCGGCCACGGCGTCGGCGCCTATCTGGCGGTGCACGAGGGGCCGCAGCGGATCGCCCCGCCCAGCTATCCCGGCGGCCAGTCGCTCGAACCCCTGCGCGCCGGCATGATGCTGTCGAACGAGCCCGGCTACTACAAGGCGGGCGAGTACGGCATCCGCATCGAGAATCTGCTGCTCACCGTTGCCCACGCTGTGCCCGGCGGCGATCCCGACCGCGCCATGCTTGCCTTCGAGACGCTGACGATGGCGCCGATTGAGCGCACCCTGATCGACGCCGCCCTTCTCACCGAGCAGGAGCGCGCTTGGCTGGACCGCTATCACGCCCAGGTCCAACGGATCATCGGCCCGCTGCTCGACGGCGACGACGCGACCTGGCTCGCCGCCAAATGCGCGCCGATCGCCTAGCCGCGCTCCTCCGGCGCGGGCGGCGGCGAGGCGGCGGCGTCGCGCGCCTGAGCCTTGCGCCGCCGCAGATTCTCCCGCAGCGCCGCCGCCAACCGTTCCGCTTTCTCGTCCTTCGTCATGGCCGCGGTGTAAAGCAGCACCGATCCGCTTGACAATGCGCGCCGCCTCCGCTCTAGGCGCGCTTCGCCCGGGGCAACCCGCTGGCCGTGCTGCCGTAGCTCAGTGGTAGAGCGCATCCTTGGTAAGGCTGAGGTCGTGAGTTCAATCCTCACCGGCAGCACCATTTTCCGCTAAGATCCCCGACCCAGGGGTATGTCGCGCGATCGATGCGTCCCGCGCCGCGATGCCGTGCAACCGCGCGTGCCGATCGATCGTTGCGCACTCGTTCCATTTCTTCGAGGCATTCCGATGATCCGCACCCTCGCCGAACTCGACGCCGTGGCGGACGAGTGCCGCCGCATGGTCACCAAGCGTGCGCTGGTCTCCGCCGGTGCCGCGGTGGTGCCGATTCCCGGCGCCGACCTGGTCGCCGACGTCGGCATCCTGTCCAACCTGCTGCCCGCGATCAGCGCCAAGTTCGGCCTGCGCGAGGATCAGGTGGAGAAGATGGAGCCCGGCCGCGCCGCGCAGGTGCTGGTGATCGCGTCCAGCATGGGCAACAACGTCATCGGACGCGCGATCACCAAGCGCGTGGTGATCGCGCTGCTACGCCGCATGGGCGTGCGCGTCGCCACCGCCTCCGTCGCCCGCTACGTGCCGTTCATCGGCCAGGCGGTGGCGGGTACGATCAGCTTCGGCGCGATGAAGCTCGCCGGCAACGCCCATATCGACGATTGCCACGCCACCGTGAGGCGGCTGATCGACGACGCGCCGCCGCAGCTCGGCACGACGGCCGCCTCCGCGTGACGGCATTGTGACCGCGGCATGAGACAGGGGCGGGCGGCTCGCCGCTCGCCCCTGAAATCAGCCGCTCGTCGGCAGCGCCGGCGACGCGAGCGGCGACACCATCCGCTCGCCGTCGATGACGATCGGGCTGGCCACGCCGGGAATGCCGTCGATCGCCAGCGCCATCTCCCGCGCGACCACCTGCGGGTCGGCGAAGGTCTCCGCCACCGTGTTGATCGGCCCGGCCGGGATGCCCTGCTCCTCCAGCGCCCAGGCGAGTTCCGCCTTGCGCCACCCGCCGATCGCGGCGCCGAGCAGCGGGATCAGTGCGTCGCGATGCGTGACCCGCGCCGGGTTGGTCGCGAAGCGCGGATCGTTGGCCAGGTTGAGCCCCAGCACCGCGCACAGCCGCCGGAACTGCCCGTCATTGCCGACAGCGACGATCAACTCGCCGTCCATCGCCGGAAACGCCTGGTACGGCACCAGATTGGCGTGGCCGTTGCCCATCCGCCGCGGCACGGTGCCCGATGCCATCCAGTTGAGCGCCTGGTTGGCCAGCACCGCCACCTGCGTGTCGAGCAGCGCCATGTCGACGTGCGCGCCGCCGCCACCCGCGTCGCGTCGGCGCAGCGCCGCCAGTACCGCCACCGCGGCGTAGACGCCGGTGAAGATGTCGGCATAGGCGATGCCCGCCTTCTGCGGCGGCCCGTCCGCCTCGCCGTTCAGCGACATGAAGCCGCCCATGCCCTGGATGATGAAATCGTATCCCGCCCGGTGCGCGTACGGCCCGGTCTGGCCGAACCCCGTGATCGAGCAGACCACCAGCGCCGGCTTGCGCGCGCGCAAGGCAGCGGCGTCCAGTCCATAGGGTACGAGGCCGCCGACCTTGAAATTCTCGATCACCACGTCCGCCTCGGCGATCAGCGCGTGCACCGCCGCCTGCCCTTCCGGCGTGGCGATGTCGATCGCAACCGAGCGCTTGCCCCGGTTGGCCGACTGGAAATAGGCGGCACCGCGCGCGCAGCCGTCGGCGTCGGTGACGAAGGGCGGCCCCCAGGACCGGGTGTCGTCGCCGCTGCCCGGCCGCTCGACCTTGACCACCTCGGCGCCCAGATCGGCGAGCAACTGCCCGCACCACGGCCCTGCCAGGATGCGCGCGAGTTCCACCACCTTGATGCCGGCGAGCGGTTTCATGCGAGGGAAATGCCGATGATGCGGTAATCCGCGAGGGGGAATGGTGGAGCCGAGGGGGATCGAACCCCTGACCTCTGCAATGCCATTGCAGCGCTCTCCCAGCTGAGCTACGGCCCCATTCCCGTCGGGAGGCAGCCCACTAGCGGGCCGCCTCCGGCTTGGCAAGCGGCCTTTTTCAAAAGCCGCTCGCCGATCTCAACTCAATGCTCGTCCTCGTCCTTCGACGTCTCGACGCCCAGGTCGTCGTCGCCGCCCAGATCGACCTCGTCGTCGGCCGACGGCTCCTCGTTCTCGCCGGTGATCGCGCCGATGTCTTCCTCGTCGTCGCCTTCCAGATCCGCGTCGGGCTTGCTGCTGTCGGGCTTGGCCTGCTCGAACGACAGCGGCTGCTTCGACTTCAGGATCGGCTCCGGCTCCCACGCGTAGCTGCAGTTGATGCAGGTGACGGGGTCGTCCTTCGCGAGGTCGTAGAAACGCGTCGCGCATTTCGGGCACGTACGCTTCGTGCCCCATTCCGGCTTGATCATGCCGTGTCCTAGCCTTTCGGAATACGGGTTCGCGGGCCGGGAATGGCCCGGTCCGTGACGTGGGGCGCGCCTTGCCATAGGGCAAGCCGGCTGTCAAAGCGCCGCCCCGATGGTCCATTCCCCTCCCCAATCGCGCCTGGTCGCCGCGCGCGGCGCGCTGTTGGGCGCGATCGCGGTGCCGGGCGACAAGTCGATCAGCCACCGCGCGCTGATGTTCTCCGCCCTCGCCGTCGGCACCAGCCGGATCGAGGGACTGCTGGAGGGGGAGGACGTGCTCGCCACCGCCGCCGCGCTGCGGGCGATGGGGGCGACGATCGTCCGCCGCGATGACGGCGTCTGGCAGGTCGACGGCGTCGGCGTCGGCGGGCTGATGCAGCCGGACGGCGCACTCGACATGGGCAATTCGGGCACCTCCACCCGCCTGCTGATGGGCCTGGTCGCCTCGCACCCGATCACCGCCACCTTCACCGGCGACGCGTCGTTGTCGAAGCGGCCGATGGGGCGCGTGATCGAACCGCTGTCGACGATGGGCGCCGATATCACCGCCTCACCGGGAGGGCGCCTGCCGCTGATGGTGCGCGGCCTCTGCCCCGCGGTGCCGATCGACTACACGCTGCCCGTCGCCTCGGCGCAGGTGAAATCGGCCATTCTCCTTGCCGGGCTCAACACGCCCGGCATCACCCGCGTGATCGAGCCCGTGCCGACGCGCGATCATTCGGAGCGGATGCTCGCGGGCTTCGGCGCCGACCTCAGCGTCACCGAGACGGCGGAGGGCCGCGTCATCGCGCTGCGCGGCGAGGCGGAACTGCGCCCGCAAGCCATCGTCGTGCCCGGCGATCCCTCGTCCGCCGCCTTCTGGCTGGTCGCCGCATCGATCGTGCCGGGATCGGACGTGCTGGTCCGCAACGTCGGCCTCAACCCGACGCGCACCGGCCTCCTTACGGCGCTGCGCCTGATGGGCGCGTCGATCGAGGAACAGGACCCGCGCACCGTCGGCGGCGAACCCGTCGCCGACCTGCGCGTCCGCCACGCATCCCTGCGCGCGGTCGAGGTGCCCGCCGAGCTCGCCCCGTCGATGATCGACGAGTATCCCGCGCTGTTCGTCGCCGCCGCTTTCGCCGCCGGCACGACGGTCGCCCGCGGCGCGCACGAGCTGCGCGTCAAGGAATCGGACCGGATCGCCGCCATGGCCGCCGCGCTCGGCGCGTGCGGCGTCGCGGTGGAGGAGCACGACGATGGCCTGTCGGTCACCGGCACCGGCGGCGCCCCCATCGCCGGTGGCGCGACGATCGCGACGCTGCTCGACCACCGCATCGCGATGAGCATGGCGGTCGCCGCGCTCCATGCCGCGGCGCCGATCACGCTCGACGATGCGGCACCGGTCGCGACCAGCTACCCGGCCTTCTTCGCCACCCTCGACCAGCTGACGGGACACCGCGCATGATTATCGCCGTCGACGGCCCCGCCGCCAGCGGCAAGGGCACGATCGCCAAGGCGCTCGCCCGCCACTACAAGCTGCCGCATCTCGATACCGGCCTGCTCTACCGCGCGGTCGCCGCCACCGTGCATCGGTTGGAACTCGATCCGGCGCGCGAGGCGGACGCCGTCGCCGCCTGCGACTTCGACGAGCTCGCGCTGGCCGATCCGGTGCTGCGTACCGACGAGATCGGCCAGCTCGCCTCTATCGTCTCCGCCCACCCGCTGGTCCGCGCCTCGCTGCTCCGCCGCCAGCAGCGCTTCGCTCATCAGCCGGGTGGCGCCGTGCTCGACGGTCGCGACATCGGCACGGTGATCGCGCCGGATGCGAACGCCAAGCTGTTCGTCAAGGCGACCCCCACCGTCCGCGCCCGCCGCCGCCATGCCGAGTTGCAGGCACACGGTTCGACGCTCAGCTTCGACAAGGTACTCGCCGATATCCGCGCCCGCGACGCCCGCGACAGCGGCCGCTCCGCCGCCCCGCTCGTCCAGGCGACGGACGCGGCGACGCTCGACACCAGCTTCCTGTCGATCGACGAGGCGGTGTCCCAGGCGATCGCGCTGGTGGAGGCCGCCCGCGCCCGCTGAATAAAGCGCTGTCCTACAGGCAGGCTTTATGTAAGCGTTGTCTGACGCTCTTGATTGCATCGTTTTTGGAAACGATCAGCTCCGCATGTTTCGTTCCAGGAGTCAATCGAGTCAAGCGATCGTCACCTTCGCTTCCTTGCCTGATCGCGCCTTCTGAGCTATATCCATGGTGTCCAGCGAGCAGGTGCTCGCGGAGGCAGGCGCGGAGGCTCGTCCTCACGCGCCCTTTTCGCATGTGGCGAACCGCGCCTTCGCAAGCTTCAGCCCGACGGATGCCGTGCCGGCACCCGGCCGTCGCGGCGTTTTGGCCAAGACCAGCGGAACCAACCGCTTGGCCGGAAAAGACCTTGAGGAACTGAACCCCTTTATGGCTACCCAGGTACAGCCCACCCGCGACGATTTCGCGGCGATGCTCGATGACATGTTCGGCGGCGCCGACAGCTTCGAGGGTCGCGTCGTCCACGGCACCGTGACCGCGATCGAGAACGACATGGCCGTCATCGACGTCGGTCTGAAGTCCGAAGGCCGCGTGCCTCTGCGCGAATTCGCCCCCGCTCCCGGCCAGAAGGCCGAGCTGAAGGTCGGCGACGAGGTCGAGGTCTATGTCGACCGTGTCGAGAACATGCACGGCGAGGCGATGCTGTCGCGCGACCGCGCCCGCCGCGAGGCCGCCTGGGACAAGCTGGAGGTCGAGTTCGCCAAGACCGCGCGCGTCGAGGGCACCATCTTCGGCCGCGTCAAGGGCGGCTTCACCGTCGACCTGTCCGGCGCCGTGGCCTTCCTGCCCGGTTCGCAGGTGGACATCCGCCCGGTCCGTGACGTCACCCCGCTGATGGACCTGCCGCAGCCCTTCCAGATCCTGAAGATGGATCGCAAGCGCGGCAACATCGTCGTCTCGCGCCGCGCCGTTCTCGAAGAGACGCGCGCCGAGCAGCGTTCGGGCCTGATCCAGAGCCTCGCCGAGGGTCAGATCATCGACGGCGTGGTGAAGAACATCACCGACTACGGCGCCTTCGTCGATCTCGGCGGCATCGATGGCCTGCTGCACGTCACCGACTTGAGCTACAAGCGCGTCAACCACCCGTCCGAGATGATCAACATCGGCGACACGGTGAAGGTGCAGATCATCCGCATCAACAAGGACACGCAGCGCATCTCGCTCGGCATGAAGCAGCTCGAGAGCGATCCGTGGGACGGCGCGCAGGCGAAGTACCCGGTCGGCGCCAAGCTGTCGGGCCGCGTCACCAACATTACCGAGTACGGCGCGTTCGTCGAGCTGGAGGCCGGCATCGAGGGCCTGGTCCACGTGTCGGAGATGAGCTGGACCAAGAAGAACGTCCATCCCGGCAAGATCGTCTCGACCTCGCAGGAAGTCGAAGTCGTCGTGCTCGAGGTCGACTCGGACAAGCGCCGCATCTCGCTCGGCCTCAAGCAGGCGCAGAACAATCCGTGGGACGCGTTCCTGGCGGCCCACCCCGTCGGCTCGACGGTCGAGGGCGAAGTCAAGAACGCGACCGAGTTCGGCCTGTTCATCGGTCTCGACGGCGACGTCGACGGCATGGTCCACATGTCGGACATCGCCTGGGGCGTGTCGGGCGAGGACGCGCTGGCGCTGCACCGCAAGGGTGAGATGGTCCAGGCCGTCGTGCTCGACATCGATGCCGAGAAGGAGCGCATCTCGCTCGGCATGAAGCAGCTGGAGCGTGGCGGCGTCGCCGCGCCGGGTGCGGCCTCGGTCAACAAGAACCAGGTCGTCACCGTCACCGTGCTCGAGGTCCGCGACCAGGGCCTCGAAGTGCAGCAGGGCGACGACGGCGCGACCGGCTTCATCAAGCGCACCGATCTCGGCCGCGACCGCGACGAGCAGCGTCCGGAGCGGTTCCAGGTCGGCCAGAAGTTCGACGCGATGGTCACCGGCTTCGACCGGTCCAAGAAGCCAACCTTCTCGATCAAGGCCATGCAGATCTCCGAGGAGAAGCAGGCCGTGGCGCAGTACGGTTCGTCCGACTCGGGCGCGTCGCTCGGCGACATCCTCGGCGCGGCGCTGAAGGCGCAGACCGAGAAGAAGTAAGCGGCAGCGGGGCCGGGGGAGCGATCCTCCGGCCCTCTTACTATTCCGGTCCGAAACGGGCTGGCCTCGCGCGACGTTGACCTGTATCAATACGCGCTACTCAATGATCGCCGGGGGGATGATCGTGATTCGCTCTGAACTGGTGCAGAAGATTGCCGCCAAGCACCCGGACCTCACCCCGCGCGAGGTAGAGGCGATCGTCTCCACCTTCTTCGACGAGATCACCGATCGGCTCGCCCGCGGCGGCCGCGTCGAGATCCGCGGCTTCGGCGCCTTCTCCACTCGCGCCCGCGACGCCCGCACCGGCCGCAACCCGCGCACCGGCGAGACGGTGGACGTGGATGCGAAGCGGGTGCCGTACTTCAAACCCGGCAAGGAAATGCGGGCAAGGCTGAATGTCTGACGAGCCCGGCTTCGCGTAAGCAGGGCGGAGCGAAGCAAGCCCGCTTACACGAAGACTCGGGCGAAGTCCGGCCGGCCTCGGCGAAGCCGAGGACCGACGACATGGAATTCACTTCCATGTCGGCTTCGACACCAGCTTGAGCCCACCCGCACAGCGCGACCCGCGGCAGCTCAAGTCGTCCCACACCGCCCTTGACCTCCCACCCCCACCCCGCCACTCCCATGGTGGTGCGCGGACGTGGCGAAACCGGTAGACGCAGCCGACTTAAAATCGGCTTCCCCTGGAGTGCGGGTTCGAGTCCCGCCGTCCGCACCAGCCTCCTGATCGCGGCGCTGCTCGGCGGCTGCGACGCGCTTCCCGCGTCCGGCCCGCTGGTCGTCAGCGCGATCGGCGAGGCGCCCGCCTTCCCGGCGCGCCGCGCGCCGCTCGCCGATCTGCCGTCACGCCTGCTGGTCGATGCCACCGCGCAGGGGCTCGTCCGCTTCGACGCCGCCGGCCAGATCGAACCGGGCCTGGCGGAGCGGTGGATCGTCCTCGACGGCGGCGCCAGCTACATCTTCCGCCTGCGCGAGGCTTATTGGGCGAGCGGCACGCGCGTCACCGCCGACGATGTGGTGCGCCTGCTGCGCCGCCGCGTCGCCGCCGCCAATCCACTCTTCCCGTTCCTCTCCGCGGTGGACGAGATCGTGGTGATGACACCGCAGGTGATCGAGATTCGCCTGTCGAAGCCGCGGCCCGACCTGCTCAAGCTCTTCGCCCAGCCCGAACTCGGCCTGTGGCGATCGGCACGGTCGCGCGGCAGCGGCCCCTTGCGCATCGTTGCGCCCGGGCCGTCGCCGCTCTTCCGCCCGGCCTTCGATCCCGGCATCGCCGATCCCGAGGACCAGCGCGAGGTGGACCGGGACGAGGAGGTCCGCCTGGTCGGCGAGCGGGCGGCGCGGGCGATCGCGCGCTTCTCGACCGGCGGCGCAGACCTGGTCAGCGGCGGCACGTTCGCCGATTGGCCGCTGCTCGCCGCGGCACCCGATCTGCCGCGCGGGGCACCGCGCTTGGACCCGGCGGTGGGCCTGTTCGGCCTGGCCATCGCCCGCCGCGACGGCTTCCTCGCCGACCCGTCGAACCGGGCGGCGCTGTCCGCCGCGATCGATCGCAGCGCGGTGCTGGGCGCGGTCATGCCCGGTTGGGAGGCGGCCGACCGCATCCTTCCGGAGGCGCTTGATTCCGCTGCGCCGCCGCAGGTGCCCGAATGGTCGCTGCTGACGCTCGATCAGCGGCGCACCGCCGCCCGCGCCCGCGTCGCCGCCTGGCCCGATCCGGTGCGCCTGCGCGTCGCCCTGCCGTCGGGTCCGGGCGCCACCTTGCTCTTCGCGCAGCTGGCCGCGTCGATGGCGTCGATCGGCATCGTGCTGGAACGGGGCGGCGCCGACGCCGACCTGATCCTGATCGACCGTGTCGCGCCGTACGACAGCGGTCGCTGGTATATCGCCACCGCCTGCGCGCCGTGCGGGGACGTGGCGACCGAGGCGATCGTCGCCGCCCGCGAGGCGCCGACCCTGCCGCTCCGCGCCGAGCGGATCGCCGCCGCCGACGCCGCGCTCAACGCCGACGCCGCCTTTATCCCGTTGGCGCGGCCGCTGCGCTGGTCGCTGGTCTCGCCGCGCGCGACGGCGTGGCGCGCGAACCCGCGGGCGTGGCATCCGTTGAACCATCTGCGCGCCGACACCAACTGAGCGTCATGAACCAGCGCACCGCCCGCATCGATCCCCGCCTCTTCGACCGGCTGCCGATCGGCCGCGATCCCGCCGCCGTCCGCGCGCGGGTGGAGGCGCTGGAGAAGCTGCTGGAACGCAGCTTCGTCGTCCCCGGCATCAACCGCCCTGTCGGCCTCGACGCGATCATCGGCCTGATCCCCGTGGTGGGGGACGGCATCGCCGCGCTGATGGGCAGCTGGCTGGTGTGGGAGGCGCGCAATCTGGGCCTGTCGCGCTGGCAGATCACCCGCATGATGGGCAATGTCGGGTTCGACGCGCTGCTCGGCCTGGTGCCCTTCATCGGCGACGCCGCAGATCTCCTGTTCCGCTCCAACACGCGCAACCTGCGCATAATCCGCCGCCATCTCGATCGCCACCATCCCGGCACGGTCACGCTTGAACCAGGTTCGCGCTAGGCTCCGATTCACCTAGGTTGAAGCCTCCCGGGCGAAGGCCGGGGCCCAGTTGGGAGACGGCCATGAGAAGCGCTGCGCTTCGTGACTGCGACCTTCCCGACTGGACCCCGGCCTCCGCCGGGGAGGCCGTTATGTTTCGAGGTGAGTGGATCAGGTCCTAGAGGCGCGTGCGGAACGGCGTGAAGTCGGTGTCCGCGTCGAACACGTCGACGCCCTCGCTACGCTTCAGCGCCCCCACCACCAGGTAGGTCACGGGCGTCAGCGCCACCTCCCAGGCAACCTTGAGCACCCACTGCGTCGCCAGCACGCGCAGCACCAGCGCGTCGCTCCACCCGTCCGCGCCCCAGAAGGCGAGCGGGTAGAAGATCAGGCTGTCCACCCCCTGCCCCACCACCGTGGACCCGATGGTGCGCGCCCACAGGTGCTGCCCGCGCGTCCACAGCTTCATCCGCGCGAGCACGAAGGCGTTGACGAACTCGCCCGCCCAGAAGGCGCAGACGCTGGCCAGCACGATGCGCGGCACCTGCCCGAACTCCGCCTCGTACGCCGGCTGGTTGGTCCAGCCCGGCGCCGGCGGCAGCGCGACGACGATCGCCGCCATCGCCGCCATGAACAGCACCGTCGCCGTCCCCACCCAGATCACCCGCCGCGCCCGTGCGTAGCCGTACACCTCCGTCAACACGTCGCCGATGACGTAGCTCAACGGAAAGAACAGGATGCCCGCGCCGAACGGCCAGTCGCCGACCAGCGGCAACCGCACCGTCGCCACCTTGCCCGCGCCGATCACGTTGGACAGCAGCAGGATCGCGACGAACGCCGCCATCACCAGGTCGTAATGGCGAAAGGATCGCGGCGCACCCGTTCCTGCCCCTCCTCGATCGCGCCGCTCATGCGCCATCCTATGATCGTTGTTCCGTTGGCGTACAATCCGCGCTACCGCGCCCGCACGCGCCCGTAGCTCAGCTGGACAGAGCACGAGCCTTCTAAGCTTGGGGTCGCAGGTTCGAACCCTGCCGGGCGCGCCACTCCTTCGTCGTGTTCGGGTCGGTTGAGCGCAGGCTTCCGCCGTCGACCGCCTCGCCCGCTTGCGCTACACCGCCGCGATGGCCGCTTTCGACGACTCCGCCGACCCTGAACTGGGCGCCGCGTGCAACCGCCTCGCCGCCTGGGTCGAACCGCTGCCTGCCGGCGCCGTCGTCGACGCGTCGTCCGGTCTCACCGAGGCCGACCTCGCCCTGATCCTGCGCCATCTCCACGCGACACGGCACGGCGATGCTGGAGAGCACACGATCGATACACCCCGACCGACGCCGACCCGCCCCTCGGTACCGATCACCGCCAGGGAGTAGATCGGTCGCCATGGACATGCCGGCAGCGCAGGTTAGGCTGGCAGGATGAAGCGGCTCACTCCTTTCGGCGTCCTCCTGATCTTCGGCGTGGTCGGCCTGCCGACGCACAAGTTCGGGCTGTGGCTCTCCTTCGGCCTCGTTGCCGCCCTGTTCACCTCGGCAGCGCGGAACAAGCCTGCCGCGGCACCGACCGCCGGGGACGGCACGGGCGTTCCGCCGGGTGCCGCGCCGCTCTCCACCGACCCGCATGCCCATGGCGGGCCACCGACCGATAGCGACGAGCGTCTCCCCGCCGGGTGATAAGCGAGGGCGCGCGCGCCGCGCCGGCCGCTCACCCGATCCCGCTGGCCGCAGCGTCTCCCACCCGGCCGCGCCACATACCGGCCAGCAGGTCGGCCGCCCCCAACACCAGCAGCGACGCGCCGAACAGCGGCAGCACCGCCCCCGCGACCGCCAGCGCCGCGACAAGCCCCGCGAACCGCGTGCCGGAGATCGGCGGCGGCGCGCCGACCCTACCGCGCGGTCGCCGCTTCCACCACATCGCCACGCCGCTCACCACCAGCAGCCAGATGCCGACACACGGCACCAGCATCAGCAACTGGTTCGCCCGGCCGAAATAATTGCCCATGTGGATCTGCACGCCCAGTTCGGTCGCGCGGCCCACCCAGCCGTAATCGGCGAAGCGCACCTCCGGCCCGATCCGCGCGAACCGGTATCGATCGACGTAGATCGTCCGCTGCCCCTCCGGCCGGTCCGGGTAGGTATAGGCGGTGTACACCCCCGTCGCATCGCCCGGCAGGAACAGCCGGTACCCGCCCGTCATCCCCTCCGCCGCGAGCAGCGCCGTGACCCGGTCGACCCCGGCGATCGCGCCCGCGTCGTCGGTCGGCAATGGCGCCTCGTGCCCGGCATGGCCAGCGTGCGACCGCGGCATCGGGGCCGCCTCCAGCGTCCACGGCGCGGTGCCGAGCGCGGTCTTCATCGGCAGGCTCTCGGGCGCCGCATGGGTGCGGAACGAGGCCGGGTAGCCGACCCCCAGCGCCGCGCTGCCGCGCTGGAGCAGGTCGCCGCTCACGCCCGCCCAGGGGAGGCCGGTCAGGATCAGGAAGCCGATCAGCGCGCCCGTCCACAGTCCTACCGGCCCGTGCAGCTCGCGCCAGAACCGCCGCCCCGTTCCCGTCAGCCGCGGCCACAAAACGCCTGCCGCCCGCCAGCGCCCTCGCGGACACCACAGGATCGCGCCCGTCACCAGTAGCACCAGCGTCCAGCACGCGGCGAGCTCGACGATGCGGTCGCCGACCGTGCCGATCATCAGCGACCCGTGCAGCTCTTCTGCCCAGGCGACCAGCGTGCGCGCGTAGACCAGGCTGCCGAGCACGCGGCCACTGCCCGGATCGACCGACACGCGAAGCGGCTCGCCACCGCCGGCGGGCGCGACGAACACCACCGCCGGCCGGTCGGGCGCGGCCGGCAGGTCGACGCGCGACACCGCCCCCGGATGCGCGGTGAGCGCGGCGCCGATCATCCGCGACACCGGCACCGTCCGCGCCGCCGGCGGCACGAAGCGAAGTTCGGGATAGACGGCGTCGTTCAGCTCGTCGTTGAACAGGTAGATCGCGCCGGTGGTGGCGAGCACCAGCAGGAACGGCGCGACGATCAGCCCCGCCCAGAAATGCCAGCGCCACACGGTGCGGTAGAGCGCGGCGGAGCGTCCCGACGCGGTCATCGCCCCCCTCCCAGCCGGGTCGCCCGCACGGTGATCCGCCGATGGCGCAAGCCCGCCACGCCCTCGTCCGGCGTCACCGGACCACGTTGTCCGGCCACCACGATTAACCCTTCGCCCCGGCCCGCGTTGCGCGCCATCGCCAGACACGCCGGAACGAGCGGCACCGCCGCTCCCGCCCATATTCTCTTCATGCTGAACCCCTCTGTCGCCCGCACCGCGTCGACGAGGCACACCCCGCCGACCATGCCGGCCGTCCGCCCGGGCCACGCCCGGCTCTATCGGATCAGCGGGGGAGAGGCGGGCCCCGAAGCGGCGGGCGCAGGCGGGCGTGCACCGGCACCGGCCGGCGCGGGGCCGCGAACAGCAGCAGCAACGCGGTAAAGGCGAGCGCCACGATCATCAGCACGGCGTCCGCCCCGCCCAGCACCGGCGCGCTCAGCCCGGCGAACGCGCATGGCACCTCGCCACCACCATGCTCCGCCGGCGCTTGGTCGCCCGCATGACCGGTCTCGGCGTGATGACCGCCACCCGCCATCGCCATCGCGGCTGTCGGCGTCGTCCCCGGACAAAGGGTGATCGCGATACCGTGCTCGCCCGCCGACACCATGAAGCCGCCCGGGATCAGCAAACGCAGCGCCAGCGCCAGCGCGCAGAACAGCGCCGCCGATCGCCGATGCGCGTGAAGGAACTGCCGAAGCGCGTGCACCGCCCCCGCCTATCCGCGACCACCGCGCCTGTCACCTCGCGACGCAACGGCCGCGTGAGATCGCCCTTCCCATTGATCTCGATCATCCACATAATTCGCCGGCGAGGGACATCATTACGCCGCCGCATCGTTATTGCTCCCGTTCGTCGCTCCGGGCGATCGTGGCCGAAGGGCAACATGCGCGTCGCGATCATCGCCCATCTCAAGCACGCGATCGTCGAGCCCTTCGCCGGCGGGCTGGAGATGCACACCCACCTGCTCGCCCGCTCGCTGCGCGCCCGCGGCCACGACGTAACGCTGTTCGCCTCCACCCGCTCCGACCCCGCCACCGGGCTGGAGGCGATCTGCGACGAGACCGACCTGCTCGCCACCGGCGTCGCCGAGGCGCCCGACATCGCCTTCTTCCGCGAACATCATGCCTATCTCGCGCTGATGAGCGACCTGCGCCGCCGCGATTTCGACGTCGTCCACAACAACAGCCTCCACTACCTCCCCGTCGCCCTGGCGGACACGCTGCCGATGCCGATGGTCACCACGCTGCACACGCCGCCCTTCTGCTGGCTGGAAAGCGGCATCCGCCTGTGCCGCGCGCCGCACACCCGCTTCGTCGCGGTGTCGGAAGCGGTCCGCACGATCTGGTCGCCGATCGTGCCGGTCGACCGCGTCGTCGCCAACGGGATCGATCTCGCCCGCTTCCCCTTCCGGCCCCTGCCCGACGCCGACCCCTATCTCGTCTGGTACGGCCGCATCGTGCCGGAAAAGGGCCTGCACCACGCGATCGCGGCGGCACGGCTGATCGGCCTGCCGCTGCGGATCGCCGGGCCGATCTCCGATCCCGACTATTTCGCCGCGCGGATCGCGCCCGAACTGGGGCCGGACGTCCGCCACCTCGGCCATCTCGGCCACGCCGCGCTGTCGGCGCTGATCGGCGGCGCGCGCGCCTTCCTGTGCACGCCCTGCTGGGAGGAGCCGTACGGCCTCGTCGTCGCCGAAGCGCTCGCCTGCGGCACGCCCGTCGCCGCCTTCGCGCGCGGCGCGGTGCCGTCGCTGGTCGACGCCGCTTCGGGCCGGATCGCAGCACCCGACGATCCCGCCGCGCTGGCCGAGGCGGCGCTGGCCGCGATGACGCTCGACCGCCACGCCTGTCGCCGCCGCGCGGAGGCGACGTGCGACGCCGCCGCGATGATCGACGGTTACGAGGCGCTCTACGCCGAGATGGCCGCCCCCTCCCGGCGAACACCCCTGCTCGCCGCGGTGAACGGGTGAGCGTGCGCCCCTGGTGCGTCTGCGTTCCCGCCCGCGACGAGGCGGCGCGCCTGCCGATCCTGCTCGACGCGCTCGCCGCGCAGGACGTGCCCGGCCCCGTGCCGCTGGCGCTGTGCGTCAACAACAGCCGCGACAACGGCGCCGAGATCGCCCGCCGGCATCCCGCCTGCACCGCGGGCCGAATCGTGCTGCTGCTCGACGAGTGCACCCTCCCTGCCGACGCCGCGCATGTCGGCACCGCCCGCGGCCGCGCGATGGACGCCGGGCTGCGCCTGGTCGGCGATGACGGCGTGCTGCTCGCCACCGACGCCGATTGCCGCCCGCCGCCGACCTGGGTGTCCGCCACCCTCGCCGCGATCGCGCGCGGTGCCGATCTGGTCGGCGGCCGGATCGAGATCGACGAGGCGGAGCCGCTCGCCCCCGACCTCGTCCGCATCCGCCACCGCCTCGACCATTACTGGGCAGCGGTGCGCGCGATCGAGGACGCGGTCGACCCGCAGCCGCACGACCCGCCCCCTCGCCACGGCGACCATACCGGCGCCAGCCTCGCGATCGTCGGCCGCCTCTACCGCGCGGCGGGCGGCGTCCCCGCACTTTCCTGCGGCGAGGACCGCGCGCTGGTCGCCGCCGCCGTCGCGCTCGGCGGCCGCCTCGTCCACCCGCCGTCGGTATGGACGCGGACCTCGCCCCGCCGCGACGGCCGCGCGCCCGGCGGCATGGCGGCGGCACTCGCGGATTGGCAGGCGACACTGGCGTCCCGCGGCGAGGTCATGGTCCCCCATCTCGACCATTGGCGCCGCCGCGCCGCCTGGCGCGCCGCCTCGCGCCCGACCCTCGGCGCCGCGCTCGCCACGCACGAGGCGGCGCTGCCACCGATGCCGTGCGACACGGCGCTGACATGACCGTGCGCGCCCGGCCGATCGGCTATTACGTCCACCATCACGGCACCGGCCACCGCGCCCGTGCCGCCGCGATCGCCGCCGCCGCGCCCGGTCGCGTCGTGCTTCTCGGCACCGGGTTGGCGGGGCAGGTCGGCGACCTCGCGCATATCGACCTGCCCGACGATCGCGTGGACGACGCCTTCGCCGGCCGCGACGCCGCCGCAACGCGGCCGGCCGCGCTCCACTACGCCCCGCTCGACCATGCCGGCATCCGCGCCCGCGTCGCCGCGATCACCCGCTGGATCGACGAGGCCGCTCCCGCGCTGATAGTGATCGACGTGTCGGTCGAGATGGCGATGCTCGCCCGCATCGCCTCCGTCCCCACCGTCGTCGTCCGGCTGAGCGGCGACCGTACCGATCCCGCCCACCTCGCCTGCTTCCGCGGCGCCACCGCCCTCCTCTCCCCCTTCGCCGCCGCGCTCGACGACCCGCTTATCCCCGCCGACATCGCCGCCCGCACCCGCTACGCCCCCGGCCTCTCGCCCCGCGCGTTCGCCGCGCCCGCCCGGCCACGGCAGGTGACGGTGATCCTCGGCACCGGCGGCAATACGCTGCCCGCCTCCGTCTGGGCCGACGCGGCCCGCGCCGTGCCGGACCACGACTGGCTCGTCCTCGGCCATGTCGCCGCCCCTGCCGAGAGCCCCGCCAACCTCACCCTCGCCGGCTGGGTCGACGACGTCCCCGCCCGCATCGCCCGCGCAAGCGTGGTGATCGGCGGCGCCGGCGACGGCGTCGTCTCCGCCGTCCTCCAGGCCCGCCGCCCCTTCATCTGCCTGCCCGAGCCGCGCCCCTATGACGAGCAGGTCGGCAAGGCCGCCGCCCTCGCCCGCGCCGGCGCCGCGATCGTCTGCCCCGACCCGGTCCACGCCGACTGGCCCGCCCTGGTCGCCGCCGCGCGAGGCATCGACCCGGCCGCGCAAGGCGCGCTCGACGATCCCGACGGTTCCGCCCGCACCGCCGCCTGGCTGATCGACCTGGCCGACCGAGGCTTTCCCGCATGACCCTGCCCCTCATCGCCGACGACCCGCTCGTCGCCGCCCTCGCCCGCGAGGGCGCCCGCTACGACGCCGCTCGCGCCTTCCCCGCCGCCGCGATCGCGCTCCTGCGCGAGCACGACCTCCACCGCCGCTTCGCGCCCGTCGCCGCCGGTGGCGAGCGTTTCGCCGACGCGCCCGCGCACCACGCCGCGCTGCTCGACCAGCTCCGGCGCGTCGGCCGCGGCGACCTCAGCGTCGGCCGCCTCTACGAGGGGCACGTCAACGCGCTTCTCCTGTTCGGTTGGTACGCGAGCGCCGCGCAACTCGACTGGCTCGCCGCCGCGCTCGACGACGGCGCGATCTTCGGCGTCTGGGCGACCGAACCCACGCCCGGCGTCGCCGTCGCCGGCTGCACCCTGTCGGGCGCGAAGAGCTTCGCCAGCGGCGCCGGCGGCATCCGCTACGCCGTCGTCACCGCGCAGCCGGAGGAGGGCGACCGCCGCCTCGTCGTCGTCGACGCCGACGATTCCGTCCGCACCGACGCGAGCGGCTGGCAGGTCCGCGGCATGCGCGCCAGCGTCAGCGGCCGTTACGACCTCTCCGGCATGACCGTCGCCGACGACCGCCTGCTAGGGCCGCCCGGCGTCTACGACCGCGAGCCGCGCTTCACCGCCGGTGCTTGGCGCTTCGCCGCGGTCCAGCTCGGCGGCATCGAGGCGCTGCTCGCCGCCACCCGCGACGGCCTCACCGACGCCGCCCGTGCCGACCCGCTCGCCCGCGCCGGCTTCGGCGCCGCCCTGGTCGCGACCCGCAGCGCCCTGGCTTGGGTGCGCGACGCCGCCCATCAGGCCGCCGTCGAGAGCCCCCACGCCATTCCCCTCGCCCGCATGACCCGCGGCGTGGTCGAGCGTGCCGGCCTCGACGTGATGGAGCAGGCCGCGCGCCTGCTCGGCACCCGCAGCGCCTTTGCGGGCCACGTCGACAAGATCATCCGCGACCTGTCGCTCTACCTGCGCCAGGCCGGTCCCGACCACGCGCGCGACGCCGCGGTGGTCGACTGGCTCGCCGCCGACCGTTTCGCCGGCGACGCGCTGTGGTGATCCCGCTCGCCCGTAGCCGCCACGCCGCCGCGCGCTGGGCCGTGCTCGCGCCGCACCCCGACGACGAGACGATCGGCGTCGGCGCCCTGATCGCCCAGGCCGCCGCCGCCGGCCGCCTGGCGCGGGTCGTCTACCTGACCGACGGCTCCGGCTCGCACCCGCTGCCCCGCGCCGGCGACCGCGCCCGCCTCGTCCGCTGCCGCGCGCGCGAGGCCGGTCTGTCGGTCCGCCGCCTCGCCGGCCGCGCCGCGCCGTCGCCCCTGTTCCTCGGCTGGCAGGACGGCCACCCGCCCGCGCCCGGCTCGCCCGCCTTCACGGCCACCGCCCGCCGTCTCGCCATCCTGATCGAGCGTGCCGCGGTCGACGCGATCGCCGTCACCGCCGCCGACGAGACGCACGGTGACCATGTCGCCGCCCACGCGCTGGTCCGCGCCGCTGCCGCCCGCGCCCGCCGCCGCGTCGCGGTCTTCGTCTACCGGGTCTGGGGCGGCGCCATGCCGCGCGGCCCACGGCCGCCGCTCGTCACCGTCGCCATGCCGCCCGGCCGCCGCCGCCACGCGCTCGCCGCCCATCGCAGCCAGATGACGGCCGCGCTCGGCCCCGGCTTCCGCGTCCCCCCGCCCCTCCGCCGCCCGCCCGCCCGCGACCGGCTCTATCCGGATACGCCGCGATGACCCGCGACAGCCTCGACGCCCGCTATTTCGACGACGTCTTCGCCGGCGACGACGATCCCTGGGATCTCGCCGCCAGCCCCTACGAGGCCGCCAAGTTCGCCGCCACCACTGCCGCCCTCGCCGACCTCCGCTACGCCCGCGCGCTGGAAATCGGTTGCGCCCACGGCGTCCTCACCCGCCAACTCGCGCCGCTCTGCGACGATCTGCTGTCGATCGACATCAGCCAGCGCGCGATCGATCTCGCCCGCGCGCGCTGCGCCGACCTGCCGCAGGTCCGCTTCGCCCGTGCCGACTTCCCGCGCCACCCGCCCGTCGCCGACCGGCTCGACCTCGCCGTCCTGTCGGAGGTCGCCTATTACTGGAGCGACGCCGACCTCGCCCGCGCCGCCGCCTGGCTGCACGACCATCTCGCGCCGGGCGGGCGCGTCCTCGCGGTCCATTACGTCCGCGAGACCGACTATCCCCAAACCGGCGACTCTGCGGTCGAGAAGCTCGCCGCCGCCTTCCGCCCCACGATCGAGCGCGAACAGCGCACCGCGGATTACCGCCTGGACCTGTGGCGCCGGCCATGACCGCGCCCGCTGTCCTGACGCTGGTCAAGAACCGCGAGCCGCACCTCCACCAGCTGGTCGAGGGCCTGCGCCGCTCCACCACGGTCCCGGCCGAACTGATCGTCGTCGACATGAGCGACGATCCCGTCACCCTGCCGCCGCTCCCCTTTCCCGCGCGGGTCATCCGCCATGCCGGCCGCGGCCTGCCGCTCGCCGCCGCGCGCAACCTCGCCGCCGCCGCGACCGCGGCCGAGCACCTCGTCTTCCTTGATGTCGACTGCATCCCGCTCGACGGTTGCCTCGCCCGCCTGGTCGAGACGCTCGCCGCGGAGGACGCGCTGCTCTGCGCCGACGTTCGCTATCTCGGGCCGGACGACGCCCGCGGCCCCTGGACGCAGACCGACCTGCTCGCCGCCGGCGCCCCGCACCCTGCCCGCGACTTCCCCGCCGCGGGCCACCGGCGCGAGCATGATCCCGGCCTGTTCTGGTCGCTCGCCTTCGCCGTCCGCGCACGACGCTTCCGCGCGCTCGGCGGCTTCGACGAGGCGTTCACTGGCTATGGCGGCGAGGATACGGATCTCGGCCTCCGCGCCGCCGCCGCGGGCGTGCCGCTGCTCTTCGTCGGCGGCGCGATCGCCTGCCATCAATGGCACGAGAGCGAAGACCCGCCCGTTCGCCACCTCGCCGACATCGTCCGCAACGCCCGGCTGTTCCACGCCAAGCACGGCTGGTGGCCGATGCACGGCTGGCTCCGCGCCTTCCGCGACCGTGGCCTGGTACGCTGGACCGACGACAGCCTGGTTCTCGTCGACGACGACCCCGTTCACCCATCCTGACCGGTGGAGGATTGCCAGCACGATGGAAATCAAACGCCGTCGAAGGGTGAGGACGAGCACGCCTGATCGAGCATGAGCCTGGATCGTGGCGACATGAACTCGATCGGTCGCCATACGCCCGGCATCACCGCGTCGACGCGCACTCCATCTCCGGCGACACCGCCGCCGGCAGCCGCAGCGTCAGCACGTCGCGCTCGATCGTCAGCGCACCGCCCACCTCGCGCGCCAGGTTGCGCACCAGCCGCAGCGTGAAGCCGGTGCCGAGCAGCGGCGTCCCGTCACCGCCGTCCGGATCGCCCAGCGCGAACAGGGCGTCCGCCGACCGGCCCGCGAACGCCGCGGGCCGGTCGATCGTCACCGTCGCCTCGCCGCCCCCCGCCGCCAGCACGACGCCGATCCGCTCTCCCGCACCCGCCGCGGCGAGCACCGTCGCCAGCAGCCGCGCGACCAGCCGCTCCGCCGATCGCTCGTCGACACCGGCGACCACCTCTCCCCCCTCGATCGCCAGCGTCGCGCCACGCTCGGCGGCGAGCGGCGCCAGCGTGCGGGCGACGTACTGCGCCAGCGCCGTCAGCGACACGTCGCGCGGTCGCAGGTCGAGCGCGTCCGCCTCGATCCGCGCGGCGGTGTCCAGGTCGTCGATCGCCGCGATCAGGTCGTTCGCGTGCGCCCGGATCGCCGCTGCCCGCTCGCGATAGATGGGGGACACCGGGCCCAGCAGCTCCGTTTCGATGAACTCGGCGAACCCCGCCACCGCGTTGGCCGGCGTGCGCAGTTCGTGGACCAGCTGCCTCAGCCCGTCCGCCGCCTCGCTCCGCTCCGCGCGCTGATGCCGCGCGGCACGCGACACGGTGCCGGCATAGCCGACGAAGCGGCCGCTCGCCCGGTCGAATTCGGGCGCCGCCGTCAGCCGCCAGGACCCCGCGAGTTCGCCGTCGCCGCCGATCTCCAGCCGTCCTTCCTCGATCCGGCCACGCTGCGCCATCGCGCCCGCGATCGCCGCGTCGACGCGCACCAGACCCTGTACCGCGGTGTGCGCCAGCGACACGCCGACCAGCGTCGCCCTGCCCGCGCCCTCGATCCAGCGGACGGTGCCGCCGGCGTCGGTCATCAGCCGGAACCGGTCGGCCGCGACCGGCAGCGTCGGCGGCGCGAGCGGCGGCTGGTCGCGCTTGAATGCGTCGATCCGCGCGACGATGTCGGCGATCTCGAACCGGTCCAACCCCGGCGCCTCCGCCCGGCGCAGCGCCTCCGCCACGACGGGCAGGCTGCGCGTGATCTCACCCAGCGGCACGAAAGGGCTCGGCGTCAGTGGCGCCAGCGGCACCACCACCGCGGGCGACGGAGCAGCCGCAACGGCCGCCGGCTCCTCCGCTTCCTGTTCTTGAAGCTCCTCGACCGGGGCGTCGTAACCGAGCGTGAAATCGGTGCTGCCGAAACTCTCCAGTCCGCGGACCACCTCCGACGGCAGGTCGGGCCGCCCGCGCAGCACCGATCGCGTCGCCGGCGACAGTTGCGGCAGCAGGGCGAGCCACTCGTCCGCCGTCAGCGTCGCGGTGCGCAGCACCGGCGCGGCCACCGCCAGCTCGTCCTCCGCGAAGAAACCGACCAACCCGGCGGGCGGCTGCGCGAACGCCAGCGCCCGCGCGCTCGCCGCGCGTACCGCTACCGGCACCGTCCCGCGCAGCGCCGCCAACCGGTCGAGCGTGCCGTCGTCCAGCGCGATCCGCCCGCGCCCGGCGAGATCGACCAGCTGGCGCCAGGTCGCCTGCGCGCCGAACCCGGCTCCCGCATCGGCTGCCAGCACCGTTTTCAGGCTGTCGTCGAACCGCACTCTCGTCCCCCGCACCCGATACGCGGGCGTAAGGATTCCTTAACGCGCGTCGCCCCCGCGCGGAACTGCCATTTCTTCATTGTCGCACGGTGGGACAATTGCGTTCTGCCGCAATTATCTTATCTGGCTGACGCACCCGGCGCGCGCGTCGCGCGATTTCTTCAAAGGTTCACGCAATGACGTTCGATCGGATCGACCGGCAAATCCTGTCGCTGTTGCAGGAGGACGGTCGCATGACCAACGTCGAACTCGCCGATCGTGTCGGCCTCACGGCGCCGCCCTGCCTGCGCCGTGTCCGCGCGCTCGAGGAAGCGGGCGCGATCCGCGGCTACCATGCCGAACTCGACGCGGCGACGCTCGGCTTTCCCATCACCGTCTTCGCGATGGTATCGCTGCGCAGCCAGGCCGAGCACGACCTCCACGCCTTCGAGGAACACGTCGCGACCATCCCCGAGATCCGCGAATGCCATATGCTGAACGGCGAGATCGACTTCATCCTGAAGATCGTCGCGTCCGACCTGAAGAGCTTTCAGGACATCCTGACCACGCACCTGACGCCCGCGCCCAACGTCGCCAGCGTCAAAACCTCGCTCACCATCCGTACCGCGAAGTCGCGCGCGGGCGTGCCGGTGCCGGCCGAATGACGCGCCACCATTCCGATTGGGTCATCCCGTCGCGGTGACGGGATAAACGGATCGGATGGTCCCTGCCCCACGCCCGCGACGCGGGCATGGGGCACGGGATCACCCGGTCACGCCGCCGGCGCGTCCACTGCCGTGGTCCACAGCGCCGCGATGCCCGCGCGTGGCGGCGTCTTCACCGCCTCGAACGCCGCCTTGGCGCCGGCCTTGTCACCCGACCGCGTCAGCGCGATGCCGAGCCGCGTGTTGACCTCGTCCGCGTTGACCCCGCCCTTCTGCAGCGCGGTGCGGTACAGCGCGATCGCCTGCGGGAACTGGTCCGCGCCCATATACGCGTCCGCCGTGCTCGCGGCGAGCTTACCGTCCGCGGCGGCGTTGGCGCGCTTGGCGAGCGGGTCGAGCGAGCCTTCCGCCTTGATCGACGCCGCCGCCTCGGCCGCGGTCGCCTTGGCCTCCGTGTTGCCCGCCGGGATGCGACCGTTGGCCGTGCCCTCGCGCAGCACCGACGCCGCCTCCTGCGGCAGGCCGCGCTTCTGGGCGAGCAGAGCGTATTCGATGTAATCGTTCTGGTCGGCCAGCGACTTGGTCTGGCGCATCAGCCGGAACAGGTCGATCTTCTGCGCGTCGTCCGGCCTGATCGTCGAATTGCCGGCCAGGCCGTAGGTCACGATCACGTCGCGCCAGTTCTTCTGCGTGGGATAGGCGGTGACGTATTTCTGCATCCAGGCGATCGTCTGCGGTCCCAGCTTGGCCTGGTTCGCGCGCGCCACGCCGATGCGGTAGTAATCCTCCGGCGCCGGCTTGCCCGCCTCCGTCGATTCCGCGATCGCCGCGTCGAGGTCGGTCAGCCCGCCCGCGATGTCGCCGCCGTTGATCTTGGCATTGGCCAGCCGCAGCGTCAGGTCGGGATCGGTATAGCCCAGCTGCTTGGCCTGGTTCAGATACTGGATCGCCACCGGCCACTGCTTGCCCTCATAGGCGAGCAGCGCGCGGCGATAGACGTAGCGGCCCTTGTCCGCCTGCGGCGTGTTGGGCAGCGCGATCAGCGCGTCGAGCGGCCCGGCCAGCGGCGCCTGGCTGATCGGCGCATTGGGGTTCGCCTCCTGCTGCGCGATCAGCTTGCGCTGCTCCAGCTCCAGGCGCAGCGCCGCGGCGATGTACTTATCGTCCTCGGTGGTCGCGGCGGCCTCGATCGCGGCGACGTTGGGCTCGGCGGTGGCGAGGTCCTTGGCGGCGAGCGCGGCCTGCGCGGGCTGCGCGGCCTTGATGACGGCCGGCGACAGCTTCAGCCCCGGCTTCTTGTCGTCCTTCTTCTTCTGCGCGACGGCGGGCGACGGCAGCGCGAGCCCGGTCACCCCGGTGGTCAGCGCCAGCGCGAGCGCCAGTTTCGAGATCGTCTTCATCAAAAGCTCTCCTGCTTGCGCGTCCGCGCGGACGGGCCGTCCGCGGTCGCAATATCGCCGGCCACCTGCCCGCACAAGCGAGCCTGGCCACCGCCCCGCCGTGCCGCCCGGGCGCTGAACCGCGATTGAACGCGCGCGCGCACCGGCGTAGTCGCGCGCCACCATGATCGCCGTCATCTCCCCCGCCAAGACGCTCGACTACGACAGTCCACCGCCTCCCTTCACCCCCACGCGCCCGCGTCTGGCCGAGGAGGCGGCGACGCTCGCCAAGGCCGCCTCGCACCTGTCGCAGAAGAAACTGGCCGAGCTGATGAAGATCAGCCCCGCGCTCGCCAAGCTCAACGCCGATCGCTTCCGCACCTTTCCCGACGCGCCCGAGCGACCCGCGCTGTTCGCCTTCGCCGGCGACGTCTATACCGGCCTCGACGCCACCACGCTCGACGAGCCGCAGGTCGCCTTCGCGCAAGACCATCTGCGGATGCTGTCGGGCCTCTACGGCCTGCTCCGCCCGCTCGACGCGATGCGCCCCTACCGGCTGGAGATGGGCACCCGCTGGGCGCCCAAGACCCCCTCGGGCCGCACCAAGCTGACCGACTGGTGGGACGACCGGATCGCCGCCCTGCTCGCCGCCGATGTCGCGGAGGAAGGGTCGGGCGCGATCCTCAATCTCGCCAGCCAGGAATATTGGGCGTCGGTCGACGGCCGGCTGCCTGCGTCCGTCCGCGTCGTCGCGGTCGATTTCCGCGACGGCGACCGCTTCGTCAGCTTCCATGCCAAGCGCGCGCGGGGCACCATGGGGCGCTGGATGGTCGAGCACGGCATCGCCCGGATCGACGACATGCGCGGCTTCGACGCCGACGGCTACCGTTTCGTCGCCGCCGAGAGCGAGCCCGACCGCTGGCGTTTCTCGCGATGACGGGCGCCCCCATCAAGGCGGTGGTCATCGGCGCCTCGGGCGGCATCGGCGCGGCGCTGGTCGCCGCCTTGGCCGAGGAGGACGTGGCCGTCCGCGGCTTCGCCCGCTCCTTCACCGGCGCCGACCGCCTCGACCTGGAGGACGAGGCGAGCATCGCCGCCGCCGCCGCCGGCCTGGCGACCCCGCCCGAACTGGTGGTCGTCGCCACCGGCCTCCTCCACCAGGACGGACACGGGCCGGAGAAGAGCATGGCCGCGCTCGATCCCGCCTGGCTGGCACGGCAATATATGGTCAACGCGATCGGCCCGGCGCTGGTCGCCAAGCACTTCCTGCCCGCCATGCCGCGCGGCGGCCGCTCGGTCTTCGCCGTCCTCTCCGCCCGCGTCGGCAGCATCTCCGACAACAAGCTCGGCGGCTGGTACGGCTATCGCGCCGCCAAGGCGGCGCTCAACCAGCTCGTCCGCACCCTCGCCGTCGAGGATCGCCGCCGCAACGATCGCGGCATCGTCGTCGCGCTCCATCCCGGCACCGTCGACACGGGCCTGTCGCGGCCCTTCCAGGCCAATGTCCGCGCCGATCAGCTCTTCACGCCCGAACGTGCCGCGGTGCAGTTGCTCGACGTGATCGACGGCCTCCGCCCACCCGATAGCGGCAAGCTGTTCGGGTGGGACGGCGCGGAGATCAAGCCGTGACGGGCTTCAGTAGCGGACGCTGATCGTCCCCAGGATCGACCGCGGCGCGCCGTAATAGCCGCCGTCGAAGTTCACCGCGGTCAGGTATTTGGTGTTGGTCACGTTGCGCAGATTGGCCGACAGCGACAGTTGCGGCGTGATGTCGTAGCGCGCCAGCAGGTCGAGCAGCGCGTAATCGCCTTGCGTCGCGCTGCCGGACGGCGCGGTGATGCGGCTCTGATACTGGCCCGACGCGCCGACCTTCAGCGCCGGCAGCGCGGGCGGCGAGTAGACGACGTTCAATCGCGCGGTGTTGCGCGGCACGAAGCGGCGCGCCGCGTCGCCGTTCTGGTCCTCCAGCCGCATCAGCGTGTAGCCGCCGGTCACCTGCATCCCCTCGGCCAGCCGCCCGCCGATCTCGACCTCGATCCCCTCGGACGTGGCGTCGACGCCGCGGAAGATGGTGCGCTGCACGGTCGGGTTGCCGATGGTGGCACCGAACCGGGCGGCCTCGGCCGTATTGTCCTGGCGCACGCGGAATGCCGCGATGCCCGCGTTCAGGCGGCCGCCGAACCAGTCGCCCTTGATCCCCGCCTCCAGGTTGCTGCCCCTGATCGGGTCCAGAAAGCGGTCGTTCTCGTCGAGCTGCGTCTGCGGATTGAAGATCGTCGCGTAGCTCACATAGGCGCTCAGATGCGGCGTGAAGTCGAGCGTCGCGCCCGCGAACGGCAGGAAGCGCGTGTTGTCGAAATTGGTGTCGCTCCCGTACGAGAAGCCGACGCTCTTCGAATGGGTGACGTTGCCGCCGACCATGATCTTCAGCGGATCGGCGACGTTGAAGCGGACCAGGCCGTACAGCGTCTCGCGCCGCGTCTGCGTGCTCTGGCTCGACGCGCGCGCGGTGGAGAACTCGGTCGGGAAGGTCGGCTCGGGGAAATTACCCTCGAACAGCGCCGGAAAGGGCAGCAGCAGCCCGATCGTCGAATTGTCGTAGGACGAGCGCTGCTGATAATCCTGCGCGCTGCGGTTGACGCCCAGCATCACCTCGTGCCGCCGCCCGAACAGCGACACGGGGCCGGTGACATAGGCCTCCAGCGTCAGGTTGCGCGTTTCCGCCCGGAACTTGCCGGGATAGCTGCGAATGCCCAGGAACTGACCCGGATTTAACGGGTCGGGCGCGATCCCGTTCGGCGCGCCGCGCACCGGGTTGCCATAAACGTAGAACAGCTCGTTGCGCTCGTCGGTGGCGCGCCGGATGCCGCTGACCCGCGCGACCCAGTCGTTGCCCAGCTGGTGCGTCAGGTCGCCGAAGATCTGCCGGTCGACGACGTTCCAGCTCGACCAATCGGGCGCGACGTTGGTGGAACGGGCGAAATCGATCCGCGTCCCGTCGGTATAGACCAGTGGGATCGCCCCCCACATCGCGCCGCGGCTCTTGTGATCCTGATGGCCGTAACCGCCGCTCAGCGTGGTGTTCGGGCCCAGATCCGCCTCGACGATGCCGTAGCCGGTCCAGCGGCGCAGGCCGTAGCGGTCGAGATAGCTGTCGCTGTCGGAATAGACGCCCACGGCGCGCGCGCGGATCTTGCCGTCGCTGGTCAGCGGCACGCTGACGTCGCCGTCCAGCCGCAGCGCGTCGAACGATCCGTACTGCGCGTTGGCCTGCACCTGCAGGTCGCCGGTGGGCCGCTTGCGGACGAAGTTGATGACGGCGGACGGGTTGCCCGTCGGCGACAGCAGCCCCGGCGCGCCGCGCACCACCTCGATATGGTCGTAGATCGCGGTGTCGATCGATCCGGTCTGGATGCCGAACGCGAAGGGCACGCCGATGCCGTCGATCTGGAACGTCTGGATGTCGAAGCCGCGCGCCGAGTAATAGACGCGGTCGGTCTCGTTCGCCTGCACGTTGATGCCCGGCACCGTGGTCAGCAGCTGATTGACGTCGTTCAGCTGGAAATCCTGGATCTGCTGGCGCGTGACGACGCTGACCGACTGCGGCGTCTCGCGCAGCGTCAGCGGGATGCGCGTGGCCGTGGTCTGGCCCTTGATGGTGTAATCGTCCGATCCCTCGGTCCGCTGGCCGGTGACGACGATCTCGCCCCCCTGCTGCGGCTCGACCTCGGGCGACGCGGTGGCGGTCGGCGAACCCGCTGCGGCGGCAGCGGCGATCAGCGCGATGAAGGCGGTCATTCTCTACTCCCTGGAACGGGAGCGCCCTTACCGAGGGCAACTTGTTACTGCAAGTCACTATCGTTTGCGTTACGGTGCCGGCGTCGTCTGGCGCATCCGAACGGCTTACGCCGATGTCATCGTCCCGCCACGTCCTCGATAGCTCGCCGGGCGCATAAGGCCCTCACCGCTGCCGTTCCCCTGCGGCCGGCGGGTTTCCCGAAAGGACGAAAAGCATGACCAAGGCACTCGTCACCTCCGCCATCGCCGCCGCCGCGCTGCTCTCGGGCACCGCCGCCTTGGCCGCGGGCAAGCCGCAGGCCGGCAAGGCCCACGCGGCCAAGGTCCACGCCACCAAGACGGTGAAGACGCAGACGGTGAAGAAGACGAGGTAATCGAGCGTCACCCCCCTGCCCCCTCGCTTCCTTCGCACGCGCGCGTACCCGTACGCGCGCGTGACTTTATATGGTGGGGGCCCTACAGCGGCGTGACACCCCTGTAACGAACCGGAAGACCTGATCTTGGCCGAGACCACCCTCGCCGAACCCTCCGACATTTCGACGATCTCCATCGTCGACGAGATGAAGTCGAGCTATCTCGACTATGCCATGTCCGTGATCGTCGCGCGCGCGCTGCCCGACGTGCGCGACGGCCTGAAGCCCGTCCACCGCCGCATCCTGTATTCCGCGTTCGAGAGCGGCTTCGTCGCCGGCCGCCCCTACCGCAAGTCCGCCCGCATCGTCGGCGACGTGATGGGTAAATATCACCCGCACGGCGACAGCGCCATCTACGACGCGCTCGCCCGCATGGCGCAGGACTGGTCGATGCGCGTGCCGCTGATCGACGGCCAGGGCAATTTCGGCTCGATGGACCCCGATCCGCCGGCCGCCATGCGCTACACCGAGGCGCGGCTGGCGCGGGTCACCAACTCGCTGCTCGGCGACCTCGACAAGGACACGGTCGACTTCACGCCCAATTACGACGGGTCGGAGCGTGAGCCCTCCGTCCTGCCCGCGCAATACCCGAACCTCCTCGTCAACGGCGCCGGCGGCATCGCGGTCGGCATGGCGACCAACATCCCGCCCCATAACCTGGGCGAGGTCATCGACGCCTGTTTCGCGTACATGGACAATGGCGCGATTACCTCGGAGGAACTGGCCGAGATCGTCCCCGGCCCCGATTTCCCGACCGGCGCCACCATCCTCGGCCGCGCCGGTGCGCGCTCCGCCTACAGCACCGGCCGCGGCTCGATCATCGTCCGCTCCAACTACAAGATCGAGACCGCGCGCGGCGACCGCCAGTCGATTGTGTTGACCGAAATTCCCTTCCAGCAGGGCAAGAATGCCTTGGTCGAGAAGATCGCCGAGGCCGCCAAGGACAAGCGCATCGAGGGCGTCAGCGACATCCGCGACGAATCGAACCGCGAAGGCGTCCGCATCGTCATCGACCTGAAGCGCGACGCCACGCCCGAGGTCGTTCTCAACCAGCTCTGGCGCCACACGCCTGCGCAAGGGTCGTTCCCGGCCAACATGCTCGCCATCCGCGGCGGCCGCCCCGAACTCCTCAACCTGCGCGACATCATCTCCGCCTTTATCGGCTTCCGCGAGCAGGTCATCACCCGCCGCTCGAAGTTCGAATTGAACAAGGCGCGCGAGCGGGCGCACCTGTTGCTCGGCCTCGTCATCGCCGTCACCAACCTCGACGAGGTGGTGAAGATCATCCGCGGCTCCGCCAACGCCACCGCCGCGCGCATGGCGCTGCTCCAGCGCGAGTGGCCGGTCGCCGAGATCGCTCCTTACCTACGCCTCGTCGAGGCGGTCGAGAGCGAGCGCACCGGTGATCTCTACCGCCTGTCCGACCTCCAGGTCCGCGCCATCCTCGACCTGCGCCTCCACCGCCTCACCGCGCTCGGCCGCGACGAGATCGGCGACGAACTGAAGGCGCTCGCGGACTCGATCGCCGGCCTGCTCGAAATCCTCGCCGACCGGGTCAAGCTCTACGCCGTGATGCGCGGCGAGTTGCAGGCGATCCGCGACCAGTTCGCCACGCCCCGCCGTACCCAGATCGCCGCCGCCGCCGACGGCATCGACGACGAGGACCTGATCGAGCGCGAGGACATGGTCGTCACCGTCACGGTCGAGGGCTATATCAAGCGCACCCCGCTCGACACCTTCCGCGCACAGAAACGCGGCGGCAAGGGCCGCGCCGGCATGGCGACCAAGGACGAGGACGCGATCACCAGCCTGTTCGTCACCTCCACGCACACGCCCGTCCTGTTCTTCTCCACCGCCGGCAAGGTCTATCGCCTCAAGGTCTGGCGCCTGCCCGAGGGCGGCCCGGCGACCCGCGGCCGGCCGATGGTCAACCTGCTGCCGCTCGGCCCCGGCGAGACCATCTCCACCGTCCTGCCGCTGCCCGAGGACGAGGCGCGCTGGAGCGACCTCCACGTCATGTTCGCCACCGCCAAGGGCTCGGTACGCCGCAACTCGATGGATTCGTTCGCGAACATCCGCGCATCGGGCAAGATCGCGATGAAGTTCGAGGAAGGATCGGACGACCGGCTGATCGGCGTCTCGCTCCTGACCGAGACCGACGACGTGCTGCTCGCTACCCGCCTCGGCCGCGCGATCCGCTTCGCCGCCACCGACGTGCGCGAGTTCCAGAGCCGCGACTCGACCGGCGTCCGCGGCGCACGGCTGGGCGACGACGACGAGGTCATCTCGCTCTCCGTCCTCGCCGGCACGCCCTTCGACACCGAGCAGCGCGACGCCTATCTCAAGGCCGCCCCGTGGAAGGAGGGCGAGCGGGTCCGCACGCTGGGTGACGACACCATGGTCGCGATGGAGGCGGCGGAGGAGTTCATCCTCACCGTCACCGCCAACGGCTACGGCAAGCGCACCTCGGCCTATGAATACCGCCGCACCAACCGCGGCGGCCAGGGCATCACCAACATCGTTACCTCCGACCGCAACGGCCCGGTGGTGGCGAGCTTCCCCGCGCACAATGGCGAGCAGCTGATGCTCGTCACCGATCAGGCCAAGCTGATCCGCACCACCGTGGGCGACATCCGCGTGGCGGGCCGCAACACGCAGGGCGTCACCATCTTCCGCGTCGCCGACAACGAACACGTCGTCTCCGCCGCCAAGATCGACGAGGAGGAAGCCCCCGAGAACGAGGCCGAGGCGATGGTCGCCGAGGAGACTGCCGCCGCCCCCGCCCCCGCAGCGGAGGACCAGCTGATCGTCGACGACGGCACCGGCCCCGACACGATGCGCGACGGCAACAGCGATCCGATCGACGACGACGGAGAGATGCAATGAGCCGGCTTCCGAACACCGAACAACGGCTCGCCGCCTACAAGGTCCTCACCGCCGACCAGATGGCGGCGCTGGAGCGCGACGGCACCTTCGCCGGCGCACCGGTGGACGTGGCCGACGGCTTCATCCACCTCTCCACCGCCGACCAGCTGACCGAGACGGTCGACAAGCATTTCGCCGGCCAGGCCGACCTCCACGTCGCCGCGGTCGACCTCGGCAGCTTCGGCGACAACCTGCGCTGGGAAGAAAGCCGCGGCGGCCAGCTCTTCCCCCATCTCTACGGCCCGCTGCCGCTGGAAACGGTGATCGCCTACGGACCGCTATCGCGCGACGACGACGGCAAGGTACGGCTGCCGATCGCGGGGTAAGGGCCTAAAGTCCGACCCAATCACCTTGAAACAGGACTGCCTCCCCGGCGAAGGCGAGACCTCTGCGAAACTCCTCCAAAAGCATTTTTTCTTTCGTCACCCCGGACTTGATCCGGGGTCCATGGTGCCGCGAATTCAACAGCTTATTGGTTTGCGGTACGGTGGATGCCGGAACAGGTCCGGCATGACGAAATAGTTTCGCAGAGGTCTCGCGAAGGCCGGGGTCCAGTCGGGAAGGTCGCAGTAACGAAGCGCAACGCGTCTCATCACCGTCCCCCACCTAGGCCCCGGCCTTCGCCGGGGAGGCGCTTCCCATCAAGCCCGGTCACCTTCACCCTTCCGCAGCTGCGCCGCTCCCTCCCTCTCCCATCGGGAGAGGGAAAAGACGCCGAAGGCGGCGAAGGGTGAGGGCGACCACGCCTGATGGTGACCCGCTCTGGTTAAATTCCCATTCGTCCACGCTGAGCGAACGTCAGACTAAAGCATGATGACGAACGATTGACTTACCACCGTTCGCCCTGAGCGAAGTCGAAGGGCTCAGCACGTTGAAACAGAATTGCCTCCCCGGCGAAGGCCGGGGGCAGTCGGGAAGGTCGCAGTGACGAAGCGCAACGCGTCTCATCGCCGCCCCCCACCTAGGCCCCGGCCTTCGCCGGGGAGGCGCTTCCCATCAAGCCCGGTCACCCTCACCCTTCCGCAGCTGCGCCGCTCCCTCCCTCTCCCTTCGGGAGAGGGAAAAGACGCCGAAGGCGGCGAAGGGTGAGGGCGACCACGCTTGATGGTGACCCGCTCTGGTTAAATCCCCATTCGTCCACGCTGAGCGAACGTCAGACTAAAGCATGATGACGAACGATTGACTTACCACCGTTCGCCCTGAGCGAAGTCGAAGGGCTCAGCACGTTGAAACAGGATTGCCTCCCCGGCGAAGGCCGGGGTCCAGTCGGGAAGGTCGCAGTAACGAAGCGCAACGCGTCTCATCGCCGCCCCCCACCTAGGCCCCGGCCTTCGCCGCGGAGGCGCTTCCCATCAAGCCCGGTCACCTCACCCTTTCGCAGCCGCACCGCTCCCTCTCTCTCCCATCGGGAGAGGGAAAAGACGCCGAAGGCGGCGAAGGGTGAGGGCGACCACGCTTGATGGTGACCAGGTCCGGTTAAACCCCATTCGTTCGCGCTGAACGAACGTCGGACTCGGACCAACACGGCCCCACGCCCCCGGATCACGCCGCCAGGAACATGTCCTCCGCCAGTGCCATGATCGCGTCCGCACCGCCCTCGATCTGGCGGCGCAGGCTGCCCGCGTTCGGCAGCGCCCGCTCGGCGAAGAACCGCGCCGTCACCAGCTTGGCCTGGAGGAACGAGGCATCGCCCTCGCCGCCCTCGATCAGCCGCGCCGCGGCCGCCGCCATGCGCAGCCACATGCATCCGACCGCGACCAGCCCCATCAGGTGCATGTACGCGACCGCGCCCGCGCCCACATGGTTCGGGTTCTTCATGCCGTTGGCCATGAACCACATCGTCGCCGCCTGCAGGTCGCCCAGCGCCCGCTCCAGCCGCGCGGCGAAGTCCGCCGTCGCCTCGACGCCCTTCGCCGCCGCGATATCCTCGGCGACCAGCTTGAAGAAGGCCTGCACCGCGCGGCCGCCATTCTGCGCCAGCTTGCGCCCGACCAGGTCCATCGCCTGGACGCCGTTCGTCCCCTCGTAGATCTGCGCGATTCGCGCGTCGCGGACATACTGCTCCATGCCCCATTCGCGGATATAGCCGTGGCCGCCATACACCTGCTGCGCCGCCGTCGCGATGTCGTAGCCCTTGTCGGTGCCGACACCCTTGATAACCGGCGTCAGCAGCCCGATCAGGTCGGCCGCCATCTGCCGCTCCTCCTCGCTGCCGGCCTTGTGCTCCAGATCGACCTGGAGCGCGCCCCACAGGCACAGCGCCCGCAAGCCTTCGGTCCACGCCTTGCCTTCCATCAGCATGCGGCGGACGTCGGGATGGACGAACAAGGTGTCGGCCTTCTCGCCCGGCTCGGCCGGGCCGGTCAGCGCCCGTCCCTGCCGCCGGTCGCGCGCGTAGTGGACCGCGTTCTGATACGCCGTCTCCGCGACGCCCAATCCCTGCAACCCCACGCCCAGCCGCGCCGCGTTCATCATGATGAACATGGCGGCCAGGCCCTTCATCTCCTCGCCGACCAGCCAGCCGGTCGCCCCGTCATAATTCATCACGCAGGTCGAATTGCCGTGGATGCCCATCTTGTGCTCAATCGACCCGCACGACACCGCGTTGCGCGCGCCGAGCGAGCCGTCGTCCTCCACCATCATCTTGGGCACCACGAACAGCGAGATGCCCTTGGACGAATCCGGCGCCCCCGGCGTCTTGGCGAGCACCAGGTGGATGATGTTGTCGGTCAGGTCGTGCTCGCCCGCCGAGATGAAGATCTTGGTGCCGGTGATGCTGTACGATCCGTCCGCCTGCGGCTCGGCGCGGGTGCGGATCAGGCCCAGATCGGTGCCGCACTGCGGCTCCGTCAGGTTCATCGTGCCGCCCCACTCGCCCGACACCATGCGCGGCAGGTACTTGGCCTTCTGCTCGTCCGATCCCTTCACCACCAGCGCCGCGATCGCGCCATGCGCCAGGCCCGGATACATCGCGAACGCCATGTTGGCGGAGATCATGTACTCCTGGAACGCCGTCGACACGACGTGCGGCATCGCCTGCCCGCCATAGGCCTCGGGCGCCGACAGCGTGCCCCAGCCCGATTCGACGAAGCGCGCATAGGCTTCCTTGAAACCCGGCGCCGTCGTTACCGACCCGTCCTCGTGGCGCACGCAACCATGTTCGTCGCCGACTTGGTTGAGCGGGAACAGCACGTCCGCGACGAAGCGGCCGCCCTCCTCCAGCACCGCGTCGACCGTGTCCGGCGTCGCGCCCGCGAAGCCGTCGACATTGGCGTGGCGGTCCAGCCCGACGACGTGCTCCAGCACGAAACGGGTGTCGCGGATCGGCGGCGTGTACTGGGGCATCGAGTTCAGTCCTTCTGGATGTCTTGCGCGCGCACCGTTTCCAGCACGGCGACGAAGTCGGTGAGTTCGGCGATGGCGGCGTCGATGTCGCGCTTCTGCGCGTCCAGCGCGGCGATGCGCGCGCGGCAGCGTTCGATCGCCACGTCGCGCTGCACCCGCCGCCCGTCACCCAGGTCGTAGAGGTCGATCATCTCGCGGATTTCGCCCAGCGAGAAGCCGACGCGCTTGCCGCGCAGGATCCAGGCGAGTCGCGCCCGGTCCCGCTGCGCGTAGATGCGGGCCGTGCCCCGCCGCTCGGGCGCGATCAGCCCCTCGTCCTCGTAGAAGCGCAGCGCGCGGGCGGTGACCCCGAACTCGTCCGACAGGTCCGAGATCGAGAACTCCTCGCGATCGTCGCACGGCGGGATCACGACGTAGGAAGCGGCATCGACCATGCCGCTCACCTAATTGTCGCTTACGTAAACGTCAAGAAGGATCGCCGCACAGTAGTTGTCGCTGGTCGCCACGCAAGGTCGCCGCCTCCGACGCCGAGTCGCTCAGCCGGTCGACCGTCAGCGCCGACAGCGACGCCCGGCCGCTGCACAGCGCGTCGCATGACCGCGGCAGCTCGGCGGGAAACGCGATCCGCTCGCCGTCGAAGCGTGCGTCGAAGCGGCAGTCGCGCCCGAACGACACGCGCAGCCGCTCCCCCGACCGCCGCACCGTTCCTGCGGCACTGCACGCCTGCCCCTCCCCATAATCCACCACCGCCCCAACCCGCTGCTCGCCGCCGGCGGGGCCTGTCACGCACAGCCGGTCGGTATCGTGCGCCCAGACGCCGACCAGCGTCGCCCGCGCGGGATCGACCACCAGCCCGCGCGCGATCGCCGCCGCTTCCAGCCTCGCCCCCGCGGAGTTGCTCGTCGCGCTCGGCGCCGGCCGGTCGCATCCGGCAAGCAGCAGGAGTGCCGCACCGAGCGTCCTCACGCTATCGGCACCAGCGCGTCGCCCTCCACCCGGCGATAGAAACAGCTCGTCGCCCCCGTGTGGCACGCCGCCCCTGCCGCATCGACCACCAGCCACAGCGCGTCCTGGTCGCAGTCCACCCGCATCTCGACCATCCGCAGGACGTTGCCCGACGTCTCCCCCTTCTTCCACAATCGTCCGCGGCTACGCGACCAGAAGGTCGCCTCGCCCGAGGCCTGCGTCGCGGCGATCGCCTCCGCGTTCATGTGCGCGACCATCAGCAGCCCGCCTGCGCGAGTGGTGACCACGGCGGTGACGAGCCCGGCGTCATCGAACCTGGGATCGAAGCGGAGCGTGGTGTCGCGATCGGTCATGCCGATCATATAGCTTCCCCCGCCGAACATCGTCACCCCGGCCTCGCCCCGGACCAAGGGCCAAGCAGCGCATTGCCCGCAGCCCCCTATGCCAGGACGAGTTCGGCACGGCGCGCTCAACGATGATCCCGGATCGCCTTCACCAGCGCGGCCTTGGTCATCCGCGATCGTCCCGCGATCCCGATCCTTCTCGCCTCGTCCCGCAACTCGGCCACCGTCCGCTCCTCCAGCTTCTCGCCGTTGCGCTTCAGCGTGCCCGCGGCGTGCGCGTTGGCGATGCGCGCCGCCTTGCTCTCCGAGTTGCCCTGTTTCAGCAGCGCCTCGTACATCACGTCGTCCTTGATCTGCGGTCCGTGATCGCGCGCCATCGCCGTCTCTCCTCGTACGCGAAACGGTCGGTCCCGCCGATCGCTCCCGACAGAGGGGCGACAAGCGCGCCCGCCCGCCCTATAGGCACGCGCGAACCGGAGCTGCCCTCGCGATGCTGACCACCAATCCCTTCGACGACGATAAACTCCGCGAGGAGTGCGGCGTGTTCGGCGTATCGGGCAGCGACAGCGCCGCCGCGCTCGTCGCGCTCGGCCTGCACGCGCTTCAGCACCGCGGGCAGGAGGCGGCCGGTATTACCTCCTTCGACGGTACCCATTTCCACACTCATCGCGCGATGGGCCACGTCGCCGGCAATTTCGACCGGGACGAAGTGATCCGCTCGCTCCCCGGCACCGTTGCCGCCGGCCACGTCCGCTACTCGACGACGGGCGAGACCGCGCTCCGCAACGTCCAGCCGCTCTACGCCGAGCTGCAATCGGGCGGCTTCGCGATCGCGCACAACGGCAACATCTCCAACGCGATGAAGCTGCGCCGCGACCTCGTCCGCCGCGGCTCGATCTTCCAATCGACCTCTGATACCGAGACGATCATCCACCTGGTCGCCACCTCCACCTACCGCACGCTGCTCGACCGGTTCATCGACGCGTTGAAGCAGATCGAGGGCGCTTACAGCCTGGTGGTGATGACGCCGGAGGGGATGATCGCCTGCCGCGACCCGCTCGGCATCCGGCCGCTGGTCATGGGCCGGCTCGGTGACGCGGTGATCTTCGCCTCGGAAACGGTTGCGCTCGACGTGTGCGGCGCCACCTTCGACCGTGCGGTGGAGCCCGGCGAACTCATCATCGTCCAGAACGGCGAGCTACGTTCCATCCATCCCTTCGCGCGGCCCGCCCCGCGCCCGTGCATCTTCGAGTGGGTCTATTTCTCGCGTCCCGATTCGATCGTCGGCGACCATTCCGTCTACTCGGTGCGCAAGGAGATCGGCGCGCAACTCGCCGCGGAGGCGCCGGTCGACGCGGACCTCATCATTCCCGTTCCGGATTCAGGGGTTCCCGCCGCGATCGGCTACGCCCAGGCATCGGGCATCCCGTTCGAGCTGGGCATCATCCGCTCCCACTATGTCGGCCGCACCTTCATCCAGCCGGGCGACCAGGTACGGCACCTGGGCGTCAAGCTGAAGCACAACGCCAATCGCGCGCTCATCAAGGACAAGCGCGTAGTGCTGGTCGACGACTCGATCGTGCGCGGCACCACCAGCCTCAAGATCGTCCAAATGATGCGCGATGCCGGCGCCGCCGAGGTCCATATGCGCATCGCCTCCCCGCCGACGCGGCACAGCTGCTTCTACGGCGTCGACACGCCGGAACGGTCAAAGCTCCTCGCGCACAAGCTGTCGCTCGGCGGCATGACCGACTTCATCCACGCCGACAGCCTAGCCTTCGTGTCGATCGACGGCCTGTACAAGGCGCTCGGCCACGCCCGCCGCGCCGACATCCACCCCAGCTTCTGCGACGCCTGCTTCACCGGCGATTATCCGACCACCCTGACGGACCAGGACGAGACCGCCGAGGTGGACCAGTTCGCGATGCTCGCCGAACGCCTCAACTGACGGAACGGGAATGAACGACAAGCCCCTCGACGGCCAGCTGGCGCTCGTCACCGGCGCCAGCCGCGGCATCGGCGCCGCCACCGCGATCTCGCTCGCCGCGGCCGGCGCGCACGTCGTCGTCACCGCGCGCACGGCCAAGGGGCTGGAGCAGGTCGAGCAGGCGATCTTCGACGCCGGCGGCGCCGCCACGATCGCGCCGCTCGACCTGACCCAGACCGACAGCATCGCGCGCCTCGCCGCCGCGATCGGCGAGCGGTGGAAGGCGCTCGACCTCCTCGTCCTCAACGCCGCCACCCTCGGCAGCCTCGCCGCGGTCCCGTCGATCGATCCCAAGGAATTCGCCAGCGTCCTGACACTCAACGTGTCGGCGCAAGCCGCGCTTCTCGCCGCGTTCGATCCGATGCTGCGCCGTGCCGCGGCCGGCAAGGTGATCGGCCTCACCTCCTCCGTCGCGCGGACACCGCGCGCTTATTGGGGAGCCTACGGTGCCTCCAAGGCGGCGTTCGAGACGCTGCTCGGCGCTTACGGCGACGAGGTCGAGCAGATCGCCCGCGTCCGCACCACTATTCTCGACCCCGGCGCCACCCGCACCAAGATGCGCGAGCGCGCCTATCCCGGCGAGGACCCGCAGTCGGTCAAACCTCCTGAGGATGTCGCCGACCGCATCCTGGCACTGGCGATCGACGGTTTCCCACCGCAACATCGCGAGCGAGTGGGATAGCGCCGAGCCCCTCCTAAGGCTTATGTCGGCGCCCGCATCGCCCACACCACCCGGCCGACCACCTCCACCGGCGCGTTCGGCACCGGCGATGCCGCCGGATTGTCGCTCCTCGCAACCAGCGTGCCGCCCGATCGCCGCACACGCTTGACCATCAGCGCGCCGTCAATCCGCACCACGAATACGCCCCCCGCCGCCCCCGGCGATCGCCGCGCGGTGTCGACCAGGATATGGTCGCCGTCCATCAGCCCCGGCTCCATCGAGTCCCCGCGCACCCGGATGATCGCCACCGCCCCGGCCTTCAACCCCAGCCGCCGCGCCAGACCGGGATCGAGCATGTCCGCCCCCAGCTCCACCTCCGCGTCGACCAGCGCGCCCGGCCCCGCCGAGGCGGCGACATCAAGCCTCGGTACCCGGATCGCTGCGGGCGGTGCCGGCGGCCCGCCCAACACCTCCTCGTCCACCTCGAAGAACGCCGCCAGTGTCCGTCGGTCGCCCTCCGCCAGGGCGCGCGGAGTTCCCCGCGTGACGAACTGCTGCAGATAAGCCGCGTTACGCCCGATCATCGCCGACAGCGCCGCCAGGCTCACGCCACGCGTCGCCGCCAGCTCGGTCAACCGGGTCCCGACTTGATCCATCCTGGTCGCATCTATCGCAGGAAAAATCCTAGACAAGTTGGAAAAGTGAGAACAGATGGGGAACGGGTTTGAGAATCAGGGAGAAGGCCCGTGTCGCTGCTCATCAGGATCGATCATTATCTGCGCGCCACCGCGACGCCCGCGACCAAGTTCGGGCGGATGGCGGTCAACGACCCGCGCCTCGTCGCCGACCTCCGCCGCGGTCGCCGCATCGGCCAGCGCGTGCGCGACCGGGTCGAGGCGTTGCTGGGGAGCGAAGCGTGACCGGCACCGCCGATCCCGTCGCCACCGCCTGGGCGGCGCTCGCCCGCTCCGCCGCGGCCGCAGAGTGCACGGTCGCGCTGGTAGATGGCGACGCGGCCCCGTGGTGGAGCGCCACCTTCGCTGGCGACGCCGTGTGGCTGACGCTGGACGCCGGCATGGATGCCGAAGCCTGGCTCGCCGCGCTGCCGAAGGCCGAGCTATCGATCCCGGATCGGCTGGTCGCCGACTGTTATGTCGAGCGGGACGGCGGTCGGGCACTCGTCTCCCTCTTGGTCCTCGATCCCGACGCTTCCTGACCAGCTCCGCTCAGCCCGGCTTCGTGCGGCGTTCAGGACCCAGCAGCGCCATCGCCCGAGGTCCTAGATGCCGGGATGAACCCGGCATGAAGGTGCTGATGGATCGAGCGTCTTCCTGCTCTCACACTGGACACCCCCACCCCGCCGCCGTACCTCGCTTCGCAAAAGGAGAAGCGGTGATGGCAGGCCAGGGCAGCGGCATGGGCAGGTTCGACTGGGAGGACCCCTTCCTCCTCGACGATCAGCTATCCAACGACGAGCGGATGATCCGCGACACCGCGCGCGCCTACGCGCAGGACAAGCTCGCGCCCCGCATCATCGAGGCGTTCGCCCACGAGCATACCGATCCCGCGATCTTCCGCGAAATGGGCGAGCTCGGCCTACTCGGCCCCACCATCCCGGAGGAATATGGCGGCGTCGGCGCCAGTTACGTGGCCTATGGCCTGGTGGCGCGCGAAGTGGAGCGGATCGACAGCGGCTACCGCTCGATGATGAGCGTCCAGTCCAGCCTCGTCATGTACCCGATCCACGCCTACGGCTCGGAGGAGCAGCGCCGCCGATACCTGCCCAAGCTCGCGTCGGGCGAGTATATCGGCTGTTTCGGCCTGACCGAGCCCGATGCCGGCTCCGATCCCGGTGCCATGACGACGCGCGCCCGCAAGGTCGACGGCGGCTATGTCATCTCCGGCGCCAAGACCTGGATCAGCAATTCGCCCATCGCCGACGTCTTCGTGATCTGGGCCAAGTCGGACGCGCACGACGGCAAGATCAGGGGCTTCGTGCTCGACCGCGGTATGAAGGGGCTGGAGACGCCCAAGATCGAGGGCAAGCTGAGCTTGCGCGCCTCGATCACCGGCATGGTGATGATGGACGAGGTCGAGATCGGCGAGGATGCGCTCCTCCCCAACGTCGAGGGGCTGAAAGGCCCGTTCGGCTGCCTTAACCGTGCCCGCTACGGCATCAGCTGGGGCGCGCTCGGCGCCGCCGAGTTCTGTTTCTACGCCGCGCGAGCTTATGGCCTCGACCGCAAGCAGTTCGGCACGCCGCTCGCCGGCCGCCAGCTGTACCAGCGCAAGCTCGCGGACATGGAGACGGAGATCGCGCTCGGCCTCCAGGCTTCCTTGCGCGTCGGCCGGCTGATGGACGAGGGCCGTTTCGCGCCGGAGATGGTGTCGATCGTCAAACGCAACAACGTCGGCAAGGCGCTCCAGATCGTTCGCGAGGCACGCGACATGCACGGCGGCAACGGCATTTCCGGCGAGTATCAGGTCATGCGCCACCTGATGAACCTGGAGACGGTCAACACCTACGAAGGCGCCGCCGACGTCCACGCGCTGATCCTCGGCCGCGCGATCACCGGGCTCGCGGCGTTCTGATCGGCCCATCCCGTCACCGGCAACCCATGACGTTGACGCACGTTAGGCGCTCGCACGCGGTCGACCGATCCAAGCGGCGATCCGGACGGCGGCCTGCGGGCGACGAAGGGGTGGACGTGACGGAACCGACGAAGCCTGATTTCGACCGGCGCAGCCCGGATCGACGCAACCCGGCCCGGCTCGACCCGGCGCGCTATCGCACGCTGTTCGACTCGATGGACGAGGGTTTCTGCATCATCGAATTCGTCGATGGTCCGCACGGGCCTTTGAGCGATTACGTGCATATCGAGGCCAACGCCGCCTACGCGCGCAATGCCGGCATTCCCAACGTTGTCGGCCAGTACGTGCGCGAGATGGTCGGTGACGAGGCGGACGACTGGGTCGATCGCTACGGCCGCGTGCTGCGCACCGGCGAGGCGATCAGCTTCGAGCGCGAGCTGGAGGCGACCGGCCGCTACCTTCGCCTGTCTGCCTTCCGGATCGAGCCGGCCGAACTCAACCAGGTCGCGGTCCTCTTCCAGGACATCAGCGGCCGCCGCCGCGCCGAAGTCGCGCTTCAGGTGATGAACGAGAGCCTGGAGGCGCGCGTCGCCGCCGCCTTGGCCGAGCGGCGCGTACTCGCCGAGATCGTCGATGGCGCCGATGCCTTCGTCCACGTCGTCGACTGCGACTATCGCTGGATCGCGCTCAACAAGGCCGCCGCCGACGAGTTCGCTCGCGTATTCGGCGTCACTCCGCACGTCGGCGACGACATGCTGGCACTCCTCGCCAATCAGCCCGAGCAGCGCGCCCGCGTCCAGGCGGTCTGGTCGCGCGCGTTGGCCGGCGAGCGGTTCGTCGAGGTCAACCAGTTCCGTGGCAGCGACGTGCATTACGAGATGCGCTTCACCCCGCTGCGCGACCCCGCCGGCCGCGTCGTCGGCGCCTATCAGTTCGTCTACGACGTTACCGAGCGCGCCCGCGAGCAGCAGCGGCTGCGTGACACCGAGGAACAGCTCCGTCAGGCGCACAAGATGGAGGCGGTCGGCCAGCTGACCGGGGGCCTCGCCCACGACTTCAACAATCTGCTGACCGGCATCACCGGCAGCCTGGAGATGATCGGCGTCCGCATTGCGCAGGGCCGCACCGCCGAACTCGACCGCTACATCACCGCCGCGCAGGGGGCCGCGCGTCGCGCCGCCGCGCTCACCCACCGCCTGCTCGCCTTTTCCCGCCGTCAGACGCTCGCCCCCAAGCCGACCGATGTGCGCCAGCTGGTCGGCGGCATGGAGGAACTGATCCAGCGCTCGGTCGGGCCGGCGATCACGATCGAGACGGTCAACACCGCTGGGCTCTGGCCGGCGCTGATCGATCCCGGCCAGCTGGAGAACGCGGTTCTTAATCTCTGCCTCAACGCGCGCGACGCGATGCCCGACGGCGGCACCATCACCATCGAGACTGCCAACCGCTGGATGGACCGCCGCACCGCCGACGAGCGCGGCCTGCAGGCCGGCCAGTACATCTCGCTCTGCGTGTCCGACACCGGCACCGGCATGACGCCCGACGTCGTTGCCAACGCTTTCGACCCCTTCTTCACTACCAAGCCGATCGGCCTCGGCACCGGTCTCGGCCTGTCGATGATCTACGGCTTCGCCAAACAGTCGGGCGGCTCGGTCAGCATCTATTCCGAGCCGGGCGCGGGCACGATGGTGTGCATCTACCTCCCCCGTCACCTCGGCACCGCCGCGGACGCCGAGGCGGACGCGGAGACCAGCGCCGCGGCGGCGGAGATCGGCCAGGCAGTGGCCGGCGAGACGATCCTGGTGGTCGATGACGAGCCCACCATCCGTATGCTCGCCGCCGAGGTGCTGGCCGACCTCGGCTACGCGACGCTGGAGGCGGCGGACGGCGCCGCCGCGCTGCGCATTCTGCGGTCAGACCAGCGTATCGATCTGCTCCTCACCGATGTCGGCCTGCCCGGCGGCATGAACGGCCGCCAGGTCGCCGATGCCGCGCGGGCGTTGCGCCCCGACCTCCGCATCCTGTTCGTCACCGGCTACGCGGAGAACGCAGTGCTCAGCCACGGCCACCTCGTGCCGGGCATGCACGTCATCACCAAGCCGTTCTCGATGGACAAGCTCGGTACCACCGTCCGCGAACTACTGCCGCACTGACCTCCTCCGGCCCTTTCCCGCCAGCGATTACGCCACCGCCACCGACCGACGGGCATAGATTCCGTACGCCAGGATAATCGCGTAGCACAGCGCCGGCAGCGCCAGCGCCAGGTGCAGCGACCCGCTGGCATCCGCCAGCGCGCCCGTCAGCGGCGGCACGACGGCGCCGCCGACGATCGCGGTGGCGATCACGCCCGACCCTTCGGCCGACCGCTTGCCCAGCCCCTCGCTCGCCAGCGAGAAGATCGTCGGGAACATGATCGAGTTGACCAGCCCGATCGCCAGCAGCGACCAGGCGGACACCGCTCCGACCGTGTTGGCGGAGACCAGGATCAGCGCGATCGCTCCCGCCGCCACGCCCGCCAGCACCTTGGCCGGCGACACCCGGGCCAGCACGTACGCGCCGATGAACCGACCGATCAGCGCCCCGCCCCAGTAGAAGGGAACGTGCTTGCCCGCCGCCTGATCGCTCAGCCCCAGCGTTTCGGGCATCATCAGGTAGTTGACGATCAGCGACCCGATCGCGACCTCGGCGCCGACGTACAGGAAGATGCACGCCGTCCCCATTGCGAAGCGCGGTCGGCGCAGCAGCGTGAAGGCGTGCAGGATCGAGCCCGTATGGTCCTGCTGCTCCTGCAACCGGTTGCGCTTGGTCCACACCACCGCCGCCACCACGGCCAGCGCGATCGCCAGGCCGATATAGGTGTTGGTGACGACCTGCGTCTCCGCCGCCCGGTACGCGTCCAACGCCGCACCGGTCAGCGTCGACGCGTCCACCGTCGCCAAGCCACCCAGGATCACGATCGACCCGACATACGGGAAGATCGTCGTGCCCAGCGAGTTGAACGCCTGCGCGAAGGTCAGCCGGCTCGCCGCCGTCTGCGGGCGGCCCAGCAGCGAGATCAGCGGGTTGGCCACCACCTGCACCACCGTGATGCCGGCCGCCAGCACGAACAGCGCGAACAGGAACACGCCGAACGTCGCCGATCGCGAGGCGGGAATGAACAGCAGGCATCCCGCCATCATCGTCAGCAACCCGATCGTCGCCGTCTTCATGTACCCCGCCCGACGCACGATCGCCGCCGCCGGCAGCGAGAACAGCGCGTACGCCGCGAAGAACGCCGACTGGACCAGCAGCGCCTGCGCGTAGTTGAGCGTGAATAGCTCCTTCAGCTTGGGGATAATGACGTCGTTGAGGCTCGTGATCCCGCCGAAGATGAAGAACAGCGCGAACACGAACACCCGCAGGTCGGGCGCGTCGTACCCGTGCGCCGCGTCGCCCTGGGCGGCCTGCGCGGTGGTGGACGACGTATCCATGTTGATGGCCACCCGGGCGGTCCCCTTTCGTTGCCCGGCCGGTATGACCGTGCGCCCGCGGGCTGGCAATGCCCCCTCCCCTCGTGCGATAAGCGCCGCAGCAAGGAGAGAGCTCGCCATGGCCACCGCAATCCTGTCCCGTCCGGAAATCACCGCGGCCGAGTGGGAGGCGCGCCAGCAGCTCGCCGCCTGCTACCGCGTGTTCGACATGCTCGGCTGGTCCGAGATGATCTACAACCACATCACCTTGAAGGTGCCGGGCGAGGAGGGCGCGTTCCTCATCAACCCCTTCGGTCTCCACTTCTCGGAGGTGACGGCGTCCAGCCTGGTCAAGATCGACATCGACGGCAACAAGCTCAGCGACAGCCCCTACGGCGTCAACCGCGCCGGCTTCGTCCAGCACGCGCTCTTCCACCGCCACCTGCCCGACGCGCACTGCATCATGCACACGCACACCACCGCTGGCATGGCGGTGTCGTCGCTGGAAGGCGGCCTCCAGCCGATCAGTTTCTACGCCTGCAACTTCCAGGGCCAGATCGCCTATCACGACTTCGAGGGCGTCACCGTCCGTGACGAGGAGGGGGAGCGCCTCCTCGCCAATCTTGGCAAGAAGCGCGTCATGCTGCTGCGTAATCACGGCATCCTGGTGATGGGCAAGACCCTGCCCGAGGCGTTCATCAAACACTGGTCGCTGCAACGCGCCTGCGAAATCCAGCTCGCCACCCTGTCGATGGGCCAGCCGCTGCCCGTGTCGGACGAGGTGGTCGCCGTTCACCAGCGCGACCTCCACATGGCCCAGGTCCCCGGCGGCCCCGGCGCCGCCGACTTCGCCGCCATGGTGCGCAAGGTCGATCGCATCGACACGAGTTGGCGGGAGTAGGAGTGACCATCCCCCCGCGCACACCCCGATGACCCGCTTCACCGTCAACAACCAGGCTGTCGAGTACCGCCTCGATCCTGCCACCCCGCTCCTCTGGGCGCTGCGCGACGCATCCAACCTTACCGGCGCGAAATATGGCTGCGGCACCGGTCACTGCGGCGCCTGCACCGTCGACGTGGACGGCCGCGCCGTGCGTTCCTGCCGGATGACCATCGCCGAGGCGGAGGGCACCGTGGTCACCACGATCGAGGGCCTGTCACGCGAGCGCGAGCACCCGATCCAGCTCGCCTTCCTCGCCGACAATGTCGTCCAGTGCGGTTTCTGCGTTCCCGGTATCGTCATGACGGCCGCCGCACTCCTGCGCCGCGATCCCGATCCGTCGGAAGAGACGATCCGCCGCACCGTCACCAACCTATGCCGCTGCGGCGTCTACCCGCGCCTGGTCGACGCGATCCGCCGCGCCGCCCGCGCGCAGCGCGGCGAAGAGGTGATCCCCGCCGGCGCGCGTGCCGGCATCGATCCCGCCGACGCCGCCCGCACCGTCCCCGCGCTGGTCCCGCCGCGCGACACAGGAGGCGCCCCGTGACCGCCGCTCCCACCCACGCGCATGATTTCCTGGGCGAAGCGCACGACGAGAACGCACGCCGCACCCTGTGGGTGGTCGCGCTGACCGCCGTCATGATGGTCGGTGAGGTCGCCGCCGGATACTGGACCGGCTCGATGGCGCTGCTCGCCGACGGTGTCCACATGGCGACGCACGCGGGCGCGCTGTCGATCGCCGCCGCGGCCTATTCCTACGCCAGGCGCCACGCCGCCGACCCGCGCTTCAGCTTTGGCACCGGCAAGGTCGGCGACCTCGCCGGCTTCGCCTCGGCGCTGGTGCTCGGCCTCGCCGCGATCGGTATCGGCGGCGAATCGGTGCTGCGGCTGTTCGAGTCCGCTCGCGTCGATTTCGGCACCGCCACCTGGATCGCGCTGCTCGGCCTGGCGGTGAACGTCGCCAGCGCGCTGCTGCTCGGCGGCGGCCACAATCATCACGGGCACGACCATCATCCCCATCAACCCACCCACACGGGCGCCGCGCACGGAAACGACAACAACATCCGCTCCGCCTATGTCCACGTCCTCGCCGACGCGCTCACCTCCGTGCTCGCCATCGCCGCGCTGCTCGCGGGCCGCTATCTCGGCTGGACCTGGATGGACCCGGCGATGGGCATCCTCGGCGCGGCGGTGATCGCGCGCTGGTCGTGGGGGCTGATGCGCGACACCGCCGCCATCCTGCTCGACGCCACCGACGAGCGGATCGCCGCGGAGGTACGCCGCCTGATCGAGGCGCCGGGCGACGCCGCCATCACCGACCTGCACGTCTGGCGCGTCGGGCCGGACGCATACGCCGCGGTGGTCAGCGTCACGGGCGTCGCCGACGGCGCCACCGTCCGCCACCGCCTCCATCCCTTGCGTGCGCTGCGGCACCTGACCATCGAGATCGGCTGACCGCGGGGCCGGCTCGCCCTCGTCATTGCACGGTGATCGCGACTCTGTACGATACAGGCCATGACGCTGACGAACCTTCTCGCTCCGACATATCAACAAATGTTGCGGACCCTGGTGGGTTTGCTGGAAAAAGCGCAGCGGCAGATGCCCGACCAAGCCGACGACCTGCCGGCGGCGCGGCTGACGGCTGATATGTTGCCCCTTGCAGCTCAGATCCGGTTCGCCGTGTTCCAGGCGCAGGAAGCGATCTTTCGGCTGAGGGGCGAACCTGTTCCCGAATGGCTGGATGCCATCGCCGCCGAGGGTCGTAATGCCGCCGACGTGCCCGGCTCGCTCGCGGATGCCATGAAGCGCATCGATGAAGCGTTATCGTTTCTGGCCGACCTGCCTGGCGACACCCTCGACGCGGGTGCGGAGTTGTCGATCGCCATCGACCTGCCGGGCGGTGTCGCTTTTGATCTGACTGGCGAGCAATATGTCCGCGACTGGGCCCTGCCGCAGTTCTACTTCCACGTCGTGATGGCGTACGCGATCATCCGCGCCGGCGGCGTTGAAATCGGAAAGGCGGATTACGTGCCTCACATGTTCGCTTATCTCCGCCCCGGAACGATGCCTTCATGAAGCTCTTCGGCAAGACCAGGCCGGCATCGCCCTCGGCGAGCCCCAATCGCGCCACGGTGGGCGCGGCGGTCGCCGCGCGGCTCGACGCGAATCCGGCGCTGCAGCGCGCGCCCGTCGATCCGGCGCAGGTTTATTATTATCCCGACTTCCTCGACGCGGCGGCCTGCGCGCGCATGGTGGCAATGATCGACGCGCATCGCCGCCCCTCGACCCTGCTGTCCGACCGCAACGATCAAGGCTTCCGCACCTCGGACAGCTGCGACATGGATCGCTACGCCCGCGACGTGCAGCCGATCGACGAGGGGATCGCCGCCCTCCTCGGCATCGATCCCGCGCACGGCGAGACGATGCAGGGCCAGCGCTACGCCCCCGGCCAGCAATTCCGCGCCCATCACGATTATTTTCACGCCACCGAGAGCTACTGGCCGCGCATGCAGGCGGAGGGCGGCCAGCGCACCTGGACCGCGATGATCTACCTGAACGACGTGGAGGAAGGCGGCGCGACCTGGTTCCCCCAGGCCGGCATCCGCGTCGCACCCCGTCGCGGCCTGCTCCTCGCCTGGAACAACATGAAGCCCGACGGCAGCCCCAACGAAGCGACCATCCACGAAGGCATGCCCGTCGTCGCCGGCACCAAGTACATCATCACCAAATGGTTTCGGGAGAACCCCTGGATTCGCTGAGACGGCGATCAATGGTCAGTGTAGCCACGGACCTTTGACGCAGAGGCAAGGGCTTCGATCCGGCAACATCCTGTGCCCTGGGGAGTCCCCCTTGGTGCTGTTCTACAACGCCCGGCAATGGTACTGAGCGCCGCTGATGAAAGTGATCGTGCCCCTTCCGCCTTCGTTACCGTTGACCCCGCGATGACCGTTCTGGGCGTCGCCCACTCCATCCTCGGCCAGCCCTGGCGCTGGCGCGCGCTCTCCGCCGACGACCGCGACGGCGGTCAGGGTTACGGAGGCGGGGGAGAGGACGCGCTCGTCCGCCAGCTCCTGCTCGCCCGCGGTTGCCCGCCCGACGAGGTCGACGCGCACCGCGCTCCCTCGATCCGCGGCTTCATGCCCGACCCGTCGATCTTCCGCGACATGGACCGCGCCGCCGCCCGCCTCGCCGACGCGGTGGTCGCGGCCGAGAAGATCGCGATATTCGGCGATTACGACGTCGACGGCGCCACCTCGACGGCGCTGCTCGTGCGCCTGCTCCGCGACCTCGGCCTCGAGCCCCGCCCCTACATCCCCGATCGCCTGACCGAGGGTTACGGCCCCTCCGCCGCCGCGCTCCACCGCCTGTCGTCCGAGGGCGCGACGCTGATCGTCACCGTCGATTGCGGCGCCCAGGCCTTCGAGGCGTTCGAGGCCGCGCGTGATGCCGGGATCGAGATCGTCGTCGTCGACCACCATAAATGTGCCAGCGCTCTCCCCCACGCCCATGCGCTGGTGAATCCCAACCGCCTCGACGAGGCCGCCGACGCCGCCGCCCACGGCCATCTCGCCGCAGTCGGCATGTGCTTCCTCCTCGCCGCCGCACTGGTCCGCGAACTGGAGCGGCGCGGCTTCTTCGCTGGCCGGCCCAAGCCCAACCTCCTCCACCTGCTCGACCTGGTCGCGCTCGGCACCGTCGCCGACGTCGCGCAGCTCCGCGGCCTCAACCGCGCCTTCGTCACGCAGGGGCTGAAGGTGATGGCGCAGCGCCGCAACATCGGGCTCGCCGCGCTGATCGAGGCGTCGCGCCTCACCCGCGCGCCGACCTGCACCGACCTCGGCTTCGCGCTAGGCCCCCGCATCAACGCCGGTGGCCGCGTCGGCCGCGCCGATCTCGGCGTGCGCCTGCTCACCACCACCGACCCTGCGGAGGCCCGCGCGCTCGCCGAGGAGCTGAACGGCTTCAACGACGACCGCCGCGCGATCGAGGCCGCCGTCCAGTTGGAGGCCGATACCCGCATCGACGCGCGGGCCAATGTCGTCCTCGTCGCCGGACACGGCTGGCACCCCGGTGTTATCGGCATCGTCGCCGGTCGCCTCAAGGAGCGGCTCGGCCGCCCCGTCATCGTCGTCGCGCTCGACGAGGGAGGCATCAGCAAGGGATCGGGCCGCTCGATCACCGGCGTCGACCTCGGCGCCGCGATCATGGCCGCGCGTGAGCACGGCCTGCTTCTTGCCGGCGGCGGCCACGCCATGGCTGCCGGCCTGACGGTGGAAGAGGCGCAGGTCCCCGCCCTCGCCCGCTTCCTCGACGATCGCCTCGCCGCCGCAATCGACCGCGCGCGCGAGGACCGCGCGCTGCTCCTCGACGCCGTCGTCGCGCCCGGCGGCATCACTCCCGATCTCGTCGCCTCACTGGAGGCGGGCGGCCCCTACGGCGCCGGCTGGCCCGCTCCCCGCGTCGCCGCCGGGCCCTTCCGCCTGGTCAAGGTCGACGTGGTCGGCAACGGCCACGTCCGCGCCATCGCCGCCGGCGATGACGGCCGCAGCATCAAGGCCATGGCCTTCCGCGCCGCCGACACGCCGCTCGGCCAGGCTCTGCTCTCCGCCCCCGGCCACCGCCGCCTCTGGCTCGCCGGCCGCGCCCGCCTCGACGACTGGGGCAGCCGCCCCGCCGCCGAACTTCATCTCGACGACGCCGCATGGGCGGATTGACGTGGACGCCCGCCTCGCCTAGCAGCCTCCCACGCTGGCCCCTTCGTCTAGCGGTTAGGACGCGGCCCTTTCACGGCTGAAGCACGGGTTCGATTCCCGTAGGGGTCACCAGCACCGCCCGGATCTGCGGCTGTCGGCGGAACGTATCCGACTTCGGCGGTGCCACCCTCCGCGATCACGGAAAACAGCGCTACGACGTAGGCTGCAGGTCGCGGCAATCGACCGGGCGAGGTACGCCTTCGCGCTCTTCTCCGTCGCCCCTGCGGTCGAGATGAACGGCGACCGGATTGCCGATCCGCGCCTTGCTCTGGGCGACGTCGGACTCAAGTCGTGGCGCGCCGGCCGGACGGGGCGGCGAGAGAGCTACGTCGCCATCCTGTCTCATGCGCAGCGTACCGGGACGTTGGCTGAGGCGGAGGCACCGATGCCGCTCGAACTCCAGCATCGGTCGCTGCACAGCTTTCGCGCGATGGCCTGCGACCGCATTCTCAATGCCATGATCGCCGCCAGCGATCCTCGTTCGCACCGCCATGCCGCACCCCGATCGCTCGGCCGCGGGTCGCGCGATCAGCCGAAACCTGGGCGAGCGCCTAGTGTCGGTGCTCGCGCTTCAGATTGTACCGACCGTCCGCGAAGCCGGTGAACAGGCCCGAGATCGCCGGATGGTCGACCGGCTCGTCGCTGTCGTCGGGTACGAGGTTCTGCTGGCTGACATAGGCGACGTAGCTCGATTCAATATTCTCGGCGAGCAGGTGGTAAAAGGGCTGGTCCTTGGACGGACGGATTGCCTCCGGGATCGCCTCGTACCATTCATCCGTATTGGCGAACACGGGGTCGACATCGAAGATCACGCCGCGGAAGTCGAACATGCGATGGCGGACGACCTCGCCGATGGCGAAGCGCGCGTGCGATACGGGCGGGGCGACCGGCTCGTCGCCGTTGGTCGGGGTAACATGTTCGGGCATGCCGGACATTTAGTCGCTGGCGCGCGCCGCAACAAGCGCGGAGCGCTTGCACCGGCGCCGACCTTGCGTTAGTGGCGCGCCCTCGACCGGCCGAAGCCGCCCGCCAGGGTGGCAATCAGTCCTCTGCGGAGAGGTGGCAGAGTGGTCGAATGTACCGCACTCGAAATGCGGCGTGCCCTCACGGGTACCGTGGGTTCGAATCCCACCCTCTCCGCCACTTACCTGCCGTAAGTCTCTCAATTTCGGCGCTTTTTCGAGTCATCCGCTTTGCGGCCCCACTCTCGGCCCTACTTGGCGCGCCTACTTGGCTTAGCGCAGCGACCGACGCAGCTAACCGCGCTTCCGCGATCGTCCCGGCTACTCGAATCAAAGAAGGTGCCGGAAGCGCGATCGACCCTAAGCACGGCGGCACAGAAGCGGAATTTTCGGCACACCTTACGCGGGGTCCCGCAGGTGTAAGTGACTGAGGATGCCATCCAATAGCCGTTATACGTCGGCCATCATTTCGTTAGACGACGTTACACAGAGCGAAGTCGTTGATCTTGCTCCATTAGCTTACCAACTCAGCGGCATGGCTGAGGCACTTTCCTACAGTCCCGCCGCCCTGCTAATCGGCCAATTGCCTTGCGTTGCGCGACCATGCTCCTCCGGCTGGAGAGCATGCATGCCGAATGTTGAAACAAAGAAAGGTCGGCCGGAGCCGGCACATAGCCCGCTGGAGCCGCTGGCAGTCCGCATCCCTACAGCGATGCAACTCATCGGCGTTCGTCGGTCCACCGTTTACGCGCTGATCAAGGCTGGTGAGTTGCAAACTGTGAAGCTCGGTCGGGCAACGCTGATCACCATGAGCAGCCTTCGCCGGTTGGTGGAATGTCCGTGATTGGATCGAATTAGTCAGCTGGCCGCGCGTCGAGTATCTCGTTACAAAGCCGCGCGGCGGAGGCGCCATCGGCACTCCTGACGCGCGCCCACTCTTCCGCAGAAAACTCCGTCATGTCTTCTTCCAGGTAGGGACCGGCACCTGCATAAGACGAATAAATCTGTATGCCGCCGTCCGGCTGCACCTCGCTATGGCATGGTACGGTGCGACCATCCCGCCGCCTGCCATAAATATAGAGGCCCGTCGCATTTGGCTTTCCGAAAGCACCCGACTTAGCGAGGTAGCGGATGTTTCGAATTTCGCTACGCATCGGTTTTCCATCTGCTGATCAATCGCGCTTGGTGAAGCTACCACCCCTCCCGCTGCTCCGCCACAAGCTCCCGCATCATCTCGCGAAGGTGCGCCAGCTCAGCCCTGAGCGCCAACCGCTTTCCGCCCTTGTCGGCGTTGCGGCTGGCGCGGGCCTTGCCGTCCGCCGTCTGCGGCCCCGTCGATCGCTCCCACGGCTTCCAGCGCCGGATCGCCGCCGATTGCCGCGCCCGCCGTTCCGGGCTCCAGCCGTTTGCCATGCTCCGTCTCCAATAGTTCGTTCTGCGAGCTTGCCGGATCGCTCGCGCGAGGGGCGGCACCGCCGTTGTTCACCTGTTGCGGCCCGTTCGCGATGTTCGCCTGCCGGGCATAGACGACAGGTGGGTTCTTGATCGTGGCCAGCGTCTCTAGCGTGGCACGGCATTGCGCCTGCGCCTTCAACGCCAGCCGCATGTAGGTTTCGGCCGCTTGGATGTACTCGCCCATGTTCGCGCCCGATCGCCGTGCCAGCTCTAGGAACATGGCGTTGAGCGCAGCGGCCTGCGCCGTCAGCATGTCTTCTGCGCTGCCGAGCTTGTTGCTCCGAATTGCCTTGGCGCGATCGTGCAACGCTTCATACAGCGCCGTGAAATCGGTCTCGCCGGAGAACGGCTTCCCGAACGATGAGGCGATCACCGCGCTACCGAACAGCGGATCGAGCGCCACGTCGGCTAACTGTCGCTCTTTCGAGACTCCCGGCTTCTCCGCCACCTGTAGCGTTCCCGCTGGTTTCGCTCCTGCCATGCAAAATCTCCGTTTTCCGGTGGCGGCCTGCTAAAGCCGCGAAACTTGCGAAAGCGGCGGGATCACGCGCCATGCGTCCCGATGGCGCTTCCCGTCGGTTTCGGCTCCGTCCGGCATCGGGTGCAGCCAGCCATGTTCCTCCAGCACGTCGATCGCCGCACGCGCCTTCGCCTTAGTGCGGATGGAGTTCGGCCCGCGCTGATAGACGTGGGCGATCCCCACCAGCGGCTTGCCCCAATCCGCATGAAGCCAGCTCAGCAGCAGCTCGGCTTGAACGACTTCGGGCGGGATCGCGCCCGTATGGAACAGCCGCAGCGCCTCGCCGGCATAGAAGCGCGCGAGCGCTATCCCGCGCTCCATCGCCTCGCCGCCGACGCTACCAGCCTGCGGCACCTCCGTAAGCTGGATCACGCCCGCCAGCCGGGCGGCATGCTCGGCCAGCTTGTTAGCGAAGCCTCGCACCGGCTCCAGCGTGCCACCGGGTCCAAGCTGCCGCTCCGTGTCATCGGCGAGTGCGCGCCACAGGTCCGCCGCGCGCCCGTCCAGCTCCAGGCGGCGCGGCTTCAAGGCGCCATCCTGCTTGGGCGCGTCCAGCTCCAGCAGGTCCAGCAATCGGCGCGTGTAGGCGTCTAAAGCGGTGCGGGAGTGTGGATCGGCAGCGCGCTGCATGCGGGTGCCGGCGAGGCTGGCGGGTGCCGCGACCAGCAGGCGGGACAAGAGCCCTTGCTGCCCCAGCTCCACGTTGCTCAGCAGCCGGTCGGCAACGCCCGGCTGGATCATCAGGTGCGCCGCCAGCCGCCTACCCGGCAGGATCGTCGCGCCGTCGCCGACACGGACGCGGCGGATCGGCGCACCGTCCCATAGCTCCGAGAGGCCCGCCGCCATGTGCAGCCGGTTTTCCTCGCTCATGCCGTGACCGCCAAGGAAGCCCCCGGCCTCATCGCTGAACAGGCCAAGCGAGGGCTCCGCTTCTCCGAACAGCTTGTGCAGCCCGCCTAGCGTTGGCTCGCGCACCAACAGCATGGGCGCGAGCGGCGGCACAGGCGGCGGACCAAGCCGTTCCAACGCATCTCGGCCGGCGGCATAGTCGCCCTTGGCCTTGCCGAGCGCCTTCTTGCGCGCCTCGTCCCATGCCGCCTTTGCGTTCTCATAGCTCGGCCTCGCGCGCGCGTATTGGTCGCGTAATGCTTCCTCACGTCGCCGTAGCGGCTCCAGCGCTTCCCCATCGGCCGCGCTCTTGCGTTCGCCGGAAGCCGCCACCGTCACCAGGAACAGCGAGAGCGGCCGAGCATGCCCAGTGGCCGGGATGATCACGTCAGCATGCGCCTGCGCCGCCAGCGAAGCAGCTCCAAGCACCGACTGCGCCGCGATGGCATCAGGACATTGCACCCGATCCATGATGGCGCGTGCCGCACGCTCCAGCACCGGGCCGAGCGCCGCCAGCGGGAACGGCTCGGCCGGCGGCAGCGCGCGCCGGAGCGGCAGCGGCTCAGGCGTGTTAACCGGCTCGGCTGCTGCCAGTGCTGGCGCGAACCGGCTCACCGCGCGATACCGCGAAGCTGATCGTTCCAATCCTTGAAGGGCGGATTGGGGCGCATGATCCGCACCTGCCGCCCCTCGCTCGCGAACCCCTCGGCTGACCGCCTCGCCGCCTGTTCGCCGGCAGCATCATTGTCGGCAGCGATAATCACGCTAGAGACGATCGGCGGCAGGCACATGGCCACGAGCATGCCCGCACCAGGAGCCGCCCACACGCTGGCACCCGGCAGCTCTCGCGCGAGGCTTAGGCCATCCTCCAGCCCCTCGCATAGCAACAGCTCCGCCGCCGGCTCCGCAAGCCGGATTGCGCCACCGCCCACGCGGCCAAGCGAGAGCTTGGGATCGCGCACCGACAGCTTGCGCCCGTCTGCCGTGAGGAAGGTGCGCTGTATGCCTTCCAGAGCCCCGCTGGCGCCCGTTACAGGCGCAACGATCGCGGGATGCTCGCCCGCGCCAGGATAGCGCAGAAGGGCCGCGCGGAGCCGCGTCCAGGCGGGCACCGGACGCAAGCCCCTGCCGATCAGGTAGGCTTCCGAGGGCCCGCCGATCGGCACGGCTGCCGCGTAGATCGCGCGAACGCGAGCGATCCGCCGTGCCTCATCAGCATCAGGATTAGCAGCTCTCGCGACTTTAGCAGCGCTCACCGGGCGAACCGCAGTCCTGCCGCCGTCCAGCGCTCGCGCGGCCGCGCCCTGCCGGCCTCCGGTGAACAGGTAGGCATAGAGCGAGACAGGATCGCCGCCGCACTCGCCTGTCGCGAAGTCCGCCCAGCGGCCGGAGCGGAGATTGACGCGAAAGGAGCCCGGCCGCTGATCATGCCGGCGCGGGTTCAACGCAGTCCATTCCGCTCCAGCCGCTCGGCCGATCGGAAGCCACTGCTTCACCAATGCAGGGAGCTGCGGCAGGAGCGTGGCATTAAGTTGGTTGAAGCGCGAGCGTTGCCCGTGCGCATCCGCCGTCACTGACACGCTCCGACAAGCGCCTTGAGGCTATCGACCTTCACCAGCCGGCGCCGACCAATGGCGACGGTTTCAAGTCGGCCGGCCGCGATCAGTTCATAGGTCTTCGATCGGCCGAGGCCGAGGGCTTTCGCAGCGTCTGATATGGGTAGCAGCAACGGTTCCAACTTAACCTCCACCGTCCGCTGGAAGCGCCAAGGCGGCGTGCGGACGTGGATGGTTGAGCATGGAAGCCATTCGAGTTCGGCCGATAAAGGCCGACAAAGGCCTAGATTGTCATTTCCGGCCTTCTTTGCCGTGCTCGTCGATCGCTTGCATTATGCGGCTAGCCCGCTTGCGAAGCTCGCTTTCCGAAGGTGCGCCGCCGCTCTGAGCGGTGAAGTAGTCAGCCAGCAGGCGTTCCACTTCGGCTTGCGCGCCTAAGCCAGTCGGCAGCCCGTCCACCCCGTTCGCGATTGCGGTCACAGCCGCGAGCGCACCTTCCCAATCCCATTTGGGCCGGCGGCCAGGCCCACTCCGCGACGTTTCGACAGCCTGCGACTGGGCTATAGGCGTCGGGGCGGATGCCTGGGGTGCAAGCAGTTCGATTTGTTCGAGCGAACAGCATAGATCGCCAAGCACAATCTGTTGTGTGCTTTCCCGATTGTATCTCGAAAACGTCTCTTCTGCCGTGGAAAGCCAGTCATCAGGGATGTCTTTGCCGTACCGTTCAAACGTTAGGGAACCTGCCTCGAAATCCACCTGATCAGTCAGCATTAATGCGAAAGGCACGTCGCGCGGCTCATCTCTCCATTCCTCACGGTGCAACTCGACATCATCCATGATGGCCTTGCCCTTAATCGCCTCCGCAACTTCCTCACCGTAGGTACGGGCGACCTCTTCCGGGTCTGGCTTGATGTAGTGCGCGCCATCGGCCGTCCGCCTGCCGTCAAATAGCAGGCCGATCCACACTGTTTCCGTCACGACGCCTTGGCGGGCGTACAGGTGAACCTCACCGTCGAGCACCAGAGCTTTCAAGAGGCGCTGTTGTTGCCCCCTAAAGGCCTGACGGGTCCTCGCGGGTTTGCGCGATGTACTCGCGGGGTGATCGATAGCCCAGAGCGCGATGCGGATGCACCTCGTTGTAGTGGGCGAGCCAGCCTGGCAGCTGCTTGATGACGGTCTGGGCGTCCGGCCTGGGGTTCACGCGGACATAGTCGCGCTTGAGGGTGCGGACGAACGCTTCTGCCATGCCGTTCGACTGCGGGCTGCTGACCGGGGTGGTGCGCGGGATCAGCCCGATGTCGCGGGCGAAGGCTCGGGTGTCGCGCGCGACGTAGCAGCTGCCGTTATCGCTCAGCCACTCGATCGGCTCGGGCAGGCGGTTCACCGG
>NZ_FOXP01000009.1 GCF_900115745.1 Sphingomonas rubra | reverse complement strand
CTAGGGCTCAAACCCAATCAGCGGGTTGAGGCGGAGCGGCTTTCCTGATTCACTGTGGGCGTGGGTCACGGGAGTGTGGGCATGGCGCTGTTCTGGTTGTCGGATGAAGCGTGGGCGGCGATCGAGCCGCACCTACCCAGGAACCAGCCTGGAGCGCGACGGGTGGACGACCGGCGGGTGATCTCCGGCATCCTGCATGTGCTGAAGGTCGGCTGTCGCTGGTGCGACTGCCCGGCCGACTACGGGCCCTCGACGACGGTCTACAACCGGTTCAACCGCTGGTCGCACCGGGGCTTCTGGCTCAAGCTGCTGGATGCGCTGGTGGACGCGGGCGCGGTGACGAGGAGCACCGCAATCGACAGCACCTACGTGAAGGCGCAGCGTGCCGCATTTGGCGCAAAAGGGGGCGCTCGCACCAGGCGATCGGCCGCTCGCGTGGTGGCTGGACGACCAAGGTCCATGCGCTCACCGACGTCATCGGTCGTCCCTACGCGCTGATGCTGACGTCCGGCAACGTCAGCGACATCAAGGCAGCGCCTGCGCTCCTCGAACGCGCCAGCCGCATGCGCTACCTGCTGGCCGACAAGGGCTACGATGCCGACCGGCTCCGCCAGTCGCTGCGCGAGGCGGGCGCCATTCCGGTCATCCCCGGCAGACGCAACCGAAAGAGAGCCATCCGCTACGACAAGGACCGCTACCGCGGCCGGCACCTCATCGAGAACGCCTTCTGCCGCCTCAAGGACTTTCGCCGCGTCGCCACCCGCTACGACAAACTCGCCGCCAACTTCCTGTCAGGCGTAGCGCTCGCCACCGCCGTCGCCTTCTGGCTGTGAATGAGTCTGAGCCCTAGCGGGGCGGTCGCGACGATGCGGACGTCCGGCGGCGTTTGTTAGTGCTGCTTAGGTCAAGGCCGTCACGCCGCGGCTAGAACTGTGCAAGCGACCCTAGGATCACCAGCCTACTTCCTAAAGGCCGCATGAGGGAACCCATCTGCCGCGCCCGTCAGTTTAACGAACGTCCGAAGTGGGTAGTCATACAGGACCGCTCGAATGTCGGTTAATGGGTCATTGCCCACCGACCGTCCTGATGCAGGGAGTGAACGAATGACTTCGGGGTCACCTGCATAGCCGTGCGCATCGTGGGTTACGAGAAGCCGACGATCGCGTGAGGGACGTAGGGCGCCTCCATGCGCGCGATCTCTCCCTCTGTGAGCCCAAGCTCCAGTGCGGCGATAGCGTCGTCGAGATGGGTATTCTTTGATGCACCGATGATCGGCGCCGAGACCTCGGGCTTCGCCAGTACCCAGGCGAGCGCCACCTGCGCGCGCGGGACGCCGCGTTCGGCAGCGATCGTGGCCACCGCCTCTACGACCTTGCGATCCGCATCCGCTGTGTGTGCGTAGAGCGTGCTGCCGAACTCGTCGGTTTGCGAGCGCTCGGTCGTGTCGTCCCAATTGCGGGTGAGACGGCCACGCGCCAGCGGGCTCCACGGGATCACGCCGATGCCCTCGGCCGCGCACAGCGGCAGCATCTCACGCTCCTCCTCCCGGTAGAGCAGGTTCAGATAGTCCTGCATTGTCACGAACCGGGTCCAGCCGTTCGCTTCCGACGCGTGGAGCATCGTCGCGAACTGCCAAGCGTACATCGACGACGCGCCGATGTAGCGCGCCTTGCCCGCTTTCACGACGTCGTGAAGCGCTTCCAGCGTCTCTTCGATCGGCACCTCATGGTCGAAGCGGTGGATCTGGTAGAGATCGACATAGTCGGTGCCGAGGCGCGCGAGGCTCGCGTCGATCTCGGTCATGATCGCCTTGCGGCTGAGACCTGCGCCGTTGGCACCGGGGCGCATCCGGCCATGAACCTTGGTGGCGATCACCACCTCGTCGCGGCGGGTGTATTCCTTCAGCGCACGGCCGACGATCTCCTCCGACGTGCCGTCCGAATAGACGTTGGCGGTGTCGAAGAAGTTGATGCCGGCTTCGACCGCTCTGCGCAGGATAGGCCGGCTTGCCTCCTCGTCGAGCGTCCAGGCGTGGTTGCCGCGGCTGGGTGTGCCGTATGTCATACAGCCGAGGCACAGCCTTGATATGTCGAGGCCGGTGCTGCCGAGCTTGGTATAGTCCATCATCGTTCTCGCGGTCTGGGTTGCGGACCAAACGAACGGTTTCGCAGGAAGTCGCCTAGCGCGCCGGATCTCGGCTCGAACGGCTCACCATTCGACGCCGATCTTGCCGAAGTGCGTTGCATCCATCTCGAAGCGGAACGCGTCTGCCAATTTCGCGAGCGGGAAGCGGCGATCCACGACAGGCCGGATGCCGCTGGCATCGAGGGCGCGAACGAAGTCCTGCTGCTCGCGCCGGCTGCCGACGATCAGGCCCTGCAGCCGCGCCTGCTTCGCCATCAGCGCGGCGGTCGGCACCTCGCCGGCGCTGCCGGTCAGCACGCCGATCAGCGAGATGTGCCCGCCGACGCGTACCGCAGCGATGGACTGGGCCAGCGTACCCGGCCCGCCTACCTCAATGACATGGTCGACCCCACGCCCGCCGGTCCAGTCGGAAATGGCGCGGCCCCATTCGGGCTGCTCGCGATAATTGAGGACGTGGTCGGCTCCGAGATCTCGCGCACGCTCCAGCTTCTCGTTGGACGACGACGTGATCGCCACTGTCGCCCCCATCAGCTTGGCAATCTGGAGCGCCCAAATCGATACGCCGCCGGTTCCGAGCAGAAGTACGGTGTCACCGGCCTTGAGCTTGCCGTCGACGACCAGGGCTCGCCATGCAGTGAGCCCAGCCGTCGTGATCGTTGCGGCCTCCACGGCATCGTAGCCGCGAGGAACAAGCGTGAACGCGGAGGCAGGCAGGACGACATGCTCCTGCGCAAAGCCGTCGATCCCGTCGCCCGGTGTGCGGCGGAAGTCGCCGACGGTGGGCGGACCATCCTGCCAGTCCGGGAAGAAGCAGGAGACAACGCCGTCTCCCGGCCGGAACTCGGTTACACCCGCACCGACCGCGTCGACGACGCCGGCACCATCGGCCAAGGGGATGCGCCCGTCCGCTGTTGGCATCCGGCCCGTTGCGACGCCGAGGTCGTGAAAGTTGAGCGAGCTGCCGTGTAGTGACACGCGGATTTCGCCCGCGCCGGGTACGCCGGGATCGGGGCGTTCCTCCAGTGCCAGCCGATCCAGCCCCGTAGGGCTGCGCAGGACCATCGCTCTCATGTTCGTACTCCATCGTTCGCGCGCAATCGATCTCTCATGCGCTAACGCACGCACGCCCTTGGTGGCAGCAGCTCAATACAAATCCGAGCTGGGGCGGTAGACACGTCGTCGATCTGAGCCGGCCACCGCAAGCTGAACGAGTGACCGAAACCGGTGAGCGGCTTCGCAACTCTCAATGACCGAACATGGGTCTGAACGGCTCCGCCCAACTCGCACGCGCGCCGCTTGACGGCCAAGCTCGTCGCTAGAGGATGCAGGGATCAAACCTTCGTTTACGCCGCCGCGATTTCCCGCCGGAAGGAACCCCACGTTGGGCCGCCCACGCCAAAGCGCTTTCGGCTTAGTCGCCTCCGCTCCTGCTCTGGAGACGTGGTGCCCCTCGCGGAACACGAACCCGCGAGCTCACAGATCAATGCTGGAGCGCCCGAAAGCGCAGGCCGATCTCGCGAGGGTTGGCCGGCTTGCGCATGATCGCGTCAGCTGCACAGCCCGCGCACTCGTCCGGGCTCGCCGTGATAAACAGCACCGGGATGGCTCCGCAGCACCGCAGGATCTCCGCGACGGCCCCCGGCCCCGTGCCCTGCGGTAGACGCACGTCCGAGGTGATGAAGTCAGGGCGGTGGCGGTGCGCCGCGTCGACTGCATCAGCCTCGCTCGCCACGATGTCGACGCTGGTCGCTCCCGCCTCGATCAACGAGTCCTCGATCATCATCGCGATGAGCGCCTCGTCTTCGATTATCAACACGTGACACATCGCCGCACCAACCTCTCACGTAGGTTAACATGCGTTGCTCACCTAAGTTGCGCTACAACAAGCGAAATCGAGGTTATGGCGCTAAAAGGTTGCCGCTCGACAGGTCCCGGTCGTCCACGTCCTTGCGCGGCACGTAGCTGGTCACCCATCGCGGGTAGCCCTCGGGCGACATCTCGGTGTCCGGGAAGCCGACGGGGTCGTCGCCGGTCTCCACCCAGCCCGCGCCGAGACAGCGTCCGCAGATCGCGCGCTTGCTGCGGAAGCTGACGAGGTCGATCTCGACGTTCCACTCGCCGTAGCCGCGGCAGACCGGGCAGCGGGCGTCCAGCATGCCGTTGCGGGGCTTGAGCGGGATGACGTCGAAGGCGTGCGGGCTGTCCGGGCCGTCGCAGTGGACGATGTTGCTGGAGTGGGCCATTGATCTGTCAGCGCCTTATGTACGGGAGCGGTCCTAGCCGTAGCACTCGAACGGGTCGACGACAGCCAGAGACGAGAAGCCTCAAGCCTCGATATGAGTAGCTTACGCGCCATTGGCACGCCCGTCATCAGAATCGCTTGCGCCAGCGTTCCGAAAAGGCGTCACCACGTATTTAGCTGACCGCTGCTCCGAAAGCGTGTCGACATTTACAAGAGACTTACAAGGAGGGGGTGTGCCTGTTACGGCGTGGCATGCACGCAGTACCAAGCCTTATCGCGAGAGTAGCAGCGGCGGGTGCAGAACGGAGCCGAACTGAAGTTGCTGTGGCACAGAGGTTTGCGCCCCGCTTTAACGCCGTCTCACTTTTCACGCCGGGCGAAAACAACCTCTCAGCGATTTTTCGCTGGCTCCTCGATGAATCAGAGACACACGGTCAAGGGCCACTATTCCGTAGCCGCTTCATCAATGATTTGCTTGGGGACGATCCAGCGCGATGGCACGGAGCCCGTGTAACCACTGAGGTAACCACTTCTGATGGGACAGGACGGATCGACCTGCTGATGGAAAGCCGGGATGGTGCGCGGTGTGCAGTCATAGAGAACAAGCCCTGGGCTGGCTGGCAAACTGATCAGCTTTTTCGTTACCTTGACGATCAACAGAACTGCCGCACAGAAGTTCGCGTTCATGCATTGGTTGGCCACCCTGATGCGTCGGCCTCCCTAAATCAGCATTGGTCGGAAAGCACCGCCACACCGCTACCTTCAACAGTCACTGCCAGTGGGTATGATGCAGTTGTAACCTGGCTGGAAGATTGCGCGATGATCTGCCGAGCCGAGCGCGTGCGCGGCTTCCTCAACGACCTTGCAGGTTACTGCCGCGAGGTCATCTTAAGCGAGCCTAGCATGGAAGAAGCGAATGAGACTGCACGCATCATCTTGGCTGGTGGAGAGGAGGCACTGGCAGCTGCGAGATCAATTGCAGCCGCTCTGCCGCTGGCTCTCGCTACCGATGCAGCACGTCGGGTAGCGGGCAGCGTGGAGATCGTTGGCGGCAACCCCACCGTGCGCGTCGACATCTCTGGCGCCGTGATACATTTCGTATTGTTCGGCGACCTTACTCCTTGGGCCGGCGTGACCGACAAGACGCGCGTCGAAACTCTTGGTGGTACATTAGCGTGGGCGGCTCCGGAACGTCAGTGGCCTCGTTGGATATATGTTCGAAAGATTGGTGTAGACGGACGGTCCCTCTACGACGCAGCCAGGACAGGTGACTTAGATGCGGTCGAGCGCCTCTTACCTGTCGTCGCACGCACGATGATTGGGGATGCGGCGGTACCCAGCTAGAGGCCGAGAAGCGCTGGCATCGCTCAGGATGCGGTAGCCGGGCGTCAGTGCCGCTCCTTGTGTTAAAGCGCCATAGATATTGCGGCGGCAACACGCGCGGTTACGCCGCCGCCGTTCTCTTCCGGAAGGCATCCCACGTAGGACCCACGTGGGTTTCCCACGCCGAAGCACTTTCGCCGCAGTCGGCGCCGCTTCTGTTCTGGAGATGCTCTAGATAGGTGGTGCCGCTTACAGGACTCGAACCTGTGACCCCCGCATTACGAATGCGATGCTCTACCAGCTGAGCTAAAGCGGCGTGGCCCGGCGTGTGGCCGGGTCTGGTGGGCGGCGCTTACCAGTGGGCGGCGGGCGTGGCAAGCGCTGCATCTTTTCGCCGGGCACCCGCGATTTTACGCCTCGTTTACCAAGGCCGCGGCAAGATGGATCGCACACAGGCGACGGCGGGACCCGATGGACATGCAAGACAGGCTGGATGACGGGCAAGCGCTCGAGCGGGTGCGTCCCGCCGAGGCGGAGCCCGAAGCGGCCGAGCCGTTGTTCGACCTGGGCGGCGACGAGCGGCGCATGCATGTGCGCGCCTACAACCATTGGGTGTCGCTGCTGAAGGGGCGGCCCTGCCCGCTGATCGAGGATCTGGACGCCGCGAGCATCGACGATTTCGGCGCGCACGGCGTGCTGCTCGATTTCGCGGGCGACGTGACCGACCCCGGCATCCGTTTCCTGGGTCGCACGCTGGCCGACGAATGCGGCCTCGCCTCCGGCATCTCGCGCGTCGCGGAGGTGCCGCCCCGATCGCTGCTGTCGCGCCTCACCGATCACTACCTGCAGATCATCGCCAACAAGGCGCCGATCGGCTTCGAGGCGGAATTCGTCTCGTCGCGCGGCCGCACCACACTGTACCGCGGCATCCTGATGCCGTTCACCAGCGTGGCGGGCGGCGAGATCGATTTCGTCTACGGCGTCATCAACTGGAAGGAGGTCGCCGACGCGGCCGTCCAGGCGCGCATCGATTCGGAACTCGACGCCGCCCTGCGCGTGCAGGCGCGCGCCGATGTGCCCGCCTGGGCGGACGGTCCGGGCGCCGAGAACGGCGCGGAGGGCGAACAACCGCTGGCCCCGCCGGGCAGCCTGGCGGACACGCTGCTGCTGGCGCGCGAGACCGCCGCGGCGGTGCGCGCCGCCGACACGCGCAGCCGTGCGGCGCTCTACCGCGCCCTCGGCCGCGCGCACGATTTCGGCCTGGCGGCGGTGGCGGACGACGCCGCCTACACCGCGCTGCTGGCCGAAGCGGGCATCGCCGTGCAGGCGCGTGCGCCGCTGACGCCGGTCGTCAAGCTCGTCTTCGGCGCCGATTACGACAAGACGCGGCTGACCGAGTTCGCCTCCGTGCTCGGCCATGCGCGTCGGCACGGGATCGCGGCGGGTCGGCTGCCGACCTTTCTCGACGGGTTCGCCGGCGGCATCAAGGCGGTGGTCGCCGCCGAGCGCGCGGCCAGGAAGCCGGCGCCCGCCGCCGAGCGACACGCCACCCTCGCCGATCGTCCCGCGATCGCGCGGCTGTCGCTGCAGATCGACGCCGCCGCGGGCACGGGCGTCGTCCTGGTCGCGCGGATGGGCGACGACGGCGTGCTCGACATCGTCGAGGTGCGCGCCGACGAAGCGCTCGCCAGCCGCGCACTCCGTACCGGCAAGCGCCCCAAGGCTACCCTTCACCGGGGTTGAGATGGCGGGCCGCCGGGCGTAGTGCCCCCGGCCATGGAGAAGGATAATATCGCCGCGCTGGCTCAGCGCCTGACCGTGGGCGCGCTGCCGGGCGAACTGCGCGACTTCGGCCCCGCCGAGGTGGAGGCCGCCGCCCGATTCGTCGCCACCGCGGCCGCCGCCCGCCGGCAGGGCGAGCCCGCCATCGCGCTGGAGCCGATCGCGTCCGACGACGTTCGCCGCCGGATGCGCGTGGCGATCGTCAACGACGACATGCCGTTCCTGGTCGATTCGGTCGCCGCGGCGATCACCGGGCAGGACATCGCGATCGACCGGATCATCCACCCCGTCGTGCCCGTCAGCCGCGACGCCGCGGGCGCGCTGCTCGCGATCGGTGAGGGCCCCTCCCGCGAATCGATGATCTACCTGGAAATGGAGCGCGCCGATGCGCGCGATCGGCGCGAGCTGATCGCGATGCTCGCTGCCGCGCTGGCCGACGTGCGGGCCGCCGTCGCCGACTGGGAGGCGCTGAAGCGCGCGCTGGGCCGCGACGCCGACGCGCTGTGGTCCGGCGAGGGCGCGGCGCTGCTCCGCTGGCTACTCGACGGCAAGATGACGCTGCTCGGCCACGAGACGTGGATCAAGGGGGCGGGGATCAACGGGGCGGGCACGCGCGAGGCGCTCGGCATCGCCCGCAACCCGCAGCCGCGCGCCATCCTGGCCGATCGCTCGAAACAGCTGGCGCTCGACTGGTTCGCGGCCGGCAACGCCGCGCCGCTGCTGCTCAAGTCCAACTTGGTCGCCGCCGTGCACCGCGCCGTGCCGCTCGACCTGGTGGTGATGCCGGTGATGGAGGCGGGCCAGGTCGCCGGGCTGTCGATCCACGCCGGGCTGTGGACCAGCGCCGCGCTCGCCGCCGGCCCACGCGAGGTGCCGCTGCTGCGCACCCGTCTCGCCGCGCTGGAGCAGAAGTTCGGCTTCGATCCGCGCGGCCATGCCGGCAAGGCGCTGACCCACGCCTTCACCGCCCTGCCCCACGATCTGGTCGTCGGCTTCGGCGAGGCGCAGCTGGAGGAGCTCGCGCTCACCGCCATGTCGCTGGCCGACCGGCCGCGCCCCGCGCTGGTGCTGGTCCGCTCCGCGCTCGGCCGCCACCTCTTCGCCTTCGTCTGGCTGCCCCGCGACGACGTGACCACCAGCCGCCGCGTCGCGATCGGCGCGATGCTGGAGGAGGCCGCCGACGCGCAACTCCTCAACTGGTCGATCGCGCTGGAGGACGGGCAGGTCGCGCTGATCCGCTACATGCTTGACCTGACCGAGGGCGACGCCCGCACGCTCGACGCCGCCGCGCTCGGCCAGCGGATCGAGCGCATGGTGCGCGGCTGGGAGCCGGAGGTCGAGGGCGCGCTTACCGACCTGGTGCCGCCCGCTCGCGCCACGCGGCTGGCGCTGCGCTGGGCCGGCGCCTTCCCGCAGAATTATCGCAACGTCTCCTCGCCGGCCGAGGCCGCCGCCGACGTGCTGCGCCTCGCCGCGCTGGAGACGCCCGAGGCGCGCGGCGTGCGCCTGATACCGGCCGAGCCCGGTGCCGATCGCCAGCTCAAGATCTACAAGCTGGCGGGCGCGCTCGCCTTGTCGGACGCGGTACCGGTGCTGGAGAATTTCGGCTTTCGGGTGATCGGCGAGCTGCCGACGCGCCTGCGTGACGGCGGCATGGGCGCGGGCGACGCGTTCGTCCACGACTTCGTGGTGGAAGGCGCCGCGCCTGACGGCATGGGCGCCGACGCCGACGCGGCCGTGCTGGAGGGCGCCATCGCCGCGGTGCTGGAGGGCGCGGCGGAGAACGACTCGTTCAACCGCCTGCTGGTCGAGGTCGGCCTGGCCCCGCGCGACGTGGTGCTGCTGCGCGCCTGGTTCCGCTACCTCCGCCAGGCGGGCCTCCCCTACGGTTTGACCACCGTGGTCGACGCGCTGCGCCGCGCGCCGGAGATGGCGCGCGCGCTGGTCGCCCGCTTCGCCGCCGCGCACGATCCCGCCTCCACGGCATCGGTCGAGCAGGCCGATGCCGCGATCACCGCCGGGCTCGACGCCGTCTCGGCGATCGACGACGACCGCATCCTGCGCAGCTTCGCCGGCCTGATCGCCGCCTGCCTGCGGACCAACGCCTATGCGCCCGCCGCGGCGGAGGCGCTGGCGTTCAAGCTCGACAGTTCGCTCGTCCCCGGCCTGCCCGCGCCGGTGCCGTGGCGCGAGATCTGGGTTTATAGCCCTCGGGTCGAGGGCATCCACCTGCGTGCCGGCCCTGTCGCGCGCGGAGGTCTCCGCTGGTCCGACCGGCGCGACGATTTCCGCACGGAGATCCTGGGGCTGATGAAGGCGCAGCGCGTCAAGAACGCGGTGATCGTTCCGACCGGCGCCAAGGGCGGCTTCTATCCCAAGCAGCTCCCCTCCCCCGCAATCGACCGCGACGCGTGGCTGGCCGAAGGCACCGAGAGCTACCGCATCTTCATCCGTACGCTGCTGTCGATCACCGACAACATCGTCGACGGCGCGGTCGTCCACCCGGACGGCGTCCGCATCCTCGACGGCGAGGACCCCTATTTCGTCGTCGCCGCCGACAAGGGCACAGCGACCTTCTCCGACGTGGCCAACGCCATCGCGCTCGATCGCGGCTTCTGGCTGGGCGACGCTTTCGCCAGCGGCGGCTCGGTCGGTTACGACCACAAGGCGATGGGCATCACCGCCAAGGGCGCCTGGGTCTCCGTCCAGCGCCACTTCGCCGAGCGGGGCACCGACGTGCAGACGGAAGCAATCACCGTCGTCGGCTGCGGCGACATGTCGGGCGACGTGTTCGGCAACGGCATGTTGCTGTCGGAGGAGATCAAGCTGGTCGCCGCATTCGACCACCGCCACATCTTCCTCGACCCCGATCCCGATCCGGCCGTCTCCTATGCCGAGCGCGCGCGCCTGTTCGCGCTGCCGCGGTCGTCCTGGGCGGATTATTCGGCGCCCCTGTCGGCGGGCGGCGGTATCCACAGCCGCGCCGCCAAGTCGATCGCGCTGACGCCGCAGGTGCAGGCCGCGCTGGGCATATCGGCGACCAGCCTGGAGCCCGCCGCGCTGATCTCCGCCATCCTCAAGGCGCCCGCCGACCTGCTCTGGTTCGGCGGCATCGGCACCTACGTGAAGGCCGCGGCGGAGAACAACGCCGCCGTCGGCGATCCCGCCAACGACCGCCTGCGCGTCGATGCCGAGCAGCTCCGCGTCGTCGCGATCGGCGAGGGTGCGAATCTGGGCGTCACCCAGGCCGCGCGCATCGCCTTCTCGGAAGCGGGCGGGCGCATCAACACCGACTTCATCGACAATTCGGCGGGCGTCGATTGTTCGGACAACGAGGTCAACATCAAGATCGCGCTCAATCGCGAGATGAACGAGGGCCGCTTGGCGGAGGCGGACCGCAACGTCCTTCTCGCCTCGATGACCGATGACGTCGCGCACCTCGTGCTGGAAGACAATCGCCTCCAGACGCTGGCGCTATCGATCGCCGAGGCGGGCGGCGCCGCCGCCATGCCCAGCTACGTCCGCGCGATCGAGATTTTCGAGGCGGCCGGGCGCCTCGACCGGCGCGTCGAGGGGCTGGCCGGCAACGACGATCTGCTACGCCGCGGCCAGGAGGGGATCGGTCTCACCCGGCCCGAACTCGCCGTGCTGCTCGCCACCGCCAAGCTCGCCGCACAGGACGCGATCGAGAACACCGACCTGGGTCTCGACCCGGCGCTGCTGCCCGATCTGCACGCCGCCTTCCCGCCCGCCATGCAGCAGGCGTTCCCGACCGCGATCGACGAGCATCGCCTGCGGGGCGAGATCGTCGCCACCAAGCTCGCCAACCGCCTCGTCAACCGGCTCGGCATCCTCGCGCCCGTCGAACTCGCCGAGGAGGAGGGCGTCGGCATGGCCGACATCGCCGCGATGTTCGTCGCGGCGGAACGGCTGTTCGACCTGCCCGCGCTGTGGACCGCGATCGAGACGCCCGCCATGCCCGAGCCGGCACGGCTGGCGCTGTTCCAGGAAGTCGCGCGGGCGGTGCGCAACCACCTCGCCGACCTCGTCCGCGTCGCGCCGCCGGGCACGCCGCCCGGCACGATCGTCGAGCGGCTGGGCCCCGGCATCGCCAAGCTCGATCGCCAGACCGACACGCTGCTGCTGGAGGAGGCGCGCACGCAGAGCGCGCGCATCGCCGATCAGCTCCGCCTCGTCGGCGCGCCCGACGACCTGGCGGCGCGCGTCGTGCGCCTGTTCGAACTCGACGGCGCCGTCGGTCTCGCCTCGCTCGGCGTGGAACTCGGCCTCGACGAGACGGTGCTGACCCGCGCCTACACCCGGCTCGGTGCCGCACTCGGTCTCGACTGGGCGCAGGCGGGCGCCGCGCGGCTCGCCCCCGCCGACCCGTGGGAACGGCTGCTCGTCGCCGGACTGGTCCGCGATTTCGAGCAGCTGCGGCTCGAATTCCTGACCCGCCGCGCCGGCAGCGATCCGCAGGGAGCGGTGGATTCCTGGCTCGCCGACAACGACGCTCGCGTCAGCCAGTTCAGGGCCTCGGTCGACCGCGCCCGCCACGCGCAGGCACCGAGCGCGCCGATGCTCGCGCAACTGTCGGGCCAGGCGAGGGTGCTGCTCGGGCGGTAGTCCTCCCCCGTCATGCCGGGCTTGTCCCGGCATCCAGAGCCAAGCGGCGCATCGTTGCAACTCTGGATGCCGGGACGAGCCCAGCATGACGATCGGGTCACTCTCAGCGTCGCGACTTCACCTCGCGCGAACGACGGATGATCCACCACAACGCGGCGGCAGCCACGAATATCGCGCCGAGCAGCGTCGCAGCCCGCACGCCGACGCTCAGCGGCGCCGCCGATGGCACCACCACTCCGCTCTGCCGAACCGCCGCTGCAGCCCCGGTGCCGCTGTCGTCGGCGACCTTCACCGCCGCGCCTGCATCGCCGAACGTCACCGTCCAATCGGGATGGCGCTGGCTCGGCCACTCGACCCCGCGCAGCGGCGCGGCGCCGCCGTACGGCCGCGCCCGCGCGATCACGCCCGCGAGCGGCTGCGCTCCCACGATCGCCTGCGTGCCGTCCCCCGCCCCCGCCCGCACGTCGAGCACGCGCGCCGTCGGCGGGTCGAGATAGACCTCGACGGCGGCGGTCGACACGATCACCGGCTCGTCCCCCGCCGGCAGCGCGAGCCGCGCCACCCGGTTGCCCCGCGGCGCCACGCTCCGCGCCGCCGCCACATAGGCCTCGGGCGGCAGCAGCGCGCGGCCACTCGTCGCGTAGCGGCCGGGATGGAACAGCCGGTCGGCCACTCCTGGCCCGACCATTGCCACGACGCCAAGCGACAGCGCGAGCACCAGCACCGCGATCCACCGTCTCACGACCCCGCCCCCGCATCTCGGGTCAGCTCGGCCAGCAGCCACGTCCGGATCGCACTCGCCAGGTTCGCCGGATCGGCCTCGCGGATACGCAACGCGTCGATCTCCGCCACCAGCGCCGACAACGGCAGCGCCCGCGCCTTGGCGGCCGTTTCCAGCGCCGACCAGAAACTTGGCTCCAGGCTGATCGAACTCTGGTGCCCCGCGATCGTCACCGATCGCTTGACCGGCCCGACGAAGCCGCCGGGCGGAGGATCGATCGCGGCCGGCACCTAGTCGACGTCGAACAGCGCCGCCAGCTGCTCGATGATCGTGCCGCCCAGCTGCTCGGCATCCATGATCGTCACGGCGCGGGCATAGTAGCGCGTCACGTCGTGGCCGATGCCGATCGCGATCAGCTCGACCGGCGACTTGGCCTCGATCCAGCCGATCACCTGGCGCAGATGCCGCTCCAGATAGCTGCCCGAATTGACCGACAGCGTCGAGTCGTCGACCGGCGCGCCGTCGGAGATCACCATCAGGATGCGCCGCTCCTCCGGCCGGCCGACCAGCCGCCCGTGCGCCCAGAGCAGCGCCTCGCCGTCGATATTCTCCTTCAGCAACCCCTCGCGCATCATCAGGCCGAGATTCTGGCGGCTGCGGCGATAGGGCTCGTCGGCCTTCTTGTAGACAATATGGCGGACGTCGTTGAGGCGGCCCGGCTGCGGCGGACGCCCGGCGGCGAGCCAGGTCTCGCGCGCCTGCCCGCCCTTCCACGCGCGCGTGGTGAAGCCGAGAATCTCGGTCTTCACCCCGCACCGCTCCAGCGTGCGCGCCAGGATGTCGGCGCTGATCGCCGCGATGCCGATCGGCCGCCCGCGCATCGAGCCCGAATTGTCGATCAGCAGCGTCACCACCGTGTCGCGGAAATCGGTCTCGCGCTCGACCTTGTAGCTGAGCGACTGTCCCGGCGAGGTGACGACGCGAGCGAGGCGCGCCGCGTCGAGCAGCCCCTCCTCTTGGTCGAAGTCCCAGCTCCGGTTCTGCTGCGCCATCAGCCGCCGCTGGAGCCGATTGGCGAGCTTCGACACCGCCGATTGCAGATGCGCGAGCTGCTGGTCGAGATAACCGCGCAGCCGCACCAGTTCGTCGGGGTCGCACAGGTCGGCGGCGGTCACCACCTCGTCGAACTGCGTCGTCCACGGCTTGTAGTCGAATTGCGGACCGGTGTCGGCGGGCGGTCGGTTGGGGCGCGTCGGCTGCATCCCCTCGTCGCCCTCCTCGCCGGGTTCGCCGTCGAGGTCGTCGGGCGATTCCTCGCCCTCGTCTTCCCCCTCGCCCTCGTCACCCTCCGCGTCGGTCGATTCGCCGCGCGCCTCGACCTCACCCTCGCCCTGGCCGCCCTCCTCCTCGTTCTGCTCGCCCTCGTCGGGAGTCTGCTCGTCCTCGCCCTCTTCTTCGGAGCCGCCCTCGTCGGCCTCCTGCGGCGGCGCGTCCGCCTCGATCAGCTCCAGGTCGGCGAGCATCCGCGTGGCGAGCGCCTGGAACGCGCGCTGGTCGTCGAGCGCCAGCGCCAGCGCCGACAGGTCCGCCCGCGCCGCCACCCAGTCGCGCACCAGCGCCAGCCCCGGCTGCGCCACCGCGGGCGACTCGCGCCCGGTCAGCGCCTCACGCGCCAGCAGGCCGAGCGCGGTCGACAACGGCACTTCGTCGAACGCGCGCGCCCGCGTCAGCGGATCGGCGCGCAGCCGCGTCTCCAGTGCATGATCGAGGTTGCCCGCGATCCCCTCGTACCCGCGGCTGCCCAGCGCCTCGACCCGCGCCGTCTCCACCGCGTCGAACACCGCGCGCGCCACCGGCTCGGCCGGCGCGGCGCGCGTGTGCAGTCCGGCGTCATGCAGCCGCAGCCGCAGTGCGAAGGAGTCGGCGAACCCGCGGGCCTCCGCCACCTGCTCGGGCGGCAGCGCGCGCGCCGGCATCGGCACTTTCAGATGCTTGCCCGACTGTGCCGGCGCGTCGGCGGTAAAGGCGAGTTCGACCTCCGGCTCGTCCGCTAGTGCTCGCGCCGCACCGCCGAGCACCGCCTTGAACCGATCCAGGGGTGTGTCAGTGGCCATTACCAGAGCAGCTCACAGCCAAGCGCGGCGAACTCGGGATCGCGGGTGACGACGACCAGATCCTGCGTCACCGCCTGTGCGGCAATCATCCGGTCGAAAGGGTCACCATGCCTACCTGGCAACAGGCCGGCGCGTAGACCATGGCGTTGGTCAATCGCGATCACACGAAATCCTTCTTCGGCGATGTCCAGTTCGTATCGATGCAACATGCCCGCCATCTCCGGCATCCCGCCAAGACGGACCTTCGTCGCGATCTCCCACGCCGACGCAGCACTGACGAATATCGTAGCATCCGGTTGCGAGATCGCCATGGTGGCGGGTCTGGAAAGACGATCGTCGTCCAGCAGCCACCAGACCAGCGCGTGGGTGTCCAGCAGCAGCCGCAACGACACGTCAGTGCCGATCCTCGTGCGTACCTTCCCACAAGGCGAGTTCCTCTTCAGGCAGAGGATCGAACCACACCGAGCTAGGAATGTGGCCGAGCAGGCCCTTCCAACGCCCAGGACGCCGCGGCTCGCCCGGTTGCAGCGGCAGCGGCATCAATCGCGCGTGCGGCTTGCCGTCCTTCGCGACGATGATCTCCTCGCCGGCATGGGCACGGTCGATAAGACGGGAAAACTGCGTCTTCGCCTCGTGCACGTTGAACATGTTCTGCGGATCGGCTTCGGCCATCGTTGCCACTCCCATCGTGGACTAAGTAACTTAGCCCACTCAATGCTTCAACCCCGCCGCGCCACGCTCTCGGGCAGGTCCTTGCCGAACACGCGCTGGTAATATTCCGCCACCAGCGACCGCTCCGCCTCGTCGCACTTGTTGAGGAAGCTCAGCCGGAACGCCATGCCGACGTCGCCGAAGATCAGCGCGTTCTGCGCCCAGGTGATGACCGTGCGCGGGCTCATCACGGTGGAGATATCGCCGTTGACGAAGCCCTTGCGCGTCAGGTCGGCGACGCGCACCATCTGCTCGACCGTCTTCTTGCCGTCCGGCTTGTCGTACTCGCCCGACTTGGCGAGCACGATCTGCGCCTCCACGGCGGCGGGCAGGTAGTTGAGCGTGACGACGATGTTCCAGCGGTCCATCTGCCCCTGGTTGATCTGCTGCGTGCCGTGATACAGGCCGCTGGTATCGCCCAGCCCCACCGTGTTGGCGGTGGCGAACAGGCGGAACCACGGGCTCGGCCGGATGACCCGGTTCTGGTCGAGCAGCGTCAGCTTGCCCTCCGTCTCCAGCACGCGCTGGATCACGAACATCACGTCGGGGCGGCCGGCGTCGTACTCGTCGAACACCAGCGCGGTCGGCGTCTGCAACGCCCAGGGGAGCAGCCCCTCGCGGAACTCCGTCACCTGCTGGCCGTCGCGCAGCACGATCGCGTCGCGGCCGACCAGGTCGATGCGGCTGATGTGTGCGTCCAAGTTGATGCGGATGCACGGCCATTTCAGCCGCGCCGCCACCTGCTCGATATGCGTCGACTTGCCGGTGCCGTGATAGCCCTGCACCATCACCCGCCGGTTGTGCGCGAAGCCCGCCAGCACCGCCAGCGTCGTGTCGTGGTCGAACACGTACGCCGGATCGAGATCCGGCACCCGCTCGTCTGCCTCGGAGAAAGCGGGCACCTCCATGTCGAGGTCGATGCCGAACAGGTCGCGCACCGACACCATCTTGTCGGGGGCGTCGAGGACGGTCGTCTCGCGGCTGTCCGGTTGCGTATTGGAAATATCGTTCATGGCCATGGCACCGAACGCCTTAGGCGACGAAACGTGCCGGACTCAACCACGCCTGCACGTTGACTTCATGCGCCGGGAGGAATCCCATGTTGCCCCGAGTCGCGGTGACGGCTGCCGGGTGCCCGAAGGAGAGAGACGATGACCTATGTCAGTGGTTTCGTGACCCCGGTCGAGCCGGCCCGGCGCGACGAGTACGTCGCCAGCGCGGAGAAGGCGTGGCCACTGTTCCGCGAATATGGTGCGATCCAGCACGTCGAGGCGTGGGGCGACAACGTTCCCGCCGGCGAGCGTACCGACTTCCGCCGCGCCGTCGACCTGCGCGACGGCGAGGTGGCGGTCTTCGCCTGGGTGATGTGGCCCGACAAGGCGACGGCCGACCGGTGCGAGGCATCGATGCAGACCGACGATCGCTGGCAGCAGATGGACATGCCCTTCGACGGCAAGCGCATGATCTACGGCGGCTTCAGCACGATCTTCGAGGCGCGCGCGGACTGATCGCGACCGGCAGGAGAGCGGAGATGACCCGGTTCACCGGCCTGCCGATCGGGCCGGCCGGGCCGCGTAGGGGAGTTGCATGATGGAAAAGCTGACCACCGTCCTCTGGTTCGATCATGGCGAGACGCGCCGGGCGGCGGAGTTCTACGCCTCGACCTTCCCCGACAGCCATGTCGGCGAGGCCGTGACCGCGCCGTCCGACTTCCCCGACGGCGCCGCGGGGTCGGAACTCGTCGTCAACTTCACCGTGCTCGGCCGCGCCTTCTCCGGTCTCAACGGCGGGCCGCAGTTCCAGCCCGACGAGGCGGTCAGCTTCATGGTGCTGACCGACGACCAGGCGGAGACCGACCGCTACTGGAACGCGATCGTGGACGGCGGCGGCGCGGCGAGCGCGTGCGGCTGGTGCCACGACCGCTGGGGCTTCCGCTGGCAGATAACCCCGCGCACGCTGATGGAGGCGTTGCTGGCGGGTGGCGGCGAGGCCAAACGCGCGTTCGACGCGATGTCGACGATGGGCAGGATCGACGTCGCCGCGATCGACGCCGCGCGCCGGAGCGCCTGACCCACTCAGGCGAAGGCGGGCGCCCCACGCAACTGCTGATAGGCGGCGATTACCTTCTGCAACTGCGCCTCGTGCCCGCGGTCGCCGCCGTTGCGATCGGGATGATAGCGACGGACCAGTTCGGAATAGCGTTTGCGCAGCGCCGTCCGGTCCGCGTCGGCGGCCAGGCCGAGCACGCGCAGGCTCTCGCGATCCTGGCCGGACAGCGGCTTGCCGTCCGGCCGATCGGTGGCCGGCTCCCGGCGATAGCGCGCCGCCAGCGCATCGAGCGGGTCGGAGAAGTCGGCCCAGCGCGGTGGCTGGTCGCCCGCACCGCCCCGCGCGAACGCCCGCGTCTCGCGCTCCCATCCCGCCAGCGGGCGCTGGGCGTGGTGGATCTCGTCCGCCGTCATGCCGTCGAAGAAATTGTAGCGGCTGTTGAACGCGCGCACGTGCTCCAGGCACATCCAGCGAAAATTGGGCGGGCCGCCCCCGTCTCCCGCACCCTCCAGCGGCGGTGCCCGGAACTCGCCCGCGGCGTCGCAGCCCGGCTCCGCGCACAACCGGCCGTTGGCCTCCACCCGGCCGTGGAAACGCGGGCTCGGCCGCCCTTTCTTCGCCTTGTCGTCCACTTCGTTCCCTGATGTTGCGAAAACCGGCTATATAGGCCCGATGACCCCGCCTTCCACCGAGCCGCTGGAGCAGACCATCGCGGATCGCCTGACCAGGGCGCTCAGCCCGTCGCGCCTCGTCGTGTCGAACGACAGCGCGCAGCACGCCGGCCACATGGGCGACGACGGCACCGGCGAAACGCATTTCAGCGTCGAGGTGGAGAGCGCCGCCTTTGCCGGCCTGTCGCGCGTCGCGCGGCAGCGGCTGGTCAACGCCGCGCTCGCCGACCTGCTCAGCACCCGCATCCACGCGCTCGCGATCAGCGCGCACCCGCCGGCCGATTAGGAGACACGCGTGGCGTACGACCTCTGGTACTGGCCGACCATCCCCGGCCGCGGCGAGTTCGTCCGCCTGGCGCTCGAGGCGGCCGGCATCGACTATCGCGATCGCGCGCGAGAGGAAGGCGCCGCCGCGCTGGTCGCCGATCTGGAGGAGCGCACCGCCCGCGCGCCGTTCGCACCGCCCTATCTCGCGCTGGAAGGGCTGGTGATCGCGCAGGTCGCCAACATCCTGATGTTCCTGGGCGAGCGTCACGGCCTCGGCCCCTCGTCGATGGCCGACCGGCTGTGGCTGAACGAGGTGCAGCTGACCATATCGGACCTGGTCGCGGAGGTGCACAACGTCCACCACCCCGTCGGCGTCGGCGCCTATTACGACGAGCAGAAGCCCGAGGCCGCCCGCGCCGCCGCGCCGTTCCGCGAGGAACGGCTGCCCAAATTCCTGCACTGGTTCGAGAAGGCGGTGACCTGCCACCCTGGCGACTGGCTGATCGACGGCCGCTGGACCTACGGCGACACCTCGCTGTTCCAGCTGGTCGAGGGGCTGCGGTACATGTTCCCGAAGCGCATGGCGACGCTGGAGCCCGATTATCCCGGCGTGATCCGCGTGCACGACATGGTCGCCGGCCTGCCCGGCGTCCGCGCCTATCGCAACAGCGACCGCGCGATCCCGTTCAACGAGGACGGCATCTTCCGCCACTACCCCGAACTCGACGCCGCGTGAACCCGGCATGACGACGTTGGGGATAAAGGCCCGCCGCCCCGCCGCGCGCATCCTGCTCGTCGACGGCCAGGGCCGCGTGCTGCTGTTCCGCTTTACCCCGTCCGACCGGCCGCCCTTCTGGGTCACCCCGGGCGGTGCGCTCGACGCGCACGAGACCTACGAGGCCGCCGCCCGCCGCGAGCTGCGCGAGGAGGTCGGCCTCGACCGCGACTGCGGCCCGCAGGTCGCGCGCCGAGAAGTCGAGTTCCTCACCATCGAGGGCGTCGAGGTCGTCGCCGACGAGCGCTATTTCCGCGTCGACGTCGACGCCTGCGACGTGGTCACCGCCGGCCATACCGACCTGGAGCGCCGGGTGATGTTCGGCTGGCGCTGGTTCGATCCCGCCGAGCTCGCCGACTGGCCCGAACCCGTCTACCCGATCGACCTGGCCGACCTGCTGGCCGCATCCCGGAGCCTGCCATGACCGACCTCACCCGCATCGCGCTTCCCACCGGCGTCGAGCTGGACGTGCAGATCGCGGGGCCGGAGGGCGCACCGGCCGTGTTCCTCCTCCACGGCTTCCCCGAATCGCACCGCACCTGGCGCGGCATCGTTCCCGACCTGGCGCGCGACCACCGCGCGATCGCCCCCGACCAGCGCGGCTATGCCGCCTCGTCCAAGCCCGCGAACGTCGCCGACTACGCGCCCGACCGGATCGTCGGCGACCTTCTCGCGCTCGCCGATCACTTGGGCGTCGACCGTTTCACGCTGGTCGGCCATGACTGGGGCGGCGCGGTCGCGTGGATGGCGGCGCTCGGCCGGCCCGACCGGGTCGAGCGGCTGGTGATCGTCAACGCGCCGCACCCGCTCGTCTTCCAGCGCTCGCTGTTCGACGACGCGGACCAGCGCGCCGCCAGCCAGTACATCACCCGCTTCCGCGACACCGGCATCGATCAGGGCCTGGTCGGCCAGGGCCTCGAACGCTTCCTCGCCACCAGCTTCGCGCAGCACACCGCCGGCGCGCTGCTCGGCGAGGACAAGGCCGCCTACCTCGCCGAATGGTCCCATCCCGGCGCGATGACGGCGATGCTCAACTGGTACCGCGCCTCGTCCATCGTCGTTCCCGCGCCCGGCGAGGACCCGCCTCGCCCCGCCTTCCTCGACGCGCCCTTCCCGCCCGTGACCCAGCCGACGCTGGTGATCTGGGGCACGGGCGACAAGGCGCTGCTGCCGGTACAGCTCGACGGCCTCGACGCGCTCGTCCCCGACCTGACGGTGGAGCGGGTCGACGCCGGCCATTTCGTGCCTTGGCAGAACCCGCAGGCCGTGATCGACGCGATGCGGCGCTGGGGCATCTGAGCCGGGCAGCGAACCTGTCTTTTCGCTGACGGCCGCATTCCCGCGCCGTTCAGCCGGACGGGTGCATCTGCGTGCCCATGCCGCCCCCGGCATCGCACCTGAAGGAGAGCAGTCATGCGCACGATCATCCTGGCCGCGCTCGCCGCCGCCACCGCCATCACCCCCGTCGCCGCCAGCGCGCAGAGCTACGGCGAGGCCCGCCGCAGCCAGCGCGAGGTGCGCGAGAGCCGGCGCGACCTCGCCGAAGCGAGCGCGTACGGCAGCCGCGGCGACATCCGCGAGGCCCGCCGCGAACTGCGCGATGACCGTCGCGAGGCGCGCCAGGACTGGCGCGACTATCGCCGCACGCACCGCGGCGTCTACACCCGCCCCGGCTACGCCGGCCCGCGCGGCTATCGCTATCGCCCGGTCGCCGTCGGCCACCGCTTCGCGCCCGCTTATTACGGCCGCGATTATTGGGTGAACGATTACGCGCGCTATCGCCTGCCGCGGCCGGGCTACGGCTATCAGCGCTGGGTCCGCTATGGCAACGACGTGGTGCTGGTGGACACGCGCAACGGTCGCACGCTGCAGGTCTACGACCGCTTCTTCTACTGATCCGTCGCGCAGGGGGCGGTCGCCGCGCGATTGCGCGCGGCCGTCCCCGTCCGTAAAGCCCGGCCATCCATGGCCACCCCCACTCCCACCAGCCCACTGGTCATCGCCGTTCCCAAGGGCCGCATCCTCGCCGAGGCGCTGCCCCTCCTCGCCCGTGCCGGCATCCATCCGGAGGCCGCGTTCGGCGACGAGAACAGCCGCGCGCTCCGCTTCGCCACCGACGATCCGGGCGTGGCGCTGATCCGCGTCCGCGCCTTCGACGTCGCGACCTTCGTCGCCCACGGCGCGGCGCAGATCGGCATTGTCGGCTCCGACGTGCTCGCCGAATTCGCCTATTCCGAACTCTACGCGCCGGTGGATCTCGGCATCGGTCACTGCCGCCTGTCCGTTGCGGAGCCCGCCGCGCTCGCCTCGCGAGATGATCCGCGCGGGTGGAGCCACGTCCGCGTCGCGACCAAATACCCGCACGTCACCGCCGCCCATTTCGCGCGCCGCGGGGTTCAGGCGGAATGCGTCAAGCTCAACGGCGCGATGGAACTCGCCCCCACGCTCGGCCTGGCACCGCGCATCGTCGACCTCGTCTCCTCGGGCCGCACGCTCCGGGAGAACGGCCTGGTCGAGGTGGAGGAGATCATGCAGGTCACAAGCCGCCTGGTCGTCAACCGCGCCGCGATGAAGACCAGGGCGGACGTGGCCGCGCTGGTGGAGGCGTTCCGACGGGCGGTCGGCCACCACTCTCCCCTCTCTGCAAGGGAGGGAGTGAAGTGATCCGCCTCTCCGCCTCCACCCCCGACTTCGCGGAAGCCTTCGCCGCCCTCGTCGACGATCGCCGCGAATCCGCCGCCGACGTGTCCCGCGACGTTGCCGTGATCATCGCCGACGTCCGCCGGCGCGGCGCCGAGGCGGTCCGCGACCTCACCCACCGCCTCGACGGCCACGATCTCGACCAATCCGGATGGCGCATCGATCCCGCCGACTGCGCCGCCGCCTACGAGGCGCTGGAGCCCGGCCTGCGCACCGCGCTCGATCTCGCCGCCGCCCGCATCCGCGCCTATCACGAGCGCCAGCGGCCCGCCGACAGCGACTATACCGACGCCGCGGGCGTCCGCCTCGGCGCGCGCTGGACGCCGGTCGACGCGGCGGGCCTCTACGTCCCCGGCGGCCGCGCGGCCTATCCCTCGTCGCTGCTGATGAACGCCATCCCCGCCAAGGTCGCGGGTGTCGGGCGGCTGGCGATGGTCACGCCGACGCCGAACGGCCGGATCAACCATCTCGTCCTCGCCGCCGCGCACCTCGCGGGCGTGGACGAGGTGTGGCGGATCGGCGGCGCACAAGGGGTCGCCGCGCTCGCCCACGGCGCCGGCGACCTGCTGCCCGTCGACGTCGTCACCGGCCCCGGCAACGCCTGGGTGGCGGAGGCCAAGCGCCAGCTCTACGGCGTCGTCGGCATCGACATGGTCGCCGGCCCGTCGGAGATCGTCGTCGTCGCCGACGCGAAGAACGATCCCGAGTGGATTGCCGCCGATCTGCTCAGCCAGGCCGAGCACGACACCGTCACCCAGTCGATCCTGTTCACCGACGACGCCGCGTTCGCCGACGCCGTCACCGCCGCCGTCGACCGCCAGCTCGCGACCCTCGCCACCGGCACCGTCGCGCGCGCCGCCTGGGACACCAACGGCGCGGTGATCGTGGTCGACCGCCTCGCCGACGCCTGCCCGCTGATCGATCGCCTCGCCCCCGAGCACCTCCAGCTCGCCGTCGACGACCCGCAGTCCTTGTTCGACAGGGTACGCCACGCCGGCAGCGTCTTTCTCGGCCGCCACACGCCGGAGGCGATCGGCGATTACGTCGCCGGCCCCAACCACGTCCTCCCCACCGGCCGCCGCGCCCGCTTTGCCAGCGGCCTGTCGGTGCTCGATTTCATGAAGCGGACGAGCTTTCTCGGCTTGGACGAGACCGCGCTGGCCGAACTCGGCCCCGCCACCGTCGCGCTGGCCGAGGCGGAGGGGCTGCCCGCCCACGCCCGCTCCGTCGCGCTCAGGCTGCGGCTCAACCGCTAACGCGCACGATGGACCGCCGGGTGCGCTCCGTCCCGTCCAGCAGCATCTCCACGTCGCACCGCTCGCGCGCGACGTGCTGCGCCAGCCGGTCGGCCAGGGCGATCACCGCCGCCGCGTAATCCGCCCAGCACGCGTGGATCGCCTCGCCCGTCCACAAGGCGACGTGCCGCTGGTAATCCTCGCCCGCCGCGACGCACCGCTCCTTCATTCCGCGGGCCAGATCGGCGCGGCGCGCATCGCCCCGGACGATGGCGGGATCGAAGATCTCGACGTGCTTGAACAGCTGATACTCGCGCAGCATCCGCATCAGCACCCAGCGCTGCTTGGCCAGATGCGGCTGCGCGCCGCGCCCGTCGCTGCGGAGCCGGCGGCGACTGTCGTCGACCTGCGCCATGATGGCGCGCTGATGGTCGGCGAGGCGAGCGAGGGCGAAGCGCGTTTCCATGCCAACGACTTGGGAAATCGGCGTTAGCGCAACGTTACCGAACCAGAATGACGGTCGAAACCCGCGTCCTCGGACCACATCGGGGTGACGCGCGCGCGGTTGCGCCCTACAGGCTGCTTCCCATGTCCCGTAACGCTACCCGTACCACCGCGCGTGCCGCCGCGCGCCTCGCCGCCGTCCAGGCGCTCTACCAGCGCGACATGGAAGCGACCCCGATCCCCGCGCTGCTCCACGAATTTCACCATCACCGCATCGGCGCGACCATCGAGGACGTCGAATATGCCGACGCCGACGTCGATTTCTTCGACGATCTGGTGAAGGGTGCCGACGCGCGCACCGGCGAGATCGACCGGCTGATCGAGGCGAAGCTCGCCACCGGCTGGACGCTCGCCCGCCTCGACAAGCCGATGAAGGCGATCCTGCGCGCCGGCAGCTACGAACTGCTCGCGCGCAAGGACGTGCCGGTCGGCGCGGTCATCAGCGAATATGTCGACGTCGCCCACGCCTTCTACGAGAAACGCGAGTCCGGCTTCGTCAACGGACTGCTCGACGCCATCGCCAAAGATGCCCGCGGCTGACCGCTCCCGTCCTCCCCAAGCTTTGCTTGGGGAGGGGGACCGCTCGCCGCAGGCGAGTGGTGGAGGGGCAAGGCCGCAAGCGCCACGCTTCCGGCCTGCCCCTCCACCATACTGCGCATGGTCCCCCTCCCCGAGCAAGCTCGGGGAGGACTAGAATGGCCGAGATCGTGAACCTGCGGCGCGCCCGAAAGGTCAAGGCGCGCGCCACCGCGGAGAAGCAGGCCGCCGCCAACCGCGCCGCCTTCGGCCGCACCCGCGCCGAGAAGGCGCAGGACGCCGCCGAGCGCACCCGCGTCGACACGACGCTCGACGGTGCCCGGCGCGACCCGTGACCGAAGCCGAGTTCCTCGCCGCCCTCCGGCAACTTCCCCTTCACCCCGGCGCCCGCGGCCTCGCCGACGACGCCGCGCTGGTCGCCGGCCTCGTCGTCACCACCGATACGCTAGTCGAGGGCGTCCATTACCTGCCCAGCGACCCGCCCCAGGACGTCGCCTGGAAGCTCGTCGCGGTGAACCTGTCCGACCTCGCCGCCAAGGGCGCGGTGCCGGAGGGCGTGCTCCTCAACCTGCCCCTCGGCGGCGAGGCGTGGGACCGACCCTTCCTCGCCGGCCTCGCCGAGATCCTGCACGCCTACGACGTCCCGCTGATCGGCGGCGACACCGTCTCGCTGCCCGCGGGCGCGCCCCGCGTCCTCACCTGCACCGCGATCGGCCGTGATGCCGCCGCCCCGCTCCGCAGCGGCGCGCGCGCCGGCGACGCGTTGTGGGTCACCGGCACGATCGGCGACGCGGGCCTCGGCCTCGCGGTCGCCCGCGACGGCGAGGGCCCGGCCGCGCTCCTCGCCGCCTATCGCCGCCCGCTGCCGCGCCTGGACGAGGGCCGCGCGCTCGCCCCCCACGTCCACGCCATGGCCGACGTGTCCGACGGCCTGCTGATCGACGCCGCGCGGATGGCCGCGGCGAGCGGTCTCGCGGCCCGGATCGACCTTGCCGCCGTTCCCCTCTCCCCGCACGCGCCCGCCGATCGCCCCGGCCGCCTCGCCGCGGCGACCGCGGGCGACGACTATCAGTTGCTCTTCGCCGCTCCCGCCGGCTGGACGCCGCCCGTGCCCGCCACCGGCATCGGCCGCTTCGCCGCCGGCACCGGCATCGCGCTGGTCGACGGCGACGAGGCCGTCCCTCTGCCCCCGCTGCTCGGCTTCGAGCACGCTTGCATCGCGCGCCTCCCCTGATAGCCTCCCCGAATCGCGCGTGACGACATCGGCGGAGCAACCGCCGGGCGCCCGCGCATCAGGAGGAGGATGAGCATGACGAGTGTCTACCTCGCCATGATCTGCGGCGTCATCGCCGTGATCTACGGCATCGTCACCAGCGGCCAGGTGCTGCGCCAGTCGCCCGGCGACGCCCGCATGCAGGACATCGCCGCCGCCATCCAGGAGGGGGCCAAGGCCTATCTCGGGCGGCAGTACACCACCATCGCGATCGTCGGCGTCGTCGTCGCGGTCGTGCTCTTCCTCACTTTGGGCGTCCTCTCCACCACCGGCTTCGTGATCGGCGCGGTGCTGTCGGGCGTCGCCGGCTACGTCGGCATGAACATCTCGGTGCGCGCCAACGTGCGCACGGCGGAGGCAGCGCGCACCTCGCTCCAAGGCGGGCTCACCACCGCCTTCCGCTCGGGCGCCGTCACCGGCATGCTGGTCGCCGGCCTCGGCCTGCTGTCGATCGCCGTCTTCTTCTGGTACCTGACCGGGCCGTCCGGCCTCGCCCCCAACGACCGCGAGATCGTCGAGGCGCTGACCGCCCTGGCGTTCGGCGCGTCGCTGATCTCGATCTTCGCGCGGCTCGGCGGCGGCATCTTCACCAAGGCGGCCGACGTCGGCGCCGATCTCGTCGGCAAGGTCGAGGCCGGCATTCCGGAGGACGATCCCCGCAATCCCGCCGTGATCGCCGACAATGTGGGCGACAATGTCGGCGACTGCGCCGGCATGGCCGCCGACCTGTTCGAGACCTACGTCGTCACGCTCGGCGTCACCATGATCTCGATCGCCCTGCTGATCCAGGCGGACCCGGCCGAGCTGATGCGGCTGATGAGCCTGCCGCTGATCGTCGGCGGCGTCTGCATCGTCACCTCCATCATCGGCACCTACGCCGTGCGCCTCGGCCGCGGCAGCATCATGGGCGCGCTCTACAAGGGGTTCTTCACCTCGGCGATCCTGTCGATCCCCGCGATCTGGTTCGCCAGCACGCTGGTGCTCGGCGATCTCGGCGCGACGATCGGCGGGGCGGGCTTCCTTGCGCCCGGCACCGGCGCGATCACCACCGACATGGTGCCCGCCGCCCCAGCCGTGGGCGGCACCGGCTTCACCGGGCTCGACCTGTTCTGGTGCATGATGGTGGGCCTGGTCGTCACCGGCCTGCTGGTGTGGATCACCGAATATTACACCGGCACCAACCACCGCCCGGTCCGCTCCATCGCCAAGGCGTCGGAGACGGGCCACGGCACCAACGTCATCCAAGGCCTGGCGATCAGCCTGGAGGCGACCGCGCTGCCGACGCTCGTCATCGTCGTCGCGGTGATCGCCGCCTATCAGCTCGCCGGCATCATCGGCATCGCCTTCGCCGCCACCGCGATGCTGGCGCAGGCGGGCATGGTCGTCGCGCTCGACGCCTACGGTCCCGTCACCGACAATGCCGGCGGCATCGCCGAGATGGCGGAACTGCCGCACGAGGTGCGCGAGCGCACCGACGCGCTCGACGCGGTCGGCAACACCACCAAGGCGGTGACCAAGGGCTACGCGATCGGCTCCGCCGGGCTCGCCGCGCTGGTGCTGTTCGGGGCCTATACGACCGACCTCGCCACCTATTTCCCCGACCTCACCGTCGATTTCAGCCTGTCCAACCCGTACGTCATCGTCGGGCTGCTGCTCGGCGCGCTCCTGCCCTACCTGTTCGGCGCGTTCGGCATGACCGCGGTCGGCCGCGCGGCGGGCGCGGTGGTGGAGGAGGTGCGCGGTCAGTTCCGCGACAATCCCGGCATCATGCAAGGGACCAGCCGCCCCAATTACGGCCGCACCGTCGACCTCGTCACCCGCGCCGCGATCAAGGAGATGATCGTCCCCTCGCTGCTGCCGGTGGCCAGCCCGATCGCGCTCTACTTCGTCATCACCGCCGTCGCGGGGCAGGCCTCCGGCTTCGCCGCGCTCGGCGCGATGCTGCTGGGCGTCATCGTCTCCGGCCTGTTCGTCGCCTTGTCGATGACGTCGGGAGGCGGCGCCTGGGACAATGCCAAGAAATATATCGAGGACGGCAATCACGGCGGCAAGGGATCGGAGGCGCACAAGGCCGCGGTCACCGGCGACACCGTGGGCGACCCGTACAAGGATACGGCGGGCCCGGCGGTGAACCCGATGATCAAGATCACCAACATCGTCGCGCTGCTGCTGCTGGCAGCCTTGGCTGGCAGCGGCTCCTAGAGCAGCGCCACGGCCGGCGGACCGTGCGGGACCAGCTCCCGCCCGTCCGCCGGGCCCTAGCGCCCGCGCCGCGAGCGCTGGGTACCGATCATCGTTCCCGCAGCGGACATCCCGGCGGCAGCCGGATCACCGAAATACTTTACGTCCACCCCGGCGCAGGCCGGGCCCCAGGTGGAATGACCGTCTTAGATTGCCGTGACTGTTGCCCAACTGGACCCCGGCCTGCGCGGAGATACAGGCTTGTTCTGCTCGATCTTGGCCAAGGGAAGGATGCAAAACGCCTCGCCCGCGTGACGCTGTGGCTAGGGTACGATAGCCTCGCCTGATGAGCGACGCCGATACCACTCCCAACCCAAGCCGCTTCCCCCTCCACCTCCAGATGCTCGCCGGCTTCGCGATCGGCCTTGCCGCCGGTCTGGTCGTCAACCTCACCGCCGGCGGCGCGCCCTGGATCGCGACCGTCACCACCTACGTCACCGGCCCGATCGGTCAGATTTTCCTACGCCTGCTGTTCATGCTCGTCCTGCCGCTGCTCTTCGCCGCGCTGGTCACCGGCGTGGCGGAGATGGGCGACCTCGCCGCGCTCAAGCGGGTGGGCTCGCGTACGCTCGCCTACACCTTCGTCCTGTCGGGCGTGTCGGTCGTCCTCGGCCTCGCCGTCGTTCACCTGATCCGCCCGGGCGAGGGCGTCGATCCGGCCCAGGCGCGCGCGCTCCTCGCCCAGGCGTCGGGCGGCGCCGCCGCGATCGTCGCACAGGGGCGCGGGAGCCCCGGCGCGCTCGACCAGCTCCTCGCCATCGTGCCCGCCAATGTCGTCCGGGCCGCCGCCGACAACGACATCCTGGCGGTGATGGTGTTCGCGCTGGCGATCGGCATCGGCGTGGTGGTGACCGGCAAGGACAAGGTGCAGCCGCTGCTCGACACGATCGACGGGCTGCTGGAGGTGACGATGACGCTGATCGGCCTCGTCATCCGCCTGGCACCGATCGCGGTCGCCTGCTTCATGTTCAACCTCGCCGCGCTGTTCGGGGTGGAGATCGTCGTCCGCCTCGGCTGGTACGTCGCCACGGTGCTCGCGGCACTGCTGATCCAGCTGGTCGTCGTCTACGGCATCGCCGTGCGCGTCGCCGGCGGCATGAACCCGCTCGCCTTCTTCCGGGGGGTGCAGGAGGCGATGGTGATGGCCTTCTCCACCGCCTCGTCCAACGCCACGCTCCCCACCTCGTTGCGCGTCGCCGAGCATCAGCTGAAGCTGCCGCGCAAGGTCTCCCGCTTCGTGCTGACGATCGGCGCCACCGCCAACCAGAACGGCACCGCCATCTTCGAGGGCATCACCGTCCTCTTCCTGGCGCAGTTCTTCGGCGTCGACCTCGGGCTCGGCCAGCAGGCGATGGTGATGCTGGTCTGCATCATGGGCGGCATCGGCACCGCCGGCGTTCCCGCCGGCTCGCTGCCGGTGATCGCCCTGATCCTGGGCACCGTCGGCGTGCCCCCCGCCGCGATCGGCCTGATCCTGGGCGTCGACCGCTTCCTCGACATGTGCCGCAGCACACTCAACGTGACCGGCGACCTCGCCATCGCGACGATGGTCGCGCACGGGGCGAAGGACTAGCGCCCATCGACACTCAGCCTTTCTGCGTCCCCGGCAAAGGCCGGGGCACAGGTGGAAAGGCCTTCATGACGACGCACAACGGCCTTCGCGGGCGCTCACCAACCGGACGCTCAGCCTTGTACGACCTGCTCCTTCCGTCATGCCGGGCTCGTCCCGGCATCCAGAGCCACGGACGGCGGCGCTGCTTGGTTGTGGATGCCGGGACGAGCCTGGCGTGACAGCGAGAATGCGCGCGGGTTTAACCGTGTTCGGGAGCACGATCGCTACACGCCGCGCGCGCACCTACGCGATCGGCACCCCCGCGCGCCTGGTCGCCGCGACATAGCCGCCCATGGCCTTCACCGCGCGCGGCGACAGCGCCATGAAGGCGCGGCGGCGATCGGCCGGGTCGGGTTGCCGCTCGAACAGGTGCAGCTCGGTCATCTTGCCGATCCAGCGCAGCGCCGTAGTCGGCGCCACCGCCGCGGCGATGCACAGGCTCGACACCGACACGCGCCCGCCCTCCAGGTACGAGGCGTAGAGGTCGAGCAGCATGTCCCAGGCCGGGTCCTCGAACAGGTTCTCGCCGAAGAAGCCGTCGCGCATCCGCCGGCCGCGGATCGTCTGGCGGATCGCGGCGGGATCGACCTCGGTCGCGGGCGGCGCGAAGCCGAAGGAGAGGTGCCGGTCGCCGACCTCGTCGCCGCCCCCGCCCTCGCCGCGCTTGGCGAGCCGGGCGAGCACTTCCGCGATCCGCGCCACCTCCTCGTTCAGCTTCTTCAGCCGCTCCGCCTCGCCCTCGCGCCAGCCGTCCGCCAGCATCGTCTCGCCCGACGCCTGCCCCGCCACCGCGATCGCCGCGACCCGCTCGGCAAGCGAGGGTTCGCAGAGCAGTTGAGCGCCCGGCCCCATCAGCGCCTCGGCGACCAGGTCGATCTGCGCGCGCCCCAGCACCGCGACCACGTGCAGCCCGCGCGCCTCTGCCAGCTCGCGCACCAGCGGCAGCCCGGCCGCGAGCACGTCGTCGGACACGCCCTCGGCCTCCACCACCAGCACCGGCTGGCCGGGCGACGCGTCCGCCACGGCGCCCGCGTCGTCCCAGCCGATCGTCGCCAGCAACCGTCCGCCAGCGAGCGCGATCGCCTCGTCTGCCTCGGTGACGAATGCCGGCTCGGCCACCAGCACCACGTCGAACCCGTCTCCACCCGGCCGATCCTGCACGCCGTCTCTCCGATCCATTCCCGTCGTCGACACCCGTTCAACCGAGCGCCTTGACGATCTCCTCGACCATCTTCTTGGCATCGGCGAGCAGCATCATGGTGTTGTCGCGGTAGAACAGCTCGTTGTCGACGCCGGCATAGCCGACACCGCCCATCGACCGTTTGATGAACAGCACCGTGCCCGCCTTCTCCACGTCGAGCACCGGCATGCCGTAGATCGGCGAGCTCTTGTCGGTCTTCGCCGCCGGGTTGGTCACGTCGTTGGCGCCGATCACGAAGGCGACGTCGGTCTGCGCGAAGTCGGCGTTGATGTCCTCCAGCTCGAACACGTCGTCGTACGGCACGTTCGCCTCGGCGAGCAGCACGTTCATGTGCCCCGGCATCCGCCCCGCGACGGGGTGAATGGCGTATTTCACCCGGACGCCGTGTTCCTTCAGCTTGTCCGCCATCTCGCGCAGCACGTGCTGCGCCTGCGCCACCGCCATGCCGTAACCGGGCACGATCACGACCTGCCCGGCTTCCTTCATCAGGAACGCCGCGTCCTCGGCCGATCCGCGCTTCCACGGCCGGTCGATCGCCTCCCCGCCCGCGCCGCCGCCCGCCACCGCGCCGAAGCCGCCGGCGATCACGCTGATGAAGCTGCGGTTCATCGCCCGGCACATGATGTAGCTCAGGATCGCGCCCGACGATCCGACCAGCGCGCCCGTCACGATCATCGCCGTATTGCCCAGCGTGAACCCCATCGCCGCCGCCGCCCAGCCGGAATAGCTGTTGAGCATCGATACCACGACCGGCATGTCCGCGCCGCCGATCGGCACGATCAGCAGGAAGCCGATGATAAAGGCGAACGCCGTCACCAGCCAGAAATCGAGCGGCGACTGCGTGGCGTAGAAGCCGTAGGCGAAGAAGGCGATGGCCAGCGCCATCCCCAGATTGATCGCGTGCCGCTGCGGCAGCAGGATCGGCGATCCCGACATGGTGCTGTTCAGCTTCAGGAACGCGATGACCGAGCCCGAGAAGGTGATCGCGCCGATCGCCACGCCCAGGATCAGCTCGATCCGGCTGACCTGGTGGATGACCGCGAACGGCTGCCCGATCATCGGCGTGACGATGTCCGCGATCCCGAACGCCGCCGGATTGAGGAACGCCGCGACCCCGACCAGCACCGCCGCCAGACCCACCAGCGAGTGGAATGCCGCCACCAGCTGCGGCATCGCCGTCATCGCGATGCGACGGGCGGTCGTCAGGCCGATGACCGCGCCGAGGGCGATGGCGGCGAGGATTTCGACGACGGGTACCCAGTCAACTCTCGGCTTGGCCCAGTCATCTAAACCGACTGCACCGGGCGGCAACACGTCTACGATCACCGGCACGTGCGTCACCAGTGTGGTGACGACCGCGATCGCCATCCCCGCCATGCCCAGCCGGTTACCGCGCCGCGACGTGGCAGGGTGCGACAGCCCGCGCAGCGCCAGGATGAAGCACACCCCCGCGACCAGATAGGCGAAGGCGACCCAGGGGCTCTGCGCGACCTCGTGCACCGATCAGCGCTCCTTCTTCTTGTACATCGCCAGCATCCGCTCGGTCACCGCGAAGCCGCCGAAGATGTTGACGCTCGCCAGCACCACCGCCGTGAGCCCCAGCCACTTCGCCCCCGGCACCCCGGCGGCGGCGGAGGCGACCAGCGCGCCGACGATGATGACCGACGAGATCGCGTTGGTCACCGCCATCAACGGCGTATGCAGCGCCGGCGTCACCGACCAGACGACGTAATAGCCGACGAAACAGGCAAGCACGAAAATCGACAGGATCGACACGAAGGTCATGATTACTCCTGATCCTCCCCGGCACGGGGAGGGGGACCGCTCGCCGCAGGCGAGGGGTGGAGGGGCGCCGCAGCAAGCGCGACGATGGATGAAGCAGCGTCGTCGGCGTTCCGCAAAACGTCGATCGCGAGTACGCGCAAGATGCGAAAACCCATGGCCCGCAACGAAGCGTCCCGGCGTGCATCGCGCTCGAGCGAGCCGGCGGCGGAATGTATCTCGCCATCGACTTCGACGACCAGCCTGGCAGCGGCGCAGTAGAAATCGACCGTGATCCCGTCGCACACCGGATGCTGCCGCCGGAACCGCATACCCTGCGGCGAGCCCCGCAGCCGCTGCCACAGCAGCACCTCCGGATAGCTCATCGCCCGTCGCAGCACACGGGCGCGTTCCACGTGGGGCGGCACGCGTGGCGGCGCCCCTCCACCACTCCGCTCACCACGCAGAGCGGTCCCCCTCCCCGTGCCGGGGAGGATCAAGACCGCAACCTCTCGCTCACCACAGCACCATCCCTGGTCAGCCGGATCGCGTTGCCGATCTCCGCGTCGAGCACCGGCCGCCTGGCCTCCTTGTTCCAGAACGCGCTCAGGAAATTGTACAGGTTGCGGCTGAACAGCGCGCTGGCATCCGCCGCCAGCCGGCTCGGCACGTTGCGGTGGCCGACGATCTTCACCCCGTGCCGCTCCACGACCGCGCCCGCGACCGAGCCCTCGACGTTGCCGCCCTGCTCCACCGCCAGGTCGACGACGACGCTGCCCGGCCGCATCGTCTGGAGCTGCGCGTCGGAGATCAGCCGCGGCGCCGCGCGGCCGGGGATCAGCGCGGTGGTGACCACCACGTCCTGCCGAGCAAGGTGCGCCGATACCAGCTCGGCCTGCGCCGCCTGATATTCGGGGCTCATCTCGCCCGCGTAGCCGCCGGCGCCCTCGCCCTCGATCCCGGCCACCGTCTCGACGAACACCGGCTTGGCGCCGAGCGACTGGATCTGCTCGCGCGTCGCCGAGCGGACGTCGGTGGCGGACACCTGCGCGCCCAGTCGCCTGGCGGTGGCGATCGCCTGCAACCCCGCGACGCCGACGCCCATCACGAACACGCGCGCCGCCGCCACCGTGCCCGCCGCCGTCATCATCATCGGAAAGGCGCGGCCATACTCGGCCGCCGCGTCGAGCACCGCCTTGTAGCCCGACAGGTTCGATTGCGACGACAGGATGTCCATCGACTGCGCGCGGGTGATGCGCGGCATCCACTCCATCGCCAGCGCCTCGATGCCGGCGGCCGCGTAGCCGTCGACCCGCGCCCGCTCGGCGAGCGGATTGAGGCTCGCGACCAGCCACACGCCGGGCCGCACGCCGGCGAGCGTCGCCGCGTCGGGCCCCTGCACCGCCAGCACCACGTCCGCCCCCGACAGCGTCGCCACCCGGTCGCCGATGCTCGCCCCCGCCTCGGCATAGCCGGCGTCGGCGAAGCCGGCGGCGGCGCCCGCCCCCGCCTCGACGGCGACGGTCGCGCCCAGCGCGGCGAACTTCTTCGCGGTCTCCGGCGTCGCGGCGACGCGTTTCTCGCCGTCTGCTGTTTCCTTCAGGACGGCGATCTTCATGTGGCTACGCGATCAGCCAGATGACGGCGGCGACGATGATCGCCACGCCGACCGACCCCCATTTCAGCATCCCGATCATCTTGCCGTAATCGGCGACGTGCGCGTTCAGGTCGGTCTGGTCGGCCACGGCCTCTTCCCCATGTCGTTTCGGGTCGGACCCTATCGACGTGCGCGCACCACCTCAAGTGGGGTGACGTTTAAGTCGTCCTTTACCGCCCACCGCTACCAACCGTGCCGAACCGGGACGGATGAACCAGATGACGCGCAACGGCCAGCGGATGCTATTGCTGATCGACGACGAGCCCGCGCAGCGCCGGCTCGTCTCCGCCCTCGCTGCGCGCGCCGGCTGGCGCTCGCTGTTCGCGGGCGACGGCGAGATGGCGGTCGCCACACTCGGCACGCAGGACGGCCAGCAGCTCGACGCCATCCTGCTCGATCACTGGGCGGGCGGGACCGAGGCGGCACGGCTGATCGCCGAACTGCGCACTCACCGGCCCGCCCTTCCCATTCTGGTCCTCACCGCCAACGGCTCGGCCGAGCAGGCGGTGTCGGCGATGCGCGCGGGCGCGACCGATTTCCTGGTTAAGCCGCTCGCGCCCGATCGCCTGCTCGACGCGCTGGAGGCGGCGGTTTCCAGTTCGCTCGCGGGCGAGCTGCGGCCGCTCAGCGAGAAGATGTCGGCGATCCTCGGCTTCGACGAGATCGTCGGCTCCTCGCCCGATTTCCGCGCCGCGCTCGCCATCGCCGCCAAGGCCGCCCGCGCCCGCGTCCCCGTGCTGATCGAGGGCGAGCACGGCGTCGGCAAGGAAGTCATGGCGGAGGCGATCCACGCCGCCTCGCCCCGATCCAGGCGGCCGATGGTCCGCATCAACTGCGGCGCGCTGCCCCGCAACCTGATCGAATCGGAATTGTTCGGGCATGAGCGTGGTGCCTTCACCGGCGCGTTCGAGCGCAAGATCGGCCGCCTGCAGGAGGCGGACGGCAGCACCGTGTTCCTGGACGAGGTCGGCGAGATCCCGGTCGACGCGCAGGTCAAGCTGCTGCGCATGATCCAGACCGGCGAGGTGCAGCCGCTCGGCAGTCGCCACAGCCGCACGGTCGACGTGCGCGTCATCGCCGCCGCCGATGGCGGGCTCGCCGCGGAGGTGGCGGAGGGGCGGTTCCGCGAGGATCTCTTTCACCGCCTCAACGTCGTGCCGGTGACCATCCCGCCCTTGCGCGAGCGGGCCGGCGACGTGCCCGCGCTCGCCCGCCACCTGCTCGCGCGCATCGCCCGCCAGCCGGGCCTGCGCGCACTCGGCATCACCGACGACGCGCTGCAGCTGCTCGGCGAATATGACTGGCCGGGCAACGTCCGCCAGCTCGGCAACGCGCTGTTCCGCGCGGCGGTGCTGTGCGAGGGCGACGCGCTGACCCGCGCCGACTTCCCGCAGATCGCCGCGCTTGGCGGCCGGCGCGAGGCATCTGTCGCCGCGGCGACGGCGGGCGGCATCACGCTCTATCGCCCCGACGGCAATCTGCGCCCGCTGGAGGATATCGAGGCCGACGTCATCCGCCTCGCCATCGGCCATTATCGCGGTCGCATGACGGAGGTCGCCCGCCGGCTGGGGATCGGCCGCTCGACCCTCTACCGCAAGCTCGGCGAACTGGGGATCGACAACGCCGCCGCGTGACGCGGGTGTTTCTTGCGCGGCAAGGCGCGAGCGACCAGACGACCGTCGACCACACCAGTACCCCGGCGAAGGCCGGGGCCCAGGTGAGAAAGCCTCGCGTGAGACGCAGCGCCTCTCATCAGCGTCCCTTAACTGGGCACCGGCCTTCGCCGGGGTGCAGAAGCACGAGAGCCGATAGCCTGCCCTCACGGCAAGCAGGCTGAGCCACTCCCCCTTCGCAACACCTTCGCGCCGTCGCGCGAACACCCCTTCTCCCTCCCGCCCCTCGACTTCGTGCCCGCCGGACGGCAGGAGGAGGCATGACCCGCGGCATCCTCCTCGTCACCGGCGCCGCATCGGGTATCGGCCGGGCGACCGCGCGCCTCCTCGCCGACACGGCCGAGCGGCTGGTGCTGGTCGACCGCGACGCCGACGCGCTCGCCCGCCTCACCCTCCCCTGCACCGTCGACCTCCTGCCCGGCGACGTCGCCAGCGAGGCGTTCTGGGACGAGGCCGCGCCCTATCTCGGCGGCCTTACCGGTGCGGTGGTCAACGCAGGGGTGGCCGGCGCCGCCGCAATCGAGCGGCTCGACTGGGCCGAGTGGCGCCGCATCCTCTCCGTCAACCTCGACGGCGCGTTTCTGACGATCCGCGCCGCGATGCGCGCGATGGAGGGGGCGGGGGCGATCGTGGCGGTGTCGTCGGCGGCGGGGATCAAGGCGGAACCCGGCATCGCCGCCTATGCCGCGTCCAAGGCCGGGCTGATCCAGCTGGTCCGCGTCGCCGCCAAGGAAGGCGCCGCGCGCCGCCTCCGCGTCAATGCCATCGCCCCGGCCGGCGTCGAGACGCCGGTGTGGGACGCGGTGCCGATGTTCGCGGACCGCGCCGCGGCGATCGGCCGCGACGCCGCCTTCGCGGAGATGGCCGCGGCCGGCACGCCGCTCGGCCGCTACGCCAAAGCCGAGGAGATCGCGCGCCAGATCGCGTTCCTCCTGTCCGACGACGCGGCGCTGGTCACCGGCAGCGTGCTGGTCAGCGACGGCGGCTACACGCTCTGAGATGGACGCGCCTTTCGTCCTCCTCGACGACGCCCGGCCCCGCGGCGAGACGCGCCTCTACCGCGATCCCGTGGAGGTGGTGGAGGCACGCAGCGCGGCGGAGATCGCCCCCGCACTCGACCGCCTCCGCGCCGCCGGCGCCCGCGGCCTCCATGCCGCGGGCTATCTCGGCTACGAGGCCGGGGCGGCGTTGGAGCCGAAACTGCCGCCGCCCGCTGCCGACGCGCCGCTCCTCTGGTTCGGCCTGTTCGAGCAGTGGCAGCCCTTCGACCCGGCCGGCCTGCCCGACCCCGCCGGTGCCTGGATCGGCCGCCCCGATCCCCAGGTGTCGCGCGCGGCGTACGAGGACCAGGTGCGTGCCGCGCTGGACCTGATCGCGGCGGGCGACCTCTACCAGGTCAACCTCAGCTTCGCCGCCACCGTGGCGCTGGTCGGCGACCCGCTCGCCGCCTTCGCGCAGCTCCGTGCCCGCGCCGCGGCCGGCTACGGCGCCGTCGTCGCGACCGGGCGCGAGACGCTGCTCAGCCTCTCGCCCGAACTGTTTTTCCGGCTCGACGGCGACCGCCTCACCTGCCGGCCGATGAAGGGCACCGCACGCCGCGCCGACGATCCCGTGCACGACCGCGCCGCCGCCGCGCACCTCGCCGCCGATACCAAGCAGCGCGCCGAGAACCTGATGATCGTCGACCTGATGCGCAACGACCTCGCGCGTGTCGCCGTCGCCGGATCGGTCGCGGTGCCCGAGCTGTGGACGGTGGAGCGATACCCGACGGTCCACCAGCTCACCTCCACCGTCACCGCCAAGCTCGCCCCCGACCGCACCGCGGTCGATGTGCTGGCCGCCGCCTTTCCCTGCGGCTCGATCACCGGCGCGCCCAAGGTCCGCGCGATGGAGGCGATCGCCGCGATCGAGCAGCGCCCGCGCGGCACCTATACCGGGTCGATCGGCCGCATCGACGCAGGGGGCGATGCCGAATTCAACGTCGCCATCCGCACCCTGTCGCTCCTGGACGGCGCCGCCACCCTGTCGCTCGGCGCCGGCATCGTCGCCGACAGCGATCCCGCCGCCGAATGGGCGGAATGCCTGGCCAAGGGCGGATTCGTCGGCGACGGCCTGCCTCGTTTCGACCTGGTGGAGACAATGGCGTTCGATCCGGTCGAAGGAATCGCGCTGCTCGACCGTCATCTCGCGCGCATGAAGGCCAGCGCCGACGCGCTCGGCTTCGCCTTCGATCGCCACGCCGCGCGCAACGAATTGCAGGCCGCCACCTTCCGCCTGCGCGAGGCCCGGCGCCTGCGCCTGCTGCTGGCGCCGTCGGGCAAGGTCGCGATCGAGGTCGCGGCGATGCCGCCCGTGCCCGCCGGTCCGCTGTCGGTAGCGATCGTACCGCTGCCGGTTGCCGCCGCCGACCTCCGACTGCGCCACAAGACCAGCGCGCGCGCCTTCTACGACGACGCCCGCCGCGCCGCGGGCACGGATGAGGTCGTGTTCGTCCATCGCGGCCTGCTGACGGAGGGCAGCTTCACCTCGATCTTCGTTGAGCGCGACGGCGTCCTCGTCACGCCGCCCGCCGGCCCGCTGCTGCCCGGCGTGCTGCGCGCCGAACTGCTCGCGACCGGCCGTGCGGTGGAGGCGCCGCTCACCCGCGCCGACCTGGCCGGCGGCTTCTTCGTGGGAAATGCGGTGCGCGGCCTTCTTGCCGCGGTTGCGAAGGAAGCCGCCCCGCCGCTATGAGCCGCACGCCATTGCGCGAAAAGGTTCCCGATCATGCAGACATCCGCCGCGCTCGACCGCATCAGCCCGTCGCCGACGCTGGGCGTCACGAGCCGCGTGATGGCGTTGAAGCGGCAGGGCGTCGACGTGATCGGCCTGGGCGCGGGCGAGCCCGATTTCGACACGCCAGACTTCATCAAGGAAGCCGCCATCCAGGCGATCCGCGATGGCCGCACCAAGTATACGCAGGTCGACGGCACGCCCGAGCTGAAGGACGCGATCGTCGCCAAGTTCGCGCGCGACAACCGCCTGTCCTTCACCCCCGACCAGATCAGCGTCAACGTCGGCGGCAAGCACACGCTGTTCAACGCGCTGGTCGCCACCGTCGGCCCGGGCGACAAGGTGGTGATCCCCGCGCCCTACTGGGTCAGCTATCCCGACATCGTGCAATATTGCGGCGGCACGCCGGTGATCGCCCCCGCCGGGCCGGAGCAGGACTACAAGCTCTCGCCCGCCGAGCTCGACCGTGCGATCGGCCCGCGCACCAAATGGGTGATCCTCAACAGCCCGTCCAACCCGACCGGCGCCGCCTACTCGGTCGCCGAGCTGCGCGCGCTGGGCGAGGTGCTGCTCCGCCACCCGCACGTCTGGGTGCTGGCGGACGACATGTACGAGCATATCGTCTACGACGATTTCCGCTTCGCCACGATCGCCGAGGCGGTGCCCGAACTCTTCGAGCGGACGCTGACGGTGAACGGCTGTTCCAAGGCCTATTCGATGACCGGCTGGCGGATCGGCTACGCCGGCGGCCCGGCCTGGCTCATCAAGGCGATGGCCAAGCTCCAGTCCCAGTCGACCTCCAATCCCTGCTCGATCGCCCAGGCCGCCGCCGTCGCCGCGCTGAACGGCGACCAGTCGTTCCTGGCCGACCGAAACGCCGCCTTCCAGCGCCGCCGCGACCTCGTCGTCGCAGGCCTGAACGCGATCCCCGGCATGCACTGCCCGACGCCGGAGGGCGCCTTCTACGTCTACCCCTCTTTCGCCGAGCTGATCGGCAAGACGACGCCGAAGGGCGCCACGATCGCCGACGACGAGGCGTTCGTCACCTACCTGCTCGACGACGCGCGTGTCGCCGCCGTCCAGGGCGCCGCCTTCGGCCTCTCGCCGGCGATGCGGATCAGCTACGCCACGTCGGACGCGCTGCTGACCGAAGCCTGCACCCGCATCGCGGAGGCATGCGCCGCGTTGCGGTAGTTCCGACCCGCGCCACAAAGTCCCCGTCACCCCGGCCTTGAGCCGGGGTCCAGGACCAGGCAGCGCCGCTGCCCGTGGCTCTGGACGCCGGAAGAAGCACCCAAAACCTTGGATGAACGCCGCGCCCAGCGGTCGTTCAGGCCACGCAACCTAATGTTTCAGGACAGTCATCTTGTCGTGACGTAGCCCAGCCACGACATGGCGAGCGCACGTTAACCGCACAGTACGATCGAAGGGCGTAAGGGTTCCCCCATGTTGAACAGTTTCAAATCCAGCTTCGTGTGGCAGTTCGCCGGCGGCTTCGTGCTCGGCGCGGTCGGCCTCGTCGTCCTCCAGCCGGCGGACCGCACGCAGGAGCTCGTCGGCCACTTCACCCCCACCCACCAGGTCCGCTGAGGTGAAGGCCGCGGCGCTCCCGATCGGCCTGCTCGCCGTCGCGGGCGCCGTGCTGCTGGCGCCCGCACACGCCGAGCGCGCCGTGCCGATCCCGGCCGCGCGCGCCGACGTGCCGCGCGCACCCGGTCTCCAGACCGCCGTCCTCGCCGGCGGCTGCTTCTGGGGCATGGAGGCGGTGTTCGGCCACATGAAGGGCGTGAAGTCGGTCACCGCGGGCTATGCCGGCGGCACCCGCGCCACCGCGACATACGACCAGGTCTCGACCGAGAGGACGCGCCATGCCGAGGCGATCCGCGTCGTCTACGATCCCGCACAGGTCAGCTACGCGACGCTGCTGCGCGTCTATTTCTCGGTCGCGCACGATCCGACGGAGGTGAACCGCCAGGGTCCGGACACCGGCCCCAGCTACCGCTCCGCGATCTTTCCGCAGACCCCGCAACAGGCGCAGGTCGCCCGCGCCTATATCGCGCAACTCGGCGCCGCCAGGGCGTACCCCGCCCCGATCGCCACCCGGATCGAACGGGGTGGCTTCTTCCCGGCCGAGTCGTACCACCAAGACTTCTTCGACCGGAACCCGACCCACCCGTACATCGTCCGCTGGGACAAGCCCAAGCTCGCCGCCTTCCGCGCGGCCTATCCAACGCTCTCGCGCTAAGCCGGCCCCCTTCGTCACCCTGGGCTCGTCCCGGGGTCCAGGGCCAAGCAGCGCCACCGCCCGCGACCCTGGATGCCGGGTCACGCCCGGCATGACGGCGGAAGAATTACCGATCTACTCCCGGCGAGACACCACTACGCCGCGATCGGAAACCGCAGCAGCCGATCCTCCACCGGCACCAGCGCCTGCGCGACCCCGCCCAGCGCGCGCCGGAGCGCCGGGTGGTCGACGTCGAGCCCGCCGGTCAGCGACCCGAAGGCCGGCAACACCAGCTTGGTCGCGCTCGCCACGTAGCAACGTCGCGCCACCTGCCGCCCACGCACCCGCACGCGCAGCTTGGGGTGGAAATGCCCCGACAGCTCGGGCCGCGTCTCGCGCGGGTCGGCCTCGTGGCGCAGCACCACGCCGTCGACCACCGCCTCGTCCACCACCTCGCCGCCGCAGCGGTCGACGATCACCGGATCGTGGTTGCCGGTGATCCACGTCCAGGCGGTCGCCCCGGTCAGCGCCCTCAGCATGTCCTGCGCCGCCGCCGGCAACCGCTCGCACCCGCCGACGTCGTGGAAACTGTCGCCCAGGCACCACACCTCGCGCGCGCCGACCGCCGCCACCACCTCCGCCAGCGCCGACAGCGTGGCGAGCGAGTCGTAGGGCGGCAGCAACTGCCCCTTGGTGGCGTACCAGCTGCCCTTCTCCAGGTGCAGGTCGGCCACCATCAGCGCGGCCCTGGCCGGCCAGAACAGCGCGCCCGCCGCGGTCGCGCGCCACTCCTGCCCACCGAACGAAAAGGGAACCATGCCCCAGGCTCCTACGCCGGTCGACTCCGGGGAATCAAGTGGTTAACCGCTCCTCGTCGAGCGCCAGCGCCGCCGCGTCGATCCGCCGCAGCGTCGCCACGAACGCCTCCAGCTCCGCCCGCGGCAGCGCCGCGAACAGCCGCCGCTCCAGCTCCAGCGCCTTGGGCGCCACCGCCGCGTACAGGTCGCGGCCCGCATCGGTCAGCGTCAGCAGGTGCGAGCGGCGATCGTCCGGATTGTCGCCGCGCGCCAGCAGCCCGCGCGCGGTCAGCGCGATCGCCGCGCGACTGACGGTCACCTTGTCCATCCGCGTTCGCTGGCCGATCGCCGCCTGGGTGACGCCCACCCCTTCCGCGATCACCGCCACCAGCCGCCACTCGGGGATGGAGAGGCCGAACATCGCCTCGTACGTCCGCGCGATCCGGTCGCTGACCAGGTTGGAGGTATAAGACAGCCGGAACGGGATGAACGCGTCCAGGCGAAGCTCTTGCGCGGTCGATCGGTCGGCCATGCGCTCCTGCTATCCGTTGACGAGCGCGTCGGAAAGGCGCATCTTGGTATCAATCGATACCAGTTGTGACGAGGATGTGACGATGGACCATATGGACGTGAACCCGATGGGCCTGGACGGTTTCGAGTTCTGCGAGTTCACCTCGCCCGACCCGGACCGCATGGCGGCGCAGCTGGAACAGTTCGGCTTCGTCGTCGCCTCGCGCCACCCGACCAGGGACGTGGTCCGCTACAAGCAGGGCTGCATCAACCTGCTCCTCAACCGTGAGGCGACTGGCCACGCCGCCGACTTCCGCCGCGACCACGGCCCGTCGGCCAGCGCCATGGCCTTCCGCGTGCAGGACGCGAAGGCCGCCTACGACAACGCGATCGCCGCCGGCGCCAAGCCCGCGCCCGCCGGGGCCGCGCTCGACGGCATCCCCGCGCTGGAGGGCATCGGCGGCTCGATCCTCTACCTCGTCGACCGCCACGGCGCCGCCGGCTCGCTCTACGACGACTGGGACCAGGTCCCCGGCGCGGCGGAGGCGGAAGCGGAGAACAATGTCGGCCTCGACCTGCTCGACCACCTCACCCACAACGTCCGCCGTGGCCAGATGCGCACCTGGGCCGAATTCTACGGCCGCATCTTCGGCTTCGAGGAGCAGAAATATTTCGACATCAAGGGCAAGGCGACCGGCCTGTTCAGCCAGGCGATGATCGCTCCCGACAAGGCGATCCGCATCCCGCTGAACGAATCGCAGGACGACAAGAGCCAGATCGAAGAGTTCATCAAGGACTATAACGGCGAGGGCATCCAGCACCTGGCCCTCACCACCCCCGACATCTTCGAGACGGTGGAGAAGCTCCGCGCCCGCGGCGTCAAGCTCCAGGACACGATCGAGACCTATTACGAACTGGTCGACAAGCGCGTGCCGAACCACGGCCATGACCTGGAACGCCTGCGCAAGAACCGCATCCTGATCGACGGCAACGTCGGTGAGGAGGGGCTGCTGCTCCAGATCTTCACCGAGAACATGTTCGGCCCGATCTTCTTCGAGATCATCCAGCGCAAGGGCAACGAGGGCTTCGGCAACGGCAACTTCCAGGCGCTGTACGAGTCGATCGAATTGGACCAGATCCGGCGCGGCGTGGTGACGGTCGACGCGTAAGCGTCGGCCGAACGCGAAGACGCTCGCCCGCGCCCGGCCGGCGGGTAGCGGCGTCCTTGATCCTCCCCGTTCACGGGGAGGGGACCGCCGCTCGCAGAGCGGTGGTGGAGGGGGCTCTCCACCAGCGACACCCCATGAGGAGAGCCCCCTCCACCATGCTACGCATGGTCCCCCTCCCCACGAGTGGGGAGGATCAAGGAGAGAGCATGACCGACTACCTCCCCGGCTTCGGCAACCACGTCTCGACCGAGGCGGTCCCAGGCGCCCTCCCCATCGGCCGCAACTCGCCCCAGCGCCCGCCGCACGGTCTCTACGCCGAGCAACTCTCCGGCACCGCCTTCACCGCCCCCCGCGCCGAGAACCGTAGAAGCTGGCTCTATCGCCTCCGCCCCACCGCGCAGCACCCCGCCTTCACGCGCTACGACGGCGCGCCCCTCTTCAAGACCGCTCCGTTCGACGCCGCGCCGCCGAGCCCCAACCGGCTCCGCTGGGACCCGCTACCCATGCCGACCGAGCCGACCGACTGGCTCGACGGCCTCGTCACCACCGGCGGCACCGGCAACGTCGCCGAACAGTCCGGTGTCGGCATCCACGGCTACGCCGCCAACGCTGATATGGAGCGCGCCTTCTTCTCCGCCGACGGCGAACTCCTGATCGTGCCGCAACACGGCCGCCTCCAGATCGACACCGAACTCGGCCGCCTCGACGTCGCCCCGCTCCAGATCGCCTTGATCCCCCGCGGCGTCCGCTTCCGCGTCGCGCTTCCCGACGGCGAGGCGCGCGGCTACGTCTTGGAGAATTACGGCGCGCTCCTCCGCCTGCCCGACCTCGGCCCGATCGGCGCCAACGGCCTCGCCAACCCGCGCGATTTCGAGACACCCGTCGCCTGGTTCGAGGACGTCGACGCCCCCACCCAGATCGTCCAAAAATTCCAGGGCGGCCTCTGGCAGACCAGCCTCGATCATTCGCCTTTCGACGTCGTCGCCTGGCACGGCAATCTCGCCCCCTGCCGCTACGACCTGACCCGCTTCAACACGATCAACACCGTGTCGTTCGACCATCCGGACCCGTCGATCTTCACCGTCCTGACCAGCCCCAGCGACACGCCCGGCACCGCCAATTGCGATTTCGTGATCTTCCCGCCGCGCTGGATGGTGGCGGAGGACACCTTCCGCCCGCCCTGGTTCCACCGCAACGTCATGAGCGAGTTCATGGGCCTGATCGCCGGCGCCTACGACGCCAAGGAGGGCGGCGGCTTCGTCCCCGGCGGCGCCTCCCTGCACAACCAGATGAACGGCCACGGCCCCGACCAGGCGACCTACGACAAGGCGTCCACCGCCGAGCTCAAGCCGGTCAAGATCGACGGCACCATGGCCTTCATGTTCGAGACGCGCCACGTGGTGCGCACCACCGAATGGGCCAACAGCTCGCCGACCATGCAGCTCGACTATGACGACGTCTGGACCGGCTTCCCCAAGGCGCAGTTGCCCAAGTGACGCGCCCGCCTTCCCTGTACCCCGGCGAAGGCCGGGGCCCAGGTGGGAAAGCCGTCGTGACGACGCGCCGCGCTTCCTCGCCCGCTCACACCAACTGGGCCCCGGCCTCCGCCGGGGAACTGTAGCCCCATGACCCTCACCCTCCACGGCTACTGGCGCTCCGGCACCTCCTACCGCGTCCGCCTCGCGCTCGCGCTCAAGAACATCCCCTACCAGCAGGCGACCCACGACCTCCGCCGCGGCGGGCAGCGCGCCCCCGACTATCTCGCGCTCCAGCCGCAGGGCCTCGTCCCCGCGCTCGACACCGGCGACGCCGTCCTGACGCAGAGCCCCGCCATCCTCGAATGGCTGGAGGAGCGTTACCCCGACCCTCCACTCCTCCCCGCCGACCCGACCGACCGCGCGATCGTCCGCGCCATGGCCGCGCTGATCGCCTGCGACATCCACCCGCTGAACAACCTGCGCGTCCTCACCGCGCTACGCACCGATTTCGCCGCGGACGAGGCACAGGTGAACGCCTGGATCGCCCGCTGGATCGCCACTGGCTTCGCCGCCCTGGAGACCATGGTGCAGCGCCACGGCGCCGGCTTCGCCTTCGGCGACACGCCCACGCTCGCCGACTGCCACCTCGTCCCCCAGCTCTACGCCGCCGAGCGCTTCGCGGTCGACCTCGCCCCTTATTCCGCCCTCGTCGCCGCCGGCGCCCGTCTCCGCGCCCTCGCGCCCTCCGCGCATCCCGATGCGCAGCCCGACGCCGGATGACCGAGCCGGCCACTCCTCAGAGCGAGCGCCTCACCACGACCCCCGCCGGCGTCAAACTCGGCCCGCTCGACGCGATTCCGGACGGCACCGCGCGCAACTACGTCGTCCAGATGCGCGCCGGCCGCTTCCACGGCTTCGTCGTCCGCCGCGCCGACCAAGTGGTTGGCTACGTCGACCGCTGCCCCCACATGGGCCTCCCCCTCGCACAGCAGCTCGACGCCTATCTCACCCCCGATGGCGGCCTGATCGCGTGCAGCTGGCACTCGGCGCTGTTCCGCATCGACGACGGCGCCTGCGTCGGCGGGCCATGCGGCGGCGCGAGCCTCACGCCCTGGCCTGTGCGGGTGGAGGAGGGTCAGCTCGTCACCGCCTGACCGCTGTCCTACACGCCGGCGAATCGCTATGGTGACGGCGAATGACCACGCTAACCCACGATTTTCAAAACGATGGCCGCGGAAAGTTTCGCTCTGAGGGTCAATCGAGTCTAGCAAGTGTGACCTTCGCGGTGATGACGGCGGCCGCGGACCGTGTTCGCGAGCACCAGGCATGACGATCCCGCGCGTCCTTGTCGTCGCCGGCTCCGATTCGGGCGGCGGCGCCGGCATCCAGGCCGATATCAAGACGATCGCCATGCTCGGCGGTCACCCGACCACCGCCATCACCGCCATCACCGCGCAGAACACGCTCGGCGTCCAGGCCGTCCATCCGGTCTCCGCCGACATGGTCGTCGCGCAGATCGACTCGGTCCTGTCCGACATCGGCACCGACGCGGTGAAGATCGGCATGATCGGCTCGGCCGCCATTGCCCACGCCGTCGCCGATCGACTGGAACGCCTCGACGTGCCGATCGTCTTCGACCCCGTGATGATCGCGACCAGCGGCTCCACCCTCGCCGACGCCGCTACGATCGCCGCGTTCGAGCGGCTGATGACCATCGCCTCCGTCGTCACCCCCAACCTCCCCGAGCTGGAGGCGCTCGGCGGCGAGGCGGCGGTGCTGGCGCATGGCTGCCACCTCGCCGCGAAAGGTGGCCATGCCGAAGGCGCGACCGTCACCGACCGTCTGCTCGCTGCCGATGGACGCGAGGTCGCGGTGATGCATGCCGAACGCCTCGACACCCGCGACACGCATGGCACCGGCTGCACCTTCGCCAGCGCGCTCGCCTGCGGCCTCGCCGCCGGCTTGTCGGTCGAGGACGCCTTCACCCGCGCGATCCGCTTCGTCCGCCGCGCCATCCTCGCCGCGCCCGGGCTCGGCCAGCGCCACGGCCCCCTCGGCCACGCGCTCGGCGTCGTGCCCTTCGACCAAGTCGAGCGCTGAGATGCCCGGCCTCGCCCACGAGAAGCGTCACCCCGCCCCCGTCGCGGGCGTCGACGAGGCCGGGCGCGGCCCCCTCGCCGGGCCGGTCGTCGCTGCCGCGGTGATCCTGCCGGATAGGGGCGCACCCCGTGGTCTCGACGATTCCAAGAAGCTCTCCGCCACCGAGCGTCACCGCCTCCACGACCGCCTCCTCGCCTGCGCGCGCGTCGGCATCGGCATCGTCGAGGCGGACGAGATCGACCGGCTCAACATCCACTGGGCGACGATGAAGGCGATGACGCTCGCCGTCGACGCCCTGTTCGCACACGCGGAGGGCGGCCCCGCCCACATCCTCGTCGACGGCAACCGCCTGCCACGCTGGGGCTATGCCGCCACCGCAATCGTCGGCGGCGACGCCGCATCGCGCTCGATCGCCGCCGCGTCGATCGTCGCCAAGCACACCCGCGACCGGATCATGATCGCGCACGCGGAGACCTGGCCGGCCTACAACTGGCATTCGAACAAGGGCTATGGCTGCCGTCATCACCTCGCCGCCCTGCGCGAACATGGCCCCACCCCGCTCCACCGCCGCAGCTTCGCGCCCGTCGCGCGGGCCGAACTGCCGTTCGCCGACGGCATGAGTCTTTCCGGATACACACCGCCGCTGGGGCTTGCCGACGGGCCGAACCACAAGCTCTAGCCACATGACCTGTCCCCTCCCCTCCCTTCATCAATTGGCAAGGTTCTTCGTTAACCAATGCCCGCTTGACGAGGCCGCACGCCGCGGCACGATGCGCGTCGATTAGGGGGATGACGATGGGGGGAGTTCGGACGATCGCGCGGCCACGGCCGGCGCGCCAGGAGGCGGCCCCGCCCGCCTCGCCGCTCCCGCTCGACCAGATTATCCAGGGCGACTGCATCGCCCGCATGCGCGCGCTGCCCGACAAGTCGGTCGACCTGATCTTCGCCGATCCGCCCTACAACCTCCAGCTCGGCGGCGAGCTGTTCCGCCCCGACGGCACCCATGTCGACGCCGTCACCGACGATTGGGACAAGTTCGAGAGCCTCAAGACCTACGACGCCTTCACCCGCGCCTGGCTGGCGGAGGCGCACCGCGTGCTGAAGGACGACGGCGCGATCTGGGTGATCGGCAGCTATCACAATATCTTCCGCGTCGGCGTCGCGGTGCAGGATCTCGGCTTCTGGATCCTGAACGACATCGTCTGGCGCAAGGCCAATCCGATGCCCAATTTCCGCGGCACGCGCTTCACCAACGCGCACGAGACGCTGATCTGGGCGTCGAAGGGCGAGAAGGCGAAATACACCTTCAACTATCGCAGCATGAAGACCTTGAACGACGAGCTGCAGATGCGCTCGGATTGGGAGTTCCCGATCTGCGGCGGCCCGGAGCGGCTGAAGAAGGATGGTCACAAGGTCCACCCGACGCAGAAGCCGGAGGCGCTGCTCTACCGCGTCCTCCTCGCCTGCACCAAGCCGGGCGACGTCGTCCTCGACCCCTTTTTCGGCACCGGCACCACCGGCGCGGTCGCCAAGCGGCTGCGCCGCCGCTGGATCGGCATCGAGCGTGAGGACGGGTATATCGACGCCGCGCGAGCGCGCATCGCCGCCGCACTGCCGCTCGACGAATCGGCGATCGCCACCATGCAGAGCCCGCGCGCCCAACCCAAGGTCGCCTTCGGCACGCTGGTCGAGACCGGTTATCTCGCGCCGGGCACGATGCTGAGCGACGCCAAGCGGCGCTTCCAGGCGATGGTCCGCGTCGACGGCTCGCTCGCCAGCGTCTGCGGCGAGGTGGGCTCGATCCACAAGCTCGGCTGCATTCTCCAGGGCACCCCCGCCTGCAACGGCTGGACCTTCTGGCACCACGAGGCGGACGGCCGCCTCCAGCCGATCGACACGCTCCGCCAGACCTACCTGCTCGCGACGCAGCCGTAAGGCGACCAGAGCATGTCGAACCTGTACCTGCACCCCGTCCAGTTCGTGGACGCGCCGATGGCGTATCCGGACGGCGCCGTTGCGCGCCTCGCAGGCGGGTTGCAATGGTTCGCTGCCTACGAGGTGGTGGACGGAACCAGCCGCCGGATCGTGCCCGTGGCCGAGATCGACATGGCGGGGGAGCGGGCGGCGCTGCTCCATGCACGGATCACCGCGCCGCGGCCCGCGCTGGTGCTGGGCGAGCGGACCTTGCGCTTCGATCAGCCGCTGGTTGCCGGCATCCTCAACGTCACACCCGACAGCTTCTCCGACGGCGGTGCCCATGCCGACGATCCGGCGGGCGCGGCGGCGGCGGGGATCGACATGCTCGCGGCGGGCGCGGCGCTGGTCGATCTCGGCGCCGAGTCGACGCGCCCCGGCGCGGCACTGGTGTGGGAGGGGGACGAGATCGCGCGCGCGCTGCCGGTGGTGGAGCGGCTGGTCGCGGCCGGCGCGCTCGTCTCGATCGACACGCGCAAAGGCGCGGTGATGGAAGCGGCCCTCGGCGCGGGGGCGGCGATCGTCAACGACGTGTCGGCGCTGCTGTGGGACGACCGCGCCGCGGGCATCGTCGCGCAGGCGGGCTGCCCGGTGATACTGATGCACTCGCCCGACCCGGAACGCGGCGGCCATGGCTGCGTCGCCTATCCCGACGTGGTCGGTGCGGTGTTCGCCTGGCTGGAGGGGCGGATCGAAGCGGCGGTCGCGGCGGGGATCGATCGCGCGCGCATCATCGTCGATCCCGGCATCGGCTTCGGCAAGTCGCTCGCCGACAATCTCGCGCTGTTGAACGGGCTCACCGCGCTGCACGGCCTGGGCTGCCCGATCATGCTGGGGGCAAGCCGCAAGCGGCTGATCGGTGCGCTGTCGAACGAGGCGCCCGCCACCGCGCGGCTGGGCGGGTCGGTGGCACTCGCGGTACGTGCGGCGGAACAGGGCGTGCAGATGCTCCGCGTCCACGACGTGGCGGAGACGGTGCAGGCCCTGCGCGTCTGGCGGGGGTTGCGCGACCGGGCACTGGTCGGTCACTGAACCTCTGCTGCGGTGCAGCGTTACGCCCGCCTAAGGAGGAACAGCCGCTTGATCGTCGACGCCACCCCCCGCCTGCGCCAGATCGTCACCGAAGTGTGGCGCCCGCTCCTCGGCCTGTTCGTGTGGGACGTGGTCGTCACCGTCACCTACTACATCCTGCCGTTCCACGCGCCATCGCTGCCCTTGACGCTGTTCGGCTCCGCGCTGGCGCTGTTTCTCGGCTTTCGCGTCAACGCCTCCTACCAGCGCTGGTGGGAGAGCCGCGGTCTGTGGGGGCTGATGATCAACGCGTCGCGCAACCTGGCGCGCGGCGTGCGCAACTTCATGCCCGATCCGTACGCGACCGAGCTGAAGCGGTCGATCGTTCTTCGCCAGATCGCCTATGTCAACGCGCTGCGCTGCCAACTGCGCAAGCGTCCACGCGACGAGGCGGTGCTGAAGTTCCTGTCGATGGACGAGGCGAAGGTCGCCCTCGCCCGCGTCAACACCGCCAACGGGCTGCTCGACGGCACCGGCCGGCGGATCAACGACGCGCGCATGAACGGCTGGGTCGACACCATCCAGCAGACGTCGCTGGAGAGCGTGCTGGTCGACATCGCCAACGCGCAGGGCGGCATGGAGCGGATCAAGAACACGCCGCTGCCCAACCAGTATCGATTCTTCCCGACCTTCTTCACGCGGCTGTTCTGCGTGCTGCTGCCGATCGGGCTGGTCGAGACGCTCGGCTTCGCGACGCCGATCGGCTCGACGATCGCGGGGCTCATGTTCCTGGCGGTGCTCCAGATCGGCGACGACCTGGTCGATCCGTTCGCCGACACGATCCACGACGTGCCGCTCGACGCGATGTGCCGGACGATCGAGATCGACCTGCTCCAGGCGATCGGCGATACGGCGCCGGAGCCGTTGCAGCCGGTCAAGGGCGTGCTGTGGTGACGCACGCCGTCGCTGCGTCTACAGCGGCGGCATGACCGACCAGCCTGCCCCACCCCCTGCCCCCGCGCCCTTGCGCGCCGCCATCGTCCCCGTCACGCCGCTGCAGCAGAACTGCACGCTGATCTGGTGCACGGCGACGATGAAGGCCGCGGTGGTCGACCCGGGCGGCGACCTGCCGCGGATCAAGGCGGCGGCGGCCCAAGCGGGCGTGACGATCGAGAAGATCCTGCTGACGCACGGCCATATCGACCATGCCGGCGAGGCCAAGCCGCTGGCCGACGAGCTGGGCGTGCCCATCGAAGGACCGCACGAGGCCGATCGCTTCTGGCTGGCGCGGCTGGACGAGGACGGGCGCAATTACGGCGTGCGCGGCGTGCCGTTCGAGCCCGACCGCTGGCTGGACGACGGCGACACGGTGACGATCGGCGACCTGACGCTGGACGTGTACCTGACGCCGGGGCACACGCCAGGGCACGTGATCTTCCACCACGCGCCGTCCAAGTTCGCGCAGGTCGGCGACGTGCTGTTCCAGGGATCGGTCGGCCGCACCGACTTCCCGCTCGGCAGTTTCGACGATCTCGTCCGCTCGGTCACGACCAGGCTGTGGCCGCTGGGCGACGTGACCTTCATCCCCGGCCACGGCCCCGCCAGCACCTTCGCGCACGAGCGGCGGACCAATCCGTTCGTGGGGGATGCGGCGCTGGCGCGGGGGTGAGCGGCGTCAAAGTTCACACTTGCTTGACTCGCTTGACCCCTGAACGGAAACTTGCGCGGGCGATTGTTTCCGATTGCGGCATGATGCGCGCGATTATTGTACCTGCATGGTTCAAATAGCGCTTCTGCTATAGCCGATTCGACGCTTGTAGGAAAGTAGGCTCGTCACGCTCTCCTCCCTTCGTCATGCCGGGCCCTTCGGCGAAGCTCAGGAGAGCCTCGACCCGGCATCCATGGTGCCGCAAGATCCGGACGGTCGAGTTCGCGGCACCATGGACCCCGGCTCAAGGCCGGGGTGACGTAAGAAGTCGGCGCTGGCCTCCCTATCGCCGCGCGGCTGCGCTCTCGGCGCGGATCGCCTTGAACTCGGAGGTGGCATTCCAATCCGGCCAGAGCCGACTGTTGGCGAGCGTCTCGCCGACCTGCGCGATCAGGCCGACGTCGGCCGCGGCGCCGCGCAGGTCCCAGTCCGCCGACCATTCATCGCAGGTCTGGTGATAGCATGTCATGTATCCGTCGAGCCACGCCTGCCCCGCCGCACGACCGCCGGCCACCAGATCGGGCGCGCCGCTGATCGCCATGAGGAGGAGGGTCGGCACGCCGCGCCGGGCAAGCGAGAAATGGTCGGCGCGGTAGAATAGGCCGCGCTCGGGCAGCGCCTCGGGCGTCACCACCCGCCCCTGCGCCCGCGCGGCCTGGACGAGCATCCGTTCCAGCTGGTTCTGGCCGTCGCCGACCAGCATCACGTCCTTCGACGGCCCCGCGGTCTGGAGGATGTCGAGCGTCAGGTTGGCGACCGTCTTGGCCGCCGGATAGACGGGATCGGCGGCGTAGGTCTCCGAGCCGAGCAGCCCTCGCTCCTCGCCCGTCCACAGGCCGAACACCAGCGACCGCTGCGGACGCGGCGCCTTGGCCGCGGCGCGGGCGATCTCGAGCAGCCCGGCGACGCCGAGCGCGTCGTCGTTGGCGCCGGGGCGGATCGTCTTGCCGCGCGCATCCGACTTGCCCGCGCCATACGCGTCCCAGTGCGCGCCGAACATCACCACCTCGTCGGCGTGGGTGGTGCCGGGCAGCTTGGCGAGCACGTTACGGCTCACCGCGCGGGTGAAGCTGGCGGGCAGCGTCGCCGAGAAGGCGGGTGTCAGCGGCACCGGCCGGAAATCGGCGCGACGCGCGGCGACGCGCTGCTTCGCGAGATCGAGGCCGGAGGCGGCGAACAGCTTGGTCGCGGCCCCGCCCTCCAGCCAGCCCTGGAGCAGCACGCGCGGCGCTCTCGGCGCGGCCACGTCGTAATTCTCGCCGGCGGGCGCGGTCACCGTCTGCCAGCCATAGCCGGCGCCGGGCGTGTCGTGGACGATCAGCGCCGCCACCGCGCCGCGCCTGGCCGCTTCCTCGAACTTGTAGGTCCAGCGGCCGTAATAGGTCATCCGCTTGTTGCCGAACTTGCCCGCGACCGGCTCGCCCGCTGCCGCCTCGAAATCGGGATCGTTGACCAGGAAGACCGCGACCTTGCCCTTCAGGTCGACCCCCTTGAAGTCATCCCATTGCCGCTCCGGCGCCGACACGCCGTAGCCGACGAAGACCATCGGCGCGTTCGCCACCGCCACGCGATCGACCGGGCGGACGGTGCTGAGGTACACGTCGCGGCCCTGGGCCAGCGGCACGGTTCCCGCGGTGACGGTGCCCTGCCCGAGTTGCGTGCGGACGAGCGGCACGTCCTGCGTCCAGCTGCCGGCGCGGCCGCCGGGCTGGAGCCCGGCCGCCTTGAACTGCGCGATCAGCCAGTTGATCGTCTTCGCCTCGCCCGGCGTACCCGGCGCGCGGCCGCCGAACGCGTCCGAGGCGAGCGTGCGGACGTCGGCCGACAGGCGGTCGGGCGAGATCGGCCCGTCGTAGCGCACCGGATCGGGCGCGGCGGCGGCTTGCGCCATCGCGCTGCTCGACAGGAGCGCTAGGGATAAAGCGAGGGCGTGGCGGATCATCGGGGAAATACTCCTGTGCCGGCCCTGCCTGCCACTGCGCCCACGTGCTTGCAACGGGGGGCGAAATCGCTATAGCGCCACGCTTCGCGATGCGTCCGGGATGTGCGCGCGGCTCCATGGGCCGGGCATGCTTCTCGCGTCCATTCCTCTATTTGTTCAAGACCATAAGGTGCCGCAATGGCCGTCCCCAAGAGAAAGACTTCGCCCTCCAAGCGCGGCATGCGTCGCGGCCACGATTCGCTGACCGTCGCGGCGTTCCAGGAATGCCCGAACTGCGGCGAGCTGAAGCGCCCGCACGTGCTGTGCATGTCGTGCGGCCATTACAACGGTCGCGAGGTCGTGTCGGTCGAGGCGTAAGCCCGAACGACGCGAAACAGGCTTATGACGGACCGGCCCTGCATCGCGGTTGACGCGATGGGCGGTGACGAAGGGCTGGCGGTGATGCTCGCCGGGGTCGCGCGTGCGCGACGCCGGTTCGAGGACCTGCACTTCCTGCTGGTCGGCGACGAGGCGCAGGTCCGCGCCGGGCTGGCCAGCCATCCCAACCTCAGCGCGCATTCGGAGGTGGTCCACGCCCCCGAGATCGTCGGCTCCAGCGAGAAGGCGGGCCAGGCGATCCGTCGCGCCAAGAAGACGTCGATGGGCATCGCCATCGACTTGGTGAAGCAGGGGCGCGCCGCCGCCGCCGTCTCCGCGGGCAACACCGGCGCGCTGATGGCGATGGCCAAATTGTCGCTGCGCACCATGAAGGGGATCGACCGCCCCGCCCTCGCCGCGCCGTTGCCGACGCTGGGCGACAACGACGTGGTGATGCTGGATCTGGGCGCCAACACCGAGTGCGACGCGCAGAACCTGGTGCAGTTCGCGGTGATGGGCGCAGCCTACGCGCGCATCGTCTTCGATCTCGACCGGCCGCGCGTGGCGCTGCTCAACATCGGTTCGGAAGAGCAGAAGGGCACCGACGAGATCCGCGACGCGGCGGCGGTGCTGAAGGAGCAGAGCCACCTGCCGCTCGCCTTTACCGGTTTCGTCGAGGGCAACCAGCTGGCGCGCGGGCAGCACGACGTGATCGTGTGCGATGGCTTCGCCGGCAATATCGCGCTGAAGACGGCGGAGGGCACGGCACGGTTCGTCGCCGACCTGCTGAAGCGCGCCTTTACCAGCTCCGTCCGGTCCAAGGTCGGCTTCCTGATCTCACGCCCGGCGACCGAGCTGCTGAAACATCACCTCGACCCCAACAACCATAATGGCGCGATCTTCCTCGGCCTGAACGGCGTGGTGGTGAAGAGCCATGGTTCGGCCAACGAGAACGGTATCGCCACGGCGATCGGCAATGCGGCCAAGCTGGTCCGCGCCGACCTGACGCGGCGCATCGCCGAGGATTTGGCCGAGTTCGAGAGGGCGGCGGCGTGATCCGATCCGTCCTGACCGGCACGGGATCGGCGCTGCCGGTGCGCCGGGTGTCGAACGCGGAACTGGCGGCGCAGGTCGACACCTCGGACGAGTGGATCGTCGAGCGCACCGGCATCCGCTTCCGCCACCTCGCCGGGCCGGACGAGACGACGGCGACGCTGGGCGCGGACGCGGCCAGGGCGGCGATCGCGGCGGCCGGGCTGTCGGCGCAGGACATCGACCTGATCGTGCTCGCCACCGCGACCCCCGACCAGACATTTCCGGCGACCGCCACCAAGGTGCAGGCGATGCTGGGCATCGACGACTGCGTCGCGTTCGACGTGGCGGCGGTGTGCTCCGGCTTCCTCTACGCGGTGCAGGTCGCCGATTCGATGCTGCGCACGCAGGTGCACCGGCGCGCGCTGGTGATCGGTGCGGAGACGTTCAGCCGCATCCTCGACTGGGAGGACCGGACGACCTGCGTGCTGTTCGGTGACGGCGCCGGCGCGATCGTGCTGGAGAGCCGCGAGGTCGAGCAGCAAGGCCGCGGCATCCTCGCCACGCGGCTGCACGCCGACGGGCGGCACAACGACCTGCTCTACGTCGACGGCGGTCCCTCCACGACGGGCACGGTCGGCAAGCTCAGGATGAAGGGGCGCGAGGTGTTCCGCCACGCGGTGACCAACCTGGCCGCGGTGATGACCGAGTCGCTGGGGATCGCCGGGATCGACGCGGGCGACGTCGATTGGGTGGTGCCGCATCAGGCCAATGCGCGCATCCTGGACGCGACCGCCCGCAAGCTGGGCCTGGCGCCGGAGAAGGTGGTGGTGACGGTCGATCAGCACGCCAACACGTCGGCCGCGTCCGTGCCGCTCGCGCTCGACGTGGCGGTGCGCGACGGACGGGTGAAGCAGGGCGACATCGTCGTGCTGGAGGCGATGGGCGGCGGTTTCACCTGGGGCGCCGCGGTGATCCGCATCTGAGGGTTAACCTGTGGCATAGGGTCTATCGCTCGAACCGCCGCTTGTGTAGATTGCGTGTGGGAGGGAAACGGACCGATGCTGATGACGAACGATCTCGGAACGCTGACGCGGGCCGATCTGGCGGAGGCGCTGCACCGCGAGGTGGGGCTGAGCCGCAGTGATTCGGGCGAAATCGTCGAGCAGATCCTGGCGTGCATGTGCGAGTCGCTGTCGAACGGCGACAACGTCAAGATCTCCGGGTTCGGCACCTTCGTGCTGCGCGACAAGGGCGAGCGCGTCGGCCGCAATCCCAAGACCGGCGTCGAGGTGCCGATCGCCCCGCGCCGCGTGCTGACCTTCCGCGCCAGCCAGATCATGCGCGAGCGCATCGCCGCCGCGCACCACTGACGCGGGGCGTGGCCGCGCCCGGCGCCAAAGCGAGCGGCGCGCTGCGCACGATCGGCGAGGTTTCCGCCGAGACCGGGCTGCCGCACCACGTGCTGCGGTACTGGGAGACGCGGTTTCCCGCGCTCAAGCCGCTGACGCGCGCCGGCAACCGGCGCTACTACCGGGCAGAGGACGTGCTGCTGGTGCGGCGCATCGACGCGCTGCTCAACCGCGAGGGCTATACGATCCGCGGCGTGCAGCAGTTGCTTCTCGCGGAGAGCAAGGCGAGCGGCGACGATCCGCTGGCGACGTTGCGCGCGATCCGCGACGCTTTGGCCGCGGCGCTGGCGGCGGACGGGCGGTAGCGGCGGCCTGCCGGGGCGTCCTGACGGCGACCGTCGATCCGATCGCTAGACAAAAACAATCGGATCGGGTGCGTCCTTCCGCCCCGCCGTCCCGTATCTCGGACGTAGCCGGTGCAACGCTGCGCGGATCGGCTGCCGAGTGAAGGTCGGCACACCCCTGCGCCGACCCCCATCAAGGGGATGATGCATGACCGACAGCGGCCAATTGATCGAGGCGATGGACCACCGCGTCCAGCGTCGCGAGGCACGACGGGAATTCTTCAAGTCGGCCTTCGGCGTCGGCGCGCTCGCCGTCGGCGGCGTCGCGGCACTCAACTTCTCCTCGCGCGCGGGCGCGCAGACGGCGCTGACCGATGTCGACATCCTCAACTTCGCGCTGAATCTCGAATATCTCGAGGCGCAATTCTATTCCTACGCCGCCAACGGCGTGGGCCTAGCCGCCAATCTGCAGACGGGCGTGACGACCACGGGTGCGCAGGGCGCGGTGCAGATCGGCTCCGGCGCCACCCAGGCGCGCCGGGTGCCGTTCACCGACCGGGCGGTGGCCGCCTACGCCCGCGAGATCGCGGCGGACGAGATCGCGCACGTCTCCTTCCTGCGGTCGGCCTCCGCGCTCGGCAACGCCGCCGTGGCGCAGCCGGCGATCAACATCGCGGGCGGCGCGGGCAGCGCCTTCGCCGCGGCGGCGACCGCCGCCAGCATCCCCGGCGGATCGACCTTCGACCCGTACGCCAACGACGACAACTTCCTGCTCGGCGCGTACATCTTCGAGGATGTCGGCGTCACCGCCTACAAGGGGGCGTCGCCGCTCATCACCAACAAGATCTTCCTGGAGGCGGCGGCCGGCATCCTCGCGGTGGAGGCGTACCACGCCGCCACCGTGCGCACGACGCTGTACGCCCGCGGCGTGGCCGCGCCCGACCTGCGCACCTTCGCCGACGGCATCTCCAACGCGCGCGACACGCTGGACGGGTCGATGGACTTGGATCAGGGCATCTCGCCCCTGACCCGCACGGGCGCGACCGCGGCGGAATCGAACATCGTGCCGCTCGACCCGAACGGGCTCGCCTACAGCCGCTCGCCCGGCCAGGTGCTCAACATCGTCTATCTCACCCGCGCCGCGGCGACGATGGGCGGCTTCTTCCCGAGCGGCGTCAACGGCAACGCCGCGCTGCGCGCCAGCACCGCCAACTGATCGAGGGAACAGCATCATGCACGACCAGCAGACCGTTCTCGAGATCATCGAGAAGACGCAAGCCCGCCGCGACCAGCGCCGCGCCTTCATGCGCGCCGCGGCCGGCGCCACCGTGATGGCGGGCGGCCTGTCGCTCCTCGCCGCCTGCGACGACGACGACGATACCCCCGCGCCGACGCCGACGCCGACGCCCACCGCCACGTCGGTGTCGGTCGACGTCCAGGTGCTCAACTTCGCGCTCCAGCTCGAATATCTGGAAGCGCAATTCTACTCCTACGCGGCCTTCGGCACCGGCCTGCCCGCCGCGTCGCTGACCGGCACTGGCACGCAAGGCGCGGTGCAGACCGGCAGCGGCGACGGCTTCCCGCGCGCAGTCAACTTCTCGGGCGACCCGCTGATCGGCGAGTACGCGCGCGAGATCGCCTATGACGAGATCGCCCATGTCAACTTCCTGCGCTCGGCACTGGGCGCGTCGGCCACGGCACAGCCGGCGATCAACATATCGGGCACGACCACCGGCGCGTTCACCGCCGCAGCCCGCGCGGCGGGGGTCATCCCCGACAACAGCACCTCGACCTTCGACCCGTACCTCAACCCGATCAACTTCCTCCTCGGCGCGTACATTTTCGAGGACGTGGGCGTCACCGCCTACAAGGGCGCGTCGCCGCTCATCACCAACCGCACCTTCCTGGAGGCGGCCGCCGGCATCCTCGCGGCCGAGGCGTACCATGCGGGGCTGGTCCGCACGATCATCTACAATCGCGGCATCACCAACCGCGACCTCATCACCAACGCAACCCGCATCTCCGACGCCCGCGACAGCCTCGACGGCTCGTCCGATCTCGACGAGGGCGTCGGCGGCACCAACATCGGCGATCTGTTGACCGGCGTGTCGAACATCGTCCCCGCCGACGGCAACGCCATCGCGTACAGCCGCACGCCGCAGCAGGTGCTGAGCATCGTCTATCTCGGCAGAACGCCGACCGCGGCCAGCTTCTTCCCGAACGGCGTCAACGGCTCGTTCACGACGACGACCTGATCCGGGCAGGCGACCGAGAAGGGAGCCGTGCCGGCGAGGCGCGGCCCCTTTTCATTTGTAGCCCACCGCTTACCCGCTTATGCATAGGCCATCCCCGGGGGAGCGCTTCGTCGCGCTTGAGAGGGAGGCCGGGGTTCTCGTGAAAGTATCACTTTCATGGGCGCCCAACAGCCTCCGACCCGCTGAACCTGATCCGGTTGACACCGGCGTAGGGAGTGGAGCGGCCACCAGCCCTTCTTCTCCCGACCATGAGGAGAGAAGACGTGGCAGACATTCCAGCGCGTACCGAGATCGGCGTCACCACCGGCCCGATCCGCGGCTCCCGCAAGATCCATGTCGGGCCGCTGAACGTCGCCATGCGCGCGATCGACCTCGATCCCGGCTGCGGCGAGCCGCCGCTCAACGTCTACGACACCTCCGGCCCGTACACCAACCCGGACGCCCGCATCGACATCATGGCCGGCCTTCCCCAGCTCCGCCGTTCGTGGATCGAGGCGCGCGGCGACGTGGAAAGCTACGACGCGCGCGAGATCCGCCCGGAGGACAACGGCCAGCTCGGCCCCGACCGCTCCGGCGGCGTCCCGCAATTCCCCCGCATGGTGAAGCGCCCGCTGCGCGCGAAGGCGGGGCAGAACGTCAGCCAGATGCACTATGCCCGCCGCGGCATCATCACGCCCGAGATGGAGTACGTCGCCACCCGTGAGAATCTCGGCCGCGAGGCTTTGCGCGAATACGCCCGCGACGGCGAATCCTTCGGCGCCGCCATCCCCGACTATGTCACGCCCGAGTTCGTCCGCGACGAGGTGGCGCGGGGCCGCGCGATCATCCCCAACAACGTCAACCACCCCGAATCCGAGCCGATGGCGATCGGCCGCAACTTCCTGGTCAAGATCAACGCCAATATCGGCAACAGCGCCGTCGCGTCGAACGTCGCCAGCGAGGTCGACAAGCTCGTCTGGTCGATCCGCTGGGGCGCCGACACGGTGATGGACCTGTCGACCGGCCGCAACATCCACGACACGCGCGAGTGGATCATCCGCAACAGCCCCGTGCCGATCGGCACCGTGCCGATCTACCAGGCGCTGGAGAAGGTCGGCGGCATCGCCGAGGAGCTGACCTGGGAGATCTTCCGCGACACGCTGATCGAGCAGGCCGAGCAGGGCGTCGATTATTTCACCATCCACGCCGGCGTCCGCCTGCCCTACATCCCGATGACCGCCAAGCGCGTCACCGGCATCGTCAGCCGCGGTGGCTCGATCATGGCGAAATGGTGCCTCGCGCATCACAAGGAGAGCTTCCTCTACGAGCGGTTCGACGAGATCACCGAGATCATGAAGGCGTACGACATCGCCTATTCGCTCGGCGACGGCCTCCGCCCCGGCAGCATCGCAGACGCCAATGACGAGGCGCAGTTCAGCGAGCTCTACACGCTCGGCGAACTCACGCACCGTGCGTGGAAGAGCGACGTGCAGGTGATGATCGAGGGCCCCGGCCACGTGCCGATGCACAAGATCAAGGAGAATATGGACAAGCAGCTGGAGGTGTGCGGCGAAGCGCCCTTCTACACGCTGGGGCCGCTCACCACCGACATCGCGCCAGGCTACGACCATATCACCAGCGGCATCGGCGCGGCGATGATCGGTTGGTACGGCACCGCGATGCTTTGCTACGTCACCCCCAAGGAGCATCTGGGGCTGCCCGACCGCGACGACGTCAAGACCGGCGTGGTGACCTACAAGCTGGCCGCCCACGCCGCCGACTTGGCGAAGGGCCACCCCGCCGCCAAGATGCGCGACGACGCGCTGAGCCGCGCGCGGTTCGAGTTCCGCTGGCGCGACCAGTTCAACCTGTCGCTCGATCCCGACACGGCGGAATCGTACCATGACCAGACCCTGCCCGCGGAAGGCGCCAAGACCGCGCATTTCTGCTCCATGTGCGGGCCGAAATTCTGCTCGATGAAGATCACCCAGGAGGTGCGGGACTTCGCGGCGAAGCAGAACCAGCCGGCGGACGCGTTCCTCGCTTCGGGCGGTCCCACCGGCGCCGAAACCGCCGCCGCCAGCCGCGCCGCCGCGATCCGCGGCATGGAGGAGATGAGCGAGCGGTTCCGCGAGAAGGGTGGTGAGGTTTACCTGCCGGCGGAGTAATAAAAGACGGCCCCGCACATGATGCGGGGCCGCCGGTCTAGCTGACTATGGCCTCGGGTAGGCTGAGCAGATTGTTCAGCTGCTCGCCATCGTTCTGCGTCATGAGGTGCATTGCTACGGTGGCGGTCAATAATGATACCGGCACTGCGCCACCTGAAGCACCTGCTCCTCGCCTGATCCTGTCACGCGGTACACGAAGCGGTGTTCGTGGCTGATCCGCCGCGACCACCAGCCGGACAGGTTGCCGCCTAGCGGCTCGGGCTTGCCCGTGCCCTTGAACGGGTGGCGGCGGCATTCCTCGATCAAGGCGTTGATCTTGTCGATCAGCTTGGTGTCATGCTCCTGCCAATGGCGGTAATCGTCCCATGCCGTCGGCGAGAACGCCACCCTCACGGCAGCGGCACGCCTTCGTCGCCGGCCTCGAAGCCACGCACCGCTTGCAGCAGCCGCTCGGCATTTCGGGGCGACGACAGCAGGTGCAGCGTTTCCTCGATCGACGCCCACTCGCTCGCGGAGATCAAGACCGCGCCCTCGCCGCGTTGGCGCGTGATCGCGAGCGGCGCCCGATCGGCGACCACCTTGTCGATCATCGACTTCAGATTTTCGCGGGCTTCGGAATAGCTGACGGCGTGCATACCCGCAGAAGTGGACAACGACCTGTCCAATGTCAACGAAAGCCGAACCTTCCTGCCGCAACCCGCCGCCCGGTCGGACGTTCAGCGGGACAACAGGAGGAAGCCATGATCCGTTCGCGAAGCACGTCGATCCTTCCCGCCGCCCTGCTCGCGCCGCTGATGCTGGTCGCCGCGTGCGGCGGATCGCCGGGCGGCAACGACGCCGCGGAGACGGCGAACGTCGCCGCGCCGGACGGCAACACCGCCGCGACGATCCGCGACCTGCCCGCCGGGCAGCGCACCGCGGTGCTGCTGCGCGCGATCCGCGATGCCGGTCGCGATTGCCAGGGCGTGACCGAGGCGACGGAGGTGACCGCCCAGGGCTCGCCGCCGACCTGGGCGGCGACGTGCGAGGACGGCAATCAGTGGATCGTCGCGATCGGCGAAGGCGGCACCGCCACCGTCACCAACCGGACGGAACTGCGTCAGGCGGGCGGCAAGGCGGGCTGAGCCGCGGGTTCCAGCGCGTTCATGCCGGTGTGGACCAGGCGCTCGATCTCCGCGCGCGGGAGGCCGGCGGGGATTGTCTTACCATAGCGCAGGGTGATCGTGCCGGCACGCTTCAGCCCCCGTTTGGGCCATAGCCGCCCGGCGTCGAGCGCGACGGGCACCACCGGCAGGCCGATCGCGCGGTAGAGCCCGGCGAAGCCCGATTTCAGCGGTGGCGCCTCTCCGGGCGGCACGCGCGTCCCTTCGGGGAAGATGAACACCGACCGGCCCTGCGCCCGCGCCGCCTGCCCCGCCTTCATCATCCGGCGCAGCGCCGCGGCGGAGGCGTCGCGGTCGACGGGGATGGCGCCGTAGCGGACCGCCGCCCAGCCCCAGACCGGGATGCGCGTCAGCTCGCGCTTCAGCACCATCGCCGGCCCGTCCAGCCGCTGTTGCAGCTCCAGCGTCTCCCACATCGACTGGTGTTTGGCGGCGTAGAGGGCGGGGCCGGCGGGCCGTTCCCCCTCCACCACGACGCGGATGCCGAGCAGCCATCGCACCGCCCAGGCGTGGAAGCGCGTCCACAGCGTGGCGTTGGCGATCACCGCCCGCTGGCCGAACAGCGCGCTGACCGGCGTCGCCAGCACGATCGGCACCGACCCGCCGTAGAAGACGATCGCGAAGGCGATGTTGCGGAGCCAGGTCATGCGCCGATCCCCAGCCACAGCGCCACCCGGCGCAGCAGCAGCTTGTTGTACTCGTTGACCAGCGTGCCCAGTCGCGGGCTGCTCGGCACCCCGTCGCCCAGCACCACCACCCGCGGGCCGAGTGCGGCCGCCAGCTCCATGCGCGCGCGCGGCAGGTGCCAGTCGGAGGTGACCAGGCGGACGCTGCCGAAGCGGTGCCTGGCCACCCAGGCCGCGGTCTCGGCGGCGTTGGAGCGGGTATCGACCGCCTCGTCGCCCAGGTCGACGCAGCAGGCGATCAGCCGCGGCGAGGCGTGATAGGTCCGCTGCAGGTCGACCGGCCGCACGCCCGCGCCCACGCCGGTCACCAGCATCCGGCGCGCCTGGTGCCGGGCCATCAGCGCCAAGCCGCGATCGATCCGCCCCGGCGCCCCGGTCGGCACCACCACCGCGTCGGTCGTGTTGCCCTCCAGCGGTGCCGGCAGCAGCAGCATGAACGCCGCGAAGCCGAGGCACCAGGCGAGCAGCGCCACGCTGAGCGTCCGCACGATCACGACCCCGCCCTCACAGCGTCCGTCCGAGCGCCCGCGTCACCGTCCACCGCGCGGCCAGCGTCGCGAGCAGGGCGAAGCCGAGCGGCAGCAGCGCCAGTGCGATCCAGTCGGCCGGCGCCAGCGCGACGCCGCCGACCAGCTCCGACCCCAAGGTCAACAGCTGCCGGCCGACCGCGGCGGCCACCGCCATCGCCGCGACGGTGCCGGCCAGCCCGCCGATCAGCGCGTCGGCGGTGATCCGCCGCTGGAACAGACGCGCCAGCTGCACGTCGGTCGCGCCCAGCATGTGCATGACGCCGATGGTGCCGCGATGCGCCTCCAGCCCGGCGCGCGCGGCCAGCACGACCACCGCCGCGGTCGCCGCCGCCATCAGCAGCACGATCCCGGCCGCCAGCCAGCTGAGCGACCGCATCAGCCCGCCGACCGGCGACATCCAGCGCGCATGGCGATCGACCCGCGCCGCCGGGCTGGCCGCCGTCGCCACCGCCGCAACGCGCGCGACCGCGGCGTCGCTGCCGCCGCGGGCGAGGTCGACGTCGATCATCGCGGGCACCGGCAGCCCGGCATCGGCGGCGTCGCTGCCCAGCCAGGGGCGCAGCAGTTGCTCCAGCTCCGCGCGCGGCACCGGCGTCGCGCGGACCACGTCGCGGCTTCGCCGCAGCGCCGCCAGCACCCGCGCCGCCGCGGCGTCGGCGCGGGCCCGGTCGCCCTCCACCACCTGCACCGTCAGCCGCCCGGCGAGCTGCCGGTCGATCAGCGCCCCCGCCGCCGCCGTGCCGAGCCCCAGCGCGGCGGCGAGCACGGTCAGGAACATCATGATCGCCATCACCGCGGTCATCGCGCGCAGGCCCGGCGCCTCGTCCAGCACCCGCCCGGCGGCGGCGCGTCCCCCAATCCGCATCCTCACGCCTCGCCCTCCGGCGGGTGGCGCAGCGATCCCGTGGGGTCGAGCAGCCGCCCCTCCTCCAGCCGCATCATCCGTGCCGTGGGAATACGCGACAGCAGGTGCAGGTCGTGCGTCGCCACCACCACCGTGGTGCCGAGCCGATTGAGCGAATCGAACAGGTGGATCAGCCGATCCGCCATCTCGGGATCGACGTTGCCGGTGGGCTCGTCGGCGACCAGCACCTCCGGCCGGGCGATCACCGCGCGGGCGATGGCGACGCGCTGCTGCTCGCCGCCCGACAGCGTCTCCGGCCGCGCCTCCGCCCAGTCGGCGAGGCCGACCCAGGCCAGCATCTCGCGCACCGACTGCTTTACCTCGCGCTCGTTCATGCCCGCGACGCGCAGCGGCAGGGCGACGTTGTCCGCCGCCGACAGATGCGGCACCAGCCGGAAATCCTGGAAGACGACGCCGATGCGCCGCCGAAATCCCGGCAGCCGCGCCCGCGGCAGCACCACCGCGTCCTCGCCGAACAGGCGGATGATGCCGCGGCTGGGCCGCTGCGCCAGGTAGAGGAGGCGCAGCAGCGACGTCTTGCCCGCGCCGCTCGCGCCCGTCACGAAGTAGAAGGCGCCGCCCTGCAGCGAGAAGCTCAGGTCGATCAGCGTCTCCGTCCCGGTGCCGTAGCGCAGGCCGACATTCTCGAACTGAACGATCGTCGCCATGAGCCGCAGGGTTTGGCATGAGCGACCGGCGGCTTCAAGCTTGCCAGTGGCGCGGCCGCCGTGTCACATTGACCGGCGGGGGGCCAAGCACGGCCCGGTAAGGCGTCGCGCAACCATCATGATCCTCGAATGCCCCGAGTGCCGCACCCGTTACCTGGTGCCCGACAGCGCGATCGGCGTGGAGGGGCGCACGGTGCGCTGCGCCAATTGCCGCCACAGCTGGTTCCAGGAGCCGGCGGTGCTGGACCTCACCGCCGCCTCGCCGGCATCTCCGCCATCGCCGCCGGCGGCCGAGATCGATCCGCCGCCATCATCGATCCCGGTGTCGTCGGTGCCCTTCCCCACGATGCCGGCGCCCGCGCCCGTGGAGCGGGTCGCGCCGGTGCCGCCGGTCGTCTCGCCGGTCGATTACGGTGCGCAGAGCTACGACGCGTTTGCCCACCGGCCGCCAATCCACGCCCGTCGCAATCCGGCGCGGCGCTGGACGGCGCTGGCGCTGGCGGCGGGGCTGCTGATGCTGCTCGGCGTCGCCGCGATCCTGTGGTCGGGCGCGCCCGGACTCGCCAACCAGTTCGGCCTCTCGGTCGGCCCGGCGGAAACGCCGCTGCGCCTGCGCGACAACCCGATCGAGCGGCGTGAGCTGGAGAACGGGTCCGAACTGTTCGCCGTCAGCGGCCAGGTGGTGAACCCGTCCTCGACCCGGCAGCGCGTGCCCGACATCCTCGTCGAGCTGAAGGACGCGGCCGGCGGCGGGGGGCGCACCGTGTACAGCTGGACGATCACGCCCGAGCGGCGGACGCTGCCGCCCGGTGGCACCGTCGATTTCAACTCGGCCAAGCTCGACGTGCCGGCCAATTCCAAGCAGCTGGAGTTGAGCTTCGTCGGCAGCGATACGTAAGGGGGTCGCATGAAAGCCGTTGCGTGGGGGTGGGAGCGCTGCTAGGGGCGCTCGCCTACCAGCCAGCGGAGCCTCCGCCGGCATGACACGGGCGGCCGTGGCGGAATTGGTAGACGCGCAACGTTGAGGTCGTTGTGGGCGAAAGCCCGTGGAAGTTCGAGTCTTCTCGGCCGCACCATCCCTATCGATGAACATCCCCCCTTCACGGGGACCCCGCATCGGCGGGTGATGCTTCATCCGATCCGACCGGTGCGGCGGCGCTCCACAGCACCAGATAGCCGAACAGCCCGGCGACCAGCGATGCCGCGAGGATCGCCACCGCGGCCAGCTCGATCTCACCCTCGTCGACGAAGGCGAGTTCGGCGATGAACAGCGACAGCGTGAAGCCGATCCCCGCCAGCCCACCGATGCCCAGCACCATGCGCCAGTTGACGCCCTCCGGCAGTCTTGCCGCGCCGACCCTGGTCGCCAGCCACGTCGCGGCGAGGAAACCGATCGGCTTGCCGAGCGCGAGCCCCGCGACGATGCCGCCCGTCAGCGGCGAGCCGATCGCCTCCGCCAGCAACTCCGCCGAGAAATGGATGCGGACGTTGGACAGCGCGAACAGCGGCAGCACGATGTACGACACCCACGGCGTCAGGATGCGGACCAGCCGCTCCGCCGCCTCATCGGTCGCCGCCGTCATCTCGTGGATATAGCCCAGCCGCTTCTGCGCGCGGCGGTGATGCTGCTCGGCCGCGGCGTCGTCCTCCGCCTCTTCGGCAGCGACGCGCGCTTCCTTGAACTGGTCCAGCGGCTGCTGGACGCGCTCGGCGAAGCGGCGTTCCGACAGGCGCGAACTGGTCGGCAGCAACAGCCCGACCGCCACTCCTGCGATCGTCGGGTGGACGCCCGACGCGAACACCCCGATCCACACCACCACGCCGAGCAGCACGTAGGGGATCGGCGCCACCCAGCGCAGGCGCAGCAACCCCAGGATGATGCCGTACGCCACCGCGGCGAGCAGCAGGAACCAGGCGTCGAGCTGCGCGGTATAGGCGATGGCGATCACCAAGAGACCGAACACATCGTCGATCGCGGCGAAGGCAAGCAGCACCGCGCGCACCGAGCCCGGCAGCCGCGTGGTGAACATGGCGACGATCGCCAGGCTGAACGCGGTATCCATCGCCGCGACGATGCCCCAGCCGTGCACCGTCGGCTCGCCCCGGTTGAACGCGACGAAGATCGCGATCGGCACCACCAGCCCGCCGATCGCGCCCGCCACCGGGAAGATCGCGGTGCGCAGCGACGCCAGCGATCCCTTGACGAACTCGCGCTTCACCTCCGTGCCGATGATGAGGAAGAACAACGGCATCAGCGCGTCGTTGACCCATTCCGCCGCCGATCGCGAGATCGTCCAGCTGCCGTAGCTGAGGCTGATCGACCGCTCCCACAGGCGGATATAGGCGTCGCCCACGTCCGTGTTGACGACGACCAGGGCCAGGATCGACGCCAGCAGCAGCGGCCCGCCCGATACCTGGCCGATCGCGAAGAACGGTTCGATCTTCCGCAGCAGCGCGGCGGCGGGCGAGTGGTGGGCGCGCGCCGCCACTTGTCCGGATAAACGGGGATTGGTGACCATGGCTGTCCTTCGTTCCCGATGCGAACGAAACAGCGGCGAAAAGGTCTCCGATGCGGGGACTTAGGCTCCGGCCTACCGTTCGAGGATGCGGGACAGGGCGTCGAGCGGCAGCGGCGCGCAGAAGCGGAAACCCAGCTGCCCGCCCTGTGCCCAACAGATCCGCCCGAACAGCGCCGTGCCGGTATCCACCAGCGTCACCTGGCCGGTCTGTCCCGCGTCGACCGCCTCGCCGGTGGCGAGCTTGACGCCGCCTGCCGAGATGTCGACCGCCTCGGCCGTGACCCGCTCGCCCTCCAGGCGCAGCGTCACCGGGCCGGACAGCGCGAAGCGCGGCGGGCGCGATACGAGCCCGTCGTCGCGCTTCAGCTGGAACACCTGCTCGATCGGCTGCGATTCGGCGAATTGCAATCCGGCCTTGCGGCCCTTTACCCAGCGTACCGTGCCGCGCATCGGCGGCAGTCCACGCACCTCCACCACCAGCTCGTCGCCGACCGCGGGCGCCTCCGGGAAGCGCGCCATCAGCCCGTGTTGCGAGATGTCGTGGACCACGCAGGCACCGTCGACGCCGCCGCGCTGCACGCGCCCGACCAGCAGCACCGACTGGTGCCGCTTGCCGCCGCTGCGGCGGTCGGCGGCGGCGAGGGGATCATCCCCGGCATGTTCCGGTTGATCGCTGAGCATGGTCACTTTCCTCCCACCGGTTGCATGGTCGTGCGTCGCGTGGCTCCGGCGGTGTCCATGCCGGCTGCTGTGGCGGTAACGGGTTGCCAAAAGGTTGCCGCACGGCGTCGTCCACGGGTCATCGCCCCTGCCTGCCGAGCCGAAGCAGCGACTGGTCGAACTTGACGCGCATGGTCACATAAGGTCCCGACCGGGTATAGCGGTCCGCCTCGAAATCGCGGTCGCGGTAGCCGGCGACGTTGTACCCGACGCTGATCCACGTGTTGCCGCCGGGCGACACGCCGAGGGACGGCCCGCCGCTCCACGCCCAGGCGCCGCGCCCGCGCCCGTTCGCATCCCACGCGTGCTGCACCGACGCCTGCACGCCGATGTCGACGCGGCGACCGGCGTCCTGCCGCAGTTCGAACCCGGTCACGTCGACGAAGCCCGCGTACACGTCGTCGGCGAACCGGCCGCGCACGTATTTGGCGCCGTAATACACCGTCGCCTCCGTCGCGTGCCCCGCCCCTTCCGCGCCGCTGCGATAGTTGACCGCGAGATTGTTGACCGCGCGCGAGGTCACCTGGTCGGCCCCGTTATAGGCGGGCACGCCCAGCGGATTGGCGCCGGTGATCGCACCGTCGGCGTGCTCGTGCCGCAGCTCGACGCGCTCCAGCACCGACCAGCGGCTGCCCGGCGGCCGCAGCGCCAGCGCCACATCGGCCGAGGCATAGGTCGCCCGCGCCCCGCCCTGCGCCGTGACGGCATAGGCGCGGAGACCGGAGGCGAGCGTCCGCCCCTCGCCCAGCGTGCGCAGCAGGTTGCTGGTGATGCCCCAGCGATCCTCGCGGTCGGCGTCGCGCCGCTCCAGCCGGCCGTTCCACGACCAGCGGGTTCCACGATAGCTCGCCCCCATCGTCACCGCGAGATAGTCGCCGTTGACCTGGTCCTGCCCCAGGAACCCGCCCGACGCGACCGGTTGAAAGGCGTTGATCCCGCCGGCCACCGGAATGCGTCCCCTGACTGTGCTCGACGCGTCCAGCGTGGCGTCGATGCTCCAGCGTTTGCCGATCGGCAGCGACTGACTGAGCCCGTACTGGGCGAAGGTGCGCGCGCCGTTCTCGCCGCCCCCGCCATCGGCCGCCTGCTGGTTCAGCGTGCTGAACAGCTTCGCGCCCGTCCACGGCGCCAGGTCGAAGCCGATCTGCGCGGTGTCGGTGGTGAAATCGCGGCCTTGCGCGATCTCGTAACCGGCGAGGAGGCGGATGCCCGGCCGCACCCGCCAGGCGGCGTTCAGCTGGTGGCGGGCGGGGAAGTCGACGCTCGCCTTGCCGCCCAGCGCAACCTGCGTCTGCGCCGACAGCGTCAGCGCTTCCCCCAGTTGCCGGCTGCCGCCGAGCGTCGCCAGCAGGCTGCGACGATCGCGTCCGTCGAGCCCGCGGTCGGCCGCGCCCTGCACGCCGGCGAACACCGTGCCCGCGTCGCGGCGGTATTCCAGCCGGCCCTCCCCCGCCAGACGCTCGCCGGTGCCCGAGAGTTGGCGCTGATACCAGCCGGTGCCGGTCAGGCTCCACCGCCTGCCGAGCGCGACGCGCGTGTCCAGCCCCAGCTTGCGCGTCCCCGCCTCCACCAGGTTCTGCTGGCCGACGCCGAACGCCTCGTCCTGCTGGCGCGCGTAGAGCAGTAGGTCGACGCCGGCGCCGTGGTGCTCCGCCTCGGCCAGGAAGGCGATACCGTCGGCCAGGCCCATCCGCCCGCCCGTCGCCAGCTCGCCGCGCAGTTCGGTGCCGCCCGCCAGCGTCGCGCGCAGGTCGGCGCCGACCACGGTTGCCGCGCCCGCGGTCTCGTCGCGGATCACGCTCGCGCCCAGTTCCAGCCCGCCCGTCCGTCCGGCGACGCGCGCGGCGGCGGCGAGCTTGCCCGCGCGCCCGGTCTCGACCTCGTACTCGGCGACGATGAATTGCGGGTTGAGGCGGAGGTCGCGCGCGAGCACCGGCTCGCGGAACCGCACCGTGCCCAGGCGGGTGTCGATGTCGTAGTCGATGTGCCGCGTCAGCTGGCGGGTCGCGACGATGCGTTCCGAGCGGAACCGGTCGCGCGTTTCCAGGCGCAGCTTGTCGCTGTTGGGCACGATGTCGCGCCCGCCCAGCCGGTAGGGGCCGGACAGGCCGTTACCCTGAATCTCGTCGCGCGCGTAACGCGTGTCGACCTTCGCGGCGAAGGCGGCGGCGCTCAGCCCTTGCCCCTGATAGGCCGCCTTGACGCCGTTCAGCGTGCGGTTGAAGCGGGTCAGCTGGGTGTCGGTGAAGCCGCTCTCGAAATCGCCGAACAGCGCGTAGAACTCGCGCCGCTCCAGCCGCAGGTACAGCTTGCGCCGGGTCGGCGCGTCGTAGCCCTGCACGGTGCCGTCGCCATACACGGTATAGTAGCGATCGGGATCGATGGTGCCGAGCAGCCCGCGCCGCGGGTCGTAGCGGCCGTCGCTGTCATAGGCGAGGGTCAGCAGCCACAATCCCCTGATCCGCCCCTTGGCGTAGAGCGCCAGCTGCCCGTCGGTGACCACCTCGCCGCGCCGTCCACGCGGCAGCGACCGTGCCCTGGTGCGGAGCGTGTCGTAGCCGATCGACCCCGCGCCGAAGCCGACCACCTGCCAGGCGCGCGCGGGCGCCTCCAGCCAGGCGCGGAACGCGCTGGCCCTCACCGCCTCGCCGTCGGCCAGCCGCACGACGCCGCGAACGGCACCGCCCTGCGTCGTCGGCGCCAGCGCCAGGAAGGCGTAACCGTCGTCGCCGACGACCTGCGCGACCGGGTCGGTACGCCCGCGCCCCGCCAGCGGCCGCTGCTGCTCCACCGCGACCTCGGCAGCGGCACGATAGGGCTGGTCGACGCGGAACGGCACGGGCGTGCCCGCGCGCGCCGGCCGGCCGGCGGCATCGACGACGCGCACCGCGATCAGCGGTCGGGTGAGCCCGTCCGCGACCAGGCGGCTCTTGGCCAGGTCCACCGTCGCGCGGACGCCGGCGCCGGCCTGGTGGACGATCCGCGATAGTTGGGTGACGACCCGGCCGTCGCTGCCCAGGATGTCGGCCTCCAGCCGGTTGTCCCCGGGGCCGAGGGGCACGCCCGTCCAGCGCGACACTGCCACCTCGCCCGCCGGCTCGCTGCCGTCGAACGCCAGCGGATCGGTTCGCCGGCCGTTGATCCGCAAGGCGACGCGCGTGCCCGCGGGGTGGCGGACGACGACGCGCTGCACGGCGGAGCGCGGATTGTGGTCGGCGGCGGGGAACAGCCAGTCGGCGGGGCCCGCGACCAGGCCCGCCGTCCAGTCGCGATTGCCCGCCGCGGTCGCGTCGTCGGCCACCGCGATCGGCAGCGCGTCGACGGCAAGGGGTGCCTTGCCGGTGGGACGCAGCTGGAAGTCGACGCGTTTCAGCAGCCCGCCCTGCCCCTCGACGAAGCGGGAGATCGCGCTGCCCGCGCTCCGCGTATCGGCGTCGCAGGCGACCGGCGCGTGCGTCGCCGGCAGGCTGCCGGTGTCGAGCTGGACGACGTGGCGCCCGGCCGGCACGCCTTCGAAATGGTAAAGGCCGTTGCGATCGGTGACGACGAAGCTGCCGTCCTCCAGCATCAGGCGCACGCCGGGGATGCCGCGCCGCCGGTCGACGGGATCACCGCAGTCGCCCCCCGTCACCCGCCCGATCACCGTCAACGCGTCGGAGAAGAGCAGCGCCTGCACGCGGACCGAGGCCGCCGCCTCGTTGCTGGCGACGCCCTCCCCCGTCACCCGCGCGCGGTTCAGCGCCTCGCCGACCGGGGCGCCCGGCGCGATCTCCACGGCGTAGGTGATCTCACGCGTGGCCGCGGGGCCGAGCGGATCGATCGGAAAGTCGAGCGAGCGGCCGTCCGCCGCCACCGCCGGCTCCGCCGCGCCGCGCGCCGAGCCGCGGCGATAGCGCAGACCCGACGGCAGCGTGTCGAGGACGTGCAGCGCCCGCGCCTCGCCGGTGCCGCGATTGGCGAGCTGCAGCCGGTACTGCACGACGTCGCCCGGCGACGCCTCGCGGACGGAAGCGGTCTTGGTCAGCAGCAGCGACGCGCCGGTCGCCGGCAGCGGCGCGCCGTCCGGCCGGTCGAGCGGAATGTCCGCGTAGAACGGATCGGGCGACGACAGGACGAGCGCACGACCGAAGCTCGCATCGTTGAGGATGAAGGGGGCGCCGCCCGGATGCGCCAGTCGCTCCAGTGTCGCGAGCGGCACGACGGAGGGCGCCGTATAGTCGCCGGGCGGCTCGACCTTGAGGAAATAGGTGCCCGGCAGCGTGTAGGGAAAGCGATAACGCCCCGGCAACGCGGGGTAGAAACGGCCGCCCGCGTCGGTGACCGCGGCACCGCTGGTGACGGTGGAGGGATAGCGGCTGACGCCGTCGTCTCCGTAGACGATCGCGGGTTCGCCATTGGCGTCGACCAGCGACACGATCGCGCCGTCGATCAGGGCACCGCTGCCGGAATCGAACACGAAACCGGCCGGATCGATCAGCAGGGTCGCGGCGGAGCCCAGGCTGGACGCGTCCCCCCCGAACGACAGGCTCAGCCGGCCGCCGCGCTGACCCCGGACGTCGCAGGGGACGAGGTCGGGATGCTTGCCCGTCGCGGTCGCGGGCACGCCGCCGACGAACGTGCCGCTGTCGGCGCCCGTTTCCAGCAGGTCGAGCGCCACCGCGACGTCGTCGACGGTGGCGGTGATCGTCGCCGTCTCGCGGACCAGCGGATCGCGATTACCGGCCGGGTTGTCGAGCGCCAGCAGCATGTCGGCGTAGATGTCCAGCGCGGCGACCTTGGTGGCGCGGGCGAACGCCTCCTCGTCGACCGGTGCAGGCGTGAAGGCGAGCGCGGGCGTCGTCCGGCAACGCATGCCGGTCAGCTCGTAATCGTCCGGCGGGCGGTAAAAGGCGAGCGTCGTCGGACGCTTCGCCTGCTCGACGTCGAGCGCGACGGTGTTGGAGCGGACCTCGGCCCAGGCGCCGGTTCCGTCCGCAAAGCGCAGCACGCCCGTGTTGGCGACGCGCACCGTCTCCCCCGCCACCCCGGCCGCGGCCAGGCTGAGCAGGGCGGCGAGGAGCCACCGGAGAGGACGGATGCGGGGCATGCGGGTGGCCGTGCCGGCGCGCGCGGGCGGCGCGCGCCGGGTGATGGCGTCTCCTTGGAAGGAAGCGGGCTAGGACGGAATGAGGAACGATCGACTTACCACCGTTCGCCCTTCGACTTCGCGCAGCGCGAAGGGGGCGAGGTGATGTCATTCCGCTCTAGTTGATCGTCACCCGGAACGAGGCGTTGATCGTGGTACTGCCGGCAAGCGACGGGATGATCGCGGTGACCCGCCTGGCGGTGGCGTCGTACGATCCGCGGTACGGGCCTGGATCATTGGCGTCGTCCGCGTCGTCGTCCTGCCCCTGGCCGAGCAGCACGCAGGTGCCGCCCGCCACGCCGATCGTCAGCGACTGGGCAACGTAGGTAGTGTTGGCGGGGACGATGTCGGTCAGCGTCACGTTCGCGGCGGCGGTCAGCAGCGTGGCGTTGCGGGCCGACAGGCAATATTCCACCACCGCGCCGGGCAGCGCCTTGGGATTGAGCGTGCTGACGCCGTCCGACAGGATCGTCATCGATTTGTTGACGGTCAGGTCGACGTTCTTCACGCCGACATCATAGGCGAGGTACGCGCGCGCCTCGCCGTCGTGCAGCCCGTCGCCGCCGATCCCGTCCGAGTCGTTGTCGGCGAACACCACGTCCACCTCGTTATCCTGGTTGAGGACGTTGAGTGTGGTCTGCCGCAGCCGCGCGCCGGCCGTACCCGCCGCGCCGCCCTCCGCCACGGTGACGTGCAGGCTGACGATCGCCAACTGCGCCAGCTGCGAGGTCGGCACGTCGCCCACCAGGAACACGGTGCGCGCCTCGTCCGGCTTCAACTCGTCGATGAAGGTCGCCACGTCGGTCCCGGGCTCGTAGGTGCCGTTGTCGTTGACGTCGACATAGGCCTTCAGGTTGGTCATGTCGTAATTGTCGGTGCCGACGTAGATAATGGTGCCCAAATTCTGGTCGGGATCGAGCAGGAAATCCTGCGTGCCGTTGGTGTTGTTGGTCACGCGGAACGCGGTCACCGCGCCGATCTGGCCCAGCGCCACGCTGGTGTCGGCATTCTGCGCCTTCACCACCGTCAGGTTGACCTTGCGGTCAACGACGAAGGTCGCGGTGTTAGACTGGACGGTCTGGGTCGCGCCGTTGACGCTGTAGGTCGCCTGCGCGGTGTTGCTGACGGTGGTGCCGGCGGGGGTTGCCGTGCTCGCCGTCTGCGCGGCGGCCTGCCCACCCGGAACCGCGGCGGCGACCGCCGCGGTTCCGGACAGCAGCAGGCGCCGCAGGACGATGCGGATCATGGATGTTTCTCCTGAGAAAGGGGTCATCGAACCACCGCCCGGAACGCGAACGCGCCTCCGCGGCCGGCCGCCAGTGACGTGGACAGGCGCCACCGGACATGGGTGACGTCGGACGCGGTCGCCGGCCGCGTGCCGCCGCCGGGCAGCGCGACGACGAGGCTGGCCAGCGGGCCGAAGCGGCGACCGTCGACCGACAGCTCGGGCATCTCCGTCCCGTGCGGTGCCCGATAGGCAAGGCCGCGCGGCACCGGATTGGCGATGACGAGGCCGCCGATCGGCTGTGCGCCGCCGTTGCGGAAGGCCACCTCGACGACCACCGGATCGCCCGGCCCGACGCGGGCGGGCGGGACCAGTTCGACGCGGGTACTGCCGTCCGGCGCGGCGACGCGGCGCTCGGCCAGGATGCGCGTCTCCAGCCGCAGGGGGTCGACGGCGGCCGCGGGTGTCGCGACGGCGGCGATCAGGAACGAAAGCAACGAAAGGCTCCTCATGGCAGGCGGACTTGAAAAGTGACGGCGTGGGTCGCCGCGGCGATCGGCACGGCGAGCGCGACCGCGACCAGGCGGCCGTCGCACTCGCCCGCATCGGCGTCGGCGGCGTCGCTCAGGGCTGCGCCGTCCAGGGTCAGGCTGTTGGCGACGTAGCGGGTGCCGGCGGGCACCGGGTCCTCGATCCGCGCCTCGCGCGCGCTGCCCGCCGGCAGCGTGGCGACCAGCGTGTAGGTGACGATCGCCCCCGATATCGGCCGTGCCGAGCCGTCCGGCGCGCGCACCGACTGCTGCTTGGCGAGCGTCGGCGCGGACCGCCCCGCGACCAGCGGCAGCGTGACGCCGGCGGTGGCGCCGGTCGGCCCCACCACCGCGTCGCCGCCCTCGTCGCCACGGCCGGGAAAGAGCTGGTCGACCTCGCCCGATCCGGTCTGCGCGCGCGCGCCGATTACCAGCGTGCCGTCGACCGGTGCGTCGGTGGCGGCGATCACCGCCACCAGGTGCAGCGCCTCGCCCGGCGCGAGAACGGGCGTGGTGCCGGCGAGCGGCTGGTCCACCGCGGCGTCGAAGCGGGCATCGCCGTCGCGATCGATCGCCAGTTGCTCGACGCGCACGCCCCCGCTCGGACGCACGGAAAGATCCAGTGCCTCGCGGCCGCTGCCCAGATTGGTCACCGTCGCCGTCACCGTGGTCGGCACGGACGCGATCGGGATCGGCGTCGCACTGTCCGCCGACACGCCGACGTCGAGCCGCTCGGCCACGGTGAAGGCCACAGTGTTGGAAGAACCACGCCGGATCTCGCCGCCGATCTCGTACAGGAAGTCGGCGCGGTTGCTGATGGTCGTTCCCGGCACGGTCTGCGCGAGGCCATGCTGTTCGGCGGTCGCGAGCAGGACGATCGGGAAGATGCTCTTCCTGACGCCCCTGGACCACGACCGACACGACCTCACCTGCAACCTACCCCACCTTCTGCTTGATGCGCGGAAGATGCAGTCAGGTGCTTAAGCAAAAGCTATGAAATCGAAGCTGTTTCTATTGTTGCCTGACGACCGGCAGGTACGCCGGAATTGGTTCGATGATGCACCATCGCCATCGCATACTTGATGATCGGACGATCAGTTCGATCCAAAATGCCTGTATCGGTGGCATTGCGCAGCCCACGGCGATTTCGCCTCGCCCCGCCCGATCGATGAAACCGGGAGCAGGGATGTTAGTTTCCCACTCCACACCACGTGACGGTCGAACGCACGTGGTGCCCAGTTTCAGCCCGGATCGCGCACTCGGATACGGGCCAGTGTCTCCGGATCGTCGATGCCGTCGTAGAAGCGATCGAGCACCGCCCGGAACGGCGCCGGATCGGCCGCCACCGCCGCGAACAGCGTCATCGAGGAACGCAGCTTCACCGCGTCGACCGATCCCATGATCGCGACGGCGCTGCCCGGTGCGCCGTGTACCGCCTCCGCCGCCGCGATCAGCCGCGGTCCGAGCAGCGAATGCCGCAGATACGCGACCGCCTCGGCACGCGACGCGATCGCGTAATGCCGCGCCGTCTCGCTGCGGCCCAGGCCGGCGATCTGCGGGAAGATCCACCACATCCAGTGGCTGCGCTTGGTGCCTGCGCGCAGCTCGGCCAGCGCCTGCTCGAAACTGGTCGCCTGCGCGTCGACGAAGCGGTGAAGCGCGTCCATGACGCCGTCATGCGCCGCATCGCTGCCGCTCGCAACCCGGCGGTACGGCGGGCGTTCTCCCCTCATGCGCCGCCCCTCCGCCCTGTTCGCCGTCTTCATGCTCACCGCGTGCGGGGGATCGGACCCGTCGACGGGCGAATCGCCGGGCAATTTCGTGCCCCCTGCCACCAGGCCGCCTACGCCCCTGCCCGGCCAGGTTCAGTCGACGCCGCTCAGCAATTATGTCGGCCACTACCCCAATGACGCGGTGGACGGCGTCGGCTTCTTCGACCGGTCGGAAGTCGCCAATCTCGTGGTCGACCTGGTGCCGGAGGAGGGCCTGCGCCGCACTATCGTCGGCCGCGAGGCGACCACGGTGCCGATCGCCCGTGTCGGATCGCGCATCGCGGCGCACGGATGCGAGGCGCACAACTGCGCCGATCGCAACTGGACGGTGCTGGTGGCGGCCGACGGCAATCTCGACGGCGGGTCAGTCTGCTACCACGATGCCGAGTCGATGGGCGACGCCAGCCGCTGGTCCACGCGTGCCGGGACCGAGCGTCGGCCCGGCACCTGTCCGCAGAACTGAGGAGGGTTCCCCGATGCTGCAACATATTCCCGAATGGCTGGGCCACGCCTTGTCGGGCGTGCGCGCCGGTGCGGAAAAGGTGGCGATTGCCGATCCGGCGCTGTCCCGGTTCGAGAAGCTGGAGCTGAGCAGCCCTGCTTTCGCCGATGGCGGTCGCCTGCCCGATCGGTTCACCGCCGACGGGGCGGGTATCTCGCCGCCGCTCACGTGGCGCGATCCGCCGGTGGGCACCGCTCATCTCGCGTTGTTGGTGGAGGACGCCGACTCGCCCACGCCGCAGCCGCTGGTTCATGCCGTGGTCTGGGGCATGCCGCCCGAGGCCGGCTCGCTGGCCGAGGGTGCGATGGCGGCGGACGGCGACGGCACGGAGGGCGGCGATGTCGGACGCAACTCCTACCTGCGCGAAGGCTGGCTGCCACCCGATCCGCCGACCGGGCACGGCGAGCATCGCTATGTCTTTCAGCTGTTCGCACTAGGCGCGGGTGCGCAGGTGACCGCCGGATCGCCCGGGCGCGGCGCGCTGCTGGAGGCGATCGGCGGGCACGTGCTGGCGGCGGGCGTGCTGATCGGCACCTACTCGCGCGGGGAACCTGCCGCGATCGGACCGGTCGGCGCGGTCGCGGCGGCGTGACGTCGTCGACACGCTATTCGGCGCAGGTGCGGTCCCGCCCTTGCGCCTTGGCGGTGTAGAGCAGCCGGTCGGCGCGATCGAACACCTGCTCGACGGCCTCGTCGTGCCGCATCGCGGTGACCCCGGCGGAGAAGGTGACGGCGCCGATCGGCGCGTCGGTCTCGCGGGTGCGCAGCCGGCGGGTCGACACCGCCGCACGAGCCGAATCGATCAACGCCACGGCCTGGGCAATGGTGGTGCCCGTCATCAGCACTGCGAACTCCTCGCCGCCGTGGCGCGTCACCAGGTGACCGTCGCAGATTGACGCCAGCGTGTCGGCGATGGCCCGCAGCACACGGTCGCCGACATTGTGGCCGTGCGCGTCGTTGATGGCCTTGAAGCGATCGACGTCGCACAGCGCCAGGCAGTGCGTCCCGTCGCGCGCCGCCAGCGCCTCCGACAGCGCCAGGCGGTTGGCCAGTCCGGTCAGCGGATCACGGCGGGCGACCGCGTGCGCATCGGCCAGCTTGGCGCGCAAGGCGTCGGCCTCGTCGGTCGCCCGCGCCAGCCGCTCCTCCGAATCGCGAACGCGCCGGATCATCGCGCCGGCGATTCTCGCCACCTCCGCGCGACCGCCCGTCGGCGTCTGCTCGATCGTCGCGACGCTGACCGCGAGGTCGCGGCCGAACCCCTTGGTGTCGTCATGTATGCCGCGCACGATCTCGGCAAAGCCGTCCACCTGCATCTGCGCTGCCGCCGCGAGCACCGATCCGGTCGTATCGGCGACGTGCCGGCTGCGATCGGGCAGCGCGGGTGCGCCGGAGACAGTGCCGGCCAGGCGCATCACGTCCGCCTGGGTCAGCCGGAACCCGCCATCAGTCAGCCGCTGCACCTCCGCCGCCAGCGCGGGATCGGTGCCGCTCAGCGCGGCGTGCGCGAAGGCGTAATGCAGCGGATCGGGACTGAGGCGATGGGCGACCAGGAAGGCGCCGATACAGGCGTAGAGATCGCCCGCGCTCGCGTTCCGTATCGCCGCACCTCCCATGCCGTCCCCCATCGATCCCCGATCACGGGTTAGACCGCCCCCGGTTAGTGAAAAGTAACTAGAACCGAAATCGACCCATCATCGGGGCAACTTCTTTACCGCTGCAAGTGTTTGCGCGACGTGTTCGGCAGGGTTCATGTCGTCGTGTACGAAGACGACCCGCCCTGAGCGATCAATGACGTAGCTGGTCCGCTTGGTGACGTCGCGCCCCGCGACTTGCTTGCCGAGCGCCACGTCATAGCCGGCGATCACCTTGGGCCCGGCACTCGCCACCGCGAACTTGCCGGCGCATTTTTCCGCCGAGAAGCGCGCGAGCGTCGCCACGTCGTCGGCGGACATGCCGATCACCGTCGCACCGGCGGCGCGGAACTGCGGGATCGCCTCGGCAAAGGCGTGCGCCTCCGCATTGCAGCCACCGGTATAGGCGGCCGGGAAGAAATAGAGCACCACCGGCCCCTTCTTGAGCTGTTCGGCGAGGTGGACGGGGATCACCTTGCCCGCCACGGCACCGCGCGTCGTGAAGTCGGGCGCCTTCGCACCGGGCGCGAGCGCCGCGAGCGCGTGGCCGGAAAGGGCGCAGAACAGGATCGGTGCGGCGAGCAGGGCGAGACGGCGCATGGGCATGTCCTTTGCGAGAAGTGCCGTACGGTGTAGCGCCCGTCCGCCCGACGCGATAGGCGGGATGCATGGCCGTCACCCGCTCCGACATCGATCTCGCCCACGCGCTCGCCGACGCCGCGGGCCAGGTGATCCGACCCTATTTCCGCCGGGACGCCGGGGTGGAGATGAAGGACGATCAATCCCCGGTGACGCGCGCCGATCGCGAGGCCGAGGCGGCGATGCGCCGGTTGATCGAGGCGGAACGCTCGGGCGACGGCATCCATGGCGAGGAATACGGGGTCAAGCAGGGCGTCAGCGGCCGGCAATGGGTGCTCGATCCGATCGACGGGACGCGCAGCTTCGTCGCCGGACGCGCGATCTTCGGCACGCTGATCGCGCTGCTGGAAGATGGCTGGCCGGTGCTCGGCATCATCGACCAGCCGGTGCAGCGCGAACGCTGGGTCGGCGTGGCGGGTCGGGCCACCGTGTTCAACGGCGCCCCCGTGCGCACGCGCGCCTGCCCGCAACTAAGCGGCGCGCTGCTCGCCACCACCAGCCCGCATCTGTTCGCCGACGACGATGTCGGCCATTTCACCGCCCTCGCCGCGGCGACCAGCGGCGACGGGCGCGGCATCGTCTACGGCGGCGACTGCTACAATTACGGCCTGCTCGCCGGCGGGCATCTCGACCTGGTCTGCGAGAGCGGGCTGAAGCTCCACGACTTCGCGGCGCTGGCACCGATCGTGGAGGGCGCGGGCGGGCGGCTGTGCGATTGGAACGGCGACCCGCTCACCGCGGCGAGCGAGGGGCACGTGCTGGCGATCGGCGATCCTGCCCGTACCGATGATGTGCTGGAGGCGTTGCGCGCGGTGCCGCACGCGCACTGAGCATCGACGGCGTCGGCCGGATGACGGCCGCTCAAAAGATCCCCAGGAACTTCTTGCGCTGCTTCTTCTCGACCTTGCCATCCTCCCCGGTCGCGGTCGTCCCCTTGCCGACGTCCTCGCGCGTCTCGCCCTCCGTCGTCCGCTGCGCCTTGGCGGTCGCGCCGCGCAGCACCGGGCCGCACGCGGTCGCCTTGGCGTCGCCCACGTCGACGAAGGCGAGCACGCCCGCGAGCGGCGTCGCCACCAGCGATAGGCCCAGCGCCGCGCCGGCGCGCCCGACCAGCTCGGGCGAGATCACGCCGAGCGTGGGGCTGGAGAAATAACCGCCGAGCCGCACGGGCGACTGGCCCGAGAACAGCGAGAACTTCTTGGAATCGGCGCGGATCGCCAGGTCGACCGCCTCGTTGCGGAACGAGAAGCCGCCGCGGCCGACGATCACGTTCTTGCTGGTGTCGATCAGAATCGGGTCCGCGGCCGCGACGCCGTTGCGGACGGTGAAGCCGATCAGCCCGCAGTTGATCGTGACCGGCTTCTCCAGCTTGCCCTCGAACATCTTCTGCGCGAAGGTGCCGAGATCGAGCTCCGCCAGCTGCACGTTGCGCGTCCAGAAGGTGCCCGCCGGCATCACGAACGCGATCCGCCCGCGCGACGTGCTGAGTGAATCGTGGATCGTGTCGCCGCGGCCCTTCAGCTCGATGCGCCCCCTGATCGTGCCGGTCGTCCCCGCCTCGATCACGCCGTAACCCGCCAGCAGCCGGCTCATCGGCGTCGGCGCGATGCGGATGTCGTAGGAGACGGCGCTCGGCCGCGGTCGCGTGTCGAAGATCACGTCGGAGGCGACGTTGCCGCGCGCCATGGCGAAGGTCAGCGGCGACAGCGCCAGCCGCCCGCGCTCCAGGTCGAGCGTCAGGTCGACGTTGCTGATCGGGATGTTGCGCGACTTCACCTGCCCGATCGTCCATTTCAGGTCGGCGTCGAAGCGCTGCATGGTGGCGATCGGGAAGGCGGCGTCGGGCATCAGCCGCTGGGGCGCGGCACCGGTCGCCCGCGCCGCCGCCACCGCGCCCTTGGTCGCGACGATATCGGGATTGTAGCCGATGAACGGCGCCGCATCGACGATGTCCAGGCTCTTGGTCGCGAGCACCGAGTCGAGGTGCAGCCGCGCGCCGTTGGTGATCGTCAGCCGCCCCGCCAGGTCGGTGCCGCCCGCGCGGCCGGTGATCCGGGTGAAGCGATATTCGTCGCCCGCCTTCACCAGTCGTCCGCGCAGGTCGTAGCGGCGGGTCTGCGGCAGCGCGACGTCGATGATCGCCAGTAGCGTCGACAGGTCGGACCCGCGCGCGCGGACCTGCAACGGCACGTTCTCAATATCCGCAATCGTGGGCAGGGTGCCGCCCAGGTCGACCACGTTGCCCGCCGCTCGCGCGCGGGCGACCAGCTTGTTCTCGCCGCGGTTGGCGGTGGCGTCAGGCGACAACAGGCGCGCGGTGACAGTGAACGGCGTGCCGCGGATGCGACCGTCGCCCGCCACGCCCACCGCGCGCCCGATCTGCGCGTCGACCGAGCGGATGTCGTCGACCTTCAGATCGGCGAGCAGTTGCATGCGCGGGTCGAGATAGCGGACGGTGGTGCCGGTCACCGTCGCCACGTCGATGCGCGGGAATTCCAGCGGCTCGCCGCCCTTCTTCTCGCTGAACGTCCACGTGTTGGCATCGTGCGCCGCGTTCCACTCCAGATCGACCGCGCCGTTCACCAGGTCCAGCCAGTAGATCCGGCGCTTGCCGAACAGGAGCGACAGCGGCGCGATCCGCGCGTCGATCCGCTCCGCCTGGAACAGGTTCGGCCGGGTGGCGTAGGACGGGTTGGAGATCGACAGGTTCTCGGCGGTGAACTTGATACGGAACGGCGCGAAGTAGAGCTGGAAATCGCCGCCGACGGTGACCGTCCGGTTGGTCAGCTTGCCGACGATGTTCTGGAACGGCGACTTCAGGAAGCGCCCCTTGGTGACGAACAGCACCAGCCAGGCCGCGACGATCGCGCCGACGATGCCGAGCAGCACGTTGCGGATGATCCGCCGTCGCCGCGTGCGCGTGGCGGGCGACGAAGGGGGGGCGGGGGTGGGTTCGTCGCTACGCGTCACGTCCATGGCGATACGGTATCGCACGGGCACGCGGGCGGTTCCAGCGCGGTTGCAATCCGCCGCCGCCGCCGCTATGCGCCCCGCTTCCCTTGCGACGAGTGGAAGGACGACCCGGCCAGTGTGGGCTGCCGCGGTTGTTCGTTTCGTCGCTCCAATCGGAGGATAAAATGCCCAAGCTGAAGACGAAGAGCGGCGTCAAGAAGCGCTTCAAGCTGACCGCGACCGGTCTGTTGAAGCACGGCGTCGCCGGCAAGCGCCACCGCCTGTTGCACCACAACGGCAAGTACATCCGCCAGAATCGCGGCACCAAGGTGCTGTCGAAGGCCGACACCGCGGCGGTGAAGGCCTGGGCTCCGTACGGTCTCGGTTGAGGAGGTAACACCATATGGCACGCGTCAAGAGGGGTGTAACCACCCGCGCCAAGCACAAGAACATCCTGGAACAGGCGAAGGGCTATTACGGCCGTCGCAAGAACACCATCCGCATCGCGCGGCAGGCAGTCGAGAAGGCCGGCCAGTACGCCTATCGCGACCGCAAGGTGAAGAAGCGCACGTTCCGCGGCCTCTGGATCCAGCGCATCAACGCCGGCGTCCGCGCCGAGGGCCTGACCTACTCGCAGTTCATGCACGGCCTGAAGCTGGCGGGGATCGAGCTCGACCGGAAGGTCCTGGCCGACATCGCCATGCACGAGGGCGAGGCGTTCTCCGCCATCATCGCGCAGGCCAAGGCGGCCTTGCCCCAGGAGCAGGCGGCGTAACGCCGGCTGATCCGAGGTGAGACGAAGGGGCGCCGGTGGCAACACCGGCGCCCTTTTTGATTTAGCTCCCCGGCCCTTCTCGCGATCCCCGTCATCCCCGCGCAGGCGGGGATCCAGATGTACGAACGGCTGTACTTCTAGCGGGAATGGCAACGCGTCTGGATCCCCGCCTGCGCGGGGATGACGGAGGAGAGAGCGAACGATGCGCGAGAACTTCCAGCCTTGCGTTTACCTGCTTGCCAGCGGTCGGCACGGCACGCTGTATGTCGGTGTTACCTCGAATCTCCTCGCTCGTGTCTCGCAGCACCGAGAGAGATCGATCTCCGGTTTCACGGCACGCTACCGTGTCGATCGCCTCGTCTGGTATGCCGTGGCAGACACGATGGATGCCGCGATCACGCGTGAGAAGCAGTTGAAGAAGTGGAACCGCGATTGGAAGTGCCGACTGATCGAGGAGAACAATCCCGATTGGGACGATCTCGCAACAGCGCTGGGCTTGCCTCCTCGCGGCATTCCCGCGAAGGCGGATGTGATCGGCGATAGTGAGAAGCGACGTGACTGACGACCTCGACCAGATGCGCGAGCAGATGCTCGCCGCCGTGGCCGCCTCTCCGGGACTCGACGCGCTGGACGTGGTCCGCGTCGACGCGCTCGGCAAGCAGGGGCGGATCACGCAGCTGCTGAAGACGCTCGGCGCCATGAGCCCCGACCAGCGCCAGGTCGAGGGTCCGCGCATCCAGGGCCTGCGCGAGGCCGTTGCCGCCGCGATCGCCGCCCGCAAGGACGCGTTGGAAGCGGCCGCGCTGAACGCGCGCCTCGCCACCGAGACGCTGGACATGACGCTGCCGGTCGACGCGGCACCCGCCGGCACGATCCATCCGGTCAGCCAGGTCATGGACGAACTGTCGGAAATCTTCGCCGACCTGGGCTTCGCGGTGGCGACGGGGCCGGAGATGGAGACGGACTGGCACAATTTTTCCGCGCTCAACATCCCCGACACGCATCCTGCGCGCGCGATGCACGACACCTTCTACCTGCAACAGGGCGTCGACGCGAAGGCGGCCGGCACCGCCGACGAACGCACCACCGTGTCGCTGCTGCGCACCCACACCAGCCCCGTGCAGATCCGCACCATGCTGGCGAACAAGCCGCCGATCCGCATCATCGCGCCCGGCCGCACCTACCGTTCCGACTCGGACGCCACGCACACGCCGATGTTCCACCAGGTCGAGGGGCTGGTGATCGACCGCGGCATTACGCTGGGTCACCTCAAATGGACGCTGGAGACCTTCCTGAAGGCGTTCTTCGAGCGCGACGACATCGTGCTTCGCCTGCGCCCCAGCTACTTCCCCTTCACCGAACCCTCGGCGGAGGTCGATGTCGGCTACACCTGGACCAAGGGCAAGCGCGTCATCGGTGGCGACCCAGATAAGATGAGGGGCGACGGCCCGAACGGCGGCTGGATGGAGGTGCTGGGCAGCGGCATGGTCCACCCCAAGGTGATCGCCGCCTGCGGCCTCGACCCTGCCGAGTGGCAGGGCTTCGCCTTCGGCTGCGGCATCGATCGGCTGGCGATGCTGAAATACGGGATCGACGATCTGCGCGCCTTCTTCGACGGCGATATTCGCTGGCTGAAGCATTACGGCTTCTCCGCGCTCGACGTGCCGACGTTGTCGGGCGGCATCGGCGCCGCGGCCTAGCCTCCCGCCACCAACGTCGCCCCGGCCGAGGCCGGGGTCTCCCCGGGGCGGCCACACCGCCCGCCAACAGAAAGACCCCGGCCCGCGCCGGGGTGAGGGGTCCGAAATGAAGTTCACGCTCTCCTGGCTCCGCGACCATCTCGATACCGAAGCCGACCTCGACACGATCCTCCGCACGCTGACGCGCGTCGGGCTGGAGGTGGAAGGCGTCGCCGATCCCGGCGAGGCGCTCGCCCCCTTCACCGTCGCGCGCGTGCTCTCCGCCGAGCGGCACCCGCAGGCCGACAAGCTTCAGGTGCTCCAGGTCGATGCCGGCAACGGCCCCCTTCAGGTCGTCTGCGGTGCGCCCAACGCGCGCGCCGGTCTGGTCGGCGTGTTCGGCGCGCCCGGCACCTACGTCCCCGGCGCCGACATCACGCTGAAGGTCGCCGCGATCCGCGGCGTCGAGTCGAACGGCATGATGTGCTCCGCGCGCGAGCTCCAGATCGGCGAGGGCCATGACGGCATCATCGAGCTGCCCGAGGACGCGCCCGTGGGCGAGAGCTACGCCAGCTATGCGGGCCTGACCGATCCCGTTATCGACGTGTCGATCACCCCCAATCGCCAGGATTGCATGGGGGTCCGCGGCATCGCCCGCGATCTCGCCGCCGCCGGTCTCGGCACGCTCAAGCCGCTGGCGGCGGAGCCGGTCGCCGCCAGCGGCGCCGGGCCCGCGGTGCGCACCGACACCCCCGGCTGCCCTGCCCTCTTCGCGCAGAACGTCTCCGGCGTGACCAACGGCGACTCGCCCGAGTGGATGCGCCGCCGCCTGACCGCGATCGGCCAGAAGCCGATCTCCACGCTGGTCGACATCACCAACTATTTGATGATCGACCTCGGCCGGCCGTTGCACGTCTACGACCGCGCGACGCTCGCCGGGCCGCTCGTCGCGCGCGCCGCGACGGAGGGCGAGGAGGTACTGGCGCTCAACGGCAAGACGTACCGCCTGTCCGCGGGCATGACCGTGATCGCCGACGACGCGGCCGTGCACGACATCGGCGGCATCATGGGCGGCGAGCATTCGGGCGTCACGCCCGCCACCACCGACGTGCTGATCGAGTGCGCCTATTTCGACCCGGACGGCATCGCCCGCACCGGCCAGGCGCTCGCCCTGACCAGCGACGCGCGCCAGCGGTTCGAGCGCGGCGTCGACCCCGCTTTCCTCGACGACGGCCTCGCCATCGCCACCCGCCTCGTCGTCGATCTGTGCGGCGGCACGCCCAGCGAGGTGACGCGCGCCGGCAGCCCGCCGGTGGAGCCGCGGGTCATCTCCTACGACCCGGACCTCTGCCGCACGCTCGGCGGCCTCGCCGTGCCGGCGGCGCGGCAGGCACGCATCCTGTTGTCGCTCGGCTTCTCGGTCGGCGCGATCGACCATGCCGACGCATATAGCGACGCGCTGTTCTCGCAGATCGAGGGGCGCTGGCCGGTGCGCGTGCCGACCTGGCGCCGCGACGTCGACGGTCCCGCCGACCTGGTCGAGGAGGTGATCCGCATCGAGGGGATCGACCGCGTCGCCGCCGTGCCGCTGCCGCGCGTGCCCGGCGTCGCCCGCCCCACCGCCACGCCCGAGCAGAAGCTGGAACGCCGGGTCCGCCGCGCCGCCGCCGCGCGCGGGCTGGACGAGGCGGTGACCTGGAGCTTCGTCTCGGCGCGGGATGCGGCGCCCTTCGGCGGCGGCGCGTGGAGCCTTGCCAACCCGATCAGCGAGGAGCTGAAGGTCATGCGCCCGTCGCTGCTGCCCGGCCTGCTGTCGGCGACGCACCGCAACCTGGCGCGCGGGCAAGGCGGCGTCCGCCTGTTCGAGATCGGCCGCCGCTACCTGGCGGACGGCGAGCGGCCGACGCTGGGGCTGGTCCTGGCCGGCGACCGACGCCCGCGCGGCTGGCGCGAGGGCAAGGCAGCGGGGTTCGATGCCTACGATGCCAAGGCGGAAGCGCTGGCGCTGCTCGCCGCCGCCGGCGCGCCGGTCGACAATCTCCAGGTGATGCCCGTCCCAAGCGAAGCCGAGGGAGGCGAGGCTGGGGAGGCATGGCATCCCGGTCGCTCGGGCACGCTGCGCCTCGGCCCCAAGACGATCCTGGCACGCTTCGGCATGCTTCACCCCAGCCTGCTCAAGGCATTCGACCTCGATGGGCCGATCGCCGCGGTCGAGCTGTACCTGGACGCGCTGCCGGCCAAGCGGGGAAGCGGTCTCGCCCGCGCGCCCTACGCGCCGCCCGCGCTCCAGCCGGTGCGCCGCGACTTCGCCTTCATCGTCCCGACCGGCCTTGCCGCCGACGCGCTGGTCCGCGCCGTTCGCGGTGCCGACAAGGTTAACATCGTGGCGGCGCGCGTGTTCGACCTGTTCGAGCGGGAGGACGAGCGATCGATGGCGGTCGAGATCGTGCTTCAGCCGTCGGAGAAGAGCTACACCGATGCCGACCTGAAGGCCGTCGCCGACAAGGTCGTCGCGGCGGCGGCGAAGCTGGGCGCGACCTTGCGGGGGTGAACCGCCCCTTCGTCACGCCGGGCTCGTCCCGGCGTCCAGGGTCAAGCACCGTCAACGCCCGTGGCTCCGGATGCCGGAACGACCCCGGCATGACGAAGAGCGGAGGAAGAAGCATATGACCGACCTCATCCACATCGCCAACACGCACCTCTCGGCCGCCATCAACCCGCTCGGCGCCGAGCTCACGCATCTTCGCGACGCATCCGGCGCCGAGTTGATGACGGACGCCGACCCCGCCTTCTGGCCGCGCCACGCGCCGATCCTCTTTCCGGTCATCGGCATGACGGGCGGCGGCACGATCCGCGTCGACGGCACCGACTACCCGATGCCCAAGCACGGCTTCGCCCGCGACCGCGGCTTCGCGGTGGTCGAGCAGGGCGACGACCACGTCACCTTCGCGCTGGCCGACGATGCCGGAACGCGCGCCCATTACCCGTTCGCCTTCCGGCTGGAGATCGCCTTCCGGCTCGACGCCGCGACGCTCGCGATCGAGGCGCGCCTGGTCAACCCGGCGGACGTGCCGCTGCTCGCGCAGTTCGGCTTCCACCCCGCCTTCGCCTGGCCCCTTCCCTATGGCGCCGCGCGCGCCGACCACCGCATCGTCTTCGACCGCGACGAGCCCGCTTGCCTCGCCGAGATCACGGCCGATGGCCTGATCGCCGCGGAGACGCGGGACAGCCCTTTGCGGGACGGCCGCACCCTGGCGTTGGCGGACGCGCTGTTCGAGCACGACGCGCTGGTCTGGGACCCGGTCGCCTCGGGATCGGTCGCCTACGGTGCCGACGGCGGACCGCACCTGCGCATCGCCTTTCCGGAGACGCCGCGGCTGGGCATCTGGACCAAGCCCGGCGCCGCCTTCATCTGCGTCGAGCCCTGGCACGGCCTTGCCGACCCGGTGGGCTTCGCGGGTGAGTATCGCGACAAGCCCGGCGTGTTCGCGGTGGCGCCGGGCGAGACCAAGACGATCGGCATGAGCGTGACGCTGGTCGCCTGACCGCCTATATAGCCGCCATCCCGTCACCCTGGACTTGATCCGGGGTCCCGCTTCTCGAACGGAGCGGGACCCCGGCTCAGGGCCGGGGCAACGCGCACTCCGGAAAGATCCGCATGACCTCCCCCCGCCGTACCTTCGCGATCATCTCGCACCCCGACGCCGGCAAGACGACGCTGACGGAGAAGCTCCTCTACGTCGGCGGTGCGATCCACTTGGCGGGCGAGGTCAAGGCACGGGGCCAGAACCGTCGTGCCCGGTCGGACTGGATGAAGATCGAGCAGCAGCGTGGCATCTCCGTTACCTCGTCGGTGATGACGTTCGAGAAGGACGGCGTCACCTTCAACCTGCTCGACACCCCGGGCCATGAGGATTTCTCGGAGGACACCTATCGCACGCTGACCGCGGTCGATTCGGCGGTGATGGTGATCGACGCGGCACGCGGCATCGAGGCGCAGACCCGCAAGCTGTTCGAGGTCTGCCGCCTCCGCAACGTGCCCATCATCACCTTCGTCAACAAGGTCGACCGCGAGGGCCGCGATCCGTTCGAACTGCTCGACGAGGTGGCGGAAATGCTCCAGCTCGACGTCTGCCCGATGAGCTGGCCGGTCGGCATGGGCGGCGAGTTCGAGGGGGTGTACGACCTCTACGCGAATACACTCGCGCGCCCGGAAGGCGGCAGCCGCGAGTTCATGGGCGCGCCGGTCGCGTTCACCGGCCTCGCCGATCCGGCGCTTGCCGACACGTTGTCGCCCGAGGGTCTCGCCCGCCTGCGCGACGAGGCCGAGCTGGCGCAGGGCGGCTATTCCACCTTCGATGCCGAGGCGTATCGCGGCGGCGACCTGACCCCCGTCTATTTCGGCTCGGCGCTGAAGGATTTCGGCATCGCCGAGCTGATCGGCGCGCTCGCCGACTATGCGCCGCCGCCGCGCGCGCAGCCGGCCGAACCCGCCGCGGTCGCGCCGGAGGGCAAGGAGGTGACCGGCTTCATCTTCAAGGTGCAGGCCAACATGGACCCGCAGCACCGCGACCGCATCGCCTTCATGCGGCTATGCTCGGGCACCTTCAAGCGCGGCATGAAGCTGACGCCGACGGGCCACGGCAAGCCGATTGCCGTCCACTCGCCGATCCTGTTCTTCGCGCAGGACCGCGAGATCGCCGACGAGGCGTTCCCCGGCGACATCATCGGCATCCCCAACCACGGCACGCTCCGCGTCGGCGACACTCTGTCGGAGAAGGCGGACGTGCGCTTCACCGGCCTGCCGAACTTCGCGCCGGAAATCCTGCGCCGCGTCGTCCTGAAGGATCCGACCAAGACCAAGCAGCTGCGCAAGGCACTGGACGACATGGCCGAGGAGGGCGTGACGCAGGTCTTCTACCCGGAGATCGGCAGCAACTGGATCATCGGCGTCGTCGGGCAGCTGCAGCTCGACGTGCTGTTGTCGCGGTTGGATGCCGAATACAAGGTCGCCGCCGCCCTCGAACCCGCGCCGTTCGACACCGCGCGTTGGATCAGCGCGGGCGATGCTGGCGACCTGAAATCGTTCACCGACATCAACCGATCCGCGATGGCGCGCGATCGGGACGACAACCCGGTGTTCCTTGCCAAGAGCGCGTGGGAAGTCGGCTACGTCGCCGACCGCTACCCCAAGGTCAAGTTCGCCGCCACGCGCGAGCGATAGGGGAGATCAACTTGACCCGTTGGTACCGGGTCAAGCTGACGTCATCATATTCTGGAGCCGGCAAGGAGGGACCGCGACCGGCGCGGCCCCTCCTCCTTCGATCCGGTCAGTTCGCGCCGGAGGTCGTGATAGTTCCGTTGATGCCGGCCGGGAAGAACCCGCCCGACGTGACCGCGGCACGGTTCTGGAACACGACGTTCAGGACCTGCGGCGCGGTACGGCCGAGGACCAGGCCGCCCGAATCGGTCGGCACCAGATTGGCCTCGGTCGCGGTGCCGATGCCCTGATCGGTGTCGGTCGACCCGTCGAGGCCGTCACGCGCGTCGGAGATGCGCTGGATACGCTGGTAGATGTTGAGGTTGTTGACCAGCGTCGGCACGTTGCCGCCGATCGTTAGGCCGCGGCGCCACAATTCGGAGCGGATCGCGCCGTCGTGATAGGCCTCGGTCGACAGGATGCCGGCCGCCGCCTCCAGAAAGGTCTTGTTGCTGATGAGCCGCGCCGAGCCGCGATAGGCGGAGACGCCGACATCGGTCAGCAGGTAGGAGCCGATCAGGAAGTTCTCGTCATTGAGGAAGGGGTCGAAGATGTCGTTCGGCCCGATCACGCCGGCCGCGCGGGCGGCGGCGGTGAAGGCGCCGGGCACGGTCGCACCCGCGGCGGTGACGCTGGCGCTGCCCGACAGGTTGATGAGCGGCTGGGCGGGCGCGGCCGAGCCGAGCGCGCTGCGCAGGAAGGTGATGTGCGCGATCTCGTCCGCCGCGATCTCGCGGGCGAACTGCGCCACGACCTGATCGGTGAAGTTCACCGCGCGGGCCGCACCCGCACCGCTGCCGGGGATCACCGCGCCCGGCGTGCCGACGCCGGTCTGAAGCCCGGCCGCGATGCCGCTGCCGGTGGTGGCGTAGGAGTAGTAATTGCCCTCCAGATATTCGAGCTGGAGCGCGAAGGAGAGCACCGCGACATCCTGCGCCGCGGCGCTGGAGATCGGCGTGGGCGACGGCGTCGGCGCCGGATCATTGTCATCGTCGTCGTCGCAGCCGGACAGCAGGGCGAGACCGCCGGTCATCGCGGCGGCGCCGCCGCACAGGCGGATGAAGTTGCGACGGGCGGAACGCTGCTGCTCGGCGCGCTCCATCAGGTCGAGGAATTCGACTTGCTTGGTCATGGTGTCCCTCCTCAGTTCGCGCCGGAGCGACGAAGCGCGGCGTTGTTGTTGTTGGTGCCGGCGGGGAAGAAGCCGCCTGCGGTCACCTGATTGCGGGTGAGGTAGACGATGTTGTGGACCTGCTCCGGCGTGCGGCTGAACACGATAGCGTTCTGGTCGGCGGGAACGAGGTTGGCGACCGCGGCATTGCCGGTGCCGGTGGGCGAAATTCCCTGATCGAGGTCGCTCGGCCCATCCAGGCTGTCGCGCGCGTCGGAGATGCGGTCCGCGATGGTGCGCAGGACCGGCGTCTGGACACCGCGGCGGTAGAGCGCCGAGCGGATGATGCCGGCGTGGAACGCCTCGGCCGCCAGGATGCCGGCCGCCGCGTCGACGATGTTGACGTCCTGGATCAGCGGCGATGCGCCCTTGTAGGCGGTGACGCCGACATCCTCGAAGATGTAGGCGCCGATCAGGAAATTGTCGTCGTTGGCGTACGGGTCGAACACGCCGCCGCTGGCCGACAGGTCGATGTTGGCGGCGCGGGCCGCGGCGGTGAACACGGCGACCGAAATGTCGATCTGCGGCTGCGCCACCGCCGAACCGCCGAGCGCGGTGCGGAGCGCCGCGACGTGCGCCCTCTCGTCAGACGCGATTTCGCGCGCGTACTGGATCACGGCGGGATCGGTGAGATTGGCCTGGCGACCGCCCGTCACCTGGCCGCGGGTGCCTACGGTGCCGGTCAGCTGCGCCTCCGGCAAGCCCGCGCCGGTGGCGGCGAAGGAGTAGAATTGCGCCTCGAGATATTCGAGATTGAGCGCCAGGTTGAGGATGTCCTGATCGGTCACCGCCGCCTGCGCGCTGGCCGGACCGGCCGCGCCGAGCGCGACGGCACCGCCGACCGCGACCATGCCGGCGCCCATCGCCGCCCTGAAGAATTCGCGCCGTTCCTCGCGGCGCCGGACGCGACCGTCCATGGCCTCGATCAATTGTCCGCTATCGGTCATTCATCTTCCCCTGGTCTGGGACCGACGATCCGCAGACCCGCCGGCGCTTCATCGCTTCGCCGTCCCTTGCCCGCGAAAACGGACACAGGACAACGACGATGAAGCTAGATGACCTTATTTCGACAATCTAATCATTTATTTTGCTAAGCCATCGATAATTCAGGGAACTTTTCAGAAAGTGTAGGCGATGCCGACCGTGCCGAGCCATTGATCGCGGTCGCCGGCGATCGACACCACCGGGCTGTCCTTGAAGTCGTTCTGGAGCCGGCTGTAGGTGCCGCCGGCGACGATCTTCCAGCCGTGCAGCAGGTCTCCGGTCAGCGCGTAAGTGCCGATCGCGCCGAGCTGAAAGTTCTTCCAACCGCCATCCGCGTTGAAGGTCGGCAGGCCGCTGGCGACGGCGCCGGCGACCGGGACGCTGAAATAATAGCGGGCGTAACGGTCGCCGACATGCTCGGCGGTGGCGAACAGGCCGATCGCCGATTTGGTGCTGAGCGGCGTGAAATAGCTGACCGAGGGCTGCCAGATGCCGCTCTCGTGCGCGTTGGCGACGTCGTAGCGGTACGACAGGGTGACGTTGAACTGGTCGTAGTCGCTGGTGAGGACGCCGGTCTTGCCGATGCCGACGAAGCCACCGAGCTCGATCGCCGCATTGCGGTCGCCGAGCGCCTCGACGCGGGCATCGTCGATGGTGCTGCGGCGGGTACGGTCGAGGTTGAGGACGGCGATCGGCCCGGCCTGGATGTCCCACACCGGCCCTGCCTCGTTGCGGATCAGGTCGAGCGAGGCGCGGGTGCCGAGCACGGTCAGGAAGTAGCCGTCGTGCGAGATCAGCGCGCCGGGCGCGGGCAGGATGTTGTTGTTGTCCGACCCTTCGTAGCTGGGCAGCGTCACCGCGCCGACGCCGATGGTGTAGGTGTCGGCGGCGATGGTGCCCGGCGGCGGCGTGGGCGGCAGGCCGGCGGGCGCATCCTGCGCGGCGGCGGGGACGGCGGCCAGGGCCAGCAGGGAGACCGAGAGGGTCCGAACGGGAAAGAGGCGCAAGGCGGGATGCTCCGGGAGGATAGTTGCGCTGGCAACGCGGCTCCCGTGCTTTGTGTCCTGCGGCTTCCCGTCAGAGGATGTAACGCATCCGAACCTGTTGCCGTTCGGCATCACCCGCGCCGCCGGCACCGAGCGTGAACCGGGCGGCAGTGAAGTGCGGCGGGCCGAAGCCGAGCGCCGGATTGCGCGAGAAGCCGAACCCTTCGCGCGGGATGCCGGCAAAGGTGTCGAGCCGCTGGTTGCCGTTCTCGTCGTGGATCACCGCCACCGCGTAGGTGCCGCGCGGCAGGCCGGTGAACGACACCAGCCGCTGCCCGGCCGGAACGGAGCGGACCGCCGCGTCGGCATCGTCGACGCAGGACGGGAAGTTGGCCGGATCGGCGGTCAGGCAGACGCGCAGCAGCCCACGGGTCGAGCGGACCTGGTCCAGCGCGACGTCAAGCCGGGCGACCGGTGCCGCGCCCCCGATCAGCGGCATCGCCGCCGCCAACGCGGCGAGCGCGAGCCGCGGCCCGCGCATGGTCCCGCGCGAAGTCGCCGATGCCTTGGTCGGTGCCGCACAGGCGGTCCCAGTGGCGGAAATACAAGCCATAGTTACACCCGTACCGCTCGTGATGGCGCTGATGGTGGCTGGCGGTAATCAACCAGTCGCCCAGCGGGCCGCTCCACAGGAACCGCGGGAAAATCTCCCAGCCCATGTGATTGGTCACACCCATAACGGTCATGATGGTCAGCACCAAGCCGAGCGCGCCGACGTGGATCGGAATGACGAACACCAGTAGCGGAATTACCACAGCGCCGGTCAGCGCCTCGATCGGGTGGAACGCCATCGCCGCCCAGGCGGTGGGCGGGCGGCTGGCATGGTGGAGCGCGTGGGCGACCCGGAACGGCTCCGGCCGGTGCATCCAGCGGTGCGTCCAGTAGAACCAGGCATCGTGGAGGAGGAGAAAGGCGAGCACGGATACGGGCAGCATCCACAATGGATAGGCGTGGACGTCCGTATAGACCCTGGTCCAGCCGTGCGTGCGCCAGCCCCAGGCGACGATCCCGGCGGGCACGCCGTAGATGCCGGCGGATGCCAGGCTCCACCAGATCTCGCGCCGCATCTGCGGGTCGAGCCCTTGATAGAGGCCCGGATGCCGCCATCGCGTCAGGCCCGCGAACGCACCGGAGGTGGCGAGATAGCGCAGGCCGACGATCAGCGTCATGGCGACGGCGGAGAGGACGATGGCGAGGATCACGCGACCGCGTCTACAGGATCGCGGGCGCGGGGGCGACGGGCAATCGACTGCTCAGCGCGGTCCCTGGCAGCGGATCGGGCCGGCGGCCGGGCCGCGGACGACGCAGGTGGCGGGACCGGCGACGTCGATCGTGCCGAGCCCGGCGTTGGCCGCCTGCGCGGTGTAGCGGACGCGCGCGCGGATGGCGCCGACGCCGTCCAGCCGGATCGTCGCGTCGCCCGCGTCCAGCGCGCCGGCGTCGATCGCGCCGGGACCGGTGGCGACCAGGCGCGCGCGCGCCGTGCGGCCGGCCACCGCGATCGTGCCTGCGCCGACCACCGTCGCGTTGAGGTCGCCGGCGGTCGCCGCGTCGACCTTCATCGTGCCCGCGCCGCTGACCAGCAGGTCGATCCGGTCGCCGCGCATCGCCGCGACGGCGATGGTGGCACCGCCGGCGGAGGACGCGGCGGCGAGGACCGGCGTCGACAGCGTCACCACGACCGGGCCGTCGCTGCCGCCGCGCGCGTCGCGCCGCTCGCCCCAGGCGCCGGTTCCGGCGCGCACGATCATCGTGCCGCCCTCGTTGCGCAGGTCCACCGCCTCGATCGCGTCGCGCGGACCCGACAGGCGCGCAGCAGGCGAGCCGGCGGCGACGCGCACGTCGAACGGTCCCTCGACGCGCAGGCGCTGGAAGCTGCCGGTGCCGACGGTGCGTTCGGCGGCCGGGGCGGCTGCGCCGGCGAACAGGAGCGGGAGGAGGAGCGCGCGGATCACGCCCCTACCCTCGCCCAGCCGCCGGCCGCGCGCAAGTCAGCCGCAGCGGACCCTGCCGGCGCCCATCTTGGTGGTGGAGCATTTCGCGCCGCCGCCGACGTTGACGTTGCCCGAGCCGAGGATGGTGATGTCGGCATGGGCGCTGGCGGTGGCGTCGACGTTGCCGGCACCGGCGATGGTGATGTCGGCGGTCTCCGACGACAGCGATTGGGCACGCACGTCGCCCGAGCCGCCGATGTTGATCTCCAGCGAGCGGGTACGGCCGGCGGCGAGGACGTTGCCCGAACCGCCGATGGAGAATTCCGTCTTGTTGACCTGGAGACCGCGGATATCGAGCTTGCCCGAGCCGCCGATATTGCCCTCGAAATCGCCGCCGGCGACGCGGTCGACGACGATCGAGCCGGCGCCGCCGATGCTGGCGCCGGTGATGCGCGGCATGGTGACGGCGAAGCGGACTTTGTCCGTGCCGGTCCACTGGATGCCGCGCTTGCGGCCGAGCTTCAGCGTGTCGCCGTCGCGGGTGATCGCCAGCTTGTCGAGCGCGGCGGGCGTGCCGGTCGCGGTGACCGACCAGTCGCCACCGACGCGCACGTTCACATCGCCGGAGCCCGCGAGCGCGATCGCGTCGAAATCACGGATGGCGTAGCGGCGGGTGCCGCCGTCTCCCGAGGTCGCGGCGGACTCCTGTCCGTCGTCGTCGTCGCTCCACGACATCGAGCAGGCGGCGACGGGAAGCGCGACGGTGACCAGCGCGGCGGCGAGTGCGGCGAGACGAAGCATCGGTTCCTCCTTTGTGTATTGTTGATACAATACACCTCCGCAATGCGGTTGCAAGCCGGTTCAGAGTTCCTTGAGCGGCACCGACGGGTCGGCGAGGCGGGCTGGATCGATAACGGCGCCACGCTCCACCAGCGCGCGACCCTGCGCGTAGTCACGGACGGTGTTGACGCAGTCGAGCGCGGCGACGCGGCCGGCGCGCAGATAGACCAGCGAGAAGCGGCGGTCGGCGGGGTCGCCGCGCAGCACGGTGGTGTCGCCCGGCCGCGACAGGCCGACCGTCTGGAGCTTCAGATCATACTGGTCGGACCAGAACCAGGGCAGTGCCCGGTATGGTTCGGGGGTACCGGTCAGCGCGCGGGCGACGATGGCGGCCTGATCGTTGGCGTTCCCGACCGACTCGACGCGCACCACGGCGCCATCGGCATAGGCGTTGGCGTGCGCGGCGGCGTCACCGATCGCCGACACGTGCGCCAGGCCGGTACGGCAGTACGCGTCCACCGCGACACCGCCCGCCGCGCCCTCGGCCCCTGCGGCGAGCAGCGGCTCGACCGCGGGAACGATGCCGATGCCGACGATCACCGCGTCGCAGGCGAGCACGGTATCGTCGGCGAGCCGGACGCCGCAGGCGCGGCCGTCGTGCTCCTCGATGCAGGTGACCGCGGCATTCAGGCGCAGATCGACGCCGCGGGCGCGGTGCTCGGCCTCGTAGAAGCGCGACAGTGGCTCGGCAGCGACGCGGGCGAGGACGCGGGGAGCGGCTTCGAGCAGCGTCACCTGCTTGTCCAGTTTCCGCAGCACGGCGGCCGCCTCCAGGCCGATATAGCCGCCGCCGATGACGACGACGCGGGTGACGGCGGGCAGTTCGGCGATCAGGCGGTCGACGTCGGCGCGGCTGCGGATCGCGTGGACGCCGCCCAGGTCGTGGCCGGCGCAGGCGAGCGAGCGCGGTCTGCCGCCGGTAGCCCAGATCAGCTCGCCGTAGCCGATCACGGCACCGTCGGCGGTGGCGACGGTGCGGGCGGGCGCGTCGACCGCGACGACGGTGCGGCCGGGAAGCAGCGTCACCGCGCGATCGTTCCAGAAGGCGGGCGGGCGCAGGAGCAGCCGCTCGAACGGCTTGGCGCCCGACAGGTAATCCTTCGATAGGGGCGGCCGTTCGTAGGGGAGCGAGGGCTCGTTGCCGAGCAGCGCCAGCGTTCCCGCGAAACCGCGCTGGCGCAGCGCGATGGCGGCTTGCGCCCCGCCGTGCCCGGCACCGACGATCAGGATATCGTAATGGTCCACCATGCCCTTCCCTTATGGCCGGATGAACGCGGGGGCCATGGGGCGGCGGACGAGACGCGCACCGGAACCATGGGGAACCGGTGAAAAGGCGCATGTCGACACGAGCTCGTGCTCCGGCACGCCCATCCGGACGGATCGTCGACACGCGGCAACGGCCGATCCCCGCCCCCTTCCCGCCGCCGGCCGACGATAGTACGGCCATCTCGACCCAATCCCGACACGGAGAACGCCATGACCGCCTATGACACCAAGCTCGGCCTGTACGTCGGCGGCGAGTGGCTGGACGCCGCCGGGCGCGACACGCACGACCTGCTAAATCCGGCGACGGGCCAGGGTCAGGCGTCGCTGCCGCTGGCGAGCGCGGCGGACCTGGACCGGGCGCTGGAGGCGGCGGACCGCGGCTTCAAGGAATGGCGCGCGACCGCGCCGGAGAAGCGCGCGGCGGTGATGACCAAGACCGCGCAACTGCTGCGCGAGCGGGCGAACGCGATCGCGCAGACGGCGACGCTGGAACAGGGCAAGCCGCTGGTCGAGGCGAAGGGCGAGGTCGCCTACGCCGCCGCGCTGCTCGATTTCCACGCGGGCGAAGCACTGCGCAACTACGGCCGCGTGCTGCCGCGGCCGAGCGGCACCCGCAGCCTGGTGCTGCACCAGCCGGTGGGGCCGGTGGCGGCGTTCTGCGCGTGGAACTTCCCCATCCTGAACGTGGTGCGCAAACTGTCGCCGGCGGTGGCGGCCGGCTGCTCGATCATCCTGAAGCCGAGCGAGGAGACGGCCGGATCGGCGGTCGAGGTGCTGCGCTGCTTCCAGGACGCAGGGCTGCCCGGCGACGTGGCGCAGATCGTGTTCGGCGTGCCCGACCAGGTGTCGCGCCACCTGCTCGCCTCGCCGGTCACGCGCAAGTTGAGCTTCACCGGATCGGTGCCGGTCGGCAAGCACCTCGCCAAGCTCGCCGCCGACACGATGATGAAGGTGACGATGGAGCTGGGCGGCCACGGGCCGGTGCTGGTGTTCGACGACTGCGATCTGGACGCGACGCTGGACACGCTGGTCGCGCACAAGTTTAGGAACGCCGGCCAGGTGTGCATCGCGCCGACCCGCTTCTACGTGCAGGCGGGCATCTACGAGAGATTCGCGGCAGGTTTCGCCGAGCGGACCGGGCGCCTCAAGGTCGGCGACGGCATGGAGAAGACGACGCAGATGGGGCCGATGGCCAATCCGCGCCGGCCGGAGGCGATCGCCGAGCTGGTCGCCGACGCCAAGGGACAAGGCGCGCGGCTGCTGTCGGGCGGCGAGCGGGGTGACGGCGGTTTCTTCTTCCAGCCGACCGTGCTGGCTGACGTGCCCGACAGCGCGCGGGCGATGAACGACGAGCCGTTCGGGCCGCTCGCGCTGCTGACGCCGTTCGACAGCGAGGCGGACGCGATCGAGCGCGCCAACCGGCTGCCGTTCGGGCTGGCCGCCTATTGCTTCACGGAGAACGGGCGGCGCCAGGCGCGGCTCGGCGACGAGATCGAGGCGGGGATGGTCGCGATCAACAACGTGCGGCTCAGCTGGGCCGACAGCCCGTTCGGGGGTGTGAAGGATTCGGGCTACGGATCGGAGGACGGGCCGGAGGGCGTCGCGGCGCACATGGTGACGAAGACGGTGCATTCGGCCTGAACAAAGCGCGCGATCCTCGCCGCCCCATGATCCTCGTCACCGCGGGCTCGTTCGGAGTCCAGGGCCGAGCAGGGGTGGCGTGCGTGGCCCTGGATGCCGGGACGAGCCCGGCATGACGGAGGCGGCGTGAGGCGCGTCTTTGCCGCCATGGCGGCGCTGCTGCTCGGCATCGCCTATTGGTGGGCGGTAGGCCGCTCATCGGGCGTGGCGGAGCCGTGGGACGCACCGTCCTACTGGTCGGTCGGCTACCCCGGCGCGCTGGTGCTGGCGGCGCTGCTCGGCTGGTGGTGGCCGCGGCGAGCCTGGGCGTTGGGCGCGATCGTCGTGCTCGCGCAACTGCCGGTGGTAATCGCCAGCAGCGGCGTGGGGCCGCTGTTGGCATTGGGCGCGCTCTACGCGGGCGTGCTGGCGCTGCCGGCGATGGCGGTCGCGGCGCTGGCGGGTCGCATCAGGGCACGCGGCGGACGGTGAGGATGCGGACGGGCGGTGTCAGCATCTGCCCCTTCATCGCACCCTCCCCCGCATCCGGGTCGGTCGGCGCCGACCAGATGCGCTTCACCACGTCCATTCCTTCCACCACGCGGCCGAACACCGCGTAGCCTGCATTGTCGCCGGGCGCGCCGGGCTTGGCGTCGAGGCCGGTCATGTCGCCGACGGTGATCGACCAGTCGCCCTGCGCCGTGCCGGGCTCGCGCCGGGCCATCGAGATCACGCCCTCGACATGGCTGAGCCCGGTGGCGCTGGTCGGCTCGTGCGCAATCGGGGGGTAGAGCTTCCTGGGATCGCGCTGCCCCGCCTGGATGATCCCGGCGGTCCACGGCAGCTTCATGGAACGGAAGAAGGTGATGCCGTCGAACCGCTTGGCATCGACGTAGCGGAGGAAATTGGCGGTGGAGATCGGCGCGTGCTCGGCATCGAGCGCGACGACGATGGGGCCGTCGGCGGTGGTGATGGCGACGCGCGGCCCCTGAGGCGCGGGCACGGGTGCGGCCTGCTGAGCGGCGGCGGGTACGGCGAGGAGGGCGAGCAGCGCCAGGATCGATCGGAACATGGCCGCAGGATAGCGCCGGTCGCGCCGATTTGAAGGCGCCGTACACATGGGTCACCCCGCGTGCCCCTGCATCGGTGCGGCCGCTCCCCATATCAGCCCCATGAGCGACAGGACGAGCAGCAGGGTACCGAGCGGGCGGCTGGCGCGCTTCGGCGCGTTCGGGCGATTGGCAGGCGGCCTCGCGGGCGGCGTCGTCGCGGAGGGCGCGCGGCGGATCGCGGCGGGGGAGCGGCCGCGGATGGGCGACCTGGTGCTCACCCCCGCCAACGCCACACGCGTCGCCGACCAGCTGTCGCACCTGCGCGGCGCGGCGATGAAGCTGGGGCAGATGATCTCGATGGATGGCGGCGACTTCCTGCCGCCGGAGCTGACCGCGATCCTGGCGCGGTTGCGCGACCGGGCGAACCACATGCCGCCCCGGCAGCTCGATCAGGTACTGGCCGCGGAATGGGGCAAGGGCTGGCGCGCGCGTTTCGCGCATTTCCAGGCGCACCCGATCGCCGCCGCCTCGATCGGCCAGGTCCACCGCGCCCGCCTGCCCGACGGGCGCGAGGTGGCGATCAAGGTTCAGTATCCTGGTGTCGCGGAGAGTATCGACGCCGATGTCGACAATGTCGCGACGCTGCTGCGCGTGTCGGGGCTGCTGCCCCGCGAGATCGACGTCGGCCCGCTGCTCGTCGAGGCCAAGCGGCAGCTGCACGAGGAGGCGGATTACGCGCGCGAAGGGGCGATGATGACGCGCTACGCCGCGCTGGTCGCCGACCTGCCCGACCTGGTCGTGCCGACCTTCGTGCCCGAGCTGACCACGGGCCGCGTGCTGGCGATGAGCTTCGTCGAGGGGGTACCGGTCGAGACGCTGGCCGAGGCGCCGCAAGAGGTGCGCGACCGCGCGATGACGACGCTGATCGGCCTTGTCCTGCGCGAGCTGTTCGACTGGGGCGTGATGCAGACCGACCCGAACTTCGCCAATTACCGCTGGCAGCCGGAGACGCAGAAGCTGGTGCTGCTCGATTTCGGTGCGGCGCGGGCGGTGCCGGCGGCGACGGTGGACGGGTATCGCCGGCTGCTGGCGGCCGGCCTGTCGGGCGACAAGGCAGCGGTGACGCGCGAGGCGGTGGCGGCGGGTTTCCTGGGCGAGGCGGCGGTGCTGCGCCACGCCGCCACGGTCGACCGGATGCTGGACGTGATCCTGGCCGAGCTGAACCGGCCCGAGCGGTTCGACTTCGGCGACCGCGCGTTCATCGGCACGTTGCGCGAGCAGGGCATGGCGATGGCCGCAGACCGCGCCACTTGGCACGTGCCGCCCGTCGAGACGCTGTTCGTGCAGCGCAAGATCAGCGGCACCGCGCTGCTCGCCACCCGGCTGAAGGCGAAGGTGGCGGCGCGCGACATGATCGCGGACGCGCTGGCGGACCACGGGAAGGCGGAACATGCAGGCGCGGCGCGCGTCGTGCCGGCGACCTCCTGACACGAACGGAACCACCATGGCCGACGCCCGCCACGCCACGCTGACCCGCATGGTCCTGCCCGATCACACCTGCCCCTTTGGCGTGCGCGCCAAGCAGCTGCTGGAGACGGCGGGCTTCACCGTCGACGATCACATCCTGCGCAGCCGCCAGGAGGTGGACGCGTACAAGGCGGAACAAGGCGTCGACACCACGCCGCAGATCGAGATCGATGGCACACGAATCGGCGGCAGCGACGATCTGGAGCGCTGGCTGAAGACGGCGTGACCGGAACCGATCTCGACGCGATCCTGATCGACGTCGCCGCCGCCATCAACCGCGACGCCGCGCGGATCGAGCGCGAGGCGGACCGCAAGGAGGATGCGCCACCCGGCCCCTTCGGCATCGCGGTGGCGTGCGCCGACGGGCGGACGTTCGCGGCCGGCGCGGCGACCACCGGCTTCCCGATCCAGAGCATCGCCAAGGTGTTCGCGCTCGACCTGGCGCTCGCGGCGGTCGGCGACGCGGTGTTCGAGCGAGTCGGGCGCGAGCCGTCCGGCGACCCGTTCAACTCGATCATCGACCTGGAGCGTAACGAGGGCGTACCGCGCAATCCCTTCGTCAACGCGGGCGCGCTGGCGGTGGTCGACATCCTGGTCGACCACCTATCCGCCGACGAACAGGCGGATGCCGTGGTCGACGCGATCCGCAAGGCCGCCGGGGTGCCCGATGCCGCGCTGGACGAGGAGGTGATGGCGTCGGAGCATCAGGGCGGCGATCTCAACTGCGCGATCCTGAGCTTCCTGCGTCACCACGGCAATCTGCGCAGCGATCCGGACGCGGTGATGGAAGCCTATGTCCGGCAATGCGCGCTGTCGCTCGACGTACGCGGGCTGGCGCAGGCGGGGCTGCCGCTCGCCGACACGCGCTGCGGCGGCGGGCAGGCGGACGCGGTGGCGCAGCGGCGGCGCAAGGTGCTGGCGCTGATGATGACGTGCGGCCACTATGACGCGTCGGGCGATTTCGCGCTGCGCGTCGGCGTGCCGGCGAAGAGCGGCGTCGGCGGCGGCATCCTGGCGGTGGTGCCGGGCGTCGCGTCGCTGGCGGCCTGGTCGCCGAATTTAGACCAGCACGGCAACAGCATCCTGGGCGTCCACGCGCTGGAGATGCTGTGCGACCGGGCGGGCTGGTCGGTGTTCGGACCGGCACCGGGTGCCTAGGGCGGATCGACATTCAACGCCACGCCTCACCCCGGCGAAGGCCGGGGTCCAGCCGGCAGACGCGAACGGTTGGCCGTTGGGCCTTTTTCACCACCTCCCCGACGGGCCCCCGGCCTTCGGGGTGGAAAAATGCTGAGTGTCGTTCCGTCCTAGAGCGGATCGACATTTACGTTTTTCTCATCCCGGCGGAGGCCGGGGCCCAGTTGGGAAAGGTGCATGAGAGTCGTGGCGCTGCTTCAACCGCCCCCTCTTAACTGGGCCCCGGCCTCCGCCGGGGTGAGAACCGCTGGAAAACAGCGGCATCTTCGCTGAATGTCGTTCCGTCCTAGTGTCCGCCCATCAGGTATGGTCCAGCCCCGCATACCAGTCGGCATAGTCGGTGTTGCGTGCCATGCGGCGGTTCTGGTCGGGCGCGCCGTCGGTCCACCAGACGGGGCCGCGCTCGCCCAGCGCCACCTTGGCGGCGTGGACGCGCGCGCGGGCGGCGGGGTCGTAGCGCACGGCGCGACGCGCGGCCATCAGGTCGTCCACCAGCCGTTGCCGTTCCGCCTCCGGCAGATGCGGGTTCGCGCGTCGCCACAGCCGGCCGCGCACGACGATGTAGCGGCCGTCGGGCGTGACCGGCGGCGCGGTCATCCCCGGCGGCGCCACCACCAAGCGGCGGCGGCGCCGGCCAGCCCGGCCGCCCCGGCGATGCCCGCCGCCGCGGCGGCCTTGCGGCGACGCTCGGGATGGCGGCGGCCACCGTCGGCGCCGCTGGCCCCGGCGGGCGCGTCGTGGATGGCGCCGCTGGTGTCGTCGCCGTCGGGCGCGCGCGCCGACCAATGGTCGAGGAAGCCGCTCATCATCGCCGGCCCGAGATCGGGCGCGGCGAACTGCGCGAGCTTGAGCGCCAGCGCGGGCGCGCCGACCACGGTGGTGTTGCGCGGCCGCCGCGCGAGGCGGACCACCGCCTTCGCCACGCTCTCCGGCGCCAGCGCGCCGGGCGGCAGGGTCAGCCGCGCGCCGGTATAGTTGCCGGCATGGTCGATGCCGGGCGTGTCGACGAAGGTCGGGTAGACGTCGCAGACGTGGATGCGCGGGCGCTTCGACAATTCGCCGCGCAGGGCTTCGCTGAAGCCGCGCAGGCCGAACTTGCTGGCGGCGTAGGCGGCGGCGTAGGGCGTGGCGACGAAGCCGCCGACCGAGATCATGTTGACAAAGATGCCGTGGTCCTGCGCGAGGAAGATCGGCAGCACCGCGTGCGCGTCGTTCATGTGACCGACCAGGTTGACGTCGATCACGCGGGCATGGTCGGCGATCGGCACGTCCTCGTACCGGCCGAGCACGCCGACGCCGACGCAGCTGAACCACAGGTCGATGCCGCCGAGCAGCCGCTCTGCCTCGGCCGCGAAGGCGGCGACCGCGGGCGCGTCGGTGACGTCGACGACGCGCACCTCCACCTCGGCGCCTGCGGCGCGGCAGCGGGCGGCGACGTCGTCGAGACCCGCCCGGCCGCGCGCGGCGAGGACGAGGCGGGCGCCTGCCTCCGCGAATTTCAGCGCGGTGGCGGCACCGATGCCGCTGGAGGCGCCGGTGATGACGACGCGGTTGGCAGGATGGGTCATGGCGGATGGACGATCCGCGGCGACGGACGTTCCGGCGGATAATCCATGATGATCCAGCGCAAGCCCACGGCCGCGCCAGGGAACGCCATCGCCGCTCCTCCGGTTTGGCGAGGGGGCGATCGTGCCCCGAGGGGCTCTTGATGCTGAAGCGTACCGACGACACGACCCTGCCCGGCGAGACGGCCCGCGAGAACGACGTCCCTGCCCTGCCCGCGGCCGTCGCCGCGGCGCGGATCGCCACGGGCACCGCCGGACGGGCGATCATGGTCGCCGAGGACGAGCACCGCGCGGAGGCGATCGCGACGCTGGCCGCGGCCTTCGCCCCCGGGATGACGGTGGTGCACCTTGCCGCGAGCGACGCGCTGCCCGGCGACGACGCGCCCCCGACCGCCGCCAATGTCGGCCAGCGGGTCGAGGCGCTACGCCGCCTGCGCCTCGCCGAGGCGGCGGGGGAGCGCATCGCGCTGGTCCTGTCGGCGGAGGCGAGCGCGGTCCGCTATCCGGCGCCCGATGCCTATGACGAGGCGCCGCCCGCCATCACGGTCGGCGACGCGATCGACATCGGCGCGTTCGCCGCGCGGGCCGAGGAGATCGGCTACGTCGTCGACGACCGCGTCGACGAGCCCGGCGAGATCGCGGTGCGCGGCGGCGTGATCGACATCTTCCCCGCCGATCGCCTCGCCCCGGTGCGCATCGCCGTGGAGGACGGCCGGGTCGCGTCGCTGCGCGATTACGACCCGGTGACGCAGCTCGGCACGGCGGACCTCGACGCGATCACCATCGGCCGCGCGAGCGAGCCGGTGCTGGCGAAGGGCGTTCCGGTCACCGATCACCTGCCGGATGCGTGCGTGTATCTCGACCCGGCCGCCGGCGAGCGGCGCGCGCGCTTCCTGTCGCTGGCCGCCGACGGCAGGCCGCGTCGGCGCGCCGCCGCCGGGCTGGTCGACGACAAGGCGTGGCGCGCCGCCACCGAGGGGCGCACCGGGACGCTGGGCAGCGACGAGAACGAGGCACCGCCGCGCTTCGTCGAGCGGCGCGATCCGCTGCGCGCGTTTCGCCGCTTCGCGAAACAGGCGCTGGCGGACGGGCGGATCGCGGTGGCGGGCAGCGCGCGCGACGTGCGTTTCCTCGGCGCGCGCGTCGGCGGCGCGCCAGCACCGGCCGGGTCGCTGGCTGAGGCGGTCGCGGCGCCGGTCGGCAGCGTCGTGCTGCTCACCGCGCCGGTCGACCGCGGCTTCGTGCATGACGGGGTGACGGTGGTCGCCGCCGCCGACCTGCTCGGCAGCCGCGCGCGGCTGGACGATGGCGCGGTCGGCCGCGCGGCGGGGTTCGACACCGGCACCACGCTCCACGTCGGCGACCTGGTGGTGCACGAGGATCACGGCATCGGCGTGGTCGCGGGGATCGAGGCGGTCGGCGAGGACGCGGGCGACGCGATCGTGCTGGACTATGCCAAGGACGCGCGCCGGCTGGTGCCGGTCGGCGAGGCGAGCCGGCTGTGGCGCTACGGCGCCGACGCGGACGCGGTGCCGCTCGACACGCTGGACGGGCATAGCTGGATCAAGCGGCGCGCCGGCATCGACGCCGCCATCGCCGAGAGCGCCCGCGCGCTCCAGGCGCTCGCCGCCGAGCGCGACGCGCGCACGGCAGAGCCGGTGGTGCCCGAGCCCGCGGCGTACGAGGCGTTCGCGGCCGGCTTCCCCTTCTCCGAGACGGCGGATCAGGCGCGCGCGATCGCCGCGGTGCGCCACGATCTCGCTTCCGGCACGCCGATGGATCGGCTGGTGGTCGGCGACGTCGGCTACGGCAAGACGGAAGTGGCGCTCCGCGCCGCCGCGCTGGTGGCGCTGACCGGACGGCAGGTGGCGATCGTCGCGCCGACCACCGTGCTGGTCCGCCAGCATCTCGACACGGTGCGCGCGCGATTCGAAGGAACCGGGCTGGAGGTCGCCGGCCTGTCGCGGCTGTCGACCCCGGCGGAGCGCAAGCGGGTGCGCGCGGGCCTGGCCGATGGGTCGATCGCGGTGGTGGTCGGCACCAGCGCGGTGGCGGGCAAGGGCGCCCAGTTCAAGGACCTGGCGCTGGTCGTGATCGACGAGGAGCAGCGTTTCGGCGCCAAGGCCAAGGCGTCCCTGCGCGACCTGGGCGCCGGCCACGTGCTGACACTGAGCGCGACGCCGATCCCGCGCACGCTGCAATCGGCAATGGTGGGGTTGCAGGCGATCTCCGTCATCGCGACGCCGCCGGCGCGCCGCCAGCCGATCCGCACCAGCGTCGGCGCGTGGGAGGACGAGGCGGTCCGCAAGGCGCTGCGCCGAGAACGCGCGCGTGGCGGGCAGAGCTTCGTGGTGGTGCCGCGGATCGAGGATATCGGCCCGCTTGCCGACACGCTCGGGCGGCTGGTGCCCGAACTCGGCGTCGTCGTCGCGCACGGCAAGATGGACGCGATCGAGCTGGACGAGGCGATGGCGGGGTTCGCGGCAGGCGACGGCGACGTGCTGCTCGCCACCAACATCATCGAGGCGGGGCTGGACGTGCCGCGCGCCAACACCATGATCGTCCACCATGCCGACCGTTTCGGCCTGTCGCAGCTTCACCAGCTGCGCGGGCGCGTGGGACGCGGCGGGCGGCGCGGGCAGATCATGCTGATGACCGCGGGCGACGCGACCATCGCCGAGTCGACGACCAAGCGACTGCGGACCTTGCAGGCGTTCGACCAGCTCGGCGCGGGCTTCGCAATCTCCGCGCGCGACCTCGACATGCGCGGCGCCGGCGACCTGGTCGGCGAGGAGCAGGCCGGGCACATGAAGCTGATCGGCATCGACCTGTACCAGCATCTGCTGGGCCAGGCGTTGCGCGCGGCCCGGGGGGAGGCGACCGACCGGTGGCAGCCGGTGCTCAACCTGGGGCTCGCGGGCGCGCTGCCCGCCGAGTGGATCCCGGAGGTGGACGTGCGGCTGACGCTCTACGGCCGGCTCGCGCACCTTTCCGACATCGCCGCGATCGACGACTTCCAGGCGGAACTGGAGGATCGCTTCGGCACGCTGCCGGAGGCGGCCGCGCAGCTGCTGGAGGGCGCGCGGATCGGCGCTCTCGCCCGTGCCGCCGACATCCGCCAGGTGGACGTGGGCCCCGCGGCGATCGCGCTGACCCCCGGCGACCCCAAGGCGACGCCGCCCGCACCGTTCGAGGAAGCGAAGCGCCGCTGGCTGGTGCGGGAGCGGATCGACGATCCGGCCGAGCGGATCGAGCGGGTCCGGGAATTGCTGAGCGACCTGGCGGGGTGAACGGCGTCATGCCGGGCTCGTCCCGGCATCCAGAGCCAAGCAGCGTTCTCGCCTGTGGCCCTGGATGCCGGGACAAAGCCCGGCATGACGAGGGAGACTCGGCCGCTCTGCTGCTGCTCCGCGCTGCTGTCTGGTGCGGGAGCGGATCGACGATCCGGCCGAGCGGATCGAGCGGGTCCGGGAATTGCTGAGCGACCTGGCGGGGTAAACGACGTCATGCCGGGCTCGTCCCGGCATCCAGAGCCAAGCAGCGTCCTCGCCTGTGGCCCTGGATGCCGGAACAAAGCCCGGCATGACGATGGGATAGGTCGGGTGCGCGACCGGCACCCGATCCTGACGGCATCAGCCGATCTGCTGCTGCTCCGCGCCGCTGTCGGGACGGGCGGCGCCCAGGACCGGCGTGTCGCCGAGCGGCTCGTTCTGGAACACGGTGAACTGGCCCTTGCCATCGATCGACGGGCCGCTCGTCCAGCGACCTTCCGGCACCGACTTGTCCATCGCGGTGGCGTAGAAGTTGTAGTTGTTCTGCTGATCCTCCTGCTCCTGCGGGAAGGAGTTGGGGATCGGCAGCGTGCCGGCATCGCCGCCCAGTTCCTCGATCACGGCCAGCCACTGCTGCTGGTGCATCGTGTCGCGCGCAATCATGTAGTGGAGCATCTTCTTCATGCCGGCGTCGTCGGTGGCGTTGAACAGGCGTACCGCCAGCACGCGGCCGGTGCTCTCGGCGGCGACGTTGCAGTACATGTCGGCGGCGACGTTGCCGCTGGCGTAAATGTGGCTCATGTTGAACGGCACGCCGTCCGAATCCATCGGCATCGCGGCGAGGCCCGCCGACAGCAGGTTCTTGTGGATCATGTGCTCGATCGCGCCCTTGGCCGATCCGCCGCCCATCACCGCGCCGACGATGCCGTCCGCCGCGCCCTCTTCCTGCAGGGAGGTCGGCGCCTTGTCGAGGTTGAGCGCGACGGCGGTCGCCAGCATCTCGATATGGCCCAGTTCCTCGGTCGCGGTGTGGAGCAGCATGTCGCGATATTTGGTGGTCGGCGCGCGGTTGCCCCAGGCCTGGAAGAAATACTGCATGCACACGCGGATCTCACCTTCCACGCCGCCGATCGCCTGCTGGAGCAGCGTGGCAAAGGCGGGGTTCGGCTTGTCGACGGTGACCGGATACTGAAGGCGGCTGTCATGATAGTACATGCGAGTTCTCCTGATCGATGGAACGTGCGTCGAAAACGAACACCCCTCGCGAAAGTCGTTGCGGCAGCGTTCTGAGACCGTGTCTTTCTGCTTAACCTATATTACAAATGCCCAAGGGATAGCAGGCGCATGTCGAACGTTGCGGAGGCTCAACGAGGCGGAGGTCGCATGTTCCAGTCCCTGTCGCTGTGGCCGTTGCTCGGCCTGTTCCTGATCGCCGCGGGCGCGATCTGGGTGGCGGGGGTGAAGCTGTCCAACACCACCGACATATTGTCGCAGCGCCTGGGTCTCGGCCAGGCGCTGGGCGGAGTGATCCTGCTGGCGATCGCGACCAACCTGCCCGAGATCGCGATCGTGGCGAGTGCCGCGGCCGCCGACGATCTCGGCGTGGCGGTCGGCAACATCCTGGGCGGGATCGGCATTCAGACGCTGGTGCTGGTCGCGCTGGACGCGTTCGGCATGAAGGAACGGGCGCCGCTCACCTATCGCGCGGCGAGCCTGACGCTGGTGATCGAGGGGCTGCTGGTGGTGGCGGTGCTGGTCGTCGCGGTGATGGGCACGCAGCTGCCCGGCTCGCTGATCTACGCGCGGATCGGGCCGGACGCGCTGCTGATCGCGCTGATCTGGATCGTCGGCGTGTGGATGATCGGCCGCGCCAACAAGGGGCTGCCCTGGCATGACGACGCCGGCGACGCTCCCGACACGCAGCCGCATCCCAAGGGCCACTCGCGGGCCGGGACGGAGCAGGCGGCGAGCGCCAGGGGCATCTCCACCACCCGCGCCGCGATCGTGTTCCTGGTCGCCGCGATCGTCACGCTGGTCGCCGGCGTCGTGCTGGAGCGGGCGGGCGACGGCATCGCCGAGCAGATCGGGATGAGCGGCGTGCTGTTCGGCGCCACCGTGCTCGCCGCGGCGACCTCGCTGCCCGAATTGTCGACGGGGCTCACCGCGACGCGCAGTGGCGATTACCAGCTGGCGATCAGCGACATCTTCGGCGGCAACGCGTTCCTGCCGGTGCTCTTCCTGCTAGCGACGCTGATTTCCGGCCACGCGGTGCTGCCGCAGGCGCAGCACAGCGACATCTATCTCGCCGGGCTCGCGATCCTGCTGACCAGCGTCTACCTCGCCGGGCTGATCTTCCGGCCACGGCGGCGCGTGCTGGGCATGGGGATCGATTCGCTCGCGGTGCTGGTGTTCTACGCCCTCGGCATGGCCGGGCTGTTCGCGATCACGCTGGCAGGCTGATCGGGGCCGGCTCGATCGATAGCCGCCGCATCGGAACGGGCGCGGCGGCGATCCGTTTTCCGCGGCATCCTTTCCAACCAGGAGCCGCTTCATGCCCTATATCAAGACCCGCGACGGGACCGACCTGTACGTCAAGGACTGGGGCCAGGGCCGCCCCGTGGTACTGCTCCACGGCTGGCCGCTCAACGCCGACAGCTGGGACGTGCAGGCGCTGGCGCTGGCCGAGGCGGGCTTCCGCGCTATCGCCTATGACCGGCGCGGCTTCGGCCGGTCGGGCCAGCCGTGGCACGGCTACGATTACGACACGCTGTCGGACGATCTGGCCGACGTGCTGAAGGAGACGGGCGCCGACGGCGACGCCACGATCGTCGGCTTCTCGATGGGCGGCGGCGAGGTCGCGCGCTACATGAGCCGCCATGAGGGGCGCGGCGTGATCGCGGCGGGCCTGATCTCCTCGGTCGTGCCGTACATGCTGAAGACCGACGACAACCCGCACGGCACGCCGCAGTCGACGTTCGACGGGATCACCGACGGATTGAACGAGGATCGGCCGCATTTCCTGCGCCATACGTTCGTGCCGCAATTCTACGGCGCCGGCTTCATCTCCAGCCCGGTCAGCGACGAGGTGATCGACTGGTCGGTAGGCATGGCGCTGATGGCCGGCCTGCGCCCGACGCTGGCCTGCGCGCAGGCGTTCAGCCACACCGATTTCCGCCCGGACCTGCCCGCCTTCCGCGTGCCGACGCTGATCGTCCACGGCACCGGCGACAAGACGGTGCCGATCGACACCTCGGCGCGCGCGGCGGCGGCGGGCATCGCGCAGTCGCAACTGGTGGAATATGACGGCGCGCCGCACGGGCTGAACGTCACGGAGAAGGACCGGCTGTCGCAGGACCTTCTCACCTTCCTCGGCCGCTGACGCACCTACGGCCCCCAGCCTCGCGGTTGGGGGCCGACCGGACCGCCGTGGCGATCGTCAGCGCGCCGCCGCCGTCATCGTCCGAAACGCGTGCGCCACGGCCTGGCCCGTGAAGGGCTTGGCCAGCACCATACCCGGCGGCGCGCAGGGGCGGCAGTCGTCGGGCGTGGCGGTGATGAACAGCACCGGGATCTCGCCGCACACCTCGAAGATCGCCTGCACCGCGGCTGGTCCGTGCCCCTCGAGCAGGCTCACGTCGGAGGTGATGAAGTCCGGCCGGCGGTGCCGCGCCGCATCGATCGCGTCCTCCTGGGTGGCGGCGATCGCGACGCTCAGCGCGCCGGCGTCGGACAGCGTGTCCTCGATCAGCATCGCCACCATCGGCTCGTCCTCGATAATCAACACGTGGCACATTGCGCCGGTCGTCCCATCGGTTTTGTTCTAACGCCTCATCAACCAACGTGCGACGCGGTTGTGTCCGACAAAAACCGCGTCCTGCGCCGAACATCGCCGACGTCCACGCGGCGCCTTGACCCGCCGCCTGCCGCATCGCAGCATCGGCGCATGGCCAGCCTTCCCCCCATCGCCAACAATCCCGACGTCCGCTACCTCGGCGCGCTGCTCGGCGAGGTGATCCGCGATCGTGGCGGCGAGGAGCTGTTCCGGGCGACGGAGGCGATCCGCCGCGCCTCGGTGGAGCGCCATCGCGGCGGCAGCGAGGCGGTGGACCTCGGGCTCGACCGGCTCGACCTGGACGAGACGATCGATTTCGTCCGCGGCTTCATGCTCTTCTCCATGCTCGCCAACCTGGCCGAGGACCGGCAGGGCTTCGCGGTGGAGGACGGCGCCACCGTCGCCGGCGCGCTCGACCGGCTGGCGGGCGAGGGGATCGGCGGCGACGCGGTCCGCGCGCTGCTCGACCGGGCGCTGGTCGCCCCCGTGCTCACCGCCCACCCAACGGAGGTGCGGCGCAAGAGCATGATCGACCACCGCAACCGCATCGCCGAGCTGATGGCGATGCGTGACGCGGGCACGGAGGAGACGCCGGACGGCGACGCGGTCGACGACGCGATCCGCCGCCAGGTGGCGCTGCTGTGGCAGACGCGCGCGCTGCGCCGCGAACGCCTGGGCGTCGCCGACGAGGTGGAGACGGCGCTGTCCTACCTGCGCGACGTGTTCCTGCCCGCCGTCCCCGCGCTCTACCAGCGCTGGGACCGCGCGCTCGGCTATCGCACGCCGAGCTTCCTGCGGCCCGGCAGCTGGATCGGCGGCGACCGCGACGGCAATCCCAACGTCACCGCCGACAGCCTCGCCCACGCGCTGTGCCGCGCGTCGGAGGCGGTGATCGGCCATTATCTCGACACCGTCCACCATCTGGGGGCCGAGCTGTCCATCTCCTCCGCCCGCGCGCCCGTCGCCGCCGCGGTCGAGGCGCTGGCGGAGGCGAGCGGCGACGACGCGGCCAGCCGCCGCGACGAGCCGTTCCGCCGCGCGCTGTCGGGCATCTACGCGCGCCTCGCCGCCACCCACCGCGCGCTCACCGGCCATGATGCGCCGCGGCCGGGCAGGTTGACGGGCGAGCCCTACCCGTCCCCGGCCGCGTTCCGCGCCGACCTGGTCGCGATCGCGCACGGGCTGGCGGCGGGCGGCGCGCGCGACGGCGCGGCGGGCGCGCTCGGCTCCAGCGGCGCGCTCGGCCGCCTGATCCGCGCGGTGGACGTGTTCGGCTTCCACCTGGCGACGCTCGACCTGCGCCAGAACTCCGCCGTGCACGAGCGGGTGGTGGCCGAACTGCTCAAGGTCGCCGGCGTCGAGGATGATTACGCCGCGCTGGACGAGGAGGCGCGCGTCGCCCTGCTCCGCCGCGAGCTGGCGGGTGGGCGCCCGCTCGCCAGCCGCTTCGCCGCCTACAGCGAGGAGACCGCCTCCGAACTCGCCATCGTCGAGGCCGCGGCGGCCGCGCACGCGCGCTACGGCGCGGGCTCGATCCGCGTCTACATTGTATCGATGTGCCGGTCGGTGTCCGACCTGCTGGAGGTCAACCTGCTGCTCAAGGAAGCCGGCCTCTACCGCCCCGACGCGCCGGGCGAAGCGGCGATCATGCCGGTGCCTTTGTTCGAGACGATCGACGATCTCGACGCCGCGCCCGCGATCATGCGCGACTGGCTGGCCCTGCCGGAGGTCGCCGCCGCCGCCAAACGTCGCGGCCACCAGGAGGTGATGATCGGCTATTCCGATTCGAACAAGGACGGCGGTTACCTCACCTCCACCTGGGGCCTCAGCAAGGGATCGACCGCGCTCGCCCCCGTCTTCGCGGCGGCGGGAGTGGGTCTGCAACTGTTTCACGGCCGCGGCGGTGCGGTGGGGCGCGGCGGCGGCTCGTCCTTCGCGGCGATCCGCGCGCAGCCGCCCGGCACCGTGCAGGGCCGCATCCGCATCACCGAGCAGGGCGAGGTGATCGCCGCCAAATACGGCACCCGCGCCAGCGCCGCGACCAATCTGGAGGCGATGGCCTCGGCCGCGATCCTCGCCAGCCTGGAGCCGCCGCGCCTGTCCACTGCCGAGAACGAGAGCTTCGGCGCGGCGATGGATCGGCTCTCCGACACCGCCTTCACCGCCTATCGCGATCTCGTCTACGGCAACGACGCGTTCCGCACCTTCTTCCGCCAGATGACGCCGATCGCCGAGATCGCCAACCTCAAGATCGGCAGCCGCCCGGCGAGCCGCACCAAGTCCGACCGGATCGAGGATTTGCGTGCCATTCCCTGGGTCTTCTCCTGGGCGCAGGCGCGGGTGATGCTGCCCGGCTGGTACGGCGTCGGCCAGGCGTTGGAGCAGTTCGAAGACAAGGCGCTGCTCGCCGAGATGGCGGAAGGCTGGCCGCTGTTCGCCTCCACCCTCGCCAATCTGGAGATGGTGCTGGCGAAATCGGATCTGGACGTGGCCGCGCGCTACGCCGAGCTGGTCGATCCCGGCTTGCGCCCCTTCTTCGACCGCATCCGCGACGGCTGGCAGCGCACGCACGACGGTTTGCTCGCCGTCACCGGCCAGTCGCGCCTGCTGGAGAAACATCCCGCGCTCGACGCCTCGATCCGCCTGCGCCTGCCCTATATCGAGCCGCTCAACCTCCTCCAGATCGAATTGATAAAGCGCCATCGCGCCGGCGAGGACGATCCCCGCATCGGCGAGGGCATTCTGCTGTCGATCAACGCGATCGCGACGGCACTCCGAAATTCGGGGTAATCGTCATGACGGGAGGCGGAAAAACCACGGGCGACGCCTTCCGGATGAAGACGCCGCCCGTGGCCCGTAGTGACAATTGAATGTCAGCCGCAGGCAGGTCGCCTGCTGCATCGTCACCCCTACCGATCAATCATTGCCCAATTATGTCCGCGGCGAGGCGAGCCCGAGAAAAGGTGCGGCGATTTCCGGCCGGACGCGCAACAGCCGCCCGCTCGCCCGCTCGATCAGCGCCCAGGTCGTCACCGCCTCCACCCGCACGCGTCCGTCGGCCCGGCGAAAGCGCACGTGCCGGTCGAAACGGGCACCCTTGGGCTCGCCGACCCAGGTCTCCGCCGTCACCGTCTCGCCCACCGCGACGTTGCCGCGATAGTCGATCTCGTGCCGGGTCACGACCCAGACATAGGCCGCCTGGTGCTCGGCCGGCGCCACCGCCGCCCAGTGCGCGGTGGCGACATCCTGGATCCAGCGCACCCACACCGCATTGTTGACGTGTCCCAGCTCGTCGATGTCGGCGGGCATGGCGGTGAAATCCATCGTGAAGCTCATGCCCCCTCCTCCCGGCGATGCTCCCGCTTCCACCACCAGCGCGCCGCGGTGCCCAGCACCAGCGCCACGCCCATCGCCGCGACGATCCCCCAGAGCAGCCGCCGGCCGCCGATCCGCCCGAACAGGTCCGACAGCACGTTGCCGAACAGGAACCCCACGCCGGTGAACAGCGTCGCCCACACCACCGCCGCGGCGAGGTTGACGAGCACGAACTGCCGTAGCGCGATCCGGCTGGTGCCGATCGCGATCGGGCTCACCGTCCGCAAGCCATAGAGGAAGCGGTAGGCGAAGATGAAGCCGCTTGGGTGGCGTTCCAGCAGCCCGATCGCCCGCGCGTAGGTGGGTCGCCCGCGCAAGCCCCGGACCAGCCGACCCTCGCGGAAATGCCGGCCGATCTGGAAGAAGCCCTGGTCCGCCGCGAACGATCCCGCCGCCGCCGCCAACCCCGCGCCCAGCGGCGACACCAGCCCCTGGTGCGCCAGCACGCCGCCCGCGATCACCGCCGTCTCGCCCTCGATCCCCGCCCCCAGGAACACGGCGGCCAGGCCGTACTGCGCGATCAGGCCCTCGACGCTCATTCCTCGATGCCGAGCTGCCACAGCACGAAGGCATGCTCCTCGGCCACCTCGCGCAGCGACTCGAACCGTCCCGACTTGCCGCCATGGCCCGCGCCCATGTTGGTCTTGAGCAGCAGCACGTTGCCGTCTGTCTTGGTCGCGCGCAGCTTCGCCGCCCACTTGGCCGGCTCCCAATAGGTCACCCGCGGATCGTTGAGCCCGCCCGAGATGAACATCGGCGGATATTCTTGCGCGACGACATTGTCGTACGGGCTGTACGAGCGGATCAGCTGGAAGGCGGCGGCGTCCTCGATCGGGTTGCCCCATTCCGGCCACTCGCCCGGCGTCAGCGGCAAATCCTCGTCCATCATCGTGTTGAGCACGTCGACGAACGGTACGTCCGCCACCACCGCGCCCCACAGGTCGGGATCGGAATTGACCACCGCGCCCATCAGCTCGCCGCCCGCCGATCCGCCCGCGATCGCGATCCGGCCCGCACTCGTCCAGCCGTCCGCGATCAGCCCCTTGGCCACGTCGACGAAGTCGTTGAACGTGTTGGTCCGCTTCTCCAGCTTGCCGTCGTGATACCATTGCTGGCCCAGATCGTCGCCGCCGCGGATATGCGCGATGGCGAAGGCGAAGCCCCGGTCGAGCAGGCTCAACCGCCCGGTCGAGAAGCCCGGCTCCACCGCGTGCCCGTAGGCGCCGTAGCCGTAGAGGTAGAGCGGCCCCGACCCGTCACGCGCGAAGCCCTTGGGATAGACGATCGACACCGGCACCGCCGTGCCGTCGCGCGCGGTGACGTGCAGCCGCCGCGTCTCGTACCGGTCCGCGTCGTAACCCGACGGGATCTCCTGCACCTTGAGCACCGTCATGCCGCCCGACGCGACGTCGTAATCGTACACCGTGCCCGGCGTCACCATCGACTGGTAGCCGAGCCGCAGCACGTCCATCGCCCATTCGGGATTGTCGCCGAGACCGGCGGTATAGCTCGCCTCCGGAAACGCAATCCGCGTCGGCGCGGTGCCGTCGTAGCGGTGGATCTCCACCTGATCGAGCCCGTCCTCGCGCCCCTCCACGACGAAGAAGTCGCGGAAACAGTCGACGCCGGTCATGTAGAAGTGCGGGTCGGGCGCGATCAGCTCGGTCCACTCGCCCGGGCGCTCGATCGGGGCGGTCACCAGCCGGAATTGCGGATCGACGTCGTTGGTGTGGATGAACAGCGTGCCGTCATGCTCGTCCACGTCATACTCGCGCCCCTCCCGGCGCGCCGCCACCAGGATCGGCTCGGCCGTCGGATCGGACGCGGGTACCAGCCGCACCTCGGTCGTATTGTGGTCGCCGGTCGCGATCACCAGCCAGTTGCGCGCGCTCGTCTCGCCGACCGACACGCGCCAGCCCTCGTCCGCCTCGCGGTACAGCTCGACGTCGTCGGCGACCGACGTGCCCAGCCGGTGCAGCCGCGCATTGTCGGTCCGCCACTGGTCGTTGGCGACGCCGTAGAGGAAGCCCGCATCGTCCGCCGTCCAGACGATGTCGGACAGCATGTCCGGAATCACCTCCGGCAGCAGGTCGCCGGTGGCGAGGTCCTTGACGTAGACGGTGAACCGCTCCGCGCCGCTATCGTCGATCGCGTAGGCCAGGTAGCGCCCGTTGTTGGAAACGGAGAACGCCCCCAGCCGGAAATATTCGTGGCCCTCCGCCAGCGCCGGCTCGTCGAGCAGCAGCTCGTCCGGCCCGCCCGCGACAGGCCCTTCGACGCCGCTCAGGACAGGCTTTCTCCACCATTTGCGATACTGCCCGCCCACCTCGAACGCCGACCAGTAGAGCCAGTCGCCGTCCTTCTGCGGCACGGTCGCCTCGTCCTCCTTCAGCCGCGCCTTCATCTCCGCGTAGAGGCGATCGACCAGCGGCCGGTGCGGCGCCATCGCCGCCTCGAAATAGGCGTTCTCCGCCTCCAGATAGCCGAGGATCGCCGGATCAGCGACGGGCTCGGGATAATCGGGCGTCTTCAGCCAGGCATAGGGATCGTCGATCGTGATCCCGTGGGCGGTGTAGGAGAAAAGGCGACGTTCGGCGACGGGGGGAGTGGTCATCCGTCCCCCTTACCCGCGCCGGCCGCCGACGGAAACGCCACCTGACCGAGGCGAAATCAACGCTCGGCGCGATCCAGTCGCCGGCCGAGCGCCACGAAGAGGTAGATGGCGGGCGGGATCAGCACGATCGACAGCACGACCTTGGTCAGCATCTGACCCGCCATCAGCCATCCGATCGCCGAGAAGCCGAACGCGATGGTGATGAAGAGCAGCGTATCGACGATCTGGCTGAGCACGCTCGCCAGCCCGGCACGGAACCACAGCAGCGAGCTGCCCTCGCGCCCCTTCAACCAGGAGAAGATGGTGACGTTCAGCGTCTGCGACACGCCGTACGCGATGATGCCGCCGAGCCAGATCCAGGGGGTGGACCCCATCATCAGGTCGAACGCGGCGACCCGCGCGGGCTCCATCTCGGGTGCCGGCGGCAGCCTAAGCACGAGAAGCGCCAGCAGGATGGAGCAGATCAGCGGGACGAAGCCGATCAGGACCAAGCGGTTGGCCATCTCCCTTCCGTGCAATTCCGCCACCGCGCTGGAGGTCACCACCAGCAGCAGGAAGGCGAAGATCCCCGCCTCGATGGCGAGCGGTGGGAAGCCGAGCAACGGCCCGATCGCGGACAGCGGCCCCAGCGCCACCTGCTTGTTGCCGAGCACGCCGGCGATGCACACCATGCCGCCGTAGAAGATCGAGAAGCCGAACAGCGAGCGCGGGATGGCGACGGTGGAAGGGGTCTGCTGCATCGTCGGTTGCTAGCGTCCGCCGCGCGCGCGCACAATCGGCTGTCCTATGTCTTCGGTTTTCGGCATAGCCCCCGGAAACGCGGATCGATGCCAACGGTCCGTCGCATTTCCGGGGGACGTACCGTGATTGTCGTTACCTTTGACGAGCGGGCGCGGCCGTGACCCGCTTCCTGATCGGCCTGGCCGGGATCGCGGTGATCCTGGGGATCGCCGTCCTTCTTTCCGACAACCGGCGCGCGATCCGCCTGCGCGTGGTCGGCAGCGCCTTCGCGCTCCAGGTCGGGATCGCCGTGCTCGTCCTCTACGCCCCCTGGGGCCGGGCCGCGCTCGCCTTCCTGTCGGGCGGGGTCGCCGACCTGCTGAGCTACGCCAAGGCGGGCACCGACTTCCTGTTCGGGCCGCTCGCCAGCCCCGCGATCGGCGGCAACAGCTTCGCCATCGCGGCGCTGCCGGTCATCATCTTCTTCGCCAGCCTGGTGTCGATCCTCTATTACCTCAACATCATGCAGCTGGTGGTGCGCTGGCTGGGCGGCGCGATCGAGCGCGTGATCGGCGTCTCCAAGGTCGAATCGCTGTGCGCGGCGGCGAACATCTTCGTCGGCCAGTCCGAATCGCCGCTCGTCATCCGCCCCTATCTCGCCGGGCTGACGCCGCCGCAGCTCTTCACCGTCATGACCAGCGGCATGGCGGGCGTCGCGGGCACGATCCTGGCCGCCTACGCCTCGATGGGCATCTCGATCGAGTATCTCCTCGCCGCCAGCTTCATGGCCGCGCCCGGCGGCATCCTGATGGCCAAGATCATCATGCCCGACGTGCTGGTCCGCCAGACCGAACTGCCGCTCGGCGACCATCCCGACGAACCTGGCGAGCCGCTGCCTGAAGCGACGCACGACGAGGAACGCCCCGCCAACCTCATCATGGCCGCCGCGCAAGGGGCGCAGACGGGCGTCAAGCTGGCCGTGGCGGTGGGCGCGATGGTGCTCGCCTTCGTCGCGCTGGTGGCGCTCGCCAACGGGCTGCTCGGCGGGCTCGGCAACCTGGTCGGCGTGCCCGGCCTGTCGTTCCAAGGGCTGCTCGGCACCGTCTTCGCGCCGATCATGTTCCTCCTCAACGTGCCGTGGAACGAGGCGGGGATCGCCGGCGGGCTGTTCGGGCAGAAGATCGTGCTGAACGAATTCGTCGCCTATATCTCGCTCGGGACACAGGCGGCGGCGCTCTCCCCGCGCACCATCGCGGTGGTCACCTTCGCGCTGTGCGGCTTCGCCAACTTCTCGTCGATCGCCATCCAGATGGCAGTGACCGGCAGCCTCGCCCCCAACCAACGGCCGATGATCGCCAAGCTCGGCATCCGCGCGCTGGTGGCGGGATCGCTCGCCAACCTGATGTCGGCGGCGCTGGCCGGGTTGTTGATCGGCTAGAGCATGATGACATCAGCTTAACCCGTTCGTGCTGAGCGAAGTCGAAGCACAGGCCCGAGGCGATGCGCTCGTAACTTGCCCTTCGACTTCGCAGAGGGCGAACGGTAGTGGATCAATCCGTCGTCATCCGACTCTAGACCAACAGGACGTGGTCGCCGTACGCGGCGAGCGCCCGGTCATGCGTGACGAGGCGATAGCCGTCGACCGCCGCCTGCGCGACCAGCATACGGTCGAACGGGTCGCGGTGGTGGAGCGGCAGCCGCTCGATGGCGAGCAAGTGACGCCGCTCGATGGCCAGCACATCGAATCCGGCTTCGTCCATCAACCGCGCGGCCGTGTCGACCGACACGCCGATCGGTTCGCTGCGCTGAAGCGCGTTCTTGACCGCGATCTCCCACAAGGTCGCGATGCTCACCGAGATGTCGTTGCCGGGATCGCCGATTAGCGCTCGCCCTTGCAGCGACAGCTTCTCATTGCCGAGCGCCCACCAGATCGCGACGTGCGTGTCGATCAGCAGCTTCACCGATCCAGCTTATCCCCGTACGGATCGGCGCTCTCCTCGAACAGATCCGCGATCTCTGCATCGAGTTTGTCGAATTCATCCGACAGCTCGTACCGTCCCTTGGCGAAGCCGAACCGCCGCGGCTCCCGCTTCGGCTCGACCACCGTCATCTTGACGGCGGGGGTGCCGTTTCGCGCGATCACCACTTCCTGCTCGGCGCCCGAGACCAGCGCCTCGACCAGCCGCGACAGATGAGTCTTCGCCTCGTGCATGTTGACCGTCGCCACCCGCGCCTCCTTAGCTAACCAGACTAAGGTGGCAACGCGTCGTCGCCGAGTCAACGCGTGGGCCTATCGCGTCGGCACCGGCTCCGCGCCCGAATAGTCGTAGAACCCGCGCCCCGACTTGCGCCCGAACCAGCCCGCCTCGACATATTTCACCAGCAACGGCGCCGGGCGGAACTTGGGATCGCCCGTCCCCTCGAACAGCACGCGCGTGATCTCCAGGCAGGTGTCGAGCCCGATGAAATCGGCCAGCGTCAGCGGCCCCATCGGATGGTTGAGCCCCAGCTGGCACGCCGCGTCGATGTCCGGGATCGTAGCCACGCCCTCGCCCAAGGCGAAGCACGCCTCGTTCAGCATCGGCATCAGCACGCGGTTGACGATGAAGCCCGGCGCGTCGTTGGCACGCACCACCCGCTTGCCCAGCCGCTCGGCATAGGCCTCGACCACGCCCACCGTCTCGTCGGAGGTGGCAAGGCCGCGGATCAGCTCGATCAGCCCCATCACCGGCACCGGATTGAAGAAGTGCACGCCGACGAACCGGGCTGCGTCGGGCGCCGCCTGCGCCAGCCGCGTGATCGGGATCGACGAGGTGTTCGACGCCAGGATCGCACCGTCCTTCATCACCGCGCCGACCTCCGCGAAGATCTGCCGCTTGATCGCCTCCCGCTCGGTCGCCGCCTCAATGACCAGGCCGCAGTCGCCCATCGCGGCGACGCTGTCGACCGGCTCGATCCGCCCGAGGATCGCGTCGCGCGTCGCGGCGTCGATCTTCTCCTTGGCCACTTGCCGGTCGAGCTGCTTGGCGATGCCCGCCAGCCCCTTCTCCGCCTGTGCCTTGGACACGTCGGCGAGCAGCACTTGGTATCCCGCCGCCGCCGACACCTGCGCGATGCCCGCGCCCATCTGCCCCGCCCCGATCACGCCGATCATGTCCATGCCGCTCTCCTTTATCCATCGTCGCCCTAGCCGCGCCGGAACGCCGCCGCCAGCATGGCTGTTACCGATCCATGCGCCCGCTTCTTCTCGCCGTTTTCCTGCTCACCGCCTGCGAGCGCAAGCCCGCGAACAGCATGGCCGAGCCCAGGCCCAGCCCCACGGCCTCGCCCGCGGTCGGCGCCGCTCCCGCCGCCTAGGCCGGATCGACATTCGGCATTTTCCCACCCCGGCGAAGGCCGGGGTCCAGTCGGGAAGGTTGTGGAAGAGGTGCGACGACCGACCGTTCGCGTCTCCCAGCTGGACCCCGGCCTTCGCCGGGGTGGATGATGAGGCGAAGCGTTGAATGTCGATCCGTCCTAGACGTCGGCGACGAGCCGCCCGTACAGCTCCGGCCGCCGATCGCGGAAGAAACCGAAGGCCGCGCGGTGGCGCCGCACCACGTCCAGGTCGAGCGTCGCAGTGATGACGCCCTCGTCCTCCCGTCCCAGTTCCGCGACGATGTCGCCGCGCTCGTCGCAGATGAAACTGGTGCCGTAGAAATGCTGGCCGTGCTCCGTGCCGATGCGGTTAGCCGCGATCACCGGCACCACGTTCGACACCGCGTGGCCGACCATCGCGCGCCGCCACAGCCGCGCGGTATCGAGGCTGGTATCATGCGGCTCGCTGCCGATCGCGGTGGGGTAGAACAGCAGTTCCGCCCCCATCAGCATCATCGCGCGCGCCGTTTCCGGATACCATTGGTCCCAGCACACGCCCACGCCGAGCTTGGCCGACCGATCGGACGGCGGCCCCTCCCACACCTTGAAGCCGGTGTTGCCGGGGCGGAAGTAGAATTTCTCCTCATACCCCGGCCCGTCGGGGATGTGGCTCTTGCGATAAACGCCCTGCACCTCGCCGTCCGGCCCGATCATCGCCAGGCTGTTATAGTAATGCGGCCCGTCCTTCTCGAAGAAGCTGGTCGGGATCGTCACGCGCAGCGCCTCCGCCAGCGCCTGCATCGCCAGCACCGCCTTGTGCTCGCCCACCGGCGCGGCGTTGGCGAACAATCCCTCGTCCTCGACCCGGCAGAAATACTCGCCCTCAAACAGCTCGGGCGGCAGGATCACCTCCGCTCCCCGCTCCGCCGCCTCGCGGATCAACCGCGAGACGTTGGCGATGTTGCGATCGATATCGGCGGAAAAGCCGAGTTGCAGCGCGGCGACGGTGATGCTGGTCATGGCGCGCGACATGGTCGTTGCCGCCCGCGGCCGCAAGCACGGGCGCTATCACGCGATTGATTTGCAATAGCGGACGAGCTATCGTCGCCGCATGATCGCTTCCCATCCCATCCCGGTGCGAGCCTCCGCATGATCGCGCTCGCGCTGGCGGCGATCGTTGCGGCGATGCTGCTCGTCCGCCTGGGCTGGGCGGGCCGGCGCGGCGCGGCCCCGATCGGCTGGGCGATCGCGGCGGTCGCGCTGGTGGTGCTCGTGGTGAAGGACGGCGCCTGGGGGCTGGCGGTCGGCACGACGGTCGCCATCGTCGCCGCGCTCGCGCTGGTGCTGCACGCGGCCGCCATCTCTGCCCCGCGCACGATGCGCCCCCCGCGCGAGGCGCCGGCCGTCCACGTTCCCCATCATGCCCGCGATGTCGCGCGTCGCGTCGCGGTGTTCGCGCTGGTCGTGCCGGTGGCGTTCGTCGCGGCGCAGGGGCTCGCCTTCGGGCTCCAGGCACTGGCGCGACGGGCCGGGTGGGACGACGCGAACACCACCGTGCTCGCGCTGTTCCTGCAACCGGTCCTGTGGACCGCGATCATGGCGGTGCAGATGACCCGCGCCAGCACCGCGCGCATGGTCGCCCCTCCCGCCGTGGCGGCGGTCGCCGGCCTGCTGCTGTGGAGCGCGGCGTGAGCGGCGGCACGCTGGTGCGCCGCGCACTGGGCGGCCACGCCGCCGTCGGGCTGCTCGCTGGCGCGCTCCTCTACCTGATCGCGCTGTCGGGCACGCTGGTGGTGATCCACGATCGCTGGCAGCGCTGGGAACAGCCGGCGGTGGCGGAGGCGACGACGATCTCCCCGGCCGCGGCACAGGCGGCGATCGCCGCGGGCCTCGCGCAGGATGCGGGCAAGCCGCGCACCACCCACCTCTACCTGCGCATGCCGACGGACGACCTGCCGCGTCCGGTGGTCACCACCGATCACGGCGGCTGGTACGTCGACGGCACCGGCCGCGTCGTCGCACCCGAGGCACATGCCTGGACGGAGTTCCTGATCGGCCTGCACGAATATCTCCACCTGCCGCTGGCCTGGGGCATGATCGTGGTCGGCGCGCTGGGCGTGGCGATGCTGGCGCTGATCGTCACCGGCGTGCTGGCGCATCCCCGCATCCTGCGCGACGCGTTCCGTCTGCGCAGCCGCCACGACGCGCAGCTCGCCCGCGCCGACTGGCACAACCGGCTGGGCGTGTGGACCTTGCCCTTCGCGCTGGCGGTATCGCTGACCGGCGCGGTGATCGGCCTCGGCAGCGTCGGCTACACCGTGCTCGCCCGTGCCTATACCGGCGGCGACCTCGCCCGCGCCTACGCCCCCGTGTTCGGGACGGAGCCCACGCCTGATCCCGCCCCCGCGCCGCTGCCCGACATCGCCGTCGCGCTGCGCACGCTCGCCACCCGCGTGCCGCAGGCGGTGCCGACCTACGTCATCGTCCACGATCCCGGCACCCGGGGGCAGCACGTCCAGATCATCGCCGAACATCCCCGGCGGCTGATCTACGGCGACACCTACACCTTCGACGCCGCCGGCCTCTGGCACGGCAGCCTGGGCTTGTCCGACGGCGCGATCGGCAAGCAGGTGGCGGCATCCAGCTACAACCTCCATTTCGGCAATTACGGCGGCTTGGCCGTGGAGCTCGCCTACATGCTCTTCGGCGGCGCGCTGTGCGGGATCACCGCCACCGGCACGTCGCTGTGGCTGGAGCGGCGGCGCCGCCGTGGGCTCGGCGGCGACCACCTGCGCGCCGCCTGGGACTGGGTGATCTGGGGCACGCCGCTGCTGCTCGTCTTCGCCGCCTGGCTGCGCGCCGTGATGGGGGCGGAGGCGCCGCTCACCGGCATGTTCTGGGGCGGGCTCGCGCTCGGCACGCTGGTCGCCGCGGTGCGGCCCGCGGCGGTGGCGGCGCGCTGGCTGCGGCCGGCGCTGGCGGGCACGATCCTCGCGACGGCGATCGGCCACCTGATCGTGCTGCGTCCGGTCACCGCCGGGCCGATCGCCATCGACGCGATCGCGGGGGCGGCAGCGGCGCTCGCGCTCGTTCTGCTCGTTCCCCGCCTCTCGCCCGGTGCGAGGTTCGGGCAGCGCGCCGTCCCCGTCGCCGCGGAGTAGCGCCACACGGGGGCTGCACGGGCCGCCCGAACCCGCTACATCGGCGGGCGATGCCCCATCTCTACCTCGTCGACGGCTCCGGCTACATCTTCCGCGCCTATCACCGGCTGCCGCCGCTCACCAACAAGCATGGCGAGCCGGTCGGGGCGGTCTACGGCTACACCACCATGTTGTGGAAGCTCGCCGACGAGGTCCACGCCGCTGACGGCCCGACGCACATGGCGGTGATCCTCGACAAGTCGTCCAAGACCTTCCGCAACGACCTGTACGACCAGTACAAGGCGCACCGCCCGCCGCCGCCGCCCGATCTCGTGCCCCAATTCCCGATGATCCGCGACGCCACCCGCGCCTTCTCACTGCCCTGTATCGAGACGGAGGGGCTGGAGGCGGACGACATCATCGCCTGCTACACCAAGGCGGCGCTGGCGCAGGGCTGGTCGGTCACCATCGTGTCCAGCGACAAGGACCTGATGCAGCTGATGACCGACCCGTCGGTCGACCTGTACGACACGATGAACAACCGCCGCCTCGGCCCCGCCTATGTCGAGGAGAAGTTCGGCGTCGGCCCCGACAAGCTGGGCGACGTGCTCGCGCTGATGGGCGATTCGGTCGACAACGTCCCCGGCGTACCCGGCGTCGGCCCGAAGACGGCGGCCAAGCTGATCGCGGAGCATGGCGACCTCGCCGGCGTCCTCGCCGCCGCGCAGACGCCCGCGTTCAAGAAGGGCAAGCTCAAGGACAATCTCGTCGAGCACGCCGACGCCGCCCGCCTCAGCCGCGAACTGGTGACGCTGCGCTGCGACGTGGCCTTGCCCGAACCGCTCGACGACCTGGCGCTGAAGGGCATTCCCGACGCTCCCTTGCGCGCGTTCCTGGAACATCACGGGTTCAAGTCGCTGCTCGCCAAGCTGGGCGGTGGCAGCGGCGTCGCCGACGCGCCCGTCGCCACCCCCGCCTCGGTGCCGATGGAGGAGGACCCGCCCTGCGACCACGCCGCTTACGAGACGGTGGTAGACGAGGACGCGCTCGACCGTTGGATCACCATTGCCCGCCACCAGGGCTGGGTCGCGGTCGATACTGAGACGAGCTCCACCGACGCGACGCAGGCGGAGCTGGTCGGCATCAGCCTGGCGCTGCACCCCAATCTCGCCTGCTACGTGCCGCTCGCGCACGGCGGCACCGACCTGCTCGCCGAGACGCCCGTCCAGCTCTCGCCCGAGGTGGCGCTGGCCAGGCTCAAGCCGCTGCTGGAGGACCCGGCCGTCCTCAAGATCGGCCACAATCTGAAGTTCGACATGATCGTGCTCGGTGAGCGCGGCATCGACGTGGCCCCGCACGACGACACGATCGTGATGAGCTTCGACCTCGACGCCGGCCTCCACGGCCACGGCATGGACGAGCTCGCCGCCACGCACCTGTCGCACAGCTGCATCGCGTACAAGGACGTGGTCGGCACCGGCAAATCGCAGCGCGGCTTCCACGAAGTCGACCTTCCCTCGGCAACCCGCTACGCCGCCGAGGACGCCGACGTGACCTACCGGCTGTGGAAGCGCTTCAAGGCGCGCCTCCCCGCCGAAGGATCGACCCGCGTCTACGAGATGGTCGACCGCCCGCTCGTCCCCGTCGTCGCGCGCATGGAGCGGCGCGGCATCAAGGTCGACCGCGCCCGCCTCGCCGCCTTGTCGGAGGAGTTCGCGCAGCAGATCGCCATTACGGAGAAGGAGGTCCACGACCTCGCCGGTGGCCCCTTCACCATCGGCAGCCCCAAGCAACTGGGCGACGTATTGTTCGACCGCCTCGGCCTGAAGGGTGGGCGCAAGGGCAAGTCCGGCGTCTACTCCACCGACGTGACGGAGCTGGAGCGGATCGCGCGCGAGAAGGGGCCGCATACCGACGTGGTCAGGAAGGTGCTCGAATGGCGCCAGCTGACCAAGCTCAAGAACACCTATACCGACGCGCTCCAGGCGCAGATCAACCCGAAGACGGGGCGCGTCCACACCAGCTACTCGCTGACCGGCGCGCAGACCGGCCGGCTGTCGTCGACCGAGCCCAACCTCCAGAACATTCCCATCCGCACCGAGGTCGGGCGCCAGATCCGCGAGGCGTTCGTGGCGGAGGACGGCCACGTGCTGCTCGCCGCCGATTACTCGCAGATCGAGCTGCGCCTCGCCGCGCACATGGCCGACGTGCCCGCACTGCGCGACGCCTTCGCCAACGGCGACGACATCCACTCGCTCACCGCCACCGAGCTGTTCGGCGAGGTCAACCGCGACACCCGTGCCCGCGCCAAGACGATCAACTTCGCCATCCTCTACGGCATCAGTCGCTGGGGCCTCGCCGGCCGCCTCGACGTGTCGGCGGACGAGGCGCAAGGAATGATCGACCGCTATTTCGAGCGCTTCCCCGGCGTCAACCGCTACATGGCGGAGACGCTGACGCAGGTCCGCGAGCGCGGCTTCACCGAGACGTTGTTCGGCCGCAAGACGCACTTCCCACGCATCAAGAGCCGCCAGCAGAACGAGCGTCAGGGCGCCGAGCGCGCCGCGATCAACGCGCCGATCCAGGGCACCAGCGCCGACATCATCAAGCGCGCCATGATCCGCATGGAACCCGCACTCGTCACCGCGGGCCTCGGCCATGTCAGGATGCTCCTCCAGGTCCACGACGAACTCGTCTTTGAACTGCCGGAGGCGGACGTGGAGGCGGCGTCGGCGGTGATCCGCGACGTCATGGCCACCGCCGCCGAGCCCGCGGTGAAGCTGTCCGTTCCCCTCGGCGTCGAGATCGGCACCGGCCACAGCTGGGGCGCGGCGCATTGATCCAGCCAATCACCTTCTACTTCCCCGGCGAAGGTCGGGGCCTAGTTGGGGAACGTCGGTGACCGATCACCCACGCCGTCCCAACTGGACCCCGGCCTCCGCCGGGGAGGCTCTTGAGCGCGCGACTACCGGTTGATGGCCCAGTCGGCTGATATCGACGCACTCGCCAAAGGCGGCCGCACCAACATCGCGGGGTTCATCCTGCGGCTCGTCGCGCGCATCCCGTTCCTGTTCATCGCCGGCCGCCTCTACGGTCCCGATCTGGTCGGCCGCTTCGCCATCGCGGTGGTGGTGGTGGAACTCGCCGCGCTGCTCGCCACGCTGGGTCTCAAGCGCGGCCTCGCCCAGGCGCTGTCGACGAGCGAGCGGCCGCACGCGCACGTCGTCTGGGACGGCATGGCGCTCGCCCTCGTGCTGTCGCTCGTCGCCAGCGCGGTGTTGTGGAGCTTTCCGCAGCTCCTTTATCCCAACACGCCCGTGGTCGGGCTCGACCGCTGGCTGTCGCTGATCGTCGTCGCGATCGCCTGGTCGGACGTCAGCCTGGCCGCGCTCGCCTATCGCCACGACGTCAAGGCGGCGGTGACCGCGCGCGCGGTGGTGGAGCCGTGGACGATCTCGGTCGCCGCCTGGTGCTTCTCCTTCTTCACGATCCGCGACGGCCTCGTCCTATCCTACGTCGCGTCGATGGCGGCGGCGCTGATCGCCAGCATCGTGCCCTTTATCCGCGCCTACGGCCTGCCCCACGGCTGGAGCCCGCAGGTCCGCGGCCTCGCCGCGCTCGCGCGGGCCAACGCGCCGCTCGCGGGCGCCGACGCGCTCGAATGGGGCAGCCGCAACGTCGACCGCTTCATCCTCGGCCTGCTGTTCGCGCCGTCGGTGGTCGGCATCTACTATATGGCGCAGCAGGTCGCGTCATTGCCGCAGAAGCTGAAGACCAGCTTCGACCCCGTGCTCGGCCCCGTCATCACCCAGGCACTGGCCGACGACGACCGGCCCGCGATCGCGCGGCAGGTGCGCCAGGTCGCCTTCTGGATCGTCGCCGCGCAGAGTCTGCTCGCGCTGATGGGATCGATCCCGGGTGAGGCGGTGATGGGCATCGTCGGCCCGCAGTTCGTCGCCGGCACCGCCGCGCTCGCCTTTCTGCTGCTCGGCGAGGTCCTCGCCTCCACCGGCGCCGTGGCGGAGACCGCGCTGGTCTATGTCGCGCGTCACCGCAACCTGCTGATCTCGGTCGCGATGCTCGGCTTCCAAATCGGGCTCAGCTTCGTGGCTGTCCTCGGCATGCGCGCGCTCGGCTGGCCGGTCGCGTGGCAGGCGGCGGGCGTCGCGGTGGCGCTCGCGGTCAGCCTGGGCCTCACCTCGGTCATCAAGGCGGGGCTGCTTCGCCGCCTGCTCGGCGCGTCGGTGTCGCCGCTGCGCCCGGCCCTGTTCTGGGCGATCGGGGCGGCGGCGACGGTCGGCGCCGGCTTCACGCTGCTGCCGCACCGGCTGGAATGGATCGAGCTGGTCGTCGGCCTGCCCGCAATCGCCGCGACCTACCTGACCATCCTGTGGCGCTTCGCCTTCGGTCCCGCCGACCGGGCGCTGTTCGGCAGCGTGCCGAGCAGCGACACGGCGACCCTTCCCAACGTCGGCGCACCGGTGCGGTGAGCTTGCGGCCTTCCCCTGCCAAGGCACTATTACGATCCACCTTGTTCCCCGGCGAAGGCCGGGGCCCAGTTGGGTAGCGGTTCGAGCTACTACCCAGCTCTTCCCAACTGGGCCCCGGCCTTCGCCAGGGAAGGTAAAAGGAGGTTCGCCACCACTCCCGTCCGGGGGAGCGCCGAGCATCAATGCCGGAAGTGGCGCATCCCCGTGAACACCATCGCGAGACCGGCCTCGTCGGCGGCGGCGATCACCTCGTCGTCGCGGATCGAGCCGCCCGGCTGGATCACCGCCGTCGCCCCCGCCTCCACCGCCGCCATCAGCCCGTCGGCGAAGGGGAAGAACGCGTCCGACGCCACCGCCGAGCCGATCGTGCGCGGGCTCTCCCAGCCCGCCTTGTCGGCGGCATCCTTCGCCTTCCACGCCGCGATCCGTGCCGATTCCAGCCGGTTCATCTGCCCCGCGCCGATCCCCGCCGTGCTGCCGTCCTTGGCATAGACGATCGCGTTCGACTTGACGTGCTTGGCCACGACCCACGCGAAGCGGCAGTCGGCGAGTTCTTGGCTGGTCGGCTGGCGCTTCGTCACCACCGTCAGGTCGCCGAGCCGCCCGCCGTCGCGTGACTGGACCAGCAGCCCGCCCGCGATCGACTTGACCGCCAGGCCGGGCCGCACCGGATCGGGCAACTCGCCGGTCAGCAACAGCCGCAGGTTCTTCTTCCTCGCGAACACCGCCCGCGCATCGTCGTCGGCGCCCGGCGCCACCACCACTTCGGTGAAGATGCCCGCGATCGCCTCCGCCGTCTCGCCGTCGAGCGGCCGGTTGACCGCGACGATGCCGCCGAACGCCGACACGCTGTCGCAGGCGAACGCCGCCCGGTACGCCTTGACCAGCGTGTCTCCGCTCGCCACGCCGCACGGATTGGCGTGCTTGACGATCACCACCGTCGGCGGCCCGTCGCGGAACTCGGCGACCAGCTCCATCGCCGCGTCGGCATCGTTCAGATTGTTGTAGCTCAGCGCCTTGCCCTGGATCAGGTCGGCCTGCCCCACGCCATGCGCGAACGGCTGGCGCGGCAGGTAGAGCGCCGCGGCCTGATGCGGGTTCTCGCCGTAGCGCAGTTCGTCGGCGTGGCGTACGAAGGCGAGCGGCAGCGTCTGCGGAAAACGCTCGCCCTGATCGGCGAAGGCGAACCACTGCGCGATCGCCGAATCATAGGCCGCGGTCGCCGCGAACGCCTTGGCCGCCAGCCGCGCCCGCGTCTCGATCGTCGTGCCGCCGCCGCGCACCTCGTCGATCACGCCGGCGTAATCGGCCGGATCGGTGAGACACGCGACATAGGCGTGGTTCTTCGCCGCCGACCGCACCATGCTGGGGCCCCCGATGTCGATATTCTCGACCACCTCGTCCCGCCCCGCGCCGCGCGCGACGGTCGCCTCGAACGGGTAGAGGTTGACCACCACCAGGTCGATCGCGCCGATCCCGTGCGCCTCCATCGCGGCGGCATGGGCCGGATCGTCGCGCACCGCCAGCAGCCCGCCATGAACGGTCGGGTGCAGCGTCTTGACCCGTCCGTCCATCATCTCCGGAAAACCGGTCAGGTCGGATACGTCCTTCACCTGCAATCCCGCGTCGCGCAGCGCCTTGGCGGTGCCCCCGGTCGACACCAGCTCCACCCCCGCCTCCGCCAGCGCGCGGGCGAGATCGACCACCCCCGTCTTGTCGGAAACGGAGAGAAGCGCGCGGCGGACGGGAATCTGGCTCATGGTCGCGGCCCTTGGCCGGTCACAGCGCGCGCTTCAAGGCCCAGCTGACATGCGCGCCGCCCGCCGGTGCCTCGCCGGAGACGATCAGCTGCCACGTCGATCGCGGCCGCCCCTCGCCATCGACCCACACGCTCTCCTCCACGCCCAGCCCGCCGCCGCGGCAGCGGAATTGCCACAGCCTGCCGCCGGGCAGCCGCAGGATCGCGCCCTGCCCGTCCGGGGTCGGCGATCCTTCCACCCCCAGCCCCAGGTGGAAGCGCAGCGCGAAGCGCACGCCGCGTACCTGCCGCCGGCGCCCCTCGGGCAACAACTGGTCCTCGCCGCGCAGCTCGCGCCCGTCGCCGGTCAGCAGCAGCTGGCGGCGATGGCGGAAGCCCCAGCGGCGGACATAGCCGTCATGGCTCGCCTCGATCCGGCTCGCCCCCTCCGATTCCTGGCGCGACAGCTCGACCTCGGTGACGCCGCGCCCCAGCGTGCCGTCGGCGTGAATCGCGGTGGAGTTGGAGTCGCCCAGCGTCAGCGTGGAGTGCGCCGCCGTGGTCCGCAGCCCCTCGATTAACCCGGCGGGCAGCGTCGCCAGCCCGGCCCGCGCGCCGCCGCAGCCGACGATCAGCCGCTCCGCCCCGTCGGAGAACTCGAACGCCAGCGTCGACGCGCACCCGCCCTCGACGACGCGCGCCACCGGCGGCGGCGCGGCATCGACGATCAGCACCGCGCCGCCCGCCGCCAGCCGCTGGTATCCCCAGTCGCGCGACTGGCGCAGGGGCCGCGTACGCACCCCGCTCGCCTCGATCACCGCCGCGACGTGCTCGGGCGTGGAGGGGCCCGCACCCTGCCAGCTCGACAGCATCCGGTCGCCGTGCATCACGCCCAGCAGCGCCGGCACGCTCCGGGCGAGCGCGGTCGCCACGGCGCCCGGCACCGCCTCGCGCCGCGCCGCGTACACCTCGCGCAGCGCGGCGAGCAGCGCCACCGTGTCGAGCAGCATCGCCGGGCTGCGCGATACCGCGCCGCCGTCGTCGAACAGCCCGGTTGCCAGCGCGCGCGCCAGCCCCGCCTCGCCGAACGCGCGCCGCGGGTCGCCGCCCGGGATCAGCAGCCCGGCCGTCACCACGCCGCACCACGCCGCGATCCGGCCCGGCCCCGGCGGCGCCTTGTCCGCGCCGCGATCGAGGTGCCGGGCGCCGCGGGCCAGCGCGTTGAGTACGCGGCTGCGATAGATCAGGTCGGTCGACGACAGGATCAGCGGCGCGTGCGCGGTCCAGTGCAGGATGCGCCGTCCCCAATGTTCGGGCGTCCAGGCCGGACCGCCGACGCGGTCGGCATGTTGTTCCAGCCAGCGCGCCATCAGCCCCTCGGCGATCGGCGCCCCTTGCGCGCGGGTCGCCACCGTCGACAGGTCGCGCAGCCACGCGAAGGAGTGGAGATAGGTGCCGAACGGCCGACCCCACTCGCCTCGCACGAAATCGAGCGAGTCGATGCTCCGTACCTCGCCGCGGAACGCCATCTGCCCCCTCAGCAGCGCCTGCCCGCGCGCCACGTCGCCCAGCACGGGATCATCGGGCACCGCCACCAGCTTCAGCGGATAGCGGCCCTTCAGCCGCATGGCGTGGATCGGCGTCCGCCAGGTCAGCGCGTGGAACCGCTCCGACAGCCGCTCGGCCAGCGACAATCCCTTGTCGCCGCCGACGCGCATCAGCCGCCGTCCCTCCTCGATCCCGTCGAGGCCCGGATCGAGGTCGGCGTCGCTCACCCGCCGCGAAGCGCCGCAATGTTGGCGGCGTAGGCGGCCGGACCACCGCGGAACACCGCCGTTCCCGCCACCAGCGCGTCGGCGCCCGCCTCGATGCACGCCCTCGCGGTCTCCGGGTCGATGCCGCCGTCCACCTCCAGGTCGATCGCCCGCCCGCCCGCGTCGATCATCTTGCGGATCGCGGCAATCTTCTTGAGCTGCGACGGAATGAAGTGCTGCCCGCCGAAGCCGGGATTGACGCTCATCACCAGCACCAGGTCGACCGTGTCGAGCAGATAGTCGAGCATCTTGGCCGGCGTCCCCGGGCACAGCACCACGCCCGCGCGGCAGCCCAGCGCCTTGATCCGCTGAACCGTGCGGTGGATGTGCGGCCCCGCCTCCACGTGCACGGTGATGCAGTCGGCGCCGGCCTCCGCGAACGCCTCCAGATACGGGTCGACCGGCGCGATCATCAGGTGGACGTCGAACGGCTTGGTCGTGACCGGCCGGATCGCCTTCATCACCGCGGGGCCGAACGAGATGTTGGGCACGAAATGCCCGTCCATCACGTCCACGTGGATCCAGTCGGCGCCCGCCTCGTCGATCGCGCGCACCTCCTCGCCCAGCCTGGCGAAATCGGCGGAAAGGATCGAGGGAGCGATGCGGACGGGCGTCATGACGGCATCCTGTATCATCGCCGCCCCGCTCGGCAAGTCGCTCCTCCACGTCATGCCGGGCTCGTCCCGGCATCCAGTGTAACGGAGCACAGCGCTGCTTGGCACGGGATGCCGGGACGAGCCCGGCATGACGAGGCTATCCCCGCACCAGCCTGGCCACGAAGAACCCGTCATTGCCCCCCGCCAGCATCCCCGGCAGCGTGCGCACCGCCCCCTCGGTCGCGGGCACCACCTGCGGATCGGCGGGCACCAGCGCATAATCGGATCGCGCGCGGAGGAACCGCTCCAGCTGCCGCTCCCCTTCCTCCGGCTCCAGCGAGCAGGTGGCGTAGACCAGCGTGCCGCCCGGCTTCACCCAGTCCGCCGCCCGCGCCAGCAGCCGGCGCTGCAATCCCGCCAGTTCCTCCACCACCGCCGGCCGTACCCGGTGCAGCACGTCGGGGTGGCGGCGGAAGATGCCCGTCGCGCTGCACGGCGCGTCGAGCAGCACCGCGTCGGCGGGTTCGTCCGGCGCCCAGTCGAGCACGTCGGCGCGCACCACCTCCGCCTTCAACCGCGTCCGGTGCAGGTTCTCGCGCAGCCGCTTGATCCGCCCCGCCGACGAATCCACCGCCGTCACCCGCCAGCCGGCGGCGGCGAGCTGCATCGTCTTGCCGCCGGGCGCCGCGCACAGGTCGAGCACATGAGCCCCGTCGCCGGCCCCGATCAGCCGCGCCGGGATGGAGGCGGCGACGTCCTGCACCCACCACGCCCCCTCGGCATATCCCTCCATCTCTGCCACCGGCGCGTGATCGGCCAATCGCAGATGACCGGGCGCGACACTCTCGCCGCCGAGCCGTTCGCGCCACGCCTCCGTGACATCCGGATCGGCCAGCGTCAGGTCGAGCGGCGGCGGCGCGGCGATCGCGCGCTCGGCGTCCGCCACCATCTCCTCGCCCCACGCCGTCGCCCAGCGCGCCTCGACGTCCGCCGGCAGGCTCGGCACCTCGGGCAGCAGCAGCCCTCCGCGCATCAGCGTGCCGAACACCCCGTGGACCAGCTTTCGGGGGCCCCCGTCGACCAGCGGCAGCACCGTCGCGATGGCCGCGTGCGGCGGCGTGCCGAGCACCAGCGCCTGCACCAGCGCGATGCGCAGCGCCGTGCGTGCCTTGGCATCGTCGGGCAGCACCCGCTCGGTCGCGCCGTCGATCAGCGCGTCGAGGTCGGGCAACCGGCGCAGCGTCTCCGCCGCGATCGCGTGCGCCAGGCCGCGATCCGGCCCGTGCACCATCCGCGTCGCCGCGGGCAGCGCCGCCTCCAGCGACTCGCCCCGGCGCAGCACCGCGTCGAGCAGCCTGATCGCCGCGCGCCTGGTCGGCACGCCCAATGGTTCGGGGGCGTGCGAGTGTTGCTTGGGAGAGGCGGGCATCGCCCCTATGTGGACGTGTGATCGCGAAGTCGCAAATCTTCTCCCCACAAGCCGGAGCATCCCCATGGGCCAGCGCCCCGCCGACCTGAAGCCCCCCGCCCACCTTTCCCCCAACCCGCCGGTACCCGCGCCGCAGGACACGCCCGAACCCGCGCACGACCCGCTGGGCAAGAATCCCGTCCGCTACGGCGACTGGGAGAAGAAGGGCATCGCCATCGATTTCTGAGCGTGGACGGTCCCTGTCCTTCGTCACGCCGGGCTCGTCCCGGCGTCCAGAGCCAAGCAGCACCACCGCTCGCCGCTCTGGATGCCGGGACGAGCCCGGCATGACGGCGAAGCTACGCGACGCTTGTCCCCGACGCCTACCACCCCGGCGAAGGCCGGGGCCCAGGTGGGAAGGTCTTGGTGGGGGAGCGGCATGGCTCGTATCAACTCGTCCCCACCTGGGCCCCGGCTTTCGCCGGGGTGGCGTACATGGTGAAGCGAGATGGTCACCGAACGGGTTTAGGATGCCGGGACGGGCCCGGCATGACGGCGGAGCTACGCAACCCTTGTCGCCCGCCCCCTCCCCCCGCTAGGCGCACGCGCATGATCCGGTTCAGGCTCGGCACTCGCGGTTCGCCGCTCGCCCTCACCCAGGCGGCGATGGTCCGTGCCGCCTTGTGCGCCGCGCACGGCTGGCACGACGAGGAGGTCGCCACCGTCATCATCCGTACCACCGGCGACCGGGTGCAGGATCGCGCCCTGGCGGAGATCGGCGGCAAGGCGCTGTGGACCAAGGAGCTCGACCGCGCGCTGCTGGACGGCGAGATCGACGCCGCCGTCCACTCGATGAAGGACGTGGAAACCGTTCGCCCCGCCGCCATCCGGATCGCCGCGACGCTGCCCCGCGCCGACGTGCGCGACCGACTGATCGGCGCCGCCTCGGTGGAGGCACTGCCGCGGAACGCGCGCGTCGGCACCAGCAGCCCGCGTCGCCGCGCGCAGCTGCTCCGCCTCCGCCCCGATCTCACCATCACGCTGTTCCGCGGCAACGTCGAGACGCGTCTCGCCAAGCTGGCGGCGGGCGAGGTGGACGCCACCCTGCTCGCCGCCGCCGGCTTGGCCCGGCTGGGCCGCGACGAGGTCGGCCACGCCATCCCTACCGACGTCATGCTGCCCGCCCCCGCGCAAGGGGCGGTCGGCGTCGAGGTTCGTGCCGCCGACGAGGTCGCGCACGCCGCAGTCGGCGCGATCGACGATCCCGCCACCCACGCCTGCATCGTCGCCGAGCGCGCGCTGCTCGCCGCGCTGCGCGCCGACTGCCACTCGCCGGTCGGCGCGCTCGCCTCGCTGGCGGGCGAGACCCTGTCGCTGCGCGCCGAGCTCCTCGCCGAGGACGGGGAAGCGCACGTCACCGGCTCGGTCGAGGGGACTCAGGGCCGGCTGTGCGGCGCGACGCTCGCCGCCGAGCTGCTCGATCGCGCGCCGCCCGTCGTCCGCCGCCTGTTCGCCGCGTGACGCACCGGTCGGTCGCGATCCTGCGGCCGGAGCCCGGCAACGCCCGCACCGCCACCCGCGTCGAGGCAGCCGGGCTCGCCGCGATCCGCCTGCCGCTGTTCGCCGTCGCCCCCCTCGCCTGGACGCCGCCCGAGACCACCGCCTACGACGCGCTGCTCGCGACCAGCGCCAACGCCTTTCGCCACGGCGGCGACGGTCTCGCCGCGCTCCGCCGCCTGCCCGTGCTGGCGGTCGGCGCGGCAACGGCGGCGGCGGCATGCGCGGCGGGCTTCGCGGTGGAGGCGACGGGCGACGCCGACGCCGCCAGCCTCGCCGCCCGCGCGGGATCGCGGCGCCTGCTCCACCTGACCGGGCGCGATCATCATCCGGTCGGCGCCGACGTGCTCGCCGTCTACGCCGCGGAGCCGCTACCGGTGGCACCCGCCGCGGTCGACGCGCTTGCCGGCGCGGTCGCGCTGCTCCACTCGCCCCGCGCCGCCCGGCGCCTCGCCGCGCTGGTCGCTCCTTCGCGCCGCACCGCCATCGCGATCGCCGCGCTCAGCCCGGCGGTCGCGGAGGCCGCGGGCGGGGGCTGGCGACGGGTGGCGGCGGCCCCGCACCCGCGCGACGAGGCGCTGGTCGCGCTCGCGGTCGACCTGTCCCGTGTTCAGGGCGATTGACCGCGCCCTCCGCCGCGGGGATAACCGGCGGCGATGAGCAGCCACGCGCCCGCCGATGTCCCCAGCCCCCGCGGTCGCCGCTGGGGGCTCGTCCTCGCGCTGCTGCTGCTGGCCTTCGTCGTCGGCGGCCTGTTCGCCGGTTACGCGCTCACCACCGGGCTGATCGCCGGGCGCACCGCCGCCAAGGAAGCCGCGCGCCCGGTCGCCACCGGTTTCACCCCCGCGCAGCCGCTCGGCCCCGGCGGCGCGCCGCCCGCGGTCGACCCGGCGACGCTGGTCACGCGCGAGGCCGCGCTCGCCGCCCAGCTCGCCGCGCTGGAGGCGCGCGCCGCCACCATCTCGACCGACGCCGCCGCCGCCGGTGCGCAGGCGACCCGCGCGGAGGCGCTGATGGTCGCTTTCGCCGCCCGCCGCGCAATCGATCGCGGCACCCCGCTCGGCTATCTGGAGGAGCAGCTGCGCAGCCGCTTCGTCGCCGCGCAGCCGCGCGCCGTCGCCGTGGTGATCGCGGCCGCGCGCAACCCGGTCACGGTGGAGGATTTGCGCCAGAGCCTCGACACGCTCGCCCCTCAACTCCAGTCCGGCGACGGCCACGACTGGCTCGCCGCCTTTCGTCGCGAGCTCGGCACGCTGGTCGTGCTGCGGCGCGAGAACACGCCCACCACCGCCCCGGTCGATCGGCTCGCCCGCGCGCGCCGGCTGCTCGACGACGGCCAGGTCGCCGCCGCCCGTGCCGAGGTCGCCAAGCTGCCCGGCGCCGCGCAGGCGAGCGGCTGGATCGCCGCAGCCCGCCGCTACACCCTGGTCCACCAGGCGCTCGACGTGATCGAGACCGCCGCCATCCTCGGCCAGGCACAGGGCCCGCAACCGGTGCCGCCCGCCCCCGTCACCACCGCTCCCTTGACCACCGCCCCGGCCGCCCCCGTCGCGCCGCCGACACAGACCGAAACCATCTCCTGATCGGTCAGCCTACCCCGACACCCGCTCGATCAGCGCCATCGCGCCGTGGGGTGCCCTGATTTTGGCACCGTTGATGAAGAACACAAACGTCTCGCGCGGCGTCGTCGGCGGAGCGTGGTCGGGCACGGCGTAGGGCAGTCCTTCCGGCTGGCCGCCTGCCGCCCAGACCTTCGCCTTGGCCGCCCAGTCATCGAGCTGCGCGGGCGAGTAGCCCGCCGGCTCCTCCTCCACCCCGTTCTCCAGCCGCGCGTAGACGATCGGCCCGCCCACGTCGGCGATCGCGGGGTAATCGGCCGAGTCGGCGTAGACGATCGCCACCCCCGCCGCGCGGCACATCTCGACAAAGGCCGGCACCGCGAAGCTCTCGTGCCGCACCTGCACCGCGTGGGTCAGCGTCACGCCGGCCTCCGCGGGCGGCAGCAGCGCCAGGAAGGCGCGGAAATCGTCCGCGTCGAACTTCTTGGTCGCCATGAACTGCCACAGGATCGGGCCAAGCCGGTCACCCAGCTCGACGATCCCCTGCGCGACGAAGCGCGCCACCGACTCGCCCGCCTCCGCCAGCACCTTGCGGTTGGTGCAGTAGCGCGACGCCTTCAGCGCGAAGACGAAGCCGTCCGGCACCTGCGCGCGCCAGCCGGCGAAGGTCGCGGGCTTGAAGCTGGAATAATAGGTGCCGTTGACCTCGATCGCGGAGAGCCGGGCGGCGGCATATTCCAGCTCGCGCTTGTGCGGCCATTTCGCCGGAAAGAAGGTGCCGCGCCACGGCTCGAAGGTCCAGCCGCCGATGCCGGCGCGAATCGGGGCGATGCTCATGCCCGGCAGCCTAGCGCAACCGCGGCCGCCTGTGGATGCCGCCGCCGATTGTCGCACCCACGACACAGCACCCGACCAAAACGGCGATTTGGCGAGGGATTTCCGCTGCTTAACGATGCGGCAACCTCTTACCCTGCTATGACGGCAGCTTGATCCAGATCACGGTCGCGACGGCGGCCGGACAGCATGCGTGCGGGAAGTGAAGAACATGAGGAACGGGATGTTGGTCGTCGCGGCGCTCTCGATGGCGCTGGCGGGATGCGGCGGCGGGGAAGACGACGCGGCACCCGTGCCGACGGGCATCGCCACGCCGGCGCCCGCGCCGACCGTCGCACCCGCCGCCACCGCCAATTCCGCCTGCGTCACCGGCACCTGGTCGGTTGCCGCGCCGGACCCGCACGACGCCGCGAACCGCGACATGCCGGTCCGCCACGAGACTGCGCACTTCGCCTTCCGCTGGCTCGACCAGGTCAGCAACGACGCCGACGCGCGCGAGGCCGGCGAGTTCCTGGAGATGGCCTGGGGTCAGTTCATCGACCGGATCGACATGATCCAGCCCTTCTGTTCCTCGGCGGCCAAGCGCAAGGTCAACGTGTTCGTCGGCGCCGGTTACGGCCTGTCGGGCGGCATCGACGCCACCGGAACGCCGGGCATGTGGATCGGACCGGGCGGCATGCGCGACCGTCACGGGCTGGCGCACGAATTCACCCACGCGCTGCAGGGCGGCACCGGCGGATTGCAGGATTCGCCCTATGTCGGTTGGCTGTGGGAGGATCACGCCAACTGGATGACGCACCAGCTGCCCGAGTTCCGGTCGAACACTCACTGCTCGGTCTTCCAGGTCAACTATCCGCATCTCTATTACGGCACGACGCGGATGCGTTATTGCAGCTGGCAGTTCTTCGAATACGTCAAGAACCGCTTCGGCTACCGCGCGGTGTCCGACATCTGGAACAGGGCGCCGCGCCGCGGCCAGCCGGGGTTCGAGAATGCCGACCCGCTGGAAGTGCTGATGACCAATCAGGGCTGGACGCTGTCGCAGCTCAACGACGTGTTCGGCGACTGGGCGATGCACAACGCCAACTGGGACTACACCAACCCCGACGGCAGCGACCAGGGCGCGGTGTATCGCCGCAATTACGGCGACTACGCGCCGCAGGAGGGCGACCGTTTCCTGCGCTCCACCCGGCTCGACCCGCTCGACCTCGGCAACCGCCGCTTCGCCGTGCCCACCGCCTGGGCGCCGCAGCGCTGGGGCTACAACATCGTGCGCCTTCACCCCGACGGCGCGTCGGGCAGCGTCAGCGTAGATTTCCGCGGGGTCGTCCAGCAGGCGCCGGCGACGACCACCCTGCCGGGTCTCGTGCTCGACCCGCCGGCGGTCGACCAGCCCTCGTCCGACTGGCGCTGGGGCCTGGTCGCGGTCGGCGCCGACGGCAAGAGCCGCTACTCGCCGCTTCAGCGCGGGGCGGACGGCCGTGCGACGCTGACGGTCCAGCAGGGCGACACCGGCCTGTACCTGATCGTGATGGCGACGCCCTCCACCTTCCATCATATCCGCTGGGACCAGGGCTATTACTCGATCTACCGCTATCCCTGGATGGTGCAGTTCACCGGCGCGATGCCGGAAGGGTATCAGGCGAACGCCCCCTCGCCGGTTCCCGGCGGGCATCGCCACGCCAATGGCGGCGGCTGGGTCGCGGCGGGCGCGACGGTCGAGTCCGGCGCCTATGTCGGCCCCTATGCGCGGGTGTTGTCGGGCAGTGTGCTCGGCCGCGCGCGGGTGGAGGACCATGCCGTGGTCTATGGCGGCACATTGCGCGACGACGCGCGCGCCTCCGCCCTGTCGGTGATCCGCGGCAACACCGTGCTGCGCGACCGCGCGCACGCCGCCACCACCTTCCTGGGCCTCGGCGAGTATGAACAGGGGATCGTCCTTTCCGGCACCGCGCAGATGGTCGGCGATGTCGAACAGCGTGGCGCTTCGGCCTCGAAGGGTGTCTTCTACGGCTTCGTCGCCGGCGATCTCGACAGTGACTCGACCTATGGCGGCCTGACCGCGCCCCTCGCGGAGGTGACGGCGGCACCCAACTACGTCTGGCGCCCGTGACAGCGTAGCGGAGCGCCTTTGCCAGTCGCCCGACCGACATAGTTCTGCGACATATCGACGGTAGGGCACCGGTCCCCACGCGAAGGATCGGGCATTTGCAACACCATTGGCCGTTGATGATCGTGGCGATGACGGCCCCCGCCGCGGCCCAGCAATCGCCGCCTTCGCCCGCGGCGGACGCGAGCCCCGCCGCCGCAGACGCGCCCGCGGACGCCGACGAGGGGGAGGAGATCGTCGTCACCGGCTCGCGCCGGCTACCGGGCCAGGTGGTCGGCGACATCCCGGCCGATCAGCAGCTCTCGCCCGCCGACATCCGCTCCTACGGCGTCAACTCGGTTTCGGAGCTGCTGACCGAACTGGGGCCGCAGACCCGGTCCGGCCGCGGCGGCGCGCCGGTGGTGCTGCTCGACGGTCGCCGCATCTCCGGTTTTCAGGAGATCCGCGACATTCCGACCGAGGCGATCCTGCGCGTCGACATCCTGCCCGAGGAGGTGGCGCTGAAATACGGCTACCCCGCCGACAGCCGGGTGGTGAACTTCGTGCTGCGCCGCCGCTTCCGCGCCGTGACCGCGGAAGCGTCGGACCGGATCGCGACGGAGGGCGGCCGCCACGCCGCGCAGGGCGAAATCGACCTGCTGTCGATCCGCCGCGGCGGCCGCAACAACCTGCACTTGTCCTACCAGCAGGCGAGCCCGCTGCTCGAATCGGAGCGCGGCATCCTGGCGCGCAGCAGCGACGACGGCACCGGCAACGGGTTCGACCAGACGCCGTTTCGCACGCTGCTGCCGGAAACGCGGACGTTCAGCGCCAACGCGGTGCGCGCGCAGCCGCTGCTCGGCGTCAACGCCACGCTGAACGGCCGGATCGAGGTGACCGACAGCGTCGGCCGCTTCGGCCTGCCCTCGCTGGCGCTGACCACCCCCGCGGGCGCCGTCACCCGCGTCGTCGACCAGCGCGGCGTCGGCCCGCTGTTCCAGCGTACCGGCGGGCTCACCGCGCGACTGGGCGCCACCGCCAACGGCACGATCGGCCGCTGGCAGTGGACCGCGACCGGCGCCTTCGACCGCGCGGAGACGGAAACCGCGACCGAGCAAGGCTTCGATGCCGCCGGCTTCCAGGCGCTGGTGACGGCGGGCGCCGACCCGCTGGGCACCATCCCCGCCGCCGCCCTCGCCGGGCTGCCCGCCAACCGCGCCCGATCGGTGACGAGCAGCGGCACCGGCGATCTGCTGTTCACCGGCACCGCCTTCACCCTGCCCGCCGGGCCGGTGTCGACCAGCATCCGCCTGGGCGCGAGCACGCTGGATCTCGACAGCCGCGCCTTCCGCCAGGAATTGGTGACGCAGGGCGCCGTGTCGCGCGACGCCGTCAACGGCCAGGCCAGCGTCGACCTGCCGATCACCGCCCGCGCCGCGGCGATCGGGCGCCTGTCGCTCAACGGCAATGTCGCGGTCGATCGCCTGTCGGATTTCGGCACGCTGGTGACCACCGGCTACGGCCTCAACTGGCAACCGGCGGAGGGCGTGCGCCTGCTCGTCAACGTCACCGATCAGGCGCAGGCACCCAGCCCGACGCAGCTCGGCGCGCCGACGGTGACCACGCCCGGCGTGCGCGTGTTCGACTTTACCCGCGGCACCACCGCGACGGTGACCACGATCACCGGCGGCAACCCGCTGCTGCGCGAGAGCGACCGCCACGTCGAGCGCGTCGGGCTGACGCTCAAGCCCTGGACCGCGACCGACCTCGTCCTCACCGCCAACTACACGGGCACGCGGATCGACGACCCGATCCGCAGTTTCCCCTCCGCCATCCCGGCGATCGAGGCGGCCTTCCCCGGCCGCTTCGTGCGCGACGCCGACGGCGACCTCCTCAGCGTCGACACCCGCCCGGTCAGCCTGTCCCGCTCCGAACAGCGCGAGCTTCGCTGGGGCGTCAACTTCTCCCGCCCGCTCCGCTCCCGCCTCCAGCGCGAGATCGAGGCGTTCCGCGCCGGCACCGGTCCCAATCCCTTCGCCGGGCTGCGACCGCCCGGCGGTTCGCCGCCGCAAGGGGAAGGCGCACGTCCGGCAGGCCCCGGCGGGCCGGGTGGTGGAGGGCCGGGTGGCGGGAGGCCGGGCGGGCGCGGCTTCGGCGGCGGCGGCTTCGGCGGGCGCGGCGGTGGCCAGGCCGGCGGCCGCCTTCAGTTCGCTCTCTATCACACCTGGCATTTCACCGATCGGGTGCGCATCGCCGATGGCGGGCCGGTGCTCGACCTGCTCGACGGCGACGTGATCGGCGGCGGCGGCGGGTCGCCCCGGCACGAGCTGGAGGGCCAGGCCGGCTACACCAACAACGGCCTCGGCGCGCGACTATCGTTCGACTACCGGGCGGCGACGCGCGTCAACGGGCTGGCGGCGGCGGACGATCTGCGCTTCGCCGACCTCGCCACCGCCGACCTGCGGCTGTTCGCGGATTTCGGCGGCCGGATCGACTGGGTGCGCGCGCATCCCTGGCTGCGCGGCGCGCGCGTGACGATCGGCATCGACAATCTGTTCAACCGCCGCCAGCGCGTCACCGACGCGACCGGCACCACGCCGATCAGCTACCAGCCCGCCTATCTCGACGCGCTCGGCCGCTCGGTCAGGCTGTCGATCCGCAAGCTCCTGTTCTGATCGGGCGCGGGCGCCGGTTGCGTCCCGCCGCGCCGCCCCGCATGATGCTCGTCGGACACGAGGGGAACTTAGGATGCGCGCGATACCGGCTTCGGCCCTGATGCTGGCGATGCCGACGGCCCTGGCGGCGCAGCAGGTCGCACCGCCACCGGCGGCCGCGCCGGGGGCGGGCAGCGCGCAGGGCGACGTGTCGGTCACCATCTACAACAACGACGTCGCGCTGGTGCAGGACGTCCGCCCGCTCGACCTCGCGCGCGGCCGGGTGCGGCAGGACTTTCCCGACGTCAGCGCGCAGATCCGGCCGGAAACGGTGTCGCTCGCCGTGCCCGACGCCGCCATCGTCGAGCAGAATTTCGACTACGATCTGCTCAGCCCGTCCAGCCTGATGGAGAAGGCGGTGGGCGAGGCGATCACGCTGATCCGCACCAACCCGGCGACCGGCGCGGAAACGCGCGAGCGGGCGCGGGTGCTGGCGGTGAACGGCGGCGTGGTGCTCGACATCGACGGGCGGATCGAGGTGCTGCGCGACGACGGCTTGCCCGTCCGCGCCGTGTTCGACCGGGTGCCCGCGTCGCTCCGCGCCCGCCCGACGCTGTCGGTCACGCTGGCCAGCACCCGCGCCGGCACGCGCCCGGCGCGCTTGTCGTATCTCAGCCGCGGCCTGGGGTGGAGCGCCGATTATGTCGCGCTGTTCGACGATAGGAGCGGCACCGTCGACGTGCAGGGCTGGGTCACCCTGCGCAACACCAGCGGCACCACCTTCAACGACGCGCGCACCCTGCTGGTCGCGGGCGATGTCGGCAACGCCGACAACGACGACTACTTTACGCCCCGCCCCCGCCGCCCGGTGCGGATGACGCCGGGGACGGAGAGTTCGGGTCGCGAGCAGCTGGGCGATTACTACCTCTACCCGCTCGCCCAGCGCACCACGATCGCCGACAAGCAGACCAAGCAGGTCAGCTTCCTCGACGCCAAGGGCGTCACCGCCAGCTCCGGCTACCGGTTCGAGAACGGGTGGCTCGGCACCGCCGATGCGCCGCGCAGCGCACAGAGTGTCCTCCGCTTCGCCAATTCGGGCGCCGCCGGGCTGGGCGACGCGCTGCCCGCCGGCGTGGTCCGCGTCTACGTCCGCGACGCGCGCGGCCAGCCGCAGTTCACCGGCGAGAACCGCATCGATCACACGCCGCAAGGGTCGACGATCGCGCTGCCCACCGGCGACGCCTTCGACGTCAAGGTGCAGCCGACCACCGTGTCGCGCACCCGGCAGGGCGGCGACCGCTGGCGCACGCAGGTCCGCTATCGCCTGACCAACGCGCGCAACCGCCCCGTCACGGTGGAACTCGCCCAGGCCGGGCTCGGCTATGCCGATACGCGCATCGTCGAGCAGAGCCGCCCCAGCGAACGGCGCGATGCCGGCACCGCGGTGTGGCAGGTGCCCGTGCCCGCCAATGGGGAGGCCGTGGTTACCGCCACCTTCGACACCCGCTACTGATGCCGGCCGCCCTGCTCCGCGCGGCGCTGCTGATCGTGGCGGCAGCGGCCACTCCCGCCGCCGCGCAGCCGCGCGTGGTGACATCGCCCGCGCCGCAGCGGGTGGCGCTCACCGTCTACCGTGCGCCCTACGGCCGCGGCGCGATCGACCTGAACGACCTGCGCGGCTTCGCACTCGTCACCGAGACGCGCCGCATCGCCGTGCCGCGCGGCCCCGCCACCCTCCGGTTCGAGGGCGTGGCGGCAGGGATCGTGCCGGTCAGCGCGGTGGTCGACGGCCTGCCCGGCGGCGTGGTGGAGAAGAACCGCGACGCGCGCCTGCTGTCGCCCGCCTCGCTGATCGACGGCACGCTGGGCCGGCAGGTGACGCTGACCCGCACCGACCGCGCCACCGGCCGCCGCACCAGCGAGGAGGCGACGATCGTCGCCGGCCCTGCATCCGGCGTGGTGCTGCGAACCGCCACCGGGATCGAGGCGCTGCGCTGCGCCGGCCTGCCCGAGCGATTGTCCTTCCGCGGCGTGCCCGCCGGCCTGTCGAGCAAGCCGGTGCTCAGCGTCGCCGTCGACAGTCCCGTTGCGCGCACCGTCACCGTGCGGCTCAGCTATCTCGCCTCGGGTTTCGACTGGCGCGCGAGCTACGTCGCGACGATCGCCGCCGACGCGCGCTCGCTCGACCTGTTCGCCTGGCTGACGCTCGCCAACGGCAATGCGGAGGCGTTCGCCGATGCCGAGGTCGCCGCCGTCGCCGGCCGGCTTAACCGGATCGCCACGCCCGATTTCCGCGTCCCGGCCGCGCCCCTGTCGCTGACCTGCTATCCCCTCGGCACCACCACCTCCGACCTGCGCGAGCAGGTGTACGAAGAACCAGGGTCGATCGTGCTCACCGGCTCGCGGGTGGCGAACGCCATGTTCGCGCCGCCGCCGCCGCTACCGCCCCCTCCACCACCGGCGCCGCCCCCCCCGCCCGAGGATGTCGGCGACCTCAAACTCTACCGCGTGCCCGAGCCGGTGACCGTCCGCGCGCGCGGCCAGAAACAGGTCGCCCTGCTCGCCCGCACCACCGTCCCGTTCGAGCGACGCTATCGCCGCCCGCTCTATCCGGGCCAGACGGCGACGCCTTCGCCGACTCCCGTCGTCCTCGTGCTGCGCAATCGCAAGGAAGAGGGCCTCGGCCTCGCCCTGCCCTCGGGCAGCACCGCCACCTACGCCCGGCGCGGCGAGGAACGGCTGCTGCTCGGCCTGGGAACGCTGGACGACCGTGCCGAGGGGGAGACCTTCCGCATCGCCGTCGGCACCAGCCCCCAAATCCTGGTCGAGCAGACATTGCCCGCCAGGAACGAGGCGCTGATCCAGGCCACCAACGGATCGCGCCTGCCCGCCACCATCGACGTGCCGATCGGCGCCGCGGGGCAGAAGATCGAATCGGACGATCCCGACCTGCGCCGCGTCGACGGTGTCGCGACCTGGTCGATCGTCCTCCAACCGGGCGACCGTGCCAGCCTACGCTACCGCTACTGACCTGCCCACGCGTCGTCGATCACGCGCGGGCAAGGTACCACGCGGTCACCGCCCTGTTCGACGGCGACCCCGACCCGTCACTTCTTCGTGGCGGAAAGATGCGCGCTCAGATGCTTGTTCATCTCGAACATGCTCGCCGATTTCTTGCCGAAGATCTTCTCCAGCTTGTCGTCCGCATTGATCTGGCGGCGGTCCTTGGCGTCCTGCAGGTCGTGCTTCTTGATATATTCCCACACCTTGCTGACCACCTCGCTGCGCGGCAGATCGTCCTTGCCAACGATCTCCGCCAGTTCGGGCGACGGGGTCACCGGCGCGGTGATGCCGCCGCGGGCGCCGCCCACCGGCTTGCCGGTCGCCTTGACCTTCTTCTCCGCGGCCTTGGTCTCGTCCTTGCCGCGCTTCTCCGCCGATCGTGCCATAACCCTGTTCCTTGCTGAGGATGTTGGACGCGTAACGATCCAGCACGCATCTGGCTCCCCACCGCCCCCACGGGCGAGCCGCCCCCTCACGCCAGCGCCCCAGCCGCGCGTTATCCGCTTGGCCCGCCGCCGTCCGCAGGGCATCATGCACCCGGACGCGAGCGGAGGGACGACCATGGTGAAACTGGCCGCAATGGCCCCGGCCGTGCTGCTCGCCGCCTGCGCCGCGGCACCGTCGACGCAGGTGACGGTGACGAATGCCTGGGCGCAGCCGCTGGACGCGAGCGGCACCGTGGTGGCACTCTACATGACGGTCACCCCGCGCTGTTCGGGGTCGGAGGCGATCCGCTCCGTTTCCGCAGCGCCGCCGCTCACCGCCTCGCTCCACCAATCGAGCATCGCCGACAACGCGCTCAAGATGACGCCGCTATCCTCCGTCGAGACGCCCTGCGGCAAGCCGACGCTGCTCAAACCGATGGGCCAGCACGTCATGGTGTCCGGCCTGCCCCGACCGGTCTCGATCGGCTCCACCATCCCGGTGACGCTGACCTTCCGCGACGGTGCGGCCGTGAACGTCACCGCCGAGGTGACGACGATGGCGGCGCTCGCCAACGTCGATCCCATGAACATGCACGGGCATGCCGGCCACATGAAGATGGACGGCATGTCCATGCACTGACCGCGACGCCGCCCCGAGCGGCGGCGTGCGTCCTTACATCATCCGCTCGCGCAGGTTGAACAGGATGACCAGCGTTCCCGACACCATCAGCGCGATGATGAGCGTGGAGAAAAGGATCAGCTGCAGGTCGTGGCGCGACGAGCGTTTCAGGCTGACGTGGAGGAAGCAGCGGAACTGCACCGCCATCTGGATCACGCCGAGCACGAGAACGACGCCGAAGGTCGCGCGCGCGCCGACCGAGGGCCAGCGTACCGCCGCGAACGCCGCGACGGTGAGCGCGAGCGACAGGGTGTAGCCGATCGCGTAGGAGGTCAGTTCCTGGCGGCGGTCGTTCATCGGATCGCCCCTTGCAGGTAGACGACGGAGAAGATCGCGATCCAGACGATGTCGAGCAGGTGCCAGAACAGCCCGAGGCGCAGCAGGTTGATCTTCACCCGCGCATCGAGGCCGTAGGCGAGCACCTGCCCCACCATCACCACCAGCCAGAAACAGGCGACCGCGACGTGGAGGCCGTGAAGCCCCGTCAGCGCGTAGAAGGCGGACAGGAAGCCGCTGCGCGACGGGACCGCGCCGTGCGCAACCATGGTCGCGTAATCGTTCGCCTCCAGCGCCAGGAAGGTGAGGCCGAGGCCGAGCGTCGCGCCGAGCCAGCCGAACAGCGTGCGGCGCGGCTCCGCATATTTCATCGCGATGCTGGCGCGCCCGAAGGTAGCGCTGCTGGTGAGGAGAAGCAGCGTCTCGACAAAGGCCGGCAGCAGCTTGAACTCCGACGCCGGGGTCGGCCCGCCCGCGGTGCCCGCGACCATCGTGCCGTAGGTGGCGAAGAGCAGCGCGAAGATCACCGCGTCGCTCATCAGGAAGATCCAGAAGCCGAAGATGGCGTTCTCCGCCCCGTCGCGCGTCAGCTCCGCCGACGGACCCAGATTGAGGCCGGCATGGGCGAGTTCGGGCTCGCTCACGCGCGCACCTCCGCCAGGCCGCGGTTGATCGCCTGCGTCTCCAGCCGGCGCGGGATCGGCCGGGTGGCGCGGACACGGGCGAGCCATGCCTCGTGCTCGGCGGCGATCTCGGCGGCGGGGATGGTGCGATGCTGGTTCCGGCCGAAGCTGCGCAGGATCAGCGCAGCCACGACGACCTCGGCGGCGACCAGCGTCAGCCACCACATCTCCCACACCAGCCCGAACGCCGCCACCGCCGCGCCAAGGCCGATCGCGATACCCGCCATGCTGCCGCGCGGCACCTCGATATCGGAATAGTCGGTGGGCGAGCGATAGGGATCGGGTCGGCCGGCGTCGTGCTTGTCGTCGTAGAAGGGGTTGCGGCCATCGACGTGCGGCAAACCTGCGAAATTATACTCGGGCGGCGGCGCGGCGACGGACCATTCGAGGCCGCGCCCGTCCCAGGGGTCGCCTGCCTCCACCATCGTCGCGGCGCGGTCGCGGATGCTGACGTAGAGCTGGATCATCAACGAGGCGAGCGCGGCGAGCAGGATAAAGGCGCCGACACCGGCGACGTACAACCAGGGGCGGAAGCTCGGCTCGAAGATCGCCTGCGTCCGCCGCGCCATGCCGCTCGCGCCCAGCACGTAAAGGGGGAAGAAGGCGAGATAGAAGCCGACCACCCAGCAGGTGAACGCCCGCCTGCCCCAGCGCTCGTCGAGGCGGAAGCCGAACGCCTTGGGGAACCAGTAATGATAGCCCGCGAGCATGCCGTAGAGCAGCCCCGGGATCAGCATGTTGTGGAAATGCGCGACCAAGAACAGCGTGTTGTGGACGAGGTAATCGAGCGGCGGCATCGCCAGGATGATGCCGGTGAAACCGCCCAGCACGAACGTCATCATGAAGGCGATCGAGTAGAGCATCGGCACGGTGAAGCGCACCTCGCCCCGGAACATGGTCCAGATCCAGTCGTAGATCTTGACGCCGGTCGGCACGCCGATCGTCATGGTCGCGATGCCGAACACCGCGTTGATGTTGGCCGACTGTCCCATGGTGAAGAAATGGTGGACCCAGACGGTGAAGCTCAGCACCGCGATCGCCATCGTCGCCAGCACCAGCGAGACGTAGCCGTACAGGTCCTTCGAGGAGAAGGTGGAGACGACCTCCGAATAGACGCCGAACGCGGGCAGGATCAGGATGTACACCTCCGGGTGGCCGAACAGCCAGAACAGGTTGGCGTAGTTCATCATGTTGCCGCCGAGATCGTTGGTGAAGAAATGGAAATCGGCGTAACGGTCGAGTGCGAGCAGCAAGGTCGCGACGGTGAGCGGCGGCATCGCGAAGATCATCAGGATGGCGGTGCACAGGCTGGTCCAGCAGAACATCTGCATCCGCATGAAGCGCAGGCCGGGCGCACGCAGCTTGTAGATGGTGCAGGCGATGTTGATCCCCGCCATGGTCGATCCGATCGAGCCCAGCGTCACCGCCCATATCCAGTAATCGACGCCGACGCCGGGGCTGAAATCGCGTTCGGTATAGGGCGGGTAGCCGCTCCACCCGCCGGTCGAGAATTCGCCGACGACCAGGCTCGCCATCATCAGCCCGGCGCCGCCGATCGTCAGCCACAGCGCGACCGAGTTCGCCCACGGGAACGCCATGTCGCGCGCGCCGATCTGCAGCGGCACGACGTAGTTGATGAGGCCGGTGAGGAACGGCATCGCCATGAAGAAGATCATGATCGAGCCGTGGGTGGAGAAGAGCTGGCCGAAATGATCGGGCGACAGGAAGCCGGGCGCGTCGATCGCGACCGCCTGCTGCATCCGCATCAGCACCGCCTCGATCAGCGCGCGCGACAGCATCACGCCGGCGAGCACCACGTACATGATGCCGATCTTCTTGTGGTCTAGGCTGGTCAGCCATTCCGACCACAGCCGGCCCCACCAGCGATGGCGCGTCAGCACGGCGGCGACGGCGATCGCGCCGACCACCACCAGCCCGCCCGCAAAGGCGCCGATGATCTCGCTCGCCGTCGGGTTCTGCCACGCGCGGACGAAGGGCAAGTCGTGCCAGCCGAACCGGCCGAGCAGCGCCGGCAGCACGGGAGTGGACGGGCTCATGGGCGGGCCTTCGAGAGGGAATGCGCGGCGCCACCGGTGGCGGCGACGACGCGGTCGAACAGGTGCGGCGTGACGGCCGAGAAGGTGACGGGCGCGGCGATCACCGAGCGCGCGGAGAGACGCCGCCACGCCGAGGCGTCCAAGGCGCGCCGCCCTGCCTTCGCCCGCGCCAGCCAGCGCTGGTAGTCGGCGGGCGCGAGCGCCACGACCGCGAACTTCTGATGCTGGAAGCCGGCACCGTTATACTGCGTGTTCTCGCCCCGGAACACGCCGGGGCGATGCGCGGCGATGTTGAGCTCGGTCGTCATCCCGGCCATGGCGTAGATCTGGCCCGCCAGGCGCGGGATCAGCAGCGATTGCATCACCGTGCCGCTGGTCAGCCGGATATGGACGGGGCGGCCGGCGGGGATCGTCAGCCGGTTCACCTCGGCGATGCCGCGCTGCGGATGCACGAACACCCATTTCCAATCGAGCCCGATCGCCTGCATCTCCACCGGCGGACCGCCGGGAAGCCTGCGGTACGGATCGTCGATGTGCGTCCAGCGCCACAGCAGCACCGCCAGCCCGACGACGATCGCGGCCGGCGGTATCCAGATCAACCCCTCGATGCCCCATGAGAACTCCCATTTGGGTCGATAGGCATGGTCGGTGTTGGACAGACGATAATGCCACGCGAACAGCGGAACGAGCAGCAACACCGGCACCGCGACGAACAGCAGCACGCCGCAAACGACGAGGAACAGGTGGCGCTCCTGTTCCGCGACAGGACCGGCCGCGGCGAGAAAGCCGTGGGACAGCGCGCTACACCCGCCCAGACACCCCGACATGGATGCGACCATCGCGCTGCGCCACGACACCATGGACCCGCGGTGACTCTCCAACGGCAAGAAGCGACCCTCCCCCTTGCTCCGATGAGCGCTCGCGGCTGCTAGTGCGCCGGTGGGCGGGAACCGTCAACAGCGTCCGGGGGCGCGGACGGCGCGCGGCGGCGATCGACGGTGGTGGGCGCTGACGGGCTCGAACCGCCGACCCTCTCGGTGTAAACGAGATGCTCTACCAACTGAGCTAAGCGCCCCGTCGCCGGGTGGCTGCCCGCCTAGCGCGGATCGGCCATCGTCGCCAAGCCCCTGATTGACGGCGCCGTCCCCATCGGTGCCGGATCAGAAGGCGCCGCGCGGCCTCGCCACCGCGCGCGGCAGGGTGAAGCGGATCGAGCGGCCGGGAAAGTCGATCTCGACGCGGCGGAACAGCCGCAGCGTCTCCATGCCCAGCAGCAGCGCCGGCGTGTCGGCCAGGTCGAAACGGTGGAACGGCGCCGCGTCCGCCACCGCGACGGCCACCCCGTTCAGCGTCACGCTGCCGATCTCCACCCCGTCCAGCGCGCGCGCGTCGGCGGCGAGGACGCTGCCGTCGGGTGCGATCACCGACAGCGTGCCGAGCCGCGCGGGCGCCCGGCGTGCCGCGGCGAGCAGCGCGGGGTTGGCGATCGTCACCGGCGATCCCGTGTCGATCACCACCGACACCCGCCGCCCGCCCCAGCGCGCGTCGGTGACGACCAGCTGGCCCGATCGGCGCTTGGCGGTGACCACGATCTCTCCCTCGCGCGCGACCAGCTTGCGCCGGCGCGACGGGCGCAGGCTCATGGTGTTGGCGTCGAAATCGATCACCACCGCGTGCCCCTGCAGCGCGTCGAGCCCGATCATGCCGATCGCGCCCAGATTGACGCGCCCGAACAGCGGCGCCTCGATCGCGGGCGGCGCCAGCGTGCTGACGCGCAGCGCCGGCACCACCGCGGTCGGCGTCACCACCAGGCCGGTCATGGTGGTGACGCGCACCGGCCGCCCCGGCGCCAGCGCCAGCCGCTCGGCCAGTTCGCGCGACAGCACCGTCCGCTCCGCCCCGGTATCGATCACGAACGGCCATACGCCGCGGCCGCCGACATCGACCGGCACCGTCATGCGCAGATCCTCCGCGCCGATCGCGAGCACGTCGGCCGGCACTTCCGTCTCCGGGGCGGGCGCGGGCAGCGCGTCCTGCGCGGCGGCGGGGTGCGCCGCCGCCAGCGCCAGCCCGATCAGCGCGGCGATCCTCTCCATCGCCCGCGACGATGCGCCGCCGCCATCACGCTGGCAAGCGGCGCGCGATACGGGGGCGATGACGCGGCCGCCGCCGCTCGCTACAAGCGGGGTCATGTCCTGGCCCGCCCTCTCCATCGTCGTTCCCTGCTACAACGAGGCGGCGTGCCTCGACATCCTGCACGCGCGCGTGTCGGCGGCGGCGCGTGCGGCGGTGGGCGACGATTACGAACTGGTCTTCATCAACGACGGCAGCCGCGACGACAGCTGGCCCGCGATGCAGCGCATCGCCGCCGTCGACCCGCATCTGGTCGCGATCAACCTGTCGCGCAACCACGGCCACCAGCTCGCGCTCACCGCCGGGCTCGACCTGTGCGCCGGGCAGCAGGTCCTCATCATCGACGCCGATCTCCAGGACCCGCCCGAACTGCTCGCCGACATGCGCCGCGCGATGGTCGAGCAGCAAGCCGACGTCGTCTACGCCGTCCGCCGCAAGCGGGAGGGCGAGACCTTCTTCAAGAAGGCGACGGCCGCCGCCTTCTACCGCGTGCTCGACCGGGTCACCGACACGCCGATCCCGCTCGACACCGGCGATTTCCGGCTGATGAGCCGCCGCGCGCTGGACGCGTTCCTCAGCCTGCCCGAACAGGCGCGCTTCATCCGCGGCATGGTCGCCTGGGTCGGTTTCCGCCAGGTCCCCTTTCCTTACGACCGGGCAGAGCGGCACGCGGGCGAGACGCATTACCCGCTCGGCAAGATGGTGCGCCTCGCCTTCGACGCGGTGACCGGCTTCTCCACCGCGCCCCTGCGCTGGGCAAGCCATCTCGGCCTGGCGCTGACCGGCGTGTCGCTGCTGCTGATCGTCTACATCGCCGCCGGCTGGCTATCGGGCACGGCGGTCGCCGGCTGGACCTCGACCATGCTGGTCACCGTCGCGATCGGCGCGGCGCAGTTCTTCGTGCTCGGCATGATCGGCGAATATCTCGGCCGGCTGTACATCGAATCGAAGCGCCGCCCCTTGTACCTGGTCGCCGACGTCGCCGGCCCGGTGCAGGGGACAGCGACGCTGGGCTTCACCGCCGCGCCCGCGCCCGGATCAGACCGGCCGGGCGAGCGTGACGATGGACAGGCCGGGGGTCAGCGGCACGCGCCCGACCAGGTGACGCTCCAGCCGGAAAACGGCCTCGAACACCGCGTTTAGCGGCTTGGCCGGCGGCGAATCGTCGCTGTCGTCGCGCCCGGTCAGCTTGCCCGCCAGCCGCGCCGCGACCGCGGCGGGGAACAGCAGCGAGTTCATCCAGCCCATCTTCTCAGGCTTCAGGCCGGCGCGCTCGATCGCCGCCGTCAGCGTCCTGCGCGAGTAGCGCCGGTGATGGTGGTTGACCGTGTCGTGCGCCGACCACATCCACTGGTGCGCCGGCACCGCGATCAGGATGGTGCCGCTCGGTTTCAGCAGCGACTTCATCGCCGCCAGCGCCGCCACGTCGTCCTCGATATGCTCCACCACGTCGAGCACCGCGACCAGGTCATACGCCCCGCGCTCGACGCCGGGCAGCGCGGGCAGCGGCGCGGCGCCGACGGGCTTGCCCAGCCGCTCGCTCGCGATGCCGCGCGCCGCCGGGTCGATCTCGATCGCCTCCACCGCGCCGAAGCGCGCCAGCATCGGCAGGTTGTGGCCGGTGCCGCAGCCGATCTCCAGGATGCGCGCGGCCGGCGGCAGGGCGCCGTAGCGGGTCAGATAGTCGGACAGGATGTCGCGGCGCGCGCGATACCACCAATGGGTGGAGTCGTGCGCGGCCATGCGGTCATAGACGATGCGGTCCATCAGGCGAACACCAGGTAGCGGTTGAGGAGAAAGGTCATGCCCGTCGCCAGCACGATCGCCGGCAGCAGCGGCACCCAGGCCGGATAGCCGAGCAGCGCCGTGCCCGCCCAGGTGACGACCGCGTTCAGCGCCATGCCCGATCCCTGCACCGCGACGAACTTCGCCTGCTGCACGGGCCCGGGCGTGCGCGTGCCGTGCCCCTTGAAGCTCCACCGGCTGTGCAGGAAGAACCCGGCCGTCACCGCCACGGCAAAGGCGAACGGCACCGCGTAGACGGCTTGCTCGCGCGCGAAGACAAAGCTGGTGAGCGGCAGGTACACGCTCGCGTAGATCAGCGTGGAGATACCGCCGGCGATGCCGAAGCGTATCAGCTGGCCCAGCACGCCGCTCTCCCTCCACCGCCGCATCGTCGTCACCGCCAACCGCTTGCCCTTTGTTCCGCCTGGATTAGAGACCGTGCCTTGAGCCCCCTTCGTCACCCCGGACTTGTCCCGGGGTCCACCCGTCCGCTCACGCCCGGTTGGTGGCGTATGCGGGACAGTGGCCCCCGGAACAAGGCTCTCCTGAGCTTGTCGAAGGGTTCGGGGTGACGGTCAAGGATGGCGGGCGAGCGGGGCAGAGAGAACATATTTTGACGAACGGCATGACGACCAGCCTCGACGACCTCCGCCGCGATCTCGACCGCCGCTGGCTGCTCCTCGTCCTCGTCGCCTGGGTGGCGGTCGCCGGCTGGTACGTGTTCGATCGCTGGACGATGATCCGCTGGCTGTCGCTGGGCGACACCGACGACAACATGCGCCTGATGCAGGTCCGTGCCTGGATGGCGGGCCAGGGGTGGTACGACCTGCGCCAGTACCGGATGGACCCGCCCGCCGGCTTCGACATCCACTGGAGCCGCATCGTCGACCTGCCGATCGCCGGGCTGATCCTGTTCTTCCGCCTGTTCACCTCGCCCAGCTGGGCGGAGCGGCTGGCGGTCGGCGTCGCACCGCTGCTGCCGCTCGGCGTCACCATGGTCGCGCTCGCCGCCACCGCGCGCCGGCTGGTCGGGCCGCTCGCCTGGCCGTTCGCGCTGGTGGTCCTCGTCACCAGCGCCTCCACCACCATGCTGATGTTCATGCCGGAGCGCATCGACCATCATAACTGGCAGCTCGCCGCCCTCGCCGTCACCGTCGCCGGGCTGTGCGATCCGCGCATGGCGCGCGGCGGCGCGCTGGTCGGGCTCGCCACCGCCTTCTCGCTATCGATCGGGCTGGAGATGCTGCCCTACGCGGCGATGGCGGGCGCGATCATCACCTTGCGCTGGGTGTGGGACGCGGGCGAGGCGCGGCGCCTCGCCACCTACGCGGTGACGCTGGGCGGCGGCGGCGCGGCGGGGTTCGCCGCCTTCGCCTCCTACGCCAACCGGGCGCTGCGCTGCGACGCGCTGACGCCGGTGTGGCTCAGCGTCGTGGTGGTCGCCGGCGCGCTCCTCCTCCTTCTCGCGCTCGCCTCGCCCCGGCGACCGGCCGCGCGGCTCCTCATCGCGCTGGCGGCGGCGGCGGCGATCGCGCTCGGCTTCGCGCTCGCCTTTCCGCAATGCCTCGGCCGGCCCGAACAGGTCAGCCCGGAACTCGCGCGCACCTGGCTCGACAACGTGAAGGAGGCCAAGCCCCTCTACAAACACCCGTTCCGCGTCGCCTTCCCGATCGCGGCATTGCCGGTGATCGGGCTGATCGGCGCCGCCGTCGCCACCTGGCGGGCGCGGCGCACGTCGTCGGTGGTCGGCTGGGCAGCGGTGGCGCTGTTCACCGCCTTCGCGGTGGCGATGCTCGGCTGGCAGGCGCGCGCGGCATCGGCGGCGCAGCTCCTCGCCATTCCCGGCGCGGCGGCGCTCGCCGCGCTGCTGCTGCCCTGGCTGCTGCGCCGGTCGCTGCCGGTGATGATCGGCGGCATCGCGATCGGTTTCGTCCTGGTCACCGGCATGTTCGCCGGGCTGCTCATCAAATGGTTCCCGATCGACCCGCCCAGCGCCTATACGCGCCGTATCAACGGGGCGACGGGCGAGTGCATGCGCACCTCGCGCCTGCTCGCCCTCAACCGCATCCCGAAGGCGACGATGTTCACCTTCGTCGATCTCGGCCCGCGCCTCATCACCGTCACCCATCACGATGCGATCGCCGGCCCCTATCACCGCAATGGCACCGCGATCCTGGACGTCCAGCACGCCTTCAGCCGCTCGCCCGCCCAGGCGCGCGCGATCATGGCGCGGCACGGCGCGACCATGCTGCTGGTCTGTCCGGACATGGCCGAATCGACGATCTACCGGGCGCGCAATCCCGGCGGCTTCTACGACCAGCTCGCCCATGGCCGCCGCTTCGCCTGGCTGCAACCGGTGCCGCTGCGCCGCGGCCTGCCCTATCGGCTCTACCGCATCGCACCCCCGAACGCAGCGTTTCCGATTACCCGGGCACCTTAACCATCAGCTCCTGCTTATGTGCGCCCGCCATGAACAACGATTCCCATGGCGACAGGCGGCAGGCGCTCGCCGCGATCATCGCAGAGGCCCTGCACCTCGCCGACTCGCTCGACCTGTCGCTGGTCGGCATCTCGCTCACCGGCGCGCTGGAGCGGCTGACCGGCCACGGCCTCGCCATCGAGCCGCCGACCTCGTCGCTCCACTGACGCGCGGGCGTCAGTGGAGCGCCGCCTCCAGCCCGTCGATCACGAACTGCACCGCCAGCGCGGCCAGCAGCACGCCGAGCAGGCGGGTGATGACCGCCTCGATCTTGGCCCCCAGCAGCCGCATCAGCGGCCCCGCCGCCAGCAGCGCGACGAGCGTCAGCAGCAGGATGGCGGCGAGCGCGGCGAGCACCACCAGCGACCGCTCGATCCCGTCGTTCCTCGCCATCAGCAGCATCACCGACGCGATCGATCCCGGCCCGGCGATCATCGGCATCGCCATGGGGAAGATCGACACGTCCTCCGCCTCGTCCGGCGACACCTTGGCGGCGCGATCCTCGCGGCGCTGGGTGCGCTTCTCGAACACCATCTCCAGCGCGATCAGGAACAGCATGATGCCGCCGGCGATGCGGAAACTGTCCAGCTCGATGCCCAGCCCGTGCAGCAGGCTCTCGCCGAACAGCGCGAACACCAGCAGGATCGCCGCCGCCACGCCCACCGCGCGCACCGCCATCGCGCGGCGATGCGCCGCGCTCGCCCCGGCCGTCAGCCCGGCATAGATCGGCGCGCAGCCGGGCGGATCGATCACCACGAAGAAGGTGATAAGCGACGAGACGAACAGCTCGATCAAGCGCTCGCCCCGATCGGCCCGGCCGCGATCAGCCCCACCGGCGCGCGCCGCCTGGCGGAATCGAGCGTGTTCGACAGCAGGCACGCGATCGTCATCGGCCCGACCCCGCCCGGCACCGGCGTGATCGCACCCGCCACCGCCGCCGCGCTCGCGAAATCGACGTCGCCGACCAGCCCGCTGTCGGTGCGGTTGATGCCCACGTCGATCACCGTCGCGCCCGGCTTGATCCAGTCGCCCCGGATCATGCCGGGGATGCCGACCGCCGCAACGACGATGTCCGCCTCGCGCACCCGCGCGAACAGGTCGCGCGTACGGCTGTGCGCGACCGTGACGGTGCAGCTCTCCGCCAGCAGCAGCTGCGCCATCGGCTTGCCGACGATGTTGGAGCGCCCCACCACCACCGCGTCCAGCCCGGCCAGATGCGCGTGCACGTCGCGGAGCAGCATGACGCAGCCGAGCGGCGTGCACGGCACGAAGCCCGGCATGCCGGTCGCCAGCCGCCCCGCATTGACCGGGTGGAAGCCGTCGACGTCCTTGTCCGGGTCGATCGCCAGCAGCACGGCGGCCGCGTCGACGTGGGCGGGCAGCGGCAGCTGCACCAGGATGCCGTCGATGGCCGGGTCCGCGTTCAGCGCCGCGACCAGCGCCAGCAGCGTCGCGGTGTCCGTCTCCGCCGGCAGCCGCCGCTCGACCGAGTTCATCCCCGCCTCGCGCGTCGCCTTGCCCTTGGACCGGACGTAGACGGCCGAGGCCGGGTCCTCGCCGACCAGCACCACCGCCAGCCCCGGCGCGCGGCCCGTCTCCGCGCGCAGCGCCTCCACCCCGCGCGCGACCTCCGCGCGCAGGCGCAGCGCCCGTGCCTTGCCGTCGATGATCGTCGCGGCCACGGCCGTCAGTAACCGCCGCCGGAGGCGACGTAGCTCGCCGCCAAGTTGTTCAGCACGATGTTCGCCGCGGCGAGCAGCAGCAGCACGACCAGCGGCGACAGGTCGAGCGCGCCGAAATCGGGCAGGATGCGCCGGATCGGCCGGTACAGCGGCTCCGTCATCCGCTGCAACGCGGTCCACACGCTGCGCACCAGGTCGCTGCCGGTGTTGATGATGTTGAACGCGATCAGCCACGACAGGATCGCCTGGACGATGATGATCCACCAGATGACGTTGAGCAGCAGCTGGATGATCTGGAACACGGCGAGCAAGGCGGGATCTCCGGATGGGTCGGGCTATCTATAGGGATGGCTCGGCGGGACGAGAACCCTCCACGTCCTCCGTCATGCCGGGCTCGTCCCTCAACCGAGTATCGGAAACGCCTGCACCACACACCCCGTCACCCCGGCCTCGTGCCGGGGTCCAGGGCCAAGCAGCGGCACCGTCCGTTGCCCTGGATGCCGGGACGAGCCCGGCATGACGGATGTCCTATCCTCACGCCGCGCCCGCGCTCACCAGCGTCCCCGCGCCCTGTTTAGTGAAGATCTCCAGCAGCATCGCGTGCGGAATACGACCGTCCAGGATCACCGCCGCGTCCACCCCGGCCTCCACCGCCGCCACGCACGTCTCGATCTTGGGGATCATGCCGCCCGTGATCGTGCCGTCGGCGCGTAAGGCGGCCACCGCCGCCGCGTCGAGCGAGGTCAGCAGCTCCCCCTCCTTGCTCAGCACGCCGGCCACGTCGGTCAGCAGGAAGAACCGCGCCGCCCCCATCGCCGCCGCGATCGCGCCTGCCATGGTATCGGCGTTGATGTTGTAGGTCGTCCCGTCCGCGCCTACGCCGACCGGCGCCACCACCGGGATGATCCCGGCGTTCGACAACGTGTCGAGGATGCGCCGGTCGACCGCGATCGGCTCGCCGACGAAGCCCAGGTCGACGTGCCGCTCGATCCCCTGGAGCGGATCGGGATCGCGCACCCCCACCTTCTCCGCCAGCACCAGCCCGGCGTCCTTGCCCGATACGCCCACCGCGCGGCCGCCCGCCTGGCCGATCCAGCCGACGATATCCTTGTTGATCGATCCCGCCAGCACCATCTCGGCAATCTTGGCGGTCTCCGCATCCGTAACGCGCAGGCCGTTGACGAAGGTCGATTCGACGCCCAGCCGCTTCAGCATCGCGCCGATCTGCGGCCCGCCGCCGTGGACGACGACGGGGTTGATCCCCACCGCCTTCAGCAGCACCACGTCCTCGGCGAAATCGCGCTGCAACTCGGGGTCGCCCATCGCGTGGCCGCCATACTTCACCACGAACGTCTTGCCGGCGTAGCGTTGCAGATAGGGCAGCGCCTCGGTCAGCGTCTCCGCCTTGGCGAGAAGGGTGGCGTCGGGCGTGTGATCGGTCATGGCCGCGCCTGTAGCGGCTGGCGCACACGATTTGAACCGACCGCTGCCGCTAGTAAATTCGCCCCCTCGTCCCGATCTGGGGACGATGCCGCATTCCCCCACGGGCGATCCCGTCGTCCTCGCGTTCGGCGACAGCCTCACCGCCGGCTACGGCCTCCCCTCCGATCAGTCGTTCGCCGCGCAGCTCCAGGCGGCGCTCCGCCGCACGCGCCCCGCCGCGCGCGTCATCAATGCCGGCGTCTCGGGCGACACCACCGCGAGTGCCCTCGCCCGCCTGCCGCGCGTCCTGTCGGGCCTGTCGGCGCGGCCCGACCTCGCCATCGTCGAACTCGGCGCCAACGACCTGCTGCGCGGCGTCGAGCCTGCCCGCATGCGCCAGAATCTCGACGCGATCCTCCACGGCCTGCGCGACGTCGGCATCCCGCCGCTCGTCGCCGGCATGCGCGCGCCCTTCTTCCTCGGCCCCTTCGCCGCGACCTTCGACGCCGTCTTCCCGGCCGTCGCCGCCGCGCACGGCGCACCGATCTACCCCTTCTTCCTCGACGGCGTGATCGGCGACCCGTCGCTGGTCCTGGCCGACGGCCTCCACCCCAACGCCCGCGCCATCGGCATCGTCGTCGACCGCATCCTGCCGACCGTCACCACCGCCCTCGACACCCTCGCCCGAGCGGCCTGACCGTTCGGAGCCGATCGACATTCGCGTTGCTACCTCCCCGGCGAAGGCCGGGGCCCAGTTGGGGAGGGCTATTGAGGCATCGCAACGCTTCCCATCCTCGTTACCCAACTGGGCCCCGGCCTTCGCGAAAGCTCTGCGAAAGTCCTTCCGTCATGCCGGGCTTGTCCCGGCATCCAGGGTCAAGCAGCGCCGCCGTTCGTGGCTCTGGATGCCGGGACAAGCCCGGCATGACGGAAGAAGCAGGTGCCAAGATGTTTCGCAGAGATCTCGCCTCCACCGGGGTGCAGCAATGCGCTGCTCCCATTTGAATCTACGCCAACGCCGCCTCCAGCCAAGCCGACCGCACCGCATCCCCCAGCGCCTCGACGCGCCGATGCTCCACCATCCACCCCAATTCCGGATAGCGCACCCGCGTCCGCTCCCCCTCGTCCGCGACCCGCACCACCACCAGCCGCCGGTTGACCTTCGCCCGGTGATGCATCCGGGCCGTATTCTCCTGCCCGACATAGCAGCCCTTGGTGAAGCTCACCCCGCCCAGCTCGCCCGCATTGCACTCCAGCCACAGCGTCTCGCCCGACCCGAGCTCCCCCACGCCCTCGACCACGCCCAGCGACAGCCGATGCGCCCGCCACCCCTCGACCGGCGCGCCCGGCGGCGCCAGCCAGCGGTATCCCAGCTCGGCCAGCCGCGGATCGTGCCTCGCCACGCCATGCGGCCGGGCGGACCAATGCACCGCCAGCCCCTCGACCTGCTCGATCGCGATCGCCCGCCGCAGCCGGTACATCGCCAGCCGCTTGGCCAGCGCCTCCGCCTGATCCGCCTCGCAGTCGATCAGCACGTCGTCGCCATCCGCCCACAGGATGAAGTCGAACAACGCCTTCCCCTGCGGCGTCAGCAGCCCCGCCCACACCGGCAGCGCGCCGGCCGTGTCATTGGTCACAAGCCCTTGCAGGAACCCGCGCGGATCGTCTCCCGACACGCGCAGCAGCGCACGGTCGGCCAAAGTGGTCGCGTTCATGCCCCGTCAGATGGCGCGCGTTTGCCCGATTTCCAACCGACGCGACCGAAGCTAAGTCGGAGCGACAATCAGGCAAGCAACCGTTCGTGCTGAGGAGAGGCTGAGCGAAGTCGAAGCCTCGTCTCGAAGCACAGGCCCTTCGAGACGCCGTTTCGACGTCGCTTAACGGCTCCTCAGGGCGAACGGAAGTTGAATGTCGATTCATCCTAGGAAGCTCCGCATGACCGATCGCCTCACCATCCGCCGCCCCGACGACTGGCATGTCCACCTGCGCGACGGCGCGATGCTGCGCGGCGTGGCACGCTTCACCGCGCGCCGCTTCGCCCGCGCGATCGTCATGCCCAACCTCCAGCCGCCGGTCACCACCACCGCCGCCGCCGCCGCCTATCGTGACCGCATCCTGGCGGCGGCGGACGGTTTCCAGCCGCTGATGACCTGCTACCTGACCGACCACACCGACCCGGACGACCTCGCCGCCGGCCACGCGGACGGCGTGTTCACCGCCGCGAAACTCTACCCCGCCGGCGCCACCACCAATTCGGCGAGCGGCGTCACCGACGTCGCCAAGCTCGCCCCCGTGCTGGACCGGATGCAGGCGATCGGCATGCCGCTCCTCGTCCACGGCGAGGTGACCGATCCCGCCATCGACATCTTCGACCGCGAGGCCGCGTTCCTCACTCGCGTCCTCACCGGCATCCTGCGCGACTTCCCCGCGCTAAAGATCGTCCTCGAACACATCACCACCGCCGACGCCGCGCAGTTCGTCGCCGACGGCCCCGCCACCCTCGCCGCGACGATCACGCCGCAGCACCTGCTACTCGATCGCAACGCGCTGTTCGAGGGCGGCCTGCGCCCCCACGCCTACTGCCTGCCCGTGCTGAAGCGCGAGCGCCACCGCCGCGCCGTGGTCGACGCGGCCATTTCCGGCTCCCCCAAATTCTTCCTCGGCACCGATTCCGCCCCTCACGGCGTCCGTCGCAAGGAGGCCGCCTGCGGCTGCGCCGGCATCTTCAACGCTCCCTTCGCGCTGGAAAGCTACGCCACCGTCTTCGACCGCGAAGGCGCCCTAGACCGATTGGAAGGCTTCGCGTCCGAACACGGCGCCCGCTTCTACGGCTTGCCGCTCAACGAAGGCACGGTGACGCTGGAGCGCGCGCCCGTCCTCGTGCCCGAGCGGATCGCCACTGAGGACGACGCCGTCGTCCCCTTCCACGCCGGCGAGACGCTCGGCTGGCGCGTCGTCGACTGACGCTGTCCTACAAGCGCCGGCCATGACATAACGAGCCGCGTGCCTTCCGGCGCTCGCTCTTATTACCTCGATTTCCGGAAACGATCGGCCCGACGAGTTTCGTTCCAGGGGTCAATCAGTCAAGCAAGCGTGAACTTAAAACGGCAGCCACCGGCTCTTGTGCGTGATGTTCATGTAGCCGACGTTGACGCCCGCCCGCCAGCCGACCCCCAACCGGATCGGGATCAGCACCACGTTGCCGCGCCGCAGGTACGACGCCGCGAACCCGCCGATCGCGTACAGCCGGCCCTCGGCCGCGGGGAATCGGTGGAACAGCTCCTCCGTGTCGTAGAGGTTGTAGACCAGCACGAACACCTTGTTGGCGTCGCCGCCCACGTCGAAACCCACCGAAGGGCCCGTCCAATATACCGGCTGCTGCCCCTCCACCTTGTGCGTCATGATGCCGGAGCCGTAGCGCAGGCCGACGATGAACGCGCCCGATGCCTCGCGCCCGGCGATATAGGCGTTGGGCCGTCCCTGGTCCTTCAGGACGCGCTCGATGATGCCCGCCAGGCCCTCGGCACCCTTGCCGAACACCCCTTCGCCCGCCGCCATCAGGTCGTCGCGCTCGTAGGTTTCCGACGCGCGCGTCGTCGCCTCTGCCCGCGCTTCCTGCCCGCTCTGCACGGCGGCGGTCGGCGGCGGCGCGGTCGGGGCCTGCGGCACGGGTGCCGGGATCGATGCCGGCCGGGCCGGCTCGACCGGCGCGCGCTCCTGATAACGCGCGCCCGGCGCCAGATCCGCGTCGATCGCCTGGTTGGGGTCCACCGTGCGGACCTGCGCCGCCACGGGCGCCACCATCATCCCCAGCGCAGCCGCCAGCCCCATTGTTATCCAGCGCATGCCTGTCCCTCTCGTATCCACCCCCGACGTTAACCGCGAACCGCCTGTCCCCGCAATGAACACCGCCACGGTTGATCGCCCCACCGCACCCCGCTATAGCGCGCCTCTGCCGCATCCGGAGACGTGGGTGAGTGGCTGAAACCAACGCTTTGCTAAAGCGTCGTACGGGAAATCGTACCGAGGGTTCGAATCCCTCCGTCTCCGCCACCAAGTCTTCAAGCTTTTGCAATGCCACGGTTTTCGCCAATTTCAGGCGGCAGAACCGCGCAAATTCGCGGGTGTTGAGTTTGGTTCGGTACTGCAGAGAGTCAGCTGCAAACCAACAGTATGCATTTTCGCGCTCTGTTTCTCCATGTCAGACCGATCCGGTACGAAATCTGACTTGAGCGATTCCGTATCGATGGTTCGAAGGACGGTCCGCTCCGCCATTTAGTCCTCCGATCTTATATCTAAGCGGCTTGGCCGCGCAGAACCGGCGCAGTTCTGCGGCCTTGAGGTCATCCGACGGTACCAGAGAGACTGGTGGTAGAGCGCCGTCCGGCTGTTTTGAAGGCCATCTTCTCCACGCGGCTGGTGGGCAGTACCGCTAACCTCGGACAACCAGTTAGACGCCATAATTTTGTTTGTGCGCATCGGCGCGCGACTGCGTCCATAAGCTCAGCACCAGGTAGCGTTCGACATCGGCAGAAAACCGCCGCTTTCAACGGCGATCAGAGTCGGTCCCAACCTCGCTGCCTATCGGCAGCCCATTCTCCCAAACAGGTCGATAACCGGAGCATATCTGGGCGATAACTGGTAACAACCGGTGACGCTGCGTACCCGCCTGTCGAGGGCGAGGCAGGCAGCGATGAAGACGGATTGTACAGGCGGGCACCATCCAGGTGGTAGGCGGCTGGCGGGCAGCACCTAGCAGCGCGTCAGCGTGACTAAATAGTCGCGCTAACTTTTTTCTCCGGCTTACGTTTTTTGGCTTGCCGTATCTCTACGGCGCCCGTTTATATGGTGCAAGCCAGCACTGCTGGCGCGTCACTCAAGGAAGAGAACGACGAACTTGTTTTCCGCTTTCGGGCGGAGACTGGATCGTGTCTCTTCCGGAGGCAGGCCGGTCTTCGTTCCCGAGGCAACTCGAGGAGGAAGAACGATGACGAAGACTGCTACGGGGGGCGCCCTTAAGAACGCGTTGTTGATCAAGACCGCTACGCGCAAGGCCTCGCTGAAGGTGGCGACCGAGACATGCGGCGTGGCGGCCAAGGTTACTCAGAAGGATCTGCTGCCACTGCTCACCGTCGAGCAGCGCCCACTTGGCTCACTCAAGCCGGCTACGCAGCGGGTACGCAAACCCAAGCCATCGTTGGTCAAGACGCTCGTCGCCAACATCGCGGCCAATGGCTTCGTGGTGCCGGTGCTGGTGCGTGGCGACGAACTGGTCGACGGCCATAGCCGGCTGGAGGCCGCCAAAGCCTTGGTGCTGCCGACCGTGCCGGTGATCGATCTGGTCCATCTCAGCCCCGCTCAATGCAAGCTGGTCATGGTGGCGGTGAACCGCACGGCTGAGCTGGGTGAATGGGACCTCGATCACCTCCGCGAGGTCATCATCGAGCTCGACGCTGATAGCTTCGATCTGAGCCTCACGGGCTTCACCATGCCTGAAATCGACATCATCAAGCTGGACGGCGAGCCTGACCCTTCGTCAGCGCTGAACGAGGTACCCGAACCAACGTCGCTAAACGTCACTATGGTGGGCGACCTCTGGCAGCTCGGCAAGCACTTGCTGCTGTGCGGATCTGCGACAGAACAAGACAGCTACAATCTACTGCTCGGCGCCGAGCAAGTGATGATGATTTTAACCGATCCGCCGTACAATGTTAAAATTGACGGTAATGTAAGCGGCCTTGGCAAGAAGAAGCACGGCGAGTTCGTCGAGGCCACGGGCGAGATGTCAGACGCCGCTTTCTTGGAATGGCTGTATAAAGTTTGCTTGCTACTAAAGCAACATCTATCTCACGCAAGTGTCGCGATGTTGTTCATGGATTGGCGTCATATCGGCGATTTGATGAGCGCCGGTAGAAGTGCCGGCCTTAGCCTCATCAACATGGTGGTATGGGACAAGCAGCGCGGGGGCATGGGTGGCGTCTATCGCTCCGCGCATGAACTCGTGGCCGTGTTCTGCAATGGCAGTATGACACCGGCGGTGAACAACATCAAGCTGGGCGCCAACGGTCGCGACCGTACCAACCTGTGGAGTTATCCGGGCGCCACCACCCCTGGCAGCTCGGCGGCTAAGATGCTGGCTCACCATCCCACACCCAAGCCGGTCGAATTGCTGGTCGACGCGATGCTGGACGTGACGCATGCCGGCGACCTCGTCCTTGATCCGTTCCTTGGCTCGGGGAGCACCATCATCGCTGGCGAGGAGTGTGGGCGACGCGTTCGCGGCATCGAACTTGACCCTAAGTACGTCGACGTCGCGGTGCGCCGCTGGGAGCAAGTCACCGGCCAGCGCGCAGTGCTCACCGCTACCGGCCAGTCGTTCGCCGCGGTCGCCGAGGAACGCTCCGGCGGCGATGTCGACGCTGACACTGCCAAGGCTGGCCATGGCTGAGCGGCGGTAGCGATCAAACACTACCAACAAGTTCATCAACAAGCCAGCCGGGGGGGCGCGGCTTCAGCAACCGGGGGATCATCATCGTGTCTACCACGCACCACAACGGTCATAGCGGCAACGCCAACCACCACAGAAGCGGCGACGATCGTCGCTCATCACCTGAAGAGGAGGGAGCGACTCCCCGCCCCACCAGGAACCAGCGCGGACAGTTTGCTGGCGGCAGCCACAACCCAAAAGGTCGACCGAAGAAGCTGCCTCCGCCAACCTCGATGGGCGAGGCTGCCGCGCGCGCACTAATGGAACCGGTGAGTGTCACCATCCAGGGCAAGGTGATCAAGATGCCGAAGTACCAGGCGCTCGCCCACAAAATGGTCGCCAACCTCATCAATGCCAACCCGGCTGACATGAGCCGCCTCTTCCGTATGCTCGAAAAGGCCAACGCCTTCGATGAGCTCAAGCATCAAGAGGCAATGCAGGCCGATGAACAGAACGGAAATGTGTGGACGGCTGAGCTTGAGGCTCAGTTCCAGGTCCTGGAAGCTGAATTTGCCTGCCAACCAGATGATGTGGGCACGATGCCCAGCGGAAACGTTCCATCTGGCAACGGTGACGGAGATCTAGCTCCTGGCAGTTTTCAAGCGCGCTGAAGGTGTCCGGATTACCTGATAAGGTTGGCTTTGGCGCCTACAGGCGCGTCACTATCGAAGTGTGGATGAAGCTGGAAAGTGAAAACGTTTTCACAAGGCACAATCCAGTGAAAACGTTTTCACTTCCACCGCTGAAGCTTGGGATCGTGGCAGCGCAACGGCGCCGCTAACCGGGCTTGTACTGCGACAGCGTCGTCGAGCGCTTCAGCGCCTCGATCATCATGGTGGCGAACCCTGGCGTGTACACCGACACCCAGGCCGCGGTCAGCGGCTCGAAGATGATGGTGCGGTCATCATCGACCATCTCGTGAACCACGAGTGCGCCAGCATAGCGGTGAATGGTGCGAAAACGCTTCTCCATCATCTGTACGCCCGAAGCATAGCCAACGTTGTAGAAGGAAAGGTCGAACGCTCGTCCGCCGAGCGCCTCGAGGCCGTGCACCTCGACCGGAGAGCGATACGGCTCGTTGCCGTAGCCGGGATACATCGTCATCGCGTACCAGCCGCCTGGCTCGAGAGTGAAGCGCGGCGTCTTCGTCACGCCGCGTCGTCCTGCGCGGTGCGAGCCGCGGCGAGCAGCTCGGCGATGATGTCGACCCACGCGTCCTGATGCTTCGGCAGCAGCGCAGAAACGAGTGGCGCGCCACCTGTCTGGGCGAGCAGCCTGGGTGTCGGCGTAGCGGCGACCTTGCCGCCGATCAGGTGGGCGAGCTGCTGATTGTACCGGGTCGCCAGTGCGACCGGCACGCTGTTGCTGAGGTAATCGGTCCACAGCTGCCCTGACTTCGAGATGCTGCTCAGATTGACGAGCTTGGGGCCGCCGACATCGGCCTTGAGGCTGAGTGATGCCTTCTGCTCGGCGACGACGCCGAGCGGCGCCAGCCGGGCGACGAAGGCGGCGAGTGCCTGCGGCAGCGTCGGGTCAACGGCGGCGAGCTGCTCGAGGAACATGGTGCCGGTGAGCGTTTGCGGCGTGGCGCCCGGTGCGCTCGTCGGCACCGGCAGCACCTTCGCGACGCCCTGCTCCACCCTGACGATGCCGCGCTCGACCAGCACCGTCTGGAGGAGTGTGCTGGGCAGACATAGCCAGCGGCCCGCCTCCTTGTCCTCCCACAATCCCAGCTCGACCAGTGCCAGGCTGAAGTGCGCACCGGCATGCGACTGGAGCAAGGAGGCGAGCGCGCGTGCCTCGGCGCGGACACCGTCGCCGACCGCGAGCGCCAGCAGGCGCCCGCGAGCGAGGTTCGCCGACACCGCGTCGATGAAGTCCGCCTCGCTGCCCGCGTCGGGATGGTCCTTGAACAGGTCCCACAGCGTACTCGTGATCCGGGTCGGCCTGGCCTTGGCGAGCGCCTGCTCGAAGGCTTGATAGTCCATGGTCATGAGTGCTGCGACATAGTCGAGGAGCTGCGCCACCATCTCGCGCCTGGCCTGCGGGTTCTTCCACAGCTTGACCTCGATGAGGACGATGTCGCCGCGCGGTGTCAGGAACAGATTGTCGATGAAGCCGTGCGCGCAGGGCACCTCGCAGGCAATCGGCACAGCATCGGCGAAGGCAGGCTCGATGCGGCCGAGCGGCAGCAGCTCGGGGTGGCTCTGCACCAGCATCTGCAGCCAGGCCTCGTTATACTCGCCCGTACCCAGCACGACGCGCGCAAGCGCGGTGCCGCCCACCCCCGGCGTGATCATCACCGGCGTACCGGCGGCATCTCTCATCTGGACCATGGCCTCTCCCTTGTTACTCATCGGAGACAAGGGAAAGCTTGGAAGCGGGGATCAAGTCAACGCCATTGTTACTCATCAGCTGTAGATCAATGAGCATCATCCAGCGCTCAAGATGCGCGTGGACTTACGCGAGCGCCTCGGTCGGAACGTACGTGCCCTGCGCGAGGCGCAAGGCTGGAGCCAGGAGGAGTATGCCGACCGCTCCGGTCTTCACCGCACCTATGTGAGTGCCATCGAGCGCGGCCGGCGCAATCCGACCATTGACGTCGTCGAGCGGCTCGCCGCGCCCTTCGGGGTGGAACCAGGCAGCCTTTTGGGCGATCCGGGCAAGCAGCTCGACTAGATCGCCGCTGCCGGAAAAGCTGGCGGTCGACTTCGGCGCCCTCCCGTGCGCGTGATGCGTCACCATGACCCAGGCCGATGACGTGCAACGCTACCTTCTCACCCTTGCCGGCATGGTGCTGGAGCATGCGAGTGCCGTGCTGCTCGACGAGCGAGCAGACCAGCCGGTCGTTGCCCGGCTCGACGCGCTGCGCCAGGCGCGCCGAGACCTGGCCGCGCTGGAACGTACTGCTGCTCTGGTCGCTCGGCATGCTCCGCTGGACTAGGAGCGTGGGAGCTTCCCCGAGCGCAGCGCAACGGTGCCAAGCCTGCTGCGGTCCGCTTGCCCTATTGCATTCGCACCTCTGACTAGCTGGCGGCGAGAAGCGCTGTCGCCTGCGCCTTCCAATCAGGCGAGATAGCGCCCTCGACGGTCAGGCTGCCGCCGGTCACCCCGGCGCGCTGGCGACCGGCGAGGATCGCCTCGGTGACAGCGGGCGAGAGGAAGGCGAGCCGCAGCACACGCGTGGCGTAGGAGGCGGTGACGCCTTCGCGCCGCGCCAGTTCGGCAACCGCGATCTCGCCGACGCGCAGCACCTGCCACCAGCGCCGCGCCTGCGCCACCAGCCGGACGAGCGACTTGTCCGCCACCGCGCGGGTGAGCACGCCATTGTCGTGGACCAGCCGGAGCGTCCGCCCCGATCGGGTCAAGCGCGCCGCGCATGCCAGCACGATGGTGTCGGGCCCGGCGACCGGCTGCTCGACGCCTAGTGCCGCGGCGAGCGCCGGCAGATGAACGGTGACGCCGATCTCGCCCGCGCCGACTTCTACCCGCGTGACCACCGAAGCGACGAGTGAGGGGCGCCTCTCGCCGAGCTCTACGGACAGCGTCGTGCACCGTGCGGGCAAGGCGTTCAGGAGGTGTGGCGTCACCGTCAGCGACATCGCAGTCGCCAGTCGCAGCGGATCAGCGAGCAGCGTCGCCAACCGCTCGGTCACAAGGCTCTCCAGCTCGCGCGCGGGCACGCGCAGCCCGGTGTCGCTGCCGCCGTGATGGAGAGCGCGGCTGACATAGTAGCGATGTCGCACCTTGCCCTTGCAGGCGTGCGTCGCGATTAACGGCTCGCCTCTGTCATCGACGATCTTGCCGGCGAGCAGGCTGGTCTCGGTCGCGTTCACGCGCCCGCGGTGACCCTGGAGATGGTCGGCGAGCATGGCTTGCGTGGCCGAGAACGTCTCCTCGTCGATGATGGCAGGGTGAAGACCGGGGTAGACCTTGTCCTTGTGCCCGATCTGACCGCGGTAGATCACGTTCTTGAGGATGCCGTAGAGCTGTCCCCGCGTAAACGAGCCGCCACCGAGCGGCTTGCCGGCGATGCTGACTCGCGCCGGCACGGTGATCCCCTGCCCTGCCAGCTCCTCCTGGAGCAGCCGTACGCTGCCGAGTGCGAGATAGCGGGCAAACAGGTGTCGGATGAGCGTCGCATGCTCGTCGACGATGGTGAGCGTACGGTCGTTCGGCGCGTAGCCGAGCGGTGGGGTGCCACCCATCCACATGCCGCGCGCCTTCGAGGCGGCGATCTTGTCGCGGATGCGCTCGGCGGTGACCTCGCGCTCGAACTGCGCGAAGGACAGCAGCATGTTGAGCGTGAGTCGGCCCATGCTGGTCGTCGTGTTGAACGACTGGGTCACCGACACGAAGCTGGTGCCCGCCGCATCGAACGTCTCGACCAGCTTGGCGAAGTCGAACAGCGAGCGGGTCAGCCGGTCGACCTTGTAGACGACGATGATGTCGACGCGGCCCGCCGCCACCTCGGCGAGCAGGCGCTTGAGCGCGGGCCGCTCCAGCGTACCGCCGGACAGGCCGCCGTCATCGTAGATGTCGGGCAGCGCGGTCCAACCCTCCGATGCCTGGCTGAGGATGTACGCGCCGCACGCCTCGCGCTGCGCGTCGAGGCTGTTGAAGCTCTGCTCCAGCCCCTCATCCGACGACTTGCGCGTGTAGATGGCGCAGCGAACCTGTTTCATGCGGCGGCCGCCTTCTTCTTGAGGCCGAAGAACGCCGGACCCGACCAGCGCGTGCCGGTGATCGCGCGCGCGACCTCCGACAGCGAGCGCCACTCGCGCTCGTCCCAGCAGATCACGCCGTCGTCACCGACGGTGACGACGTGCACCTGTCCCTGCCACTCGCGTACCAGCCGCATGCCAGGAGCCGCATTCTGCGTGCGGGTCTGCCCGCGTGCCAGCTGGTCGAGCGCCTGGGTGACGCCGCGCGGGTGCCCGCCCCCCTGCCCTCGCCTGGATCTCCCAGGCGAGCGCGAGGCGGAGCAGCTTGGGGCTGATCTTGGGCGCGGGACCGCCGACCAGCGTTCGCCAGCGCTGCCGCAGGTCGGCGGAGGTCAGCAGCTCCAGGCGGCCTAGTTCGCCGGCGACGTCCATCACGCCTGCTCCGCGATGTAGTAGCATGTCTCGCCGTGGCGCTTGGTGCGCACGATGCCGTGTCCCTTCTTGCGCAAGCCGGTGAGGGCGGCGCGCGTGGTATGCGGCAGCCAGCCGGTCGCCTCGATCAGCTCGGACAGTGTGGCACCATCGGTGCGCATCAGCAGGCCGAGCACCAGTGTCGCCTTGCTGGTCCGCTCCGGCGCTGTAGCATCGCTAGGCTCATCGACCGACGACGGAGCCTGTGCTGCCGCACCGTCGATGTCCGTGGCGACCGACCCACTCGGCTCGACGCCGATGGCGCGCGCTCCGGCAGGCGTGAGGTACAGCGCGTAACGCAGGTCACCATCGATGCGGTGCACGGCGTCCTGGTCGCTGGTCTGGCGCTCCTCGACCAAACCGCGCTTGCGCAACGCGGCCAGCGCCTTGCTGGTGCCGCCGCCCGCCTTGATCGTGTCAGGCAGCGGCAGCACGCTTCCATCCTCACGCTGCGAGGCGGTCGAGAGCAGGATAGCTTGCGTATCAGTGAGCTTGATCATGATGCTGGTCTCCGGTGGAAGGCAGCACCGTTGCTGCTCCCACCGGCCGCAGCCCCGGTGAGCGGTCACTCAGGGCTAAGTGGGCGACTCGCCGCCCTTGTTCGTGTGCAACCGCTGTCGCTCTGGAACAGCAGCAAGTCGAATGGATTGTGCAGCGGCATACTGGAAACGCACGCCAGCTAGGCAAGCACTGATGCTGAGATAGCCAGCTTCCATTAACGCGGCGCGCATAATTCGCTGCTACCCTGACCATAAACGAGGAACATCGATGTCCGAGACGGCAGCGGCATTACTTCAGATCAGAGACCTGCTGGATGAAGCAATCCTGTGGGCCGAGGCAAATGGCGACACACTGTTGGCCGTGCGGCTGGCAGAGGCTCACCATTGCGTCGAGGAGCGCATCGACGGGAACACTGACACGGCATAGTGATGGAAATTAGCGTGGAACCAGCCTGCGCGGGCGGTTATTTAAGCCGATATGAGCAGCGCACGGGACGAGAAGGTCTGGGTTGCCGAGGCGATCCTACGCTATCGGAGCAAGCGTGAGGAGGTTCTGCCGTCCACGCTCTTCGCCGAGCAACCCTGGGAGGCATTGCTCCACCTCTTCATCGCCGACGCCAACAGCAAGCGCCTCGATGGTCATGACCTGGCGCGACTGACCAGCACCAGCCCTGCGATCATGAGCCGCTGGATCAAACACCTCAACCACGCGAACCTGATCGAAGGCGACGGACACGGCGAGATGGATACGGTGCTGGTGCTGAACCATCGCGCGCTCGATGCAATCGAGTTGTTCCTCGCCCAAATGCAGGAGCTCGGTGAGGAGTTCACCGTCGTGCATAGCGGGCGAAAGGCAGCGGACGGTAAGTCGGTCTAGGCGCCCGGCTGCTCGTTTCGGATGACGAGCAGACGGCGAGCAATGGTGGAGAACGGAGCGGCCGTTCTCGGGTTTCTGATCTTAGCCGCCGTTCAATCCGGCTATGTCTACGTATTCGTCTTGCTTACGACCGCGCTGCATTGCACCATGGCGATGCCTTTCAGGCATCCTCTCTTACAAACTTCGGGCCGGCCCTACGCGCCGGCCCTTTTTGTGCGGGTCGGCCATCGAGGTAGCAGCAAAGCGGTCAGCTAGAACCGCTGCCAACACCGCGATGGCGCAGCAGCGGCTCCCGCATCCTCCCAGCGGTGACGGTGTCAGGATCGTAACGTCCCGACTCTCGTGTGGCGTACCCTAACCGGTTCACGGTCAAGTGGAAGTGGTCAGGTCGGACGTCGATGATCTCGCGATCGGTGATCAATGCGACCGGGTAAGCTGGCAGAACTGATCCGTTGGTTCTTCGCGGCGGAGATGAACTGACATGGCGCGATACCACCTGCCGAACTTCATCTGTTTGTCGGCCAGCCTATCTACCCTGCCCTGAGATAACCGTCGAGGCGATCAACTCTGCTCCTTGTCCAGCCCACCAGTTATCCATCAGGAGCGCGCCGATGCCGGCGGAGAAGCGAAGATCGTCGCGGCCGAAGGCGTCGCGAATGGCATAGTACTGCCGCTGATCAGGAAGGAACGTGCCTCGCACGATGTCGAGCGAGGCGTCGCTAAGCGGTGCGACATCGAAGGCAGCAGGCGACGCGCTCGCAGGAACCGTCGGTAGGGTGATCAGCGCCGCCAGCGCAATCGGCCACGCTTTTCGTCCAAGATGCTGCATTGTCGCCACTCCTGCCAGCGGCGTCATCGGCCGCTGGAACAGGTACGGTGGCGCGGACAAATGGCTTCACTGCAGAGGTGATAATCGAGCAGCTACCATTTGATCAGGACTGCCGGCTCGCCGAAATCAGGCACCCAGCTGCCGCGCGTTTCTGCGTGGCGGAGTGCGGTCTTCTTGGCGGCGGTAACGTCACCGCCGCCGGCACTGAGTAGTCGGCTCCACGCGTCCACCTCGACCAGGATGACGAGCGAGCCTTTCTCCCAGTTCGCCGGAATACAGACATGGGGCGACTGGAACCATGATCCACGCTTGGAGATGGTCAGCGCTGGTAGTGCCGTTGTGCAAGCCGGGTTCGTCGCAGGTTGGGCAAATTCGCCGTCGATAGCGGTACTGGGTGCTCGCTGTGCTTGCGGCAAATCGCTCTCCTACGCTGTTTCGAGCCGGAGGTACGGTCGACGGTCGCAATTTGACGCGGAAAGGCGTTAAGGTTTCACGAAAAACTCGATCAGTTTTGCGCCGGACGCTCTGATCTGAAACAGCCACGCTGGCTACAATGGTCGGCGTGAGTGAATTTGGCGTCAATGCGCAAACGCCGGATCGCCAAACCACGTCTTGGACCCATCCTTCTGCGGGTCATGCAGCAGTCGGTCGCAAATTAGTAAAAGCTGAACCAACCAGCGATCGCGACCGGATCATTGTTCTGCGAAGCGTAGCTGCAGAAGGACTGCTTTGGTGGATTTCGGCCCGTCCGCTAACCGGCGCTTAGACGGCGTAAGCGGACGATTGTTCATGAAGCTGGCGATAGCACCTACGCGCCCTATATCGCGTTCGCGAGGCGGGGCCTGCAGCTCGTAAGCAGTCATTACCTCAGCGCGAAAGATGCCCTATCGGGCGACCTCCGCTTTCGGTGGTTGTTCCAAATTCTTGCGGCGTTCGCTCGCGGCTTGGCCCTTCTTTTTGTGGGTCGCTATAAAGCCTCGAAGTTCAAGAAGATCCGATTCCATCTGCTTATTGTCGGGCGCATCGATCTGTTTCGCGTTCGCCTGATCGTGCCCAGAGCGCTCGGAGGCACGTTTCATCGCGAAGAAGATCGTCCGATAGTCGTTGTCGTCGATATCGACCATCTTGAGGCTTTGCGTCTTCACGTCAGATCCAAATCGTTCGACCACGCCGCCCAGAACCACCTCTTCGACCGCACGCTCCCATGTTTCGCGGAGATCTGTATAGAATTGCTTCGCGCGACGGCGCAGCTCCTCGCTGTCCGAGGCTAGCCCATCGGGAATCGATTTGAGCTGCTCTTCCAGCGCCCGCTCCCGCTCGCGCACTTTCTTGGCAATCCAGGGTTGGTCATTGATGGACGCGAGACCAAATCCGTCCGCCGAGTGTTGAATGAGACATGGCAGAGCAGGAACTTGCGGATGGCGGTCCGCGCAGGCGCGAAGCACTTCCTGGTAGAACAGCAAATTGTGGGTGAAGATGATTACCTGTCGTCTGCGCCCCGCCTCAGCCACGAAGCGGTTCGCCACACGGCGGATACGCTGGTGATCGAGGCTGGTTACGGGATCATCGACAATGATGGCGCCCTTGCTCTCACTGACGTGCGCATCCGCTAGGAAACAAGCTATCGCGAGCGCTCGCTGCTCGCCCTCGCTCAAGACCGCCGCCTTCTTCGCGCGACCGACGCTCGCGAGCGCCATTTCGAAAAAGCTCTTGCCTGACGCGCTCTGCTCGGTGAATCGCAGCGGGACGTGGTCTATGCCGAGGCCTGTGATCTCGCGCTCGATCCGACCACGCAATTCGGGGGTGACGAGCTCGCCCCGTAAGGACGAGGCGAGGATCGAGATTGGACGCGTGCCCAACGCGGCCACGCAGGCAAGGTAGCGCTGACGGTCGGCGAGACCATCGCGTCGGGTGATTATCATCTCGATACAGCCGGCCAACGTCTCGCGGTCGCGCAACTCTTGCTCCACTGCAGTTGCAGCCGGATCGACACCACCTTCCTGCTCGAGCGTCACGGCGCGGGCGAGAAGATCATCGGCGGCGCGAGAGAGCGTGACGATCGCTGCGATTTCTGGTCGGTCACTGAGGGCGGATCTCCCTTCTAGGTGATCAATCAGGCGTTGCCGATGCTCATTCAACGCCCCGATCGCATCGGCCGCGCGTTCGACAATTGCGCGCAGCGCCTCGTCACTGGCGCGATGCTCGGCGACGGTTTGAAGGGCCTGTTCGGCAGTAACGAGATCGAGAGCGCGAAGCGCCGCTACGCGTGTTGCGATGGCGTCGTTAGCAGCACCCACCGCTGCGGCCGCCTCCGCCTCGATATAGGCGTCGAACGCGGCAAATCGGTCTCGCGCTTCCGCATCCAACGGCCGCTGACAGAGCATGCAGAGGTCGTCTATCTCGAACGCGCCATCTTCAGGCACGAGCCCGGCTTCCGCGGCGAACTGGCGTGCGAGACGAAACAACTGGCGCCAGGTGTCGCTGCCGGTGGTGGCGATCGGGAAGCGGCCAACTTGTTCGGCCGCGAACGCATCGGCAGCGACGCGCGCGTCGGCGCGTTTGCGCACGAGCTCCACATCCTTGTCGATCTCGGCCTGCCCGAGTGAGGGGATCGCGGCGATACCCTTGTCGGCGATCAGCTTGGCGACGTCGCCAAGGCGGCGGAGCGTTCTGGCCTGGGCGGCCGGGCCTTGGGCAAGCTGTAGTCGAACGTCCGCGAGCTGAGCGGCAGCGTTGTCGTCCCAGGCTGCCGCAGCCCGAAGCGCGTCGGCCGACGGTAAGTCGGCGAGCGCCGTTGCTGTCGTCAGCTTGGTGACGAGCGCTCCGGCCGTCGTAGTCAGGAAGAATTGCCCGCCGACGGCGCCGCTGTGGGCGGTGGTCAACGCGTCGGATGCTGTCTGACATTGCTGCGCGGCCAGCCCATAGAGTTGACCCAAAGTGGTCAGGCAGCGGACTTCCGGCGGGAGGAACAGGATCTCGGTCTTGTCTTCGACATAGGTGCGCGCGTTGGCGGTATCGAGGAAGGTCATGTGCGCACAGGCGCCGGGGAGAGCCGTACCTTCGACCCATTGATGCGCGACCGGATCGGCGTCCCCGGTCTTGATGGTGAATCCTACCGTCGGCGCCGCCTCATTCTCTTTGTAGACATTGCCCTGCAGCGTGAACGGAGTGCGCGACGTGCAGAGGCGGCGTGCCGCGCGGGCGTAGCCGCTCTTGCCCGAGCCATTTTCGCCGAAGATGATCGTCAGCCCGTCGAGCGCGAATTTGAGCTCCTGACCTGGGGCCAGTCGATCGACATGGTCGAGCGGGCCGATAGAGCACAGGAGAGCGTGGTCAGCAGCACCGCCATTCGGGACGAGGCAAGCTTCGTCGAAGGCTTTGCATTCCGGTTGCTCCTCGACGGCTATCCCGTGCGCCGCCTGGACCCGGATTGCGATGGCCGTGGCATCTTCCGCCGTCGGACCATCGGCCAGTGCTGCTCGATGCAGCGCATCGCCCACCCAGGCGCTTTGGCCTGCAAGCCAGTCCCCCAACTTCCCCACTTGACCCTCCTCAGCCGATCTCCTCGTCGGCTAGCGAATAACTTGTGCTCCGTCCGCCTCCCTCGTCACGAAGAAGGATTCCTTTGCCCATCAGATCTTGGATGTCGCGCAACGCAGTATCGTTTGATGTCTTGGTTAGCTTAGCCCATTTCGAGCTGGTGAGCTTGCCTTCGAAGCCATTCAACAGACGGTTTATAATCGCGCGTTGACGCTCGTTGATCGGGGCGCCTTGGTGCCGATCCCAGAAGCGGGCTTTGGCCAGCACCGTGGCGAGGGCCTGTTCGGAGCCTTCAAACGCCCGGCCGAGGCAGTCGAGAAACCAATTCAGCCAAGGCGAAATGTCGAGATCGCCTTTCTGCGTGCGCTCCAGAAGTTCGTAATAGGTCCGCCGCTCCGCGCGAATCTGGCTCGACATGCTGTAGAACCGCTGGGCGCTCTCGTCCGAGCGAGCCAGGGCAAGATCGGCGATCGCGCGCGCAATCCGGCCGTTGCCATCCTCGAAAGGGTGGATCGTCACGAACCAGAGGTGGGCGATACCGGCTTTCAAAACGGGATCGAGTTCTTGCCGACCCTCGAACCAGGCTAGGAAGACAGACATTTCGCCATCGACGGCGGGTGCTGCCGGCGCCTCAAAATGCACATTCTCATGACCGACAGCGCCCGAGACGACCTGCATCGGCCCATTTTCGTCGGTGCGCCACGCCCCTACGGTGATCACGGTCATTCCGCTGCGTGCGGTTGGGAACATGGCGGCATGCCAGTCGAACAGCCGCTGGGCGGTCAGAGGCTTGGCGTAATTCTGGGTGGCATCGAGCATCATCTCGACCACGCCCTCGACGTGCCGATCGGAAGGGATCAGGCCGGCAATGTTCATGCCGAGCCGGCGCGCAATCGAGGAGCGCACCTGCTGCTTGTCGAGATGCTCGCCCTCGATTTCGCTGGATTTGAGGATCGTCTCGGTGAGAGTGGTCAGGACAGCTTCGCTGCGCGACTCGAATCCGAGGGCACCCATGCGGCCAAGGAGAAGGCCCTGGCGGTGGCGCACGGCGGCGAGTTTGGTCGCGAGGGCGTCGCCACTCCAGCGGAAATGGGGCCAGTCGTCGCGTTCGTAGATGTAAGGCATATTCACCGCACCCTTTGCGGAGAATGTAGCGCTTAATCGCCGCACCGGCAAAGGCTAGTTTCCGCAAGCTATGCGGCGGATACGATCGCTATTCGCCGCAGGAGACGCCAGCGGACGCGAGACCGGTCGGCTTTCACCGCGAGGCGTTAGCACTATTCCGTTGCGACGATGAATGACCTGCTGTTCAAGACAACCATGTCGTTCAAGCATTCAGCACTCTGGAAGGCGGCCTTCGAGGCAAGCCGCACCGACGCCACTCCTGAAGAGCAGGCGCGCCTTGCCGGTTGCTACGACGCGATGCGCGCGCGTGCCAGCATGCTCGTCGCAAAGATCGCCAGCGATCTTCCCCACATGACCGTCCATGACGTCACGCACCTCGATGCCCTGTGGGAGATGGCGGCCATTGCCGCTGGCGAGAATGTCGAGCTCAACCCCGCCGAAGCGTTCGTCTTCGGCGGCGCGATTCTGCTGCACGATGCAGCGATGACGCTTGCGGCCTTTCCTAACGGGATCGCAGAGCTGCGCGAGCAAACCGAATGGCGCGATCTGCATGCGCGGTATCTGACATCTGTCCCGGCCGGCGACACGGCCGCCGCAAAGGAAGCCGAAGACCGCGCCACCGCGGATGCGCTCCGGCTGCTTCACGCCAAGCAGGCCGAGAACCTGCCGATGATCTCATGGACCGGCCCGCAGAAGCAGCCGATGTTCATCATCGAGGATCAGCAGGTCCGCAACTTCTATGGCCAGAAAATCGGGAAGATCGCCTACAGCCATCGGTGGGGTATATCGAGGGTCGAGGAGGAGTTGTCGGGCATTCTCGGTGCCCTGCCGGACGTGACGAATTGCACGGTCGATCTGCTGAAGGTGGCCTGCCTGCTCCGGGTCGCCGACGCGATGCACCTCGACCAGCGCCGGGCGCCAGCCTTTGAATTTGCGCTCGTTCAGCCCACAGGCGTCTCGGCGGATCACTGGAAATTCCAAGAGCGAATGGCGAAGCCGTACGTTCAGGCCGACGCGCTCGTTTATACGGCCCAACCGCCCTTCGAAGCCGCCGACGCCGATAGCTGGTGGACAGCGTTCGACGCGCTCCAAATGGTCGATCGCGAGCTGCGTGACGTCGATCGTGTGCTCCGCGACCGTCAAAAGAAGCCACTCGTCGTCCGGCGGGTCGAGGGCGCGCATTCTCCTAGCGATCTTGCCCGGACCGTCGAAACGGTCGGCTGGGTTCCGGTCGACAGCACCGTTCGCGTCAGCGACGTTCCCAAGATCGTTGCGACACTCGGTGGCAGTAAGCTTTACGGCGACAGCACTGCGGCGCCGATCCGCGAGCTGATTCAAAACGGCCTCGATGCAATCACCGCGCGACGACGGCTACAGGGACGTCCGCCCAAATGGGGCGAGCTCCAAGTGCTGCTTCAAAAGAGGGACGACGGATTTTGGCTCTGCTTTGAAGACAATGGCGTCGGGATGTCGCAGACCGTCCTGACCGGCCCATTGATCGATTTTGGCAATTCGTTCTGGAAGTCGTCGCTCGCGATCCAAGAGTTTCCCGGCCTGGCCGCCGCGGGCATGAAATCCCGCGGCAAATATGGGATCGGCTTCTTCTCGATCTTCATGCTCGGCGATTTCGTTCGCGTCATCAGCCGGCGTTACGATCGTGACACGCATTCTGCCCGCGTGCTGGAATTCTGTCACGGCCTTGGCTCCAGGCCCAATCTGCGCAACGCCGACCCCAAAGAGGTGCCGATGGACGGCGGCACGCGGGTCGAGGTTAAGCTCAACACCAATCCGTTCGACCCCGATGGATTGCTCTACCGGAAGAATCCTTTTTCAAAGGGACAGGTGGTCAGGTTGAGCCGAGTGATTGCCGCGATCGCCCCCGCCTGCGATGTGGCCATTACCGTCAGCCAGAACGATGAGCCTTTGCGCAATACTTCGGCTGGCGATTGGCTCGAGATCAACTCGGCCTCCCTCTTGAGCCGCATCACAGGGGGCAACGACCCCGACGACGATGATGAGCCTCTTCCGCCGGTTAAGGCGTGGGAGGAACTCGTGGAGCTGCGAGACGAAGATGGGAAGCTCTACGGGCGCGCACGCATCGATGCGGCAAATCAGTGGTCGACTTCTGGCCTGCTTACCGTCGATGGGCTGGCCGCGAGCAAGATCGGATTGGTTGCGGGCATTCTGATTGGTGTCGAGACCACCGCGTCGCGCAATTCCGCGAGCCCGATCGTGCCCGCGCCAGTGCTCGCATCCTGGTCGTCCGAACAGGCAATAGCGCTCGCCGCGGCCGAAATACCCGACGCGGAAAAAGCGCGAGCGGCTGCATTCGTTATGGGTTGCGGCGGCGACGTCGGGGAACTGCCGGTCGTCTGGTGGCAGGAAAATTGGATGACCGCTTCGCAGTTTGTTGAGGCCGTCGAGCCGCTCGATCGGCTGGAGGTCTACGAAGGAACCATCAGTCACGAGGATGACGACGACGTTACAAAGCGCGAGTTCGAATCTTCGTTTAAGGCCAGCACCAAGATCGCCCAGACCGCCGATGGAAGGTACGGCAGACTGCGCGACACCGACTGGATTTCTACCGTCACAAAGGGTGGCGGCTCAACGCCTCTCGATGTGATCGAGGCGCTGCTCTGCGAAGCATGGGGAAAGGTCGAGACCGAGGAAGACACGCTCGTCGTCGGCGAGTCCAATGGGACTGAAATCTTTCGAAACGTGGGTATCTACACCCCAATGTCGGAAGTCGAGGACGAGGAAGCCGAGTAACCGCGCCCAATTGTTCGCCGCACCGCTCGAAATAGTTTCAGATCGACGGTCCCGCCTCTGCGTCAGCGCCGTGAGCCGCCTGTAACTATAGCGAGCTCCTTCATCACGATCGTAAAGCTTCGTTCGTCGCAACAGAAATCGATCGGACGTTGACACAGGAAGCGACGATTGGTGCTATTCAGAAATAACCGACCTCTCTCGTCGCGCGCTTGCGCGCGAAGGAGGTCGCGCAGGCGGGCCACCTCGGAAAGGCGACGCCGCTCTTCCACGACAGGCCGTAGCGCCCGTAAAGCCTCGGCGAGGCCGGCCTCGTCCCTCGATGCGAGCTGATGGTAGGTCAAATCGCCGCTCGAGCGACGGTGGACGAGATGTACGTGAAGCTGAATGGCGAGATGGTCTACCTCTGGCGAGCGGTGGATCACGAAGGTGAGGTGCTCGAGAGCTACGTCACCAGAACCCGCGACAAGGCAGCCGCCCTCACCTTCATGAAGAAGGCGCTGAAGCGCCACGGTACACCTGAGGCAATCACCACCGATGGCCTGCGCAGCTATCGCGCGGCGATGAACGAGCTCGGCAATGCCGACAAGCAGGAGGTCGGCCGCTGGGCGAACAACAGGGTGGAGAACAGCCATCATCCGTTCCGACGACGAGAACGGGCCATGCTCCGCTTCCGGCAGATGAAGACGCTACAAAAGTTCGCCTCCGTCCACGCCAACATCCACAACCACTTCAGCCTGGAGCGCCATCTCACCGACCGGCAAACCTACCGGGAGAGACGTTCCGCCGCGCTGGCGGAGTGGCAAGTGCTCGCCAGCTATGCCCTGTTGTTGCCCCCTAAAGGCCTGACGGGTCCTCGCGGGTTTGCGCGATGTACTCGCGGGGTGATCGATAGCCCAGAGCGCGATGCGGATGCACCTCGTTGTAGTGGGCGAGCCAGCCTGGCAGCTGCTTGATGACGGTCTGGGCGTCCGGCCTGGGGTTCACGCGGACATAGTCGCGCTTGAGGGTGCGGACGAACGCTTCTGCCATGCCGTTCGACTGCGGGCTGCTGACCGGGGTGGTGCGCGGGATCAGCCCGATGTCGCGGGCGAAGGCTCGGGTGTCGCGCGCGACGTAGCAGCTGCCGTTATCGCTCAGCCACTCGATCGGCTCGGGCAGGCGGTTCACCGGTCC
>NZ_FOXP01000007.1 GCF_900115745.1 Sphingomonas rubra | reverse complement strand
AGAAGATCAACCATTTCGATCACGAGCGTATCCCGGAGCGGATCGTCCACGCCCGCGGCTCGGCCGCGCACGGCTATTTCGAATGCACCGACAGCCTGTCCGACATCACGGTCGCCGACCTGTTCCAGAAGAAGGGCCAGCGCACCGACGTGTTCGTCCGCTTCTCCACGGTGGCCGGCGGTGCGGGATCGATCGATACGCCGCGCGACGTGCGCGGCTTCGCGGTGAAATTCTACACGCGCGAAGGCAATTGGGACCTGGTCGGCAACAACATCCCCGTGTTCTTCATCCAGGACGCGATCAAGTTCCCCGACCTGATCCATGCCGCCAAGATGGAGGCGGACCGCGGCTACCCGCAGGCGGCGACCGCGCACGACACCTTCTGGGACTTTATCTCGCTGATGCCCGAATCCACCCACATGATCATGTGGGCGATGTCGGACCGCACGCTGCCGCGTACCTTCGCCAACATGGAGGGGTTCGGCGTCCACACCTTCCGTTTCATCGACAAGGAAGGCAAGTCGACGTTCGTCAAGTTCCACTGGAAGCCCAAGGCAGGCCTCGCCTCGACCATCTGGGACGAGACGGTGAAGATCGCCGGTGCCGATCCGGACTTCCAGCGCCGCGACCTGTTCGAGCGGATCGAGCGCGGCGACTATCCCGAGTGGGAGCTGGGCGTGCAGCTGTTCGACGAGGAGTTCGCGAACAGCCAGCCCTATGACGTGCTCGACGCCACCAAGATCATTCCGGAGGAGGTGCTGCCCGTCCGGATCGTCGGCAAGATGGTGCTCGATCGCTACCCGGACAATTACTTCGCCGAGACCGAGCAGGCGGCGTTCGTGCCGAGCCACGTCGTGCCCGGCATCGGCTTCTCCAACGATCCGCTCCTCCAGGGACGGCTGTTCAGCTACACCGACACGCAGCTGTCGCGGCTCGGCTCGGTCAACTTCCACCAGCTGCCGATCAATTCGGCCAAGGGTCGCGCGGAGGCGGCGGGCTGCCCCTTCATGAACCAGCAGCGCGACGGCCACATGCAGATGGCGGTGCCCAAGGGTCGCGCCAACTACGAGCCGAACAGCCTCGCCAAGGCGGGCGAGCCGGGCGGCGCGCGCGAGGACCCTGACGGCGGCTACAAGACCTTCCCGTCGGAGGAGCAGGGACAGAAACTGCGCATCCGGCCGGAGAGCTTCGCCGACCATTACAGCCAGGCGCGGCTGTTCTTCCGGTCGATGGACCCGGCCGAGCAGGCGCACATCGCCTCCGCCCTCGTGTTCGAACTGTCGAAGGTCTCGCTGGAGCACATCCGCACGGCGATGATGGCGAACCTGCGCAACGTCGACGAGACGCTGGCGAGCCGCGTCGCCGACGGGCTGGCCATGGACTTGCCGAAGGCATCGCCGACCGCCGCGCCGGTCATCGACATGGCGCCGTCGCCCGCGCTCCGCATCATCCGCGGGCCGCTGGAGAAGCATACGCTGGAGGGGCGCACGGTCGGCATCCTGATCGCCGACGGCTCCGATGTCAGCGAGGTCGCGGCTGTGACCGACGCGGTCGCAAAGGCGAAGGGCCACGCGCTGCTGATCGCGCCCAAGGTCGGCAAGGTGCCGCTGTCGGACGGCTCAGCGGTGATCGCGGACAAGCAGTTGTTCGGCCAGCCGTCGGTCACCGTCGACGCGTGCGCGGTGATCCTGTCGGCGGAGGCGACCGCCAAGCTGACCAGGGAGGGAGCCGCAGTGCAGTGGGTGATGGACGCGTTCGGCCATCTGAAGGCGATCGGCCACAATGCCGCCGCCAAGCCGCTGCTCGACAAGGCCGGGGTTGAGCCGGACGACGGCGTGACGGATCTCGCCGGCTTCGTCGAGGCGGCCAAGAAGCGCTACTGGGACCGGGAGCCGAACGTCCGAACCCTCGCGTGATAACCGGCGCGGCTGGCTCGAGCTTTAGAGAGCCGGCCGCGTGGACCCACATCCGGCCATTCGCGGCCTCTTCTCACCTCCTCACCTTCTGCCATTCATTCATGTTGCCCGCATGGAAGATCCTGAGCCGTACGGAATGATGTCGGACGATGGCCTTGCCAGTCTGCCGGCTGCATAGTCAGCAGGGCATGTTGCGCTTTCGAGCGTTCCACCTTTCCCACGCTCACTTGGCTTAACCGTTGGTCAAGATCGCGCGTTAGCTGCTAGCCGCGGTTTTTGTCGAGGAACGCTACCCAGGGCTCCTCGTTCGTTCTCCTATGAGCAACCTCAAGGACATCGCGGCGACCGCGTTGGATACCCTCGGCGCGCACCAGACTGGCGCCGCGCTCGCGATTTCCGGTGATCCCGCCAAAGCCGCCACTGTCCGCACCCTGCTCGAACGCGTGCTGAGCCACGTCTACGCCGCCCACCACCAAGGCGCCCAACAAGCCGCCGAGAACCGCGAGTTGGCCACATCCGATGAACTCCGCGAAACGCTGCGGATGGGCGTCGAGGCCAACCACAGCCAAGCCGCCCGGCTTGAAGACGTTTTCAAGGCCTTCGGCCTGTCCGCCGTTGCCGTCCCTGACCAAGCAATGGCGGGCATTAAGGCCGACAATCAGGCTGCCAACGAGGAGTTCGCGGCCGATACCCTCGCGCTGGACCTCACCTTGATCGAGTCCGGCCAGGTCGCCGCTCACTTCTACATCGCGCAATACGGCGCGATGCTCAGTTATGCTCAACTGTTGCGCAACGCCGACGCCGCCGCGTTGCTTGAACGAACTATAGAGGAGACTCGGCTTGTCGCGGCGAATTTCACCCGCCTCGCGCACAAGCTCATTGTCTCCGCTTAGGTGGGTAAGGCGATGCCGAACGGCGTTACGCCAAAGCTGACCCATAAGCGGTCGTTCCGCGTGCCGCTCGGACATCTCGACTCCGGACGCTCATTCATGCAGAACCCCTCATGTCGGACCTGATCGAATCAGACTACCGGCGGCCTTCGAAGTGGCGTCCAGCGCTTTAAGGCCCATCTTGTATCCATGACCGACACCCGAAGCCCTGCACACGACATCGCCCGATCCCGCGACCTGCCTCTCCATGATTGGCAGTTGAGCGTCGAGAACGCTGTCGGCAGGCTGACCGGGCACATCCGTCACGCCGGGCGCGGCGCCTTTGAACATCTGCGTAAGGCTTGGCGGCTGCACGGTGTTGACGACGAAATGAGCGCGTTCCGGGCGATCACCGCTGAGGAGGAAGCGGCGACCGCGGTTATCCTCGCGTTACAACGGCAGCGCTACCCGGGGGCCAATCGCCTGAACGCCTGGAACCACGTCCACAAGATGGCCTTCTGGCCGCTGATCGCCACGATCAACGACTTCCTATTTCGTTCCGGCATCCCGGCGCCTCGCGTCTCGCTGTCGAAGCGGGGCAGGCCGCGCGTAGAGCTCCATCTGAACATCGCGGCGCTCGCGGGGATGGACGACGGTGACACGTGGGCATCGCCTGACGCCCCCCTCAACTTCGGACTGCGAGCGGGCGAGGCAGATAACGCCATGGTTCACCGCTTTGAGCAAGAACTGGCCGAGCTCGCGGACCGTTCTGGCGCCGGCTCGATCCTCCGTTACATTCAAGCCGAAGCGAACCAGCGCAACCGGCTGCTTTATGCGTCGCAAGATGGGATCCCCCATGTTGAGTTCCATGACGACATGCTTCGCTCGCGCGCCAAGCGCGTCTGCGTGCTGCTCATGCTGGCAATCATCGTGGCGCAGACTCCGCAGCACCAGATTTTTGTCCTTCAGTGCCTCGAAGCCATGCTGGTCGCCCTTGAGCGGATCGAAGGGCAATTGAGTGGATATCCGGAACTGAGTGCGAGCGGCGATCGGCCGCTCCTCACAATCCGGCGGAAGCAGGGCGAGCGTGGCACCATCTCGCTTACCGCGCCGGTAGACGTCGGCGGGATTTGGCAAGGCGGCTGGGATGCTGAGCGCCAGATCCGTGCGACTGCCGCACGCGTGACCTACGGCCAAACTGACTTATAGGCGCTGAGCAGCCGGCATTGCCAGCTGCCGCAATTCCTCAACCCGGTATGTGAGCCGATCTACCGCTTCCGTCGAGCTTATGGTTGAGCCAAGCGGGGTCGCTAATGCTTGGACGCGCTCATGACGCCCGCCTTGTTCGCGCGGATAAGCTTCTCGGCCCTTTTACCGGTCAGGTCGACGCGGGGGAGGGAGCGGGAGCAATAAGCTTCAAGCTAATGTCAACGCACCGTAGGTAGTCAGGGTGGCTGAGCGTTTCCCAAGGCTCTAGGCGATGGTCGGTGATCATTCCGTCAATCAGCGCGCGAGCCTTGGTATAATCCGCGGCAAGGGCAGTACCGCCAGCAAGGGGCGGCAGCGCAGAAGCACGATCCTGAGCAAGCCAATCGCGCACGCAGCCGATCGCCTTCTCCGGCTTGAGCCCATGTGCGCTGAGATCTTGGCCACTGATGTCCGACGTCGACATATCGTATTGGTGCTTCTTCTCGTCGAGCACTAGGATTCGCTTGCGGTGTTGCCGCTTAGGGCCCTTCCACTTGATGCCGAGAGAAATCCCAAGCTCGAGCGGCATGTTAAAGCGTGGCATGCTCGTAGCTGCATCAAGGGTTACTGCGGATATATCGTGGATCCCGCGGTCGCACGCGACAATCAGGTCAGTGATTTTCTGGATGCGGGATTGCCCGGAGTCGCTCGTGTCTTGAGCGGTGCGGGGCTGGAAGCCGCAGGCCTTCACCGCAAAGACAATCGCCCGGAAAATTTCCAAGAAGTCGTCGTCAAAAGGGCAGTTGATGAAAACGCTGTCGTTTAGCGTCTCACTCGGCGAGGACATGCGTTCTCAAGCCAAACTCGCGCATCGCTTCTTCAAGCTGCTTCGAGCGCTCGTCTTCAACAAAGCTCGGCTTGATTTTGAGTCCACGATAGATGAAGGCACGCTTCTTTGCCGGTGACGCAATCGCTTTACCGTTCGACGCGGCTCGACGTTTGCCCACCAATCGTTTCGTAGAGGAGGCGCGGGGATCTGCCATTGATTGACTATGGGGGTTTTCAGGATGGCCTGCAATGGGCTTGCACTCAGCGAAGCCGTGCCGCTGATAACGCAGACAGGCAAGACGCTCACCAGACCCATACGCGGTCACTCAGTTGGCCGAAGCCGTTCCTCAGCTTCGGACATTGGTTCACCTTCGGCAGGTTGGATGATCGGCGACGACGTTCGCCTCTGGAAGGTGAGCTGGCGTAACAGGATCCTAAATCCTCACGGGCTATGACCGCGCACATGTTGTCGTCGCTCTCAGCCCGCATCACCGCGATCGGCCTCGTCGTCCTGGTTGCACTGGCTTCGCTGGCAGGGCTGCTCGTGGACGCATCGCAGCAGACCAGCCAGAGCTTTCGCTGGGCCAGCCACTCGGCGGAGGTGATCGAGACAACCGAGGCGGCTCTGGGCGATCTGCGCGAGGCCGAGTCTGGTCAGCGCGGCTTCATCATCACGCGTAATCCCGCCTACGCCCACTCGTTCGCCGAGCGCGTGGAGAGTTCGGCTCGCAACATGGCGGCAGTGGTCCGGCTGACGAACGACAACCCGTTACAGCACGCACGGGCGCTTGAGATCGCTACGCTTATGGCGCAGCGCACCGCTTTTCTGCGGCAGCCGTTGGACCTTGGCCGCCGCGGCGACTTTCCTGGCGCTGTCGCCATCATCGTCAGTGGCCGTGGTCGTGAGCTAATGGACGCGATCAGCGTCAGAGCCAGAGGCTTCCTCGACGAGGAGCGCGCCTTGCAGACGATCCGTCAGGACGCCGCGGACCAGCGGCTCGTCGGCGGACGCAGGCTCGCCATCATCGGTGCGGTCACCGTCGCGCTGCTGGTCATCGGCAGCTTCGCCTTGCTGATCCGAGGCATCCGCCGACCGCTGGCGACGATGATGCGTGCGATGACAGTGCTAGGCGATGGCGAACAGGACGCGCGGATCGACACGAGCATGGGGTCAGAGGAGTTCACCCGGCTGGCGAAAGGCTACAATGCCATGGCTGACCGGTTGAGGAACGCTGTTACCGACCAAGCCAGCAGCGAGCGCGAGCTGCAGACCGTCAACGCCGAGCTGCACCGGAACAGCGAGACGCTGCGCGAGCGCGGCGATGTGATCGAGCTTCTCGGCGGCATGGCGCACCGCATGCAGGCCGCGCGAACCGACGACGAACTGGCGCAGATCATCAAGGTGTTCGTGCCGCGCGTGCTGCCGGACGTTCCCGGCGCGCTCTACGCCCACAACAACTCGCGAAACTGCCTGGTGCCCGTTGCCAGCTGGGGCGGCACCGATGTCCTGCTCGACGGCTTCTCGCCGGAACGCTGCTGGGCGCTTCGCCGCGGGCAGAGCCACTGCGTCACCGAGCCTGGTCGCGACATTGTTTGCGGTCACGCAAGTGAAGGCGAGGTCTACCACTGCGAACCGCTACTCGCTGGCGGTGAAGTGATCGGGGTCCTCTACCTTCAGGGCCTGATCGGCAGCGAGAACCGCTTCCGCATGAACGTGTTAACCGAAAACATCGCCTCGGCGCTGGTGAATCACCGTCTGCAACGGTCACTGCGAGAGCAGACGATCCGCGACCCGCTCACCGGCCTCTTCAATCGCCGCTACATGGAAGAGACGTTGAAGCTGGAGATCGCGCGTGCCTCCAGGTCAGGTACGCCGCTCAGCCTGGTCATGTGCGACGTCGACCACTTCAAGCGCTTCAACGACGAGTTTGGCCACGATGCCGGTGACGCGGTCCTGCAAGGGGTCGCCGCGGAGATGCGCAGCCGCTTTCGCGATGGCGATGTGGTTTGTCGGTTTGGAGGCGAAGAGTTCACCATCATCGCGCCAGGCACCACTGCGGATGCGCTGGCGGGGCGCGTGGAAGCTGTTCGACGGGCCATCGCCGAGCTCACCGTTCGACACGGCGGCCGCAGCCTGGGATCGACGAGCATGTCGTTCGGCATCGCCACCTGGACGGATGCGATGGCACGTGACGGCTCGACCCTCGTCCAGGCAGCCGACGTGGCTCTCTATCAGTCCAAGCGTGAGGGTCGGAACCGCGCCACCATCAGCCTCGTCGCGGCATAATTGCCGATCATGAAACCACAGTGACGCTGAGGCGGCCTACTAAAAGGGGGCTCGTTCCTGCCGCCAGCTTGGCTGCGACGATTGCCGCGCGGCGCGCGAACTACCTTCAGTCGCTCATGCCTGCGAGGCGTTCTTCCGCTTCTCGAAGCCGCAGCGTAGCTCCAGCTAGTATATGAGGAGCGTCGCCTCGCATCCGGGCGGCCTCGACATCGAGGCCACGGAGCCGGACTTCGTTGATCCAATACGCCCGCTCTTCGGCGACTACGGCGTCGTCCATCCTCGTGCCCGTCCTCTCGCAGCTCGTTATCCCTTTTCGGGTCTTCAGTGCACATACGTCACCGCTCACTCTGGCAACAACGTGCCCGTCACGACAGAGGGGGCAGGCTGACTGCCAAAGTTGCGGCGTGTCATGCGGGGAGAAGACGGGATGATCGCAGCGGACGTATTTACCAAGCTCGACATCGAGCTGAAGCCCGATCCCTCACGCACCGTCATCCGTCCGTTCGGCTTCGGGTACCCATCCGCGTTCGAGCGCAAGCCGACGCGCGCGCAGGATGTCGCGAGGCGGCTGATGGCGTTGGACACCACGGCTCGGGACCGCATGCTTCAGCTGCTGAAGGCAGCGATGGAAGAGCGGCACCGCAACGTCGACGGCGTCTTCCTGCGCCGCTTCGACGAGGCGAAGGGCGACCTTGGCGTTCATGTCGAGGAGGAGCGCGACCGGCTGCTGCTCGGCGCCTACTTCAGCCAGGAGTACGCCTTCGAGTCCGCCGCCCTGTTCAACCCGAGCATCGTCACCCTGCCCGACGAAGACCCGGACGACGACAGCATCCGCTTTCTCCTGTCGCTACGCGGCGTCGGCGAAGGCCACATCTCCTCGGTTACCTTCCGCACCGGCACGTGGGACGCGGGTACCGGCTTGGTCGTTGATCCGCCGAGCACGCAGGGCGTGCCGCCCCGGATCGACACGGAGAACGATGGTTGGGTGCGGATGCGCGCCGACGACAGCGAGGATCCGTCTGAAACCGTCATCTTCCCCTGTCTGCCGAGCCAGCGACAGGGCGTCGAGGACCTGCGGCTCGTGCGCTTCGTCGATCACGACGGCGTCGAGAGCGTCATCGGCACTTACACGGCCTTCGACGGCAGCAACGCGCGCTGCGAGCTTCTTCGCGGCATCGATCAGCAGAGCTTTGAGATGCGGGCGCTGACCGGTGCCTTCGCCGGCTACAAGGGCATGGCGTTGTTCCCGCGCCGCGTTGACGGTCGCTTCGCGATGCTCGGCCGCCAGGACGGCGTGAACCTGTGGCTCCTCTACTCCGACGACCTCTACACTTGGGACGAGGGCTTGCTGATCATGGGTCCGAAATATCCATGGGAGTTCGTCCAGATCGGCAACTGCGGCTCGCCGATCGAGATCGACGAGGGCTGGCTGGTCTTCACCCACGGCGTCGGCATGGTGCGCGGCTACTGCGTGGGTGCCTGTCTGCTCGACAAAGCCAACCCGACCAAGGTGCTGGCACGCACGCCTTCGCCCCTGCTGTTCCCCTCCAACGAGCAGCGCGGCGGCTACGTGCCTAACGTCACCTACAGCTGCGGCGCGCTGCTCCACAGGCGTTCCATCCTCCTGCCCTACGCAATTGGCGACGAGTACACCGCCTTTGCCACCGGCAGCGTCGATGATCTGCTATCCGTCATGGAGCCGTCATGACGATCACGATGAGCGCCCGAGGCATGCGGGAGCAGGCAGATCGCGAGCGCATGGCCGCTGAGGAAACGACGCTGCCGCTGGTACGACGACGCGCGCTCCTGGCGGCCGAGACATGGGATCGGATGGCCGACAGCGCAGAGCGGACCGCAGCAGGGCGGAAGGCGCAACCGTCTCTAGGGTAATCTACGCCACGCGCAGGGCGGCGCAGATGGATTGCTGTCGGTCGGTCAAGGTGCCATCATCATGGCAATGGCTTCCGCTTCAAACCCGTACGATCCGGCGAGCTGGATCATCAAAATCGATGCGACACTCGAGGGTATCGAGCCAGCAATTTCCCGTGCACTTGAAGTTTCACGCGGCTCGAACCTGGCTGAGCTGCATGAATTGCTACAGGCCGCGTTCGATTGGGACGGCACACACCTGCATCAATTCGAGATCGGCGGGTTGACTTATGGTGCCCCGGAGTTCGACGAAGGCTACGAAGGTGACCGCAAGACCTTCGAAGCAACTGATGTTCGGCTATCTGACTTTTCGTTCCGGCATGATCAGCCGATCGAGTTCATGTACGAGGATGACTTTGGTGATAGCTGGCGTCATCGGATCTGCCTGAGCCTGGTCCCACGCGAAGATGGCGTACACTACCCACGATGCACGGGCGGCACACGCTCAGCCCCGCCTGAGGATGCAGGAGGTCCGTACAGCTACGCCGATCTCGTGGAAGCGTGGCGTAATCCCGCGCATGAGGAGCACGTCGCCGTCCGCAAGTGGACTGATCGCCGTTTCGATCCGGAGCGCTTCGACCTCGACGTAACCAACAAGGCAATCACATCCGCCATGCGCAAGTCTAAGGGGACTTACCGGCATCGCCACCTCAAACGTTGAGACCCAGTTTCGGTCATTCGCGGCCTGGTTTCAGCTTCCCAACTACTGCCATCCGTTCATGCTGGCAGCAGAGCAGCCGCTGAGCCTCGACCCTCCCCGCTTCCGTTCGGCTCCCAAAAAGGATGGTGTTTCGGGAATCTGACGGCCTCGGCAGGCCTCGCATGTTTCGTGACGAAATGGGCTGAAGATCGTACCAGCCCCGTTATGAACGACGCCGCGATCAAACCTGCTTTCTACGAGCGCACGCGATGGCTTGAGCGGCTCCCTGTCGCCCGCGGTCGCCCGATCCTTGGCACAGTCGTGACGTTGGCGATCGTCGCGTTCGCCTGGGCGCTCCGTCTCGCGGTCGATCCGTTGCTGCCGTCCGGCTTTCCCTACGTCACCTTCTTTCCGGCCGTGATCGTCATCTCCTTCCTGTTTGGGGCACGCTTGGGGAGCGTTGCCGCAGCCGTATGCGGACTGCTCGCCTGGTACTGGTTCATTCCTCCGGCACGCGGCTTCGTGCTGACCAGCGGCGCCGGCTTCGCGCTCGGCTTCTACGTGTTCGTGGTCGCCACCGATCTGGCGCTTGTCCATTGGATGCAGACCGCCAACCGACAGCTTGCCAGCGAGCGCGAGCTGAGCCGTTCGCTCGCCACGACGCGGGAGCTGCTGTTCCGCGAACTCCAGCACCGGGTGTCCAACAACCTCCAGGTCGCGGCCAGCCTGCTCACCGTCCAGAAGCGGCAGCTCGGCGACGCCGATGCTCGGTCGGCACTGGATGAGGCGGCCAACCGGCTCAACCTCATCGGCCGGATCAGCCGCCAGCTCTATGATCCATCCGGATCGGCCCAGCCGCTCGTTTCCTTCCTTCGCCAGCTATGCGGCGACGTGCTCGACGCCAGCGGACGTAACGACCTCACCCTGACACTTTCCGGGGACGAGAGTCTGCGCTTGCAGCCGGATGCGGCGATCCCGACCGCCCTCATCATCGCGGAAGCCGTCGCCAATGCCATCGAGCATGGCTTCCCTGAAAACAGGCCGGGCCGGATTATGGTGGAGATTGCCCGAAACCTAGACGATCACCTCACCATCACGGTCGACGATGATGGACGGGGCCTGCCCGCGGGGTTCGATGCCGAGCGCGCCACGAGCCTGGGCCTGCGGATCGCCACCAACCTGGCACGGGGCCAAGGCGGCAGCTTCCGTCTCGAACAGCGAGACACCACCCGCGGCATCCTGAGCTTGCCATCCCGGCTGGTGGTCTAAGGCACCAGCGCCTGCCGGCCGCACTGGGGTTGTTGCCGGGCTGACCTCGCTCGGCCGTACCACCCTCGTAATTAGGACATAGGCGGCCGGGTCGGACCGGGCTAAAAACCGGAAATGGCATCCCGCAACTCTGACCCTGCGCCCGCAATGGACATCTCATCGCATCACCTCCTTCGGAACGTCGACTGGAACCGGTCCCCACTCGGCACGCCTAATCGCTGGCCCGCAGCTTTCCGGATCGCGCTGTCGCTGATCCTGCAATCTCCCGAAGCGATGTACATCGCCTGGGGGACGGAGCGTTTGTTCTTCTTTAATGACGCCTACGCGCGGCTGCTGGGCGATAAACTCGACGGCGCCATGGGCGCGCCGATGCACGTGGTGTGGGCGGACGTCTGGCAAGACGTGCGACACGCGATCGACGCGACCTTCGCCGGCGGGTCCGAGCGGTTCGAGGATTTGCCGCTCAGCATGAACCGCGATGGCGAGATGCGGGAGACCTTCTGGACGTTTGCCTTTTCGCCGCTTCGCGATGAGCATGGCGACATTGTCGGCTTGTTTTGCGTCACCAGCGAGCAGACCCAGCGCATACAGGTCGAGGAAGCGCATCAGGCGCGCGCGATCGAGATGATGGCGATGATCGCGCAGGGCCACGGCGACCTCGTCAAGGCCGAGGGTCAGCTTCGCCAGTCGCAGAAACTGGAGGCGATCGGGCAACTGACCGGGGGCGTCGCCCACGACTTCAACAATCTGCTGACCGTGATCCGCGGCTCGGTCGACCTGCTTCGCCGCGAAGACCTCAGCCCCGAGCGGCGAACCCGCTACATCGATGCGATCGGCGAGACCGCCGACCGCGCAGCGGCGCTCACCGGCCAGCTCCTCGCCTTCGCGCGCCGGCAGGCGCTCAAACCCGAGGAGTTCGACGCCGGTGCCAGCATCGCGCAGGGCGCCAACATTGTGCGCACGCTTACCGGATCGCGCATCGCCGTCGACATCCAGTTGCCAGAGCAGCAGGTGTTCGTGCTGGCCGACCGCAGCCAGCTCGACACCGCAATCGTCAACATGGCGATCAACGCACGCGACGCCATGAACGGCGAGGGACGCCTCACGATCACCGCCGAACCCGTGTCCGGCATTCCGAAGATCCGCTCGCACGACGCCGTAGCCGGCGAGTTCGTCGCCATAACCGTGGCCGATACCGGCAGCGGCATCGCTCCCGATCAGATCGGCCGCATCTTCGAGCCGTTCTTCACCACCAAGGTCGTAGGCCAGGGCACCGGGCTTGGTCTCAGCCAGGTGTTCGGGTTCGCCAAACAGTCGGGCGGCGATATCCGGGTCGAGAGCGAACCGGGCAAGGGCACGAGCTTCACGCTCTACCTGCCGCGCGCCTATCCCGAGACCGCGGACGACGCGGCAGAGACGCCGGAGCAAGTCGACGGCGACGGCGTTTGCGTGCTGGTGGTCGAGGACAATGTCAGCGTCGGAGAGTTCGCGACCGAGGCGCTGAAGGAGCTCGGCTACGATAGCGTCCTGGCGATCAACGCCGACGAGGCGCTGGCGGAGTTGAACAAGGACTGCTCGCGCTTCCACATCGTCTTCTCCGACGTGGTCATGCCGGGGATGAGCGGCCTCGATCTCGGCGCTCGCATCCGCCGCGACTATCCGGACGTGCCCGTGATCCTCGCCAGCGGTTACAGCCATGTTCTTGCCGAGAACGGCAAGCACGGCTTCGAACTGCTGCACAAGCCCTACTCGATCGAGGAACTGTCGCGGGTGCTGCGCAAGACGATTGCCTGGCAGGCACGGCGGGGGAAGGCATGAACCGGCAAGCCCCGGACCCGCGTCTGCCTTTTCCCGCCACCGGCGGTGAATGCGCCGCCATCCTGCGCGCCATCGACTGGTCTACGCATCCCTTGGGCGATCCCGCCACCTGGCCCGAACCGCTGAAGACCGCTGTTCGGACCACGCTGTCGTCGCGTTTCGCGATGATGGTCCATTGGGGGCCGGACCTCCTCACCTTCTACAACGACGCCTATGCGGTCAGTCTCGGCAACAAGCATCCCGGCCATCTCGGCCAGCCGGCGCGCGACTGGTGGCCGGAGATGTGGGACCAGCTCACGCCGATCTTCAACCAAGTGCTGGCCGGCGAGACGGTGTACGTCGAAGACGCCTGTTACACCCCCGATCGCGATGGCGCGCCTAAGGAAGCCTGGTTCACGCATTGCCATTCGCCGCTGTGGGATGAGGGGGGCGAGGTCGCCGGCATCTTCCTGATCGTCACCGAGACGACGGCGCGGGTGCTCGCCGAGCGCGAGCGGCAGGTCGACGAGGCGCGCAACCGGCAGATCGTCGACAGCGCGTCCGACTTCGCGATCATCGCCACCGATCTCGACGGCAAGGTCACGCGCTGGAACGCCGGCGCCGAGCGGGTGCTCGGCTGGTCCGAGGCGGAGATGTGCGGCAGCACGGTCGAGCGCATCTTCACGCCCGAGGACCGCGCAATAGGGCGCGCCGATCACGAGATGGGCCGCGCCCGCGAACAGGGTTGGGGTAACGACGAGCGCTGGCACCTGAAGAAGTCGGGCGAGCGTTTCTGGGCGCAAGGCGAGATGACGCCGCTGTGTACCGAAGCCGGCGAGTTCGTCGGCTACGTCAAGGTATTGCGCGATCGCACCGAAGAGCGGTTGCGCGAGCAGCGCCTCTCCCTGCTGGCGCAGGCCTCGGCCGGGCTGCTCTCGTCCGCCGATCCGGGGGCGGTGATCGAATCCATCCTGCGTGCCGGCGCGGAAGCGATGGGGATCGACCAGAGCTACGGCTATGTGCTCACCAACGACTGCGAGCATCTGCGCCTGACCCATTCGATCGGGGTGAGCGAGGAGCTACAGGCCGCCCTTCAGCATGCGCCGCTCGATCAACCGTTGTGCGGGATCGTGGCCGCGACGCGCGAACCGCTGGTGATCGAGGACCTGCAAGCCACCCTCGACACCCGTTACGCGATCGGCCGCGAGAACGGGATTACGGCGTTCGCCGGCTTTCCCATCCTCGGCCGCGACCGGCTTTTCGGCGTCATCTCCTTTGCTTCTCTAAGCCGTCCCAGGTTCGATCAGGAGGCGCTGACCTTCTTCGCGACGCTGGCCCGCTTCCTCTCCATCTCGCGCGAACGCCTCGACCGCGAAGCGGCGCTGAGCGACTTTGCCAAAGAGCTGGAAAGTCGGGTCGAAGCGCGTACCCGCGAGCTGATGGTGTCCGAAGAGGCGCTGCGCCATACTCAGAAGATTGAGGCGGTGGGCCAGCTCACCGGCGGCGTCGCGCATGATTTCAATAACCTGCTGACGGTGATCCGCGGTTCGGTGGACCTGCTGCGGCGTGACAATCTGACGCCCGAGCGCCGCGCCCGCTATATCGACGCGATCGGTGACACAGCGGATCGTGCCGCACGCCTCACCAGCCAGCTGCTCGCCTTTGCACGTCGGCAGGCGCTCAAGCCCGAGGTGCTGGACGTCGGGGAACGCATTCACCGCATCATGGACATGCTCGACACAGTGACCGGTAGCCAGGTCAGCATCACCTGCCATGGGGCCGAAGGTCACTGCCTGGTGCGTGCTGATGCCAGCCAATTCGAAACCGCGCTGGTCAACATGGCGGTGAACGCTCGTGACGCGATGAACGGCGCGGGCGCGCTGACCATCTCGCTCGATTGCGGGAGGTCCATGCCGCCGATCCGAGGGCATGGTGGGGGACCCGGACCGTTTGTCACGGTCGAGCTGGTGGACACTGGAGAAGGCATTCAGCCTGAGGATCTGGAGCGTATCTTCGAGCCGTTCTTCACCACCAAGGAGGTCGGCAAGGGCACGGGTCTCGGCCTCAGCCAGGTGTTCGGGTTTGCCAAACAGTCGGGCGGCGACGTCGACGTGCGCAGCCGCTCTGGTGAGGGAACGGCGTTCACGCTCTATCTGCCTCAGGCCGAAGCAGGTGCTGTTCCGCCACACGACGTTGAGGAAAGTCACGGCACTCTGGAGGGGCTGGACCTGTGCGTGCTCGTCGTCGAGGACAATGTCGATGTGGGCCGCTTCTCGACGCAGGCGCTGGCCGATCTCGGCTTCAGAACGGTTTGGGTAGCGAGCGCCGAAGAGGCCCTGGAGAAGCTCGGGGAGAACGGCGCAGGCTTCGATGTGGTATTCACGGATGTCGTAATGCCGGGCATGGGCGGCATCGAACTAGCCAAGCGGCTTTCAGACACCCACCCAGATATGCCCGTGCTCCTGGCCAGTGGATACAGCCATGTCCTCTCACAGCACGGTGCACATGGCCACGAGCTGCTTCAGAAGCCTTACTCAGCCGAGCAGCTGTCCAAGGCGCTGACACGCGCGGTTCGCCTATAGCTTTATCTGAAGCAGTCTGGCCGTCTTTCTACTGTCGCCCCCAATAAGTTTCGCTCGCCGCTCGCCATCAGCATAGACACAAGAATTAAAAGCTGGTTTCAATCCCGATTGAGAATGAAAAAAGGGAAGCGAGCGTCGTTCCCAAATACGATCGCGAGAAAGTTCCTGCCTTAGCTGTCCGCAGCATCAGCCAAGCTCAAGCGGACACCACGCGCAGGGCGGACTCTATAGGGCGCGGGACAAATCGTGCGTTCGCAAGCAGACACGCCTTGATCTCCGCGCTGCGAAGCGGTTTGCTGAAGAGGTAACCCTGCAAATGGGTGCACCCGGCCTCGACCAGCGCCGCCATCTGCTCCGCTGTCTCGACGCCCTCGGCAACCACGCCCATGCCCAGTTTCGTCCCCAATCCCACGACCGCCTGGATGATTGCGGATGAGGCCTGGGAGGCGAGCATCTGCCGCACGAAGCTCTGGTCGATCTTCACCTTGTCGAACCGGAACCGCTCAAAATAGCTGAGCGAAGAGTAACCGACGCCGAAATCGTCCATGAGGATCTGGATGCCGAGCGTGCGCAACTGATCCAGTTCGCGAAACGTGTGGTCGATGTCGCGCAGAAACAGTCCTTCGGTCACCTCCAGCTGAAGGCGGCGGGGAGACAGGCCGGTGATGGTCAGAATGTGACGGACGACCTTGAACAGATCGCCTGCGTGGACCTGCATCGGGGAAATGTTGACCGCGACTTTGATATGTTCCGGCCAATCCATTGCCTCCTCGCAGGCGATGCGGAGAATGCGTTTGCCAAGTTGCGCTATCAACCCGCCTTCCTCGGCAATCGAGATAAACAGGTCAGGCGGGATCGGCCCTCTGACTGGATGGTGCCAGCGGGCCAAGGCCTCCACGCTCGTGATCTGCCCGGTGCTGGCGGACAATACGGGCTGGTAAGCGAGCGTGATTTCTCCACTGTCGAGGGCAGCACGCAGGTCTCGCTCTAGCTCGCGACGGTCCTGAGTGGCGCGGTCCATCTCGGCGCTGAAGAAGCAGACGATGCCGCGTCCCTGCTGTTTGGCGCGATAAAGAGCCAGATCGGCGTGCCGGCGAAGCTCTTCAGTCGTGGCGGCATCGCTGGGCGCAAGCGCGATGCCAATGCTGCTCCCTAGCTGCACGGTCGCCCAGCGGGTGACGATCGGCGATGCCAGCGTGGCGACGACGTTCGCAGCGAGGATGCGGGCGCGCTCGGCGAGTGCGGCGCCGGTAACAATCAGTGCGAACTCGTCGCCGCCGACGCGGGCGAGCGTCGTCGTTGCGGTCGCAACGGCGCGAAGGCGATCACCAATCTCCGCAAGCACCGCGTCGCCGGCGAGATGACCGAACTGGTCGTTCACCGCCTTGAAGCGGTCGAGATCGATGCTGATGAGGGCGAACGGCGCCTGCGCAGCGATCAGCTTGTCCATCTCGTCGACGAACGAACCCCGATTGCGCAGCCCGGTCAGCGAGTCATAGTGCGCCAGCCGCTGCACCTGGGCCTGCGCTTTCCGGGTCTCGGTCACGTCTTCGGACATGCCGACGATATATTCGCGTTCGCGGTTTGGCCCATCGACGACGATCCGCTTGGTGCGCAGCGTCACGGCGTCGCCACCAGGGCGCTCGAACTCGCTCTCAAACAGGTGGACACCCTGAAGCGCTAGGGCGGCCTCGTCGCGTTGCTCGTAGCCGGCGCCCTGGGCGAACATCTCAAGGTCGGTCTTGCCGACCATATCGTCCCGGGAACGGCCCGTCAGTTCCTCGCCAGCACGATTGACCAGCAGGTAGCGCTTGGTCTCCGCGTCCTTGACGAACAGCATCGCGGGAAGATGATCGACGACTGTGTCCAGGAATGCCTTGGCCTGCTCCCGTTCACGTTCCAGCATCTTACGAGCCGAGGCATCCCGGATAATGCCGGCGAAGTTGTGACCTGTCGCTACCGATCCCCAACGGGCAAGCGATAGTTCGATCGGAAACTCGCTGTCATCGAAGCGCTTGGCGGTCAGCTCGACAGACTTGCCGACCAGGGTCGTGGGACCGCCCGCGGAAGCGCGCGCGAAGCCACGATGATGAGCGGCAGTATGAGCCGAGGGTATAATGATATCGAGGGAACGGCCTACCGCCTCCGCAGACGAATAGCCAAACATCGCCTCCGCAGCCCGGTTCCAGAACGTAATCGTACCCTTGCCGTCGACGCATAGGATTGCGTCCGAGGTGACATCGACGACCTGGGTCGCGATCTCGCCGATCTGCCGATAGCGACGAGCCTCGATCAGGCCGATAACGATCCCGGCAAGATCGGCAAGCGCTCTGAGTTGGTCGGGCCGCACCTCAGCCCGTGGCTGGCGATCGAGGACGCACAGCGTGCCGAGACAATGGCCAGCCGAGGTGATAATCGGCGCACCGGCATAGAAGCGAAATCCGTCAGGACCAAGGGTCAGTGGGTTCCCTTCGCATCGTGCATCGGCGTGGGTGTCGAGGATGATGACCGGCTCGGCTGACTCCAGCGCCAGAGCGCAAAAGGCATGCTCTCGGGGCGCTTCCGTATCCGGAATGCAGACGCGCGACTTGAACCAGGCGCGTCGGTCGTCGACCAGACTGACCGCTGCACTTTCGCTGCCAAGCGCGAGCGCCGCCAGCCGTGTGACCTCATCGAAGTCCGGCTGGGTAGGCGTATCGAGGATCGCCATGCTCCAGAGCGCGGTGAGCCGACCCATCTCGGCCGCATCGCTCAGGGAACTGGTGAAGGTCATAGCTGCATTCATGGCATTGGGGTGTTAGTAATTTATTAACGCGTCACCTTTGTCTGCCTCCGCGTTGCCGGTCAGCCGGTAATCATCTCGCCAACCCGTCGTTCCGAATTCGAGGACGTTGAAGGGCTTGGTCAGCACCGCCATGCCCTCGTCAGGATGCCCGGCGCACAGCCGCGTTCGCAGGATAGCCGGGGTCATCGCAGAAACGCTTTCCCAGCGTACGCTAATAGCCCGCAATTGTCTCACAAGGGATCGAATTTCGGGAATTCGCCCAGCTTCCCGAAATCCCGTCAGGTGCTGGAAAAAAGGGACGACGCGAGCCGGACGCGACCATTTCCCCCTATTGCGAAACACAAAGGGCCAGCTTGCGCGATCCTTAATCGGAATGCCACCACCCGTCCCAGCGTTAAATTCCGATTCGCGGCTTCTTGGTACGTCCGGCGCGCCGTCCGCCCGCTTAATGTGGCGAGTGGTGACGGGTGAAACTGTCCTACCTCGGAATGAGGACGCCGGTTGGCTTGACGCTCCTATATGTTTGCCTTGTCGATCGCAGCACGCACCGCTGACGCCAGGTCGATGTAGTTAAATGGTTTGGACAACAGGGTAACGCCTTCATCAAGGCGGGCATTGTGAGTGATGGCTTCCCGGGCGTATCCGGAAGTGAACAAGACCGGCGTTGAGGGCCGCGCAGTCTGAGCATGCTGGGCGATGTCCCGGCCGTTCATCGGGCCGGTCAGAACCACGTCGGTGAAGACGAGATCGATCCGGGCTGGGCCATCGAGCACATCGATCGCAGCAGGTCCATCCGCCACCGCCGTTACCGCATAACCCAGCTCGGTCAGAACGTCACAACTATGAGCACGGACATCGGGATCATCCTCGACGACGAGGATAGTCTCTCCTGGCTTGGCTGGCGCCGTTTCACCAACGACCACCGGCTCTTCCGCAGGCGCGATACCGGTGAATTTCGGCAGGTACAGCGTGACGGTCGTACCCCGATCAAGTGCGCTTTCGATCCTGAGATGCCCCCCGGACTGTTTGACGAACCCATAGACCATCGAGAGACCAAGACCGGTCCCTTTGCCGACCTCCTTGGTCGTGAAGAACGGCTCGAACACACGGGTCATCGTCGCCTCGGACATGCCCGCTCCGGTGTCGCAGACGGCCAACGAAACATAGTGACCAGGAGTGGCGTCGTCCTCTGCGTCCGCCTCCCCGATGATGCCATTAGCCGTCGATATCGTCAGCGTACCGCCCGGCTCCATCGCGTCGCGGGCGTTTACCGCAAGATTGAGAAGCGCATTCTCGAGTTGATTGGCGTCCGCCTCGACTTTCCATAGCTCGGGAGCGAGCCGAACGTCGACGGACACGGTTTCGCCGAGCGTTCGCCGCATGAGGTCCGACATGCCCTCGACCAAGTGGTTAGGGTCGAGAGGCTTCGGCGCGAGCGGCTGGCGCCGGGCGAACGCAAGCAGCCGTTGCGTCAAGGTTGCCGCCCGCTGAGCCCCGGACATCGCATTATCCGCCGCCCGCCGCAGGCGGACATCATCGGCCGGGAGTCGCCGCACGAGCATCTCCAGATTACCGGTGACGATCTGGAGCAGATTGTTGAAGTCATGGGCGATGCCGCCAGTGAGCTGCCCGACCGCCTCCATCTTCTGGCTCTGGCGCAAGGCGTCGTTGGCCTGTTGGCATTCCGAAACCGCCGCGGCGACGCGCCCTTCCAGCTGACCATTGAGCGCGGATAGCTGCGCAGCCTTCTCGTCAAGCTCAGCGTAGAGGGCAACCACGCCGCGGTTCGTCTCTTCCAGTTCTGCGTTTAGCCGCTCACTCTCGTCCTGCTTGGCCTTGAGGTCGGCCAGCGCCTGGAGCAATTCTTGGTTCTGGGTGCGAGCCTCGACCAGCGGATCGGACGCACCCGTCGCCGCAAGCACTTTCCCAATCTCGCCCAGCCTGGAAGTGCTGACCCAATTCACCGTCTTGGGTAGCCGTTTCCCAAGGAGGACGGACGTACCGCGCCCCGGCTGGCTGTCGAACTCAAAGCGGTCCATCAGGCGTCGGGTCCCGGAGATGCCGACGCCCATGCCGCTCGTACTTCGGAATCGCCCCTCCAGGATCGCATCCACGTCCGCAATACCGGGACCCTTGTCCCGGATGCGGATGACGAGGCTTGGGACGTCGGCATTCTCGATGCCGAACTCGATCCGCCCGCCCCCGCCGTAGGTGGTCGCATTCCGCGCGATCTCGGACACAGCGGTCGCGATCCGCGTCTGGTCCTGCGCCTCGAAACCGAGCAGGTCGGCGATTTGACGCGCACGCTGCCGCGCCGCAACGATGTCCGCCTCTTCGATCAATGCGACCGTCATGATCGGGGTAGGCGTCATGCGACCTCGATCCTGCCCACAAACACCGTCACGTCGTCCCGGCCGCGATTGAAGTCGCGCCAGAGCACACCGGCGATGAGGGCTGGATGATGAGAAGTGAGGCCGGGATAGGACGCCAGATCCCAGCTTGTCGCCAAGCCATCGGAAGCCAGGATGACCAGAGTGGTCGTCGTGATCGGATAGGTGAAATCCCGCATCCGGCGCGCGATGTGACCGATGGTGCCGTTGTTCGAGATCATGCGCCGAACGCCGTTGTCGGTGTCGACGAGCGTCGCGGCGATGTTGCCGACACCGGCAAAGACGACCTGTCGTCCGCTCGGGTCGAAGTGGGCGATCCCGATCGCAGCCCCGCGGGTCGGACGCAGCGCGCCGTGCATCGCTATGAGCATCTCGCTGGGAGGTACGTCATTGGAGGCGTGGAAGGTACGTGTTGCCGCGTGTGCTGCCTGTGCAGCAAGAGGTCCGTGGCCAAGTCCATCCGCCACCATGAAAGTGGGTCCGCTGCCATCGTCTTTCCGGCACCAGGCATCCCCGCAGGCTTCCTCGCCGCGCATCGGCAGGCTGACGGCACCATAGGTGGAATGTTCGCGCTCACGATTTTGCCCGGGACGGCCTTTTTGCAAGCGAGCCATGATCGCGGTGCCGCAACCCGGTGCCGAGTATATGTCCGTGACGTGAGAACCTCGAGAAACCGCGCCCAGCCCATTTCCCGCGGTGCCGGTGGTGGAATGGCCGTCCCTCATCGACAGCGCGACGTCCGCCATGCCGGCGCCGGTATCGAGTGCCAAGCACTCGATACCGGCGCCGGACGCATCCTCGAAGCTATCGATGAGGAGATTGCCTCCATCACCGTGCTTGAGGATGTTGGTCGCCAGCTCGGTTGCGACTATCGCGACCCTGCCTGCATCGCTTTCGTCGAACCCGTGCGCCTCGGCTAAAGCCACGGCTGTGCGACGGGCTTCCGCGACCTGAGAAACGTCTCGAACTTCGATCAGGCGCATCGTCACTTCCACCGCGCGATGGTAATGCGCGTTCCCTGACCCACCACCGACTCTATCTCAAACTCGTTGCAGAGCCGACGCGCGCCGCTGAGCCCCAACCCGAGGCCGCCTCCCGTTGTATAGCCGTCGGTCAACGCCCGTTCGAGGTCGGGAATGCCCGGGCCATTGTCCTCGAACGTCAGCCGCACGCCACGCCGAGGATTGCCCGTGAACGTCTCGATCCGAACCGTGCCGCCAAGTCCATAGTCCAGCGTGTTGCGCGCCAGTTCACTAGCGGCAGTCACGATCTTGGTCTGGTCGACGAGGCCTAGCCCCGCCGCGACGGCCTGGACGCGGACCGCCTGACGGACACGGACGACATCGTCCGACTCCCTGATCGGCAAAACGTCATCCCTCGTCGCGCTCATCGCCGCCCCCCGGGGCGTCGTCGCCTTCGATTTCCTCGTATTGGCCGCTGCCGATGAGCGTCATGCCGCGCTCGACGTTCAGGGCGGTCTTCACTCCGGTCAGGGACAGTCCAAGCTCAACGAGCGTGATGGCGACCGCCGGGCGCATGCCGACCACGACGGTGTCGGCGTCGAGCAGGCGCGACACGGCCGCGATGTTGTCCAGCATCCGGCCCATGAACGAGTCGACGATCTCCAGCCCCGAGATGTCGATCATCACGCCGCGCGCGCCGGTCGCGACGATGCGCTCGGACAGGTCCTCCTCCAGCGCCTTGGCGAGTCGATCGTGAATGTCGACCTGGATGCTGACGAGCAGCGCACGGCCGAGCTTGAGGATTGGGATACGGTCCATGTCGCTCAGCCCTTCGCGACGGCCTTGCGGACGACCGTTCGCCCGGTACGCTGGAATGCGAGCGCCAACGCGTCGGCGAGCGTCGCTTTCGACACGACGTCGAGTTCGACACCCAGATGCACCATTGTCTGCGCGATCTGGGGCCGGATGCCGGACACGATGCAATCGGCACCCATGAGGCGCGCGGCCGCGATCGTCTTGAGTAGGTGCTGCGCGACAAGCGTATCGACTGTCGGCACGCCGGTGATGTCGATGATCGCGAGATCAGCGCTTTGGTCAACGATGGCCTGTAGCAGGTTCTCCATGACGACCTGGGTTCGTGCGGAATCGAGTGTGCCGATTAGCGGCAGTGCCAGAATGCCTTCCCAGAGTTTGACAACGGGCGTCGACAGTTCAGCGATCTCGTCCTGCTGCCGGCGAACCACGTCCTCGCGGCTGCGCTGGTAGACCTCCATGGTGTATAGACCGAGCTGGTCGAGGATCTGGGTCATGTCCCAGCCCAGGCTTGCTACACGAGCGGTATCGTCCGGATAGCTCGCTCGGACCTGCTCGAAGAGCGGCTCCTTCAGCGAGAAGACGAAGGTAGCGGTCTCGGTCGGGGTAAAGCCCTGGTTCGCGCGTGACTGCGATACCCCGCCGAGCAATTCACGAGCCGAGTCGAAAGCAGGGTCGGTCGCGACCGTAGCGCCGGCACCGAGCCCCGCCGCGAACGCGGACAGGAAGTCGCGGCACTGCTTCTCAACCTCCGCGTCCTTGATCCGTCCCGTGCCACCCGACGCCGTGACGAGCAGCTGCCGCCAGTGAGCGACGATTTCGCTCTCGCGCTCGCTGACGATCTTCGACAGGGCGGCAAAGCCGTCTTCCATAATCATATCCCCTTTGACGGCATTTCTATCCTTCTAGCGGTTGCCTCGCGCTTTGTCTCACCGCTCGAGAGTGCCTTCCGAACTGCTGCCTTCAAGCCAGCGTCAGATGGATCGTTACCGTGACGACGGTTGGAGACGCAGCGCCGCCGCATCGTCATCGGCCCGGGCTTGATCGCGATAGGCACGACCTCGCCGGCATCAGCCTGGCGCAGGATGCCATAGGGAATGACATAATCGGTCAGCTCGGTGCCGCTGTTCTCCCCAACGATTGCGATAACCGGCCGCGTTCGACCAAAGCGGGCATGGTAGGGCGTGATGCGTTCATCGCCCGCTTGTACAGCGACGCTCTGCTGCTGAGCCGCGGCCGATGTGGGCCGGTAGCGACCGAGCCACAACCGACGATGAGGCTCGCTGCGGAAAGCAGGATAGTTCGGGCACGGGCGCTGCGAAGGGTCATGTTGGAGCCGTTTCGATTGAGAGTTGCCACTCGCTTCTTGATCGAAACCAGCCCGGCTCAAATGCCGACGTTCTATCATTTACTGCCATTCCAGCGTTCCCAGAAACGAACCTGTGACTGGAATGCCAGGCCGCCGATCGCGCTGTCGGACGCCTTAGGGGTACATTTTCCCGAAATCTGTTCCCGAATGCATTTTCCCGAAACGACCATGTGAAGACGGATAAACGGGAAAGCCGGAACCGCCACAGGCTGCGCGTTTCGGAAGCGCAATCCGCACGGTTAGCGGCGAAGGTAGACCATGTCGCGACGGGCGGCTTAGGTGCTACGAAGACCCAGAAGCAGACATTCAGGATCGCTCTGCCGCTTTCCGAAACCGGTCGTTTGTTCAGCTTCGATTTTCCGGATGGATGTGAGCGCGGAGCGGTGCTTTGGGTGTGACGCCGATGTCGGCGGTATTGGCCTGATAGTTTGGATGCGGACGTTCGCTGGCGTGGACGCGATACGGCTGCTGACATGGCGTGCGGTGGGCCAGACGGGTTATATCTAGTCCGCCACGACCCCATTTGAGGCCGACATTCGCTCCATCAAGGACCACCATGCCCTCCACCACTCACGGCTACGCCGCGAAATCGTCGACCGCTCCCCTCGCGCCATTCAGCTTCGAGCGCCGTGATCCGGGCGCCAAGGACGTCGCGATCGCCATCCTGTTCTGTGGCGTGTGCCATTCCGACCTTCACACCGCGCACGGCGAATGGGAAGGAACGCTGTACCCGTGCGTTCCCGGACACGAGATCGTCGGCCGGGTGACCGCGGTCGGCGCGGACGTCAGCAAGTTCCAGGTCGGCGACATCGCCGGCGTCGGCTGCATGGTCGACAGCTGTGGCCAATGCGCCTCCTGCGCCGATGGCGAGGAGCAGTACTGCGAGGGCACCGGCTTTGTCGGCACCTACAACGGTCCGGACCCGGTGCTGGGTGGCCATACCTTTGGCGGCTACAGCGATCACATCGTCGTCGACGAGGGCTTCTGCCTCAAGGTGACGCACCATGAACGCGATCTGGCCGCGGTGGCACCTTTGCTGTGCGCGGGCATCACCACCTATTCGCCGCTGCGCCACTGGAAGGTCGGGCCGGGCCAAAAGGTCGGCATCGTCGGCCTGGGTGGTCTCGGCCACATGGGCGTCAAGATCGCTGCAGCGATGGGTGCGGAGGTGTATGTGTTCAGCACCTCGCCCGGCAAGCGCGAGGACGCCCGGCGGCTAGGCGCCCGCGACCTGATCGTCTCCCGCGACGAAGCCGAGATGGCCGCCCATGCCAACAGCTTCGACTTCATCCTCAACACGGTCGCTGCACCGCACGACCTCGATCCGTTCGTCAATCTGTTGAAGCGCGACGGGACCATGACCCTGGTCGGTGTGCCCGCCGAGCCGCACCCCTCGCCCTCGGTCGGCGGCCTGGTGTTCCGCCGCCGCGCCATCGCCGGGTCGCTGATCGGTGGCATCGCCGAGACACAGGAGATGCTCGACTTCTGCAACCAGCATGGTCTCACCGCCGACATCGAGATGATCCGGATGGACGAGATCAACACCGCATATGATCGCATGGTGAAAAGTGACGTGAAATACCGTTTCGTCATCGACATGCAGTCACTGCAGGCCGCCTGACAGGTCCGGCGCCGGCTCTACCAGCCGGCGCCACCATCTTCAGTCAATTCAAGTCGCCTACTCCGACGTGTCCAAGCTGCGCCTTCGGATCATGCTTCCGTTTGCACGCCAACCAGTGTCAATGAACGGCGATCTTAGACCCACAAGGAGACGTTTAGTTACAGCTGAGCCTGTGCCAAAAGCTGTCGCTCGTTCATTTACCTGTTGTGGGCTCACATTGGGCCGATTGTCGCCGCCGCCTGATTGTAGTTTGCGAAAGAATCCAGCTCTCCCGACCTGCAAGCCGGCAGGTGGAGCCCGCATTTTGCCATAATGGTCGATCAGGATCGTACAATGACCATGGCATCATGCACGAGGCTCGCCGCGTCTTGGATCATCGGCGCGGCGATGATGGCCGGCTCGACCGGCACCGCGCTAGCCCAGGTCGATCCGGCCACGGCGACCGGGCGGTCGACCGACGAGATCGTCGTCACCGCCCAACGCAGCGGCATCCCGGTGTGGCGGGTGTCGGGTCGCGGTACGTCCGTCGTGCTGGTGGGGTCGATCGGCCGGCTCGTTCCCGGCACCCAATGGAATCCCGTCGCCCTCGACGCCGCGCTCGCCCAGGCCGACCGGATCATGTTCCCCGAGGCCATGGACATCAGCTTCGGGCTGTTCTCCATGATCAGCCTGATCGGCAAGTGGCGCGCGCAATCGACGCTTCCGAAGGGACAGACGCTGGAAGCGATGACCTCGCCAGCGCAATGGGCGCAGCTGGTCGCTCTGCGCCACCGCGGCATCCTGAAGCCCGGCTTCGAGCGGAAGCATCCCTATCACTTGGCGGTGGACCTCGGCCGATCCCTCCACGAGCGGCGCAAGCTGGTCCCCGGCGCCGACGCCTATGTCCGCCGCTACCTTGGCAAGAACAAGGACAAGCGCGTTCCCCTGGCGCAAGCCGGCATCAAGGAGGTGACGGCCGAGTTCTTCGCGTCGTCGCCACGCGAGCATGTGCCGTGCCTGATGGACGTGGTGGCGCTGGTGGAGGCAGGTGATGCCGGCGCCCAGTCGCGCGCCGCCGCACGCGTTGCCCGATCCGGCGCATGGGCAGCGCGCCGCGTTCCCGCCGCGCTGGCCGCGAAGGTGGATGACGGACAGCAGCGGTGCTGGCCGCACGGCGGCAGCCTGGAGCGCAAGCGGGACGCGGCGCTCGGTCCCGCACTTTGGGGATTGCTCGGCAGGCCCCAGGTGACGCTGGCGGTGGTCTCGCTCGACGCGCTCGCAGCGCCGGGTGGAGTGCTGGATGATCTCGTCGCGGCGGGGTTCGACGTCTCCGGCCCTCGTTGGAGACCCTGAGGACGTAGCGGAAGAGCCTGTATGAGCGACCCATAAAGCGACACTCAAGGTCGCTTCCCACGCGCCCATCGTCGGACATCCGTTCAGGATGAGCAAGCGTCCGCTTTCGTTGCCGACGAATAGGCCTGCTGGATCATCATCGTTGGTCGACTATGGACATGACGTGCTAAGGTCGTGAGCCGGAAACGGAGTGAATGATGCTGATGCTTCTTCTGGTCGCCGGCCTCCAATCCGCCGCGGCAGCCTGGTCACCGTCAGCGCAAGGGGCATGGCGCGGTTCCGCCTCGCCCGATCTCGATGTCGGCCTGTCCTCGGCTGCCACGACAGTCGCCATGGGCAGCACCGTGCCGCTGAAGGTCAGACTTGCATCGTCGCGGAACGCCGTCAGCGTGTCGCCGATGCTCAACGTAACTCGCGGAATCGCCTATGAGGTTCGCGGTGTCGACGGGCGTCTTGTGGCTCCCAGGGAGCCGATTGCGATTTCGCCGCCAACACCTCCGGTCGGCTTGGATGGGCTCATGACGATAAGGCCCGACGGGCCTTTCGTGGCTGTGGCCGGTGCGCGAGCAATCAATTTGTTCCCAGGCCCGGGACGCTATCGTGTGCGAGCGGTGATCTTCCTTATGGATATTGAAGAGCGACCAACGCGTCGGGCAAAACTGATCAGCAACGAACTCGTCATCGACGTCACGCCTTGATGGACCGCGGCCGGTCGGAAGCGCGATCCGCCGCGTTGACCTCCACTACTTGGCGCGAGGTACTCAGCTGCTGTGGAGCAACGACGACCCACATCCAGACACTCGTGGGCTATCTCCGGCTCACCAACTTCGGTCACTCGTTCATCTCACCGGCGAAGGCACGGCCAGGCGCCGCCCCCTTTCCTCGCCCGGCCGTGCCTTCTCAAAAGGGATGGTGAAACAGGAATAGCTAGCCGATCGGCCTGGTGCGCGAAGGCGCACGATAGAACCGCCGCCAGACGACGATCGGGACGGCGATGAGGACGAAAAGCATCAAACCACCGTAGGCCCAAGCATCGCCAGCTCTGCGTTGGAGCAATGCCACAGCTATCATGCAGGGCACGGCGAGGATCGGTGTCACCTTGGTGGACCACCAAAGACCCGCGCTCCATCTGGCCTGAAACCACGTTTGCTTGTCGCGGCTGAGCAATATGATTGTTGCCGCTACCTTCAAGCCCAACAGCACGACGATCGCCCAACTGAGCGCGTCGATCAGCGTGGAAAATCCGAAGGTCATTGCTGAATCATGCCGTTCACCGCCGTGTCAGGGAAGCCCCTGCTTTCCCAGATCGATCGGGAAAAGAGAACGACAAAGACGTTTTCAAATCTGGTCAGCAAAGCTCTTCTGAGAATATGGTGACGCTGGCGGCCGCCCGCAAAGCCGGCGTATAAGCACGGGCGACGCTGCGCCAGACCAGCATCCGGTCGTTCGCGCAGGCGAACGGGGGTCTTTATGGTAGCCCAGACCAGTGACGGCGTTGGTCGCCGACCTATCGCCGCAAGCATCGTACCCGTCATCATCGTCGCGCTGGCTGGAATGGCGGTGCGAACGCCGTTGGCGACTGCCTATCCGTTTGCAGCGCTATTGCTCTTCCTGTGGGTGGTCGCGGACACGCTGATGCTGTCGCTGATCGCCCGATCAGTTGGAAAGCCGGCATGGAGCGCCGTGCTGGGCGTCCTGGCCGGCGCCAGCCTCACCGTCTGGCTTGGTTCGCCATCGGCGATGCGGGACGCGCTGTTGGAGACGCCGGCGCTGGTGGTGACGATGGCGGCCGTCGTTCTGGGTCATGTCGCCTGGGCCACGTCCCGAGCGCGCCAAGCAGTGGGCAGGAAAGGCATCGACCGCAAGCAGCGATGGGTGTCTGCCGCGTCCGAGCTACTTCCGCCGGCGCTGGTCCGCTTGGCCGTGGCGGAGATGACGGTGATCCACATGGCGCTGTTTCGCTGGGGCGGACCGGCAGATGTCCCGGCGAACGCCCGCGCTTTCGCCTATCACAGGCACCTGACGCCGATGTGCGCGACGCTGCTGATCCTGTCGGCGATCGAGATCGTCGTCTATCATCTGCTGGTCGGGCACTGGAGCCGCACCGCCACGCTGGTCATGTTCGTGCTAAGTGACGTGGGCTTCGTATACCTGGTCGGGCTCATCAAGTCGTTCAGGTTCAGGCCGGTACTGCTGACGCCCGAGGGCGTGCGCGTGCGAGCCGGTTTCCTGATCAACCAGCTCGTGCCGCTCGACACGATCGTTGCCATCGAAGGCGGCTTCACCGGCGAGGAGGTACGCGATCCCGCGACCCTTAACGCGGCGCTGCTTGCTTGGCCAAACATCATGCTCCGGTTGGATCGCCCTCTGCATCGTCGCTCGCTTCTGAAAAAGCGAGGTCCGTTCGTGCGGGTCGCGTTCCGCCTGGACGATCCGGAGCCTTTCATCCGGCTCCTTGCCTGGCGGTTAGGTCACCGCTCCAGCTAACCAGCCTTCCTGCTCGCGAATGGCACGCGGAAGGAGTGCGGCTTTCCCATTTGAATGGGTGAAAAGGAAATCATTGCTCCGCGGGGATAGGCTCAATCAGATCCCATCGATTGCCGTAAAGGTCCTGAAAGACCGCCACGATGCCATATGGCTCGCGCCGGGGGGCCTCGACAAACCGTACACCCCGCTGCGTGTAGGCGAGATGATCCCGAGCGAAGTCATCCGTTTCTAGAAAGAGGAACACGCGACCACCGCTCTGATTGCCGATGGCATTCCGCTGCCGTTCGTCAACGGCTCGCGCCAGTAGCAGTCCGCTTGCCGCTCCCTGCGGCGCGATCACGACCCATCGCTTCCCATCTCCAAGACGGCTGTCTTCACGCACCTCGAAGCCCAGTTTTTCAACGAAGAAGGACAGCGCAGTGTCATAATCGTCGACGAGGAGCGCAGTGAGGTGGAGGCGTTGAGGCATACTGAACCGCTGCCGGACTTCAGCCAGCACGACAATGCCCCCTTACTCTTGGAAGTGGCGATCAAGACAACCAGGGGACTTTCCCGACCGTATTATTGTCGCTTGAGAAAGGCGTCTACTTCCGCCGCGAACCGCGCAGGCTGGTCGTACATGATGAAGTGCTTTGCCTGCGGTACTTCGACGAGCCTGCTGCCGGGCAGAGTGGCGTAACCGGCGGTCATCAGCGATGCCAGCGGGGTCTCGTAGAGGACGGTCACCGGCGTCCTGACCGCGGGCAGACCTGGCCGCAGGTCGGCCAGCATGTCCTCGCGCATCGCCTTGCCGATGACCGCCGGGTCGCTGAGCCGGCTCCAGCCGGAAATGCGGTCCACGTCTGCGGGCGCAGTCGCCATTTGGGCCATCATCGTCCGGGTCTGGGCGTCGGACATGCGAGTGGCGGGTGCCCTGCTCATAGCGTCTGCCATCGGACGCACGGTGTCGACGGTCGCCGCCGGCCCGGCCATGACCACCCCGAAGAAGGGGAGCGCATCGACCACGAGCAGGCGCGACACGAGCTTGGGATGGCGCTGGACCAAGTCCAAGCCGAAGGTGCCGCCAAGGCTGTGGCCCATCACCGTCGCAGGCTTGCCGAGCGTCGCCAGATAGGCCGCAATGTCGGTGACCACCGGTGCGAAGACCTCGCCGGTCGCATTGCCCCGGGCCGGTTCACCCACGAAGCCGGCCACCTGCACTAGATGAATGCGGTAGTTGGCACGCAGCCGCTCGGCGGTCGCACGCCACGTCTCGCGCGACGAGGCTAGGCCCGGGATCATGACGATGTCGGGGCCGCGACCAACGACCTCGATACTGATCCGGTCGCGCACTACCAGCCGGCTGTCGGCGAATACGCGCGGGGTAGCGTCGGTCGATGCCGCCGCGACCGGCTGCTGTCCCAACGCCGACGATGATGCCATCGCCTGTGTGACCATGAGGCCGGCGGCAGTGAGGTAACGGATGTGATGTCGCATAGTCGTTCCTTCGGACGGTGGGCTGCGATAGGTGTTCGGCGGAGCGCCGGCCTGCCGCTGTTCGTGATGCCGACGAGGATCGCAGGAGGGCAGTCACCGCGCCAGTTACCGATGTCATGCCCGCGCCATGACAAATGCCACCCGGTCAGCCGGCGGGCATGACATCTGTCATGCAAGCGACGTGACATCCGCCAGTGCCGGATTGGCGCGCGACCGGCGATACGTTTCCCATGAAGGGAGACGTTGACATGACCGACGATCTGTCCGCCATCGCGACGTTGACGGCGGTGACAAAGCGGCTCGGGAGCAAACCCGTGCTGGAAGGCCTCGACCTGGCGATCCGCGCCGGTGAGGTGACCGCACTGCTTGGTCCGAACGGCGCGGGCAAGACGACCTGCGTTGGGCTTCTGACCGGGCGACTGGCACCCGATGCCGGCACCGCGCGGCTGTTCGGGCTCGACCCGCGGCGGCCGGCAGTCCGGGGCCGGATGGGTGTCATGTTGCAGACGGCGGGCCTACCCGACGTGATGACGGTCGCGGAGATGGTCGCGCTCCAGTCGGGCTATTATTTCCATCCGCGTCCCGTGGCGAAAACGCTGGCTCTCGCAGGGCTGGCCGATCTCGGCGAGCGGCGCTGCGGCACGCTGTCGGGCGGTCAGGCGCGGCGCGTGCAATATGCGCTTGCCATCTGCGGGCGCCCCGACCTGTTGATCCTCGACGAGCCGACCGCGGCGATGGACCGGGGTTCCGCCCGGGCGTTGTGGGCGACGGTACGCGAGGCGGCGGACGCAGGCACCGGCGTGCTACTTACCAGCCACGACCTCGCAGAGGCGGATTCTCTCGCGGACCGGGTCGTCGTGCTGGATCGTGGCCGCATCGTCGCCGACGATACGCCGGGTGCGATTCGCGCGCAGGTCGGTGGATCGGTGATCCGCTGTCGGACGCGGCTCGCCCTTGCGGTCGTGCATGCGATGCCGGGAGTGCGCGAGGTCGAGGCCGAAGGCGCCGAACTGCGTATCGTCACCCGCGATGCGCCGACGACGCTCTGCCGCCTGCTCGACGCCGATCCGGCCGTGACAGACCTGCGGGTCGGGGACGCGACGCTGGAGGATGCCATCGCCGCCCTGCTCGCCCCGCCGCACAGGATCGCCGCATGACCACACACGCCCTCCCCACCGGCATCTGGCGGCGCGAATGCGTCGCCGAGCTCAAGCGCAGCTGGCGGCTGCCGCAGTTCCTGCTGCCGACCGTGGTCACCCCCGGCGCCTTCTACGGCCTCTTCACCCTGGCGCTCGCGCGCGATCCGACCCCTGCGAGCGTCGCTGCGGGGCTTGCCGGCTACGGCGTATTCGCCGCGATCGGCCCGTCGCTGTTTGGCTTCGGCGCCGGGGTCGCCATAGAACGCGAGCAGGGATTGATCGAGCTGAAGCGCGTATCGCCGATGCCGATCGGCGCCTTCGTCGCCGCGAAGCTCGCGGCTGCGCTGATGGCGACGGCATTGGCGGTCGGGCTGATCTACGCGCTGGCCATCGTCGGCGGGGCGGTGCTGACGCCCGCGCAGTGGCTGCTGCTCGCCCTCATTCATCTGGGCACGACCATCCCCTTCGCACTGATCGGTTTCGGCATCGGCATGCGCATGGGCGGCAAGGGCGCCGTCGCCATCGCCAACGCGCTGTTTCTCGGCTCGGCGGTGATCGGCGGGCTGTGGATTCCATCCCGGATGCTGCCGGGTTGGATGCGCGCGTTGGGCGAGGCTACCCCGGCCTACCATCTCGGTCAGCTGGCGCAGGCGGTGGTGGGCGCCGAGCCACTCGGTGCTCCCCTCGTCCACGCCGCGATCGTCGCAGCCATGACTGGACTGGCAGCGGTGTGGGCGTGGACCGGATGGCGGCGGAGTCCAGCTTGACGATGACCGGCACCACTCCGCAAGGTCTGGGGATGCGGGCGACGCGCAACAGCTTTTGGGACAGCCCTTGGCCGTGGCTGATCTATCTCACGTTCTACCCCATTCCCTGGCTGTGGGTGCGACCGACTACCGCGGACCTGTTCGCCGCGGTTGTCGCGATCACGTTGTTTCTGCCGGTGTACGTGATCGGCCATCGATCGGAACGCTGGCGGCCGTGGGCGACGACGGCGATCCTGGCGATCGGCGTGGGGGTAGCGATCGGCGGCTTCAAAGGGAGCTGGACGGTCTTCGCCATCTATGCCGGCGCGATGATCGGCAGCCTGCGGCCTGCCCATCATGCGTTGATCGGCGTCGGGGCCGTGATGCTGACCACGCTCGCTACGGGGCTGCTGCTCGGCCAGCCGGTGCTCTGGTGGTTGCCCGGCGCGATGCTGGTGGTGATGACCGGCGCCGGCACCATCTCGCGCGAGGCGTTCTGGGATCGAACGGTCGCGCTCAGCGAAACCCAAGGGGAGGTGCGCCGCCTTGCCGGCACTGCCGAGCGCGAACGGATCACGCGCGATCTGCACGACGTCGTCGGCCGGACACTGACGCTGGTCGCGCTCAAGGCCGATCTTGCCGCGCGGCTGATTGACCGCGATCCAACTGCCGCAGAAGCCGAGATGCGCGCGGTAGCGCATGTGGCTCGCGAGGGGCTCGGCGAAGTGCGCCTGACCTTGGCGGGGCAGGCGGGAGGCAGCCTCGCGCACGAGATCGACGCTTCGACCGCGGCGCTCAATGCAGCGGGCATCATGCACCGGCTGGAAGGTGAGTTGAGCGCCAATGCGGGTGATGCGGGAGCGGTGCTGGCGATGACGCTGCGCGAAGCGATCACCAACGTCATCCGCCACGCGGGTGCGCGGCAATGCGCGATTACCGTAAGCCAACACGGCACGACCGCGAGCCTGACCGTCGCCGACGACGGTCGGGGCGGTGTATTCCGGGAGGGCAACGGCATCCGCGGGATGCGTCAGCGCGTCGTGGCTGCGGGCGGGCGGCTCGATCTGGTTGCCGGTCCGACGGGTACGCGCCTCGTTGCCGAGGTGCCGGCGTGATCCGGATCGTCGTCGCGGAAGATCAGGCCATGGTGCTGGGCGCGCTCGCATCGTTGCTGGCGCTGGAGCCCGACATTACGATCGTCGGGCAAGCGCACGATGGTGAGGCAGCGATCTCGCTCGTGCGCGACCTGCTGCCCGATGTCCTGCTCACCGACATCGAGATGCCGGGGCTGAGCGGGATCGATGTCGCCGCCGCCATCGGGGCTGCCAAGTTGGCTACGCGGGTCATCATTGTGACCACCTTCGCGCGGCCCGGCTATCTCTCGCGGGCGCGCGACGCAGGGGTTCACGGCTATTTGCTCAAGGACGCGCCCGTCGAGACGCTGGCCGAAGCGATCCGGACGGTTGCCGTGGGTAGCCGCGTGATCCCGCCGGCACTCGCTGCCGCTGCATGGGAGGCAGGTGCTGACCCGCTTAGCGGGCGCGAGCGCGCGGTCCTGCGCCTGGCGGAGGAAGGGCTGCCCAACAAGGAAATAGCCCGCCGCCTTTCGCTCGCTCCCGGCACGATCCGCAACTACCTCGCCGATGCCGCCGCCAAGCTGGGGGCTGGGAACCGCATTGAAGCCGGACGCCTCGCCCGATCAAGGGGATGGCTCTGACCCAAATTCCGTTAGTGGCGGCGATGCTATGATCGCCCTTCTCTAAAAGGAAGCTATGACGGGAAAGCGGCTCGTATGGACCACGTTGGCGCCCCGCAGCAAGCTGTTTTCCCAAAACCCGTTCCCGATTGCTCTTTCCCGAAACTGCACCGTGGAGACGGGGTTGCGGCAACAAGAGGTGCCCTAGACCGGAGCTGCGGAGAGGCAGCCAGACGACCCAAAAAGCGACATTCACACGCCGTTGCCTGCTTCTCAACTGCGGCCGTTCATTCATGTCTGGGGCAGAGGGCGCGGTGATAACGAAGGTCGCATTTTCGAAAGCACGTCAATCCATCCGCATCGCCTATTGCAACCGACGGCGCGGCCCCAGAAATCCAATAATCGGCGCTGGCGAGCGCTATAGATCGTCGGCACTCAAGGTATCAGCCGCGAAAGCGAAGAGCGTCAACAAGCCGAGCGAAGGCGGCGGATGGCTGCCGACGGCTTGGATAGTAGAGGTGATAGCCGGCAAACGGCGGGGACCAGTCATCCAGCACGCGCATCAACTCACCGCGAGCAACGTGATCGGCCACCGAACTTTCCATCACAAAGCCGAGCCCAACCCCACGAATCGCCGCGCGCACGATCGTCGCGGTGTTGTTGCACGACATCTGGCCTTCGACCCGCACGCGAACCTCACGGTCGTTCTTCTCCAGCTCCCACGCGTAAAGTCCGCCGGCCGAGCGGAGCCGCAGATTGATGCAATTGTGTTGTGACAGGTCCTGCGGCGTTTTAGGGATCGGGTGATGTTCGAAATAGGCGGGGGAACCGACCACGGCCATCCGCAGCTCGGGTCCGATCCTGACAGCGACCATGTCCTTGGCGAGAGCCTCGCCCAGACGAACCCCCGCATCGAATTGATCGGTGACGATATCGGTCAGTCCGGAATCGATGCTGAGTTCGACCTGGATGTCGGGATATTCGGCCAGGAAGGGTGCCAGGGTCGGCAGAAGCACCGTCTCTGCCGCATGCTCGGACGTCGTGAGCCGGATCAGACCCTGCGGCTTGTCCCGCAAATCGCTCAGAGAGGCGATCTGCGCATCGATCATATTCAGCGCGGGCGTCAGGGTAGCCAACATCCTCTCGCCCGCCGCGGTCGGCGCGACGCTACGCGTCGTTCTGGTGAGCAATCGGACGCCGAGCCGGGTTTCGAGCCGACGCACGGTATGGCTCAGCGCGGATTGCGATGTACCCAGTTTCGCTGCCGCGCGCGTGAAGCTGCGCGCCTCTGCCACTGCCATGAAGGCATTCAGATCAACAAGGTCGTCTCGGTTCACTTATGAACCGTAGCGATAAGTCCATGCGGCATCCAGCATCTAATCGCACGCATTGTTCATGCCCATATTCACGGAAGCAGTCGGAGAGCGAACATGGATATCACCCGCACCGGGTCTCAGCCGTCAGGCAAGGGGCCGGAAGAGTACTTTTCCGGCACCGTGCGTACCGACGCACCGTTCAAGGGAAGTGGTGCTCTGAGCGGTGCCACGGTCACCTTCGAGCCCGGCGCGCGCACCGCGTGGCACACCCACCCCCTCGGTCAGACGATCATCATCACCTTCGGGCTCGGCCGCGTGCAACGTGAGGGTGGCCCCGTCGAGGAGGTCCGCCCCGGTGACATCATCTTCTTCGCCCCTGGCGAGAAGCACTGGCATGGTGCTGCGCCCGACAATGCCATGAGCCACATCGCCATCGCCGAGATGAAGGACGGCAAGGCCGTCGACTGGCTGGAGAAGGTGTCGGACGCCGCTTATCTGGGGAGTGTTGCGTGATGGCGGACGAACAGACCCCCGCGCAGAAGGCCTATGCCGATATCGCACCCGACTTTGCCGATCTGTCCGACCGCGTCCTGTTCGGCGAGGTCTGGAAACGTCCCGGCCTTTCCCCGCGCGATCGTAGCCTCGTCACCGTGGCGGCGCTGATCGCGACCTATCGGCACAACGAGCTGCCCGGTCACGTCGCCCGCGCGCTCGCCAACGGCGTCAGCAAAGACGAGCTGGTCGAGACCGTGACTCATCTCGCCTTCTACTCGGGCTGGCCGACGGCGAACACGGCCATTCCCGTGTTGCGTCAGGCCTTCACCAACGCGGGTGTCTGACCCTTTCATTTCAAAACCAGGAAACACCATGCAGACCATCGGTTACGCCGCGCAGGACACCAGCGGCCATCTCGCGCCCTTCCACTTTGACCGTCGCGAACTGCGCCCGAACGACGTCGCGATCGAGATCCTGTATTGCGGGGTCTGCCACTCGGACCTCCACACCGCCCGCAACGACTGGGGCTGGACGACCTACCCGACCGTCGTGGGGCACGAGATCGTCGGTCGTGTCACCGAGGTCGCGGGCGACGTGACGAAGCACAAGGTCGGCGACATCGTCGCGATCGGCTGCATGGTGGACAGCTGCCAGCATTGCGACCAGTGCCTCAAAGGCGAGGAGCAGCTTTGCCGCGAGGGCAACACCGGCACCTACGGCGGCACCGACCGGGTGACCGGCGAGCCGACCAAGGGCGGCTACTCCAAGCACATCGTCGCCCGGCAGGAGTTCGTTTTGACGATGCCTGAGGGCCTCGACGTCGCCAAGGCGGCGCCGCTGCTCTGCGCCGGGATCACCACCTATTCGCCGCTGAAGACCTGGGGGATCAGGGAAGGCAGCCGCGTCGGCGTGACGGGGCTCGGCGGCCTCGGTCATATGGCGGTGAAGCTCGCCGCGGCGATGGGCGCGCACGTCACCGTGATGAGCCGGACGGCGGACAAGCAGGCGGATGCGCTGGCGCTGGGTGCGCACGCCTTCCTCGTCTCGGAGGATGCGGACGCGATGGCGGCCGCGGCATCCGGGTTCGACCTCATCATCGACACGGTGCCGGTCAAGCACGACCTCGACCCGTATCTGCCGCTGCTCGACGTCGACGGCACGTTGGTGCTGGTCGGTCAGATCGGCCCGATGAACGAGATGAACACCGTGCCGCTGCTGCTCGGCCGCCGGCGCGTTGCCGGATCGCCGATCGGCGGCATCGCCGAGACCCAGGAGATGCTCGACTTCTGTGCGCAGAAGAACATCCTTCCCGAGGTCGAGATGATCGCCATGGCCGACATCAACCAGGCCTACGAGCGGATGGAGCGGTCCGACGTGCGTTACCGCTTCGTCATCGACATGGCCTCGCTCGATCTGGCCGAGGTCGCCTGAACCGAAGGAGCCCGCCCATGAAGCCGCATGTCGCCTGCCTCATGTTGTCGTCGATCGACGGCCGTCTGCACCCTAGCCGCTACACCGCCAGTCCGGACGGCACCCGCAAGGAATGGAGCGGGGTCTACGAGCGGCTTCATGACCAAATGGCGGCTGACGCGTGGCTTGTCGGTCGGGTGACGATGGCCGAAATGTCCAAGGCGGGCGCCCACGCGCCCGCCACGGGCGTTGTCGCGATCCGGCCCGTCCATGTCGCGGCGAAGGCCGACAGCTACGCCGTCGCGGTCGACCGTTCGGGCAAGCTGCGTTTCGACAAGGGCGACATCGGCAGTGACCATGTGATCGTGCTGCTCGGTGCCGACGTCTCGGACGAGCATCTGGCCGAGCTCGCTGACGACGGCGTCTCCTATGTCGTCGCCGATACGGCCGAGATCGATCTGGCCGCAGCGCTGGACACCCTGACTGCCCGATTCGGCATTCGGCGTTTGCTGCTGGAAGGAGGCGGCGGGATCAACGGATCGATGCTGGCCGCAGGCGTCGTGGACGAACTTCACGTGCTGGTCGCCCCGGCGCTGGACGGAGGCGATGGCACCCAGGGCATCGTCTCGCATGGTGCTGATGGCCTCGCGGGCAAGGTGACGCTGGCGCTCCGGTCTGCGACAGCGCTGGAGCACGGTGTCGTCCACCTGGCTTACGATGTGCGGCCGGACGGGGGCACGGCATGAAGCGTCTCGGCATGATCCTCAGCATGATCGCCGTGCCCGCGTCCGCGCAGCAGGCTCGGTCCGGCTCTGTGGCCCCGCCTGCCATGCAGCGGATCGCTCCGGGTCTCGCCGGCTACACCGACGGCGTGCTTTTCGGCGACGTCTGGCGCCGGCCGCAGCTCGCGCCGCGCGACCGCAGCCTCGTCACCGTCGCGGTGCTGATCGCCACGGGCAAGACGGCGCAGCTGGAAGGGCATCTCGGTCGCGCGCTCGACAATGGCGTGACGCCGGGCGAGGTATCGGGGATCGTCACTCACCTCGCGTTTTATAGTGGCTGGCCGAACGCGGTCTCGTCCTTGGAGGTGATCGAGCGTGTGTTCCACGCCCGGCACATCGCCGCGTCGAACATCCCGCGACGTGCGGGAGCCATGCCGCTACCCGCTTCGGATGGCGACCGAGCGAAAGCGGTAGAGGCTACCGTGGCACCCACCGCGCCCAAGCTGGCGGCGCTCACCAACGACGTTCTCTTCCGCGACCTGTGGCTCCGCACCGATCTCGCTCCGCGAGATCGTAGCCTCCTCACGATCGCAGCACTCGCCGCTGGCGGTGACGGCGATCAGCTCGCCTTCCACGTCAAGCGCGGCATCGAGAACGGGCTGACCCATGACCAAATCGGCGAGGCGCTGACCCACCTGGCCTTCTACGCAGGCTGGCCGAAGGCGATGGCGGCGGTCGCGGTCGCCGCCAAGGCGATGTCCGATGAGGGTAATCCGCCGGCCACGCTGACGATCGTGCCAGGCGGCAGCGAGCCGGCACGCGGACCAGCCAGCAACTTCACCGGCGCGGTCACCACGGACACGCCCTTCCGCGGAACGGGCGGATCGAAGCTGGGCGGCGCACGCGTGACCTTTCGGCCCGGTGCCCGCAGCAACTGGCACACGCATCCCTTCGGACAACTCCTGTTGGTCACCGACGGACGCGGGCTGATCCAGGAACAGGGCGGCCGCGTCTGGACGATGCACCGCGGTGACGTCGTCTGGACCGCGCCCGGGGTCCGGCATTGGCATGGTGCGGCACCGGACAGTGCGATGTCGCATGTGGCGGTCAGCGAAAGTGTCGAGGGCGAGCAAGTCGCCTGGGCAGAAGCCGTCTCCGACGCAGAGTATCGTCAAGCGCCTGTGAATTGAGCACGCTGGCAGATCCAGTCACGCTTTCATGAACGTCGCAGATAGGTTCATGCCGATTACGGTATGTAATCAGACCGCCGGCGATGCGTTATCCTGTTGAAAGCGTAGGCTGCAATCAATCGTAGCGCCTGCACCAACGAGCGCCAAGAGGCGAAAAACGCTGATGAGCGGACCGGGAAGGACAAGGATATGAGCGGCTCGAACGAGATGGAGATTTCCCGCCGGGGTTTGCTGGTCGGAAGCGCCGCGACCGCCGCGCTGACCACAGTGTCCGTGGCAGATTCACAGGCCGCTCCGTTGCAGCCGCAGCCGGCGACGATGAAGGTCACCATGAAGGTGAACGGACAGCGCCGCTCGCTCGACGTCGATACCCGCACCACGCTGCTCGATGCCCTCCGCGAGCATCTAAAGCTCACTGGGTCCAAGAAAGGCTGCGATCACGGCCAGTGCGGTGCCTGCACCGTTATGGTCGGCGGCACCCGGATCAACTCCTGCCTCAGCCTGGCGGTCATGCACGAAGGCGACGAGATCACCACGATCGAGGGTCTCGGCACGCCCGAGAAGCTGCATCCCATGCAGGCCGCCTTCGTCAAGCACGACGGCTACCAGTGCGGCTACTGCACCCCCGGGCAGATCTGCTCGGCCGTGGCGGTTCTCGGCGAGATCAAGGCCGGCGTGCCGAGCCACGCAATGGCTGATGTAACCGCCCGGCCGCAGGCCACCAACGACGAGATGCGCGAGCGGATGAGCGGCAACATCTGCCGCTGCGGCGCCTATTCCAACATCCTCGAAGCGATGACCGAAGTCGCGGGAGTGGACGCATGAAGCCCTTCACCTATGAGCGCGCTAAGACGCCGGCAGAGGCCGCCGCGATCGTCGCCGGTCGTCCCGGCGCCAAGTTCATCGCAGGCGGCACCAACCTCCTGGACCTGATGAAGCTGGAGATTGAGACGCCGACGCATCTCGTCGACGTCCAGGACCTGAAGCTCGATCGCATCGAGGCGACGCGCGAGGGTGGCCTTCGGATCGGCGCCAACGTCACCAACACGGCGCTTGCATCGGACGATCGCGTCCGCCGCGACTATGCGGTGCTGACCAAGGCGATCGTCGCCGGCGCGAGCGGGCAGCTTCGCAACAAGGCGTCGACCGCCGGCAACATCCTCCAGCGCACTCGCTGCCCCTACTTCTACGATCCGAACCAGCCCTGCAACAAGCGCAAGCCCGGTTCCGGCTGCGCCGCGATCGGCGGCTACTCGCGCCAGCTCGCGGTGATCGGATCGTCGGACGCGTGCATCGCGACCTTCCCCGGCGACATGGCCGTGGCGCTGCGCGTCCTCGATGCGACGGTCGAGACGGTCAATCCGCAAGGTGGAACCCGGTCGATTTCGATGGCGGACTTCCACCGGCTGCCCGGCAACACGCCGCAGTTCGACAACACGCTTCAGCGCGGCGAACTTCTCACGTCGGTGACGCTGCCCAAGCCGATCGGTGGGCAGCATTTCTACAACAAGGTCCGCGACCGCGCCTCCTACGCCTATGCGCTGGTCTCGGTGGCTGCGGTCATCCAGCCTGACGGCACCGGCCGGGTGGCGGTAGGCGGCGTCGCGCACAAGCCGTGGCGGGTGGAGGCGGCTGAGGCAGCGATGCCGCAAGGATCTCGCGCGGTCGCCACGCGACTGATGGCCGGCGCCAAGCCGACCGCCGACAATGCGTTCAAGGTGCCCCTCGTCGAGCGGACACTGGGGGCGGTGATGCATGATGCGGGCATGAAGAGGACGGCGGCATGAAGTTCGAGACGCCCGCGGGCACCAATCCGATCGATCAGCTGAAGGTGGTCGGCAAGCCGACCGACCGGATCGACGGCAAGTTCAAGACCACCGGCACCGCACCCTACGCTTATGAGCGCCACGATGTCGCGCCGAACCAGGCCTATGGCTACATCGTCGGTTCGGCCGTGGCGAAGGGGCGCATCAGCTCGATGAACCTGGCGGACGCTAAGGCCGCCCCCGGCGTGCTGGCGATCGTCTCCACGCTAGACCACAAGCCCTTGCCGCTAGGCCCGCAGAACACCGCTAACCTGTTCGGCGGGGCGGAGGTCCAGCACTACCATCAGGCGATTGCGCTCGTCGTTGCCGAGACCTTCGAGCAGGCGCGTGCGGCCGCGAACCTGATCCGCGTCGACTACGCTCGGACGAAGGGCAAATACGACCTCGAGGCGCTCGCGCCAACCGCCCCGCTTGAAGGCGGCGGCAGCGGCGAGGGTAGCGCCGCGCCGGCGATCGATCGCGTGGGCAATTTCGACGGCGCATTCGCCTCGGCGCCCGTCAAGCTCGACCAGCAATATACGACCCCGGGTCACAGCCATGCCATGATGGAGCCGTTCGCGACCATCGCTGCCTGGGATGGTCCGAAGCTGACGGTGTGGACGTCTAACCAGATGATCGCCTGGGCGAAGCGCGACGTCGCCAAGACGCTGAGTCTCAGCCCTGAGAACGTGCGCGTGGATTCGCCCTACATTGGCGGCGGGTTCGGGGGTAAGCTGTTCGTCAGGGCCGACGTGCCGCTTGCGGCGCTTGGGGCAAAGGCGGTGGGGCGGCCGGTGAAGGTCGCGATGCAGCGCCCGCTGATCGCCAACAATTCAACGCATCGGCCCGCGACGATCCAGCGCATACGGCTGGGCGCGACGAAGGACGGCAGGATCACCGCGATCGCGCACGAGAGCACCTCGGGCAACCTGCCCGAGGGCAAGCCGGAGGTCGCGGTGCAGCAGACCAAGCTGCTCTATGCCGGCGCCAATCGCATGACGCTGATGAAGCTCGCGGTCATGGATCTGCCCGAGGGCAACGCCATGCGCGCGCCGGGCGAGGCGCCGGGACTGATGGCGCTCGAGATGGCGATGGACGAGATGGCGGAGAAGCTGGGGATGGACCCGGTCGAGTTCCGCATCGTCAACGACACGCAGGTTGACCCCGAGAAGCCGCAGCGGCCGTTCTCTCAGCGTCAGCTCGTCAAGTGCCTGCGCGATGGCGCAGACCGGTTCGGCTGGAGCCGGCGCAGCGCCAAGCCCGCGTCGGTGCGCGAGGGCCGTTGGCTGATCGGCATGGGCATGGCGGCCGCGTTCCGGAACAACCAGCTGACCAAGTCCGCTGCGCGCGTCCGGTTGGACGGCAAGGGTATGGTGACGGTCGAGACCGACATGACCGACATCGGCACGGGCACCTACACGATCATCGCCCAGACCGCCGCGGAGATGATGGGCATCGGACTCGACAAGGTCGTCGTGAAGCTCGGCGACTCCGATTTTCCGGCATCGGCCGGGTCGGGCGGTCAGTGGGGCGCGAACAACTCGACGGCGGGCGTCTATGCGGCGTGCATCAAGCTGCGAGAGCAGGTCGGCCAGCGGCTCGGGATGACCGGCGACGTCGAGTTCGCGGACGGCGAAGTCCGGGCAGGTGGTCGCAGTGCCAAGCTCGCCGATGCCGCCCGCAACGGTCCGCTGACCGCCGAGGACTTCATCGAGTACGGCGATCTCGCGAAGAAGTACCAGCAGTCGACCTTCGCCGGCCACTTCGTCGAGGTCGCCGTGGACTCGTTCACCGGCCAGACCCGCATCCGCCGCATGCTCGCGGTCTGTGCCGCCGGGCGCATCCTGAACCCCAAGTCGGCGCGCAACCAGGTGATCGGCGGCATGACGATGGGCGCGGGCGCGGCGCTGATGGAGGAACTGGCGGTCGACAAGCGGTTCGGCTTCTTCGTCAACCACGACCTCGCCACCTACGAGGTGCCGGTCCATGCCGACATCCCGCATCAGGAGGTCGTCTTCCTCGACGAGGTCGACCCGATCTCCTCCCCGATGAAGGCCAAGGGCGTCGGCGAGCTCGGCATCTGCGGCGTCGGCGCGGCGGTGGCCAATGCCATCTACAACGCCACCGGCGTTCGCGTCCGCGATTATCCGATCACGCTCGAGAAGCATCTAACCCGGCTGCCGCAGGTCGCATGATGGAACAGCGCATCCTGGGCAGAAGCGGGCTCGCGGTATCGGCGCTCGGGCTCGGCTGCATGAGCTTGGCGTCGACCTATGGACCGGCGGGCGACCGGCCTGAGGGGGTTGCACTGTTGCGCCAGGCGGTCGACGCGGGCGTGACCTTCTTCGACACCGCTGAGGCCTACGGTCCCTTCACCAATGAGGAGCTGGTAGGCGAGGCGCTGCAGCCTGTCCGCGACCGGGTGGTGATCGCCACGAAGTTCGGGTTCGACATCGATCTAGCAACGGGCGAGCGTCGCGGTGGCGTGAACAGCCGGCCCGAACACATCAAGGCGGTGGCCGAGGCGGCGTTGGAGCGGCTGCGCACCGATCGCATCGACCTGTTCTACCAGCATCGGGTCGATCCGGCCGTGCCGATCGAGGACGTCGCCGGGACGGTCGGAGAGCTGATCGCTGCGGGCACGGTCGGACACTTCGGCCTGTCCGAGGCGGCGCCGGAGACGATCCGCAGGGCGCATGCGATCCAGCCGGTCGCGGCATTGCAGAGCGAGTATTCGCTGTTTTGGCGCGAACCGGAGGATGAGCTTCTTCCGCTGGTACAGGAGCTTGGCATCGGTTTCGTCCCGTTCAGCCCGCTCGGCGCCGGGTTCCTGACGGGGCAGATCGACGAGAACACCGTCTTTGCCCCAGGCGACTTCCGCAACCATGTTCCGCGCTTCTCCCGGGAGGCGCGCAAGGCGAACATGGCGCTCGTCGACATCGTTCGAAGCGTCGCCTCCCGGCGTCAGGTGACGCCGGCTCAGGTCGCGCTCGCGTGGCTGCTGGCGCAGAGTCCGTCGATCGTACCGATTCCAGGGACCAGCAGGCTATCGCGGCTTCAGGAGAACCTCGGCGCGGGCGATCTGACGCTGACGGCGGACGATCTCGCCGAGATCGAGAGCGGGACCGCCGGCTTCGCAGTGGAGGGGACGAGACTGCCCGAAAGCGCGCTCGCCATGACCCGGCGCTGAAGCGCGACATCCGTAGCAACACAGGCAGAGGGTCACGCCATGAATTTCGACGCGCCGGCGGGTCCGAATTTGATCGACCGTATGCAGGTCGTGGGCAAGCCCTACGACCGGATAGATGGCCCGCTGAAGACAACGGGCACCGCGCCCTACGCCTACGAGCGCCACGACGTGGCGCCGAATGCGGCATACGGCCATGTCGTGGGGGCGGCGATCGCGAAGGGACGCATCGTGCGGATCGACACCGCTGAGGCCGCGACGGCCCCCGGCGTCATCGCGATCGTCACGGCCGCGAATGCCGGCGTGCTCGGCAAGGGCGACTTCATCGACGCCCCCGCCCTGGCCGGCCCCGTGGTCACCCACTACCATCAGGCGGTCGCGCTGGTGGTAGCCGACACGTTCGAGCAGGCCCGCGCCGCAGGCGCAATGGTGCAAGTCGACTATGCGCGCGCGGCGGGCAGGTTCGATCTTGCTTCGGAGAAATCATCGGCGACCCTGGCGCCGACGTCGCCGCCGACCATGCGCGGCGATTTCGCCGGGGCGTTCGCCGCAGCGCCGGTGAAGATCGATCGTATCTACACGACCCCGGATCAAAGCCACATGATGATGGAGCCGCACGCCACCATCGCCGAATGGGCCGGCGACCGGCTGACGGTGTGGACCTCGGTGCAGACGATCGACTGGGGTCGGCGCGACCTCGCCAAGATCCTGGGAATGCCCAAGGACAGGGTGAGGATCAGTTCGCCCTACATCGGCGGTGGCTTCGGCGGAAAGGCCACGGCGATGGCCGACGTCGTCCTTGCTGCGCTGGGTGCACGGGCCGCGAAGCGACCGGTGAAGGTTGCGCTCGCCCGCCCGATGATGGTCAACGGCACCGTTCACCGCGCCGCGACGATCCAGCGGCTGCGGATCGGCGTCGCAAATGATGGCCGCATCCTCGCGATCGGGCACGAGACCGTCAGCGGCAACCTGCCCGACGGCATGGTCGAGCCATGCACCATCCAGACCCCGTCGCTATACGCCGGCGAGAACCGGATGACCGAGACCCGTCTCGCAGTGCTCGATCTGCCCGAAGCCAGCTCGATGCGCGCGCCGGGAGAGGCGCCCGGCATGATGGCGCTGGAGATCGCCATGGACGAGCTTGCCGAGGCGCTGGCGATGGATCCGGTTGAGCTGCGCGTGCGCAACGATGCGAAGGTCCATCCCGGCGACGGCAAGCGGCCGTTCTCGACGCGCGCGCTGGTGCCTGCGCTGCGCACCGGCGCGGAGCGGTTCGGCTGGAGCGCTCGCATCCCGAAGCCTGCGCAGGTCCGCGATGGGCGCTGGCTTGTCGGTATGGGCGTCGCTTCGGCGATCCGCGGCGCGCGTACGCGCACGTCGGGCGCACGTGCTCGGCTGGAGACGAGCGGCCGCGTCGTGATCGAGACCGACATGACCGACATCGGCACGGGCAGCTACACGATCATCGCGCAAACGGCGGCGGAGATGATGGGCCTGCCGCTCGACCGGATCGACGTCCGGCTCGGCGAGAGCGACTATCCAGTGACGGTCGGCTCCGTGGGTCAGCGCGGCGCGACGAGTGCCACCTCGGGCGTCTACGCCGCCTGCGTGAAGCTGCGCGAGGCGGTGGCCCAGCGGCTCGGGCTGAACGCAGCCGACGTCGGCTTCGACGGCGGCCGGGTTGTCAGCGGCGGCCGCCGCATCCCGCTTGCCGATGCCGCGAGCGGCGGACCGCTAGTCGGCGAGGACGAGGTCGAGTTCGGCGAGGAGCTCGGCAAGGCCTATGCGCAGGAGGCGTTCGGCGCCCACTTCGTCGAGGTCGGCGTCGACCGCTTCACCGGCGAGGTGCGGCTGAGGCGGATGCTCGCGGTCTGCGCGGCAGGGCGCATCCTCAATCCGAAGACCGCGCGCAGCCAGGTCATCGGCGCTATGACGATGGGGGCAGGTGCGGCGCTGATGGAGGAGCTGGCGATCGACAAGCGCTTCGGCTTCTTCGTCAACCACGACCTCGCCAGCTATGAGGTGCCCGTCCATGCCGACATGCCGCACATGGACGTGGTCTTCCTCGACGAGACGGACGCGACCATCTCGCCAATGAAGGCCAAGGGCGTCGGCGAACTGGGTCTCTCAGGCGTCGCGCCGGCGATCGCGAATGCGGTCTACAACGCGACCGGCGTGCGGGTGCGCGACTATCCGATGACGCTCGAGAAGCATCTGGCAAAGCTGCCGCGGATCGTCTGAAGCGGCGGTACCGCCCGGTACCGCCCGATGGCGTGGCTAGCTCTACGAGCCGTTCAATTGCATCGCTGACCTACATCCGTGAGGCGAACAGGCAGCGATCGACTAGATCCCTGAAATGATGCGTGCCACCGCCGGTTCGCAGGACGCCGCTGAAGGGTTACATCGAGAAACGACCGGCGGTGTTCGCGGGACGGTAGCCGCGGCACCTGGTGTCTAGGAGCCAAAGTCCATCGTCATCTCGATCATGGTCGGCCGGAATCCGAGGCGGTCGAACAATCGTCGCGCCGCCTCGTTCCGGGCCGCAGCGGACAGCACGAGACGGGGCGCATCGCGACAGACGAACACGTCCCGGATCGCCGTGACGAGCGCCCAGCCGACGCCTCGTCCGCGTTCATCGGTGTCGACCATCAGGTCGTGAAGCACGCCCGCTGGACCGCGCAGCGCCATGAAGTCGTTCCCTTCGAGCGATCCGTAGGCGTAGCCAAGAACCCGCCCTTCCTCCTCCGCAACGAGCACGATGGCATCGTCGCGCGATCTCTGCGCTTCCAGGAAGTCGCCATACCGGTCCGCGGTATGAGGCGTCGGCGCGATGAAACGGCTCGGATCGAATTCATGGTGTAGTGCCATAAGGGACGCTCCCAGACGACCGAGCGTCGAGGCGTCCGTCGAGGCTGCCTTACGGATCTGGAACACTGCCGGTCCTCGATGGATCATGACCTCCCGATGCCGGCCATCAGGCCGGCACGGGTAGCTTGCCTGCTCTCATCGCCGCGATCACACCACCATCGATCAACAGATCACTGCCGGTGACGAAGCCGGCATCGGTGCCCAGCAGGTAAGCCGCTGCAACCGCAATCTCCTCGGGCGGCGCCATGCGCTTCGAGGGGGATGCGGCAATCATCGCGCGGTAGCCGTCGCCGATCTCGGAGTTCAGCTCGTGCTGCGCCAACGGCGTCACGATGATGCCCGGACTGATCGAGTTGACGCGCGCACCCTTCGCCCCCCAGGTCATCGCCGCGGCCTGGACCCGCAGATGGTTGGCGCGCTTGGCGACCATGTAGCCGACCAGCGAATTGGGCACGTCCTTCAGGAACGGCAGGTCGAGCAGCTCGTCGGCGGGCGCGAAGGCCAGCGCGTGTTCCTGATCCTCGGGCAACTGCCGCATCATGTGGCCAGCCATGCTGGAGATGATGAGTCCGGCGCCACCAGCGGCGATAACGCGCTCGAATTCCTCGAACACGACGGCCGAGCCGTAGAGATCGACCTCGAGCACCTTCTGCGGAGGTGCCATGTTTGGCGATAGTCCGGCGGTGTTGACCACTTGCATCACGGGGCCAAGCGACGCCGCCTTGTCGGCCAGCGCACGAACCGAGTCGCGCGACGCCACATCGACGATCTGCGTTTCGACGGTGTAGCTGGCGTCCTTCATGCTCTGGGCCGCAGCCTCGAGCACCGTCTCGTTGAAATCGGCCAGCAGTACCGTCTTTCCAAAGCCCTGCCGCTTGGCGATCGCCAGACCGATGCCACCTGCGCCGATCACCACAACAACATCCGCCATTTTCATTTCTCCGTCGATGTGCCGAGGATCAACGCTCGACGCAATTTGTAGCTGCCGTTGAGGGTCAGGAGGAGCGGCCGCCTGTGGCTCGCTCCGCCCGGGATTATTTCGGAGCAAGTTCGCCGTAGAACCAGGAGGCAGTGACACCGCCGTCCATCAGGAAGTCGCTGCCCGTGATGAACGCGCCGTCGCGCCCCATCAGCAGAGCGCCCAGTACGCCGACCTCGTCCGGGGTCCCGGCACGACCGACCGGCGAGCCGTCGATCATCTTGCGATAGCCCTCGCCCCGCGGGCCGGACAGCTCGTCGTTGGCGAGCGGCGTCATGATGATGCCGGGGCTGATCGTGTTCACGCGTGCGCCGCGCTTCGCCCAGTTAACCGCCTCGGCCTTCACGCGGAGCGAGTTACCGCGCTTGGCGATCTGATAGGCATTGAGCGGATCGGTGACCTTCTCGAGCGATAGCATCGGCAACGCCATCAGCTCTTCGACCGGCGTCGTCGCCAGCGCCTTGTCCTCTTCCGCGGTGAGCGCAGGCAGCCGGTGGCCGGACTGCGAGGCGATGACGATGCCCGAGCCGCTTTCCACGATCACGCGGCCGAACTCCTTCAGCAGCAACGCCGTGCCGTAGAGGTCGACGTGGAGGATCATTTCCGGGGTCGCCTGCGACGGCGAGACCCCGGCCGCGTTGATGAGGCCGAACACGTCGCCGATCGCGGTCGCCTTGGCGACCAGCGCCTCGACCGACTCCCGCTTCGAGACGTCGACCGTGGTCGTGCTGACGTCGAAACCGGCGTCGTTCATGACCTTGGCGGCCGCGTCCGCGGCTTCCTGCCGAAGATCCGCCAGCAGCACGTGCTTGCCGGAACTGACGCGCCGGGCGATGGCCTGACCGATCGAGCCGGCTCCGACAACGACGATGACTTGGGCATGACTGTCTTCCTTGTGCTTGATGTTTGAGGGGCGTTCAGGCTGAGCGATGGTGCGTGATGGTCGTCAGATCATCCCGAACGCGCTGCGGTTCTTGGTCGAGGGGCTGATTGTCGACGTCGCGAATGGCGTCGATCGCCTTGGGATCGTCGCGGTCCAGGACGACGAACAGCGGTTCCAGATCGGGCTGCGCGGCGCCCCGCTCGGCGACCAGCTCGAAGGATTTGGCATTCGCCGCCTCTGAGGTGAGGCTCTCCACCAACACCCGGGCGATCTGTGCTCGCGCAATCACGCCGTCGCTCGAATCCCCCGCCTGTCGGGTGTCGCCCTGAAGCATGACGATCCGCTGCTCGTCCGGCTCGTTGTAGTCGAACCAGCCCGGCCGAACGATCGTGTAGGGGCGGCCGCTCGCCCGTACGAGCCGTTCGGCACGACGCTTCCAGTCGTGCGCCTCCGTTCGCCGGTTATAGTCGCCCGTGCGGTTCGTGACGCCGATCGCCGTCATGAGCGCGATCCGCGCGGGCCGATCGGCCAGCGCGGCAAGGATGTTGCGCACCCCGCCATAGTCGACGTTTTCCGCACCCGCCTTGCCGGCACCGTCCGCGCCGAGCGTCAGGACCACCGCATCAACGCCTTCGACCGCGGCCACGAGCGTCTCCGGCCGAGTCACGTCGCCGACGATCCAGGTCGCATCACCCGGTAGGCCTGCGGCCTTCTGGGCGTCGCGCACCAGCGAACGGGCCGCATGGCCCTGCCGTAACGCTTCGCCGACAACCAGCCGCCCGATGCTGCCGGTCGCGCCGACGATCAGGACTGTCAGGGATTTGGCGCTCATGACATCGACTTTCAAAACTGGAGGGAGCGTCAGACGGCCACAAGGGTCAGGGAAGTACTTCGGACGTCATCGGCGCCTGTCGGATCGGGCGGGGCGCCGGGAGGAACAGGCGCGCGCAGGCGAGGCTACCGATGCCGGCCACGCATACCACCCAGCCGACCGGCCAAGGCGTTCCGTCCGCGAATGCGCCGACGAGCGCCGATCCGATGATACCGGCGCCGTAGTGGATCGCGCCGACCAGCGCGGACGCCGTGCCGGCCCTTTCCGGGAACCGCCCCAGCGCGCCGGCGATCGAGTTCGCGACGATCAGTCCCGACATGGCCGAGAACAGAAACAGCGTCGTCGCAAGTCCGCCCAGGCCGCCCCATCCGGTGCCTCCGGCAACCGCCACGGCAACGCCGAAGATCGCCGCGCCGACAGTTCCGAGCCGCAGGAGTCGGTCGCTTCCCAGCTTCGTGACGAGGCGGGTGTTGACCATGTTCATCGCCATGATCCCGGCGATGACGCTCCCGAACAGCAGCCCGTAGAGCTGAGCGGGCACATGATAGTAGCTGATGTAGGCGAACGGGGTGCCGGCGATGTAGGCGTAGACGCCGAGGTAGAAGAACGCACCCACGCCAGCATAGCCCAGGATCGCGCGCTGGCGCAGCAGATGGCCATATTCCGCGACCGCGCGGATGAGCGGTTCGCGACTGCGCTGCGCTGGCGCGAGCGTCTCCGGTAGGGTGAAGAGCGCCGCCAGGGTCAGCAGCCCGACACCGACCAGGAGCCAGAAGATTATATGCCAAGATGCGACCGCGAGGATCTGTCCCCCGATGAAGGGCCCGATGAGGGGCGCGATCGCCATCACGACGATCAGCGTCGACAGCGTCTTCGCGGCCGCGTCGCGCTCGTACATATCGCGCACCATCGCGCGCGCCAGGACGACGCCAGCACAGGCGCCCACCGCCTGGACGATCCGCCACCCGATCATCTGCCACGCCGTATCCGACAGCGCACAGCCTGCCGATCCGATGACGAACAGGACGATGCCCGCGGCAACCGGCAGTCGACGTCCATACCGATCGCCGATCGGACCCCACAGCAATTGGCCGAGGCTGAACCCGACCAGATAGCCCGAAATCGTCAGCTCCATCATACCGCTGGACGATCCCAGCGCCTGGCCCATCGTCGGCAACGCCGGTAGATAGATGTCGGTCGAGATCGACCCGAACCCCATCAGGACGCTCAGGATCGCCATGACGCGCAAGCTCCGTCCGTGGGCGGTCATCGCGGCCGGCAATGCCGGGGCGATCAGGGCGCCGTCGTCGGGCATCGTCAAAAGTCGAGCATTCATGAGGTCCACCTGTCCGGCACCGAGCGGCACCGACGCGACCATCGCGTCACCCTCAATCTAGGATGCAGGCTTCCCGGCGATTAGACGGCAAGATCGGCATGCGGTGATATCCGTCATTCATGAAAGCCCCGGCGATCAAGCCGAAGCAGAGGGGCGCGAACTGAGTTCGAGCCAGTCCAGCTCTTCCTCGACGGCGCGATACGCTTCGTCGCCGATCGTGCCTTTCGCGCGCAACGTATCGATCGCGTGACGCGATGCGGGGATCATGCGCTGCCGCAGGGTATTGTCGGAGGAGCCCCGTGGATCATCGCCGGCTCGCGCGACACCTAGCGCCTCGCGATATTCTTGGCGCAGACGCTCCGCCGCAGGACTAGCGTTATTATCAAGCGTTCGCATCGCGGCATCGATCGCGCCCGCCCGTGCGGTCGCCATCTCGTCCGACACGATCGTATCAGCCGGAAACCGCAGTGCGCGCAACAGCGGCTTGAGCGTCAGGCCCTGGATCACCAGCGTTCCCAGCACCACGACGAACGCCACCAGCAGGATGAAATCGCGGTAGGGGAAGCCCTCCGGCACGGCGAGCGCTGCCGCAAGGGTGACGATGCCGCGCATCCCGGACCATCCGACCAGCACGCCGCTCTTGAGGGTGCCCGCCCAGCTCCGCAGCGCGTCGTCCGGTTTGCGCGACAGGCGGTGCGAGGCACCGTAGAACAGTACCCATGCCAGCCGGACGATGATGACGACCCCGAGGATCGCAAGCGCATAGAGTGGGTAGGTTGCCCGTTCCCCGCCATCGAGCCGGTCGAGGATCGGTCGCAACTGCAATCCGATCATCGTGAACGCCAGGACGTTCAGCACCAGCGTCAGCGTTTCCCACGTCGCGAACGATAGGACACGAACCGAGGTGTGCGATGAGGACGAGCTGCGCCGCCCGGCGGTCAAGCCGAATACGACGATCGTGACGACACCCGACAGCTCCAGCCGCTCGGCCAATATCCACACACCGAACGTCGTCACGAACTGGATGATCGTAGCGATTGCCGGGTGGTCGATCGGCGCGGTCAGGCGGATGACGAGCTTCGCAAGCACCCAGCCGACCACCACACTACCGACCGTGACCAGCGCGAAAGCCGGAACGGCATCGGCAGGCCGGAAGGCGCCGACAGCAACCGCTGCCACCGCCAGATTGTAGACAAGCAGCGATGACGCATCGTTGAGCAGGCTTTCGCCTTCGAGGATCGAACGGATGCGATGGGGCGGTGCAACAGAACGCATGACCGCCAGCGCGGCTACAGCGTCAGGGGGGGCCAGGAGGGCACCAAGCGCGATTGCAGCCGCCCACGGCATGTCCGGTAGGAAGACGCGCGTCACGACTGCTACTGCGATCGTCGTCAGTCCGACCGCGACCAGCACCAATGACAAAACCGGCCGCCAATTCGCCCGCAGATCGCGCAGCGACGTATCGTGCGCGGCATCGAGCAACACCGGCGCGACGAAGAGCGCGAGGATCAGGTCCGGCGGTAGATCGAGCCGCGGTGTCCCCGGGATCAATGCCAGTGCAACGCCGCCCAAGGCCAGCAGTGTTGGATACGGCACCCCGATCCGGCCGGCTAGGATCGACAGCAGCGCGGCACCGAACAGCAGGAGCAGTATCGTATCGAAGATAATCAATTCGATGCTCCCGTTGCGGCCTGCCCATGGCCCGTATGGGGGCCGCAGCCTGGCCTACACTGGGTGTGCGGCGTCGGCGAAGAAACTCGGATCAGCGTGCCGCCTGCGTTCGGATTTTGGCGATCGCTGCATTAAATCCGTCGGGACATCCGCTCGCGCCCGCCAGCTTGCCGACCCTAACTTGGTCGATCGGCCTGCCGACAACGACCGCAGGGACGGCAGCGGCGAAGCGTTTTTGGTAGCCGAGCGATGTCGGATTCTTCGCCGGCGTCCCCACTTCGACGCCCGCAATCGTGCCCCGCACCAGCCTGACCCGCACGGTGAGCGAGGACGGCAGGCCGCCATATTGCCCGGTCGCGGTATAAACGCCGTCAGCGAAGCGCGATGCCTTGGAGGCAGCTTCGCTGGACCCAACCGTTTGCGCGTCGACCATCGTGGCATCGGCGCCCAGCAACGACGCGGAGACCCCGGCGAGCGCCGCGGCATGTTTGGACGATAGGCGCATGACCGTTCCTTTCAGTCGATGAAGAGTTCGCCACCGAAGCACGGCGACATTTCGGCACGCCCGTCCGCGAACATCAGGGCATATGAAAACGCGAATGATCCGGCGAGATCGCCAGGGGGCGTGAAGAACAGTGCGGTCGCAAGACCATCCGCGATCATCGCGCTGTCGGCACGGACCCAGGTCGCAACCAGCTCTCGGGCAGGACGGCCGGTGCGTCCGTCGAGGACGTGATGCAGTCCGTCGCCCCATGTTCGGCGCCCCACGCCCGAGGCGCAGAGCGCGCCTTCTGCCATCTCGATCACACCGATCGCCAGTGTTGCATCGAAGGGATGTTCCATCCCGATCCGGACCGGCTCCATGCCCACCAACCGCATATCGCCCCCGGCATCCACGCTAACTGCCAGTATGCCGTCATCGACCAGGAGCTTCGTTACGATGTCGACCAGCAGGCCTTTGCCGGCAGCGCCGACATCGATGACGAGCGGCCGCTGCGAGACGAGCGTTGTCCCCTCGCGGCGGATATCGTGCGACCAGCTTGAGCGCGGCTCGCGGTGTGCCGAAGCGACCGGCGCCAGCGAGTAGGCTGCATCATAGCCCAGCAATTCTAGGTCGCGTCCGACGAGCGGATCGACCGCACCATCCGTGAGCCGGTGCAGCGTGTCATAAAGCGCAAACAGGTCGTCCGCTTCGTCAGGGAAGCGGAATGTGCCCCCACCCGAAGATCTCGCCATGCTCGCTACGAGTGTGTCGGCCCGAAATCGTGACCAGACCGCCTCGAACGCGGCGATCCGGTCGCGGACGTTCCGGCGCAGCGCTGCGGACAGCGCCACGCCGGTTTCGATCCGCCACTGCGTGCCGATCGCGTCGAACTCGACTGAGACCATCGGCGCTGTTCAGCGGCCCGTGGTGGCCTCGAGCTGCTCAGGGTAGCGGTTGCCCTCGACCTCGATGGCGGCGAGCGCTTGGCCGATGTCGCCGAGATCGGCATCCGTCAGATCAAGGTCGGCAGCCCCGATATTCTCCTCGAAGCGACTGAGCTTCGTGGTGCCCGGGATCGGCACGATCCACGGGCGCTGCGCCAGGATCCACGCGAGCGCGACCTGCGCCGGCGTCGACTGCTTGGCAGTTGCGATGGCAGTGATGCGATCGATTAGCGCCTGGTTCTTCTCCATTGCCTCCGGGGTGAAGCGCGGCAGCAGCTTGCGGAAGTCGTTCTCCGCGATCTTGCTGTCCTTGCCCATCGCGCCGGTCAGGAAGCCCTTGCCGAGCGGGCTGTAGGCGACCAAGCCGATGCCGAGTTCCTCGCAGGCGTCGAAGATGCCGTTGGTCTCGGGGCCACGCGTCCAGAGCGAATATTCGTTCTGGAGCGCGGTCACCGGCTGCACCGCATGGGCGCGCCGGACGGTTGCCTCACCGGGCTCGGACAGGCCGAAATGCTTGACCTTGCCGGCCTCGATCAGCTCCTTGACCGCGCCCGCCACGTCCTCGATCGGCACGTTCGGGTCGACGCGATGCTGATAGAACAGGTCGATCTGGGCGACGCCCAGCCGCTTCAACGACGCTTCAGCCACCGCCTTGATCTGCTCGGGCCGGCTGTTCATGCCGATGCTTTTGCCGTCGACGATGTTGAAGCCGAACTTGGTCGCGATGACCACGTCATCGCGGAATGGCGCCAGCGCCTCACCGACGATCTCTTCGTTGGTATAGGGGCCGTACATCTCGGCTGTGTCGAAAAACCGCTCGCCCCGCTCGACGGTCTGCCGGATCAACGCGATCGCCTCACTCTTATCGAGCGCATGACCGTAGCTGAAATTGAGCCCCATGCAGCCGAAGCCGATCGCCGATACCTGCAACCCGCTCTTACCCAGTTCCCGCGTCTTCATCGTCGTATCCTCCTTCGACAGGCCATGAGGCCCCGATCGTCGGGACAGAGATAAGCGCTGCACGGTAGGGCCATTAGACGCATTAAACTACATGAGCCTATCGCTCAGGTTCATGAATAACGTGCGCTCTAACATGCCAGCTCAAACAGGCGTCGAACTGGTTCGCCGAGCGTATCCGTCAATTACCCTCTTGCTTTCGCATGGTCTTGCTAGGCGCCACGACCCAATCGCAGGAATTCACGATCTGGTTCGGACAGCCGAACTTCGGACGCTTCATAATCTTCGCTCGCAAAACAACCCGCTGCTATCAGAGCCGCCTTGCGGTCGATCGGCTGCCGAGCTGGTCGAGCGCGTCGGCATTGTCGCGCCCCCAAGCGTAGAGCAACTCTACGGGCTCCACGAAGCGCTGGCCGAGCGGCGTCAGCCGATACTCGACCGCCGGCGGAATAGCGCTCTGCACATGGCGAGTGACGAGCCCCACCTCCTCCATGTCGCGCAACGTTTGGGTCAGCATCTTCTTGGATATGCCGGGAAGGCTACGCTGTAGCGCGCCAGTCCGGCATGCGCCTAGGTGACGCACGTGGAGCGTGTGCAGCACCATGCTTGTCCACTTGGTTGCGAACAGCGCCAGCACGCGCCGCGGTGCGCAGTCCTCGCGCCACTCATCCTCAATAGATCCGGACTGCATCGGTGGTTACCTCTTGGTGCCTAGTTCCCTATTTGGTGCCGTCTAGAACTCGGATGCGACGCTGCCTAGCTCTGCATGATCGAGATCGATGGAAAGAACAGTATGACGAAGACGGCATTGGTAGTGGGCGCGAGCGGCATCGTCGGCAGCGCGACCGCAGGGCTTCTCGTCGAACAGGGATGGACGGTGCACGGGTTGGCCCGCCGGCCCACCGCACAGGCCGATGTTCACCCCATAGCGGCGGATCTGCAGGACGCCGAGGCGACGAAGACGGCGCTTTCCGCTCTCGATCCCGATGCGGTGTTCATCACGACTTGGCTGCGGCAGGATAGCGAGGCCGAGAACATCCGCGTCAACTCGGCGATGGTGCGCAACCTCCTGGACGGACTGCTCAAGCCGACGCGGCGCAGACACGTCGCGCTCGTCACCGGGCTCAAGCATTATCTCGGGCCGTTCGAGGCCTATGGTCAGGGCAAGCTGCCGCAAACGCCGTTCCGCGAGGAACAGGGCCGGTTGGACATCGAGAACTTCTATTACGCGCAGGAGGACGAGGTGTTCGCGGCCGCCCAGCGCGACGGCTTCACCTGGAGCGTCCACCGCCCGCATACGGTGATCGGCAAGGCGGTCGGCAACGCGATGAACATGGGGACGACGCTTGCCGTCTATGCCACCCTCTGCCGCGAGGTCGGCCGTCCCTTCGCCTTTCCCGGCTCGGCTGCACAATGGTCGGGGCTTACCGACATGACCGATGCCGGCCAGCTCGCCCGGCAGCTGCTCTGGGCCGCGGAAACCGAGGCGGCGCACGATCAGGCGTTTAACATCGTCAACGGCGACGTCTTCCGTTGGCAGTGGATGTGGTCGCGGATCGCCGAATGGTTCGGGCTGGAGGCAGCGCCGTTCGATGGCACCCCGCAGCCACTCGAACGCCAGATGGCGGGCGATGCCGAGACGTGGCGCCGCATCGCGGAACGGGAAAGCCTGGCCGAACCCGACCTCGCCCGCCTCGCGTCACCCTGGCACACCGACGCAGATCTCGGCCGTCCGATCGAGGTGGTGACGGACATGTCCAAGAGCCGACGGCTCGGATTCACAGGGTACCAGCCCACCGATGACGCGTTCTTCGCGCTGTTCGACCGACTGCGTGCCGATCGCCTGATCCCCTGACCCGACCGATGCGAGACCTGCCTTGACCTACAAAGACCGCCCCGCTGCCAACTACGCGAACCGCGACGACGCCATCGCGATCAACACCTACACGACCGTGCTGAAACGGCCGCAGGTTCCGCACGAGGTGTTCGCGGCATATTGGCGCGACGTGCATGGACCGCTCTGCTCCCGGGTGCCCGGGCTGGCCTGGTACGTGCAATATCATCTTGACCGCGAACAGGATGCGCACCTCTGGCCCTCCCAGGACGGGATCACCCCCTTCCCCGACTATGTGCTCGATGGCGGGGTGGAGATCGGCTTTGCCAGCGCCGCCGATCAGGCCGTCTTCAACGAGGCCTCGTCGATTCTGTTCTCCGACGAACAGAACATGTTCGCCGCCACGGTCGCCTATGCGCTCCCGCAAAGCTCGCGGACGCTGGTGGACCGGATCGCGAACCCCAGCCCCAACGGCAATGACACGCTTGACCGGATGCACGTCCATTTCGGGCCGGGCACCAAGGATCCGGAAGCGTTCGCGGCCTTCATGGCCACGCTCGCAGAGACGCTGGCCGCCGACCCGGCGCTGTTACGCGTCCGGCTGCATCTGCCCGAGGCTTATGACAATGCCGATCCCGCCCCGCCTGCGCCGGACGTAATGCACACGGTGCCGCCCGAACGCGAGCGCCTGGCAATCCTGGACCTCACCTTCGCCACACCGCTCGTTCGGCGACTCTTCTTCGCATCCGACAGTTTTTCCGGCACCATCGACGGGCAGAAGCAGAACATCGGCCATGTCACCGCCTTCGCGGTCAGCGGCATGTACACCTATGTTCGCGACAAGGAGCTGACGCTCGCGGGCCTGAGAGGCAGTCGCCCGGCGCAGCTCATCGAGCAGCTGGGAGCGGTCAATCAGACGGCCGAGGATGTTCGCCACCTGATGCTGACAGGCACGCTCGATTAGGAGCCAGAGCGTCGGCATCACTCCCGAAGGATCGATGCCGAGCCTTATGCAGAACAGACCCATTATCAGACGTTCAGGAGCACCTTCTCGATTTCCGATAGCTGCCCTTCGTTCATCGCCGCGTGACTGCTGACGGCGAAGCGAGCGTCGGGCGCGCCGCTCGGCTCGAATTGTCCGACTGACTTGCGGTGCGCATACCATGTGTCGACGCCGGTCAATTCGAGACGCTACCATTCACGACGTTCGGGGTTGCCCGACTTCACATCAGCGGCCATCATCGGGAGCGAGATGCCACTTGTTCCTGAGATCCTTGGCGATACTGCTCCGCTTCTTGAGCTGAAATACCCGTGCGCTGCTGGCCGACGAAGTGGCTCTGACTCACGGTTTTGCGCACCCGCTGCGCCGATCGGATCGAAGCCAGGCGAGCATCGGAAGGCAGCTTGAGATGAGCGAAGGCGCTTTCCGCTTCCTTCTTCAGGAGGGGGGCCGGCCATTCCAGCCTTCTCGATGTTACGTCGTCGCTGATCCTTCGATCACGAACCGCAAGCAATGGACGCTGCAGCTCGACGCCCCAGACGAAGGCGCCTGGTTCGAGCAAATCGACGACGTCAAGGATTGGATGCTGCATGGAAAGACCAAGCGGCAAATCATCTACGACAAAACGGATCCGCGCACGCCCTTCCGAGATCTTGAACGCGACGAGGTGTTCCGAGAGTATCTTCGGCAGGTGTTGGCGAGGCTGCCCGCTGCCATGCAGGCGCGCCGCAAATACGCGCTCATGCCCTCCATCGCGGACGACAAGACAAGGATCCGGTACAGAGACGCGGTCGAGGCGGCTATCCCAGGCGTGGTGATCCTGCCCGAGCCTGAGATGGTCGCGGAATACTTTCGGCTACTGAAACGCAATCTCTCGCTCGAGGCTGGCCACAACAACGTCATCTTGGTGGTCGACGTCGGCGCTTCGACCGCGAATATGACGATCATAGTGAGTCGGCGCGACCGGACAATGGTCGGCGTCGACGCCACGGGCGCCCAGCGCGATCTGCGGCTCCGCGCACTTCGAGGGGACAGCGACGACCACGCGGGCCGGTGGATCGACAAGCGGCTTGCCGAGATGCTTGGGCGGGACACGCTTGACTCGTCGCTTCGCGAAATCGAGAGCGCGAAGGTCCGGGCAAGCTCAGGAGACGTCCAAAGTACCCAGGACGGCGCGGCGCTCGTAATTGACCGTACCCTGCTCGAAGCGCTGTCGACCGAGCTCTGGATGGAGTTGCGCCCGGTATTCGAGAAGCTGTGTGAGCGCCTGTACGACAATCAGGTCTCGTCCGAGGCCGCCCGTCGCAGCAGCGAGGTGCGTTTTCAGGAACGCGAGGTTGAAGGACCGGCCGATTCACACCGTCTTATCGACGCGGTCCTCCTTGCTGGCGGGACCAGCATGCTGCCCGGCTTCGAAGAGGCGATGCTGGCGACCCTGTTCCTGGACGGCCGCCGGCCGCAAGTCCTTCGTGTTGGCGAGTCATTCGCCGTCGCAGCCGCGGCTGGCGGGCTTGCTCACATCCTTCACAATTACTCGCCGCCGCGCCTCCGTGAACAGGCCGGACAGCGGAGCGAGACCTTCGATGCCCCTCTCCAGGCGACTTTGCAGCACCCCCTCCTGCTCGGGATCAAGGATCCCACGAGCCGCGAACGCCACTTCACGCTGCTCGATCCCAACGACCCATTCGTGGACGACGGGGGCAAGCGCCCGATAGGCAGCCTGCCGCCCTTCGCGCAGGGCGACCAGCTGAAGGCGAGGCTCGTTCCCGGACCGTCGGCCGGAGTGGAGGCGCGTCGGGGTCGAGGCCACCAGAGCCTGCACGTGCAACGGGCGCCGGGTCGAATGGACCTTGCGTGGGACCCGATCAAAGAGCGCGCGACAGTATCCTCGACGGAAGTCACTGGAACGAGCCGCCTCTGGATTGACGTAGGCACTCTGCGAACGCGGGAGGAGGCGACGCCCAAGCCGTTCCACGCCACAGTGCCCTCAGGCGCGCTTGCAGTGGACGCCGCCGAGGACGTGGTCCTAGACCTGGGCATGTCCAAGATCGTCGCCGTCACCGCGGAAAGTGGCTGGATTTCGACGAGCGAGCTGGAACGGGTCGTGCGCGAGGGCGATCGTGCCTCGCTGTCCAATCTCCTGGGCGACGTTGACACGCCGAACGACTTGGGCGGTCTGATGGATGGTGTGGTTGCGGACATTGAGGTGCTAGGCCATCCGGGCCAGGCACCAATTCGAAGCGAGCTCACCGGCACCGACGACGACCACCCGGGCGAGCATGCGGTCGTCGCGGATGCGCCAGTCTTTTCAGGCCCGGACGCCGTCGAAGAACCCTCGAGCGGATTGCCGACTGCGGACGCGGCATCTTCGCTGAGTTCGACGCAGAACACAGGTTGGGGTCCGAGTGTGCCGGACGCTGAGTTTTCGAATGCGCTGGCAGCCACCCGCGAAGTTATGAATGAGCTGCCGCGAGAAGCTTTCGACGACATCGTCGTGGCATTGCTCGCCTTATCAGTCCGCCCTGTCGTGCTACTGGCCGGGCCACCAGGGTGCGGCAAGTCTAGCTTGGTGCGGCTTATCGCGCGCCTCCTCGGCAAGCGTCCGGGGCAGAGTTTCCATGACGTTCCCGTTCAGGCGCACTGGGCGGACGACGGTCACCTCTTTGGCCGCGACGGTAGGCTCAAGTCTCTTCTGGACCGACCGGGGGAGGCTCATCTCATACTTTTCGACGAGTTTAACCTGACGCGACCCGAATACTACATGTCGCGCCTGTTCCACTCCCTTGAGAGCGAGGCAGGCGAACTCTTCGACGGTCAGCCACTGCCTCCAAGCAGGGTTTTCGGTACCATGAACATCGACGATTCTTCCCGCCCTCCCTCCCCGAAGGTCATCGATCGCTGCTTCCTCCTCGAACTTTCGCAGGTGGCTCACGACGCCGATGAGCTGCCCGCCCGTTCTTCGGCCGGCGACCTCCCCCAGCTTCCAGGTCTCCCTGCTGCGATAGCCGGGGGCAACAGCTCGAACGAAGGTCTGGCTAGCGTTCTCGGTGCGTTGAGCGAGGCGGTTCACAGGCATGATCTGCGCCAGGACCTACTCCCCTCCCGACGCGTGCTCCACGATCTGCGGGCCATGCTCGCGCTTCACCACCGACTTGACCTGCAGGGAAGAGGCCTTCTGAACCGCGACGACTTGGTGGATCGCCTCATCGCGAGCCGCGTGCTCGTTAAGCTTTCTGGCGCCTATGACCAGCTTAGGCCCGCCTTGAAGTCGCTTGAGGAGGTGGTGGGCAATCTTGAGGAGCTGCCCCGCACCCGGCATCGCCTCAAGCTCGCCCGTCACCAGGAGCGGCTCGGCTTCGTATCGCCGTGGCAGTGACGAGGACGACCATAGAGGCTGTTCGGGTTGCGGAGGCGGACGGCTCCCACATCGTCTACGATTGGAACCCTGACCTCTGGTTCCAGATCCGCGACGATCAGCCGTTCCTTGACATCCTGACCCGCGGTTATCCCGCGCAGCTCGCTGGGGATGCCAAGCTGCCGAAGCTGACCGACCCTTGCGAAGATGGGACCCAATGGCAGCGTTGGGATCTGGCCGAGTTGCTGGCGAGAAAGCGGCGCGCCGGTGAACTCACCGCCGAGCTGAAGAACCCGAGAGGCGTGCTTCGCTGCTACGTCGTGCCAACGGCGCTGCTAGGCTACGGTGACGTAGTCTCGATGGCCGAGGATGTCGAAGCCGAACTGGGTCTCCCCGGGGCGTGGGACGTCCTCGCACAACGGCCCGACCGGACCTGGAGCCGTCCGCGCGATGCGCTGCGGCCGAGCATGCCGTCCGAGACGATCCGCCTCGTGGGGGAGGAAATGCTCGCCGCACATTCGATCCGCCGTGAGCCGTTTGTCGAGCTCGCTCCCCGCTCAAGGATGCACGTACCCCTTCCGGAGAATGCGTTGGTGTCATTATGGGCCGCCCGCAGAGCGACCCAACTTAGCGATCATCGCGGGGAAGTCGCCGTGGCACTCACTGCTGCCACGGCGAGAGCCGCCCGATCAAACCCGGGCGCGCGACAGGAGAATATCGAAGGGGAAGCGAGGCGACTCAGTGCGACGCTGGCTCGCCTGAGCGAGTTGAAGAGCTTGCTGGCAGGGTTCGTGCTCGCTGAAGAACTTAGTGTCCAAGTCCATCCGGGTCCCCTGCTTCAGCGCGATTACCGGCTGCGGCTGCTCCTGCGAGCCTTCGCGGCGTCGCCGTCCGACGCAATGACCGAGTTCGAGTCCGCGAGGTCGCACTACCCTCCGGTGTTCCTCAACAACCTCTGGGAACTCTGGGGAGCAATCTGGCTAGTCAACGAGTTCAGGACGCTCGGCTTTTCCGGCGCTTGCTCCATCGAGGGCGGGGAGACGATCGAGCGCTGCCAATGGCGACTCGAGAAGGGGACGTCCACGATCGAATTGGATTTCGAGGCTGAACCGGTTTTGGTCGACTACAGCAAGCTGCCGCCGGCCCATGATCGGGCTATTTCCGCATTGGAATGGGTCGCGCACAATCAGGAACTGGATGCGGGACGCCCTTTCGTCGGGACCGAGGAGAAGTGCTCGCCCGACTACCTCATTCGTATCACTACGCCACGCGGCAGGTCGCTCCTGGTTGGGGACGCCTGCCTCGCCAGTCCGGGCCACCACGGTAGGCGGTCTAAGAACGATACCAAGCCTTACACGGTCGAGCGCTACAGGAGGACGATCGGGTGGGCCGCTGGGGACCAGATTGTCAGATGTCACCCGATGGGAGGATTCGTCCTGTTTCCCCCGCCTGCTGACCATTGGTTGGAACTGGCAACGCTCCCCGGAGCCAGCGACTGCATGCTTCTATGCCCTAGGCCTGGTGGTGACGCTGAGGCCAGCCGTCGCCTGCGGAGCCTGTTACGCATGGTTGCTGAAGACGAGGGGTGAGATTAGCAGCTCAAGGGAGGGGTGAACTCGCCTCCCCAGCGTAGGCGGGCTCGTCCAGAGGTCATTGGTATCGGAAGCTACCCGCGCAGCAATCACGACATCAGGAATTCGTTCCGTAAGTGGGGACCGACGAAACATTCACAACATCGAGGTGGTGACAAGGGCTGCATCTTACGAGGCGATTTGCGCGGCCTCCAACGCCGGCTACAGCCGTTGGGGGCTGCCACGGCTAAAGTGTCCTCAACCGAGCGTCAGCAGACGCACGACTCAGGAACGGCAACGATCCAAATTCTACCGGTGCAACGAGCCTGCGGCCTTGCTACCGTCAGGCTGAACGGAGTACCTGCGCGGAATTAGCCGCTCGCAGCGACCTCGGTCGCATATGGCGAAAGGCGTTGTGACACTCGATGGCGATTTACAACTGGCATGACATCGGCGACGTGCCGTTCGCGCCAGGCGTATACGCTTGGTACTACACTCCGGAGATCACCGCCTTCGATCTCGACCGGATCACGTCGGACATTCTTGAGCTGAAAGCGGGCCGAGGGACCTCCGCCGCTAAAGACGCTGTTCGAGATTTCCTCGACGAGACGGTCTTCCGCTACTTCCGTGAGCAACCCTATTCGGCCCAGCTTCGCGGGCCGCTCAAGCCCCGCTACGAAGGCCAGATCGAGCACCGCCCGACCCTCTCCGAGTCGCTGTTGGAACGGATCGTCGAGGAGCCCGCTCGCCTCGCGACGATACGAACCGTCCTCGAAGCCTCAGCTCCGAATTCTGCTTCTCCGATCTACATCGGCATGTCGGAGCGACTGCGCACCCGACTGGGCCAGCACAAGGCGCTCATCGAGAAATACGGCGAGCTCCCCGATCCCGGCGCCTCCGAAGAGGATCAGCGCGATCACAGCTTCGCGAAGGAAGTACGGGCGCGGAGTATCCCGCCGTCCCGATTATTTGTAGTAGCGACTGTGATCGCTGGGCCGCCCGGGACATACGTCGACATAGAGAATATCCTGAATCGTATCCATTATCCCCTTCTTGGAAGGAACTGAAGTATGGCGCTACGCCTGCGTCGAGAGACCGCCCTAGACCTTACTCTCGAAGGAACGGTTGGCTCGTTTCGCGTGGGCGCCGGGAGCGGGGGCTCGCGGTCGCTGGAGGTAAAGTATCTTCTCACTCATGTTGGGCTGAACTTCTCTACCTCGTCGAACGACAAGCTGCTGAGCGCCCTTGCTCCGGTTCGTGAAATCTTCGACTTCCAGACCCTTGACTTCGACGAGATTATGCAGCGCGACATCGACGACGCGCGCGTCTCGGCTGAGCTGGTGCCCTATCTGCTCGATGAGCAATCGAAGGACATGATCAAGCTCTTCCCGCCGATTGTAATCGTGGTCATGCCGATCCGCGAAGGGCGCACACAGCCAGAAAGCTTCTATCCTGAAGTCTCGGTCGAGACACTCGAACCGGAGGGGGATCGGGAGCATCCGGTTTTGTCGACGCGATCGGGAAGTGTCGGCAGCGAAGTTTTCCAATTCGAGCAGCCTATCGACGACGGACGGCCTCTCACAAGCGACCTAGTCCGCCTGAAGCTCAACACCCACCGCACGCGACTGGTAATCGTCGACGGCCAGCACCGGGCCATGGCGCTGCTCGCGATCTACCGAAATTTGAAGGACCAATGGTCCGACGAGCGCCGCGCCCCCTTTAAGGAATATTACTCGGCCTGGACCAAGAACTACATCGAGCGGTTCAACCTCAATGAGATCAACCTGCCCGTCCTGCTCTGCACGATCCCCGAGCTCGACACCGTCTACACCGGCGACTTCGACATGAAAAAAGCTGCGCGCTCGATCTTCCTGACCTTGAACAAGACGGCGCGACAGGTCTCAGACGCCCGCAACAAGCTGCTTGATGACAATGACCTTATCAGCTTCTTAATGCGTCGCACGCTGTCCCACATAAAGGAACGCGACGCCCGCTCGCCGCACGCGCTGCGCATCGCCAACGTCGAGCTCGACCAGGAAGGCAGCCGACAGAAGATCCAGACACCGGTGGCCATCACTGGCGTGCCCCATATCTACTACATGACGGAGCATATGATGCTCGACAACGGGGGCACCGTACGGGGCGTCAAACCTCGCGCAGGCACATTCTACAACCGCACGCGGCTCGACGATCTCCTTGCAAGGCTAGATGGACGCAACCTGCTCGGCGCCGGAACGGCTGACACAATCCGCCGGGATCTCTTCACTGCCGCCGCGGCCGAGAAGCTAGCGACCCAGTTCGACAGCCGCTACGGCACCTATGTGATCGGCGCATTGGAACGCTTCGCCCCATTCGATCGCCACAACCGCGCCGTCATCGAGATGGGTGAGCAGCTAGAGCGGGAACAGGACCGGCAACTCAAACCCATCCTGCTCGAGGGACAGGGGATCGGCCGCGTGTTTGAGGCTCACCGGACAAGCCTCCGACAGCGGCTGAGGAACGGCTATTTCCGAACCGACGTTCCAGAGATCGAGGCGAGCTCGCGGCGTCTCGACGCAACCGCGACGCGCATAGAGGACACTGTGACTCGGCTTCGGCGGGATCGCGCCGCTCGCTTGTTCGGTGACCTCTCCGACAAAAAACTTGTGCGCGGCGAAGACGGCGCGATCCACCCGAAGATGGTGGATTGGTGCAACCGCCTGTACGACGAACTCTTCACTACGGTCGCCTTCCAAACCGCGCTCGTCTGCGGCTTCCTCGGACTGGTCGAAAAGGCCGAGCGTAAGCTCAAGAAAGGCGACTTTGGGGATCAACCGCCGATCGACCGTGACCAGGCGTTTGACGAGTACGTGACGCAGCTAAATCAGTTTTTCGTGCCGCGGTCGCCCACGCAGCTCAAGCGACTGATCCGTGTCTTCATCGGGGAGGTAGCGGACGACAAGGAGGTCTGGGCGGTCCGCCCGAGCAACCAAACGTTCCGGAGCGTTGTTTACCGGGCTGAGATGCAGCCTGACCAGTGGCCGAAGTATCGCTACCTTCTCCTCGAGATCTGGCACCCGACGCATCCGGGCCTGCAGTCGATCGTGGCCGAAGAGCGATCCGAGTGCCGCGCGGAAGTCTTCGCTGCCCTTCACGATCATTATGAAACAGCATTTTGTCGCGAGACTCAGAAGGCAAAGGACGAGTTGTCCAAGGATGAGCGTAAGGCCATCTTTGGCCAAGCGTTCGACACCTACTCGGGCCTTATTAAAAACATCGGCGCCGACGCTCTGGATCGGAGAGCCATGCGCGAGGCCCTGTCGCAAGTGCCAGCCACCGCCTCGACGGAAGCGGATCCCGAAATGGAGGACGATCAGGTCGCCTGAGGCGGTTGCGTTAGGCCTGGCCCGGAGCGCGAAACACTAAGGTGCGCCACCGAACGGTGGCGCGCCCAAGCGCGTCGCCGCTTTCTAGGCTCCGCACCGGCTTGAGACCCGCCGCCCGAGCGTCGGCCTCCAGAGCCTGAATGTCGACCTGCCTGATTGATCGGGCGGGATCGGCGGGTCCGATACGGATAGAGATTGCGAGATGCCGGCCGGGGTCGAGGAGCTGCGTCAGACGGCGGATCGCCGGCGTGCGGTCTCTTGGGGCAAGATGCATCCACACCGCCGACACCAGAATGAACGCGAACGCACGCCCGGGTAACCTCGAGAGCTTCGGCAGAGCGTCGTCGATCCACTGCACGCTCGCTGTGGGATGCCGCACCGCCGCTTCGCGCCGGAGCCCCGCCGACGGCTCGACAGCAGTCACCAGATACCCACGATCGGCGAGAGCCGCCGCATCACGTCCAGAACCAGCCCCGATGTCGAGGACCGCCGTGCCGGGCTCCGGCAGAAGGTCCAGAATGTCGACATGCACCTGGTCGAACGAGGTCAACTCATACAAGTCCGCCATGCGCTCGGCGGAGCCATCATAGACGGAAACCGATCGCTGCGATTGTGGCACGCGCGTCCGGGCGCTCGCGGCTCCGGTCATGCTCAGACTCGCAGCCAGTTGATGTTGAGGAAGCCGATCAACGAGCCAATGGCAGCGATCGCCAATGCAACGCTGAAAGCCGTCACGACCGTGTAGGGCCAGTTGAACAAGCCGCGCCCAGAGGCCTTCACGAACGATCCTGGGTTGAAGCGCTCGATTTGCACCATGTAGGCCGACATAACGTGGCGAACGCGCCAGAGCACCGCGATCAGCGCGGCGTCCAAGACGAACGCGAGCAAGAAAATGGGACGCTTGAAGTCCAGCACGCTGGTCACGTTCAACGCCGCGTACCAAAGGCCTCCGGTAATCGTGATCGCCAGCAAAGGCACCTGCCACATGATCTGGTTCATGGCCCGAAATTGTTGGAAGTTCTGCTCGTAGCAGACCTTGTCTCGGTCGAAGACTTCCTTCCGAGCCGCATCTTCGCTTGAAGCCTCGCTGCTCATGCGACGCCCTCCAGCTGGCAGGTATAGCTGATCGGCCGGAGGCTGCCGAGCGCAGGCGCCCAAGGCTGCCGCACCAAAAGCACGCCGCCAGAAGCTTTAATCTTCCGCTCAGTGCGCGTGACTCGGATGCCCGCGACGACCGCCAGAGCCATGTCGGCTTGATGAGCGAGTGCGAACTCCGCCTCAAGGCGGGTGAGTTGGATGAGGCGGCCGTCCCCCGTGGTGCCCTTCACCTCGACAAACAAGGTCGCACCATCACGCTTGCATAGGAAATCGTAGCTTTCCGAAGCCGAGCGGTCATCGACTGTCCAGCCCTTCTCCTCGAGCCACGCTCGGGTCAGCTCCATCGCGTGGAGTTCGATGGCGCGCCGCACGACGCTGTCCGCCGAAAAGCCTTGCCCGCCGTGGGAAGGCTGCTCAGCCTCGGTGCTCGCCGTGACCCCATCGGCCAGGTCCAAGGCCAAGCTCCGGCATGCGGCGTCGCCCGTTTCCAGCATCGCAAGCGCAGCCCGGCGCAGGGTCGCACGATGCATCGGCGATCGCCAACGCTCCAGCATGTCCGCCGGGACCGCTAGGTGGTCGAAACTCGCCCGCCATTCCCGCAAACTGTCAGGCTTGCGCGCAGGCTCGAAGTCCTCGGGCCCGATTTGGCGTCCACTCTTGGTAAAGACCCAGGCCCTGTCGTTGGACAGGTGCCAGACTGGACGCCACCGCATGTCGGGGCGACCCGTGTGCACGCTCTCAATCAGCTTATCGACACGTTCGACAATCCGCTCCGCGTCCATGGCGGCTGGGTCGATGACGCCCTCGCCGATCAGATCAACGACGGCGATCAGGCAAGCCGGCTTGAAGAATGGTGCGTCCCGGGACCGGCGCGCCCGCACTGATGTGACTAGATCATCCCAAGGACTGACATCGCTCACGCGCGCTCGCTCCTATTTATGGCAAGCCAGGCAGACCTTCGACGACCCGTAGACCACATCGATATCGAGCGGCTCGGGCTCTGCCCGGAGCGGATTGATCGGCTGCCGCTCGCGAAGGCGCGCGACGCGCCGTTCATGATCCTCGCGGATCTGAGCGATCCGCTCAGGACGGCTCAGCGCGTCGAGGCTCTCGCCCTGGCTCCAGGTGAACGGCGAGCCATGCTCGACCGCATTCTTCTCGTAAGCCTTTGCTTCTTCGAAGGCCTCGGGGTGCTCGTCCATCAACCGCACCCATTCGATCTTCTGCTGGAAGAAGCAGAACGTGCATCCGCTGCGCGACCGCCACCGATAGTAGTTCGGCAGACCGACCCCAGAGGCCTCTAGGATCTCGATGACGCCCTCCTTGTCGATCCCCTCCTCACGAAACGGCAGCCGCACCGACAGGTTGGGATGGGTCGATGCATAGCCTTCGCGGTAGTCCTCATCGCCCCGGATCGCCACGTAGCTGACGATCGTGACACCGGCCTCCAGGTCTGGTCGCAGCCATTGCTCGAAAGGACGGATCTTGAGCTGACGCGTGCACCAACGCGTTTTCGGCGACGGTAAAAAGCTCTTGTATTGCGTCAGCCAGAAGTCGAACGTGCGGTCGGGATTGAGCCGCTGGATCGGCTTGCCGAGGAAGCCTTCGAGCGAGACGAGATACTCGTAAACTTCGGGCAGCTCCTTGCCCGTGTCGGTGAAGAAGTACTCCAACTCGATCTCGGGGTGATGCTGGCGCATGAAGACCGCTAAGGCGGCGCTGTCGCGTCCGCCGGACAGGCCGAGAACGTGCCGGACCTTCACTTCGCTCATCGCATCGCTCCCTTCCGTTTCCCGGCTGCCATCGGAACCTCCAGCGGCAGAGCCGGCTGCGGGTCAGGCTCGCTCAACCGCGCTCCAAGCTCCGCTAGGGCGGCCAGCGCCACGTCCCGGCTGGCCCCGGCGGTCTCAAGCAGGCTCTCAAGCTGCCCTGCCAACTCGCGCACTTCGCGCTGCTGCCCTGAAGTGATGTCGAAGTCGGGACGGAGTGGAGACGGGCGGCTCGGGTCGCTGATGAAGATTGCCATCCGCACCCGGCCGTCCTCGCGACCTTTCACATGCGCGAAAGCCTCGGCGCGGACGAACTCCTGCGCAAGCGCGGCAATCTCGACCCGCGCATGATCGATGTCGCGATCGACCCAATCCCGGGGCGGCTTATTCGCGGCCAAGCTCGCGAAGCCCTCGATTTCTTCCAGTTCGCTGCTGTAAGTCTGAAGGCGGGTCGCGAATGCATCCAACCGGTAGTTGCCCGTCAGGCCCCGAACGGCGGCAGCTCGCGCTTGTAGGTCAGCGCGGACCTTCTCGGTCAGCTCTCCCAGCCGCAGTTCGCGCAACAGCACCGCTTCGAGCTCGCGCAGCAGCAGCGGATAAGCGCCGACTAGCTCTCGCAGACCGTCCTGTAGCGACCCGACCACGGTGACAGCCTCTTCGGCGGTCCGATCGTCAGCGCCGAATATGGAGGGTAGGTCGTCCAGCAAGAACTTGTTCGGGTCGCTCGCAAGCTTTGCGAGGTTCCGGACCTTCGTCGCGACCGGCGACAGCCTGCCCGTCCGGAGAACCCAGGCCGGTAGCTCGAGCACCAGGCCGACCAGCCCACGGGCGACATCGATCGGCTCGGGATGCGTCTGGCCGGCCGGGATCGCACCGAAATCGGCCACGAGTTCCGCCACGCCGGAGAGCACGCGGACATGGAAGTCGCTTGCTTCAGTCCAGCGAAGGCGCACGCTTGCCGGGTCCTGTGCGAGCCGGTCGATCAAAATTGACCCGATACGAGGCTGAAACGCGCCGTCGAGATAAACGGCGAGGCGTCCGGCGCGCGACATCAGATACGCGATCGCAAGCACGGGCAGCAGGCCGTCGCGCACGCCGTAGGGGGGCTTGCGCCACCCGGCATAGAGCGTCGAGAGGTCCGCGCCCAATGCGCCGGCGTCTTGGAACAGCGTCTCTGCCGCCGCCCACAGCGGTGCGAGATTGTAGTCGCCGCCCGCTAACGGATCGCCGAACACGTACCGAGTGGGATCGTCTGTGGAGACCTGATGGAGCCCGGTCGCTTCCAGGAGCGAGTCGTAGAGTCCGCGTGACGCGGGGTACCCTTCGATGCCAAGGCGCGGCGCCTGCCAGCGCTCTACCATCGCCTTGAGCAACTCCTTCTGCGCGGCGATGGCATTGGACGAGGGTTTGATGCGGTTTAGAAGCTCGTTCTTGAGCTTGGGCCCGAGCTTGTAACGCTGGTCTGCCAGATCTGAGGCGATGGCGTTGAGCGTCGCCCCGCCTTCGGAGGTGACAAGCTCTTCGGACTGAAGATCCTGCCACGCCCATTGCGCACCATCGAACGCCTGGTTGAGCCGATCCTCGACCTCGGCCGCGAGGCGGGCGATGCGAGCGGACACCTCGCGGCGAGCAACGGCGTCGCCTTGCAGTTCCGACCGCTCAGCACGCACCGCTTCCAGCGCCAGCAGCTCCGCTGCAAGTTCGCGGATCATGAAGCTATCACGGGTCCACCCGACGGCAGCTGGCCAGCGTTCAGCCGCACCCGCCGCGGCCTTCCAGAGCTTCTTGGCCTTGGCGTCCGTCTCGGCCTCGGTCCCGATGAGAAGCAGAAACAGGCCGGTCGCGCCGGACTGCGGGCGAAACTGTCGCACGCGCTCAGCGCCATCCGCGAGGGCCGCAATATCGACTTCGAACCACCGCAACGCACCCGTTACATGGTAGTGCCGCTTTGCAAGCACCGGCTGCAGCAGCGCCAGAGTGCGCAGGCGCGCCAGGTCAATCACTGGCAGCCGTGTGCGTACCTCGGCGACCGCCGCATCAATGTCGAAGTCGCTTCCAGCATAGATCGCGAACGCGCCGGCATGGCGTCGGTAAAGGACGACCGACCAGGTCTGCAGATCGTCGAGGCATCGCTCCAGTCGGCCGGCTTCGATGTCCGGCAGCGCCTCCGCGAGGACCGCGCCGCTAGCCAGCAGCCCGGATCGTTCCTTGAACATGTCGATCAGCGCGACCGCTTTCACGATCGCTATATGGTCAGGCTCAGCCCCGCGCCCTTCGCTCCGCTCGACTGCGTCGACAGCGAGCGACCAGCGATGGCCGTCCGGCGAGGCAAGGATCGACGGCTCCAAATTTGCCCGGAGGTAATCCCAAAGATGGGTCGATCCGTAGGCGGCCGCGTCGAGCACCGGCTCGGACTTCAAATACTCTTGGAAGCCGAACGGCTCGGCAGAGTTCAAGAAGCCGAAGACGCTTCTCTGATTCTGCCCGAACCGCCGTCGCGATAGCGGGCCAAGGAGGGTCGCTACGACCGGGTGCAAGGGCCAGCATTGATGAAGACGCTCGCCGAGATCGGCGGCGGTCGCTGGACGCTGTGCTCGAATCGCCTCAGCAATCGCCTCCGCCTGCGCTGCACTCGTCCTAGGCCCGCTCTCCGCCTCGATAGCGCGGGCGATAAGCTCGACCTGCTCCTCACCCGCGACGTTGATCGGAACGTCAGCGAAGCGGCCCTGAATCTTCAGCCACTCGTCGCGAATCTCGCGGCCGAGCCGATGGGCATAGTCGTCGAAGGCTTGGTGCAGCACACCGACCACGATCAGCCGTCCTTGGCTGCGGTTGGCCGCTTCGGCGAGCTGCTGGAAAAAGTAGACGTCCGCGGCGCCGTAGGCCGCCTCCTCCAGGAACTTGCCCATTTCGTCGATGACAAGCAACGTTCCTGCGCTCCCGGGCCGATTCGCTGTCTCGAGCAGGCGCGAGATTACATCGGCCTCGGCCTTACTCGGGCGACCACGCGTCCGCTTGATCGCCAGCGCTTGATCAAGCGCCGTACCGACCATCTTGGCCGCGTCGGCTCGGCTGCCAACAACCGGCAACACCGTCCATCCGAGCGCTTCCGGATCGAGTTGCCGTTCCAAGGCACTGGCGACGTCCCGCCCTAGCGCGGCACGCGCCTGCATCTTGAGAGACGGCTCGCAAAGCAAGGCCGCTACGGCCACCGCCAAACTGGACTTGCCGCAGCCGTACGGCCCCGTCCAAGTGAAGGCGCCCTGACCTGTCTCCTCAATCTGACGCGCCATCGATAGCAGCGACTCGCCCACGCTCTGCGGGCACACAAACCCTTCGAGGGCTGCAGCGCCAATATCGGTGTCGACCCGGATCGAACGCTGGAACCGCCGCCGGACATGGACGAGGCTATCAAGGGTCTTCGTCATGCCGCTTTCGCCTCCGGGCGAGCGCGGCGATACAGCCGCTCGACGAAGGCCAACGGCTCGAGCGTCATCACGTCAGCGGCATAAACCTGCCGCATCCCGGTCGACTCATCCCAGCGCACCGCGCCGCGCGTTAGGTCAGACAGGCGCGCGAGCCGCTCGGCGACGGTCTCTTCATCCAAGAGGAAGACCCGGCCCGGCGAGCCCGGTTCATGGGTCACGGCCTCGACGGTGAACTCGCGACGTGTCGGGTACAGGCCTCGCCAGAACCGGAGCAGGCCATAGAGGAACACCTCGTCGGGTAGGGTCGACTTCGGTCCGCGCCGGAACTGGAACGCCGAGCCGATGTCGACCGATTGCACGAGCCCAAGCTCGGTCAGCGGACATTCTAGGGCGTCCTCTTGCGTAGACCGGCCGTCAGACTTCACAGCGTAGGTTCGAATGAAACACAGGACATCGCTCTTCAGCGTCGATTCGGTGATGCGCGACGTCTTGAGCCGACCATCGTCGCGAAGCTCATTGCAGCGGCGGCCGAGCCGGGTTCGCACGACGTCTCGCGTGAACGTAGGCTCGTTCAATTCGTTAAACGCCCAATACCATGTCGTCGCCCGACCGGGCGTGGCGGCCAAATGCCAATGGAGCAGCCAAAGCGATGCCGGGCGCTCCAGATAGGGGTCGCCCGAGTCGCCAAATAGTAGTCGGCCGAGCGCTGTCGGCTGAAATTGCCCACCAGAGGACGACAGGTCGTCATCGTTACTTATCTGCAAAATTCCAGACGCGAGCGACCAATGTCGCATCGACGTAACCATGTTCTTGCCGACGCCGAAGTTCGCAATCGCCGCATCATCTGTAAAGATAGAGCGGGTATCTATCTGACCGGCCGCTTCTGCGGCCACAACCGCATCAAAGGACTTCTTCAACCAGCCGTAGCGCAGCGGAAATGTTTCATGACCTGCGAACTGCAGGCGGAATCGACCATCATCGAGTAGACTGCGTGCCATAAAAGGCCTTACTGGTGAATAACACCAGTGGATCATAGCGGGGACTGGCGGTATGCGCCAGTGGCGAGTTCAGACGAGCGGTGGAGAGTGCGATGAGTGGAGGGACGCACGGCGTCTACATGGACTATCAGGCGTCCACTCCGCTTGATCCGCGGGTCTTCGCCGTGATGCGCCCCTTCTTCGAAGGCGCGGCCGGCCTTGGTAACCCACATGCCGCAGACCATGCCTATGGTTGGGACGCAGACGCGGCGATCAACCGGGCGCGTGATCAGGTTGCTACCCTGATCGGCGCCGATTCGGATGAGGTGATCTTTACCTCCGGCGCGACCGAAGCCAACAATCTTGCGCTGCTCGGTGCCATGCGCGGGGCTCCGTCGTCTCGCCGCGAGATCGTCGTCTCCGCGATCGAGCATAAATGCGTACTCGCTGTCGGCCGCGCCCTTATGGACGACGGGTTCACGCTGCGCGTCGCGCCTGTGCTCGCCGACGGCACGATCGACCTCGGCGAACTTGCCCGGCTGATCGGACAGGACACGGCGATAGTGTCGGTCATGGCCGTGAACAACGAGACCGGGGTTGCACAGCCGGTGACGCAGGTCGGTGAGCTCTGCCGCGCCGCCGGCGCGCTGTTCCACTCAGACGCCGCGCAGGCCCTCGCGGTCAAGGGCATCGACGTGGATCGCTGGAACGTCGATTTTCTCTCCTTATCGGCGCACAAGGCCTATGGGCCAAAAGGCATTGGCGCGCTCTATGTGCGTCGAGAACGGCGACCGCAGCTGCGATCGATCATGTTTGGCGGCGGTCAGGAAGACGGTCTGCGGCCCGGCACCTTGCCCACACCCTTGTGCGTCGGTTTCGGCGCCGCCTGCCAAATCCTGTCGGACGAGCGCGAAGCCGAGATCGAGCGAACGCATTGTCTTCGCGACCGGCTGTTGGAACAGCTCCGCGCCGCGATCCCGAATCTGGAAGTCAATGGAACGCTGATCGGGCGGCACCCGGGGAACTTGAACATCCGTGTCCCAGGGATCGATGCCGAGCTTCTGCTCGCTGCGGCTCGCCCCAAGCTCGCCGCCGCCACTGGATCGGCCTGCACCTCGGGCACGACCGAACCGTCGCACGTGCTGATCGCGATGGGCCTGAGCGGGACCCAAGCCGCCGAATCCATCCGCCTCAGCCTCGGTCGCCTGACACGCGAGGAGGAGGTGACCGCAGCGGCCTCAGTCCTCGCGGCGGCCGCTGAAGAGGTCCGGGAAAGCGGGCAGCTTTGACGCTTTCGCACCCTCGACGGCGGTGTAGGTGACGTTGACCTCGACGGGCGCAACGCTCGGGTTTTCGCGGGTGAATACAGAGACTTGATTGGCCAGTTCGTCCCCGTCAAGATCTTCGAAACGCTCGCTCAGATCGTCCGCCAAGTGAGCGGGAACTTCATAGAGGAAGAGCAGGAACTCCTCGCTAATGTCGGCGTCGGGCGACGGCGAACACCAGGCGTCGAGCGTGGTGTAATGGCCTTCAACGGCGGCGAACGCATCAGGCCCGCTTACGAGCTGCGCGTAGCTGTGCGGCTCGTCGACCATCAGGAAGAGTTTTTGAGAAGCGCTCATCGTGTTCAGCTCCAAGCGTGGGGGAAACCGGGGCGCGTTCGGCACGCCCCGGACGGGTGTCAGGCGGCGAGCTTCGCGCCGGCCACAGGCTCTGGCAGCTCGCGCGCTGCCTTTGCCTGCTCGGCATCATTCACATCGATGCCGAAGGCCTGGTTGTAGGTCCGGCGGATCGCCTCGCGCTCCTCCTTCGGCATCACGTCAGCCGCGATCAGCCAGTTGATCAGGCTGCCAGCGCGATTGCGGGCTTCCTGACCTGCATCGATCGCCCCGCTCGCCTTCATGATGACACCCTCCCACATTGGCGCCTGCATGCGCCAGTCGATCGCGTTGGCGCGCTTGACGGCTTCGGCCAGAGTCATGCGATCACCGGTGGTGGCGTTCAGTAGTCCACGAAGAAGCGCGATCTGCGCAGCCGGCTTGAACAGCAGCGCGTGCGGCGCATTCTCGTCCCGCATCGCGGGTATGCTCTCCGGGTTGGCGAGAGCATCCTGATACGGCTTCAGCCCCTCGAGCATCGCCTGCCAAACGGCGCCGACACGCTCGGCGCCCTCGTCGAGCTTTAGATCGTCTGGCCGCGTCTGCGGCTGATAGAAGCTGTTGCCGAGGATGAGCGACGCGCTCTCGTAGACCGCACTGATCGTCGTCAGCTGGCGGCTGCGGGTCGTCAACGTGTTGCTCTTCCAGTTGACGACTTCGAAGGGCTTGCCGTTCACTAGCCGATTACCGAGCGGTTCATCGTCGCGAAGCAGCCGGCGGGTCACGATGGCGTAGCCGTCGTCCTCGCTCGTGATGATGTTATCGCCGCGGCTCGTCTGCTTCGCGTAGCGGTTGACGGTGTTGAAGATGCGCCGCGTCTTCACCGGATCCTCGTGCTTGAGGAAGATGACGCAGACCTCGTCGTCAGGGATGTCCTTGACATAGGGACCGTACACGACGCCGTCCTGCTTGGGTTCGTAGACGCTCTTCAGGGCCGCAAGGCGGTGCTGGCCATCGAGTACGATCAAACTGCCACCGTCGATGGTGACGAAGCCGATGCGATGCGCGTTCGCCTTGTAGGCGCCAGGCACACTGATTTTTAAGTCGGCGATGGTCTCGAACAGGACCTCGCCGTTATAGACCAGCACGATGATCGAGCCGAAGAAGCGGTCCTCGTTGCGGGTCAGGTAAGGGACAATCTGTTCGCGGACGCGCTTGTCGTCGAGCTCGCGCTGCATGCGCTCCTCGATTGAGAAGTTCGCCCACTCGTCGAGTTCGCTCGGCCGGCGCACGGCCTGCACCAGGTCGCGCACGCGCATGGTGGTTTCGAAATACTCGGTGTTGCCGATACGGCCTTTGATGGCTGGGATGAGCAGGGCCATGAGTCTTCTCCTTTTCAGGTAAGGGGGGTGTCGAGCAGCTGCCGGTTGCAGACCGGCTGGAGGGTGGCGACGAGCTCGCGCTCGAAGGCGGAGCGTTCTTCTTCGTCGGCGACGAGGCGCCAGCTGAAGCGCATGATGCCGACAGGGCGGCTCATCGCGAGATGCAGCAGCCGGTTGCGGCGCAGGCGATCGTGCTGGGCGAAGCGCTGCCGGAGCTTGCGAGACTGCCCGACGTAGAGGATGCCGCGAAGGTCGTGGATTAAGTAGACGCCGGCGTCATCCGGGACCATGAACTCACGGGTGAGCACCAACTCAACCGTTCCGTCCGGCGACCAGCTAATCTCGCGCGTGAGCAAGCGCTCGGCGCGATCACGGCGTGCAACCTTTATCGCCTTCTGCAGGTCCTCTCTCTTCGGTTGCCGTGCAAGCATGTTTGTAATCCGCAGCTCGTTGTTTGCACAAACTTGATGTGAGTAGCTGCATACGTCAATCTAATATGCACAAACATTCTGACTCCTTGAAGTGTAGACACTCCAATCGATGGGTCTTTGTTGCGGTTGAAGTTTGAGTATGCGTCAGTCCCTGCTCGGATTGAGCAAGGACGAACGTGGCAAGCGAAGCGCGAAATGGTTTGCGGCAGATCGGCGGATGGTTTGAGCCGATCGTTGTTCGAACGCTCAAGCGCCTCGCGGCCGAGCGTGATTCCACCCATCAGGTGCTATTAGCCGAAGCCTTGAACGACCTCTTCGAGAAGTACGACTTGAAGCGGGTGGCCGACGAGAAGCAGCGCCCCCGTGGCGGCGCGGCAAGCAAGGCTCGTCGTTCAGCTGAGGGCGACGCATGAGGGCTGACGCGCGGATGCGGGACAGCAGCATTGAAGACTTGAGTGTGTTCCGGCTCGGCCCATTAACAAAGGTCCGCTTACGCCGGGTTACTGCTCCAAAGCAGCCAGGCCGTGATCCACCATGAACGCACGTCGATATCTCACCAACATCCACTGTGGCAGGTCGCACCAGTTCGCCCGCAGTCGCGTTGCGATGTGGGAACACCCGTGGGTTTGATGCACTGGCGGGGATGTTAATTAAGCTATGATCAACGACTTAGGCGTATAGCTTGGCGCACCCGACAGGATTCGAACCTGTGGCCTCTGCCTTCGGAGGGCAGCGCTCTATCCAGCTGAGCTACGGGTGCCTGCCCGCCCCGCTAGCAGGCAGCGGGCGGGGATGCCAGCGGTTTCGCCGTCATCCCCGCGGGCGATCAGCCGCCGGTCACCGAATTGGCGTTGCCCGATCCCTCGTCGCCCTTGGCGCCGGTGCCCGAATAGTCGATCTCGGTCTGGCCGCCATGGCCGAAGAAGCCGCCCTTGTCCTTGGTGTCCGGCCCCTTGGCATTGGGATAGGCGCCGCCGTTGCTCTGGCCCTCCGCGCCCTGGCCGTTGGGGTTCTCGACGCCGTCCGCCGCGCCCTCGCGGCCGTCCTTGCCCGCGGCCTGCATGGGCTGGCTGCCGTGATCGCTGTCGTTCATCGTGCTTCTCCTCTTCGCCTGCCAACGCACGGGGACCCAAGCGCGTTGCGCTGCCGGAACGTCTGCCCCACATAGCGCCGGCAGAAACAGGGACCGACAATGGCCGATCCGTACAAGACACTGGGTGTGGCGCGCACCGCGAGCGAGGCCGAGATCAAGAAGGCGTACCGCAAGCTCGCCAAGGAGCTGCACCCCGACCGCAACAAGGACAATCCCAAGGCGGCCGAACGGTTCAGCGGGGTGACCAACGCGTACGACCTGCTGTCGGACAAGGACAAGCGCGCCCGTTTCGACCGGGGCGAGATCGACGGCGACGGCAACCCCGCGGCGCCCTTCGGCTTCGGCGGCGGCGGGGGCGGCCCCCGCCCCGGCGGCCCCGGCGGCGGCTTCCGCTCGCAGGGGTTCGAGTTCGGCGGCGGCGAGGCCGACATGGGCGACATCTTCGAGGGGCTGTTCGGCGGCGGCCGCGGCGGCGGTGGGCGCGGCGGCTTCGCGAGCGGGTTCGGGCGCCAGGCGGCGGCCAAGGGCGGCGACATCCAGTACCGACTGCAGGTGCCCTTCGTCGACGCCGCGACGCTGGCGCCGCAGCGGGTGACGCTGGGCGACGGCGCGACGATCGAGCTGAAGCTGCCCGCCGGGGTGGAGAGCGGCACCCAGATGCGCCTGGCCGGCAAGGGTCAGCCCGGACCGGGCGGCGCCGGCGACGCGCTGGTGACGATCGAGGTGCAGCCGCACCGCTTCTTCACGCGCGAGGGCGACGACGTGCGCGTCGACCTGCCGATCTCGCTGGCGGAGGCGGTGCTGGGCGGCAAGGTGCGCGCGCCGACGGTGGAGAATCCGGTGATGCTGACCATCCCGGCCGGCACCTCGTCGGGCAAGGTGCTGCGCCTGAAGGGCAAGGGCTTTCACCGCAAGGGCGCGCCCGGCGAACGCGGCGACCAGCTGGTCACGCTCGCCGTCACCGTGCCCGCGGACGATGCGGCGCTGCGCCAGTTCGTCGAGGGATGGGCGGGCCGCGACGAGGGGAACCCGCGGGCCGCGATGGGCGTCTGACCGCCATGGACGAGACGACGAGCGGATTGACCCCGGAGGATCGGGCACGCGCCCATCACCACGGCGGCGCCCGCGCGCGGCTCGACCGCGAGTTCGCGCGCGTCCGACCCGGCAGCTACGCCTTCGAGGTGGCGAAGCGGGCACTGCTCGGCACGTATAACGACGGGTTCATCCACGCCGGCAACCTCGCCTATCTGGCGCTGATGACGGTGTTCCCCTTCTTCATCGTCGCCGCGGCGGTGCTGTCGCTGATCGGGCAGAGCGGAGAAACGCAGCGCACCGTCGCCTCCATCCTGGCGACGCTGCCGTCGGACACGCGGACCCTGCTGGCCGAGCCGATCGCCAGCGTGCTGGCGGGGCGCACGGGCACGCTGCTGTGGCTGGGCGGGCTGGTCGGGCTGTGGACGGTGGGCAGCTTCATCGACACCATCCGCGACATCTTTCGCCGCGCCTATGGCACCAAGAGCTCGACCTCGTTCGTGCAGGGTCGGTTGCGGACCACGGGCGCGATCATCCTGTCGGTGCTGATCGTGCTGCTCTCCTTCCTGGTGCAGGGCCTCCTCGCCGGGGTGGAGCAGTTCCTTTATCGCCTCGTCCCCTGGGCACGCGACCTGTCCGGCTGGATCGGCCTGTCGCGGATCATCCCGGCGGTGGTGATGTTCGGCGCGCTGTACATGCTGTTCTACTCGGTCACCCCGTCCAAATACCGCTACACCAGCAGCCGCAAATGGCCCGGCGCGCTGTTCACCGCCGTGTGGTGGGTCAGCATGACGACGGGACTGCCCTGGGCATTGTCGATGCTGGGCGGCTACGGTGCCACCTATGGCAGCCTCGCGGGCGTGGTCGTGATGCTGCTGTTCTTCTACCTGATCGGGCTCGGCTTCGTGTTCGGCGCGCATCTCAACGCGGCACTGGCGGAACCGGCCGAGGCTTCGCTAAAGGAAGACGACCTCGGGGTAGCGGCGACAGCGTGAAGGAATGCGCGTGAACGGTTTGATGGCAGGCAAGCGTGGGCTCATCATGGGGCTCGCCAACGACAAGTCGCTCGCCTGGGGCATCGCCAAGCAGCTGTCGGAGGCGGGGGCCGAGCTCGCCTTCTCCTACCAGGGCGAGACCATGGAGAAGCGGGTCCGCCCGCTCGCCGAGCAGCTGGGCGTGGCGCGGCTGTTCGACTGCGACGTCGGTGACATGGCCGCGCTCGACCGGACGTTCGAGGCGCTGGCGCAGGAATGGCCGACGATCGATTTCGTGGTCCACGCCATCGGCTTCTCCGACAAGAACGAGCTGCGCGGCCGCTACGTCGACACCAGCCTCGACAATTTCCTGCTGACCATGAACATCTCGGTCTACAGCTTCGTCGCGGTGGCGCAGCGCGCGGCCAGGATGATGGCACCCGGCGGCAGCCTGCTGACGCTCTCCTATTACGGTGCCGAGAAGGTGATCCCGCACTACAACGTCATGGGCGTGGCCAAGGCGGCGTTGGAGACCAGCGTGCAGTATCTCGCGGTCGACCTCGGTCGCGACGGCGTGCGCGTCAACGCGATCTCGGCCGGCCCGATCAAGACGCTGGCGGCGAGCGGCATCGGCGATTTCCGCCTGATCCTGAAGTGGAACGAGCTGAACTCCCCGTTGAAGCGCAACGTGACGATCGAGGATGTCGGCGGCGCCGGCCTCTACCTCCTGTCCGACCTGGCGAGCGGCGTGACGGGCGAGGTCCACCACGTCGACGCCGGGTACAACGTCATCGGCATGAAGGCGGAGGACGCTCCCGACATCGCGCTGGCGTGAGGGTGAAATGACGACGCTGCTCGCCCTTCTCGCCGCGGTCCTGGGCTTCTGGGCGCTGCGGCGCGAGCGCCACGGCTGGCGCGCCGCGATCGACGCGGGCGCGCTGGCGCTGGTGCTCGCCGTCGCTGCGGCGGGCGCGTGGATCGTCGCGCGCGAGGGCGGCGACGGCGTCTCCGGCGCGCTCGCCGGCGTGGTGGTGGGATCGGTCCTGGCGCAATGGGCGCGCGACCGGACGGTGGGGCGGTGAGCCGCAACGGCTTCGGCCACGTCCTCCGCTTCACGACATGGGGTGAGAGCCACGGCCCCGCGATCGGCGCGGTGGTCGACGGCTGCCCGCCGGGGATCGCGCTGGCGGAGGAGGACATCCAGCCCTGGCTCGACCGCCGCCGGCCGGGCACCTCGCGCTTCACCACGCAGCGGCAGGAGCCCGACCGCGTCCGCATCCTGTCGGGCGTGTACGAGGGGCGGACGACGGGCACCCCCATCTCGCTCCTGATCGACAATGTCGACCAGCGATCGAAGGACTACGCGCAGGTCGCCCAGGCTTACCGCCCCGGCCATGCCGATTACGCCTATGACGCGAAATACGGCTTTCGCGACCCGCGCGGCGGCGGCCGCTCGTCCGCCCGCGAGACAGCGATGCGCGTCGCCGCCGGGGCGGTCGCGCGGCTGGTGATCCCGCAGGTGCGCGTGCGCGCCTGGGTGGAGGCGATCGGCGGCGACCGGATCGCGACGTTCGACGACGCGGCGATCGACACCAACCCCTTTTTCTGCCCGGACCCGCTCGCCGCCGCCCGCTGGGAGGGGATCGTCGATGCCGCGCGCAAGGCCGGCTCCTCGCTCGGCGCGGTGGTCGCGTGCGAGGCGACGGGCGTGCCCGCGGGCTGGGGTGCGCCGCTCTACGCCAAGCTCGACGCGGAGCTGGCGGCGGCATGCATGGGCATCAACGCGGTCAAGGGCGTCGAGATCGGTGACGGCTTCGCCGCGGCGGCGGCGTCGGGTGAGGCGAACGCCGACGCTATGCGGCCCGGCAGCGACGGCCCCGAGTTCCTCGCCAACCATGCCGGCGGCATCGCGGGCGGCATCTCCACCGGCCAGCCCATCACGGTGCGCGTGGCGTTCAAGCCGACCAGTTCGATCCTGACGCCACAGCCGACGATCGCGCGCGACGGCACGGCGACGGAGATCGCCACGCGCGGTCGGCATGACCCCTGCGTCGGCATCCGCGGCGTGCCGGTGGTGGAAGCGATGGTGGCGTTCGTCCTCGCCGATCAGATGATGTTGCATCGCGCGCAATGCGGCGGTCCGGTCGGCTGACGCGGCGGCAACCGGAACGATCGGGAAAACGATCCGTTTAACGGCTACGATATCAAACAGATACGTAGGAGAAGCACCATGCGGATCACGATCACTCTGGCAGCCGCCGCGCTCGCCATCCCGGCCCTCGCCGCCGCACAGACCGGCACCGGCGGAGCCATGGGCGGCACCGGATCGGCCGGCGTCGGCACGATGGGCGGCACCGGTACGGCCACGGGCACGCTCGGCGCCAATACCGGCGTCCAGTCGACCACCGGCACCCGCAGCACGACGACGCGCGGCACGCAGCGGGGCACCCGCGGCACCACGGGCCGTTCGTCCACCGGCGGCACGATGGGGTCCACCACCGGCACGACCGGCTCGACCACCGGCACGATGGGTTCGACCACCGGCACGATGGGCTCGACGACGGGAACGACCACCGGAACGATGGGGTCGACCGACACCACCGCCGGTACGACCGGCACGACGATCCCGGACACGATGGGATCGGCCACCGGCACCGGCGGCATGACCGGATCGACCGGAACCACCGGGCTCGGCAGCATGACCGGGCCGGGCAACACCACCGGCACGCCGGGCTCGCCCGGCACGCCGCGCTGAGCTTGAACAAGAGGGCCCGCCGATTGGCGGGCCCTTTTCACGTCAGGAGGACGTCATGAAGCGCTTCACCACCCTCATCGTCGTCGCTACCGCCGTGTCGACTGCCGCGCTCGCCCAGGTCGGCACCGATCCCGTCGAGAACAAGATTCCCGCCAACCAGGTCCCGGCTCCGGTCGGCCCGCCGACCGCGGAACCCTCACCGACGACGGACGACGCGGCGCCGTCCGACCGCGCCGATGCGCCCGACGCATCGGCGCCCGCACCCGACAACGCCGCCGCACCGGATAACGCCGCCCCCGCACCGGGCGATCCGACCAGCGCGAGCGGACCACCGCCCAAGGGCTAGGACGGATCGACAATCGGCATTTTTCCACCCCGGCGAAGGCCGGGGTCCCGTCGGGAAGGTCGTGAAAGAGGTGCGACTACCGACGGTTCGCGTCTCCCAGCTGGACCCTGGTCTTCGCCGGGGTGGATGATGAGGCGCAGCGTTGAATGACGATCGGCGCTAGGTTTAAACTAGATCAGGTGTATTCACTTCCGTTCGCCCTGAGCGAAGTCGAAGGGCACGCCTCCACAAGGTGCTTCGACTGCGCTCAACACGAACGGATGATTAAAGCTGATCGAAGCCGGCTCTAATCCGCTCAGTCGGTGAACGGATCGCGTACCAGGATCGTGTCCTCCCGCTCGGGACTGGTCGATACCAGCGCCACCGGGCAGCGGATCAACTCCTCGATCCGGCGGATATATTTGATCGCCGCGGCGGGCAGTTCCGCCCAGCTGCGCGCACCGGCCGTCGACTCCGACCAGCCTTCCATGACCTCGTAGATCGGCTCCACCGCGCGCTGGTCGGCGGCATGCGACGGGAAATAGTCCAGCGTCTCGCCCCTCAGCCGATACCCGGTGCAGACCGCGATCTCCTCGAAGCCGTCGAGCACGTCGAGCTTGGTCAGCGCGATGCCGGTGATCCCCGACACCGCCGCCGACTGCCGAACCAGTACCGCGTCGAACCAGCCGCAACGCCGCTTGCGGCCCGTCACCGTGCCGAACTCATGTCCGCGCACGCCCAGCCGCTCGCCCGTCTCGTCCGCCAGCTCGGTCGGGAACGGCCCCGACCCGACCCGCGTGGTATAGGCCTTGGCGATCCCCAGCACGAAACCGACCGCCGCCGGGCCCAGCCCCGATCCCCCCGCCGCGGTGCCCGCGATGGTGTTGGACGAGGTGACGAACGGGTAGGTGCCGTGATCCACGTCCAGCAGCACGCCTTGCGCGCCCTCGAACAGGATGCGCTTGCCCGCGGCGCGTGCCTCGTTCAGGTCGCGCCATACAGGCTTCGCGAACGGCAGCACAAATCCCGCGATCGCGCGCAGCTCCTCGACTAGCGCGGCTCGGTCGATCGCCGCCACGCCGAACCCCGCCCGCAGCGCGTCGTGATGCGCCAGCAGCCGGTCGAGCTGCGCGTCGAGATCGTCCAGATGCGCCAGGTCGCATACGCGCAGCGCACGGCGCCCGACCTTGTCCTCGTACGCCGGGCCGATGCCGCGTCGCGTGGTGCCGATCTTGCCCGCGCCGCTCGCATCCTCGCGCAGCGCGTCGAGATCGCGATGGAACGGCAGGATCAGCGCGCAGGTGTCGGCGATCCGCAGCGTCTCCGGCGTCGCCACCACGCCCTGCTCGCCCAGCCGCGCGATCTCGTCGCGCAGCGCCCAGGGGTCCAGCACCACGCCGTTGCCGATCACCGATGGCGTGCCGCGCACGATCCCCGACGGCAACAGCGACAGCTTGTAGGTGGCGCCGCCCACCACCAGCGTGTGCCCGGCATTGTGCCCGCCCTGAAAGCGCACCACCATGTCGGCACGCTCGGCGAGCCAGTCGACGATCTTGCCCTTGCCCTCGTCGCCCCATTGCGCGCCGACGACCGCTACGTTGGCCAAAGCCTTGCTCCCATGAATGCGTGAGTTCAGGCGCCGCCTACAGCGCCCGCGCTTCCCCCGCCACCCAGATATGCGTCGCCAGCTGCCCCTCGGCACTATCGTCGGCGTCTAGCTGCGCCACCGTCACCCATCCGTCCGCGCGCAACCGCGCACCGTCGCGGGCGGGGGTGCCGAGCGGCAGGAACAATCGCCGGCGCTCCGGCGCCGCCGGGCCGAGCAGCGCATCCGCGTAGAGCGAGAAGCCGGTGGCCGCCTCTTCCCGCCCGTCGGCATGGACGATCAGGTAGGTGCCACCGCGCCCCAGTTCGCGCGCCGGCTCCGCCGCGAACAGCGAGAAGCCGAGCCAGGACTGGTACTCGAACCCGTGCCGCTCGGTCGGGTCCAGCGTCACCGCGACGCTCTCGCCCAGCCCCGCGCGGATCGCCGCCAGCCCGTCGAGCCGGCTCGCCAGAACGCCGCCCGCGTCGAACGCGCGCAACCGCTCCATCGCCGCGTCGAACGGCCCCGCCGCCTCGATCAGCGGCAGATAGGCGGGCGCCACCTCGGCGACACCTGCGGCGTCCTTGGCATCGAGCCGGTCGCGCAGGACGCCGACATTCCCGACCGGCAGCGGCCCGCCCGCCAGCGTGTCGATCAGGTCGGGCAGCGTGAAATCGATCGAGATACCGTGCACACCGGCGGTCGCGAGCGCCTCCACCGCGACGCCGACCACCTCTTGCGCGGCCGCCACCGAGTCGAGCCCGATCAGCTCGGCCCCGACCTGGCGCAGCTCGCGCGCGGGCGCCAGCTGCCGGCCGCGCAGCTTCAGCACCGATCCCGCGTAGGACAGCCGCACCGGCCGCGGGTGATGCCCCATCCGGGTCGCCGCGATCCGCGCCACCTGCGCGGTCAGGTCGGGCCGGATTGCCAGCGTCGCCTGGCCGACGGGATCGACGAAGCGCACCGCGTCCGTCAGCCCGCCCGCCTTCAGCCGCGCGGCCAGCTCGTCGGCGAATTCGGCGAGCGGCGGGTCGACGCGCTCGTATCCGTGCGCCCTCGCCGCCTCCAGCACCCGCGCCTCGACGCTCGCCGCGGCATCGGCGAACGGCGGCAGGCGGTCATGGAATCCTTCGGGCAGCAGGCCAGGCTTGGTCATGCCGCGCGCGATAGCGGCGATGGCGCGTGCGCGCCACCGCGACGATGGCCTGTCGGATCAGACCTTGGCGGCGTAGATCATCCGGCCGGGCCCGAGGCGTGCGAAGACCTGATCCAGGTCGCGCTCGCCGACCGCGAAGCAGCCCTGGCTGCGGCCCAGCATGCCGTGGGTGCGCAGCATGTCGGGATTGGCATACCAGGCCGAATGGATCACCAGCGCGCGGCCCAGCGCGTTGCAGTTGGTCGGGTCCAGGCCGATCATCCGCTGCGACCGGCCGTGCTTGCCGACATAATAGTCGGCGGTCACGAACGCGCCCTCCGACGAGGCGTTGGAGCCGAAATCGTTGGAGAAGCGCTTCAGATAGCCGGTATGCGCCGGATCGGAGCCGCTGCCGTGCGCGACCAGCAGCGACGTGCTCGCGCCGCTCGCCAGGTCGACGAAGTGGAAACGCGGCTGCGACGATCCCGCGGTGAAATCGACGATCGCCATCCGGTCGTGCTGCGCCACCCGCGAACCATGTCGCTGGAGCGAGGCGAGCGCGCGGCGCAGCAGCTCGGGGCGGACGACCTTGGACGACACCAGCGGCCGGGCCGGTGCGGGGGCGGGCGGCTGCTTCAGCGGCTTCAGGTCGCGCGCGGTCAGCCGCCGCGTCGCCGACGATACCGCCCCCGGGATCGCCATCGCGCCCGCCATCACCAACCCGTTCCGAATCACCGCCCGACGCCCCAGCGCCCCGTCCGTGTCGTGCATCGATACCCCGCCAAAGTTGACCCGTTTGGCCGCCCTATACCCGATCAACGATGAAAATTCTGTAGCGTTTGCCGCGACTTGCTACCCAAGTTCCGCCATTCGCCGCAAGCCATGAACAGCTCGTCGCGCACAACCTTCGGCACCTTCCGGATAGTCGTGCGTTAAGAAGTCAAGGGGTTTGTTGAGCTTACAAAGGGTTTTTGGACGATGAAGCACCTGTTCCTCGCGCTGGCCGCCGCCGCGACGCTGAGCGCCTCTCCCGCCCTCGCCAGCGACGCCGCCCTGGCCGTCGACGCCGCCGCCTCCACGCTCCAGCCAAACAAGTTCGTCTGGTCCGCCGCGACGGAGATGGTGGCCGCCGATCCCGTCACCGTGGTCGTCAGCATCCCGCAGCAGCGTGCGTTCGTCTACCGCGGCGACACGCTGGTCGCCGCCTCCAGCGTCTCGACCGGCAAGGAAGGCAACGACACGCCGATCGGCATCTATCCGATCCTGCAGAAGAACGAGAAGCACTTCTCAAACCTCTACAACAGTGCGCCGATGCCCTTCATGCAGCGGCTGACATGGGACGGCATCGCGCTCCATGCGGGCAAGAACCCCGGCTTTCCCGATTCGCACGGCTGCGTGCGGTTGCCCGCCGAGTTCGCCAAGCGCCTGTTCTCGATCACCGATCTCGGCACCACCGTGGTCGTCACCGATCAGGACGTATACGGCGACCGGCTCGATCGCGACTTGCTGATGACCGACGCGATGCGGGCCAACGGCGCGCAGCTCGCCGCGCTGACGCGCTAAGCGGGCAAGCCGAGCGCGCGCAGGCGCGGGATCAGGTCGGCCGCACCAGTGAACAGGATCGCGTGCATCCCGAACGCCGCGGCGGCCGAGACGTTCGCCGCGTTATCGTCGATGAACACCGCCTCCGAGGCGCGCAGCCCGAATCGATCGAGCGCCAAGTGGTAGATCGCCGGATCGGGCTTCACCAACCGCTCGGCACCGGACACGATGATGTCGCGAAACCGGTCGAACAGCGCTGCCTCAGCCGCGCGGAACGGCGGAAAGAATTCGTGGCTGAAATTGGTGATCGCGAACAGCGGGACGCCCGCCTCGTCCAGCCGCTCTACCAGCGCCGGCATATCGGCGACCGGGCCGGGGATGCTCTCGGCGAAACGCGGCCCCCATGCGGCGATCAGCTCGGCATGCTGAGGATGGAGCGCGGTCAGTTCTGCCGACGTGTCGGCAAAATCGCGGCCGGCATCGTGCTGGAAATGCCACTCGATGGTGACAACGTCGCGCAGGAACGCGTCGAGCGCCTCACCCGGCGGGATAAGACGCTCGTAGAGGTGGCGCGGGTCCCACTCGTACAGGACCCGACCGACGTCGAAGATGACCGCGGTGGGAAGATCGCCACCCATCGCGGCGGCCGAAATCAGCCCTGACGTGCCTTGAAACGACGATTGGTCTTGTTGATGACGTAGGTGCGGCCGCGACGACGGATTACGCGGTTGTCCCGGTGCCGGTCCTTGAGCGACTTCAGCGAATTACGGATCTTCATGGCGCCGATGCTTCTTGTTCGAGTGTCTGGGAAAGCGCCGCCGCATAGTGACCTGACGGTGCCCGGTCAAGCAACGGACCGGCGAGTTCGGGCGTTTCGCCCACGCAACGTTTGATTCGAGGTCCGTTCCATGTCGATCCGCACGCCCGCCGCTCTGTTCCTCGCCGGCCTATCGCTGGCGGCCTGCGCCACCGGCGGCGGCCTGCCGCCCGCGCAGGTCCTGCGCTATCATCTGGGCGAGCCGATCGATCGCGGCACCATACGGGTCGAGCCGCTGACCGCGCCGGGCGTGCCCGCTTCCATCGAGTACAAGACCTACGCCGCCGCCGTTGAATCGGAGCTGCTGCGCAACGGCTACGCGCTGGCGCCCGCCGGCACGCAGCCGCAGTTGATCGCTACCGTCTCCTTTACCCGCCAGGGCCGTCTCGCACCGCCGCGTCGTTCGCCGGTGTCGATCGGCATCGGCGGCGGCGGCTTCTCGGGCGGCGGCTACCGCGGCGGAGGTGGCGTGGGCCTGGGCGGGGGCGTCGGCTTCCCGATCGGCGGCGGCGGCGCGCGCGAGATCGTCGAGACCGAGTTGGCGGTGACGATCAAGCGCCGCGTCGACCAGAGCCCGGTCTGGGAAGGACGCGTCCACGGCTATTCCGACCCGCGCCGCGCCGATCCGCAGGCGGGGGATCAGGCGACACGCCTCGCAGGCGCACTGTTCGCCGGCTTCCCCGGCGAGTCCGGCCGGACCATAGAGGTGAAATGAGCAACCCCATCATCAACGCCGCCTTCGACGGCGGCAACATCCGCGTGGTCGCGATCGACGGCGACCGGATCAACCTGGAAATCGTCCGCGACCGCGACTCCGATTTCTTTCAATGGTTCTACTTCCGGGTCGCGGAGGCGGATGGGCGCGCCCTCACCTTCAGGATCGTCAACGCCGGGCTATCCGCCTACCCGTTCGGCTGGCCCGGCTACCGCGTGCGCGCCTCCACCGACCGGCAGGCCTGGCGGATGGCCGACACGCGCTACGCCGACGGCGTGCTCGAATGGACGTGGACCGCGGACGGCCCCCTCGTCTGGTTCGCCTATTTCGCGCCCTATACGAGCGAGATGCACGACGCACTGGTCGCCCGCGCCGCGGCGCTGCCCGGTTTCGCGCATCGCGAACTGGGCCAGAGCCTGGACGGCCGCGCGATCGACTATTTTCGGGTCGGCGCCGGCACCAAGCAGGTCTGGCTCTACGCCCGCCAGCATCCGGGAGAATCGATGTGTGAATGGTGGATGGAGGGCGCGATCGAGCATCTCGCCGACGGGAGCGCGCCTGGCATCGCCGCGCTGCTCGCCAAGGCGACAGTCCACCTCGTCCCCAACATGAACCCCGACGGCACGGCGCGCGGGCACCTGCGCACCAACGCCGCAGGAGTCAATCTTAACCGCGAGTGGCACGCCCCTTCGCCGGAGCGGAGCCCGGAAGTGCTGTGCGTACTGGCCGAGATGGACCGCACCGGAGTCGACGTCGCCATCGACGTCCACGGCGACGAGGCGATCCCCGCCAACTTCCTCGCCGGCTACGAGGGTATTCCTTCCTGGACCGACGATCACGGCGCCAGGTTCACGGAGTATGGCCGCCGCCTCGCCGCGCACACCCCCGATTTCCAGACGGAGAAGGGGTACCAGAAGGCGGCACCCGGCACCGCCAACCTGGCGATGTCGACCAACCAGCTGGCCGAGCGGTTCGGCGCGGTATCGATGACGCTGGAGATGCCGTTCAAGGATCATGATCCCAACCCCGATCCGGAATTCGGCTGGAGTCCCGAACGCTCGAAGCGGCTCGCCCACGCGATGCTGGAGACGCTCGCGGACATGATCGACGAGCTGTAGCCGGCGGAATGGTCGACATCCGGCAGGACGATCCGCGCAGCCCCCATGTCGCCGCGTTGCTCGCCGCCCATCTGGCGGAACAGCGCGGCGCGGTGCCCGAAGGGTTCTCCTTCGCGCTGGGTGCCGATGCCTTGGCCGCGGCGGACGTGACCTTCTTCACCGCCTGGATCGATGGCACGCTCGCCGGCTTCGGCGCGCTGCGCCAACTCGACGCCAGGCATGGCGAGGTCAAATCGATGCGCTCCGCAATGCCGGGTCACGGCATCGGCGCGGCCCTACTCGGCCGGATCGTCGCGGAGGCGCGCGCTCGCGGCTACGACCGGCTCAGCCTGGAGACGGGCGTGACCGCTAGCTACCGCCCGGCGGTGGCGCTGTACGAGCGAGCGGGCTTCGTGGACGCGGAGCCTTTCGCCGACTACGAGGCGAGCCCGCACAACCGCTTCATGACGCTGGCCCTGTAAAAGGAACCTCAATGCCGCAGCTCGTCCTCATCCGCCACGGCCAGTCTGCGTGGAATCTGGAGAATCGATTCACCGGCTGGTGGGACGTCGACGTGACCGAGCAGGGCGCCGCCGAGGCGCGCGCCGCGGGCGAGCTGATGGCGGCCAAGGGCCTCGACTTCGATCTCACCTTCACCTCGCTCCAGCTGCGCGCGATCAAGACGCTCAACCTGGCGCTGGAAGCGATGGGTCGGCTGTGGCTGCCGACGGAGAAGGACTGGCGCCTGAACGAGCGGCATTATGGCGGGCTGACCGGGCTCAACAAGGCGGAGACGGTGGCCGAGCACGGCGAGGATCAGGTGAAGATCTGGCGCCGCAGCTTCGACGTGCCGCCGCCCGCCGCGGCCGATGGTGGCGCCTTCGACCTCACGAACGACCGCCGCTACGCCGGGATCGCCATTCCCAAGGCGGAGAGCCTGAAGGACACGATCGAGCGCGTGCTCCCCTATTGGAACGGTCGCATCGCGCCGGCGCTGAAATCGGGCAACCGGGTGCTGATCTCCGCCCATGGCAACAGCTTGCGCGCGCTGGTCAAGCACCTGTCGAACATTCCGGACGACGAGATCACCGGTCTGGAGATTCCGACCGGCCAGCCGATCGTCTACGAGCTCGACGACGACCTCACCGCGCTCGACCGCTATTATCTGTCGGAGCGCTGAGAACTCAGCCGATCCATCGCCAGATGCCGGCGGGCCATCCGGCGAGCGGCAGGTGCGCCCAGGTGGCGACCAGCCACACGACCAGCCCGCCGCCGATCGCATGCGCGCCGAGCCCGCTGGCCCGCGCGTGGCGGCGGAGGATGGCGGCGAACGGCCAGTAGCTCGTCCTAGCCTCCCAGGCGGGCCAGCCGCGCGGGTCGAGCGCCGCCTTTTTGCGATCCTGCATCGCCGCGCCGACCAGCGCCAGGAAAGCGATCCCGACCGCGACGACGATGTTCGCCGCGACGGGATAGACGATGACGTGCGCGACGCCCCAGATCGCAAAGGACCACATCATCGGGTGACGGGTGATCGCGAACACGCCGCGCGCCTCGGCCGGCGGGGTGGTGGTGCCGGTCGGGTTTGGCAGCGCGGGATTGCCGACCAGCGACCCCATCAGCAACACCGACGCGGCGAGCATCAGCGCGGTGGCGACCGCCCACAGCCCGTCGCCGACCGGCCACCACGGCGCGCTCGCCGGCGCCGCGCGATAGGCCAGCACCAGCCAGCCGAGCGTCACCGCCGCGACCAGCGAGTAGAGCAGCAGAAATCCCCACTCGCCGAGCGCCGCGACCAGCGGCCGCCGCAGCGGATGCGAGAGCAGGAAATGCGTCCCCACGAACGCCGCCGCCGCCGCGATCACGCCTGCCGCTCCGTCCATCGAGCTTCTCCCCCTACGATGTCGTGCCCCAAGCCGACGCAACCCGGTTCAGTGCACCAACGTGACGTACGCCTGTCCGGCGGCGCCGTCCAATCGCGGGACGAGCAGGCCGGCGCCGAGCCTGCCCCGTTGCCCTGCCCCGCGCGCGCGGCTAACCGGTGGCCATGACGCTGGTCGGCATCATCATGGGCTCGACGTCCGATTGGGAAACGATGCGCCACGCCGCCGAGACGCTGAGTGCGCTCGGCGTGGCGCACGAAACGCGGGTGGTGTCGGCGCACCGCACGCCGCAGCGGCTGTACGATTACGCCGCCACCGCCGCGGAACGCGGCCTGAAGGTTGTGATCGCCGGCGCGGGCGGGGCGGCGCACCTGCCTGGCATGGTCGCGGCGATGACGCACCTGCCGGTGCTCGGCGTACCGGTCGAGTCCAAGGCGCTATCGGGCATGGATAGCCTGTTGTCGATCGTGCAGATGCCGGGCGGCATCCCCGTCGGCACGCTGGCGATCGGTCGTGCCGGCGCGATCAATGCCGGGCTGCTCGCCGCCGCGATCCTGGCGACCGGCGACGAGGCGTTGTCGGCGCGCCTGCGGACATGGCGTGCGGCGCAGACCGAGGCGGTCGCGGACGCGCCGAACTGATGCTGCCGCCCGGATCGACGATCGGCATCCTCGGTGGTGGCCAGCTCGGCCGGATGCTCGCGGTCGCCGCCGCGCAGCTCGGCTACCGCACCCACGTGCTCGCCCCCGATCGGGAGAGCGTCGCCGCGCAGACCGCGACCAGCCTGACGCGCGCCGATTACCACAACCGCATCGTGCTGGGCGATTTCGCCGCCGCCTGCGACGTCGTCACCTACGAGTTCGAGAACGTCGCCGTCGGACCGGTCGAATGGCTGGCCGAGCGGGTGCCCGTCCACCCCCACCCCCGCGCACTGGCGGTGGCGCAGGACCGGGTGGCGGAGAAACGCTTCGTCGAAGGGGTCGGCGGCCGTCCCGCACGCTGGGCGCCGGTTGCCGACCGCGACGATCTCGCCGCCGCGCTGGAGACGGTGCGCTGCCCGGCCATCCTGAAGACCGCGCGCTTCGGCTACGACGGCAAGGGCCAGATGCGGCTGTCCTCCCTCGCCGACGCAGACGCCGCCTGGGCGGCGATCGGTGGGCCCGCGGTGCTGGAGGCGTTCGTGTCCTTCACCCATGAATTCTCCATCCTGATCGCGCGCGGGCAGGACGGCGCCACCGTCCGCTACGACGCGCCCCACAACGTCCACCGCGACGCGATCCTGCGCACCTCCACCCTCCCCGCGCCCGCCGAGGTGGAGGCGCAGGCCGAGGAGGCGACCGCGCTCGCCTGTCGCATCGCGGCCGAGCTCGACTATGTCGGCGTGCTCGCCTGCGAGTTCTTCGTCGGCGCCGACGGACCGGTGTTCAACGAGATGGCGCCGCGCGTCCATAATTCCGGTCACTGGACGATCGAGGGCGCCGAGTGCTCGCAGTTCGAGAACCACGTGCGCGCGATCTGCGGCCTGCCGCTCGGTGCGACCGCGCGAACGGGGGACCGGGTCGAGATGGAGAATCTGATCGGCGACGATCCCTGGAGTGCCGCACTCGCCGATACGCACGCGCACCTACACCTCTACGGCAAGCACAGCGCGCGGCCTGGGCGCAAGATGGGCCACGTCACGCGCGTCCGGCGTTAGCGCCAATTTCAGCCCGAGCGGCCTCCGTTCGTCCTGAGCGAAGTCGAAGGACAGGCCGAGGACGGTCCGGTTGCGGCAGTGCTTCGACTTCGCTCAGCAAAAACGGTTGGGGATTGCCTGCCTACCCTCAGCCCGGCACCAGTTCCATCAGATCCAGCGTCGACTCGTAGGCGGGATAGGGGAAGGCGATCCGCCAGCGCCGCTCGCCGATCCGCTCCACCCAGCCCGCAACGTCGCGTTGCGGATCGCGGCGATAGCGGATCGCGCCGCGCTCGTCGCCCAGCGACAGGGTGCCGAGAAACACCGCCCGCGCGTCGGTGTCGGGATAGATCTTGCCCACCTGCCGCTGCGACCCATCGACCTTGGCGAAGCCCGGCACCGCCCCCGGACCGACCATACAGCGGAACCAGGGATAGGCGCCGTAGCCGAGGCCGCCGGCGGCCTTGCGCCCCAGCTTGACGGTACGGCAACGATAGCGGCCGGGGGGGAGTACCGGCTCCTCCAGCGCGCGGTCGGGATCGAACAGCACGGGATCGGCGGCGATTGCGCCGCCGTCCTGCCCCCTTACCTGCGCCAGCGCCTCCATCCAGGCGGATCGCCAGCCGCGCAGACGGGCACGGTCGGCAGGGCTGGCGACGCGACGCCACTCGCTGGGCCCAGGCGGCCGATCGGGCCCGGCCGACGAGCCGGGCATAGAGGCCGCGAGCAGCAGCGCAACGACCGCCGGCGCGGTCACGCCGCCGTCCACCCGCCGTCCATCGACCAGTTTGCGCCCGTCACCTGCGCCGCCTCGTCCCGGCACAGGAACAGCGCGGCGGCGGCGACCTGCTCGGGCGTAACGAACTGCTTGGTCGGCTGCGCGGCGAGCAGCACGTCGTTCATCACCTGCTCGCGCGTCAGCCCGCGCGCGCGCATCGTGTCCGGGATCTGGTTCTCCACCAGCGGCGTCCAGACATAACCGGGCGACAGGCAGTTGGCGGTGACGCCGGTGCGCGCCAGTTCCAGCGCCACCGTCTTGGTCAGCCCGACCACGCCGTGCTTGGCGGCGACGTAGGCGGCCTTGTTGGGGCTCGCGACCAGCGAGTGGGCCGACGCGGTGGCGATCAGCCGGCCCCAGCCCTTTGCCACCATGTGCGGGATCGCCGCCTGGGTCAGGTGGAACACCGCCGACAGGTTGATCGCGATCACCGCGTCCCATTTGTCGCGCGGGAACTCGGCTACGGGGGAGACGTGCTGGATGCCGGCGTTTGACACCGCGATGTCGCAGCCGCCCGTCTCCGCCACGGCGCGCTCGACCATGGCGGCGATCTCGTCCGGCCGGGTCATGTCGGCGGGGTCGTACAGCGCCGCCGCGCCGCTCGTCGCGGCCAGTTCGGCGCGGATCGCCTCGATCGCGTCCGCCTCGCCGAAGCCGTTGAGGACGACGCTCGCCCCCTCCGCGGCGAAGGCACGCGCGTAGGCCAGGCCGATGCCGGAGGTCGATCCGGTGACGATCGCGGTCTTTCCTCGCAGGAACATGGGGCCTTCTCCTTCGCCGCCGTCATGCGGGCGCGGGCGCGATGGATCAACCGCGCATCCTCATGCATTTCACCCGCGCAACGACTTGGCAGGCGGACTCTCATGCGGCTCGACGATTACGATAACGACATCGATGTCGGTGAGGCGCAGGGCGGCGGCGGGTTCGGCGGCGGTGGCGGCGGCCTCCTCTTCGGGCTGCTGCCGCTGATCGGCAGCCGCTTCGGCTGCGGCGGCATCGTCGTGGTGCTGATCGTCCTGGCGCTGTTCGGTGGCCTCGGCAATCTCGGCTCCATGTTCGGCGGCGGCAGCGCGCCGACGACGACGTCGCGCTCTGGTGGCACCAGCGTCGCCTCCGTCTGCGACGCCAGTCCGGAGCGTCGTACGACCTGTAACGCCTTCAGCTCGGCGGAGAATACGTGGGAAGCCGTGTTCGCCCGCAACGGACAGCGCTTCGCCCCGCCCGGACTGCGCTTCTACACCGACGGCGACCAGTCCGGCTGCGGTGCGGCGATGTCGGCCTCGGGCCCGTTCTACTGCCCGAGCGACAACGACATCTATCTGGACACCGCTTTCTTCAACGAGTTGGCCAACCGCTTCGGTGCGCGCGGCGACTTTGCCCAATATTACGTCGTCGCACACGAATTCGGCCATCACATCCAGTCGCTGACCGGCGCCTCCGAGCGCGTGCAGAACATCCAGCGTTCCTCGGGGCAGGCGGAGGGCAACGCAGCCTCGGTCCGGCTGGAGCTCCAGGCGGATTGCTACGCGGGTGTCTGGGCCGGGCTCAACCGTGATCGGCTCGAACCCGGCGACATCGAGGAGGGGATGACCGCCGCGGCGGCGATCGGCGACGACACGCTGACCCAGGGTCGTGCATCGCCGGAGAGCTTCACCCACGGCACCTCCGCACAGCGGCAATATTGGCTGCGCCGCGGGCTGCAGACCGCCGACCCCGCGCAGTGCGATACCTTCGCAGCGGGCGCGGTCTGAGATCGTTGCTCCGCTTGAAGTCGCCGGTTACACCCGCACCAGCATCTTGCCCGTGTTCCCGCCGCTGAACAGGCCCAGAAAGGCGTCGGGCATCGCGTCCAGCCCGTCGTGCACCGTCTCCTCGCGGCGCAGCGTGCCGGCGGCCAGCATTGCGCCCATGTCGCGGTAGAACTCCTCCGCGCGACCCATATGGTCGCTGACGATGAAGCCCTCCATCCGCACACGGTTGCCGATCAGCCGCGCGAGATATTTGAGCTGGGTCGGCTTGGCATCGTTGTACACGTCGATCATGCCGCAGATCGCGAACCGCGCACGCGGCCGGGCGTGGGCCAGCGCCGCGTCGAGATGATCGCCGCCGACATTGTCGAAATACACGTCGATCCCTTTCGGCGCCGCCTCGCCCAGCGCCTTGGCGACCGGCCCCGCCTTGTAGTCGATCACCGCGTCCGCGCCGAGCGAGCGGACCCACGCCACCTTGTCCGGCCCGCCGGCCGAGCCGATCACCGTCATCCCCTTGGCCTTGGCGACCTGCACGACGGTCGAGCCTACCGCCCCCGCCGCCGCGGACACGAACACCGTGTCGCCGGCCTTCGCCTCCGCCACTGCGAGCAGCCCGAAATAGGCGGTCATCCCCGGCATCCCGAACTGGCCCAGGAACGCCTGCGGCGGCACGTCGAGCAGCGGCAGCTTGTGGAACGCCGATGCCGGCCCAACCGCCTCGTCGCGCCAGCCGAGCATGTGCTGCACCATGTCGCCGGGCTTCAGGCCCGCATCGCGGCTTTCCACCACCTCGCCGACCGCGCCGCCCTCCATCGGCGCACCGATCTGGAACGGCGGCACGTAGCTTTTCACGTCGTTCATCCGCCCGCGCATGTACGGGTCGACCGACAGCCAGCGATTGGCGACGCGCACTTCGCCCTCGGCCAGATCGCGCACGGGCAGGTCGACGATCGCGAAGTCGGTCGACCGGGGCATGCCTTGCGGGCGGGCGGCGAGGGTCCAGGCGCGGGGCATCGATCGGTCTCCTGAGGTGATCGGTTGGACGTGCCGCGATCCACGCCCCCACGCAAACGAAAAGGGGCTCCGGGCTTGCGCCCGGAGCCCCCTCGTCCTTGCCGCTACCTACGGTTCAGTAGGTGCCGGAGAAGCTGCGGTTCAGCCCGCGGCCCTGCGCGTCGCGGCCGTCGTTGCCGCCCTGGTCGCGGTCCTTGGCGTTGTCACCGTAGCCGACCGTCGCCGACTTGCGATCCTCGTCGCGCCACGCCTGCTTGGCCTCGTCGGCCGATCGGTTCAGAGTCACCTTGTCGTCGACGGACGTGATCCAGCTCGACGGGATCGAGTGGTGCTGGCCACCCGCATCCTTGTCGTTCTTGGTCAGCAGGATGCGATCGCCCTTCACCTTGTCGACCGTACCGACGTGCTGACCGTCGGAGCCGACCACTTCCTGATGCTCGGTCACCTTGCTCAACTGGTCGCGCTGACCCTGCCGTCCCGTGCGCCAAGTCGAGAACTCGTTGTGGAAGCGCGAGCGGTTCTCCTGCCGGTACTCGTCATAGTCGCGGTCGAGCGACGCGATCTGCTCGGAACGCCAGCTATGGTAATCCTCGTCGCGGTGCCCCTGGCGACCGCGCTCGGCGCGCTCGTCGTAGCGCTGGTCCTGCTCGCGCCGACGCTCGGCCTCGTCGTCGCCGAACCAGGAACGGACCTCGTCGCCCGCGCGCTCGATAAAGCCGCGATCCTCGTACTGATAGCCCTGCGGCTGGCGTCCGTAACCGCCGCGCTGGCCCTGGCGACGGTTATCGTCGTCGGCGTGGCGGTTGCGGCCGACATCCTCGAACGGCCGACCGTCATCGGCATAGGCGCCATGATAGTCGGAGCGCTGCTGCTGACCACGGCCGTACTGGTCGCGCTGGCGATATCGGTCGTGGCCGTAGTCCTGCGCGCCGTACGCCCGGCGGCCATAGTCCTGCCGATCGCCGTACCCTTGGCGATCGCCATAGCCCTGCCGGTCGCCATAGCCGCGCCCCGCGTCCGACCGCCCGTAACCGCCGCGATCGTCCCGACCGTCGCCGTACATGCCTGCCGCCCCATATTCGCGCGCGCTGGAATATGTGTTGTCCCGGCCCGAGCCGTAATCCCGCTCGTAATCGAACTGGCCGGCGCGAGTGCCCTCGCGCGAATTGCGATCGTACACCATGGCTGTCTCCGTTTTCCTGCGGCGACCCGCCCCGTCTCGCGCGAGGCGCGGTTGCTGGCGGGAAAACGACTGTTTCGCGCGGGTGTTCCGGCCCGCCCCGCTCCGCCGGTCGCGAACACGTCGCCACTCGCCGCGGCGAAAAAGAATGCGGCGGATCGCGTACCCCTTGTTGCATCCCCGGATGCGGCCCGGTAAAGGCGGCGCACCCGGTCGCGGCCGGGTGCCCGAACGGGTGCGGGGCTGTAGCTCAGATGGGAGAGCGCTGCAATCGCACTGCAGAGGTCAGGGGTTCGATTCCCCTCAGCTCCACCACCCGCCCGTTCGACAATTTCCCAGGCAATCGAGACGTCAGTCGCCGTCAGCAGCCGCTTCGGTTATGCTGCTGAAGCCTTCTCATCGAGGGCGCGTCGGATCGACCTGGACGGAATCGACAGCACCCCGATCGCTTGGTGGCTCGGGCCAGCGTGATGGGCGGAGCGACATGACGCACCGTTATTCGCCGTGTGGGGGCACGCCGCGCGGCGTACAAGCGCGTCAGCCCTCAAGCCCGAGCCGTGTCGCCGAGCGCCGCGGCGAAGGCACGGGCACGCTCGCCCACCTCCGCCGCGGTCATGCCCGGCTTGTAGAGGGCGGAGCCGAGCCCGAAACCGGCCGCACCCGCCTCCTGCCACGGCGCCATCGTGTCGGGCGCGATGCCGCCGACGGGGAGGATGCGCGTCCCCTGCGGCAGTACCGCCCGCATCGCCTTGAGCACCGCCGGGGACGCGGCCTCGGCCGGGAAGAGCTTGAGCGCGGCGGCCCCGGCCGCCAGCGCGGCGAACGCCTCGGTCGGCGTGGCGATGCCGGGAAGGGCGACCAGCCCCGCGGCGGCGGCGGCGGCGATCACGTCGGTGTCGGCATTGGGGGCGATGATGACCGTACCGCCGGCCGCCGCGACCGCGGCGACGTCCTCGACGCGGAGTACCGTCCCTGCGCCCACCACCGCGCGCCCGGCGAGCGATCGCGCCAGGCGCTCGACGCTCTCGAGCGGTTCGGGCGAATTCATCGGCACCTCAAGGATCGTGAACCCCGCGGCGACCAGTTCCTCGCCGATCGCCTCGACCTCGTCGGGGCGAACCCCGCGCAGGATCGCGACGAGCGGGAAGTGCGCGAACGCCTCGTCGAAACGGTCCCGATGGTTCATGCGGTCTGCTCCTGGATGCGGGTGATGCCGGCGACGAACGCCGCGTGGCTGTTCGATCGCTTCTCGAACAACGTCCCCGCCTTTCCTTCCGCCGGCAATTCATAGGACAGATCTGTCATTCTCCATCGAGGCCTATCGTGACACGGTTACGGATTGTCACGGCAAATATAGTATGATCCGACGTCGCTGATGCCGGATGTATCGCGCCGCATGGTGTTCATGGCTCGGCAACGACGCCGGACCGCGCCGAGGCACGACGTTGCGCGAGGTCAGATGCACCAAAGGCTGGCGCGAACTCGCGATGGGCCGGCGGATCGCCGCCTGCCGCCGACAGGAGCTCAACTCCCCTCAGCTCCATCGCCCGTTCACGCCGGCCGCACCGATCGTCCATCCACGCGTTGTGCCATGGTATGACCGATCCGATCCCCGCCGCCACGCTGGTCCTGTTCCGCGCCGTCGCATCGGGCCCGCCCGAGCTGCTGATGGTGGAGCGGTCGCGCGCGCTGGCCTTTGCCGGCGGTGCCAGCGTGTTTCCCGGTGGCCGCGTCGATCCCGGTGACCACGCGCTCGCCGCCGACGACGAAGGCGCCGCCCGCGTCGCCGCGATCCGCGAGACGATCGAGGAGACGGGGCTCGCCGTTGGGCTCCACCCGCCCCCCGCGGCCGACACCATCGCCGCGCTGCGCGCGGGCCTTCACCGCGGCGAGGCGTTCCAGACGCTGCTCACCGCCGCGGGGCTGCGCCTCACCCCCGATCAGCTGGTGCCGTTCGCCCGCTGGCTGCCCGCGCACGCGCCGGTGCGTGTCTTCGACACGCGCTTCTATCTCGCTCGCATAGCCGATGATGCAGTCGCCACGGTCGACCAGACCGAGAATGTGCGGCTGTGCTGGACCACCGCCGCGGCAATGCTCGCCGCCGCCGACGCGGGCGCTGCGACGATCATCTACCCCACGCGTCGCAACCTGGAACGGCTCGCCCGCTTCGCGTCATTCGAGGAAGCGGTGGCGGATGCCGCCGCCCACCCGGTGCGCACGATCACGCCGGCGGTTGAGCGGCGCGGCGGGATCGACCAGCTCTGTATTCCCGACGATCTCGGCTACCCGATCACCGCCGAGCCGCTCGGTGCGGCGATGCGCGGCTGATGCGAGCGGTGCGCCGCGTCGCCGGGCTGATCGTCGGCGGCGGCATCGCGGTGGCGCTGCTGTTCCTGGCCTGGAGCAGCCTGCGGGGACGGCCCCAGGACCTACCCTGGACGCCGCTCGACCTGGCGCAGCCCGTCGGCCTGTTCACCGGCCGCAAGCTCACCGCGCTCACCGACGATTTTCCCGCCTGCCGCGCCGCGCTCGACCGCGCCGGCGTCCGCTACACCGCGCTGCCGCCGCGTGCGGGCGCTGGGGAGTGCGGCTACGCCGACGGCGTGCGCTTCACCGCCGGCGGCCCGCGCCGGATCGGCTTAGCACCCGCCGGGCTCGGCACCGCCTGCCCGGTCGCGGCCGCGCTGGCGGTATGGGAGTGGGAGGTGGTGCAGCCCGCCGCCCGCTCGATCCTCGGCAGCCCGATCGTCACGATCGATCACTTCGGCAGTTATAGCTGCCGCCGCCTCTACGGCCGCGACGCGGGCAGCTGGAGCGAGCATTCCACCGCCGACGCGATCGACATCGCCGGCTTCCGCCTCGCCGATGGCCGGCGCATCACGGTCGCGCGCGACTGGCAGGGCGACGACGACGCCGCCCGCTTTCTCCGCGCGGTACGCGACGGGGCGTGCGACCTGTTCGCGACGACGCTGTCGCCCGACTACAACGCGGCACACCGGGATCATCTCCACCTCGACCAGGCTGCGCGAGGCGGCATGGGCTGGCGCGCCTGCCGTTAGCCATGCGCGCCGCCGCCGGTCAGTTGGGCAGCGCCTGCCCGCCTTCGACCTTCTCCACCCAGTGCGGAAAGAACCCCGGCTGCCGGTTGGACCAGCCCACCGCCGTTGCCGCCACCTCGCTGATCGACTGGAGCAGCTTGCGCCGAAGCTCGGGATGGAGATGCGGCAGCGCCGCCGCGGCGCAGAAGGCGGCGGGCAGCCACGGCCGGACTTCGGCGCCGATCAGCCGCTCGTAGAGGAAGCGCACGGCCGCGAAGCTCGGCAGGCGTCACTGCCCCAGATCAAACGCGACGACGGTGATGAGCGGCGCCAGGAACGGCTCCACCGCGTCGAGCCCGCTATCGTCGGGCACCGTCTCGCTAAGCATCGGCAGGCCACCATAGAGTTTCGCCTGCGCGCGGATGCTGGCGGACTCGACCACGTCCCGCGACCAGCGCGCCACAGCGTCGTCGCGGTCGAGGCCGATATCCAGCGAGCGGCGAATGTACCGCTGAGTGGCGGCCGGGAAGCTCGCAAACTCCTTCATTTCCGCCAGCGCCATCGACCCTTGCGCCGGCTTCATCCCTGATGCCATCGACTGTCCCATCCGCTCCCACGCACCAGGGATGGTCTACGCCGCCGTGGTTAACCATAGCCTTAACGGATCGTCTGCCCGCCGCATTGCAGAGCCCGGTCCGCTACACCGTGCAAAATTGGGTGTCCGCATGGGCAATGTCGCTACGCTCGCGTAGCGGCGATATGATGGAAAGCCTTTTGTTCAGCGCTTGTCCTCGTCGAACCCTGACGAGGGTGCCGGCTCGCCGTCGTCGTTGGGCTCGCTGATCGACACGGGATCGCTGCCGTCCATCGTCTCGTCCAACCCGTTGTCGAGGCGCGCATCGACGCTGTCGGGGTTCTTCTGCAACCGCTTGGCGATCGACTTGTCCTGGCCGGCGTCCTGCCGCGGATCGCGGCTGCCGCCGGCGCCGCCCTCGTCGGGGGCCACCGACATGCTGTCGAGTGCGCGGTCGTCGATGGAGTTCATGGCTGGTCCCTCGCTGTGAATTCGTTCGCCCATCAAAACGATCGGCGGCCTCGCGCGTTCCTATTCCCGCCGTACCGACACGCGCTGGCGCACGAAGGTGGCGGTGCCGAACACGGTCATGAACGCGATGTCGGTGGCGTCGCGGCCGACGCACACCCGCGCGATCTCGTCGCTCCGCGCCATGCCGGTCGGATCGACCAGCCGCCACGCGCCGTCCAGCCACAGCTCCGCCACCGCGTGGAAGTCGGGCGGATCAACGCCGGGCGCGTAGGCGGCGACGCAGCGCGCCGGGATCTCGGCCGCCCGCGCCAGCGCCACCAGCAGGTGCGCGTAGTCGCGGCACACGCCGCGGCGTGAGGCGAAGGTGTCGAGCGCGGTGGTCGTCCCCGTGCTGCCGTCGCCGGCGTAATCCAGCGACATCCGCGTCCAATCGACCAGCGCCGCCGCCATCGCGCCGCCCGTCAAGCCGGCGAACTCGCGCGCGACGAAGCCCTCGAACCGGTCGGATTGGCAGTAGCGGCTGGGCAGCAGGTACGCCACCGTCTCCGCCGGCAGCAGCCGCACCGACGTGGCGGGCAGGGCGGCGAGTACCACCTCCTCCCGCACCACCGTCACCGTCGCGCGATAGGTCGCGACGAGCCGGTCGGCGCCGCGCACCCAGCAGCGCTGGCCGATCCCGTCCTCGCCCACGACCGCCCCGAGCGGCAGGTCCGACCCGACCGTCAGGCTCGCCGTCTCGATCCGCTGGTCCGCCATCGCCGCCACCTCGACCTGCAACAGCACGTCGGCGGGGCGCGGCAGGAGATAGTCGAGATCGGCCTCGATCGTCAGGCGCATGGACGCTCCCTCTCGCGCAAAGAAAAGGGCCCGGCGTCGCCGCCGAGCCCCGTTCCGATCACCGGGCGTCCCCGGTGAACCGTCAGTTCCGCTGCGATCCGAACAGTCGCAGGATGAACAGAAACATGTTGATGAAGTCGAGGTACAGCGACAACGCCGACATCACCACGACCTTGCCCTCATAGTCCGTGCCCGCGACCTGCGCGTACATGCTCTTGGTGCGCTGCGTGTCGTAGGCGGTCAGGCCGGCGAACAGCAGCACGCCGACCGCGCTGATGACCAGCGCCAGCGTGTCCGACTGGGTCCAGATGTTGATGAGGCTGGCGACCAGCAGACCGACGACGCCGATGATGAGGAACGTGCCGAACGCCGACAGGTCGCGCTTGGTGGTGTAGCCGTACAGGCTCAGCGCCGCGAAGCCCGCGGCCGTCGCGAAGAAGGCCTGCGCGATCGACGTGCCCGAATAGACCAGGAAGATGGTCGACAGCGACAGGCCCATCAGGACCGCGAAGCCCCAGAACAGCGCCTGCATCGTGCCCGTCGACATCCGGTTCTGGCCGAAGCTCATGCCGAACACGATCGCCAGCGGCGCGAACATGATGACGTAGCGGAGGATACCGCCGTTCAGGAACACCTGTGCCGCCATCGAATCGGCACCACCGGCGGCGAACAGCATCGCCACCACGCCGGTCAGCAGCACCGCCGACGCCATGTAATTGTAGACGCGCAGCATGTACGAGCGCAGGCCCGCATCGTAGGCCGCGTCACCCGCACGCGCCCGCGTCGCCCCGAACGGGGCGGTCGTGGGCCGGGGATCAGACCAGTTCGCCATTGAAATCTCCCAAGGCCGGCAACGGGCCGGTTGCCGTGACATATCGGCCCGTTCCAGCCGGCTTTCAAGCGCCCGGCCGCGACAGGATGCTCTCGCGTCCGTCGCGCCTGTGCCATGATCGCACCAGCATGATTCGCCTCTTCATCGCCCTCCGCCCGCCGCCCGCGATCCGCGACGCCCTCGCCGACCTGATGGAGGGCGTGCCCGGCGCGCGCTGGCAGGACGACGAGCAGTTGCACCTCACCCTTCGCTTCGTCGGCGAGGTCGAGCGGCCGGTGGCGGAGGACCTCGCCGCCGCGCTGGCGCACGTCCATGCCCCTGCGCCCGTCGTGTCGCTGGCAGGCGTCGGCAGCTTCGGGGCGCGCGGGCGGGCCGACACGCTGTGGGCGGGCGTCGCGCCGGCCGAGCCGCTGCGCCATCTCCACGCCCGCGTCGAGCAGGCGTGCGCGCGCGCCGGCCTGCCGCCCGAGCACCGCGCCTATCACCCGCACATAACCGTCGCGCGGCTGCCCCGCTCGCTGGGCGCGGGCGCGGAGATCGCCGCCTGGTGCGCGCGCCACGCCGCGCTCACCAGCGCGCCCTTCGTGCTGCCCCATCTCGTCCTCTACCGCAGTCATCTCGGCCGCGGCGGCGCGCTCTATGAACCGGTCGCGCGCTGGCCGCTCGGAACCCCCACGTCCGCCGCTGGTTCGCATCAGATGACGAACGGGAGCGAAACGACATGAAGACGACGACCGTAGCGGCGCTGGGCATCGCGATCCTCGGCCTCGCCGCCTGCCAGAACGATCGCACCGCGCTGGGCGAGGCGACGCCGGGTGCACGTACCGCCACCGCCTCGCTGCGTACCGCCGCCGGTGCCGACGCGGGCCGCGCCACCGCGACCGAGGTGGCGGGCGGCCTACGCTTCACCCTCGACGCGCGTGCCTTGCCGCCGGGCACGCACGGCGCCCACGTCCACACCGTCGGCCGCTGCGACGCGCCCGACTTCACCACCGCCGGCCCGCACTGGAATCCGGCCATGCGTCAGCATGGAACGCAGAACCCCGCCGGCCCGCACGAGGGCGATCTGCCCAACCTGATCGTCGGCACCGACGGGCGCGGCACGATCGGCGTGACCGTGCCCGGCGCGACCATGGCCGGGCTGCTGGACGCGGACGGCGGCGCGATGGTGGTCCACGCCAACGCCGACGACCTGCGTACCGACCCCTCCGGCAACAGCGGCAGCCGTATCGCCTGCGGCGTCTTTCAGGCGAGCTGAACCGCACAGCCTGGACGATCGATAGCCCATGCTTGACGGTCCGGCGTCCGCCGCCGGGCCGTCAAATGCCCGCATCCCCGATCACAGCTCCACGTACAGATCCTCCACCGTCACCCCCTCTCCCACCGCCGCCAGCAACAGCGTGCGGTGGCAGTGGCACGGCTCCCGCTCGTAGCAGAGCAGCGCGCTCGGGCGGTCCGCCGCCAGGTCGAGCATCCGCGCCGCCGCGGCCTGCGCCTCCGGTAGTGCCAGTTGCGCGTCGTACACCTCGGTCAGCGTCGCCACGTCGCCTTTCTTGGCCGCGTCGCGCCCGCGCTTGGGTGTGCCGAGCGCCTTCAGGTGGACGTAATCGATGCCGTCCTCCTTCAGCGACGCGGCGAGCGGCGATTTGGAGAAGCCCGGGCGGCGCGACAGCGGCAGCGCGCGCACGTCGATGACGCGCGCGACGCCCGCCCTTCGCAGCGTGGCAAGGAAGCCGGCCATCGTCGCGCCCTCGTAGCCGATGGTGTAGATCGTCATGCCGCGAAGGTGGCGACCCACCGCTGACACGGCAAGCCCGCCGCGCTATGGCGCCGCCATGCACCACATCCACATCGTCGGCGGCGGGCTCGCCGGGTCGGAAGCCGCGTGGCAACTCGCCGAGGCGGGCTACCAGGTCCGCCTGTCGGAGATGCGCGGCTCCGGCGAGCGCACGCCCGCGCACCAGACGGACGGGCTGGCCGAGCTCGTCTGCTCCAACTCCTTCCGCTCCGACGACGCCGACTCCAACGCGGTCGGCCTGCTCCACCAGGAGATGCGCGCGCTGGGATCGCTCATCATGCGTGAGGCGGATCGGCACCGCGTCCCCGCCGGCTCCGCGCTGGCCGTCGACCGTGAGGGTTATTCTGCCGGCGTCACCGCCGCGCTCGCCGACCATCCCAACGTCACGCTCGTCCGCGAGCGGGTCGACGCGCTGCCCGACGGCCCCGCCATCCTCGCCACCGGCCCGCTCACCGCCGCGTCGCTCGCCAGCGCGATCGGCGAGGCGACCGGCGCCGAGGCGCTCGCCTTCTTCGACGCGCTCGCGCCCATCGTTCATCACGAATCGATCGACATGGACGTCGCCTGGAAGGCGTCGCGCTGGGACAAGGGGGAGGCGGACTATATCAACTGCCCGATGACCCGCGACCAGTATCTCGCCTTCCACGCCGGCCTGGTCGAGGGCGAGAAGACGCCGTTCAAGGAATGGGAAAAGGATACCCCCTATTTCGAGGGGTGCATGCCGATCGAGGTGATGGCGGAACGGGGCGTCGACACGCTTCGCTACGGCCCGATGAAGCCCGTCGGCCTCGACGATCCCCGCACCGGCCGATGGCCCTACGCCGTCGTGCAGTTGCGCCAGGACAATGCGCAAGGCACGCTGTGGAACATCGTCGGCTTCCAGACCAAGCTCAAACATGCCGAGCAGGTCCGCCTGTTCCGCACCATTCCGGGGCTGGAAAAGGCCGAGTTCGCGCGATTGGGCGGTCTTCACCGCAACACCTTCATCCGCTCGCCCGAACTGCTCGATCCGATGCTGCGGCTGAAGTCGCGTCCCCACCTGCGCTTCGCCGGACAGATCACGGGGTGCGAGGGCTATATCGAGAGCGCGGCGATCGGCCTGCTCGCCGGCCGCTTCGCCGCGGCGGAACTGCGCGGAGAAACGCTGGCACCGCCGCCGGTGGAAACCGCGCTCGGCGCGCTGCTCGGCCACATCACCGGCGGCGCGGAGGCGGCGACCTACCAGCCGATGAACGTCAATTTCGGGCTGTTCCCGCCGGTCGAGGGCCGCAAGAAGGCCGATCGCAAGCGCGCCTACACCGATCGCGGCCGGGCGGCGCTGGCCGACTGGCTCAACCCTCCTCGGCCGGCGCCGTCGGCGGACATTTCGCCGGCGCTCGCGGCTTCCGCTTGACCGCGGTGGTCGCGAACTCGGCGGCGGTCATGCTGCCGGATCGGTCGCGGTCGGCGCCGGCGAACTTGGTCGTCGCCTTCACCGCCCACTCGTCGAACGACAGCTGCCCGTCGCCGTTCGCGTCCAGCTTCGCATACGCCTTGCGCCGCTGCGCCAGATACTCGTCGCGCGTGATCCGCCCGTCGCGGTCCTTGTCGTAGCGGCCACACCGCTTCTCCTCGCGGGTCTTCGGCGTCGCCTCGGGCACGATGGCCGGCAACTCATCGTCCCCCGCCCCCTCCTGCGCGGCCGGCGGCGCGGGCAAGGCCGCCACCGACGGCGCCTCCCGCCCGGTCAGGAACAGCGCCCCCGCGCCGATCGCCGCCACGCCGGCGCCACCGCCCGCCAACCACCGCCACATCGCTCGTCCTCCCCCTGCAACCCCAGCCTAGAGGACGCAGGGCACGGCACAATCCCTCACCGACCGGTCAGCCGCATCGCCATCAGCCGCGCCACCCGCCGCGGGCTGCCGGCCGCGCCTCCTGCCAGATCGCTTCGCGCCAGCAGCCCCAGCGCCGCCAGCGGCCGCAGCGCCCGCATCCATCCGCCGCCGATCAGTCCCAGCCGATCCCGCGCCATCGCCGCCGTCCGTCCCGCCGCCGGTGCGTCGGACAGGTTCTGCGCGAGATCGGCGAGCGCCCAGCCCTCGCCGACCGCCTCCACCCGCGCGTCGCCGGCGCCGAGCAGCCGCGCCGCCAGCGCGAATAGCCGGCCCCCTCGGCCCGCCGCGTACCGTTCCAGCGCCGGATCGTCAGGCACGTCCATGTCGAGCAGCGCCTCCCACCCGTCGACCAGCCCGGCCAAGTCCGCACCGGGGACGCCCGCCCGCGTCACCTCGCGTGCCAAGGCGGTCAGCACCGGCTCTGCCGGTGCCTCGCGCCGGTCGAGCGCTGTCAGCGCCTCGTGCCACCAGGTCAGCCGCATCTGCCCGACCAGCGGCTCGCGCGTCGAGCGGAGGATGTCCCCCAGCCGCTCGTCCAGCGCGAAAAGCGCCGCGAGCGCCGCGCGACGATCCGCCGGCGCGTAGCCCAGTGCCAGCGCCCGCTCTGCCTCTCGCACATCAGCGGGCGAAGCGATGGTATCCGCCTCGTTAACCATATCGCTTGAACCTCGCTTATCGCGGGCGGGGGCATGAACCTCGCAGAATCATCCGCGGACATGTCGATGCGCAACGTACGTTTCAAGCTGACCGGGGCGGCCGGCTTCCTCACCCGCCTGCGCCGCGACCGTCGCGGCAGCACGCTGACGGTCATCGCGGCGGCGATCGTGCCGCTGGCAGGGATGGTGGGAAGCGGCCTCGATCTCAGCCGGCTCTACCTGGTCAAGACCCGGCTGCAGCACGCGTGCGACGCGGGCGTGCTCGCCGGCCGCAAGTCGATGGGCGCGGGCATCTGGACGCAGAGCAACGGCGAACCGCTGAAGACCGCCAACCGGTTCTTCGACGGCAATTTCGAGGACGGCGCCTACGGCTCGCAGAACCGCAGCCGTACCTTCACCGAGGCTGCCGGCAAGGTTTCCGGCCGCGCGCAGGCCGACGTGCCGATGACGCTGATGCGCATCTTCTCCAAACCGACGATGACGATGGCCGTCACCTGCGACGCCGAGATGCGCCTGCCCAATACCGACGTGATGTTCGTGCTCGACACGACGGGATCGATGGCGGACGCACAGCCCGGCGACAGCGTATCCAAGATGAGCGCGCTCAAGACCGCGGTAAAATGCTTCTATGAGATCGTCGCGCGGCTCGACACCAACGCCGTCTGCACAACCGGCCCGCCTACCGGCGGCACCGGCAGCCAGGTGCAGATTCGCTTTGAATTTGTTCCCTACGCGACCAACGTCAACGTCGGCTACCTGCTGAAGCCCGAATGGTTCGCCAACGAGGCCCTCTATCAGACGCGCGTAGCCGAGTATGCGGACCGCATCTCCAGCACCGACCCTGCCGTGACCAACACGATAGTGGTCAACAAGAACCCCCGGAACGACTGGACGACCACGGCAATCGGGATCGTGAGCAGCACGCGGTGCAACCAGGAACCGGTTCCGCCGAATTCATCCTTTATGGCAGCGATCGGGAGCAATGAAGGAAGCGCCGTCGAGAACAACACGACGGGCGGCAATCCCAGCACCACGACTTGGGCTACCTACCAATACGGTTTCTATTACGAGTATCAACGGACGTATGAGGGCATAACCTGTCGAATACAGCGGCAGACGGTCTACGGCGACCTCCGCCGAACCTATACGCGTACGGACACGACCTCCCGCGTGTTCAATCAATGGCGCTACGCGCAATTGCCGGTCAACATCAGCCTGCTCAAAAACGGCAGCAGCTGGAACAGATCGTTCACCTGGCCGGTCGGCTCGCAAGCGGCCGACAAGACGATCACCTGGGGAGGCTGCATCGAAGAGCGACAGACAGCCTCCTATGACAGCTATACGCCGCGTCCCAACGACGTGAAGGATCTCGACATCGACTCGCTACCGGTGGCCGGCGACGCGTCCACGCAGTGGCGCCAGGTCCTGCCGGACGTGATCTACACGCGGCAGACCTCGTCCGGTCGAACGCGACAGGAGATTAAGACGGCGGACGAACTCGATCGAGACTTCTACTACGCTTGCCCGCGCGAGGCGCGGAAGCTGCAGAAATGGCCCAGCGCCAGCACGTTCAGCGCCTATGTCGATGGGTTGTCTCCGGAAGGAAACACATACCACGACATCGGTCTGCTCTGGGGCGCTCGCCTGGCGTCGCCGACCGGCATCTTCGGGCCGGAGAATGCCTTAACGCCGCAGGGCGGGGAGATCGAGCGCAACATCATCTTCATGACAGATGGTGACGCCTGTACCGGCGTCAACAACTACACCGCTTATGGGGTCGGCTGGTGGGATCGGCGCACGACCGGCAGCAGGCCGACCGATGGCTGCACCGACACGGGCACACTGACGCAGCAGGTGAACGCGCGCGCGGCGGCGCTGTGCACCGCCATCAAGAACAAGAACATCACGCTGTGGGTAGTGGCGTTCGGCCAGTTGGAGGATGCGACGGTCACCCGGCTTAAGGCGTGCGCGTCGTCCGGCCGCTACTTCACCGCGACCAACTCGGCCCAGCTCCAAGCCACGTTCAAGTCGATCGCCGACCAGATCTCGATGCTGAGGCTCACCTCGTGATTCGGCTGCTCAGCGCCGTCGCCGCCGACCGGCGCGGCGCGACGATCGTCGAGTTCGCGATCGTCGCGCCGGTGCTGCTGCTGCTGCTGCTCGGCTCGCTGGACCTGGCGCACCAGCTCTACATGACCTCGTCGATTCAGGGCGTGGTGCAGAAGGCCGCACGCGATTCGACGCTGGAGACGAGCAACGCGACTACCGCGCAGGCGACGGTGGACGCGCGCGTCGAGCGCGCGATCCGGGCCGTCGCGGGCAACGCCAAGGTGCGGATCGACCGCCGCTTCTACCGCACCTTCGCGAAGGCGGCCGCCGCCGATCCGGAGAGCTGGACCGACACCAACAAGAACAAGACCTGCGACGCGGGCGAGCCGTACCAGGACGAGAACAACAACGGCACCTGGGACAAGGACGGCGGCAATGCCGGCCAGGGCAATGCCAACGACCGCGTCGTCTACACCGTGTCCGCCAACTTCCCGCGCTATTTTCCCTTCTGGTACGCGGGGGGCATGGCGCAGGACTATACGATCGTGGCGCGCACCGTGCTCCAGAACCAGCCTTACGCCGATCAGCAGAGCTACGCCGCCGCCACCGTGAGGAACTGCCCGTGACCGCCATCGCCGCCTCCGCCGCCCCGCTCGCGGCGCTGCGCCGCTTCGTCCGGCCGGTGCTGGCCGACCGGCGCGGCGTTCAGCTGATCGAGTTCGCCATCGGCCTGCCGATCCTGACGACGCTGTCGCTGGGCGGCGCGGAGATCACCAACTACGCGACCACGCGGATGCGGATCAGCCAGGTGGCGTTGCAGCTGGCGGACAATGCCGCGCGCATGGGCAACGGCACGCTGCTCGCCGCCAAGACGATCACGGAGAACGACATCAACGACGCCCTGACCGGCGCCGGACAACAGGCCGGCAACCTCGACCTCTACAAGCGCGGTCGCGTCATCATCAGCGATCTGGAGCCGATGGCCAACCCGAACACCGACAAGAAGTACAAGATCGTCTGGCAGCGCTGCCGCGGCGACAAGACCAGCCACGCGTCGAGCTACGGCGTGGCCGGCGCGACCAACATCTCGGGCATCGGCGGCAAGAGCAAGTTCAACGCGCAGGACGACAACGCGACCATGTTCGTGGAGGTCTATTACGAGTACAAGCCGCTGATCCGCACGGCGCTGTCGCCGTCGACCACCATGGTCGAGATCGCGGCGATGTCGGTGCGCGACCGCCGCGACCTGACCGGCGGCGACAAGGGCGTGTACAATACTGCCAACGCACCGGTATCGCGCTGCTGAAGGCCCGCGGCGCCATCGCCGCGGGCCGCCATCTCCTCAACCCTTGTAGCAGACCTTCTTCACCGCCTTCACCACCCTGGCCGCGTCGATCAGCGCGAGCTTCTCCAGATTGGCGGCATAGGGCATCGGCACGTCCTCGTTGGCGACGCGGCCGACCGGCGCGTCGAGGTCGTCGAAGCCTTCCTCCATGCAGATCGCGATGATCTCGGACGCGATGCCGCAGGTGGGGAAGCCCTCTTCCGCCACCACCAGCCGGTTGGTCTTGGCGAGGCTCTTCAGCACCGTTTCCTTGTCGAGCGGGCGCAGCGTGCGCAGGTCGATCACCTCCGCCTCGATGCCCTCTCCCGCCAGTTGCTCGGCCGCCTCCAGCGAGACGCCGACGCCGATCGAGTAGCTGACGATCGTCACATCGCTTCCCTCGCGGACGATGCGGGCTTTGCCGATCGGCAGCACCCAGTCGTCGAGCTTGGGCACGTCGAAGCTGCGGCCGTACATCAGCTCGTTCTCGAGGAATACGACCGGATCCTCGGTGCGGATCGCCGCCTTCAGCAGCCCCTTCGCGTCCGCCGCGTCGTACGGGGCGATCACGATCAGTCCGGGCACGGATGCGTACCAGGGGCCGAAATTGTGCGAATGCTGCGCGCCGACGCGGGACGCGGCGCCGTTGGGGCCGCGGAACACGATCGGCGTGCGCATCTGCCCGCCCGACATGTAATTGGTCTTGGCGGCCGAGTTGATGATGTGGTCGATCGCCTGCAACGCGAAATTGAACGTCATGAACTCGACGATCGGGCGCAGGCCGCCCATCGCCGCGCCCGCGCCGATGCCGGCAAAGCCGTACTCGGTGATCGGCGTGTCGATGACACGCTTGTCGCCGAACTCGTCGAGCAGGCCCTGCGTCACCTTGTAGGCGCCCTGATACTGCGCGACCTCCTCGCCCATCACGAACACGCGGGGGTCGGAGCGCATCTCCTCGGCCATCGCGTCGCGCAGTGCCTCGCGCACGGTGGTCTTCACCATCTCGGTGCCTTCGGGTACCTCGGGGTCGCGGCGGCCCTCCTTCTCGGCCGCCTCGAACAGCTGCCGCGTACCGGTCTCGACCTTCTCCTGCGTCGGATGGGCCGAGTCCTCGACCTTGTCGCCCTTCTTCTCGTCCGCCTTGGCGTCCGGCTCGGGGCTATCGTCCTTGGTCGCGGCGGGAGCGGCGCCACCGCCCTTGCCCTCGACCGACGACGCGTCCTCGCCCTCTTCGGCCAGCAGCATGATGACGTCGCCGACCTTCACGTTATCGGTGCCCTCGGCCACCAGGATCTTGGCGACAATACCCTCGTCGACCGCCTCGAACTCCATGGTCGCCTTGTCGGTCTCGATCTCGGCCATGATGTCGCCGGACGACACGGTGTCGCCTTCCTTGACCAGCCACTTGGCGAGCGTGCCCTCCTCCATGGTCGGGGAGAGCGCCGGCATCTTGATCTCGATCGGCATCAGTAGAACTCCACCAGCACGTCGGTATAGAGCTCGGAGGCCTCCGGCTCGGGCGTGCTCTCGGCGAAGTCCGCCGACTCGTTGACCTGCTTCCTGATCGCCTGCTCCACGCTCTTCAGCTCGTCCTCCTGCACGCCCTGTTCTTCCAGCAGCTTCTTGATCCGGTCGATCGGATCGGCGGTGTCGCGCATGTTCTGCACCTCGTCGCGCGTCCGGTACTTGGCGGGATCGCTCATCGAGTGGCCGCGATAGCGATAGGTCTTCATCTCCAGGATGATCGGCCCCTTGCCTGCGCGTACCCAGGCGAGCGCCTCCTCGGCCGCGCCGCGACAGGCGAGCACGTCCATGCCGTCGACCTGGATGCCGGGGATGCGGAAGCTCTCGCCGCGCTTGTAGAACTGGTCCTCCGACGCGGCACGCGCGGTGGAGGTGCCCATCGCATACTGGTTGTTCTCGATCACGTAGATGATCGGCAGGTCCCAGAGCCGGGCCATGTTGAAGCTCTCGTACACCTGGCCCTGGTTCGCCGCGCCGTCGCCAAAATAGGCAAGACAGACGCCGCCGTCGTCATTGTACTTGTGCGCGAACGCCAGCCCGGTGCCGAGCGACACCTGCGCCCCGACGATGCCGTGGCCGCCATAGAACTTATGCTCGGTCGAGAACATGTGCATCGACCCGCCCTTGCCCTTGGAGATGCCGGCGCCGCGCCCGGTCAGCTCCGACATGATCGCCTTGGGATCGATGCCGTAGGCGAGCATGTGGCCATGGTCGCGGTAGCCGGTGATGACCGAGTCCGTGTCGCCGTTCAGCGCCGATTGCAGCCCCACCGCGACCGCCTCCTGGCCGATGTAGAGGTGGCAGAAGCCGCCGATCAGCCCCAGGCCGTACAGCTGCCCCGCCTTCTCCTCGAAGCGGCGGATCAGCAGCATCTCCTTGTAGAATTGCAGCAGCTCGTCCTTCGAGGCGTCGTACGGTTGCGGCTCGGCCGGCCGCTCGCGGTTCGTGATCGGTGGTTCGGCAGCGCGGGGGGCTTTGGCCACGGGAGAAAACCTCGTTTCCGTAAGGGAGATCGCGCCCGCCTATAGGCGCGCTTGTCCGCGTGAGGCAATTGTTAGGAGCCCCACTGCCGTCATGCCGGGCTCGTCCCGGCATCCAGAGCCGAGCAGCGCTACGTTCGCGACCCTGGATGCCGGGACAAGCGCGGCATCACGAAGGAAGGAGACGGCCGCGCCAAGAACCACTGCGGTTGCCCCGTGCCGCGCCCACGCCTAAGCCCGCGCGCGATGGCCGCCACCGCCCCCCACCCGTTCCGCATCGCCAATTTCCGTGCCTACTGGCTGTCGCGCTTCACCGGCACGATCGCCGTCTCCGCCATGTCGATCGTGATCGGCTGGCAGGTGTACAATCTGGCGCGCGAGACGATGGACATCCGCGAGGCCGCCTTCATGCTCGGCATGATCGGCTTCGCGCAGTTCGTGCCGCTGTTCCTGCTGACGCCGATCACCGGCCTGGTCGCCGACAGCGTCGACCGGCGCTGGATCGTGCGCGGCACGACGACGCTGCTCGTCGCCACCGCGGCGCTGCTGTGGTTTCTCACCTGGTCGAACAATCTCAGCCTGCCGGCGCTGTTCACCGCCGCGGTCGCGTTCGGCATCGCGCGCGCCTTCTCCGGCCCCGCCTATTCCGCGCTCGCGCCCAACCTGGTCCCGCGCGAGAGCCTGCCCACCGCGATCGCGGTCAGCTCGATCGCCTGGCAGGTCGGCACCATCGCCGGTCCCTCCGTCGGCGGCCTCCTCTACGCCGTCCATCCGGAGGTCGCCTACGGCGTCGCCACGGTCCTGTTCGCGGTCGCGCTCGGCTTCATGTTCCTGATCGGCCCGGTGCCGCAGCCGCCCGCGCAGACCGATCACCGCCCGCTCGCCCGCATCCTCGAAGGCTTCCGCTACGTCCGCAACAACCGGCTGGTGCTGGCGGCGATCACGCTCGATCTGTTCGCGGTGCTGCTGGCGGGGGCGACCTCGCTGCTGCCGGTCTACGCGCGCGACATCCTCCACGTCGGCTCGCAGGGGCTGGGGCTGCTCGCGGCCGGCATGGGCATCGGTGCGGCGACGACCGCCCTCTGGTTCTCGTTCCGCCCGATGGATAGCAACGTCGGCGTCAAGATGCTGATCGCCGTCGTCGTCTTCGGCCTCGCCATCCTCACCTTCGGCCTCGCCACGCCGATCGTCCACGCGCTCGGTCTCACCGGCGGCAGCATCGGCGGCACCATCATCCACCCCGCCTTCGTCCTCAGCCTCGTCGCGCTGATCGTCGCGGGCGGCGCCGACATGGTCTCCGTCTACGTCCGCCAGTCGCTGATCCAGCTCCATACGCCCGACGCGATGCGCGGCCGCGTGTCGGCGGTGTCGCAGCTCACCATTTCCGCCTCCAACGAGCTGGGCGAGTTCGAGAGCGGGGTGATGGCCTCCATCCTCGGCCCCGTCGGCGCGGTGGTGTTCGGCGGCGTCGGCGCGACCGTCATCACGCTGGTCTGGGCGCGGCTGTTTCCGGAACTCGCGCGCGCGCGGACCTTTGATCCCCCCGACATGCTCGACACCGAGCCTGAGCACGGAGAAGCCAAGCCATGAAGGCCAACAGCATCCTCGACACCGTCGGCCGCACGCCCCACGTCCGCGTCTCGCGCCTGTTCCCCGACAGCGAGGTGTGGATCAAGTCGGAGCGGTCGAACCCCGGCGGCTCGATCAAGGACCGCATCGCCCTCGCCATGGTCGAGGCGGCGGAGGCGGACGGCAGCCTGAAGCCGGGCGGCACCATCGTCGAGCCGACCAGCGGCAATACCGGCATCGGCCTGGCAATGGTCGCGGCGGTCAAGGGCTACAAGATCGTCCTCGTCATGCCGGAGAGCATGAGCGTCGAGCGCCGCCGCCTGATGCTCGCCTACGGCGCCACCTTCGACCTCACTCCGCGCGACAAGGGGATGAAGGGCGCGATCGAGCGTGCGATGCAGATCGTCGACGAGACGCCCGGCGCCTGGCTGTGCCAGCAGTTCGAGAACCCGGCCAACATCGACGTGCATGTCCGCACCACCGCGCAGGAGATCCTGGAGGACTTCCGCGACGCCCCCATCGATGTCCTCGTCACCGGCGTCGGCACCGGCGGCCACATCACCGGCGTCGCCGAGGTGCTGAAGAAGGAATGGCCCGCGCTCAAGGTCTACGCGGTCGAGCCCGCCCTTTCTCCCGTCATCTCGGGCGGCCAGCCCGGCCCGCACCCGATCCAGGGCATCGGCGCCGGCTTCGTGCCGCGCAACCTTCACACCCAGCTCCTCGACGGGGTGATCGAGGTCGACGCCGCGGTCGCCAAGGACATGGCCCGCCGCTCGGCGACGGAGGAGGGCATGCTGGTCGGCATCTCGTCCGGCGCGACGCTCGCCGCCATCCTCCAGAAGCTGCCCGACCTGCCCGACGACGCCCGCGTGCTCGGCTTCAACTACGACACGGGCGAGCGGTATCTGTCGGTGCCGGACTTCCTGCCCGAACAGTGACGCAGCCTGCCCCGCCGGGACCGCGCCTCACCGCGGTCCTGGCCACCATCGCCGCCGGATCGCTCGCCTTGCCCGCGGCCGTGGTGCTCCGCGCGCCCGCCCCGGTCGTCCGCGCGCCCCGCGCGCCGGTCCGTCACGCCGTCGTGCCCGCCAGCGTCGTGCCGCCGGTCGAGCCGGTCGCCTTCGTCGACCTGCCGCCGGACGAGGCACGCGTGTTCAACGCCGGCGTGCCGTTCGTGCGCGGCCCCAATCCGCCCGCCCGCCCCTTCCGCCTCGCCGACGGTGCGGAGGACCGCGCCCGCGCCACCGACTGCCTGGCCACGGCCGTGCTATACGAGGCGGGCGCCGATCCCGCCGGGCAGCGCGCGGTGGCACAGGTGGTGCTCAACCGCGTCCGCCACCCCGCCTTCCCCGGCTCTGTATGCGGTGTCGTGTTCGAAGGGCAGGAACGGCGCACCGGCTGCCAGTTCTCCTTCACCTGCGACGGCGCGCTGACGCGCTGGTCGCCGCCGCCCGCGCTCTGGGCCGCCGCGCGCAAGGTCGCGGGCGACGCGCTGGCGGGCGCGGTCTACCGCCCGGTCGGCACGGCGACACACTACCACACGGATTGGGTCGTGCCCTATTGGCAGTCGAGCCTCGACAAGATCGCCAAGGTCGGCAGCCACCTGTTCTTCCGCTGGAGCGGCTGGTGGGGCACCCCCGCCGCCTTCAGCCGCCGCTCGGTCACCGCCGAGCCGACGATCGCCAAGATTGCTCCCTTCTCCGACGCGCATCGCGACGGCACGGCACTGGCGGAAGCGGACGCGGCGCTGGACGAGGCCGCCGCCCTCGTCGCCGGCGATCCCAAGCCGCTCGCCGGCGATGCCGACACCTTCCTCGTCACCCTGCCCGCGGGCCTCGGACCCGATGGCTGGCCCGCGCTGGCGATGCGCGCCTGCGGCGACCGCCCGCACTGCCGCTTCTCCGCCTGGGACAGCGCCGCCCGTACCCCCAGCGCCGTCCCGCTCTCCCCCGACCAGGTCGCCGCGATGAGCTTCAGCTATCTCCGCGACCGGCCCGCCGGACTGGAGCGTACGCTGTGGAATTGCCGCACCGTCCGCCGCGCCTCCTCGCGCGAGTGTATGCGCCAGCAGGTCCTGCTCACCGCGACCCCGGCCCCCGCCGCCACGCCCGCGCCCGCCCCGACCGCGGCTTCACGCGGTCCGGTCGTGCTCGACGGCGTCCGCCGCGCAGGCGTGGAGGCCGATCAGCGCAACATTCCCTAGAGCGGGATGACAAGGTATTGACCCATCGCCGTTCGCCCTGAGCGACGTCGAAGGGCAGGCCGCGAGCGGGCGGCTTGTGGCTTGTGCTTCGACTTCGCTCGGCACGAACGGGTCAGGGTGATGTCATCCTACTCTAACGCCGATCGACATCCAGCGAGAGGCCGCGTTATCCAGGGCTTACCACCCCGGCGAAGGCGAGACCTCTGCGAAACTCCTCCAAAAGCATTTTTCTTTCGTCACCCCGGACTTGATCCGGGGTCCATGGTGCCGCGAAATCAACAGCTTATTGGCTTGCGGCACGGTGGATGCCGGAACAAGGCTCTCCCGAGCTCTGTCGAGGGGTCCGGCATGACGAAGTAGTTTCGCAGAGGTCTCGCGAAGGCCGGGGTGGCAAGACGTGAACGTCGACCGGTGCTAGATCGCCTCTCCCACCGCCCGCGCCCGTGCCTCGCGCGACACCTCGGCGGCGGGGACCAGCCGGTAGGCGGCGACCGCGCAGGCGAGCGTGATCGGCACGCTGGCGAGCAGCGACAGCATCCCCGTCGACAGGCTGCCCGACAACGTCGACACGCGCCCCGCCAGATACGGCCCCAGCGCCAGCCCCAGCAGCGTCGTGCCGATGAAGAAGGTCGCGGTCGCCGTGCCCCGCATCCGCGGCAACACTAGGTCCTGCGTCGTCGCCGCCGCCGCACCCAGCGCGCAACTCGCCGTCACCTGCGCCAGGAACAGCATCGGATAGAGCAGCGCCGTCGATGTGGCGGTGAAGCCCGCGACCAGGAAGGGCACCGGCACCACCGCACCGAAGATCACCACCACCAGCCGCCCGGCCGGATTGCGCCGCCGCAGCCGGTCCGCGACGATGCCGCCCAGCGTCACGCCGACGAAGCCGCCCAGCGCGCCGGCCGCGCCCAGGAAGAATCCCGCGCTCGACGGCGCCGCGCCCAGCACCCTGAGCGCGTACGGCGCGGCCCAGAAGCTCGCCGCATAGGCCATGAACGCGTTCAGCCCGTACGCGACCACCGTCAGCACGAACGCCGGCGTCGCGACGATCAGCGCGAACGTCGCGGGATCGCGGCGCCTCAGCGCGCACCCCCAGGAGAACACCGCGTAGACGCCGATGCCGACCGCGGTCCATTGCGGCCACGGCTCGCCGATCGCGACCAGCCCGGCGACCGCCGCCACCGTCAGCCCCAGCGCCAGCAGGTTGACCGCCAGCGCCTTTGCCCCGCCTTGCGCCGCCCCGATCAGCGTCAACGGCGGCACGATGGTGACCAGCTCGCGCCCGAACTCGGCGAAGGGCGCCGGGTGCCGGTCGGGCGGGGGCAGCCCCTCCACCGCGCCGCGCACCGGCTCGCGCAGCGTCGCGATCCACGCCGCCACCAGCAGTCCGGGCAGGCCGACCGCCAGGAACGCCGCCTGCCAGCCGGCCAGCCCCCATGGGCCGCCGTCCGGATAGGCGCGGTTCCAATTCTGCACGATCAGCCCGCCGATGAACAGCGAGCAGCCGCCGCCGACGTAGAGCCCGGCCGAGTAGATCGACAGCGCCGTCGCGCGCAGCCGCTTGGGAAACCAGTCGGAGATCAGCGAATAGGCTGATGGGCTCGCCGTCGCCTCGCCGATGCCGACGCCGATCCGCGCCGCCGCCAAATGCCCACCGGTCCGCGACAGCCCGGACAGTGCCGTCATGGTCGACCACAGCGCCAGCCCGATCACCATCAGCCGCCCGCGATGCCAATTGTCCGCCAAACGCCCGAGCGGAATGCCGAACAGCGAGTAGAACACGCCGAACGCGGTGCCGTACAGGAAGCCCAGGTCCTCGTCGCGCAAGTGCAGGTCGCGCTTGATGTCCTCCGCCAGGATCGAGATGATCTGCCGGTCGACGAAGTTCAGCACGTACACCAGGAACAGGATGCCCAGTACGTACCAGGCATAGCGCGACGCGTGCGTCGCCGGTGGCGCGGCGGTATCCATGCTTCCTCCCCGGTCGTCGACCCGGAGGGTATCAGACGCGCCCCCGCGAACAAGCGCTTATCCCGCTACCCGTGCAGGCGGCGGCGCGCTCCCCGGTCGATCAGCGCGGCGATGCTGGGCGACGGATCGTCGTTGCGCGGCAGCGGCGCGGGGCCGTGCGTGCCCGACGCAACCGGGCGCACCGCCATTCGCGGCACCGCCGGGATCGCGCCGGGATCGAAGGCGGCGAGCGGCTGGTCGAGATCGTCGGGCAGCCCGCGCTCGGGCGGTGGCGGCGGCGACGGCGGCGTGCCGAGTTCGGCCGCGGCCATCGGATGGCGCGGCGGCGCATCCGGATGCGCGTCGGCACGGCGCACCGACGGCCGCCTCGACGCCGATCCCGCCGGGGCACGGTGAAACGGCCCGCCGCGCCCGAACAGCAGGAACAGCACCGACCAGGCCACCGCCCCGCCGAGCAGCGCGGCGACGCCCGCGACCGCCGCCCGCGCCGCCTCGTCGGACCGCCAACCGATCAGGCCACCGGCGTCGACCAGCCGCGCCAGCGCTTCGCCCGGCAAGGCCAGGACGATCCCCATCCCCGCCACGGCCCCCAGCACGCCGCCCCACACCGGCAGTATCGCCCGCCCTCCCCGTCTCCAGGGAAAGGCGATCGGGCCGGTGGGAGGGAGTCGTTCCATCGACAAGTCCTGTGACCGTCTCATCCTAGCCGCTGGTTAACGCGGGCGTAACGGCGAAAATTCGACGCGCCGTTACGCACCTGCCGTCCGACGGCGCCGCACCGGAACGAACGCCAGGGGCCACGCATTGGCTTGAAAGAACTCCAGCGGAGCCCGACCGGTAAGATGCCCAAGATCGTGTACTGCGACGATTCCAAGCCGGGGATCACCCGCACCAAGGTACGCAATGGCTGGGCCTATCACGACGCCAAGGGCGATCGGATCACCGATCGCGACGAGATCGACCGGCTCAACGCGGTCGGCCTGCCCCCCGCCTATACCGACGCCTGGTACTGCCCGCGCGCCAATGGCCACATCCAGGCGGTCGGCTGGGACGACAAGGGCCGCAAGCAATATCGCTACCACCCCGACTTCCGCGAGGCGCAGGAGGCGGCCAAGTACGAACGCTGCGCCGATTTCGGCCACGCGCTGCCCAAGATCCGCAAACAGGTCGAGGCGGACCTGCGCCGACGCACCTTGTCCAAGGACCGCGCCATCGCCGCGGTCGTCCGCCTGCTCGACGGCGGCGACATCCGCGTCGGCAACGAGGCCTATGCGGAGGCCAACAACAGCTTCGGCGCGACCACCCTGCGCAAACGCCATGGCGAGGTGAAGGGCGCCACGCTGAAGCTCCAGTACAAGGGCAAGTCGGGCAAGGTCCGCAACCTCAGGATCACCGACCGCTCGCTCGCCTCCACCGTGCGCAAGATGCAGGACCTGGACGAGCAGCACCTCTTCGCCTGGCTCGACGAGCGGGGGGAAGCGCAGCCCGTGACCTCGTCGGACGTCAACGACTATATCAAGCGTGCCAGCGGCACCGACTTCACCGCCAAGAACTTCCGCACCTTCGCCGCCAGCGTCTGCGCGTTCGAGGCGCTGGCGGGCGCGGAGGCGGATTTGAGCCTCAAGGCGATGCTGGAACCCGTCGTCGCCCGCCTCGGCAACACGCCCGCGATCGCGCGCAAGAGCTACGTCCACCCCTCGCTGATCGCGCTGGTCAAGAAGGGGCAGTCCGCGTTCCGCCGCAGCGTCAAGCTGCCGCGCAAGAACCGCTACCTGTCGCGCGAGGAGCGCGGGCTGATCGCCTTTCTGGAAAGCATCCAGCCCGTTCTAGAAACCAGCCGCAAGAAAGCCGCCTGACCCCTCATGTCCAACGCCTCCGCCGGCAACGCCGCCGCGCCCATCTTCGACGCCGATGCCCTGACCGGACAGACCCAGGGGCTGGTCACCGCCAGCATCGCCTGGTTCCACACGCACTGGCTGCAGATCCTGATCGCCGTCGCGATCGGCGCGACGATCGTGATCGCGCTGCACAGCGCGCGACGCTTCGCCGGCCGTCTCGCCGCGCGCGATCCCGACGGGCGCGCGGGCTGGTTCTCGATCATCGGCCGGGCGCTGGTCAGGACCAACAATTTCTTCATCCTGATGCTGTCGATCAAGCTGGTCGTCGGCTACGCGGGCGCGCCCGACCAGATCGGGACCACCGTCAATTTCCTGTGGACCATCGCGTCCGTGTTCCAGGCGGCGATCTGGGTGCGGGAGATCGTGCTGGGCGCGATCGAGCACCGCACCCAGGCGCAGAACTATCAGGGCGAGGCGCTGTTGTCGGCGATGGGGCTGATCCGCCTGCTCGTCACCTTCGCGCTGTTCGCGATCGCGCTGGTCGTGGTGCTCGACAATCTCGGCGTCAACGTGACCGGCCTGGTCGCGGGGCTCGGCGTCGGCGGCATCGCCATCGGCCTCGCCGCCCAGGGCATCTTCGCGGACCTGTTCGCCGCGCTCGCGATCATCTTCGACCGCCCCTTTCGCCGCGGCGACAAGGTCCAGTACGACCAGACGCTGGGCGTGATCGAGGGGATCGGCCTGAAATCCACGCGCATCCGATCGTTCGGCGGCGAGATCCGCATCATCTCCAACCGCCAGCTGCTCGACAAGGAGATCCAGAACATCTCCAATCGCGATCACATCCGCGTCACGCTGACGATCGGCGTCGCCTACGAGACGCCGCCCGACACGCTGGAACGCGTGCCGCAGATGCTGCGCGAAGTGTTCGAGGAGGCCGGCGGCACGGTCGCGCGCGCCTCGTTCGAGAGCTTCGGCGCCTCCTCGCTCGACTTCGTGGTCCAGTTCGACGTGCCGGGCGACGATTGGCCGACGGCGCACGCCACGCGCGACAAGGCGATGGTCGGCGTCATCCGCCGCTTCGCCGCGGAGAAGATCAGCATCCCCTATCCCACCCAGACGACCTACACCGCCGCCCCGGACGGCACGCTGGTGATGCCCTACGCGCAGGTCCAGCCGGTGCAGATCGACCGGTCGCTCGCTTCCTGATTTCGCCGCGGGCATCGATGTTCTAACACCGCGCCGATGCCCGCGGTCTCCTCTTCCCGGTACGGTGACCGCAGCCCGCGGCGGCGCGCGACCGCGATCGCGCTGACGGTCGCCGCGCACCTGCTGCTCGCCTGGCTGCTGCTCCATCTCGGCCCTTCCTGGACCCCGAGCACGGACGAGCCGACGCTCACCACCTTCGACGTCGCCCCCGCCCCCGGCGCGGCGGCCGCCCCCGCGGCCACCCGCGCCGCCGAGGCCGAACGGCGCAGCAGCAGCACCCCGCGGCCGGCACCGCCGCTCCGCGTTCCCACCCCCTCGCCGATCCCCGCACCGCCGGTCGCGACCACGCCGGGGATGCTGGCGCTCGACTTCGACCTCGGCACCGTACCGCGTCAGGCGGGGGAAGCGTCGCCCGACCGCCACCAGGCCGACAGCGTCGCCGCCTACGGCCCCGGCGCGGGGCCCGGTGGCGAGCGGCTCTACGGCGCCGAATGGGAACGCGAGCCGCGCGACGCCGAGCTCAACGGCTATCTGCCGCGCGGCGTCCCGGCCGACAGCTGGGCGATGATCGCGTGCCGCACCATCCCCGACAATCAGGTGGAGAACTGCCGGACGCTCGGCGAGGGACCGCCCGGCTCCGGCCTCGCCCGCGCGATGCGCCAGGCCGCGTGGCAGTTCCGCATCCTGCCGCCGCGCATGGGCGGCAAGCCGATGATCGGCGCCTGGGTCCGCATCCGCTTCGACTGGACCAGCGCGGGCATGCGCGCACGCTGACCCGCGATGCCGTAGAATCTACCCGCCCGCGCGCGCCTTGCCCCGCGCCCGCACGACGCCGACCACCGTGAACACCAGCCACAGCGCCTGGGTGATGAACGACGGCAGGTTGAAGCTGTAGAACAGCGACACTAGGATCAGCCCCGATCCCAATCCGTTCAGCACCAGGTAGCGGGTATCGCTGCTCCCCAGTTTCTCCAGCTGGAGCAGGGCATAGGCGCTGATATAGGCGGCCACGCCGAGCAGGCCGATCACGTCTGGCAGAGCCATCTCGTCTCCTTGATCGACGTCACGGCGTCGCCAGTTTCATCAGCACCAGCCCGCCGACGATCAGCCCCGCCGCCATCAGCCGCGCGGGCGACAGCGCCTCGCCCAGCACCAGCACGCCGACCGCGAACGCCCCGATCCCGCCGATTCCCGTCCACACGGTATAGGCCGTCCCCAGCGGCAGCGTCCGCATCGACCAAGACAGCAGCCCGAAGCTGACGAGCATGCCGACGATCATCACGACGGTCGGCCACGGCCGCGTGAAGCCATGCGACTGCTTCATCGCCGACGCCCAGACCACTTCGAACAACCCGGCCACCACCAACACGATCCACGCCACGACAGCCTCCTCACGAGAGCCGCCGGGCCGTCCCGGTCTTGATACCCATGACGGGGCGGGAACGTGGTCGCCGCGGAAGAGCAGCTAGGGCCCGGCATCGCCGCTTTCAAGCGCCCGCCGACCGCGGACCATGCTCACGCCGTCACCGGCTGGAGCGCGCCGACACCCGCCCCGCCCCGACACCACCTCGCCGGACGAGCGATCACCCGCAGGCCCGATTACGGCTCCCTCTCTCCTGACGAGAGAAAAGGACGCCCAGGACACATTCGGCAGTTTTCCACCCCGGCGAAGGCCGGGGTCCAGTCGGGAAGGTCGTGGAAGAGGCGCAACGACCGACCGTTCGCATCTCACAGCTGGACCCCGGCCCTCGCAAGACCTCTGCGAAACTCCTTCGTCATGCCGGACTTGTTCCGGCATCCACCGTGCCGCAAACCAATAAGCTGTTGATTTCGCGGCGCCATGGACCCCGGATCAAGCCTGTCTTGAGCCTGTCGAAAGGTCCGGGGTGACGAAGAAGAATTGCCCTTCGAGGAGTTTCGCAGAGGTCTCGCCTTCGCCGGGGTGGATGATGAGGCGCAGCGCTGAATGTCGATCCGCCCTAGGGCAGCGAGGGGCGAGGACGAGCGGAAGTGACCGGGTCCGATCCTAGATACCTCCCTCGTCCAGGCTCAGCAGCGTCGCGTTGCCCCCGGCGCTGGTCGTGTCGACCGACACCGCACGTTCCGCGGTGAAGCGATAGAGATAGTGCGGGCCGCCCGCCTTGGGCCCGGTGCCCGACAGCCCCTCGCCGCCGAACGGCTGCGACCCCACCACCGCGCCGATCATCGACCGGTTGACGTAGAGGTTGCCGACCGCCGCCTCTGCCTCCGCCACTTCGGCCGCACGGGCGATGCGGCTGTGCAGGCCCATGGTCAGCCCGTATCCCTTGGCGTTGACCCGCGCGATCGTCTCGCGCAACTCGCCCGCCTTCCACGTCGCGATGTGGAGCAGCGGCCCGAACCATTCCTGGTTCAGCTCCTCGACCGACCCGAGCCGGATCGCCGTCGGCGGCACGAACAGCCCTTCCGTGGGCGCGTCGACCGTCTTGATCCAACGGTCGCGGACCTGCTCGCGATAGTTCATCAGCCGGTCGAAGGCGGCCCGGTCGATCACCGGCCCCACATCGGTCGCCGGATCGCCCGGATCGCCGACCGTCAGCGTGTCCATCGCGCCCTTCAGCATCTCGATCAGCCCGTCCGCCACGTCCTCCTGCACCAGCAGCAGCCGGAGCGCCGAGCAGCGCTGACCCGCCGAGCGGAACGCGGAGGTGACGACGTCGGCGACCACCTGCTCGGGGAGAGCGGTCGAGTCGACGATCATCGCGTTGATCCCGCCGGTCTCGGCGATCAGCGGCACGATCGGGCGCCCCGGTCCTTCCTGGTCGTCGTCCTGCACCAGCGTGCGCGCGATCCGCTTGGCGGTCGCGGTCGATCCGGTGAAGGCGACGCCCATCACGCGCACGTCCTCGGTCAGCGCCTGGCCGACCTCCGGCCCGCCGGTGACGAGCACCAGCGCGTCGGCGGGCACCCCCGCCTCGTGCGCCAGCTCCACCGCGCGGCGTGCGATCAGCGGCGTCTGCGGCGCCGGCTTGGCCACGACCGTGTTCCCCGCGACCAACGCCGCCGCCGTCTGCCCGAGAAAGATGGCGAGCGGGAAGTTCCACGGCGCCACCGTCGCCCACACGCCGCGCCCCTCGACATGGAGCATGTTCCGCTCCCCCGTCGGCCCCGGCAGCTCGACCGCTTGCAACCGCCGCCGCGCCTCGACCGCGTAGTAGCGGCAGAAGTCCGCCGCCTCGCGCACCTCGCCGATCGCGTCGGGGATGCTCTTCTTGGCCTCCTGCACGCAGATCGCCATCAGCTCGTCGCGGTGCTCCTCCAGCAGGTCGGCGAGCCGCTCCAGGCACGCCGCGCGCGCGTCGACGGGCGTGGCGTTCCAGGCCGGAAACGCCGCATGTGCACGGCTGACCGCGTCGCGCACCTCTTCACCACCCCGGCGAAGGCCGGGGTCCAGTTGCGAGTCGCCCGATGCTGGACCCCGACCCTCGCCGGGTTGGTTGCGAAGCGGCGCGTTCACCACCCCCACCATCCGCTCCAGCGTCGGCCGGTCGCTCAGGTCCAGCCCCATCGAGTTCCGATGCCCGTCCGCCGCCTTGAACAGATCGACCGGCAACGGGATCGACGGGTGCCGCGATCCCCCGACGCCTGCGATCTTCGCCACCGGGTCCGCCAGAATATCGGCCTCCGACAAGCGCTCGTCCGCCAACTGGTGCACGAACGACGAATTCGCCCCGTTCTCCAACAGCCGCCGCACGAGATAGGCCAGCAGGTCGCGGTGCCCGCCCACCGGCGCGTAGATGCGCGTATGGTATCCCCGCTCGCGCACCAGCCGCTCGTACAGCCCGTCGCCCATGCCGTGCAGCCGCTGGAACTCGAAATCGCGGGCATTGCCCGCCCACTCGATGATTGTCGCCACGGTCAGCGCGTTGTGGCTCGCAAAGGCCGGGCGGATGTTCTCCGCGTCCAGCATGTCGCGCGCGACCGCCAGGTACGACACGTCGGTCGCCGCCTTGCGCGTGAACAGCGGATAGTCCGCCAGCCCCTCGACCTGCGTCCGCTTGATCTCCGAATCCCAATAGGCACCCTTGACGAGGCGCACGTTCATCAGCCGGTCCAGCCCGTTGGCCCAGGCGACCACCGGCCGCGCACGCTTGCCGTACGCCTGCACCGCCATGCCGAACCCGTCCCAACCCTTCAGCGACGGCAGCGCCGCGACGCGCCCGATGATGTCCAGGCTCATCTCCAGCCGTTCGCTCTCCTCCGCGTCGACGGTCAGCGCGATGCCCTTGCCCGCCGCCTGCTCCGCCAGCTGGCGCAGCATGTCAGCGAGCGCGGGGACGCAGCTGTCCCAGCGCGCGACCTCGTAGCGCGGGTGGAGCGCCGACAGCTTGACCGACACCGAGTGCCCCGCCGCCGGATCGCTGCCGACCGCGTCGATCGCGCCCTTGTACGCGTCGAAGTAGCGCTCGGCGTCGGCATAGGTCCGCGCCGCCTCGCCCAGCATGTCGAAGCTCGCGGTAAAGCCCTTGTTCTCCGGCTTCTTCATCCGCCGCATCGCCTCGTCGATGGTGCGGCCCATCACGAAGATCTCGCCCATCATCTTCATCGCGGCGCCCACGCCCGAGCGGACGAACGGCTCGCCCGCGCGGCTGATGAGCCGCTTCAGCGGCCCCGCCGGTCCCTCGCCGACCAGCGCGCGGCCGACCACCAGCCCCCAGGTCGCGGTGTTGACCAGCCGGCTGTTCGATTGTCCCGCATGTGCGCGCCAGTCGGCGTCGCCCAGCTTGTCGGCGATCAGCAGATCGGCCGTCTCCGGATCGGGCACCCGCAGGAACGCCTCGGCGAGGCTCAGCAGCGCCACGCCCTCGTCCGAGTTGAGCCGATATTCCTGGAGGAACTGGTTCACCCAACCCCGGTTCTGCGCCGCGCGCAGGTCGGCGAGCAGGCCCGAGGCGGTATCGGTGATCCGCGCACGTGATTCGGGCGGCGTCGCGGCACGGTCGAGCAGCGATTTTAGAACATCGGGTTCGGGCGCGCGGTACAGCTTGGCCATGGTTTCACGGGCGGCGGACGTTACGGCGGTGGTCATTGTCGAGCTTCCGGTGCGGTGAGGCTTGCAGGAACGGGCCCGCGCGGCCTAGAGGATGGCCCGCGCCTACCCCAAAACGCCCGAGGATTGCCATGCCGAGCCTGACGCCCGACGAGATGAAGGCACAGGTCGGCGCGGAATCGGTTTCCGACTGGATCGAGGTGAGCCAGGCGATGATCGACCGGTTCGCCGAGGCGACCGGCGATCACCAGTTCATCCACGTCGATCCCGAACGCGCCGCGCAGACCCCCTTCGGCGGCACGATCGCGCACGGCTTCCTCACGCTCTCGCTGATGCCGCTCCTGACCTCCAAGGCGGACATGCCCCGCATCGCGGGCGCCAAGATGGGCGTCAACTACGGTGGCAACAAAGTCCGCTTCCTCACGCCCGTTCCCTCGGGCAGCAAGGTCCGCGGCCGCTTCAAGCTCTTGTCGTTCGACGAGAAGCGTCCCGGCCAGTTCCAGCAGACGGTCGAGTTCACCGTCGAGATCGAGGGGCAGGACAAGCCCGCCCTCATCGCCGAGTGGATCAGCCAAGTTTTTGTCTAACCACGATATGTCAACTTGCCGCGCCGTCAATGCGCGCAAACTTGGAGAACTTTGAAATGCGCTCCGCCGTTATCGTCTCGACCGCCCGCACCCCGATCGGCCGCGCCTATCGCGGCGCGTTCAACAACCTGCCCTCCCCCACCCTCGCCAGCCACGCGATCAAGGCCGCGGTCGAGCGCGCCAAGCTGGGCGGCGAGGAGGTCGACGACGTCGTCTGGGGCGCCGCGCTCCAGCAGGGTCACCAGGCGGGCAACATCGCCCGCACCGCCCTTCTCCGCGCCGGCCTGCCGACCACCGTGTCGGGCATGTCGCTCGACCGCCAGTGCGCCAGCGGCCTGATGGCGATCGCGACGGCGGCGAAGCAGGTGATCGTCGACGGCATGGACGTGGTGATCGGCGGCGGCGTCGATTCGATCAGCCTGGTGCAGACGCCCAAGATGAACATCGCCCCCGATCCCGAGCTGCTGGCGATGCACAAGAACATTTACATGCCGATGCTCCAGACCGCCGAGGTCGTCGCCAAGCGTTACGGCATCGATCGCGAGGCGATGGACGCCTACGGCCTCCAGTCCCAGCAGCGCACCGCCGCCGCTCAGGCCGCGGGCAAGTTCGACGACGAGATCGTGCCGGTCACCGCGACGATGGCGGTGGTGAACAAGGAGACCAAGGAGGTTTCGCACAAGGAGGTCACCCTCTCCAAGGACGAGGGCAACCGCGCCGACACGACCCTGGAGGGCCTGCGGAGCCTCAAGACCGTGATCGAGGGCGGCACCATTACCGCCGGCAACGCCTCGCAGCTCTCCGACGGGGCGTCGGCCTCGGTGCTGATGAGTGAGCAGGAGGCGTCGCGCCGCGGCTTGCAGCCGCTCGGCCGCTACGTCGGCATGGCGGTGGCGGGTACCGAGCCCGACGAGATGGGCATCGGCCCCGTCTTCGCCATCCCCAAGCTGCTGGAGCGCAACGGCCTGAAGATGGACGATATCGGCCTGTGGGAGCTGAACGAGGCGTTCGCGGTGCAGGTCCTCTACTGCCGCGACAAGCTCGGCATCCCCGACGAGCTGCTGAACGTCAACGGCGGCGCCATCTCGATCGGTCACCCCTACGGCATGTCGGGCGCGCGCATGACCGGCCACGCGCTGATCGAGGGCAAGCGCCGCGGCGCCAAATACGTCGTCGTGACGATGTGCGTCGGCGGCGGCATGGGTGCCGCCGGCCTGTTCGAGGTGCTGTGAGGTTGAACATCAGGCCAATTTGGCCTATGTAAACTTTGCGAGGCTCATGAGGCTTGCTTCTTGAGAAGAACGAACCCCGGTCGTGCCAGCGGCCGGGGTTTTTCGTTCGGGGCCCGACTGCCAGGCCGAGCCCCTCCCGTCGTGCTACTTGGGCCGGGACATCTCCACGATCTTGAGGATCAAGGTCGCGAAGGCGATCATCAGCCCAAGGATCATGCACAAGCTTGCGAGGCTCATGTGCTTCTCCTTGAGTTCGGCAGCAGGATTGCCGCCGACAGGAGCTATGGGTCACTTTGTCGATCACGACAACGGAGCCTTGTTGTGGTGGCGCACACCACAACAAGGTCGCAACCAACACCCCCGCCCCTCGTTCTCCCGCCGAACCCATTCGAGAGGAGCGCATCATGGCCGACCACGACAGCCCGCAGGAAGTCGCCGAGAAGTTCATCGCCAAGCTGAAGGACAGCCCCTTTATCATGATCGGCCTGATGGACGGTCAGCATTCGGAGCCGATGAACGCCAAGGTCGACGACGATCAGCCCAACACGCTGTTCGTCTTCTCCGGCCGCGATAACCGCATCGCCAAGGGCGGCGAGGCGATGGCGCAGTTCGTCGGCAAGGGTCACGATTTCTTCGGCTGCCTGCACGGCCGCGTCAGCGAGGAGACGAACCAGGCCACCTTCGACAAGCTGTGGGACAACCGCGTCGAGGCATGGTTCCCCAACGGCAAGGCCGATGCGCGCCTGAACCGTTTCGACATCGATTCCGCCGAACTGTGGGAAACCGACGTCGCCGTGTCCGGCCGCCTCAAGATGCTGTTCGGCGGCACGATCAAGGCGGAGGAATCGTCCAGCCACGCCAAGGTCAATTCGCTGGGCTGACCCGACGACGACTGTGAGAAGACAACGGCGCCGGTCGCGAAACCGGCGCCGTTTCCGCGTCAGGTGTGCGCGGCGATCCACTGCTCCACCACCGGCGCGATCCGGTCGCGCCACTTGGAGCCGTTGAAGATGCCGTAATGGCCGACCCCCTCTGCCATCAGATATCGCTTCTTCTCGTCCGGCAGCGACGTGGCGAGCGTCAGCGCCGCCCTGGTCTGGCCCAGCCCGGAGATGTCGTCGCGCTCGCCCTCGATCGCCAGCAGCGCCACGTCGGTGATCGCCGCCGGGTCGATCCGCACGCCGCGGTGCACATACTCGCCCTTGGACAGCGCGTGCGTCTGGAACACCACGTCGATCGTCTGGAGGTAGAATTCCGCCGTCATGTCGCAGACCGAGCGATATTCCTCGTAGAAATTCTTGGTCTGGCCGGCGCTCTCGCCGTCGCCCGCGACCAAGTGCTTGAACATCTCCCAGTGGCTGGTCATGTGATTGCCAAGGTTCATCGACATGAAGCCGGCGAGCTGCAGGAAGCCCGGATAGACGCGCCGCCCCGCGCCCGGATAGCCGGCCGGGATCGTCGCGATCACGTTCTGCTGGAACCAGGCGTGCGGCCGCTCGGTCGCCAGCGTGTTGACCGCCGTCGGCGCCTGGCGCGTGTCGACCGGGCCACCCATCATGGTCAGCGTGCGCGGCCGGCACGGGTGGCCCTGTGCGCTCATCAGCGCCGCGGTGGCGTAGGCGGGCACCGACGGCTGGCACACCGCCAGCACGTGGCTCCCCGGCCCCATCGCCTCCAGGAACGCGACCAGATAGTCGACGTAATCGTTCAGGTCGAACCGGCCGTCCGCCAGCGGCACCAGCTTGGCATCGCGCCAATCGGTGATGTGCACGTCGGCGAACGGCAGCATCCGCTCCACCGTGCCGCGCAGCAGCGTCGCGTAATGGCCCGACATCGGCGCGACGATCAGCAGCTTCGGCCCGCCCTCCACACCCTCGCGGGCGAAGCGCTTCAACTGCCCGAACGGCTTGCGCAGCACGATCTGTTCCGTGACCGCCACCTCGCGCCCGTCGACCACCGTGCCGGTCAACCCGAACGCCGGCTTGCCACGCGGCGCCGCGGCGTGCGCGAACACCTCCAGCGCCGACCCGATCACCTCGCCGCCGCCGACATAGGAGAACGGGTTCGTCGGATTGCGCCACCAGCCCGCGCCGACATTGGCCATCGCGCTGGCACCGGCCAGCATCGAACGCTGCATCTCGTAGGCGTTGTAGAGCATCGATTATCCTTCTCAGGTCCCTGAAATAGGGCGGGGAGGTGGTAACGCAAACGCACCGCAGTGCAACATGGGCGCGGGCGAGCATGCCCGGCCACTCCGTCACCAGACATGACGCCGGCAGGGAAGGGTCCTTACATTGAGCCCCCTCCCCCGCCCTGCTAGGCGCGGACGCCATGGCAAGCACCCCGCTCCCCGGCCCCGCCGGCGCCCCCAAGGCCGATCGCCTCCCCAGCGGCCGCATCGGCGATCTCGGCATGGTCTGGCGCCACGCGCGCCGCTATCTCGGGCGGATCGCCATCGCCGGGGCGGCGCTCGTCACCACCTCGGCAGCGACGATCGGCATCCCCTACGGCTTCAAGCGGGTGATCGACCGCGGCTTCGTGGGCTCGGCGGCGAGCGACGCGGACGCCTTCGCCTCGTCCTTCCACTATCTGCTGATGATCGTCGCGGTGCTGGCGATCGCCACCGCGATCCGCTTCTACTACGTCTCCTGGCTGGGCGAGCGCGTTGTCGCCGACATCCGGACGGAGGTGCAGCGCCACCTGCTCCGCCTCTCCCCCCGCTTCTTCGAGGAGAACCGCCCGTCGGAGATCGCGTCGCGCCTGACGTCGGATACCGCCTTGATCGAGCTGATCGTCGGCAGCACCGTCTCCGTCGCGCTGCGCAACAGCTTCACCGGCGTCGGCGGCCTCGTCTACCTGTTCGTCATCTCGCCCAAGCTCGCCGGCCTGCTGATGATCGGCATTCCCGTCATCATCCTGCCGATGACGCTGATGGGCAAGCGCGTCCGCACCTACTCGCGCACCTCGCAGGACCGGGTGGCGGAGGTCGGCACCATCACCACCGAAGTGCTGGGCGCGATGCGCATCGTCCAGGCATTCGGCCAGGAAACGCGCGAGGCGGCCCGCTTCGGCGACGCGGTGGAAGCGACGTTCGACGCCTCCAAGCAGCGCAACGGCCTGCGCGCGGTGATGACCGCGATCGTCATCGGCCTGGTGTTCGGCTCCATCACGCTGGTGTTGTGGGAGGGCGCGATCGACGTCGCCGCGGGTCGCCTGTCGGGCGGGTCGATCGCCGCCTTCGTGCTGACCGGCGGCATCGTCGCGGGCGCGTTCGGCGCGTTGACCGAGGTGTACGGCGACCTGCTGCGCGGTGCCGGCGCCGCCGGCCGCCTGGCCGAACTGGCGCGCGAGGTGCCGGAGATCGCCGCCCCCACCCACCCCCGCGCACTGCCCGAGCCGGCGGCCGGCGCGATCCGTTTCGAGGGGGTCCGTTTTCGCTACCCCACCCGGCCGGAGGTCGCCGCCCTCGACGATTTCACGCTCGACGTGCGGCCCGGCGAGACGGTGGCGTTGGTCGGTCCGTCCGGCGCCGGCAAGTCGACGCTGTTCCAGCTCGCCGAGCGCTTCTACGATCCCGAAGCCGGCCGCGTCCTGGTCGACGGCGTGCCGCTGACGGAGGCGGACCCCCACGCCGTCCGCGCGCGCATCGCGATGGTGCCGCAGGAAACGGTGATCTTCGCCGCCTCCGCCCGCGACAACCTCCGCTACGGCCGCTGGGAGGCGGACGACGCCGCGCTGTGGAACGCCGCGGAGGCCGCCAACGCCGCCGACTTCCTCCGCCGCCTGCCCGACGGCCTCGACACCTATCTGGGCGAGGGCGGCGCGCGCCTGTCCGGCGGCCAGCGCCAGCGCCTCACCATCGCCCGCGCGCTGCTGCGCGACGCCCCGATCCTCCTCCTCGACGAGGCGACCAGCGCGCTGGACGCGGAGAGCGAGCGGCTGGTCCAGCAGGCGCTGGAACGCCTCATGGCGCACCGCACCACCCTGGTCATCGCTCACCGCCTCGCCACCGTCCGCGCCGCCGCCCGCATCGTCGTGATGGACGAGGGCCGCATCGTCGAGCAGGGCGACCATGCCGGCCTGATCGCCAGAGGCGGCCTCTACGCGCGCCTCGCCCGCCTCCAGTTCGACGAGGCGGCCTGACAAGTCCGCGCTGATCCGCTCCGGCCAGGACCCCGGCGAAGGCCGGGGCCCAGATGGAGGACCATGGTGGCGGGGTCGGCACGACCGCCAAGTAGACCTCCGCTACTGGGCCCCGGCCTCCGCCGGGGTACATATCTGCTGCAACAACGTCGGTCTTCGATCAATTCGGGTTGACGGGGAAGAAGCCACCTCCCTTCTTCCCGCTCGCGAGATTGCCAAGCCTCACGTCGCCGCAGGCGTTTCCGCACCAGCCCCGTTCGGCACGGGCGAGGTCAAGGGCGGAGCGCCCCGATCCGGCGCTTCGACTTCGACAGGCACCGACGATATGATACGTCGCGAGCAAACCAAGGGAGCGATGCGATGCGCGACTTCGACCTGATCGTCTACGGCGCCACCGGCTTCACCGGCCGCCTGGTCGCCGAGTACCTCGCCCGCGCCTATCCGGGCGAGCACGCTCCCCGCTGGGCGATGGCCGGTCGCTCGCTCGACAAGCTCGCCCAGGTGCGCGATGCGATCGGCGCGCCGGCCGACCTGCCGCTGGTCGCCGCCGATGCCGACGACCCCGCCGGCCTCGCCGCCATGGCCGCGCGCGCGGAGGCGATCGTTACCACCGTCGGTCCCTACCAGCTCTACGGCTCCGCCCTGGTCGCCGCCTGCGCCGCCGCCGGCACCGCCTATCTCGACCTGTGCGGCGAGCCCGCCTGGATGCGCCAAATGATCGACGCGCACGAGGCGGAGGCCAAGGCCACCGGCGCGCGCATCGTCTTCTCCTGCGGCTTCGACTCGATCCCCTTCGATCTCGGCGTGATGACCGCGCAGGAACAGGCCCGCGCCCGTTTCGGCGCGCCCGCGCCGCGCGTAAAGGGCCGGGTGCGGGTGATGAAGGGCAGCTTCTCCGGCGGCACCGCGGCCAGCCTGAAGGCGACGCTCGCCGCCGCGGCGCGCGATCCGTCGCTCGTCCGGCTGCTGACCGATCCCTTCGCGCTCACCCCCGGCTTCGTCGGCCCGCACCAGCCGACCGGGCTGATCCCGGAGTTCGACGCGACGCTCAACGCCTGGGTCGCGCCGTTCGTGATGGCGCCGATCAACACCAAGAACGTCCACCGCACCAATTTCCTGCTCGGCCACCCTTACGGCACCGACTTCGTCTACGACGAGATGACGGTCGCCGGGCTGGGCGACCTCGGCAAGGTCGCGGCGGAGGCGATGGCAAAACTCAATCCGTTCAAGGGCGACAAGGGCCCGAAACTCGGCGAGGGGCCGAGCCTGGAGGAGCGCGAGGCCGGCCATTACGACCTGCTGTTCGCCGCACTGATGCCCGATGGCGGCCGCGCCGACGCGGTGGTGACCGGCGACCGCGATCCCGGCTACGGCTCCACCAGCAAGATGATCGCCGAGACCGCCTTGTGCCTGTTGGAGGGCGAGCGGCGCGGCGGCGTGTGGACGCCCGGTGCCCTGCTCGGCACGCGGTTGCGCGACCGGTTGCAGGCCAAGGCGGGGCTGACCTTCACCGCCTGCTGACGCTCTACCGCCGCTTGCCCTGGTGGCGGATGTTGGCGGGCCGCCCGCGCCGCTTGAGCACCCGCGGCGCCGCGCGCTTCGCCTCGCCGGCGGACGCGTTGCCGCCCGGCAGCTCGAAGCGCAGCGCCCCCGATACCGGGTTCGCCTCCGCCAGCCGCAGGCGCAGCACCTGCCCCAGCGTGTACTGGTCGCCGCTATCCTCGCCGGTCAGCGTCCGCGCCGCCTCGTCGTAGCGGAAATACTCGCCGCCCAGGTCGCGCACCGGCATCAGCCCGTCGCCGCCGATCCCGTCGACCGTGGCGAAGAAGCCGTAATTCTGGACGCCGGTGACGCGCACCTCCACCGTCTCGCCGACCCGCTCCGACAGGTACGCCGCGACGTAGCGGTCGATCGTGTCGCGCTCCGCCTCCATCGCGCGCCGCTCATACTGGCTGATCGAGGTGCCGAGCCGGTCCATCTCGTCGTCCGGCAGCTTGGCGCCCCCCGGCCCCAGGTCGTAGGCCGCGACCAGCGCGCGGTGCACCACCAGGTCGGCGTAGCGCCGGATCGGCGAGGTGAAGTGCGCGTAGCTGCCCAGACCCAGCCCGAAATGGCCGTGGTTGGCCGGCGCGTAATAGGCCTGGGTCTGCGTCCGCAGCACCTGCTCCATCACCTGTGGCCGGAACTCCACGTCCCCGATCCGCGCCAGCACGTGGTTGAAGGTCGACGGCTTCACCACCTGCCCGAGGGCGAACGGCACGCCGAACGTGTCGAGATAATCCTTCAGCGCGGACAGCTTCTCGCGGCTCGGCGCCTCGTGCACGCGGTACATCACGGGCGCGCGCTTGTCTTCCAGCGCCTTGGCGGCGGCGACGTTGGCGGCGATCATGTAATCCTCGATCAACCGGTGCGCGTCGAGCCGCTCGCGCGGGGCCACCGACAGGATGCGACCCCGCTGGTCGATCACCACCCGCCGCTCCGGCAGGTCGAGGTCGAGCGGCTCGCGCGCATCCCGCGCCTTGGCTAGCGCCTGCCAGCAATCCCATAGCGGCCGCAGCGCCACCTCGGTCAGCGAATGCTCCACCGCCCCGTCGATCGCCGCTTGCGCGTCCTCGTACGCGATGTTCGCCGCGATCCGCACCCGCGCGCGCGTGAAGCGCCAGCCTCTGAGCGCCCCATGCTTGGAGATCGTCAGGTGACATGCCAGCGCCGCCCGGTCCTCACCCTCCTTGAGCGAGCACACGTCGGCCGACAGCACCTCCGGCAGCATCGGCACCACCCGGTCGGGGAAGTATACCGAGTTTCCCCGCTGCCGCGCATCCTTGTCGATCGCCGAGCCCGGCCGCACGTAGAAGGACACGTCGGCGATCGCGACGATCGCGCGCCAGCCGCCCTCGTTCGCCGGGTCGTCGTCCGGCGCCGCCCATACCGCGTCGTCATGGTCGCGCGCGTCGGCCGGGTCGATCGCAAGGATCGGAAGATGCGTCAGGTCCTCGCGATCTTCCCCGATCGGCGTTTGCGCCACCCGCTCCGCCTCCGCCAGCGTCTCGTCGGTGAAGGTGTCGGGGATGCCCAGCTTGTGGATCGCGATCAGCGAGAAGGAGCGCGGCGCGAAGGGATCGCCCAGCCGCTCCACCACCCGCACCGTTACCCGCGGCGGCCGCCCCGCCAGCTCGGCCATCACCAGATCGCCGACCTCGGCCTCACCCGCGTCCGACACCGGATATTCGCGCCGGTCCTTCTTCTCGACGCCCGTCAGCCACAGGCGGTCGCCCTCTCCGCGCAGCACGCCCAGCACCTGCTCGGACGCCTTGGCGAGCAGCTTCATCGGGTGCGCGGTCCAGCCGCCGCCCGTCTCCTCCGTCCGCGCCAACACCCGCTGGCCGATGCCGAGTTCCCCGCGCCGCCGCTCGCGCACGCGGATACGAGGGACAGGCACCCCATCCGCCTCCCACCGTTCCGGCTGCGCCCACACATTGCCGCCGTCGTCCACGTCGACGATGCGCAGCACCGTCACCTTGGGCAGCCCGCCCATCTTGTGGAACGCCCGACCCGGTGCCGAGTCGATCAGCCCCTCGTCCGCCATGTCCTTGAGCAGCGCCTTGAGCGATATCTTGCCTTGCGCGGTCAGCCCGAACGCGCGCGCGATCTCGCGCTTGCCCGCCGGCGTGGAGGAGGACTGGATGAAATCGAGCACCTGCTCACGCGTCGGCAGGCCGGGGGAGGTTTTCCGCATCACCGACAGATAGGGACGCGCACGCCCCGCGTCACGCGCGACCCTGGACGACCTCGATCACCATGTCGCCCGCGTGCAGCACCTGCGCCTCCGGCTCCCAGAAGCCGATCGGCCGCCCGTCGCGATAGATGCGTAGCACCTGCGCGCCGACGATCTGGCGCGGGCTGCGGCCGACTTCCTCCGCCCGTACCGGCCGCTCGCGCATCTCCGCCCGGCCGCCGCGGGTGACCAGGTCGGCGACATAGTCGGCGATGTGCGGCCCCGCAGCGCACTGCGCCAGCAGCTGCCCGCCGAAGCTGACGGGATTGACGATGATGGTCGCGCCCGCGTCGCGCGCCAGCAGTTCGTTCTCGATCGCCGCCACCGACACCGCCACCGACGCGTGGGGCGCCAGCCGGCGGCAGGTCAGCACGATCAGCACCGCGGTGTCGTCCCGCCCCGGCGTCACGATCACGCTCTTGGCCGCGGAGACCTTGGCGATCTCCAGCACCTTATTGTGCGTGGCGTCGCCCTCCACGGTCGCCACGCCCGATTCTTCGGCCAGCCGCAGCTTCTCCGGATTCTCGTCCACTACCACGATCGTCTCGGGCGCGTGGCCGCGCTCCAGCAGTTCCGCCATCGCCGCCGCGCCCGACCGGCCGAAGCCGCAGACGATCACGTGATCCTTCAGCTCGCGCCTCACCAGCCCCATCCGCCACCGCTCCCAACCCTGCCTCAGCATGAAACTGTACGCGCTCCCCAGGAAGATCAGGAACACGAAGATGCGGATCGGCGTCACCACGAACGTGTCGAACATGCGCGCCGTGTCGCTCACCGGCACGATGTCGCCATACCCCACCGTGGTCACGGTGATGACGGTGAAATACACCACGTCCAGGAAGCTGACGACACCGTCCGCATTGTCGCGCAGGCCGTCCCGGTCGATCCAGTGCCCCCCCAGCGCGATGCCGATCAGTACCAGCACCGCCGCGGCCCGGATCGCCAGCGTCGCCACCGGCCCCAGCCGCCCGGGCCGGTAGAAACGCGGCCGTGCCGCCGACGCCGCCGCCCGCGCCGCCATCCTGCCGGGCGGGGGCGCGCGCTTCGCGGCCGGGCGGCGGACGGGCGTCATGCGATCACCGACCTCTTTCCTTCGCCACCCCGGATCAGGTCGGGCGTCTTGTGGTACGCTGCCGTGCCTGCTTCCGCCGTCATGCCGGGCTTGTCCCGGCATCCAGAGCCAAGCAGCGTCACCGTCCGTCGCCCTGGATGCCGGGACAGGCCCGGCATGACGGCGGGATGGTCGGAAAGGCCCCGATCAAGGCTCAGTAAGCCCGCCCGATCAGCACCCGCTCCACTGCCGGCTCGCCGGTGAACACGCAGTTTCCCGCATCCGCACTCCCCTCGCCCCGGTGCGTCTGCCCCAGCGGGGCGTTGCGGATCGTCAGCTTCAACGCCTTCAACCGCTCCACCACCCGGTCGAGCGCCGCGCCCGTCGGCTTCGACCAACGCACGTCCACCCAGCCGGGGTTCTTCACTCCCTCGGCGAAATGCGCCTCGACGCCCGCCCAGTCCTCCACCGGCACGATCCGTGCTCTCAGCGCCTCGGTCGACCGCGCGAGCAGCCCTGCCTGCACGTCCTCCAACACCTGTTGCAGCGTGTCGACCAGCTCGCCGCGCGGCATCACGCGCGAGTCCAGCTTGCCGTCCTCGCGGTACAGCCGATCCCGCCGGATCACCGACACGTTGCCGCCCGCCACGTCGCGGCCGCCGACCTCGATCACCACCGGCGCACCCTTCTTCACCCAGCCCCAGCGCTTGGTCGCCGCCTTGGCCGCCTTCAGGTCGAGCAGCGCCCGCACCGGCTCGCCCAGCGCCGACAGCGCGCCCAGTTGCCCGCGCAAGTCGCGGCAATAGTCGATGATCGCCTGGTCCTCCGGCCCGTCGCGCAGCATCGGCACGATCACCACCTGCCACGGCGCGATCGCCGGCGGCACCGCCAGCCCGTCGTCGTCGCCGTGCACCATGATGACCCCGCCGATCATCCGCGTGCTGACGCCCCAGCTGGTCGTGTTCGCCAGCTCGAACTCGCCGCCCGCATTCTGGAAGCGGATGTTCTGCGCCGACGCGAAATTGGTGCCCAGGAAGTGCGAGGTGCCCGCCTGGAGCGCCTTGCCGTCCTGCATCATGGCCTCGATCGAGTAGGTCGCGACCGCCCCCGGGAACCGCTCGTTCTCCGGCTTCTCGCCCGTCACCACGTGGACGGCCAGGCAGGATTCGGAGAACTCGCGGTACACTTCCAGCATCCGCAGCGTCTCCTCGCGCGCCTCCTCGGCCGTCGCGTGCGCGGTATGCCCCTCCTGCCACAGGAACTCGGACGTGCGCAGGAACATCCGCGTCCGCATCTCCCAGCGCACCACATTGGCCCATTGGTTGATGAGCACCGGCAGATCTCGCCACGACTGCACCCAGCGCGCGAAGGCCGCGCCGATCACCGTCTCCGACGTCGGCCGCACCACCAGCGGCTCCTCCAGCTTCGCCGCCGGATCGGGGACGAGCCCGCCCTTGCCGTCGCCGACCAGCCGGTGGTGCGTCACCACCGCCATTTCCTTGGCGAAGCCGTCGACATGCTCCGCTTCCTTCTCGAAATAGGAGAGCGGGATGAACAGCGGGAAATAGCAGTTCTCGTGCCCGGTCGCCTTGATCCGGTCGTCGAGCAGCCGCTGGATCCGTTCCCAGATGCCGTACCCCCAGGGCCGGATCACCATGCACCCGCGCACGCCCGATTCCTCGGCCAGGTCGGCCTCGGCGATGACGGACTGGTACCAGGCGGCGAAATCCTGGTCGCGGGTGACGGACAGAGCGTGTTTCATCCGCCGCAGATAGCGCGCCTTGCTCATGACGTCACGGGTGGTCGCAACCGCTCTACCCATCACCCGCCCACCAGATCCTTCCCGGCGTGCAGGGCAAAGCCACGGCGTCGTTCGCGGCTCGGGACGCCGGAACGAACCCGGCATGACGAACAACGATAAGTAGGACTGGTCCCGAACCATCTTGCGTTGCATAAAGGCAACACCACATCGTTCCCAAACCAAGGGATCACGCATGAACCTCCAGAAATTCACCGACCGCGCGAAAGGCTTTCTCCAGTCCGCGCAGACCGTCGCCATCCGCATGGGCCACCAGCAGATCGCCCCCGAGCACCTGCTCAAGGCGCTGCTGGAGGACGATCAGGGCATGGCCACCGGCCTCATCCAGGCCGCGGGCGGCGACGCGAAGCGCGCCGTCGCCGACACCGACCTCGCGTTGTCGAAACTGCCCAGCGTCTCCGGCCCCGGCGCGCAGAACACCCCCGGTCTGTCGACCGATACCGTGCGCGTGCTCGACCAGGCCGAGGAGATCGCCGGGAAGGCCGGGGACAGCTTCGTCACCGTCGAGCGCCTGCTCGTCGCCCTCGCCCTGTCGCTGGGTACGGCGGCGGGCAAGGCGCTGAAGGCCGCCGGCGTCACGCCGGAAGCGCTCAACACCGCTATCAACGGCCTGCGCCAGGGCCGCACCGCCGACACCGCCGGTGCCGAGGACCGTTACGACGCGCTGAAGAAATTCGCGCGCGACCTGACGGAGGCCGCGCGCGACGGCAAGCTGGACCCGGTGATCGGCCGCGACGAGGAGATCCGCCGCACTATCCAGATCCTCGCCCGCCGTACCAAGAACAACCCCGCACTGATCGGCGAACCGGGCGTCGGCAAGACCGCCATCGCGGAAGGGCTGGCGCTGCGCATCGCCAACGGCGACGTGCCCGACACGCTCAAGAACCGCCGGCTGATGGCGCTCGACATGGGCGCGCTGATCGCCGGCGCCAAATATCGCGGCGAGTTCGAGGAGCGGCTGAAAGGCGTGCTCGACGAGGTCAAGGCCGCCGACGGCGACGTCGTCCTGTTCATCGACGAGATGCACACGCTGATCGGCGCGGGCAAATCGGAAGGGGCGATGGACGCGGGCAACCTGCTGAAACCTGCGCTCGCCCGCGGCGAGCTCCACTGCGTCGGCGCCACCACGCTCGACGAGTATCGCAAATACGTCGAGAAGGACCCCGCGCTCCAGCGGCGCTTCCAGCCCGTCTTCGTCGGCGAGCCGACGGTGGAGGACACGATCTCGATCCTGCGCGGCCTCAAGGACGTGTACGAGCTGCACCACGGCGTCCGCATCGCCGACGGCGCGATCGTCGCCGCCGCGACGCTGTCGAACCGCTACATCACCGATCGCTTCCTACCCGACAAGGCGATCGATCTGATGGACGAGGCGGCGAGCCGCATCCGCATGGAGGTGGAATCGAAGCCCGAGGAGATCGAGAATCTCGACCGCCGCATCATCCAGCTCAAGATCGAGCACGAGGCGCTGCGCCGCGAGACGGACGCGGCCAGCGTCGACCGCCTCGCGACGTTGGAGGGTGAACTCGCCAACCTCGAACAACAATCGGCCGAGCTGACGGCGCGCTGGCAGGCGGAGAAGGACAAGATCGGCGCCGAGGCGCGGCTCAAGGAACAGCTCGACGCAGCCCGGCTCCAGCTCGACCAAGCGCAGCGCCAGGGCGACCTCGCCCGCGCCGGCGAGCTCTCCTACGGCACCATCCCGCACCTCACCCGCCAGCTCGAGGAGGCGCAGGGCCAGACCCGCGGCGCGATGCTGCGCGAGGAGGTGACCGCCGACGACATCGCCGGCGTCGTCAGCCGCTGGACCGGCGTGCCCGTCGACCGCATGCTGGAGGGCGAGCGCGACAAGCTCCTCCAGATGGAGGAGAAACTGGGCGCCCGCGTCATCGGCCAGACCGAGGCGGTCCGCGCCGTCTCCACCGCCGTCCGCCGCGCGCGGGCCGGCTTGCAGGACCCGGGTCGCCCGCTCGGTTCCTTCCTGTTCCTCGGCCCGACCGGCGTCGGCAAGACCGAGCTAACCAAGGCGCTCGCCGAATTCCTGTTCGACGATCCCTCGGCGATGGTCCGCATCGACATGAGCGAGTTCATGGAGAAGCACGCCGTCGCCCGCCTGATCGGCGCCCCTCCCGGCTATGTCGGGTACGAGGAAGGCGGCGTCCTGACCGAGGCGGTTCGCCGCCGCCCCTATCAGGTCGTCCTGTTCGACGAGGTGGAGAAGGCGCACGGCGACGTGTTCAACGTGCTGCTCCAGGTGCTCGACGACGGGCGGCTGACCGACGGCCAGGGGCGCACGGTCGATTTCTCCAACACGCTCATCATCCTGACTTCCAATCTCGGCAGCCAGTATCTGGCCAATCTGCAGGAGGACGAGGCGGTGTCCTCGGTCGAGCCGCAGGTGATGGAGATCGTGCGATCGCATTTCCGGCCGGAGTTCCTGAACCGGCTGGACGAGATCATCCTGTTCCACCGTTTGGGACAGGCGCACATGGCGCCGATCGTCGACATCCAGACGGGCCGGGTGCAGCGGCTGCTGAAAGACCGCAAGGTGACGCTAGAGCTGACCGACGCGGCCCGCGCGTGGCTGGGCCGGGTGGGGTACGACCCCGTCTACGGCGCGCGCCCGCTACGCCGCGCGGTGCAACGCTACGTGCAAGATCCGCTCGCTGAAATGATCCTGCGCGGACAGGTGCGCGATGGCGCGACGGTGCGGGTCGACGAGGGTGACGGGCGGCTGGTGTTGGGGGTCGACTAGCTGCGGCTAACGAACGATTATCGCGGCATCGGCCGTCACTGGTTGGGAGTGGTCCAGGACTGCTCCATGCTGCGCCTCATACTCTGAGCATCGCGAGCGATCTGATCCCATTGCGCCCGCGTGAGGCAGCGTTTCCGCCGGGCGATATTAGATCCCACGTCGGCGTAGCGCTTGCAAATTGGTCGCTCGCTGTCTCCCACTGACGGTGCATTAGATGCAGGTGGAGTGGCGGCGGATGCGGTGGCCTGAACAGACAAGGCAGCGAACAATAGAATAAGCATATCGTACTCCTTGGCGGCAAGAATGTGTCGGTTGTCGTTGCGATGCAAGCTCAACAAAAAAGGAGGTGGGACTGTAGTCCCACCTCCCATAATCCATCGGGATTGACGGACCTTAAAAACGGAGCCGAACCGCAGCCGAGAAGCGACGGCCGAGCGCGTCGTAGGTCGATGGATAGACGTTGCCGCTATTGTACGCTGTGCTGCCGATCGTCGAGCCGACCACCTTGGGCTGGTTGTCAATCAGGTTCTGCACGACCAGCGTCAGGTCGAAGTTGTCAGTGATGCCGAAGCGGGTCGACAGATCGAAATAATGCTCCGCCCCGATCCGCTGGAAGTCCGCCTGCGGTGCACCCAGGCCCCCATTGGCGGTATCCAAGTCCGCGGCGAGCGCCAGCGGCTCGTACCGAACGGAGTCGATGAAGCGCCAGAGGAGCGAGATATCCGCACCGCCGATGGTCAACGTGGTCCGCTGGTTGAAGGAGAACTCCGGCTGGATCGACAGACAGTTCGTGCTGTAAAACCCGACGCAGTCACGATTGACCGAGGTCGGCGTCGCCCGGAACGTATTCTTGTTGGTCCAGTTGCCGTTGAACGACAGCGCAAGAGCGCCGAAGCCCAAGTTCTGACGGTAGTTCGCCGTCAGGTCGATGCCATCGGTGCGGATGCGACCGAGATTGGACAGCGGCAGGATCACGCCGGCGGCCGTATTGCTCAAGCTGCCGTCGGTCACGCTCCGCTGGATCTGACTGCAAGCCACCGACGTCGGTGCCTGAAGCGGCGTGAAGCAGCCGCCGATCACGTCGCCGACGGTCGGCGACGTGATCGCGTCGCGAACACGGATGTTGTAGTAATCGACAGTAAGGCTGAATCCGGGGAGGAAGGTCGGCTGGATAACCGCACCCACCGTCCAGGTATTCGCCGTCTCGACGCCGAGCGCCGCATTGCCGCCGCTGCTGACGTTGATCTGTCCACCGGCGTCGGTCACGATGCCACCTGCGAGGATGGCATTAGCCTGCTGCTGCGTGGCACCGGCCGCGACGATCTGCGCAGTGCAGACGTTGCCCAGCGCCGAACCCACCGTGGCGTTAATGCTGGCGCAGGGATCGGTACCATTGTCCAGGCCTTGCACGAACGGCGAGAACAGTTCCGCGATGTTCGGTGCGCGAGCCGCCTTCTGGTAATTGCCGCGGATTTTGAAAGACGAGATCGGCTCCCACGTGCCGCCAGCCTTCCACGTCCAATTTGTGCCGGCGGTCGAGTAATCCGACACACGACCACCAAGTTCGAGAGTCAGGTTGCGGAAGAACGACCGATCCTCGATCAACGGCACGATCAACTCGCCAAACGCCTCCTTGACGTCGTACTCGCCACGAACGTCGGGCGAGGCAGCGCCGTTGCCGAGCACCTCGTTGGGACGCTGCGTCAATTCGTCCGAAATGACCGCCGCCGTGTAGCGTCGGTACTCGCCACCGAGCGCGAAGGAGACACCGTTCGTGGCGAAGGGAATGGCGATTCCCGTGTCGCCGCTCACCAGACCGCGAACTTGCGACAGCGTGGTGCGCGTCGCCGTCGAGTTGGTGACGCCGAGCAGGAAGCCCAGCTGGTCGGCGGTGATAGATCCGGCCGGACCAAACAGGTTGATTGGCACGCAGCCGTTGCTATCGTTGACGCAGGTTGCGGTATTGGTGGCCAACGCCGCCTGACGAAGGCGGGTCAGAGTACCGTTACCGCTCTGACGCTGGATGTTCTCGCTCTCGCCATAGCTGCCGGTCACGTCATACTGGATGCCGCTGGTGATGTCGCCGCCAACACCCGCCTCATAGTCAAAGATGGTAGTCGTGTAGGTCGAGAGGCGGGGCCCTGCCTCGACGAACCGACGCGCCACGTTCGCGTTGAAGGTACGATAGGCCGGATTAGCAACCGTCTGCCCACCGACGACAATGGTCGGCTGCGCAGTCGCAGCCGCGTTGCACTGCGCCGTCGTGAGGCCCTGCGCCGTGCAGATCTGACCCCGCGCGGCTGCCGGCAGGAACGGGTTGGAGAAAGGAATCGTCAGCGAGTTGCCGAACGTGCCGGACGATGCGATTACGGTCTGCACCGTGTTGCGGGAGAAAAGACCGCGAGTGTGGAACTCAATCGCCGGCGAAACCTCGTACCGCGCGGCACCGAACATATTGAAGCGCGTGAACGGCGTTTGGAAGATGTTCTGCGGGTTGAAGTTGAACAGCGCGTAGGTCGGGACCAGAGCACCGGTTGCAACGTTGATCTGCTGGTTGGTACCGAGACCAAGGCCGGTAAAGCGCGCGGGAACGGTGGTACCCGATCCACCGGCGAGCCCCGTGCGAGAGTCGATGTTGAAGTTCGAGAAGTCGCGCCCACCCTGGAGTACGGGATCGGCCTCCTGATAGCCGATCGAGAACACGGCGTTGCCGCGACCGTCATCAAGGTTGGTGCCGATCGTCAGATCGGTGCGGAAGTAATTGCCGTCGCCCTGCTCGGTGATTTGGTTGCTCGCACTGAGCTCCACACCCGAGAAGTCACGCTTGGTAACGAAGTTGACTACACCCGATACCGCGTCGGCGCCGTAAGTCGTGGAAGCGCCGCCAGTCAAAAGGTCGGCACGTTCGACGAGAGCAACAGGAATGTTGTTGGTGTCCACGACGCCGCTCAGCCCGAGCGGAGCGATGCGACGTCCGTCGAGCAGGACGAGATTGCGATTCGACCCGAGACCGCGCAGGTCGACCGTCGACGCACCACCGTTGCCGTTGTTGACAGCGCTGCCGATCGACGGAACGACGCCCGGCAGCTCACGGATCAGCTGCTCGGCGACATTGGCGTTGCGGCGCGAAAACTCTTCGGATGTCACAGCCTGCACTGGCGAGGACTGGACCAGGTTGGGGTTGCGGACAAGCGTTCCGGTGACGACGATCTCGCCCTGCGTGTCGTCGACGTTGGTCGGGCCAGTGTCCTGCGTGGTAGCCTGGGCACTGCTCGGCGCGGCAGCGGCAACACCGTTGGGAACGGCGATCTGACCGTCGCCCGATGCGCCTTCCTGCGCCCAAGCGGCGGTAGCAGCGAGCATGGAAGCGCCCACCATCAAGCTCGACCCCAACAATCGACCGCGGAAAATCTGCTTCATGTAACAACCCTTTCTGGTGTCCCGGCCTTTACGGCCTAGGACGGCACGAGCACGGTCGGTGACCACACCCCATGCCTGCTGCTTGCCGACTTGATAGACAGGACACAACGTGTCGGCGCAATTGTCATGCGTTTTTCACATGATTGTAGCACGAAGGCCACAGGATCACTGTCTTCGCATACCACTTCATGCGTGCTCGCTTTCGCGCCCTTGTCGCGCCATGGGAGGTTTTTTCAAAAAAGGTAGGCTCGATCATGCGAGATGTGATTTGTTTGGCTGCTGCCATCGTTGGCATGCCCGCTGGGACAGCAGCACAGGACGCAGCGCCGCAACTCGAGGCCGTCATTGGATGTCGGTCGGAGGCCAAGCGTGACGCGCGGCTCGCTTGTTTCGATCGAACGGTGGCGGCGCTCGATCGGGCGCGCATCGAGAAGACGGTGCTGGTACTCGATCGCAACGCAGTGGTCGCCCGCAAGCAGAAGCGGTTCGGCCTCACCTCACCACCGGGCGAAGCCTTTGGTGGCGGCGACGCGGATCGCCGGACGGCAGTGGTCGACCTTGACACCACGATCCAACGCGCTACCCCTGACATGGCAATGGCTGGCCGGTGGAATCTCGCACTCGCCAACGGCATGGTATGGCAAACGCTGGAAGATCTGCCCCACATTCCTGCACCGGGCACTGCGATCAAGTTGAGGCGTTCGTCGCTAGGCGGCTTTCGCGCTTCGATCAGCGGTCAGTCTCGCGGCGTACCGGTTAAACGCCTCCGCTAACCCGCCGGCACCGGCCCCGCCACCAGCAGCGGGTCGAGCCGCGCGCCGTTCCACTGCAGCCCCCAGTGGAGGTGCGGCCCGGTCGCGCGGCCGGTAGCGCCGGATAGTGCGATCCGCTGGCCCTGGCGCACATGGTCGCCGACGTGCACGTTGAGGCGGGACAGGTGGAGGAAGGCGCTGCCCAGGCCGGCGCCGTGGTCGACCATCAGCAGATTGCCCTCCAGCGTGAAAGGATGGTCGGCGGCGAGGACGACGACGCCGTCGGCGGGGGCGAGCACCGGCGTGCCGGTCGGCACCGCGACGTCGGCGCCCGAATGGTAGCTGCCGGGCTTGCCCTGATAGACGCGCTGCGAGCCGAACCAGCCGGACTGGCGACCGGCCGCCGGCCAGCGGAACGCCTGGCGCCAGCCGGCGGCATCGGTGCGGGTCGCCCGCGCCGCGGCGATGGCGGCGAGCTCGGCGGGGCGGAGCGCGGCGAACTCGGGTTCGCTGCGGCCGGCGCGATAGGGAGCGTCGACGCGCTCGATCCGCCAGGCGCGAGGGGCGATCACCAGCGGGTGGTCGGCGAGCGAGCCATCGGCTTTTACTTCGGCGAGAGTCATGGTGGGCGGAGCGTCGCGATCGAAGCCGATGATGAAGGCGCCGTCCGCGCCAAGCGGCACGTTGCGGCCGTCGAGCGTCAGCGCCACCGTCTCCGTCGCGACCTGGCCACGCACCAGCCCGCCCTGCTGCGGCGCCCCGTCCAGGCGCCACGACCGGAGGTTCGGCGGTGTCACGTGTGCGGGCGGTGCCGATGGTGGAGGCGGCGAGACGCGCTCTACCACGTCGTTTCCACCCGGCGCCACGCAACTCGGCAGGAGGAGCAGCGTCGCCATCGCCGCCGCCAGTGCGCACGTCATCGCAGGCCGCTCATCGCGGGCTCAGCGCCTCGCTGGCCAGCTGCGGCGTGGCATAAGGAGCCTGGTCGCGGACGCTCCAGTAGCGCAGGTCGTCCAGCCTGATGCGTGCGCCCGAGCTCGCGCACAGCACATGGTCGCCCGGTGCCAGCACGCGAAAGCCGTTGGCCATGTAGAGGAGCCGGGCGGGGCGATCGGCGTGGGACATCAGCATCGGGACAGGTTCCGGAGAAGGGGATCAGAGCAGCGTCGGCTGGTCGGGCCGCGGCGGGACATAGGCCTTGGCCCCTGCCCGCTCAACCCGGGCGGGGCGGCCGCCATCGACGCCCACGTCGACGCTGCCGTCGCCGAAGCGCAGCGTCAGCGCGCCCGCGGCGCGGGCGGCGGCGGCGCTCGCCAGCGTGCGGCCGTCGCGGCTGGTGATCCGGGCGTAGCCGCGCTCCAGCACGCGGTCGGGATTGAGCGACTGGACGAGGCGCCACGTGCCGTCGAGGCGCGAGCGCGCCGCCTCTACGCGGGCGAGCAGCACCGCCGGGCGGAGCGCACCCGCCGCTCGGTCGAGCTGCCCGCGCGCGGTCGTCACGCGCCGCTCCAGCCCGCGGCCGAGCCGCGCCCCCGCCTCGTCGGCGCGCTGGCGCTGGGGGGCGAGCAGCTGATCGAGCCGCGGCATGACGCGGGCGAGCGCCGCCGTCCGCTCGCGTCCGCGCTCGACGTAGCGGCGCGCGCAGCGCTCGGTCCGCGCGCGGTAACCGTCGATCGTCAGCCGCAGGTCGGCGAGCACCGGCACCGCGATCTCGGCCGCGGCGGTCGGGGTGGGCGCGCGCAGGTCGGCGGCGTGGTCGCACAACGTCGTGTCGGTCTCGTGGCCCACGGCGGAGATGATCGGGATCGAGCAGCCGGCGACGGCGCGAACCACCACCTCCTCGTTGAACGCCCACAAATCCTCCACCGAGCCGCCACCGCGCGCGACGATGACGAGGTCCGGGCGCGGCACCGGCCCGGCCCCATCCGACCCGGCCGGCGCCAGCGCGTCGAAGCCGCGCACCGCGGCCGCGACCTCGGCGGCGGCCCCCTCCCCCTGCACTTTCACCGGCCACACGACGACGTGGGTCGGGCAGCGGTCCTCCAGTCGGTGGAGGATGTCGCGGATGACCGCGCCGGTGCCCGAGGTGACGACACCGATCACGCGCGGCATGAACGGCAGCGGCTTCTTCTTCTCGCGGTCGAACAGCCCCTCGGCGGCGAGCTTCTGGCGGAGCTTGTCGAGGAGCGCCATCAGCGCGCCCGCGCCCGCCAGCTCCATCCGGTCGATGACGATCTGATATTTGGAACGGCCGGGGAAAGTGGTGAGCCGACCGGTGGCGATCACCTCGACGCCGTCCTGCGGCTGGAAGGCGAGGCCCGATGCCGAGCCCTTCCACATCACGCCGTCGATGACCGCCTTGTCGTCCTTCAGGCACAGATAGGAATGGCCGGAGGCGACGCGCTTGAACCCGGAGATCTCGCCGCGCAGGCGGACATGGCCGAACTCGCCTTCCACCATCCGCTTCAGCGCCTGCGACAGCTCACCCACCGACAGCGCCGGCGCGTTGTCGCCGGGGATCGGCTCGGCTACCAGCCGGGGCTCGTCTAGGAAGGAATCGGGCATGAACGTCCTGTTGATCGGCGCAGGCGGGCGCGAGCACGCGCTGGCGTGGAAGCTGGCGCAGTCGCCGACCCTCGATACGCTCTACGCCGCGCCGGGCAACCCCGGCATCGCCGCCCACGCGACGATCGCAGGCGTGGACGCGGCGGATCACGCTCGCGTGGTCGGCTTCGCGCGCGCCCACGACATCGGCCTGGTCGTGATCGGGCCGGAGGCGCCGCTGGTCGACGGCCTCGCCGATGCCCTGCGCGCCGCGGGCGTGCCAGTGTTCGGCCCCTCGGCGGCGGCGGCGCGGCTGGAAGGATCGAAGGGCTTCACCAAGGACCTGTGCCGGCGCGCGGGCATCCCGACCGCGGGCTACGTCCGCGTCTCGTCGCGCGAGGAGGCGGACGCGGCGCTCGCCGGCACCTTCGGCCTGCCGGTAGTCATCAAGGCGGACGGCCTGGCCGCGGGCAAGGGCGTGACGGTGGCGTTCACGCGCGACGAGGCGGTCGCGGCGCTCGACGCGCTGTTCGCGGAACCGGGCGGAGAGGCGGTGATCGAGGAATTCCTCGACGGCGAGGAGGCCAGCCTGTTCGTGCTGACCGACGGCACCGACCTGGCCGTGTTCGGATCGGCGCAGGACCACAAGCGGGTGGGCGAGGCGGACACGGGCGCCAACACCGGCGGCATGGGCGCGTACAGCCCCGCCCGCGTCCTCACCCCCGAGCTGGAGCGCCGCGCGGTGGAGGAGATCGTGCGGCCGACGATCGACGCGATGCGCGCCGAGGGCACGCCTTTCGTCGGCGTGCTCTACGCGGGGCTGATGCTGACGGCGACCGGCCCCAAGCTGATCGAGTACAATGCCCGGTTCGGCGACCCGGAGACGCAGGTGTTGATGCTGCGGTTCGAGGGCGACCTGGCGGCGACGATGCTGGCTACGGCGACCGGGCGGCTCGGCGATTTGCCCGCGCCCGCCTTCTCCGATGATCCTGCGCTGACCGTGGTGGTGGCGGCACGCGGCTATCCCGGCACGCCGGTGCCCGGCGGCGCGGTTCGCGGGATCGACGCGGCGGAGGCGACCGGCGCCGTGGTCTTCCAGGCGGGAACCCGGCGCGACGGTGACGCGCTGGTCGCGGCGGGCGGCCGCGTGCTGGCGGTGACGGCGCGGGGGGCCAGCGTCGCCGCAGCGCAGGCGGCGGCCTATGCCGGGGTCGACGCGCTCGATTACGCCGACGGGTTCCACCGCCGCGACATCGGCTGGCGCGAGGTCGCGCGGGAGGCTGCGAAGTAGACGCCGGCAACCCGGGCTTGTCCCGGCATGACGAAAGCGCGCGATCAGGGCTCGCCCCGCTTCCCCGCCGGCGCTAGGCTGACGGCATGAACGACACCAGCGCAGTTTCGCAGTCCGGCGCCAGCCTGCTTCCCGACGGCATCGGCACGCTCACCGCCGTCCATCTCGTCATCGTCGCGCTGGTGGCGATCGCCGCGATCGCAATCATCCTGGTCGGCATCCGCCGCAAGCGGGCGCGCGGGCGGGCGGAGCACGAGATGACGCGCAACGCCGAGCAGGCGGGCGTGCCCGTACCCTCTGCCGAGCCGCGGCGGGTGCCCGAGCCGGCCGCTTCGCCGCCGCCCCCGCCGCCGCGCGAGGAGGCCATCGTACCGCCCGCCGCGCCGATGCCGCTCGCCGACGAGCCGATCGCCGCCGCGGCGCCGCTGGACGCGAGCCCCGCGAGCGAGGCGTCGCCGCCCGAGCCGTCTCCTTCTCCCACCCCGGCCGCCGGCGACGCGCCGGGCGACCAACCGGTGACGCTGCTCAAGGGCCTCGGCCCCAAGGTGTCGGCGGCGCTGGCGGCGCACGGCATCACCCGCGTCGGCCAGATCGCTGCGCTGACCGAGGCGGAGGCGGCGGCGCTCGACGCCGAGCTGGGCGCGTTCCGCGGCCGCATGGCGCGCGATCGCTGGATCGAGCAGGCACGCTTCCTCGCCGCGGGCGACCGCGCCGGGTTCGAGGCGGCGTTCGGCAAACTCTGACCGTGGACACCATCATGACCAGCAGGATCATCGCCCTCGCGCTCGTCGCGACCGGCCTCTCGCCCGCCCCCCTCCTGGCGCAAGGCAAAGGCGACAAGTCGGTCGTCCAGTCCAACGCCGACAAGCTGAAGGACGAGGCCGAGGCCGCCTACGCCAACGCGCCGGTGGCGGAAGCGGAGACGAAGCATCGCGATGCGGTGACGATCGCCGGCCGCCGCTACGGCTACACCGCCTCGGCCGGCACGCTCACGCTGCGCGACATCGAGGGCAAGCCGACCGCGTCGATGTTCTACACCGCCTACACGCTCGACGGCGTCAGGCCGGGCACCAAGCGTCCGGTGACCTTTCTCTACAATGGCGGGCCCGGATCGCCGTCCTTCTGGCTGCGCATGGGCAGCTTCGCGCCGGTCCGCATCCAGACGACCAGTCCGGAATTCATCCGCCCCGCACCGTACGACGTCGCGCCCAATCCCTATTCGCTGCTCGACAAGACCGACCTGGTCTTCCTGGACGCGATCGGCACCGGCTATTCCCGGCCGCTCGGCGACATGCGGCCCGCCGCCTTCTACGGCACGGACGAGGACGCGGACGCTTTTGCCAAGGGCATCATCCGCTACGTCACCAAGTTCGGCCGCTGGATGAGCCCCAAATTCCTGCTCGGCGAGAGCTACGGCACGCTCCGCTCCGGCGCGCTCGCCTATCAGTTGCAGGAGCGCGGCATGGCGCTGAACGGCGTGGTGCTGCTGTCGAGCATCATGAACTACGGCTATCGCCAGCCCGGGCTCGACCAGGTCTACCTCAACTACCTGCCGAGCTACGCGGCGACCGCCTGGTACCACAATCGGCTGGCCGACCGTCCCGCCGACGTGGCCACCGTGGTGGCGCAGGCGCGCGCCTTCGCGGTCGGCCCGTACATGTCGGCGCTCGCCAAGGGGCAGAACATCCCGGACGCCGAGCGCGACCAGGTGGCGGCGCAGATGAGCCGGCTGACCGGCCTGTCGCCCGACTTCATCAAGCGCGCCAACCTGCGCGTCGACCTGCCGCGCTTCCAGAAGGAGCTGCTGCGCGGCACCGCGCAGACGGTGGGCCGCTTCGATTCGCGCTACACCGGCACCGACGCCGATGCGGCGGGCGAGCGACCGGAGACCGACGCCTCGTCCGACGCGATCTCGGGCGCGTACATCGCCTCGTTCCACGACTATCTGACGACCACGCTCGGCTATCGCACCGAACTGCCGTACCGGCTGTCGGCGCGCGATGCGGCAGGCTGGACGTGGAACTGGAAGCACGATGCGCCGGGCTCCGGCCAGGGCCAGAACAATCCCAACACCGCCATCGACCTCGCCGCCGCGATGCGCGCGAACCCGTACCTCAAGGTGCTGTCGATGAACGGCTATTACGACATGGCGACGCCGTTCTTCGGCACGGAGAACGATCTGGGACACATGATGCTGCCGCGCGCGCAACAGGCCAACCTGCGCTTCACCTACTATCCGGCGGGACACATGACGTACCTGAACCCGGACGCGCTGCGCCAGATGAAGACCGACTTGGCGGCCTGGTACGACGAGGCGGTGAGCGACGCGCGCTCCGCCACGCCGCCGGTGCCGCCTTCGTCCAGCGCGGCGATCCCGGCAGGGGACACGCCGAACTGACGGGAGGGGCGAGGCGCTACGTCACTCCGGCGAAGGCTGAAATTCCCCGCGGCGAGGAGCGGCAAGAGATCCCCGCCTTCGCCGGGGCACGGTCAGGACGCGAACAACCAGCGTTCCGCCTCGACGCGATCGGTGAAGAAGCGCACCTCCTCACGACTCGCGGTCGCGCGCGTCGCCTGCATCCGCGCCATGACCCCGCTGGTGTACATGGCGATGCGGTGCGAACGGGTGGTCGGATTCTCCATCATGCGCTGGAACGCGGCGATCACCTCCTGGCTCTGGATCGCGGCGTTGGTGTAATCGCATAAGGAGACGGGTGCGCGTCCGGTGGCGGCGATCCGCGCCGCGGCGGCGTTCGCCTCGCGCCCGAACGCCTCGACGTCCGCCAGCGTCCAGAAGCCCGAGATGCTGGTCTCGAACATGCCCCGTGCCAGATCGACCTTCACACTGTACATCGCGACACCCTCCCCTGCCCGCGGGAATGACCCGCAATGGTTCAGATCGGGTGAAGGCGCGTGGCCGGTCAGGCGCCCTCCAGCGCCCGCGCCCGGCGGCGCTGCACCGAGCTGCCGATGCCCATCGCCTCGCGGTACTTGGCGACGGTGCGGCGGGCGATGTCGAAGCCCTTGGCCTGGAGCAGCTCGACCAGCGTGTCGTCCGACAGGATCTTGGCGCCCTCGCCCGCGATCAGCGCCTTCAGGGCGCTCTTCACCGCCTCCGACGACGCCGCATCGCCGCCGTCGGCCGCCTGGATCGCCGAGGTGAAGAAGTATTTCAGCTCGAACAGCCCGCGCGCGCAGGACAGGTATTTGTTGCTCGTCACCCGGCTGACGGTCGATTCGTGCATCTCGATCGCCTCGGCGACGCGCGCGAGCGTCAGCGGTTTCAGGTGCGACACGCCGTGGCCGAAGAACGCCTCCTGCTGCTTGACCAGCTCGGTCGCGACCTTGACGATCGTCCGCTGGCGCTGGTCGAGCGCCTTGACCAGCCAGTTGGCGCTGGCGAGATTGTCGGCCAGCCACGCCTTGCCCGCCTTGTCGGTGGCACCGTGCGCCAGCTGCGCGTGGTAGCGGCGGTTGACCAGCACGCGCGGCAGCGTCGCCGTGTTGAGCTCGATCACCCAGCCCTCCCGCCCCTCGCGCACGAACAGGTCGGGCACCACCGCCAGCGTCGGCTCGCCGCCGTAGCGGCAGCCGGGCTTGGGATCGTAGCCGCGCAGCTCGCGGATCATGTCGGCCAGATCCTCGTCGTCGACCCCGCAGATCCGCTTGAGCCGCGTCCGCTCGCCCCGCGCGAGCAGGTCGAGGTTCGCGAGCAGCCGCTCCATGCACGGATCGTGGCGGTCTGCCTCCTTGGCCTGGAGCGCCAGGCACTCGGCCAGGTCGCGCGCGCCGACGCCGGTCGGGTCGAACGTCTGGATCGTGGCGAGCACCGCCTCGACCCGCGCGAGCGGCACCCCCAGGCGATCGGCGACGTCCCGCAGCGAGGCGGTCAGGTACCCCGCCTCGTCGATCTGGTCGATCAGGTGCTGCGCGACGAACAGGTCCGCCCCCGCCACCGCCATGCCCGCCTGCGCCATCAGATGGTCGGCGAGGCTGAGGTCGGGATTGGCGAAGGCGTCGAAATCGGTGCCGTCCTCCGGCCCCGTACCGCGGATCAGCGCGCCGTCGAAGCCGCCGCCGCCATCGGCGACCGAGTCCTGCTGGTGGCTCTCGGTGGCGTAGTCGACGTCGATCGGGTCGGCCTTGGCGGCTCCCGTCACCAGCGCGTCGGCACCGGCGGGCTCCACCGCCTCGGGTCGCTCGGGCGTCGCGACCTCCGCGGTGCGCGGTGCCTCGAGCAGCGGATTGCGCTCGATCTCCTCGGCGATGAAGCCCTCGACCTCCAGGTTCGACAGCGCCAGCAGCTTGATCGCCTGCTGCAACTGCGGCGTCATCACCAGCGACTGCGACTGCCGCAGGTCGAGACGCGGGGCGAGGCTCATTGGGCAGTCGTCATGCCGGGCTCGTCCCGGCATCCAGAATCAGGGGCGGCGGCGCTGCTTGGCTCTGGATGCCGGGACCAGCCCGGCATGACGGAGGAGAAAGGCACCGCCATCGCTCTACAGCGAGAACGTCTCGCCCAGGTACAGGCGGCGGACGTTGGCGTCGGCGACCAGTTCCTCCGGGCTGCCCGAGAAGAGCACGCGGCCGTCGTAGATGATGTAGGCGCGGTCGACGATGTCGAGCGTCTCGCGGACGTTGTGGTCGGTAATGAGCACGCCGATGTCGCGGCGCTTGAGGTCCTTCACCAAGTCGCGAATGTCGGCGATCGAGATCGGGTCGATGCCCGCGAACGGCTCGTCGAGCAGCATGATCGACGGTTCCGCCGCCAGCGCGCGCGCGATCTCGGCCCGGCGCCGCTCGCCGCCCGACAGGGCCATGGCGGGCGCGGCGCGCAGCCGCGTCAGGCCGAACTCGTCGAGCAGCCGGTCGAGCTTGCGCGTCCGCTCGGCCTTGTCCGGCTCCGACAGTTCCAGCACGGTCAGGATGTTCTTCTCGATCGACAGGCCGCGGAAGATCGACGTCTCCTGCGGCAGGTAGCCCAGGCCCAGGATCGCGCGCCGGTACATCGGCAGCCCGGTGATGTCGTCGCCGTCGAGCATGATGCGGCCCGAATCGGGCTTCACCAATCCCATAACCGAGTAGAAACAGGTCGTCTTGCCCGCGCCGTTGGGGCCGAGCAGCCCCACCACCTCGCCGCGTCCGACCGAGACCGACACGTCGGTCAGCACCACGCGCTTGTCGTACGACTTGGCGATCGACACGACCTGCAGGCCGTCGGACATCGGCGGCTCCGCGGTCGGGCGCGGCTGGTCGAGGGAAATGATCGCGTCCATCGGCGGTTCGGTGCCTCAAGCGTTGGCAGAGTTCATGCATGTCCCGCGCGCCGGGGCAAGCCCCGATGCGGCGGGCCGCGGGTCAGTTGCGGTTCGGGACCGAGAAGGTGCCGGTCACGCGGCCGCCGCGGCTCTGCGTCGTACCGCCGCCCGCCGCGCCCGAACTGCCCGCCACCGACGATCCGTCGATCACCGCGCGTCCCGTGTCCAGGTTGATGGTCAGCCGGCCGCCGTTCACCGTGTTGCTACCTTGCGTCAGCGTCACTGCGCCCAGCATGGTGATGACGCGGCGGTTGAGGTCGTAGATCGCATACTGTCCCCGCGCCGTCTGGTCCGGCCGGCGCACGGTGACGCCGCCGCTGGCGTCGAGGCGCGAGACCTGCGGATTGCCGCCGACGACCTGGCCCGTATAGGCGACCGTCATCCGCGCGGCGTTCAGCGTCATCTCGGCCTGCTTGACCGACACGCTGCCCGACAGCACGGCGCGGTTCGCCCGATCCTGCAATTCGATATGGTCCGCGCCGAAATCGATCGGCGCGTTGGAGTTGTGCCGCTGTTGCGCGCCGGCGGGAATGGCAACGGCGATCAGCAGGGGGATCAGGGAGGCGCGCATCGACGCTATCTCGCCCCTCGCGGCACGATCCGCAAGCGGGCGTTGCCGTCCAGCGTCACCGTGCGACTTTCCAGGTCGGCGCGCAGCCGGTCGCCGCGGAACGTCCCCTGCGGCACCGTGCCGGTGGCGGCACCGGTTCCCTCCAGCTTCCGTCGGCGTAGGTCGACCACGGCATCGGTGGTGTCGAGTCGATACCCGCCCGCCGCCTCGAAGGCGATCGGCCCATCGACGCGGACCTGCTCGGTATCCATGTCGTACCGGCCACTCGGCGCGGTCAGCTCGGCCGGGCCGTCGGACAGGCGGATGCCGGCCGACAGCTGACGGAGCTGGACGATCGGCTCGGCCGAGCTGCGCTGCACCGCCGATCCGGCGTTGAGCACGAAGGGCTGTCCCTTGGTATCCTGGCCGCGATACTGAGCCGCCTGGATGCGCATCCGCTCCCGGGCGACCTCGACCTTGTTCTTGTCGAGCACGAACGACACGTCGCCGCCGGCGGTCAGCGGGGCCATCACCAGGAACGCGGCCAGCACGCCGATCGCCACCGGCAGGCCGACGCGCGCCACCGCGACCACCCGGTCGTGCGAGCTGCCGGGCGCGGCCCAGCGCTCGCGCGGCGTCCGCGTGCGGGTGACGGCGTCAGGCATGGGCGAACACGTCGATCTCCGGCCAGCCGGCCAGGTCGAGCGCGGCGCGATGCGGCAGGAAGTCGAAACAGGCCCGCGCCAGCTCCGCCCGCCCCTCACGCGCCAGCTTGGGCTCCAGCACCGCGCGCAGCCGGTGCAGGTAGCGCACGTCGGAGGCGGCATATTCCTTCTGCGCGTCGGTCAGCTCCGCCGCGCCCCAGTCGGACGATTGCTGCGCCTTGGACAGTTCCTGGCCGAGCAGCTCGCGCACCAGCTCCTTCAGCCCGTGGCGATCGGTGTAGGTGCGCACCAGTCGCGACGCGATCTTGGTGTCCCAGGCGGGCGCCGCGACGATGCCGAGATAGAATTGCAGCGCGGCGATATCGAATCGGCCGAAATGGTACAGCTTCTCGCGGTCCGGATCGGCGAGCAGCGCCTTCAGGTTGGGCGCGGCATAATCGCTGCCCGCGTCGAATCGGACCAGATGCTCGTCGGGTCCGCCGTCGGACAGCTGCACCACGCACAGCCGGTCGCGCGGGGTGATGAGCCCCATCGTCTCCGTATCGACGGCGATGCTGGCCCCCTCGGCGAACAGGCCGGCGGGAATGTCTTCCTGGTGGAGGTGGACGGTCATCGTCATGCCCTAGCGGCTGCTTGGCGGGCGCTCAATGGGCGCGCGCACCCTCTTTTCGCGGGCGTTCCGTGTTCCCGGGTTCACAGGACTCGCGAAAACTTGCGCGACACTGCCGCATCGACGACGAATTCGTTCGCGACGCTTGACGAGATCGGCTATGCGACGTGACAAGGCGCAAAAGGTTTCGCGCCGAACACACCTCGCGTTGCTCGTCCGGGCGCTCGGGTTTGGAAATGGATCTGACGGGCGACCGGGAAGACGAACAGGGCTTATGAGTTTCGATAAAGGCGGCCGCGGCAACCGCGGCGGACGTGGTCGCGACAAGCGCGACGGGTTCGGCGGCGACGATTTCGGGGGCGGCAGCAGCTTCGGCGGCGGCGGCTTCGGCGGCGGTGACCGATTCGGTGGCGGCGGTGGCGGCTTCGGCGGCGGCGATCGCTTCGGCGGTGGTGGCGGCGGCTTCGGCGGCGGTAGCGGCGGCGGCGGTGGTTACCGCGGCGGTGGTGGCGGCGGCTTCGGTGGCGGCGGCGGTGGGTTCGGCGGCGGTGGCGGCGGTGGCCGCGGCATGCCCCCCCAGGTCGTCGGCGAGGGCACCGGCGTGGTCAAGTTCTTCAACGCGCAGAAGGGCTTCGGCTTCGTGGTCCGCGATGACGGCGGCGAGGACGTGTTCGTGCACATCTCCGCGGTCGAGCAGGCCGGCCTGACCGGTCTGGCCGAGGGTCAGCCGCTCGGCTTCACCCTGGTCGACCGCGGCGGCCGCATCTCGGCCACCGAGCTGAAGATCGAGGGCGAGCCGATGCCCGTCACCGACCGCGCTCCCCCGCGTGAGCCGCGCGAGGGCGGTTTCGGCGGCGGCGATCGCGGCCCGCGCCAGGGCGGCTTCGGCGGCGACCGCGGCGGTGCGCCGCAGCGTCAGCTGACCGGCGAGCAGGCGTCGGGCACGGTCAAGTTCTTCAACGCCATGAAGGGCTTCGGCTTCATCCAGCGCGACGACGGCCAGCCGGACGCGTTCGTCCACATCTCGGCGGTCGAGCGCGCGGGCATGTCGAACCTCAACGAGGGCGACCGCCTGAAGTTCGAGATCGAGGTCGATCGTCGCGGCAAGTACGCCGCGGTCAACCTCTCGCAGGGCGAGTAGTCGCCCGCGCGTCGGCCCCGGCCGATGCGACGACCTGTCACGCGGCCCGTCCGGCTCCTCGCCGGGCGGGCCGTTTGCATTCGCGAGTATGCCCGATGACCCGCTTGTTTCCCCCGCTGCTGCTGCCGCTGATCGTCACCGCCTCCGCCCTGCCCGCGCAGACTGCGCCCCGCCCTGCCCCGTCTTCACCCGTGCAGGCCGCCCCCGCGCCGCGCCCGCCGATGGTCGGCGTCACCGTGGTCGCGCGCACCCCGCACGATCCGACTGCCTTCACCGAGGGGCTGATCTGGCATGACGGCGCGCTGTACGAGAGCGTCGGCCGCGAGGGACAGTCCGACGTCCGCCGCGTCCGACTCGCCGACGGCAAGGTCGAGCGGCGCGCGACGATCCCGCCGACGCAATTCGGCGAGGGGCTGGCCGCCTGGGGCCGCGAGCTCATCAGCCTGACCTGGCATGACGGGATCGCCCATCGCTGGGACGCGCGCACGCTGAGAGCCACGGGCATGTCGCGCTTCGCCGGCGAAGGCTGGGGCCTGGCGAGCGACGGCAAGCGGTTGATCCACTCGGACGGCAGCGCGACGCTGCGCTTCCTCGATCCCAAATCCTTGCGCGAACAGGGGCGCGTCACCGTCACCTTTGCCGGCAAGCCGCTCGACCAGATCAACGAGCTGGAATGGGTCGGCGATTCGCTCCTCGCCAATGTCTGGCACCAGCCGTTCCTGGTTCGCATCGACACCGCCACCGGCCGGGTGACGCAGCTGATCGACCTGCGCCCGCTCGTCGCCGAGGTCGCCGCCACCGATCCAGAAGCGGTCGCCAACGGCATCGCCTTCGATCCCGCGACGCGGCGCCTGTTCGTCACCGGCAAGCTGTGGCCGACGATGTTCGAGATCAAGCTGGATCGCTGACCCGGTCCCGCGCGTACTGCCCGCCATGGGCAAGATGATCGACGGCGTCTGGCACGCGGGCAAGGTGACGGAGGACGCCGCCGGTGGCGCGTTCAAGCGGCAGGATGCGGGCTTTCGCGAGTGGATCACGGCGGACGGCGATGCCGGACCCAACGGCCAGCCCGGCCGCCCCGCCGCGAACGGCCGCTACCATCTGTACGTCAGCTATGCCTGCCCGTGGGCGCACCGCACGCTGATCGGCCGCGCGTTGAAAGGGCTGGAGGAGGCGATCGGCGTGTCGGTCGTCGATCCCGTCATGCTCGACCATGGCTGGACCTTCGACACGGCGCGCGGCGGCACCGGCGATCCGCTCCACGGCAGCGATTATCTGTGGCAACTCTACGCGCGGGCGCGGCAGGGCTATACCGGCAAGGTCACCGTTCCCGTGCTATGGGACCGCGAGCGGGACGATATCGTCAGCAACGAATCGGCCGAGATCATCCGCATGCTCGGCACCGCCTGGGACGCGCTCGGCGCCCGCCCGCTCGATCTCTATCCCGCGGTGCATCGCGACGAGATCGACGCGGTCAACGCGCGCATCTACGACACCGTCAACAACGGCGTCTACAAGGCCGGCTTCGCGACCACGCAGGCCGCGTACGAGGCCGCGGTCGGCCCGCTGTTCGAAACACTCGACGAGCTGGAAGAACGCCTGTCCACCCGCGACTGGCTGGTCGGCGACGCGATGACGGAGGCGGACATCCGCCTGTTCACCACGCTGGTCCGCTTCGACCCGGTCTATGTCGGCCATTTCAAATGCAACGTCCGCCGCATCGCCGATTATCCCGCGCTGGAGGCCTATCTGGAACGCTTCCTCGCTGATCCCGCGATCGCCGACACGGTCCATCTCGACCACATCAAGACGCATTACTACGCCAGCCACCGCGACCTGAACCCCTCGGGCATCGTGCCCGTCGGGCCGGCGCTGCCTTGGGCGCACAAGGTAAGGGGCGGGTAGCCGCTCCACGCCGTCACCCCGGCCCTGTGCCGGGGTCCAGGGCCAAGCAGTGCCATCGCCCGCGGCTCTGGATGCCGGGACCAGCCCGGCATGACGGACAAGCCCTACGTCACCAGCCGCTTCAACGTCTCCAGCCGGTCCGCCTCTTCCGCCGGCTTGTCGGTCCTGATCCGCAGGATACGGGGAAACCGCATCGCCACCCCCGATTTGTGCCGTCCGGACAGGTGGATCGAATCGAACGCGATCTCCAGCACCAGCGTCTTCTCCACCTCGCGCACCGGCCCGAACCGCGCCAGCGTGTGCCCGCGCACGTATCGGTCGAGCTGGCGCAGTTCCTCGTCGGTGATCCCCTGATACGCCTTGCCGACGGGGGTGAGCTCGCCCTCCTCGGTCCAGCAGCCGAAGGTATAATCGCTGTAATAGCTCGATCGCCGCCCGTTGCCGCGCTGCGCGTACATCATCACGCAGTCGGCGGTCAGCGGCTCACGCTTCCACTTGTACCACAACCCCGCCTTGCGTCCGCCGACATAGGGCGAGTCGCGGCGCTTGAGCATCACCCCTTCGATCGCCGCGTCGCGCGCGCCGGCGCGGATCGCCTCCAGCGCGGTGAAATCCTCCGCCTCGATCACCCGCGACAGGTCGAACCGGTCGGGATCGAGCCGCGGCACGAACGCCTCCAGCCGCACCCGCCGCTCGGTCCAGGGCAGCGCGCGCACGTCCTCGGTGCCATCGACCAGAATGTCGTAGAGCCGCACAAAGGCGGGATAGTCGGCCAGCATCTTGGCCGAGACGACCTTGCGGCCGAGCCGCTGCTGCAGCGCGTTGAAGCTCGCCGCGCCCCCTCCTTCATCCAAGGCGCCGCCCTGGAACTCGCCCTTCACCATCAGCTCGCCGTCGACCACGCCCGGCGTCGAGAAGGCGGCGGCGACGTCGGGGAAGCTGCCGGTCACGTCGTCGCCGGTGCGGCTGTAGAGGCGGGTCTGCCCGGCCACGTGGACGATCTGGACGCGGATGCCGTCCCATTTCCACTCCGCCGCATACTCGCCCAGGTCGACGCGCGCGTCCTCCAGCCCGTGCGCCAGCATGAAGGGGCGGAACACCGGCACGTCGTCCACCGTCGGCTCGGGCGCCCTGCCCTCGATCCACTCGAACAGCGCGGCATAGGGCGGCGACAGCCCGTGCCACAGCTCCTCCACCCGCTCGACATCCAGCCCGAAGGCGTCGGCCAGCGCCTGTTTGGCGAGCCGCGCGGACACGCCGATCCGCAAGCTTCCCGTCGCCATCTTGAGCAGCGCGAACCGCTCCTCCGCGTCGAGCCGGTCGAGCAGCCGCGCCAGCTCCGCCGGCGCGTCCGCGCGCGAGAGGTGCCGCAGCCGGTCGACCGCGTCGGCGACGCTGAGCGGCGCCGGGTCGACAGGCACAGTCGGCGCGGGCCAGAGCAGCGCCACCGTCTCCGCCGTATCGCCGACGTAATCGCGGCTCATGCGGAACAGCACCGGGTCGACCCGCTCCTCGATCAGCGCGCGGATCAGCGCCGGCTTGACCCCCGGCAGGTCGAGGTCCTCGGTCAGCGCGGCCATCGCCCAGCCGCGGTCGGGATCGGGCGTGACACGCAGATAATCGGCGACCAGCTTCAACTTGGCGTTGCGGCCGCGCGTGTAGATCAGTGAGTCGAGAAGCGCGGCAAAGGCGTGCATGGTGGGGCAACGCTCGGCACCCGCCACTCGCTCCCATCAGGCGGGAGCAAGTGCCGGGCCCGAGCGGTGACCGCTGGTTCACGCGTCAGAGCGTATCCTTGACCTTCTTGCCGGCGACCAGGCCCAGCACCAGGAAGATCACGAACAGCGCCAGCGCGATGAAGAACAGGATCTTGGCGATGCCGACGAACGCGCCGCCGATCCCACCGAAGCCGAGACCGCCGAGCACCAGGCCGACGATAAGAAAGATGACGGCGAGTTTCAGCATCACGGTTTCTCCTTGAATGGGCAGATCAGACCTTGCGGCTGGCCTCGAACAGGAACCAGGCGCGTTCCTCGGCCTGGTCGATCCAGTCGTCGGCGATCGACGAGGTCGCGGTATCCTTCACCGCCTCGGCACGCTCGCGCGCGTGGCGCAGCGTCTCGACTAGCTTCAGATTGTCCTCGCGCAACTCGGCCAGCATCTCGTGCGGCGGCACGAAGTCGCGGTCGTTGTCGACGACCTGCTGGCGACGCGCCACGTCGCCGATCGAGCGCAGCGTGGTGTTGCCCGTCTTGCGCACGCGCTCCGCGATCGCGTCGGTCACGCCCAGGATCTGCGTCGCCTGGTCGTCGAGCAGCAGGTGATAGTCGCGGAAATGCGGCCCCGACACGTGCCAGTGGAAGTTCTTGGTCTTGAGATAGATGGCGTAGCAATCGGCCAGCGCGACGTTCAGCGCGTCGGCGACCGTCCGGGTGTCGTTGTGGTTGAGGTCGCTCGGCGTCTCGAGCGGGGCGGGCGTATCGGTCACGAGCGGCTCCGGTTGCGGGTGGATCGCCTGCGTAACGGACCGGCGGGTAATTCGCTCCCACCCTCGCCGCAAACCACGGTCTCAACCGGCGAGGCGGACCGAGCAGGCGGCGGCGAAGGTGTCGCAGGCCGCCACGTCCTGCCGCTCGCACGCGACCGCATCGCCGAGCAGCGACAGCCAGCCGTGGATCAGCATGCCGTGCTCGCCGCGCGACAGCGCCGAGTCGAGGAAATGCGCCACCGTCACCGCCGGGTTGAGGCCGCTGCGATGCGCGATGACGCGGATCGCGTCGATGTCCGGCGCGAGTTCGCATGCCCGCGCATAGGGTGCCCGCACGTCCAGCGCGGCGATCCGCGCCGCCAGGTCCGCCTTGATCGCCGCGATGTCCATCCCCGCCTCCGCCATGCCGTCCTCCCCTGCCGGGTGCAGGTTGCGCCCGACATGGTTAACGCCCGGTGAAACGGCCGAAGCGGTTGACTTGGCCGCCGCCTTCCGCCATGCGCCGCGGCTGATCGAGCGGTCGCTGCGAGGCGTGCCGCTCTCTTTCATTTGCAGGAACAGGGCTCATGGCCAAGCCGACCACCGTCAAGATCAAGCTCGTCAGCTCCGCGGACACCGGCTTCTTCTACGTCACCAAAAAGAACCCGCGTACCAAGACGGAGAAGCTGAGCTTCAAGAAGTACGATCCCGTCGCGCGCAAGCACGTCGAGTTCAAGGAAGCGAAGATCAAGTAAGGCTCGCGTAGCGGATCAGCGAGGCTGATCCGCGTCTCGACGCGAGCTCGGCCGGCGGGGCACCGCCCCGTCCGACGACGCGGCTTCGCCGCGGCGCCCCTTCTTCTCTAGCTCCACAACGAGCCCGCGACGGCAAAGCCGCCGCCGTCGACCGGATCGGGCCTGCGGCCCGTCCGCCGTCCGGGCGTGGCGCTGCGCGGTTTTGCCCGCGCACCGGCGTGCTTGCTACGCCAAGCCGCCTGCGCTCACGCCCTCACGCCAGATCGTTCACCGCTCCCATGAACCGCGCCAGGCTGATCGGCTTCGACACATAGGCGTCCGCCCCCGCCGCGCGGATGCGTTCCTCGTCCTCGCGCCCGGCATAGGCGGTCACCGCCATCACCGGGATGTGGCGCAACGCCTCGTCCGCCTTCAGCGCCAGGATCAGCTCGTACCCGGTCACGTGCGGCATCTGGATGTCCATTACAATCAGGTCGGGCAGCACGTCGGCGGCGCGCGCCACCGCTTCGCGCCCGTCGCGGACCGGCTCCGCCATCCAGCCGTGCGCGCGCAGCAGGTCGCAGAAGAGCTTCAGATTGAGTTCGTTGTCCTCGACAACGAGCACCTTTTTCGCCACGCCCGGGGGTATCCTTCCTTGCCCAACGATTAGGCCAAGCGCTTGCCCGATACAAATGCCGACGCCCTGGCCCTCCAGGCGCTCGCCTGGACACTCGCCGACGAGGACCGCGCGCAGCGGCTGATCGACACTACCGGCCTGTTCCCCGACGATCTTCGCGCCCGGCTGGACGAGCCCGCCGTGCTGGGCGCCGCGCTCGGCTTTCTGGAAAATCACGAGCCCGACCTCGTCGCCTGCGCCGCCGATCTGGGCGTTCCGCCGGAGGCGCTGGTCGCCGCGCGCCGCGCGCTGGATGGGGGCGAGCCATGGTGAGGCCGCTCCTCATCACCGACTGCGACGAGGTGCTGCTCCACATGGTGCGTCATTTCCGCACCTGGCTGGACGAGGCGCACCAGATCGATTTCGAGATCGGCGCGGGCGACTTCGCCACCAGCATCCGCCGCCGTGACGGCGTGGCGCTGGAGCGCGAGCGGATGTGGGAGCTGCTCGGCGGCTTCTTTCCGGCCGAGATGGCGCGGCAGACGCTGGTTCCCCACGCCGCGGAGGCGCTCGCCTCCCTTGCCGGCCAAGCCGACATCGTCGTCCTCACCAACCTGACCGATGGCTGCAACCAGGCGCGGGTCGATCAGCTCGCGGCGTTCGGCATCCATCACCGCGTGGTCACCAACCAGGGCGGCAAGGGCGGCCCGGTCGCCGCCTTGGTGGCGGAGCACGGCGATCCGGTGACGGTGTTCGTCGACGACCTCGCCGTCCACCACGACTCGGTGGCGCGCCACGCACCGGGCGTCCACCGCCTCCACATGGTGTCGGACGAGACGCTCGCCGCCGCCATGCCGGCCGCCCCCGCCGCCCACGCGCGGATCGACGACTGGCGCGAGGCGGAAGGCTGGATCGCAGCCCGCTTCGCCGCGGGTACAGCCGCCGAGGCTTGACCCTCGCCGCCCGCGCGGGCAACCCCGCCGCCATGACCACGCATATCGATCGCAAGCTCGAAGAGCTCGGCCTCACCCTGCCGGAGGCCGCCGCCCCCGTCGCCGCCTACGTGCCCCTGGTCGAGGCGAACGGCCTCGTCCACCTGTCGGGCCAGCTGCCGTTCAAGGACGGCCAGCTCGTCACCGGCCGCCTGGGCGACGGCGTGTCGCTGGAGGACGGCCAGGAGGCGGCGCGGCTGTGCGGCCTGATGATCGTCGCGCAGTTGAAGAAGCATCTCGGCGATCTCGCCCGCGTGCGCCGGATCGTGAAGCTCGGCGTGTTCGTCAACTCGGCAGCCGACTTCACCGACCAGCCCAAGGTCGCCAACGGCGCGTCGGAACTGATGGTGGCGCTGTTCGGCGATGCCGGTCGCCACGCCCGCTCCGCCGTGGGCGTCCCCGTCCTGCCGCTCGGCGCCGCGGTCGAGGTCGACGCGGTGGTGGAACTCGGCGAGCCGTTGCCGGGCTGAGGCCGCCCCATGCCGTCATGCCGGGCTCGTCCCGGCATCCAGGGTTACGAGCGGCAGCGCTGCTTGGCCCTGGACGCCGGGACGAGCCCGGCGTGACGGAGTGGCTTGGATGAGGCGTCCCACGCCCTACATCGGCCCGACATGACCAGCATCACCGCCCGCCTAGTCGACGGCGTCCGCCAGATCGCCGCTGCCGACTGGGACGCGTGCGCCGGCTCGGCCAATCCCTTCGTCGGCCACGCCTTCCTCGCCGCGCTGGAGGAATCGGGCAGCGTCGGCGGTCATTCCGGCTGGCAGCCGCTGCCGATCGTGATCGACGATGCCGACGGCCGCCCCGCCGCCGTCGCCCCCGCCTATGCCAAGGCGCACAGCCAGGGCGAGTACGTGTTCGATCACGGCTGGGCCGACGCGTGGCAGCGGGCGGGCGGCGCCTATTATCCCAAGCTCCAGGTCGCGGCGCCCTTCTCCCCCGTGCCCGGCCCGCGCCTGCTGCTCCGCGACGCGGCGCTGGCGCCCGCGCTGATCGGCGCGCTGGAGGCGGTGGTCGACGGCAACGGCCTGTCCTCCGGCCACGCCACCTTCGTGCGCGACGATCAGCTGCCGCTGTTCGAGGCGGCCGGCTGGCTGATCCGGCAGGGTACGCAGTTCCACTGGCTCAACCAGGGCTACGCCACCTTCGACGATTTTCTTGGCCAGCTGTCGAGCCGCAAGCGCAAGAACATCCGCAAGGAGCGCGCCGCCGCGGTGGAGGGGCTGACGATCCGTCACCTGTCGGGCGGCGAGATCGAGCCGCGGCACTGGGACGCGTTCTGGACCTTCTACCAGGACACCGGCAGCCGCAAATGGGGCCGCCCTTATCTCACCCGCGGCTTCTTCCCGCTGCTCGGCCAGGCGCTCGGCGATCGCGTGCTCCTGATCCTGGCGGAACGCGACGGCGTGGCCGTGGCGGGGGCGCTCAACCTGATCGGCGACGACGCGCTCTACGGCCGCTACTGGGGCTGTACGGAGGAGGTGCCGTTCCTCCATTTCGAGCTCTGCTACTACCAGGCGATCGACGCGGCGATCGCGCGGGGCCTGCCCCGCGTCGAGGCGGGCGCACAGGGCGAGCACAAGCTGGCGCGCGGCTACGTGCCCGTGCCCACCTGGTCGGCGCACTACATCCCCGATCCCGGTTTCCGCCACGCGGCCGCCGATTTCCTGGCCGCGGAGCGCGAGGGCATCGCCGCCGACGCCGCCTATCTGGGCGAGCTGACGCCGTTCAGGAGGGGCTGAGTCCGCCCCGCGGGCGTGTCGTCGACGCGGAACAGCACGCTGGTCCCCCGGCGCCAGATCGGCGTCAGTCCGCGGGTCAGCGCGGGGTCGTAGGCGGGGGGGCGGATCAGCCACACGTAATCGAAGGCGGTGCGCGGGAACTGCGCCAGTGCCATGTTCACCGGCCGCCACCACTCGCCGCGACAGCGCCGGTCGGTCACCACCTGCGACGGATCGTGGGCGAAGCCGCGCGCCGCCCGGTAGCGCGCGGTCAGCTGCTGCGCGCCCGGCATCGACCATTGGTCGTTGGTATAGGCCAGCCGCCGCTCCAGCAGCAGCGCCGGCACGTGCTCCAGCCGGGAATAGGCCCAGTCGTCGCGGCAGCGCCGCCCGACGAACGACACCACGCGCGCGCGCTCCGGGATCACCGACAGCGCGGTCAGCGCCTCGTCGTAGCTGCGGTCGTACAGCCAGTAGCTCGCGGTCGTCCCCGCCAGCCGCGCGCCGAAGAACGCCAGCCCCAGCGCCGCCATCGTCGCGCTGCCGCGCAGCGACAGCCCGCGCCGCGGGCGTAGCGCGATCAGCGCGATGGCGAGCACGTAGGGCGCCAGCCGCATGTCCGCGTAGGCCGAGCCGAACACGATCCGCGGCAGCACCAGGTACACCGCCGCCAGGAACAGCGCCGACAGGCCCAGGTTGCGCGAATATTCGATCCGGTCGTCGCGCACGCCCTTCAGCAGGATCACGAACAGCAGCGTCACGCCGGCGATGTCCCACGCCATCCACCGGTCGCGCAGCACCATCAGCACCCAGTTGATCTTGGCGCGCCAGTTGAACCAGTCGGCGGTCTGCCCCGTCACGTGATCGCCCGATCGCCACGCCACCATCAGGATCATCGGCAGCGCCAGCGGCAGGCAGCCGAGCCCGGCGCGCACCCACGCCGCCAGCCAGTGGCGCCCGCCGCCGTCGGCGCGCTCGCCTTTCCGCCGGTCGTGCTGCCGGATCATCTCCGCGGAGAAGGCGAGCACGCCCAGCACGCCCCAGCCGAAGGTGTGGCACACCCACAGCGCGCAGGACAGCGGCACGAACACGATCGCCCGGAACCGCAGCCGTCCCTGCCGCGCCAGTCGCAGCCACCAGGCGAACAGGTTGAGCGCCAGCGCCAGCGACAGGGCGAAGTTCACGAAGCCGAACTGGAACGGGTAGCTATAGGCGAGCGGCAGCGCGAACAGCGCCGTCGCCGGAATGCGCCCGTGCACCTCGCGCGCGATCCACAACAGCCCGGTGACGGTCAGCACGGGGATGGCGATGACGATCAGCTTGACCGCCCATTCCAGCCCGACGAGCGGCGCCAGCGGGATGATGAGCAGATCGATGCCGAGATTGCCGATCAGCGACCAGCGGAAGTCATACCATTGATTCAGCCAGGGATTGTCGCCGATCGCAAGCTGGACGCGGTACCGGCCCATATGGCCGGGCAGGTCGACCAGCGGCGGGATGTCCGGCCACAGCAGCGGCACCGCCGCGGCGAACGCCATCGCCGCCACGAACATCCGCGTCTGCCACCAGTGCAGCTTTTCCCCCATGGACAGGGTCTTAGGCGGGGGAAAGAGGGGCGACAAGGTTACAATCCTCCCCTGCAAGGGGAGGTGGCGCGCAGCGCCGGAGGGGTATCGCCGCTCGCAACGTCACGCTTCATCACCCGCGGCGACACCCCTCCGTCAGCCTTCGGCTGCCACCTCCCCTTCCAGGGGAGGATTCTGGGCTTACCGATCCCGCCGGCCGAGCAGCCGCAGGCGCAGCGCGTTGAGCTTGATGAACCCCGCCGCGTCGCGCTGGTCATAGGCACCCTGGTCGTCCTCGAAGGTGACCACCTTCTCTGAATACAGCGAATGCGGCGACTTCCTGCCCGTGACGATCGCCTGCCCCTTGTAGAGCTTCAGCCGCACGGTGCCGCCGACCTTTGCCTGGCTATGGTCGACCGCCGCCTGCAGCATCTCCCGCTCCGGCGAGAACCAGAAGCCGTTATAGACCAGCTCGGCATAGCGCACCGCCAGCTCGTCCTTCAGATGCGCCGCGCCGCGATCGAGCGTCAGCTGCTCGATCGCCCGGTGCGCGACCGCGTAGATGGTGCCGCCCGGCGTTTCGTACATGCCGCGGCTCTTCATGCCGACGAAGCGGTTCTCGACCAGGTCGAGCCGGCCGATCCCGTGCGCGCGCCCGAGATCGTTGAGCTTCGCCAGCAACGCCGCCGGCGACAGCGCCTCGCCGTTCACCGCGACGCCGTCGCCGCGCTCGAAATCGATCGTGATCGTCTCCGGCTGGTCGGGCGCGTCCTCCGGATTGACGGTGCGCGAGTAGACGTAATCGGGCACCTCCTCCCACGGGTCCTCCAGCACCTGCCCCTCGGACGAGGTGTGGAGCAGATTCGCGTCGGTCGAGAACGGCGCCTCGCCGCGCTTGTCCTTGCTGATCGGGATCTGGTGCGCCTCGGCGAACTCGATCAGCTTGGTGCGGCTGGTCAGGTCCCATTCGCGCCACGGCGCGATCACGCGGATGTCGGGGTTGAGCGCGTAATAGCCCAGCTCGAACCGCACCTGGTCGTTGCCCTTGCCGGTCGCGCCGTGGCTGACCGCATCCGCACCCACGAGGGCCGCGATCTCGATCTGCCGCTTGGCGATCAGCGGCCGCGCGATCGACGTGCCGAGCAGGTACAGCCCCTCGTACAGCGCGTTCGCGCGCATCATCGGGAACACGTAGTCCCGCACGAACTCCTCGCGCAGGTCGTCGATGAAGATGTTCTCCGGCTTGATGCCGAGCAGCAGCGCCTTCTCACGCGCCGGCTCCAGCTCCTCGCCCTGGCCCAGGTCGGCGGTGAAGGTCACCACCTCGCAGCCATATTCGGTCTGCAGCCACTTCAGGATGACGCTGGTGTCCAGGCCGCCCGAATAGGCGAGCACGACTTTCTTGATGGGATCGCTCATGGTCCGCGCCCCTATGCGCCCCGCGCGGGACGCGCAACCGTCCGGCACGCGCCGCGCGCAACCGTTCAGCATTCGGCAATCCCCGCGTGATACGGACAGGCACCATGCGTTTCGTGACCTACATCCTCGGCCCCGCCATCCTGCTCGCCTGCATCGGCGCGGAAGTGTTCGCCCAACCGCCCGGCCCCGCGACCAAGGCGAAGGCCGCCGCGGTCGACCCGCGACTGATGGCCGAGTTCAAGGCGTCCGACACCAACAAGGACGGCGTGCTCGACCGGCAGGAGGTAGACGCGCGCGTCAAGCGCATGGCCGCCGGTTCGAAGCGGCTGACGCCCGCGCAGGCGGACAAGCTCACCGACCGCTATTTCACGCTCGCCGACGCGAACAGGAACGGCAAGATCACGCCCGTCGAGATGCAGGCGCTGCTGCGCGCCGTCGCCAGCCGCTACGACACCAACGGCGACGGCACCGTCAGCCTCGCCGAGCGCGCCGCCGCGCGGGCCGCCATCGCGGCGGAAGCAAAGGGCAAGGCCACGCCGGGGCGGTAAGCTACCTGCACCCCGGCGAAGGCCGGGGCCCAGTTGGGTGACGTTTCGAGCAATCACGGCGACCTTCCCACCTGGGCCCCGGCCTCCGCCGGGGTACGGGTACGCAGGATTACCCCCTCCGGAGCCGCCGCTCCGCCTCGCCGATGTAATCGCGCGTCAGCGGCACCGTCAGCCGCTGTTTCGACAGCTGCACCTGGTAATTGCACATGCCCCCCGTCCGGAACGCCGCCGCCGCGCCCGCCAGGTAGAAGGTCCACATCTGGTAGAACCGCTCGTCGTACAGCGCGACGATCCGCTCCCTCGCCGCCACCGTCCGGTCGTACCAGTGATCGATGGTCAGCGCGTAGTGCAGCCGCAGCACCTCGATGTCGGTGGGGAAGAACTTCGTCCCCTCATACCCCCGCACGATCTCCGACAGCGCCGGGTTGTAGCCGCCGGGGAAAATGTACTTCGTCGTGAACGTGTCGGTCGTCCCCGGCTTGCCCATCCGCCCGATCGTGTGGAGCAGCATGACGCCATCATCCGACAGCAGCCGGTGGCATTGCCGGAAAAACGCCTGGTAATGCGCCGGCCCGACATGCTCGAACATGCCCACCGACACGATGCGGTCGAAACTGCCCGTCACCGCGCGATAGTCGATCAGCTCGAACCGCACCTTGTCGGCCACTCCCGCCGCCGCCGCCCGCGCGCGCGCGACCTTCAGCTGCTCCTCCGACAGCGTCACGCCCAGTACCTCCGCACCGGTCTTGGCGTGCAGGTACAGCGCCATCCCGCCCCAGCCGCAGCCGATGTCGAGCACGCGCATCCCCGGCCGCAACAGCAGCTTGGCGGCGATATGCGCCTTCTTGTCCTCCTGCGCCCGTTCCAGCGTGTTCGCCGGATCGGTGAAATAGGCGCAACTGTACTGCCGGTCGGCGTCGAGGAAGAGGTCGTACAGCCGGTCCGACAGGTCGTAATGGTGCGCGACGTTCTTCTTCGACCGGCGCGCCATGTTGATCCGGTCGAGCCGGTGGACCACGCCGTCCAGCAGCGTGATCGGCAGCGACGGCTTCAGCCCGCCACCCCGTTCCCACGGCGTGTTGCCCTTCAGCAGGTTCACGAGATCACGGATGTCGCCCCGGTCGATCACCAGCCGCCCGTCCATGAACGCCTCCGCCGCGCCCAGCGCCGGGTGGCGGACGATCCGCCCCGGCGTCGCGGCGTCGGTGAAGCGGATCGCGACAGACGGCAGATCGGGATCGGGGCTCCCCATCTGCACCGTGCGGCCGTTCGCGTGGGTGACGGAGAGCTGTCCGCGCTTCACCTGCGCGGCGAGGAAACGATCGATCAACGCCATGGCACGGTTGCTAACGGGCGGTGGCCATCCACGCCACCCCTGCACGGAGCACCCCGGCGTTTCAGCCGAAATGTCCTACCCTCGTCACCCCGGACTTGATCCGGGGTCCATGGTTCCGCGAGAGTATCGGCGGCGGCTCTCGCAGCGCGATGGACCCCGGATCAAGTCCGGGGTGACGGAAGAGGCAGGTGGTCGCCCGATCCCTCAAATCCCCGCGTACCAGTCGTAATCGACGTTATCCTCCCAATATCCGCCCTTCCCCTTGCCGATCCCGTCCAGGCTCGCGACCGCGTCGATCCGCATCAGGTATTTGGCGTGCTTGTAGCCCAGTTGCCGCTCGACCCGCAGCCGGCACGGCGCGCCGTTCTGCACCGGCAGGAACCGGTCGTTCAGCGCCCAGGCCAGGATCGTCTGCGGGTGGAATGCGTCCACCAGGTCGATCGATTCGTAATAGGGCTTGCCCCCGTACAGGTCGGCGCAGGTGAAGACGATGAAGCGCGCCGCATCGCGCAAGCCGCCCGCGCGCAGCACGTCGCCCAGCCTCGGGCCCTGCCACTTGCCGACCGCGCTCCATCCCTCGACGCAATCGTGGCGCGTGATCTGCGCCCGCTGCGGCATCGCCCCCAGATCGGCGAGCGACAGCGCCAGCGGGCGCGCCACCAGCCCGCCCACGATCAACCGCCAGTCGGCGAAGTTTCCGGCCCGCAGCGCCTCGTACAGCGGCGTCGCCGGATCGCGCGTGCCGTTGGCGCGAAAGATCGGCGAGCGCTGCTCCGGCCGGTACTCGGGCGCCAGCGCGTCGCGGTCCATCAGCGCGCGCTGCAGGCCCATCTGCATCTCCTCGCCCATGAACAGGATGCGCCGCGTCGCCGGCGCCTGCACCACCCGGTCGCACCCGCCGAGCAGCAGCCCCGTCGCGCCCACGACCCCGCCGCCGATCAACCCGCGCCGGCCGATCACGCCCCCGCTCATCGCGGCTCTCCTGTCACCACCGGCCCCCTAACCACCGGATCGCCGACCGCGTCGACCTGCCCGTCCGGCGGCACCCGCCAGCGCCCGGTCACCATCGACCGCAGCTCGTTGCCCGCCCCCGCCAGGATCACCAGCGCCAGGTGCACCACCGTGAACGCGGCGATCGCCACCATGCACAGGAAATGCACCGACCGCGCCGACTGGCGCCCGCCGAACAGGTCGAGCACCCAGGGCCAGGCCGCATTCATCCCCGGCGACAGCGCGATGCCCGTCAGGATGACCAGCGGCAACGCCACGAACAGCACGCCGACGTAACTCAGCTTCTGGAACACGTTATAGGCGCGCGGAGCCTCCGGATCGTGGAACCGGAAGTCGAGATGTGCGCGGAAATCCGCCCACAGGTGCCGCGCCGTCAGCTCGCGCCGCCGGAGCGTCAGGTCACGTTGGAAATGCCGGTCGACCAGGCTCCAGATCATGTAGGCGAGCAGCCCGAACCCCAGCACCAGCGCGAAGAACAGGTGCCACCGCCGCGAGATGGCGAGATTGTAGCTCGCCGGGATCGTGATCCACGCCGGAAAGCGCGGCAGCTGCCACCATGCTTGGTCGAAGTTCGCCCCGTACACGCCCCAGTAGAGCCGCGGATGCGCGTTGGAGATGCCCAGCCCCGATCCGATCAGCACGAAGATCGCCACCGCGTTCACCCAGTGCCACACGCGCGTCGCGAGCCCGTGGCGGCGGATCAGCGCGCCGGGCGGCGGAATGTCGGGGGAGCTTGCGTCCATCCCCGCGCCTTAGCAGTTGTGCGGCGATGACCGAATGGCATTTCTACGAACCCGCGGCAGGCCACCGCCTCCCCCACGATCCGCTCAACGCCATCGTCGCGCCGCGCCCGATCGGCTGGATCTCCACCATGTCGGCGGCGGGCAAGCGCAACCTCGCCCCCTACAGCTTCTTCAACGTCCTCAACTACGCGCCGCCGCTGATCGCCTTCTCGTCGATGGGCTGGAAGGACTCGGTCGCCAACGCGAAGGAGACGGGCGAGTTCGTCTGGAACCTCGCCACCCGTCCGCTGGCCGAGGCGATGAACGCCACCTCGGCCGGCACCGACGACGATGAATTTACCCTTTCCGGCCTGGACGCCGCCCCCTCCCGCCTCGTCGCACCGCCGCGCGTCGCCGCCAGCCCGGTCTCCTTCGAGTGCCGCCTCACCCAGCTGATCCGCCTGGAAACCAAGGAAGGCCGCGCCCTCGACCAATGGCTCGTCATCGGCGAGGCCGTCGGCATCCACATCGACCAGGGCCTGCTCGACGACGGCATCTACCAGACCGCCCGCGCCCGCCCCATCACCCGCGGCGGCGGCCCCGCCGATTATTTCGAGATCACCGAGGACGCCTTGTTCCGGATGCGCCGACCGGGGTGAGAGAGGAGAGCGGTGGCGCCTGCCCGCCCCTCGCCGTCGCCCCGGGCTTGACCCGGGGCCCCGCTTCTTTTGTCCTCGCCTGATGAACGACAGGCGCGGCGGCTCGGTCTATATCATGGCGGATCGCTACCGCGGCGCGATGTACGTCGGGGTAACGGCCTCTCTGGCGGCGATGAAGAAGCGGGCCCCCGGCTCAAGGCCGGGGCGACGAGATGAGAGCGCGACCAGTCTATGGCGGCGCAAAGGTGATCGCTGTCCTACAAGTCCCTACTCGGCTATAACCCACCTACCAGCCAACCATCGCTCTTTCTCATCGTCGCACAATCGGAAACGATCGCGCCCGAGCGTTTCGTTCCAGGGGTCAATCGAGTCAAGCAAGTGTGACGCTCGGCCCAGGCGTCGGCCTCACCCGTAAGCCCGCCAGAAGAACACCGCCGTCGTCGCCGCCGTCACCAGGATCGTCCACCACCTGACCGCCCCCGCCGGTAGTCGCTTGCCCGCGTGCGCGCCCAGCCAGCCGCCGAGCACGCCGCCCGCCAGCATCGGCAGGCACGCGTCCCAGCGGACCAGCCCGGTCGACGCGAACACGATCGCCGCCGCGAAATTGGCCACCGCCAGCATCAGCGTGCGGGGCGCGAACATCCCCCGGGGGCTTTCCCCGGCGAGCAGGCCGTAGGTCGCCGTCGTCATGATGCCGACGCCGCCGCCGAAATAGCCGCCATAGGTGCCGAGCAGCGCCTGCACCGCCATCAGCGTGCCGCGCCCGATCGTCACGCGTGCCGCGAGCCAGTCGGCCGCGCGCTTGCCGAAGACGATGGCGATGAAGGCGATCAGCAGCAGCCACGGCACGATCACGTCGAACGCCGCCGCCGGCGTCACCACCAGCAGCGCACTGCCGACCAGTCCCGCGACGAAGGTGATCCCGGCCAGCAGGCGCACCGGCACGCCGCCGACGGGTCTCAACTCGTCGCGAAAGGTCCAGGCGCTCATCCCCGCGCCCGGCATCAGCGCCAGGTTGGAGGTCGCGTTGGCGACGTTGGCGGGCGTGCCCATCGCGAGCAGCGCGGGCATCGTCGCGAAGGTGCCGCCGCCCGCGAGCGCGTTCATGGCGCCGCCGACGATGCCGGCAGCGGCGGACAGCGCGAGGGTAGAAAGGTCGAGCACGCAGCAGCGCTTGGCGCTTTCGCGCGCGAAAGTCGACGCTCTCCGGGGCATGATGAGGCGTCGATACACCATCGTTCGCCCCGAGCGGGTTAAGGTGACGTCGTCACGTTCCGGCTGGCGCAATCCGCCAACATCCGGCGACGTTTCCGCCAACCCGTCGGCGTGCAATGCACCAAGCCATTGATCGGCAACGATTCGGTCAATTGGCACGGCTCCTGCGACGCTCTGAGCATCGCTTCAGGAGTTTCGCATCATGGCCAACACCTTCAACCGCCCCGACACCTTCTTCGGCGTCTGCGAGGCGATCGGGCAGGATCTCGGCATCCATTCCAACTGGCTGCGCGCGGGGCTCGGCGTGGTGGTGCTGTGGCAGCCCCTGTGGGCGATCGCCGGCTATCTCGCCGCCGGCGTCGCCATCCTCGCGCTTCGCCTGCTCGTCCCCGATCCGCGCCCCGCCGCCGTTCCGGTCGTCGAGACCGCGAACGACGAAGCACGGTTCGAACTCGCCAAGGCGGCGTAGTTCAGCCGACCTCGGCCAGCGCCGCCGCCGCCTCGCGATCGAGCTGCGCGCGCGACTTCTTCTCGGCGGCGGTCTTCAGCTGCCCGCACGCCGCATCGATGTCGCGCCCACGCGGTCGGCGGACGGGGGCGGAGATGCCGCCCTCGAACACGATGTCGCTGAACGCGCGAATCCGCTCGGGCGTCGAGCATTCGTAGGGCGATCCCGCCCACGGGTTGAACGGGATCAGATTGACCTTGGCCGGCAGGTCGTAGTGGCGCAGCAGCCGGACGAGTTCGCGCGCATCGGCGTCCGAATCGTTCTTGTCCTTCAGCATCACATATTCGAACGTGATCCGCCGCGCGTTGTTGGCGCCGGGATAGTCGGCACAGGCCTGCAACAGTTCCTCGATCCCGTATTTGCGGTTGAGCGGCACGATCTCGTCGCGCACTTCCTTGGTCACCGCGTGGAGCGACACCGCCAGGTTGACGCCGATCTCCTCGCCAGCCCGCGCCATCATCGGCACCACGCCGCTGGTCGACAGCGTGATCCGCCGCTTCGACAGGGCCAGCCCATCGCCGTCCATCACCAGCTTCAGCGCGTCGCGCACGCCCTCGAAATTGTATAAGGGCTCGCCCATCCCCATCATCACGATGTTGGTCAGCATCCGTCCCTCGGGCTGCGACGGCCACTCGCCCAGCGCGTCGCGCGCCAGCATCACCTGGCCGACGATCTCGCCCGCGGTCAGGTTGCGCACCAGCCGCATCGTGCCGGTATGGCAGAAGGTGCAGTTGAGCGTGCAGCCGACCTGGCTCGACACGCACAGCGTCCCGCGATCGGCGTCGGGAATGAACACCATCTCGTAATCCTGCGCGTCCGGGCTCCGCAGCAGCCATTTGCGCGTGCCGTCGGTCGATACCTGCGCCTCGACCACCTCCGGTCGGCCGATCACGAACCGCTCGGCCAGCCACGGATGCTGCGCCTTGGCGATGTCGGTCATCTGCGCGAACTCGGTCGCGCCGCGATTGTACAGCCAGTGGAAGATCTGCTTGGCGCGCAGCTTCGCCTGTTTCAGCTCCATGCCGGCGGCGAGCAGCGCCTCGCGCACGCCCTCGCGCGACAGGCCGATCAGGTCGACGCGCCCGTCCGGCCGCAGCGAGGGGGCGCGCGGCACGGGCACGGGGTCGACGTGCCCCGGAATGGGCATCAGGTTGGCGGCGGTCTGCATCGCGGCGACATAGGCGATGTCGGGCGTTTTTTCTACTGCGCCCTTCCCGCTCCCGCCCGCCGCCGATCGGCCGCCGCCTCCGCCGCCGCCAGCAGCTGTTCCAGGTCGTCGCGCGCGATGTCGAACGCCTCGCCCGACTCGGCCAGCGCGACGTCCAGATCCTCCGCCTCGAACCGGCGCGGGCCGGGCGCCGGCGCCGCGCGATGCGGGTAGCGGCGGCCGTAGAGCCGGTGGAACGCCAGCCCCAGCGCGAGCAGCGCCAGCGCGTTGACGCCGACGGGGACCAGCGGGAACCGCCATCCCGCCTCGATCACCGCCGGGCCGCCGATCACCGCGCTCAGCGCCGCCGCGCCGCCCGGCGGGTGCAGGCAGCGGGTGAGCGACATCGCCAGGATCGCGACGCCCACCGCCACCCCCGCCGCGATCGCCCCCGTACCCAGCAGCTTCGCCACGGCGACGCCGACCAGCGCCGACAGCACGTTGCCACCCACCACCGGCCATGGCTGCGCGAGCGGGCTCGCCGGCACCGCGAACAGCAGCACCGCCGATGCCCCCATCGGCGCCACGATCAGCGGCCCCGTGCCCGGCGGCAGCATCGCGCACACGATCGCCATGCCCGCGATGCCCATCGCCGCCGCCGCGCAGGCGATCAGCCGGTCGCCGGGCGTCGTACCGGGCAGCAGCGGGCGGAAAGGGCGGAACAGGTGCATCATCGTCCGACGCACGCCAGCAGCGCCGCGTCGATCGCGGTGGCGGCGCCGGCCAGCGCGTAGGTGTCGGCGAAGGATCGTCCGCCCACCGCCACCGTCTCGACGCTCATGCTGCGGGCCGCGCGCATCGCGGCGACGATCGCGCGGTCGCTCGCCGCGTCCCTCGCCCAGGCGTCGACCCGGCCCGCGACCAGGGTGAAGCGCCGCTCGCCCACTGACAGCGTCACCGCCGCCGACCGGTCGTGCGCGCGGCTCAGCCGCACGTGCAGCGACGACCGCAGCCCCCGCCCCGGCCAGGTGCCGACGCTGGCGAACGGTTGCCGGCGGCGCGCCCGGCCCGCCTTCACCGGCGCCGCGATGGCGTAGCAGCGGTCGGGATCGCGGAATGCCGCCCAGCCGCGGTACACGCCCACCGTCTCGCGCGCGGCCGGAGGGGTCACCGCGGCGAGCAGCAGGATCGCCAGCCCCTTCACGCCGGTGCCTTGCCGCCGTGCGCGCCCGTCCCGCGGTGGATCACCTGCTCCACGCCGCGCTCCACCATCACCGCCGACCCCTGCGGCAGGCTGTCGCCGATCGGCGCGCCCAGCTCGCCATCGGCGGCGCGGCCGGTCAGCAGCCCGCGCAGCACGCGGCTCGACAGTCCGTGCATGACGATCAGCCGGTCGCCCTCCGCGTCGCTGTCGGCGATCCATCCGGCGAGCCGCGCCGCCATGCTCGCGTAGCGCTCGCCGTCCGGTGCCGGCCGGACCAGCCCGTCCGCCCGCACGATCGGCCCCGCCTCCGCGACGATCTCGGCGTAGGTCCGCCCGCCCCATCCGCCGAAATCGAGCTCCGCCAGCCGCTCGTCGGTGCGTACCGCGTGCCAGTCGAGCGCCAGATGCTCGACCACGATCGCCAGCGTCTGCAACGCGCGGCCGGTCGGCGACGCCCACAAGGTCAGTCTCGGCGTCGGCCCCAGCGCGCGGCGCAGCGCCTGGCCGATCGCGTCGGCCTGCGCGATCCCTGCGCGCGTCAACGGCGTGTGCGCGATCGTCCCCTGAAAGCGCGCGGCGGCGTTGAACACGGTTTCGCCGTGCCGCGCGATCAAGTCCCGTCCCCGTCTCACCCGTCCCGCTTGTCGCCCCGCCGGACCGGATGCAATCCCCAGACCCGTTACCGCCGCCGCGTTAACGCTGCGGTTACCACTCGGCTGCGACGAGACAACCTTGCCCGCGACGACCAATCGGGTAGGACTAGACCGCAAACGGCCGGACTCGGCGATTGACCAGATTCGGCAACGGGGATTCTCGATACATGAAGGCGACGATCGAACGCGCGACGCTCCTCAAGGGGCTGAGCCACGTCCAGTCGGTGGTGGAGCGCCGCAACACCATCCCCATCCTGTCCAACGTCCTGCTGGAGGCGACGGCGGATGGCACGCTGAAGATGATGGCGACCGACCTCGATCTCCAGATCAACGAATCAGTGCCCGCCGCGGTCGACCAGCCGGGCGCCACCACCGTGTCCGCCCACACGCTGTTCGACATCGCGCGAAAGCTGCCGGAGGGGGCGCAGGTGTCGCTGTCCGCGGCCGAGGGGCGGATGACGATCGTCGCCGGCCGCGCCCGCTTCTCGCTCGGCACGCTGCCGCGCGATGATTTCCCCGTGATCGCCGAGGGCGAGCTGCCCACCCAGTTCGAACTGCCGGCCGAGACGCTGAAGCAGATCATCGACAAGACCCGCTTCGCCATCTCCACCGAGGAGACGCGCTACTATCTCAACGGCATCTTCCTCCACGTCGCGAACGGTGAGGGCTCGGAACCGGTGTTGAAGGCCGCCGCCACCGACGGCCACCGCCTCGCGCGTGTCACCCTGCCCCGGCCCGAGGGCGCAGAGAACATGCCGGATGTCATCGTCCCCCGCAAATGCGTGGGCGAGCTGCGCAAACTCCTCGACGAGGTCGACGGCTCGGTCGGCGTGTCGCTGTCGGGCACCAAGATCCGCTTCGATCTCGGCCGCGCGCTGCTGACCTCCAAGCTGATCGACGGCACCTTCCCCGACTACAGCCGCGTCATTCCGACCGGCAACGACAAGATCCTGAAGCTCGACCCCACCAGCTTCATGCAGGGCGTCGACCGCGTCTCCACCATTGCCACCGAGAAGACCCGCGCGGTCAAGATGGCGCTCGACCGCGACAAGATCACCCTCTCGGTGACCAGCCCGGAGAACGGCACCGCCGCCGAAGAGGTGCCCGGCGACTATACCGCCACCTCGTTCGAGATCGGCTTCAACAGCCGTTACCTGATGGACATCCTGGGCCAGATCGACGGCGACGTGGTCGAGGTCCACCTCGCCGACGCCGCCGCGCCAACGCTGATCCGCGAGAACGACAAGGCGCCCGCGCTCTACGTGCTGATGCCGATGCGGGTGTGACGCCGCGTCGTTGACGCCGGTAAGGATAGTTCTTACCTTCGCACTATGATCGTCGGCAGGATCACGGCGAAGGCGCAAACGACGGTTCCCATCGCCGTGCGTCGGGCTCTCGGTATCGAGCCCGGCGATGATGTCGCGTGGGAAATCGAGGACGGACGCGCCGTCCTCACGAAGATGGTCGCGGTACCTTTCGTCGCCGATCTGGGCAGTTTTACCGAATGGGCCGACGAACTCGACGCGGCGTATGATGCACTTTGAGCCGGGCGATATCGTTCAAGCTCCCTTTCCCCATGTCGAGCGCGCCGTCGTTGTACGGCGCCCAGCCCTTCTTCTCTGCTCCTTCGACACGGATGAGGCTGCGATCGGGCTACTGGCCTGGGTGCTGATGATTACGAGTGCCAGGCGCCCTCGCTGGCGCGGCGACCTCGACATCCCCGACGCCGAACGACTCGGGCTCATCATTCCCTCCCGCGTACGCACCGCCAAGGTAGCGACGGTTGCGGCAATCGACCTCGTCAGGATAGGCCGGATGGATAAGGCCGTGGCGGCACAGGCCAAGTCGATCGTGCTTGAAGCACTGGGCGTATCCTGATGCGCCGTTGGCGGAAGACCGATCTAGCGCTTCTGCGGTCAATCCCTTGCTCCACCGCCTGACGCTCACCGATTTCCGCAACCACGCCGCGCTGACGCTGTCGCCCGGCGCCGGCTTCGTCGTGCTCACCGGCGAGAACGGCGCGGGCAAGACCAACGTGCTGGAGGCGGTGTCGCTGCTCGCCCCCGGCCGCGGACTGCGGCGCGCGGCCCTGTCGGCGATGGCGCGCCAGGAGGGCGCCGGCGGGTTCGGCGTCGCTGCGACCCTCCCCGACGAGGTGGAGATCGCGACCGGGGCACTGGCGTCGGCACCCGAGCGGCGGATGGTCCGCGTCCAGGGTGCCGCGACGGCGGCGACGGCGCTGGCCGAGTGGCTGACGGTGCTGTGGCTGACACCCGCGACCGATCGATTGTTCGTCGAGCCGGCGGGGGAGCGGCGGCGCTTCCTCGACCGCCTCGTCCTGGCGCTCGCTCCCGGTCACGCGGTGCACGCCACCCGCTACGAGGCGGCGATGCGCGAGCGCAACCGGCTGCTCGCCGACGCCCATGGTGGAGGGCGCCCTGCCGACCCGGCCTGGCTGTCCTCGCTGGAGGCGCGCATGGCGGAACATGGTGCCGCGCTGGACGCCGCGCGCGCAGAGACGGTGGACTTGCTCGCCGCCCGTCTCGCCGACGCCCCGCCGGGGCCGTTCGCGCGCGCCGGGCTCCGCCTGGAGGGCGACGCGATCGAGGCGGACGCGTTCGCGCACGCCCTGTGCCTCGGGCGGCGGCGCGATGCCGCGGCGGGCCGCGCGCTGGTCGGGCCGCACCGCGCCGACCTCGCCGTGACCCATCTGGAGAAGGATCAGGCGGCCGCCCTCGCCTCCACCGGCGAGCAGAAGGCGCTGCTCATCGGCATCGTCCTCGCCCATGCCGAACTCGTCGCCGAACGAACCGGCCGCGCGCCCGTGCTGCTGCTGGACGAAGTCGCCGCGCATCTCGACCCGCTACGTCGCGAGGGGTTGTTCGCGCGCCTCGCCGGACGTGGCCAGGTGTGGATGACCGGGACGGAGCGCGGATTGTTCTCCGCGCTCGGCCCGGACGCGACGCACGCGGCGCTCGGCTGACCCGCGGGCGCTCAGTCGAGCCAGCGCACCTCGCCGGTCGACAGGCTGTACACCGCACCCACGACCTTGAGCTTGCCCGCCTCCAGCGCATCCTCGAGCACCGCTTCGCCGGACCGCAGCCGCTCAACGACGCGGCGGACGTTCTCCTCGACCGATGCCTCGACCAGATTGTCGGGATTGGTGCGCTGCGCCGCGATCACCGCCGGCAGGATCGGCGCGATCATCGGGCCGATCGAGCCGGGGAAGCGCTTGTCCTGTGTGACGACCTCGGTGGCGGCGACCACCGCACCGCACGCCTCATGGCCCAGCACCACGATCAGCGGCACGCCCAGCGCGATCACCGAATATTCGACCGACCCGGTGCCCGCCGTGCCGATGTTGTTGCCGGCGGTGCGGACGATGAACAGGTCGCCCAGACCGACGCCGAACAGCTGCTCCGGCCCGACCCGCGAGTCCGAGCAGCCGACCAGCGTCGCGAACGGCTGCTGCCCCTTCGCCAGCGCCATCCGGCGATCGCGCGACAGATCCGCGTCATACGCCTCGTCGGCGGTGAAACGGGCATTGCCGTTCTTCAGTCGCTGCAGTGCTTCGTCGGGGGTAGGCTGCGTGGTGCTCGGCATCGAGGTGGTACTCCTTGGTTTTTCCGTTTCTATGAAAACATGACAGGTTTGTCATCTTGTTCGCGCCCAAAACGTTCCGAACCGGCCGAAAGGTTCCTCCGGCACCCCCATTTTGCTTCCGTTCGACCCGTGCGAACCCTATATGCTGGTCATGGCAGAACCCCAGAATGCGAACGAGTACGGCGCTTCCTCGATCAAGGTGCTGAAGGGCTTGGACGCGGTGCGCAAGCGTCCCGGCATGTATATCGGCGACACCGACGACGGCTCCGGCCTCCACCACATGGTGTTCGAGGTGTCGGACAACGCGATCGATGAGGCGCTGGCGGGGCATTGCGACCGGATCGACATCCAACTGAACGCCGACGGCTCGGTATCGGTGACCGACAACGGCCGTGGCATCCCCACCGGCATCCATGCCGAGGAGGGCGTGTCGGCGGCCGAAGTCATCATGACCCAGCTCCACGCCGGCGGTAAGTTCGAGAACACGTCGGACGACAACGCCTACAAGGTGTCGGGCGGCTTGCACGGCGTCGGCGTGTCGGTGGTCAACGCGCTCAGCGAGTGGCTCGACCTGACGATCTGGCGCGACGGCGAAGAACATTACATGCGCTTCGCCTTCGGCGACGCGGTCGCGCCGCTCAAGGTCGTCGGCACGGCGGACGGGCGCAAGGGGACGCGCGTCACCTTCCTGCCCTCGCCCGCCACCTTCAAGATCACCGAGTTCGACTTCGAGAAGCTGGAACACCGCTACCGCGAGCTCGCCTTTCTCAACTCGGGCGTCCGCCTGTTCCTCACCGACGCGCGGCACGACGAGCCGAAGACGGTGGAACTCTATTACGAGGGCGGCATCGCCGCCTTTGTGAAGTGGCTCGACCGCGCCAAGTCGCCGCTGTTTCCCGAGCCGATCGCCATCCACGGCCAGCGCGACGAGGTCGGCATCGACGTCGCGCTGGAGTGGAACGACAGCTACTACGAGAACGTCCTCGCCTTCACCAACAACATCCCCCAGCGCGACGGCGGCACGCACCTCGCCGCCTTCCGCGCCGCGCTGACCCGCACGCTCAACAATTACGCGGAGAAGTCGGGGCTGCTGAAGAAGGAGAAGGTGTCGCTGACCGGCGACGACATGCGCGAGGGGCTGACCGCGATCGTGTCGGTCAAGCTGCCCGATCCCAAGTTCAGTTCGCAGACCAAGGACAAGCTCGTCTCCTCGGAGGTCCGCCAGCCGCTGGAGGCCCTGATGGCCGACAAGCTGGCCGAGTGGCTGGAGGAGAACCCACAGCACGGCCGCGCGATCGTCGGCAAGATCATCGACGCCGCCGCCGCGCGCGAAGCGGCCAAGCGCGCGCGCGAACTGACCCGGCGCAAGGGCGCGATGGACATCGCCTCGCTGCCCGGCAAGCTTGCCGACTGCCAAGAGCGCGATCCGTCCAAGTCGGAGCTGTTCCTGGTCGAGGGCGACTCCGCCGGCGGCTCCGCCAAGCAGGGCCGCGACCGCCATTTCCAGGCGATCCTCCCCTTGCGCGGCAAGATCCTGAACACCGAGCGCGCGCGCTTCGACCGGATGATCTCGTCCAAGGAGATCGGCACGCTGATCCAGGCGATGGGCACCGGCATCGGCCGCGACGAGTTCAACGCCGACAAGCTGCGGTACCACAAGATCGTCATCATGACCGACGCCGACGTCGACGGCGCGCACATCCGCACGCTGCTACTGACCTTCTTCTACCGGCAGATGCCCGAGCTGATCGAGCGCGGCCACCTCTTCATCGCCCAGCCGCCGCTCTACAAAGCGACCAAGGGCCGGTCCGAGGTATATCTGAAGGACGATGCCGCGATGGACGACTATCTCGTCGAAGGCGGTGTCGGCACGATGGTGTTCGAGACGAGCGGCGGCCCGCGCACCGGCCGTGACCTCAAGGATCTGGTTGACCATGCACGCCGGATGCGCACGCTGATGCGCTACGTGCCGCGCCGCTACGATGCGGGCATCATCGAGGTGCTGGCACTCGCCGGCGCGCTCGACCCCGCGCTGTCGCGCGACGAGCGCGCGGCGACTGTCGCGGAGGTGACGCGGCGGCTCGAATCGGGCGACCAGGAGGCACGCTGGTCGGCGCGGCTGACCGAGGACGGCGGCATCCACTTCGAGCGGCTGTGGCGCGGTGTTACCGACCACCACATCGTCGAGGCGAGCTTCATCTCCTCCGCCGAGGCGCGCAAGCTCCACACGCTGGCGGCCGAGCAGGCGGCGAGCTTCGCTCACGCCGGCAAGCTGGTCCGCGCGAGCGGCCAGGCCGCCGCCGAGGAACCCGCACCCGAGCCGGACGGCGACGACGGCGAGCAGGCGGTGCTGGCCAAGGGCGAGACGCTGGTCGCGCGCCCCTCGCAACTGCTCGACGCGATCCTGTTGGCGGGACGCAAGGGTCTCGCCATCCAGCGCTACAAGGGCCTGGGCGAGATGAACGCCGAGCAGCTGTGGGAAACCACGCTGGACCCCGCCGTCCGCTCGATGCTGCGCGTCACCAGTGACGACGTGTCGGCAGCGGACATGATCTTCACCCAGCTGATGGGCGAAGTGGTGGAGCCGCGCCGCGAATTCATCCAAGACAACGCGCTGAACGTCGCCAATCTCGACGTCTGATCGGGCGGGCGCGGAGAGCCGGTGATCCGGTTCTCCGCGCGCCCTCAACTCGCCAGGCGCATGGCGGGCGGGGCATCGTCGTGCAGCATGGCGGCGACATGCGCCTCGCTGATCGGTTTGCTGAAGTAGAAGCCCTGGATGTGGCTGCATCCCTGCTCGCGCAGGATGTCGAGCTGGCCGGCATTCTCGACCCCCTCCGCCGTCGTCTCCATGCCCAGCGCCTCGGCCAGGGTAGTGATCGAGCGGATGATCGCGGTGGCGCCGTCGCTGCTCAGCAGGTCCATGATGAAGCTGCGGTCGATCTTGATCTTGTCGAACGGGAAGGCGCGCAGGTAGCTGAGCGACGAGTAGCCCGTGCCGAAATCGTCCAGCGCCACCCGCACGCCCAGGTCGCGCAGGCCGTGGAGCGAGGATAGCGTGGCGGCGGGATTGTCGATGAACAGGCTCTCGGTGATCTCCAGTTCTAGGCGGTGCGGCGCCAGGCCGCTCTCCGCCAGCGCCTGAAGGATCACCGCGCTCAGCCCGGGGCTGCGGAACTGGACCGGCGACACGTTGACGGCGATGCGGACATGGTCCGGCCAGTGGCGCGCGGCGCGGCACGCCTCGCGGATCACCCACTCGCCGATCGGCAGGATCAGCCCGGTATCCTCCGCCAGCGGGATGAAGTCGGCGGGGGAGACGAGCCCACGCGTCGGGTGGTTCCAGCGCAGCAGCGCCTCGAACGCCGACACGCGCGCTTCGGACAGGTTGAACAGCGGCTGGAACATCAGCGACAATTGCCCGCCCGCGATCGCGTCGTGCAGGTCGAGCTCCATCTGGCGGCGCTTGCGCGCCTCGGCATCCATCGCCGGCTCGAAGAAGCGATAACCGCCTCGCCCGTCATGCTTGGCGCGGTACAGCGCCAGGTCGGCGTTCTTGGTCAGCGTAACGGGATCGCAGTCCGGCCCGTCGATGATCGCGATGCCGATGCTGGTGCCCGGCACGATGCGGTGGCCGTCGATCACGCAGGGCTCGCCGATGATCCGCAGCAGCTCGGTCGCGGCGCGGTCGAGCGAGCGCCCGGCATCGTCGATGACGAGCGCGAACTCGTCCCCGCCCAGGCGCGCGACGAACCCCTCGCCCGCGAACGCGAGCAGGCGGGCGGCGACGCGGCAGAGCAGCGCATCGCCGACCGGATGGCCCAGCGTGTCGTTGACAACCTTGAAATTGTCGAGATCCAGGCAGAACAGTGCCCGCTGCCGCCCCGCCGCGGAGCGCGCCGCCGTCTGCGACAGATATTCGCGCAGCAGCGTGCGGTTGGCCAGGCCGGTCAGACCGTCGTGCAGCGCCATATGGGTGATCTGGCGCTCGCGCTCGCCGACATCGTTGACCATGCGGTTGAAGCTCTCCGCCAGCGTGCCGAGTTCATCGCGGGTGTCGACGCGCACCTGCGCATACTCCCCCTGCGCGACGCGCCGCGCGGCGGCGTCCAGCGCTGCGATCGGGCGGACGATGCGGCGCGCGAGTATCCAGCTGCCCGCCACCGCCACCGCGATGCCGAGCAGCCCGCAGGCGAGCAGCAGCCACAGGAGCGGCGCGTAATGCCCCATCGCGCGCGTGACGCTGTAGCGCAGCAGCAGCATCTGCGGCTGGTCCCGCCGGAACGAGTCGATCGGCGACGCCTGGATCAGCAGGTGCTGCCCGTCCACGAACCGCTCGACGATCCTGCCCGACCGTTCGTCGGCAGTCAGGCCGGCCGCCGCGACGATCTGCGGCGACAGGTCGATCGCCGACATGCGGGCCAGCCGCGCGAGTTCGCCCGCGTCGAGTGCGTTGGCGAACACGACCCAGCCGATCGTCACCGGCGCGTTGATCGGCGCGGCGGCGGCGTTGAAGCGTTGCTCGCCCAGTTGCAGGATGCCGCGCGTGCTGCCCTCGTCGAGCACACGGCGCAACGCTTCCGCCTCGCCGGCGCGCAACGTTCCGCGGAATCCCACCACTGCCCCGTCGGTGGAAACGTAGAAGGCCTGGTCCAGGTGCAGGCGCCCGCGCAGCGAGTCGAGCGCGGAGGCGACGGTCGGCGCGTCCCCGGTGGCGGCGGCGCTGCGAAACCCGAAATCGGCCGCGAGCACCTGGCTGGCGTCGCCGAGCTGGGCGTAGCGCATCGTCGTCACCCGGTCGAACACCACCGCGCCGCTGGCCATCTCGCCGCGGATCATGCGCTCGGTGTAGCCGCTGATGCCCGTCTTGGCGCCGACCAGCACCAGCAGCACCACGCCCGCGATCAGCACCGCGTAGAACAGAGTGAGCTTGGCCGACAGCGACCGTGCGACGCGGGCGATCAGGGAGTGCGGCAGGGTGGCGAGTGCGGTCACGTCAGCGCAGTGCCAGGCGGATCTGCTGCGCTGTCTCCCCGGCGGAGGGCACGTTCAGCGCGAACTGCGCTTCATTGTCCTTGGCGCGCATCCGCGGGTGCCAGACGGTCAGCGTCGCACGGCCGGCGGTGACCCCGGCGATGCGCGCGTCGCCGCTCGCCCCCGTCTTGTTGGCGAAGGGCGTGTCCACCACCTTGATGAAGCCGCTCATCGCGTCGTGGATGTTGCAGCCCAGCGCCACCGCGCCCGCGGTGCGGAAGGTGTAGCTGCGCGTCTCGTCCCGGCCGAACAGCTTCAGCTCGAACTTGGCAGGCTTGGAGAAGCTGTAGACGTGGTGGCGCACCTTGTCCGCGTTGGGAAAGGCGACGGTGGCGCCCACCGGCACGATCAGGACGTGCGGGTTGAAGGCGATGTCCTTCTGCAGCATCTTCACGCCCCACGGGAAGCGGATGGGGCCTGTCGGCAAGCCCGCGGCGGGCAGGATGGTGACGACCGCGTCGGGCACGGCGCGTCCCTGCGCGTCCACCACGTGGACCGCGACCGTTCCCGCCGCCGCCGGAGTGCCGAGAGAGATGCCGGCCAGCGCGAGCAGGTGCAGGTACTTCATTTCCCGTCTTTTCAAGGGAATAGGTGAACTGGAGGTAAATGATGGCTGGCGTGGGCATCGATAACCCGGCGTTAAGCGGCGGGTGAGAAGGCACGGCCATGACCGCCCGACTTTCCTTCCCGACCATCATCGGCGCCGCGACGCTGGCCGCGACACCGGTGGCGGCCCAGCAGATCGGCGCACCGGGCAAGCTGCTGCTGACCAACGGCATCTCGACCGTGGAGGGGGCCGCGGGCGGTGGGCTCACCCCTTGGGCGACGATCGCCGGCAACGCCACCCGCGACGGCATCGGCGGGCAGGCGAGCGTGACCGTCGCCGAACTGCCCGACTATGATTTCCGCAGCTACGCCGTCGCCGCGGGCCTGTTCGACCGGGTCGAGCTCAGCTACGCGCGCCAGGTGTTCGACACCAACAAGGTCGGCGGGGCACTGGGCCTCGGCAACGACTTCGCGTTCGATCAGGACGTGTGGGGGGCCAAGGTCAGGCTGGCGGGCGACATGGTCTACGGATCGCGCTGGATGCCCGCGATCGCGGTCGGCGTGCAGCACAAGAAGAGCCTGGACGCCACGGTCGTCAGGGCGATCGGCGCGGCGCAGCGGTCCGGCACCGACTTCTACGCCTCGGCGACCAAGCTATTCCTCGATTGGTCGCTGCTCGCCAACGTGACGGTACGCGCGACCAAGGCGAACCAGCTCGGCCTGCTCGGCCATGGCGGGGCCCTGCGCGACGATCACGGCGTACAGGTCGAGGCTTCGGCGGCATACCAGCTGTCGCGTCGCCTGGTCATCGGTGCCGAATACCGCTCCAAACCCAGCAACCTCGCCATCGCGCGCGAGGACGATTGGTGGGATGCCTTCGTCGCCTACGCCATCGACCGCCGCCTGACCGCGACGATCGCCTATACCGACCTCGGCTCGATCGCGACCTTCAACAAGCAGCGTGGGCTGGTGGTCCAGCTGCAAGGCAGCTTCTGACGTCCGCCCGGAGACTCCATCGATGCTACTCTCCCTCGCCGCGCTGCTGATGGGCCCGGCACTCCAGGCCGCGACGCCCCCCGCCCCCCACGCGATGCCGGGGGAGGAAGCGGTCGATCCGTACCGGGTCGACCCCGCCAACGTGGGGGCCGCGCCGTTCACCGGCGACGGCATGGCGCGCGCATTCGGCGGGCAGCATGGCATCCGCCGCATCGTCGACCGCTTCGTTCGGTCCAACTTCGCCGATCCGCGCATCGGCGAGATCTTCGCCAACCAGGACCAGGTCCGGCTGAAGCGCACGCTGTTTGAGCAGTTCTGCTACATCCTGGCTGCCGGCTGCACCTATACCGGCCGCGACATGCGAAGCGCGCACAAGAACATGGGCGTTCAGCAGGGCGACATGAACCGGCTGGTCGAGAACCTCCAGCGCGCGATGACGGCCGAGAAGGTGCCCTTCGCCGCCCAAAACCGCTTCCTCGCCAAGCTGGCACCGATGCGCGGGCACATCGTCGAACGCTGAGCGGCGACCGTCCATCTCCTACCCCGGCGAAGGCCGGGGCCCAGTTGCGGACGATCGCCGCAGATCACGACGGCTGTCCCAGCTGGGCCCCGGCCTCCGTCGGGATGACATCAACCCGACCCGTTCGTGCTGAGCGAAGTCGAAGCACAGGCCGCGAACGTTTCGCTTGGGTCCTGCCCTTCGACGTCGCTCAGGGCGAACGGTGCTGAATCAAACCAGCGTCGTCATAGTCTGGGTTCGATCAACAGCACCGCCGATCAGGTCCGGCAGAAAAGGCCGCCGAGATCGTGGATCGTCACCCCAGCACGATCGTCACCGCGCGGCGGTTCTGGGCATAGGCCTCCTCGTCCGAGCCGGTCGCCGCCGGCCGCTCGCTGCCGTAGCTGATGACGCTCATCCGCGACGCGTTGACGCCGCGCGCGGCGAGGTAGTTCTTGGCGGCATTGGCGCGGCGATCGCCGAGCGCCAGGTTATACTCGCGCGTGCCGCGCTCGTCGCAATGCCCCTCGATGGTGATGCGGCGATCAGGGTAGCGTTGCAGCCAGGCCGCCTGCGTGTCGAGGATCGCGCGCGCGGCGGGATCGATGTCGTACTGGTCGAGCCCGAACAGCACCGTGTTGGAGGTGACCGAGCGCTGGAAATCGGCGTTCGATCCCGGCACCACCTCGCCGCCGACGGGACCGGACGGACCGGTCGGCGCGACCTCCTGCAGCGGCCCGGCGGTGGGCGCGGGCGGCAACACCTCCGGCCGCTTCTTGGCGCAGCCGGCGACGGCGAGCGCCGCGGTGGCGAGGATCAGGCCGGTGTTGAGCTTGAACATGCTGTTTCTCCCTTGGCTTCCCGTTTCGCCCCCGCGAAATACATTACGGCCTGAGCGGTCCCCAGGCCGGGTCCGACCCGCCGAGCGGCGTTGGAATGCGACGCTCGTTGACGCCGGTCAGGTCGACCGACCAGAGCTGCGCCGCCCCGCCCGCTCCCCGGCCGGACCGCATGAAGGTGACGACGCGGCCGTTGGGCGACCAGCTCGGCCCTTCGTCCGACCAGCTGTCGGTCAACAGTTTCTCGCCCCCACCGGAGGGCGACATGATGCCGACGCGGAAATTGCCGGCCAGCTTGGTAAAGGCGATCAGGTCGCCGCGCGGGCTCCACACCGGCGTGGCGTAGCGACCGCCGCCGAAGCTGATCCGCTGCTGGTTCGATCCGTCGGCGTTCATCACGTACAATTGCTGCCCGCCCGACCGGTCGCTCTCGAAAACGATGCGGCTGCCGTCGGGCGAGTAGCTGCCGCCGGTGTCGATGCCGGGCGAGTTGGTCAGCCGCTGCGGGCTGCCCCCTTGCGCCGACACGCGGTAGATGTCGGTATTGCCGCCCTGCGCCATCGAGAACAGGATGTATCGGCCGTCGGGCGAGAAGCGCGGCGCGAAGGTGGTGGCGACGTTCTGCACCACCAGCCGCTGCCGCCCCGATCCGATGTCGTACACGTAGATCGACGGGATCTTGCCGACATAGCTCATGTACACGATCGACTGCTGGTTCGGCGCGAACCGCGGCGTCAGCACGATCGACTGGCCGTTGGTCAGGAAACGGTGGTTGGCGCCGTCCTGGTCCATGATCGCCAGCCGCTTGATGCGCTTCGCCTTGGGTCCCGTTTCCGAGACGTAGACGACGCGGCTGTCGAAATACGGTCCCTCGCCGGTCAGCCGCGCGTAGATCGTGTCGGCGCATTTATGCGCGGCGCGGCGCCAGTCGGCAGGCGGCACGACGAAGCCCTGCCGCGTCAACTCGGTCCGCGCGGCGACGTCGTAGAGATAACAGCCGACCGTCAGGTTGCCGTCGCCGTTCGCGCGGATGAAGCCCTGCACCAGGCTCTGCGCGCCGGTGGTGCTCCAGTAATCATAGGTGGGCGCCGTCACCTCCGGCACCGTGGGGCTGCGCAGCTGCGCGGCGGGCAGCGGCGTGAACAGGCCGGAATTGCGCAGGTCGTTGGCGATGATCTCCGACAATTGCCGGCCCAGCGCGTCGGTGGAGCCGGCGGGCGTCTGCACCACCGCCTGCGTCGGCATGGTCGGCACCGCGATCGGCATCGGCGCGGAGATGCCGCCCTCCACGTCGACGACCAGCCCCCCCTGGTCGCCCTGCGCAGGCGCGGCGGCGGGCGCGGGCGCCTCCTGCGGCGCGGGCGCGGGCTCCTGCGCCCCGGCCAAGACGGGGGCGGAGGCGGCGAGCAGCAGGGCGAGGGTGAGCGAGCGAATCATGATGGTCCTCAACCAGGCAACTTGTAGCGGAGCGAGAAATTGCTCCACCCGTTCTGAACGTCATACAACTCTTCGGGCAGTCCGCGCAAAGGCGAGCAACCGACGAAGGTGGCGATGGCGAGATCGTCGACCCGGTCGACATAGCGCTGGTTGCCGTCGTCGACACCGCTGTGCCCCGTCACCCGTGGCCGCGCGGCGAGGCTGCCGTCGCGGTTGAGGCGCAGGTTGATCGTCACGCGGATGCGCTCCGCCCCCGGCCCCGGCGTCACCTGCCGGTTGGCGCAGGGCTGCACCTGACGCAGGATCGCCGAGCCGATATTGGCCGCCGCCTGCGCGCCCATCTTGGCCGCCGGCGCCGCCTCCGCGCGGCTCGGCGAGGGACGATCGGACAGGCCTTTGAGGAAATCGTCACCCAGCCGCGATCCGCGCGCGCGCGCCGCGGTCGCGGTCGGCGATCCGCCCTGCCCGCGCGCCGTCGTCGCCGGCTTGGCGGGCGCCGCCTTAGCGGCCGCCTGCGTCGGGCGTCGCGCCGGCGTGGGCTTGGCGGGGGTGGCGGCCGCCTGCCGCCGGGGCGGCGTCGGCCTGGCGGGGGCCGCCTTCTCGGCCGCGGGCGTCGGCCGTTTCGGCGCGGGCTTGGGCTGCGGCACCGGCTTGGGCGCTGGCGCAGGCTTCGGCGCGGGCCGGACCACGGGCTTCGGCGCGGGTTGCGGCGGAGCCGGCTTCGGGGCGGGTGCGGGTTCCGGCGCGGGCGCCGCCTCGGCGGGCTCCGGCGGCGCGGCGTCCTCCGGCGCGCCTTCCTCCGGCGCGACGGAGGGGGCAGGCTCGGCGCTGGGCGCGGGCGAGGTCTGCTCGATCGCCACCTCGGGGACGAGGCTGATGTCGATCGGCTGCGGCTCCAGCTTCAGCGGGTTGGGCGTCGCCAGGAAGCCGACCGACAACAGGCCGAAGAGCACCGCGTGCCCCGCGACCGCCGCCGCCAGCGCCAGTCTCTCGCCCCGCTCCACCTCAGCCCTCGACCGTCACCAGCGACACGCGGTTGAGCCCGGCGCGGTTCAGCTCGCCCATCACCCGCATCACCCGCCCGTAATCGAGTCCGCGGTCGGCGCGCAGGTACACCTGCGGCGGCTCGCCGCCTCCGGCACCCGCGGCGATGCCCTCCAGCCGCCCGGCCAGCGCGGCCTCGGCCACTTCCTCGTCGCCCAGGAACAGCGTGCCCGCGCGATCGATCGACAGCTGCACCGGCTGCTGGTCCTGGTCGAGCGCCTTGGCGCGCGCGTCGGGCAGGTTCACCGGCACGCCCGCGGTCAGCAGCGGCGCCGTCACCATGAAGATGATGAGCAGCACCAGCATCACGTCGACCAGCGGGGTGACGTTGATCTCCGCCATCGGCGCGCGGCGGCCCTTGCGGCCGGACGGCAGGTTCATCGCCACGGCTTTATACCTCCCCGGAAACGGAGAGGTATGAGAGAGCCCCCCTCACCGGGCACCGTCCAGCTGGCGGCTCAGCGTCGTGTGGAAACCGTCGGCGAAGCGGTTCAACCCCGCCTCCACCTTGTTCACCCCGTGGCTGAAGCGGTTGTACGCGATCACCGCCGGGATCGCCGCGAACAGGCCGATCGCCGTGGCGAACAGCGCCTCCGCGATCCCCGGCGCGACCACCGCCAGCGACGAGTTCTGCGCCTGGGCGATGCCCGTGAACGATCGCATGATCCCCCACACCGTCCCGAACAGCCCCACGAACGGCGCCACCGAGCCGACCGTCGCCAGCACGTTGAGCCGGTCGGACAGCCGGTCGATCTCCACCGCCGCCGCCGCGCCCATCGCCGTCGCCAGCCGCTCGCGCGTGCCCAGCTTGTCGATGTTGCCGCCCGCGGTGGAGCGGCGCCATTCCTGCACGCCCGCCGCGAACACGCGGGCGGAGGGCAGGTCGCGGTCGGACTCCGCCTTGTGGAACGCGTCGATATCCTCCGCCTTCCAGAAATCGCGCTCGAAGCGCGCCATCTCGCGCCGGGTGCGCCGCAGCCGCACGGAGAAGGCGATGATGATCGCCCAGGTCCAGATGCTCGCGAGCAGCAGCCCGCCCATCACGACCTTCACCACCCAGTCGGCCTGGAGGAACAGCGCGACGGGCGACATCGTCGCGGCGTCCATGTTGAACACGGGATTCATGCAAGGCTCCCCTCGGCCACCAGCCGACGATAGATGTCGAGCCAGGCGGCGGGCTGCCGCCGCGGTCGGCCGTCCGGCGCGACGAGCGCCGCCACCACCTCGGCGTCGGCCAGCGTTCGCGCGCCGCACCTGACTGTTTGATGAATGACGGTGCGCGCCGGCCCCGCCGCCGCTACCCGGCTGACGATCAGCAGCGCGTCGTCCAGCCGCGCGGGCGCGCGATAGCGGATGCGCAGGTCAGCGATCGCGTAGGCGCCCTCGCCCGCCTCCCACACGCCACGCTGGTCAATGCCGGCGACGCGCAGCATGTCCGACCGCGCCCGCTCCATCCAGCGCAGGTAATTGGCGTGATAGGCGACGCCCGACAGGTCGGTGTCCTCGAAATAGACGCGCAGGGGGAAACGGTGCTCCGCCCCTTCGAAACGTCCCTCCGTCGGCTGGTCGATGCCGGTCATGCCCGCAGCCGTTAACCGAACCGTCGCGGCCGCGAAAGCCCAAGGATATCAGGGCATCCGGTACACCGCCGGATCGATGCCCAGCCACGGCTTGGCGGCCGGCACGGCGACGCTCACCTGCACCGGCCCGGCCGGCACGACGCGCGCCACCGCGGTCGCCGGCTGCGCCGTCGCCCCGTCGCGCCACGCGGCATAGGCGGTGAAGAAGTCGGCGAACGGCCGGTCGAGCGTCGGCAGCCGCTCGGCGGCGAAGGCGGACAATTGCTCGTCGGGCAGCACCGCCATGTCGGTCAGCGTCTGCGCCGCCGCCGCGCAGAAGCCCGGCCGCGCGAAGGACTGCCCGTAGAAATTGTACGCGCGCGTCATCGCGTCGTCGTACCGATCCTGCCACTCCGCCGGGTCGAGCGCGCGCCACTCGGCCGCGTACCGCTGCTCGGCCGCGCCCAGCGCCGCCTTACGACCCGTCAGCATCGCATTGTAGGCGCCGACCACCGCCTCGCCCTGCCCGCCTTCGCGGCAGACCAGCGCCGCGACGTTGAGCGCGGCGCGCAGGTGCCACACCGTGCCGTCCGCGGAGAGCGCGCGCCCCGGCGTCGGCCAGCCGCCGTCCAGCGTGCGGGCGGGGATGACCATGCCCGGCACGCCGCCCGCGGGCATCGCCGGCGCGGGCGGCGCGACCGGGGGCGGCGGCGCCTCCACGGCGACCGCGACGGGCTTGGGAGTGCAGCCGACGGCGAGGACGGCCGGTAGCAGGAACGCGGATACGCGACGCATTGGAACCCTTTCACCCCCGGTGATCGGGCCATCGCACGGCGAACGTTAACGCCGGGTAACCACGCGCGTCAGGCGCCGCGCTTCTCCAGCGCGCCGGCGGCCTCCGCCATCAGTTCGGCCAGGATGTCGGCCAGCGGCTCCTCCCTGGTCACCATGCCGACCGACTGGCCCGCCATCACGCTGCCATGCTCGACGTCGCCGTCGATCACCGCGCGGCGCAGCGCCCCGGCCCAGTAATGCTCGATCTCCAGCTGCGCCTCCGCCATCGCCACCGCCGCCTCGTCCAGCCGCCCGGCGACCTCGCGCTGCTTGGCGGTGAACAGCTCGCCGCCCGCGTTCTTCAGCGCGCGTACCGGGATCACCGGCAGCCGCGGGTCGATCTGCACGGAGGCGACCGCGTCGCGCGCGGACGCGCGGATAAAGGCGCGCTTGAAGTTGGGATGCGCGATCGATTCGGTCGCGCAGACGAAGCGGGTGCCGAGCTGCACGCCGGCGGCACCCATGTCCAGGTAACCGGCGATCGCCTCGCCCCGGCCGATGCCGCCGGCGACGAACACCGGCACCTGTTCGGCGATCGTCGGCAGCATCTCCTGCGCCAGCACGGATGTGGAAACCGGGCCGATATGCCCGCCCGCCTCCATCCCCTCGATCACCAGCGCGTCGACGCCCGATCGGATCAGCTTCTTCGCCAGGCTGAGCGCGGGGGCGAAGCAGATCACCTTGGCGCCCGTCGCCTTGATCGCCTCCAGCGATCCCTTCGGCGGCAGCCCGCCCGCCAGCACGACGTGGCCGACGCCGTGGCGGCCGCACACCTCGATCAGCGCCATCAGGTCGGGGTGCATGGTGATGAGGTTGACGCCGAACGGCCTGCTGGTCAGCGCCTTGGTCGCCTCGATCTCGCGGTCGAGCAGCTCCACCGTCATCGCCCCGCAGGCGATCACGCCGAAACCGCCCGCGTTGGACATCGCCGCGACCAGGTTGCGCTCCGACACCCAGGACATGGCGCCCGCCATCACCGCCACCTCGCTGCCGAGGAACGCGGCGCCGCGCGCCATGCGCCGCTGGAGGCGCGCGGCGCCGCTGTCGTGGGCGCCGCTGTCGTGGGCGCCGGTGTCGTGGGCGGGCGAGGAGGCGGCGAGCGTATCGGTCATCGCCTGCCCATGCCTCCCTCCGCCGCCCGCGGCAAGCGTGCCCTCAGAGGCCGACCACGCCGCCGTCGTCGCGGGTGATGACGATGGTCGCCGACCTTGGCCGCTGCCCCGCCGCCGCGCCGCCCTGGTTGGCGGGCCAGTTGCTGGTCAGGTTGGCGATCGAACCGCTCTCGCCGGGATGCTGGATGTTGACGAACAGCGACCGGCCATCGGGCGTCGAGTGGATGCCGGTGATCTCGCACTGTTTCGGCCCGACCAGGAACCGGCGCAGCGTCGCGCCCGGCGCCTTGCCCACCAGCGTGTTCACCTGGCTGGTGGTGGTGGCGTTGGCCGCGGTGGTCAGCGTGTTGTTGACGGTGCGGGCGCCACCGTCCCCCGTCATGCCGGGGATCGCGGCCAGCATCATGCAGTTGGTGACGTCGGTATAGGCGCCGTCGTCCGTCTGGATCCACATCACCGGCGTGACCTGGCCCGACGCGTTGGACGGCAGGCCGAACCACAGCCCGTCCGGCGACGAGAAGTCGTTGCTCGCGTCGAGCCCCGACAGATTGATGTTCTGCGCGTTGAGGTCCGCCCCCGCGCCGAAGGCGTAGATGTCCCAGGCGAAGCTGATCGCTTCCGACGTGTCGCCTGCCTCGCGGATGCGGATGACATGGCCATTGGCGTTGCCGCGCGTCGCCTGGGCGCTGGTCGGCGGATCAGCGTTAACGACGTCGCCCTGCGGCAGCTTGGGATCGACATAGGCGCGCGGATTGGCCGCATCGGCGGTGGCGGGGGTGCGCGACGTGTTGTTGGTCAGCGTGCAGTACATCTCGCCGGTCGCCGGGTTAACGGCGGTCCATTCCGGGCGATCCATCCGCGTCGCACCCAGCGCGTCGCCGGCGAGGCGCGCGTTGATGAGTACGTCGGCTTGGCTGGTGAAACCGTTGGCGGCGGTCAGCGGCCCCTGCCCGAACACCAGCGGCAGCCACTGGCCGCGCCCGGTCGCGTCGAAGCGCGCGACGTAGAGCGTGCCGCGGTCGAGATACTTGTCCCCCACCGCCAGCCGGTCGGTGCGCGTCGCGTCGGCCGCCGACCACACCGCGTCCGACACGAACTTGTAGATATACTCGTTCTGCGCGTCGTCGCCCATGTAGAAGGCGGGGCGCACGCCCGGCACGGTGCGGCCGATCTCGCAGCCCTCGTGGTTCATCCGGCCAAGCGCGGTGCGCTTGCGGGGCACGGAGGCGGGGTCGAACGGATCGATCTCCACCACCCAGCCGAACTGGAACGGCTCGTTGCGGAAATCGGCGTCGGCGGCGACCCCCGTCGTCGCGGTCGCGTTCCAGCGGCGGAACCGCGTGTCGGCCGGATTGGAGGGCCGCACCGTGCTCCAGAAATAATTGCCCGCTCGTCCTTCGCCGATGCCGTAGCGGCGCAGCGACTCATTCTGACGCGCCTGCCCCGTCGCGGCGCGCACGGCGAGGTCGCCGGCGTCGCGACGGAAATAGCCGGCCCAGTTCTCCTCGTTGGTCAGGTAGGTGTGCCACGGCATCGTACCGTTGGCGCAGTTGTTGATCGTGCCGCGGCCGGTCGTGCCGTCGGGCGAATAGGCGGTGCGCAAGGACGGATCGCCGCGCACCGGCCCGCTGAAGCTCATCGGCGTGTTGGGTGTGACGCGGCGGTTGAGCGCGGCGGTGGGGGCGTAGCTCCACGCACCGCTGGTGCCCGCGCGATTGACCTCGATCACCGACACGCCGTGCGCCTCGATCTCCTTCAACGCCTCCGCCTCCGGCCGGGGACCGGCGGCCGTGAAATTGGACGGGCCGTTCGGGTGGAGATAGACCTCGGTGATGTTCTCGTGGTTGAGCGCGAGCAGGCCGCGACTGCTGTTGGTCGGGTCGGGCGCGTTGCCGGCCGCGGCGAGGCCGAAATAGGTCATGCCGTCGTGGTGATCGCCCGCGCGCTGCGCGAAATTGCCGTCCGTGCCGTTGTTGGCATAGGCGCCGACGCCGGCCGCGATCGGGTCGCCCAGCCGGTAGAGCACCGCTACCGAGTAGCCCGCGGGCACCGCCACCGTGTCCGCCAGGCTCTTGGCGACCGCGGTGAAGCCCAGCATCGGCGCACCGATCGTCACCGACACGTTGGCCGACGCGGCGGACAGGTCGCCGGCGCGCGCGGCGAAGCGGAAGGTCAGCACGGTCGCCGCCGCCACCGCGGGCGCGACGAAGGTCGCGACGCTGCTCTGCGCGTTGTTCAGCACCACCGCCGGGCCGCTGTCCTGCGTCCAGGCGATGCTGTCGGGCGTGGCGCCGGATACCGTCCCGGTCAGCGTCACCACCCGCCCCGCGCTGGTCGCGCCCGAGGCGGTGGCGGTGACGGTCAGGGGGCCGCCCGCCCCCTCGTCCTCGTCGTTGCCGCAGGCGGTGAGCAGCGCGCCGCCGAACACAGCCGTCGCCATCGCTGAGATGCCACCCATCAGCGTCTGCCGCCGCGAGTAGCGCTCGGCGACCAGGTCGTTCAGGTGCGCGCCGCCCGAGCGGTTGGTATCGATGTCGCCGTCGTCGTAACTGGTGTCGATGGTCATGCTGGCTCCCCCCGGAAAGGCCGTTCGTGTCGGGGAGCCGTGTGGCCGCGAAATGCGGCGCCGCGATTTCAGATACGCGACGCCGTCATGTCACTGGAATGACGGGGCGATGACGGCCCTCACGCCGCCTCGGCATCCAGGCCGTAGGCGGTGTGCAGCACCCGCACCGCCAGCTCGGTATAATCCTCCTCGATCAGCACGCTCACCTTGATCTCGCTGGTGGTGATGGCGAGGATGTTGATCCCCCGCTCGCCCAGCGTGGTGAACATCGTCGAGGCGACACCCGCGTGGCTGCGCATGCCGACACCCACCACCGAGATCTTGGCGACGCGCGTGTCGTGGACCAGCTTCTCGAACCCGATCGCCTCGCGCGCCTGGCCCAGCACGTCCAGGCTGCGCGGCAGGTCGGCGCCCGGCACCGTGAACGTCACGTCGGTCGACCCGGTCGAGTGGGCGACGTTCTGGACGATCATGTCCACGTTGATCCCGGCCTCGGCGAGCGGCGCGAAGATCGCCGCCACCGCGCCCGGCTTGTCCGGCACGTTGGTCAGCGTGATCTTGGCCTCGTTCTTGTCATGGGCAATGCCGGTAATCAGCTGCCGTTCCATCGTGATCTCCTCTTCGCCGACGATCATGGTGCCGGGCAACGTGTCGGCCATCGGCGCGTCTTCTCCGGTGAAGGAGGACAGCACCTGCACGCGCACCCCCTCCTTCATCGCCAGGCCGACCGAGCGGGTCTGGAGCACCTTGGCCCCGACCGAGGCGAGCTCCAGCATCTCCTCGTACGTCACCCGCGCCAGCTTGCGCGCGCGCGGCACGATGCGGGGATCGGTGGTGTAGACGCCGTCGACATCGGTGTAGATGTCGCAGCGCTCCGCCTTCATCGCCGCCGCCACCGCCACCGCCGACGTGTCCGATCCGCCGCGGCCGAGCGTGGTGATGCGACCGCCCTCGGCCACCCCCTGAAAGCCGGGGATCACCGCCACCTCGCCCTTCGCGAGGCTCGCGTCGAGCGCGGCGGTGTCGATCTCGCCGATCCGCGCGCGCGAGAAGACGTCGGAGGTGTGGATCGGCAGCTGCCAGCCGAGCCACGACCGCGCCGGCACGCCGACCGCCTGCAACGCGATCGCGAGCAGCCCGCTGGTCACCTGCTCGCCCGCCGACACCACCACGTCGTACTCGCGCGGGTCGTAGAGCGGCGACGCCTCGCGACAGAAGCCGACCAGCCGGTCGGTCTCGCCCGCCATCGCCGAGACGACCACCGCCACCTGGTTGCCCGCCGCCACCTCGCGCTTGACCCGCGCGGCGACGCTGCGGATGCGCTCGATCCCGGCCATCGACGTGCCGCCGAACTTCATCACGATCCGCGCCATGGTCGAGCTTTTATCTCCTTGGGGGCAACCGGCGGCCCTGATAGGAAGCGCGCATGACCCTGACAAGCACACCGGACCGGCCCACCACCATCGTCGCGGCGGAGGCGGCGCATTTCGGCAAGATGGCGGCCGACTGGTGGGATCCGAAGGGATCGTCGGCGATGCTCCACCGGCTCAACCCGGTGCGGCTGCGCTACATCCGCGCGGCGGTGGACGCGCACTGGGGCGCGGACGCGGCCGGCTTCGCGCCGCTCGCGGGGCGGCGCGCGCTCGACGTCGGCTGCGGCGCCGGCCTGCTCGCCGAGCCGCTCGCCCGGCTGGGCGCTGCCGTCACCGGCCTCGACGCCGCGCCGGAGAACGCCGCCGCCGCCGCCGCCCATGCGCAGGCGGGCGGCCTTTCCATCGACTATCGCGCCGGCTCGGTCGAGGATCTGGACGGCGAGCGCTTCGACCTCGTCACCTGCCTGGAGGTGATCGAGCATGTCGGCGACCGCGGCGCCTTCGTCCGCGGCCTGGCCGAGGCGGTGGCGCCCGGCGGCATGCTGATCCTCTCGACACCCAACCGCACCGCGCTGTCCCGCCTCGCGCTGGTCGGCGCGGCGGAGGCGACCGGCCTGATCCCGCGCGGCACCCACGATTGGGAGCGCTTCCTGACGCCCGAGGAGCTGACGGTGCTGCTGGCCAGCGAGGGACTGGGCGTGCGCGACGTGACGGGCATCGCCTTCTCGCCCGCGACCGGCTTCACGCTGGGGCCGTCGCTGGCGCTCGACTACATCCTCACCGCCGTGCCGGCCTAGGTTCGAACTCGATCACCCCTGGTCGTCCCATTGCCGTTCGTCCTGAGGAGAGGCTGAGCAAAGTCGAAGCCTCGTCTCGAAGGACATGTGCTTCGAGACGGCATTTCGACAAGCTCAATGACTCTCCTGAGCGCCTGCCTTGCAGGCAGTCGAAGAGCCTCATCAGCACGAACGGTTCTATGTAAAGTCGTCATGCGCTAGGCTAACCATCCTCTGCCTCGTTGCGCTCCGACGCGCGCTGCAATGCCGTCTTGGTCATGGCGGTGAACGGATCGGCGAGCGCCAGGCCCAGGATGCCGAACAGCGTGCCCGCCAGGATCTGCATTCCCAGCGTCAGCGCCGGCGGCATGTCGACGGTGCGCTTGGCGACGATCGGCGCGATCACGTACCCGTCGATCCCCTGCACGATCACGTAGGTGGCGACCGCCCACCAGCCCGTGTCGCTCCCCGCGCTGAACCCCACCGCGACCATCAGCACGCCGGTCACGAACGCGCCGATATTAGGGATGAAGGCGAGGATGCCGGACAGGATGCCGAGCAGCAGCGCCATCGGCACGCCGCCTACCCACAGGGCGGCCGCGGTGAACACGCCCTCCACCGCCATGCCGAGCAGCCGCCCGGCCAGCAGGCGGCGCAGCGTCGCCCCCATCCGGTTCAGCGTTTCCGCGAACTCGGGCCGCGCGCGGCGGGGCACCAGCCATTGCAGCCCGCGCTCGTACACCTGCGGGTCCATCGCCAGGAACAGGCCGAGCACCAGGATCATGAACATGTTGGTGATCGCGCCCGCCGCCGTCCCGACCCAGCCGGACAGCCGGCCGAGCGAGCCCAGCGCCTGCTGCGCCAGCCCCTTCAGGTCGGACGTGCCCGGCATCAGCCCCTGATCGGTCAGCCAGCCGCTGACCGCCGCCGCCTGCGCCTCCAGCGTCGATCGCAGCTGCGTCACCTGCGCGGCGACCTGCACGCCCGTCAGGTAGAAGGTGCCGAGCAGGAAGGCGACCACGCCGACCACGACGATCAGCAGCCGCCAGCCGCGCGCGATCGGCAGCACCCGGCCGAGCAGCCGGACGCCGCCGTCGAGCATCGCGGCGATGACGATCGCGAAGAAGATGATGAGGAGCGGCCTGACGAGCAGCACCACCAGCGCCACCGCCACCGCCATGCCGATCCAGATGGCCGCGCGCCGGACCTCGGCGCGGATGGCGGGATCGCGCACCTCGGCCGGCGCCGCCTCGACCACCGGCGACGCCGCGTCCGCCATCAGTCCGTCGTCGCCGGGTGGAGCGAGGTGCCCGCGCGGCCGCCGCGCAGCGATCCCCACCAGGTCAGCGGGTTCCACGTCGCCTCGCCGTCGACGCTGAACGTCACGAACTCGGCACGCCCGCCCAGATTCTCGTACGGCACCGGGCCGCCCAGCCCCATCTCGCCCAGCGAGTAGCGGCTGTCGGCGGAACGGTCGCGATTGTCGCCCATCAGGAACACGTGGTCCGCGGGGATGGTCACCGGCCCGTAATCGTCGCCGGGGCTCCAGCCGAGCTCGATCGTCTCGTAGCGGCGACCGTTGGGCATCGTCTCGGTGACCGTCGGCAGGCGGCAGACCTGCTGCCCGTTCACCATCTGCCGCGCCCCCGGATAGTCGACCGGCGAGCAGGGGCTGTTCGCGTCGACCGGGATCAGCGTGTCGTGCACCGGCCCGCGCGGCAGCGCGCGGCCGTTGAGGAACACGACGCCGCCCCTCACCTGCAACCGGTCGCCGGGCAGGCCGATGACGCGCTTGATATAGTCGGTATGCGTGCCCGGCGAGGTGACGATCACCACGTCGCCGCGCGTCGGCAGCGAGCCGAGCAGCCGCCCGTGGATGAAGGGCAGCTGCACGCTCCAGCTGTCGATGCCGGGCTCGCGCAGCACCAGCGAGCGGAAAATCGCGACCGGATCGGGGATCGTCGGCGAGACGTAGGACCAGCCATAGGCGAATTTGGACACCACCAGCCGGTCGCCGACGCGCAGGCCCGGCAGCATCGATTCCGACGGGATGTAGAACGGCTTGGCGATGAAGCTGTGGAAGCCGAGCACGATCAGGACCAGCCAGAACACGCCCTTGATCTCGCCCCACCAGTCGGTGGTCTTCTTCGCGGGCGGCGCCTTGCGATCGGCGGTGACGACCGCGTGGTCGTCGGGTGTTGCGCTCAAGCCCATGTCCTTCAACTGCTCGGGTCCGGGATCGCCTCGATCACCACCAAGGCCTGTGCCCAGGGATGATCGTCGGTCAAGGTCAGGTGGATACGGGCGACGTGGCCCGCCGGCACCAGCGCGTCAAGCCGCGCCGCGGCGCCGCCGGTCAGCGCCAGCGTCGGCGCGCCGGAAGGGGCGTTGACCACGCCGATGTCGCGCATGAACACGCCCTGGTTGAAGCCGGTGCCCACCGCCTTGGAGAACGCCTCCTTGGCGGCGAACCGCTTGGCCAGCGTGCCCGCCTTGGTGAACGGCCGTCTGGCCGCCCGCGCGCGCTCCGCGTCGGTGAACACGCGGGTCTCGAACCGCTCGCCGAACCGGTCGAGCGAGGCGCGGATGCGCTCGATATTGCACAGGTCGGAGCCGAGGCCGAGGATCATGCGCCATACCTCCCCGGCACGGGGAGGAGGACCAGCCGCAGGCTGGTGGAGGGGCAGCCAAGCAGCGCCGTCGCTCCGGGTTGCCCCTCCACCACGCCCTGCGGGCGCGGGCCCCCTCCCCGTGCCAGGGAGGTATGAAGGACGTTACCCACGCGCCGCGTCCATCGCCTCGCGCATCCGTCGCACCGCCTCCGGCAGCCCGACGAACAGCGCCTCGCCGACCAGGAAATGCCCGATGTTGAGCTCGCGCAGTTGCGGGATCGCCGCCACCGGTCCGACATTGTCGTAGGTCAGCCCGTGCCCCGCATGCACCTCGATCCCGTTCTTGGCGGCGAGCGCGGCGGCGTCGGCCAGGCGGCGCAACTCCTCGGCGCGCAACTCGGCGTCCTGCGTGCCGCCCAGCTCGGCGTAGCGGCCGGTGTGCAGCTCCACTACCGGCGCGCCGAGGCGGATCGCCGCCTCGATCTGCGCCGGATCGGGTTCGATGAACAGCGACACGCGCACCCGCGCCGCGCCCAGCTCGGCGACCATGGGCGCGAGCACGTTGTGCTGCCCGGCGGCGTCGAGCCCGCCCTCGGTGGTGCGTTCCTCGCGCTTCTCGGGCACGATGCACGCCGCGTGCGGCCGGTGGCGCAGCGCGATCGCCAGCATCTCGTCGGTCGCCGCCATCTCCAGGTTGAGCGGCACCGTCAGTTCCGCGGACAGCCGCGCGATGTCGTCGTCGGTGATGTGGCGGCGATCCTCGCGCAGGTGCGCGGTGATGCCGTCCGCCCCCGCCTCCGCCGCCAGCCTGGCCGCGCGCACCGGGTCGGGATAGCCGGCGCCGCGCGCGTTGCGGACGGTGGCGACGTGATCGATGTTGACGCCCAGCCGCAGCCGATCGCCCCGCGCTTGTGGGCCGGTCACGCCGCGCGGCTCCCCGGCTTGGTCGCGGGGATCGCCGCCAACTCCGCCGGCAGCGCGTCGGCGGGATAGCTCGGCACGTCCAGGCGGATCAGCGGAAAGAACGGTACGCCCAGATCGGCGGCGCCGTTCGACCGGTCGACCAGCGCCGCCGCCGCCACCGTCTCGCCGCCCGCCGCCGCGATCGCGGCGATCGCCTCGCGGGAACTGAGCCCGGTGGTCACCACGTCCTCCATCATCAGCACGCGCTGGCCGGCGACCAGGCGGAAACCGCGGCGCAACTCGAACACGCCGGTCGGCCGTTCCAGGAACATCGCCTCCACGCCCAGTGCGCGCGCCATCTCCTGCCCGGCGATCACACCGCCCATCGCCGGCGAGACCACCGCCGTCACCTGCCCGCGCACCGCGGCGGGCAGCCGCGCGGCCAGCGCTTCGGCCAGCCGCGCGCCGCGCCTGGGGTCCATCAGCACCCGCGCGCACTGGAGGTAGCGGGGGCTGTGCAGGCCCGAGGAGAGCACGAAATGCCCCTCCAGCAGAGCGTCGGCGGCACGGAATTCGGCGAGGACGTCCGCCTCGCTCATCTGCTCGGTCATGCTTGCTCTTCCACGGCGGAACGGCGGCCTGATAGGCGCCGTCGCCGCCCGCGGCAATGCAAGGCAACCCGTCCCCAAGAATCGCACGACCCGGCGCTTGAGGCCGGGCACCCTGCCGCGTATAGGCCATGCCCAAACAGGCGGGAGGCGTGGTCCTCGCCGACAATAACGGGGTGACGACGGGAATGCGGAGACACGGGTTCAAATCGATCGCGATGGCAGCGGGGCTTGCGCTCGCCGGCCTCAGTTCGGTCGCGGGGCACGCGGCGGCGCCCGCCCCCGTCGGCGCCGTGGCCTCTCCCGCGCCGCAGGCCGCGGCCGAGCCCGGCGGCGTCTCCAACATCGCGCCGACCACCGCCGGCGCGACGCCCGCCGCCGCCCCGGCCAGCCCGCTGCTGGCGCAGGACGGCGCCCCCGCGGTCCGGATCGATCCGCTGGTCGGCCACCCGCAGGACGGCGTGTTCGGCCTGCAGACCCAGGTGACCAAGAACGGCGAGTTCGCGCACTGGATGCACAACGTCGTGCTGTTCCCGGTCATCACCATCATCTCGCTGTTCGTGCTCGCCCTGCTCGTCTGGGTGGTGATGCGCTACCGCGCCAGCGCCAACGCGATCCCCTCCAAGACCAGCCACAACACGCTGATCGAGGTGCTGTGGACGCTGCTGCCGGTGGTCATCCTGGTGCTGATCGCGGTGCCCTCGATCGGCCTGCTCCAGGCGCAGTTCAAGCCCGCGCCCGTCGGCGCCGTCACGCTGAAGGCGATCGGCAACCAGTGGTATTGGACCTACCAATATCCCGATCATGGCGGGTTCGAGATCACCGCCAACATGCTGAAGGAGCGCAACGAGGTCGCCGCCGGCGAGCGTGCCCGCACCGACGCGGACGGCCCGCGCCTGCTCGCCACCGACAACCGCATCGTGCTGCCGGTGGGCGTGCCGATCCGGCTCATCACCACCTCCAACGACGTGATCCACAGCTGGGCCGTGCCCGCCTTCTGGATCAAGCTGGACGCGGTGCCCGGCCGCCTGAACGAGACCAGCTTCACGATTGAGAAGCCCGGCCTCTATTTCGGCCAGTGCTCCGAACTTTGCGGCGCACGCCACGCCTACATGCCCATCGCCGTCCAAGCCGTCCCGGCGCCCCAGTTCGCCGCCTGGGTCGCGGCCAAGGGCGGCACCATGCCCGCCGCCGGCCAGGCGTCGAACAAGGTGATCCCGCAGCCGGGTGCCGACAGCAACCCGACCGAGCCCGCCACCGACTACAAGGCGCCGCCCGCCGGCCCGAACCCGGCCACCGCCACCACCCCCGCCACGCCCCAGGGTGCGACGCAGAACCCGGCCGGTGCCGGCAACGCTGGACAGTAAGATGACAGACACCGCCCTCCACCCCTCCGCGTTCCAGGCGCACGGGCACGACCATGCCCATCACCACGACGCAGACCACAAGCCGGCGTTCTTCGCGCGCTGGTTCATGTCCACCAACCACAAGGACATCGGCACCCTTTACCTGATCTTCGCCATCTGCGCGGGGATCATCGGCGGCGCCGTGTCGGGCCTGATGCGCGCCGAACTGGCGCATCCCGGCATCCAGTATCTGCAAGGCTGGGCGTCGATGCTCCACGGGGGCGAGGCGTCGTTCGACGAGTCGCTCCACCTGTGGAACGTGCTCATCACCGCGCACGGCCTCATCATGGTGTTCTTCATGGTGATGCCGGCGATGATCGGCGGCTTCGGCAACTGGTTCGTGCCGATCATGATCGGCGCGCCGGACATGGCCTTCCCGCGGATGAACAACATCAGCTTCTGGCTGCTAATCCCCGCCTTCACGCTGCTCCTCGCCTCGCCCTTCTTCGGCGGCGCGGGCAATGGCTGGACGCTCTACGCGCCGCTGTCGACCTATGGCGAGCCGGGGCCGTCGACGGACATGGCGATCCTGTCGCTCCACCTCGCGGGTGCCTCGTCGATCCTGGGCGCGATCAACTTCATCACCACCATCTTCAACATGCGCGCGCCGGGCATGACGCTGCACAAGATGCCGCTGTTCGTGTGGTCGGTGCTGGTCACCGCCTTCCTGCTGCTGCTCGCGCTGCCGGTGCTCGCCGCAGCGATCACCATGCTGCTGACGGATCGCAACTTCGGCACCACCTTCTTCGATCCGGCCGGCGGCGGCGATCCGATCCTGTATCAGCATCTGTTCTGGTTCTTCGGCCACCCCGAAGTGTACATCATGATCCTGCCGGGCTTCGGCATCGTCAGCCAGATCATCGCGACGTTCAGCCGCAAGCCCGTCTTCGGCTATCTCGGCATGGCCTACGCCATGGTCGCGATCGGCGTGGTCGGCTTCGTCGTGTGGGCGCACCACATGTTCACCACCGGCCTGTCGGTGAACACCAAGATGTACTTCACCGCCGCCACCATGGTCATCGCGGTGCCCACCGGCATCAAGATCTTCTCGTGGATCGCGACCATGTGGGGCGGCTCCATGCGCTTCCCCACGCCGATGGTCTGGGCGATCGGTTTCATCTTCATGTTCACCGTCGGCGGCGTCACCGGCGTGGTGCTCGCCAATGGCGGCATCGACGATTACATGCAGGACACCTACTACGTCGTCGCGCACTTCCACTACGTGCTGTCGCTCGGCGCGGTGTTCTCGCTGTTCGCGGGCTTCTACTACTGGTTCCCGAAGATGTCGGGGAAGATGTACTCGGAGTTCCTCGGCCAGCTGCACTTCTGGGTGTTCTTCGTCGGCGTGAACGTGATGTTCTTCCCGATGCACTTCCTGGGCCTGCAGGGCATGCCGCGTCGCTACCCGGACTATCCCGATGCCTATGAGCATTGGAACACGGTGGCGAGCGTCGGCTACATGATCATGGCCGCGGGCATGGCGATCTTCTTCGTCAACCTGGTCTGGTCGCTGATCGCGGGCAAGAAGGCCGGCGACAATCCCTGGGGCGAAGGCGCCACCACGCTGGAGTGGACCCTGTCCTCGCCGCCGCCGTTCCACCAGTTCGAGACGCTGCCCGTCATCGACGGCGGTCGCGACCACTGATCGCGAACGTTCCGGTTCGACCTACCCGAAACGCCCCGGCTCACCACCGGGGCGTTTCTCGTTGGGGAACCCGCCGCTGACGCTCCGTTAACCACGTCGCCGCTATCCGGACGGGATGGACGGCGTGCACAGGACGACGCGGCAAACGCCCACAGGGCTCGACGACGCGCTGATCGTGGTGCTGATCGTCGCGCTGCTCGGCCTCGGCTACGCGCTGAACGCGCCGCTCATGCTGATGGACGGCGACACCGGCTGGCACCTGGCGACGGGCCGCTGGATCGTCGCGCACGGCCAGGTGCCGACCACCGACCCGTTCTCCTTCACCGCGCGCGGGCGCTTCTGGGTCGCGCACGAGTGGCTCTCCGACGTGGCGATGTTCGTCGCGTGGCGCGCCGGCGGGTGGAGCGGGCTGATCGCGCTGACCGCCGCCGCTTTCGCCGCGCTGCTCGTCATCACCGGCCTTCATCTGCGACGCTGGCTCGGCGGCCCCGCGATCCTTGCCGCGCTCGCGCTGCTCGGAATGGCGCTGGGCAACACGCTGATCGCCCGCCCGCACGTGCTGGCCCTGCCGCTGCTCGCCGGCTGGGTCGTGCTGCTGCTCCGTGCCCGCGCGCAGGATCGCGCGCCGTCGCCTGGCTGGGCGGCGCTGATGCTCGTCTGGGCCAACGCGCATGGCAGCTTCCTGCTCGGCCTGGTGCTGGCGGGCGCCTTCGCGCTCGAGGCGCTGATCGACGCTCCGACCCGGCGTCGATGGCTGGTGGTACGGCGATGGGCCGGCTTCGGCCTCACGAGCACGGGCGCGGCGCTGCTCACGCCGAGCGGCATCCACGGCCTGTTCTACCCGCTCTACGTCAGCCGATTGGCGCTGCTGCCCTATATCCAGGAATGGCGCCCCGTCGACTTCGCGCAGCCGGGCCCGTTCGAGCTGCTCCTCCTCACCGGCCTGTTCGTTCTGCTGGTCAGGCCGACGCGGGTTCCGCCGATCCGCCTGCTGCTGCTGCTCGGCGTGCTGCACCTCGCGCTCCAGCACATGCGGCAGGTCACGGTGTTCGCGATCCTGGCGACGCTGATCCTGGCCGAGCCGATCGGCCGCGCGTGGACCGGCGCGACGGCCGCGCGATCCCGACCGGTCGGGCGCGGCGACCGAGCGGCGATCGGAGTCGCGATCGTCATCGCCCTCGGCCTCGCGGCGGCGCGCCTCGCCGTGCCGGTCGAGCGCACCGACAGCGAGGGCGTGCCGACCAGCGCCATCGCCGCGCTGCCGCCCGCCCTGCGTACTCGAGCCGTGTTCAACGAGTACAGCTTCGGCGGCGCGCTGATTCTGGCCGGCATCCGCCCGTACATCGACGGCCGATCGGACATGTACGGCGACGATTTCAGCATCGATTACTTCCGCATCGCTGCCGGTGACCGCCGTCGATGGCGAGCAGCGGAGCGGCGCTGGCGGTTCGGCTGGACGATCCTGCCGCCCGGCAACCGGATCGTCACGATGCTCGACGCCGATCCGCGCTGGCGACGCGCGTACGCGGATGCCACGGCGGTCGTTCACGTACGCCGCCGATCCCCCTGATCGGCGGTCGTTTTTCCGCGGGCGCTTCCGCTGACCGCCGCGAACGCGTATAGCACCGCTCGCCATCATGACCGCTGCCACCCCGCTCCTGCCCCCCGCCGACTGGCGCGATTTCCTGGCGCTGACCAAGCCGCGGGTGATGACGCTGGTCGTCTTCACCGGCCTGTGCGGGATGCTCGCCGCGCCCCCCGTCAACGGCCACACGATCCACCCGGTGCTCGGCTTCACCGCCATCCTGTGTATCGCGCTCGGCGCCGGTGCCGCGGGCGCGCTCAACCAGTGGTACGAGGCGGATATCGACGCGGTGATGCGCCGCACGCAGAAGCGCCCGCTTCCCGCCGGACGGATGGACCGCCAGGCGGCGCTCCATTTCGGCATCGGCCTATCCGCCTTCTCGGTGATCCTGATGGGACTGGCGGTGAACGTCGCCGCCGCCGCGATCCTGACGGTGTCGATCCTGTTCTACGTCCTCGTCTACACCGTCTGGCTGAAGCGCCGCACGCCGCAGAACATCGTGATCGGCGGTGCGGCCGGCGCCTTTCCGCCGCTGATCGGCTGGGCGGCGGCGACCGGAGACGTCGCGTTGCTGCCGTTCCTGATGTTCATGCTCGTCTTCCTGTGGACGCCGCCGCATTTCTGGGCGCTCGCGCTGTTCGTGAAGACCGATTACGCCAATGCCGGCGTACCGATGCTGCCCGTGGTGGCAGGCGAGCGGGTGACGCGGACGCAGATCGGCCTCTACACCATTCCCATGGCGCTCGCCGCGGTGCTGCCCTGGCCCCTCGGCCTCACCGGCCCCATCTATGGCTGGACGGCGATCGTCACCACCGCGGTGTTCGGCGCGCTGGCGGTGCGGGTGGCGACCCGCACCACGGGCGCCGACGATCGCATGACTCCGGAGAAGCGCTTGTTCAGCTACTCGATCCTCTACCTGTTCGTGATCTTCGGCGCGCTGGTCGCCGATCGCTGGGTGCTCGCATGACGCCGGAGGAACAGGACCTGATCCGTCGGCGCCAGCGCTCCCGCGCGCTGGTCGTGGCGCTGCTGCTTGGCGCGCTCGTGCTGCTGATCTTCGGCATCTCGATCGCCAAGATCCAGCTCGGGATGCAGCACTGATGGCCGGCGGCGCGCGCCGGACGGCGATCCTGGCGGTCGTCGGCATCTGCTTCATGACCGGGCTCGCCTGGGCCAGCGTGCCGCTCTACCGCATGTTCTGCCAGGTCACCGGCCTCAACGGCACCACCCAGCGCGGTCTCGCCGCCCCCGGAGCGACGGATCGACAGGTCCGGGTCGATTTCGACGCCAACGTCAGTCCGAAACTGGCCTGGAAGTTCGCGCCCGAACATCCGTCGGACACGGTCGCGGTCGGCGCGCGCGACATGGCGTTCTTCACCGCCACCAACACGTCGAACAAGCCCCTCACCGGCACCGCCACCTTCAACGTCACGCCGGCGCAGGCGGGCAAGTATTTCACCAAGATCCAGTGCTTCTGCTTCACCCAGCAGACGCTGCAGCCGGGCGAGACGGTGCGGATGCCGGTGATATTCTACGTCGACCCCAAGATGCTGGCCGACAGCGACGCCGCCGACATCCAGACGATCACCCTGTCCTACACCTTCTATCCCAGCGATGCCGAGGGCAAGGCGGACCGGGGCGCCTGATCGCGTTCCCCCGTCATGCCGGGCTCGTCCTGGCATCCAGAGCCACCAGAACCAGCGCTGCTTGACCCTGGCCCCCGGGACAAGGCTCTCCTGAGCTTCGCCGAAGGGCCCGGCGTGGCGGAGGTTTGAAGGCACACGCCTTATTGCCGCTCCCGCGCATCCGTCCTAGAGCAGGCGCCCAAGAGCAAACAGGGAAGCGACGATGGCCGGCGCCAAGAACCACGACTATCACATCCTGCCACCCGACATCATGCCGTTCTACACGTCCATGGCGGCGCTGCTGATGGCGATCGGCGGGCTGATGTACATGAAGGAGGCGCCGGGCGGCGGCTGGGTGCTGATCGCCGGCACCGTGGCGGTGCTGTTCGGCATGTACAGCTGGTGGGCCAAGGTGATCCGCGAGGCGTACAACGGCGATCACACCCCCGTCGTCCAGCTCCATTTCCGCTACGGCATGATCCTGTTCATCGCCTCGGAAGTCATGTTCTTCGTCGGCTGGTTTTGGGCCTTTTTCGACTTCTCGCTGTTCCCCACCGCGATGAGCGTGGTCGACGGCATCGTCGAGCGCGCGGTCGACGCCGCCGCCGCGGGCACCGCGACATGGCCGCCCAAGGGGCTGACGGTCATCAACGCGTTCGAGCTGCCGCTCCTCAACACGCTGATCCTGCTTACATCCGGCACCACCGTCACCTGGGCGCACCACGCGCTGATCCACGACCAGCGCGGCGGCGAGAAGACCGGCCTGTGGGGCCTGATCGGCGTCGGCAACCGCGACGGTGTGTTGAAGGGTCTGTGGCTGACGGTGATCCTGGGCGTGCTGTTCAGCGCCATCCAGGCGTACGAGTACGCGCACGCCCCCTTCCCCTTCAAGGGGCTGAACTACGGCGCCGCCTTCTTCATGGCGACGGGCTTTCACGGCTTCCACGTACTGGTCGGCACGATCTTCCTGATCGTCTGCCTGATCCGCGCCTACAAGGGCGACTTCACCCCCAGGCAGCATTTCGGCTTCGAGGCGGCCGCCTGGTACTGGCACTTCGTCGACGTGGTGTGGTTGTTCCTGTTCGTCACCGTCTACGTCTGGGGCGGCTGGGGCGCGCCGGTTCACGGTGGTTGATCGCGGGCTGATCGCACCGGCATGACCAACCCGAACGGCGCGGCGGAGGGCACCCCCTTCGTCGCGCCTTCTCTTTTGCAGGCCGCGCTGAAGGGTCTCTGCCCACGCTGCGGCTGCCCCTCGCTGTTCGCGGGAGCGATCCGCTTCGCCCCGCGCTGCTCCGCCTGCGGGCTGGACTTCGACCGCTACAATGTCGGCGACGGTCCCGCGGCGTTCCTCACCCTCGTCATCGGCACGATCGTCGTCGCCCTCGCCATCTGGCTCGAACTCGCGGTCGGCCCGCCCTTGTGGGTGCACATGGCGATCTGGATACCGGTCACCGCCGCCGGCGTCGTCGGGTCGCTCCGCTTCGCCAAGGCCGCGCTGATGGCCGCCGAGGTCCGCAACGCCGCGCGCGAGGGTCGCATCCGCCCCACCGGCGACCTGTCCGCATGAGGCGCATCCCCATCATCTCCACGATCGTGGTGACGCTGGCGGTCGCGACGATGATCGCGCTCGGCCTGTGGCAGCTGCTCGACCGGCTGCCCCGCAAGGAAGCGTTCCTCGTCCAGCTGGCGACCAACCCGGCCAAGCCCGTCATCGCCTTTCCGCGCGACGCCGACGAGGCGCTGCTGTTCCGGCGCGCCTCGGCCGTCTGCCCCGCGCCGACGTCGATCCGCTTGGCCGGGGCCGGGGCATCGGGATATCGCGCCATCGCCGAGTGCCCCCCGGCCGGCGACCAGCCTGCGCTGGCGGTACAACTCGGCACCACCCGCGATCCCAACGCGCATCCGCGCTGGGCCGGCGGGCCGGTCGTCGGGCATCTCGCCCATGCACCGACCGGCCAGTCGCTGATCGGCGCCGCGCTCGATCCCGCGCCGCCACGGCTGATGCTGGTGGCGAGCCCCCCCGCCGCCGGGCTTCAGCCCAATCCCGCGCCCGATGTCGACGCGGTGCCCAACAACCACCTTGCCTATGCGGGGCAGTGGTTCTTCTTCGCCGCGGTCGCCGCCATCATCTACGTGCTGGCGGTCGCGCGCCGCCGCCGCTAACGCGGCCTCCATGCGCTACGTCAGCACCCGTGGGCAGGCGCCCGTTCTCGATTTCCGTGCCGCGACGCTGACCGGCCTCGCCGCCGACGGCGGACTCTACCTGCCCGAGGAATGGCCGCGCTTCTCGCATGACGAGATCGCCGCCCTCGCCGGCCTGTCCTATCCGGAAACCGCCGCCCGCGTCATGCTGCCCTTCGTCGGCGACGCGCTCGACCATGGCGAACTGCTCGCCCTGTGCGAGGCCGCCTACGGCCGCTTCCACCACGCCGCCGTCACCCCGCTCGTCCAGCTCGATCACGACCAGTGGCTGTTGGAGCTGTTCCACGGCCCCACCCTCGCCTTCAAGGACGTGGCGCTGCAACTGCTCGGCCTGTTGTTCGAGCGGTTCCTGGGCGGCACGGACAAGCACCTGACGATCGTCGGCGCGACCAGCGGCGACACCGGATCGGCGGCGATCGACGCGGTCGCGTGGCGCGCGGGGGTCGACATCTTCATGCTCCACCCCGCGGGTCGCGTGTCGGAGGTGCAGCGCCGCCAGATGACGACGGTGCTCGCCCCCAACGTCCACAACATCGCGATTGGGGGCGATTTCGATCAGGCGCAGGCGCTGGTGAAGGCGATGTTCGCCGACCGGACGCTCGCCGATCGCTACGCCCTGTCGGCGGTCAACTCGATCAACTGGGCGCGCCTGCTCGCGCAGGTCGTTTACTATTTCTACGCCGCCGTCCGCCTCGGCGCGCCCGGCCGCAGCATCGCTTTCTCGGTGCCGACGGGCAATTTCGGCGACGTGTTCGCCGGCTACGTCGCCGCGCGGATGGGCCTGCCGGTGGCGAAGCTCGTCGTCGCGACCAACGTCAACGACATCCTCCACCGCGCGCTGTCGACGGGCGATTATTCACGCGGGACCGTGCAGCAGACGGCGACGCCGTCGATGGACATCCAGGTCTCCTCCAATTTCGAGCGGCTGTTGTTCGATCTCGGCGGGCGCGACGGCGCGGCGCTGGCGGCGCAGATGGCCAGGTTCGAGGCATCGGGCGCGATGCGGCTCACCAACGCACAGTCGCAGGGCGCCGCCGGTCTGCTGACCAGCATGCGCGTCGAGCCCGACGACATGGCCGTCGCCATGCGCCGCGCGTGCGAGGAAGCGGGGCAGGTCATCGACCCGCACACCGCCATCGCCCTCGCCGCCGCGCGCCGGCTGGGCGGCGACGCCCCGGTGGTGACGCTCGCGACGGCGCACCCCGCCAAGTTCGTCGACGCGGTGGAGCGCGCCACCGGCGTCCGCCCCGCCCTGCCCGCGCGCGTCGGCGACCTGTTCGAGCGCGAGGAGCGTTTCGTCACCCTGCCCGCGACGCTGGAGGCGATCGGCGGCTACGTCGCCGAGCACGCCACCCCGTCCGCGTAAGGGTGACCGCATGAAGCTCGACACGCTGATCGGCGAGCCCTGGGCCGATTACGGCCTCGTCGATTCGGGCAACGGCCGCAAGCTCGAACGCTACGGCCGCTACCGCTTCGTCCGGCCCGAGCCGCAGGCGCTGTGGGCGCCCGCCACCGATGACTGGCGCGCCGCGGGCGAATTCGTCCCCGGCCGCGACGAGGACGGCGGCGGCCAGTGGCATTTCGCCGATCCCGTCCCGCGTGAGGGCTGGCGCCTGCGCTGGGACGATGTCGCCTTCCAGGCGCAGACCACCCCTTTCCGCCACCTCGGCTTCTTCCCCGACATGGCACCGGTATGGGGCTGGATGCGCGGGCGGATCGCCGGCCTCGACGCACCCGAATGCCTCAACCTGTTCGGCTATACCGGCGTCGGCACGCTCGCGCTGGCGGCGAAGGGCGCGCGCATGGTCCATGTCGACGCGTCCAAGAAATCGGTCGAGGCGGCGCGCGCCAACGCCGTGCTGTCGAACATGGCGGACAAGCCGGTACGCTGGATCGTCGAGGACGCCGCCAAGTTCGTCGCGCGCGAGGTGCGCCGGGGTCGCCGCTACGACGGCATCCTGCTCGATCCGCCCAAATACGGCCGGGGTCCGGAGGGCGAGGTGTGGCGGCTGGAGGAACAGTTGCCCATGCTGATCGGCGACTGCCGCCGCCTCCTGGACGATCGATCGCGCTTCCTGTTCCTCACCGTCTACGCCGTCCGCATGTCGGCGCTGGCGATCGGCGAGATGCTGGCCCAGGCGTTCGCCGACCTGCCCGGCCGGGTCGAGGCGGGCGAACTCGGCGTCCGCGAGGAAGCCCGCGGGCTGACATTGCCCACCGCCATCTGGGCGCGCTGGTCGCGGAACTGATCGGCCGCCGGCCTCTACCCTCGCAACGCCACCGCCCGCGCGAACACCGCCTCGAACATCGGCGCGGTCAGCCGGCCGGTGTTCTGGTTGTAGCGCGAGCAGTGATAGCTATCGATCAGCACCCGTCCGTCGGGCAGCACATGCTCGGCCAGATGCCCGAACTTGGCGCGGCTCGGCGCGACGCCCAGCGTGCGCAGCGCGGTGTCGTGCGCGATCTGCCCCAGCGCGATCAGCACGCGCACCTGCCCCAGCCCTGCGAGCGGCGCCGCCAGGAACGGGCGGCACGTCCTGATCTCCTCGGGCGTCGGCTTGTTGGCGGGCGGCAGGCAGCGCACGCCGTTGACGATCGCCGCGCCGTGCAATTGCAGGTCGTCGTCGGGGGTCGCCCGGAACGTGCCGGTCGCCAGCCCGAACTTCAGCAGCGTCGCGTAGAGCAGCTCGCCCGCGAAATCGCCGGTGAAGGGCCGCCCCGTGCGGTTCGCCCCGTGCTTGCCGGGCGCGAGCCCCACCACCGCCAGCCACGCCGCGGGATCGCCCCAGGCGGGCACCGGCGCGTTCCACCAGTCGGGATGCTCGGCGCGCAGTTGCTCGCGGAACGCGACCAGGCGGGGACATAGCGGGCAATCGCGCGGCGGCTCGGTCCGGGGCAGCACGCAGGGTGGAAAGGCCATCGTGCCCGCGTAAGGGGGCGCGATGGGGACCACAACCTACGCGATCGCGCTCGGCGCCAACCGCCCGACCCGCCACGGCCGCCCGGCCGCCGCGATCGCACTGGCGCTCGACCGGATCGGCGGGGTGGTCGCCGCCTCGTCGACGATCGAGACGCCGCCGCTCGGCCCCTCGATCCGCCGCTTCGCCAACGCCGCCGCGCTGATCGAGAGCGACGAGCCGCCGCCGGTGCTGCTCGCGCGGCTGAAGCGGATCGAGCGCGCGCTCGGCCGCCGCCCCGGCCGCCGCTGGGGCGCGCGCCCGATCGATCTCGACATCGTGCTGTGGTCGGGCGGTCGCCACGCCACGCGGGCGCTGACGATCCCGCATCGCGAGTGGCATCGGCGCCGTTTCGTGCTCGCCCCGCTCGCCGAGATCGCGCCCGGCTGGCGCGATCCTGATAGCGGCCGTACCGTGCGCCAACTGCTCACCGAGGTTGACCGCCGCCGCCCCCGCACCTAGTCCCCCGCCAGCGACACGTGGGTCCGTAGCTCAGTCGGTAGAGCAAGCGACTTTTAATCGAGAGGTCCCGGGTTCGAGCCCCGGCGGACCCACCATCGCCCCCGCCCCCGATCAGTCCCGCAGCAGCGGCGCGTGCCGGTCGACCAGCACCGCGCTCGCCCGGTTCAGCCCGACGACCTCCACCGCGATGCCGTGGCGGCGCAGGGTGGAGACGACCTCCTCCAGCGCGCCGACCGCGGTGATATCCCACAGATGCGCCTCGGTGAGGTCGATCCGGGCCGCCGCGGCGGTGTCGCGCCGGTCGAACCGGTCGGCGAAGATCTCCGCGCTGGCGAAGAAGATCTGCCCGGACACGGTGTAGAGCCGCGTGTCCGTCGCCGCGTCATAGTCGACGCGCACGTCCATCAGCCGCGTGACCTTGAAGGCGAAGAACACGCCGCTCAGCAGCACGCCCACCGCGACGCCGGCGGACAGGTCGCGGGTGGCGACGGTGACCGCCACCGTCGCCAGCATCACCACGCCCGACACCTTGGGATGGCGGCCCAGGTCGCGCAGCGATCCCCAGGAAAAGGTGCTGATCGACACCATCACCATCACCGCGACCAGCGCCGCCACCGGCACCTGCGCGATCCAGGGGCGCAGCGGCACCATGACGATCAGCAGGAACACGCCCGCCACCAGCGTCGACAGCCGTCCGCGCCCGCCATAGCGCACGTTGCCCACCGTCTGCCCGATCATGCCGCAGCCGGCGATGCCGCCGAACAGCCCGGCCGCCGCGTTGGCGAGGCCCAGGCCGGTACATTCGCGCGCCTTGGAACTGGTCGTCTCGGTCAGGTCGTCGACGACGCGCGCCGTCATCATCGATTCGAGCAGCCCCACCGCCGCCATCGCCAGGGCATAGGGCGCGACGATCGCCAGCGTGCTCCACGCCAGCGGCACGCCCGGCCACGCCGCCGTCGGCAACGCATCGGGCAGCCGGCCGAGATCGGCGACGACCGGCAGCGGCATCGGCACCGCGACGCTGATCGCGGTCAGCACCAGGATGCAGATCAGCGGCGACGGGATGGCGGTCGTGATCCGCGGCAGCAGGTAGATGATGGCAAGCCCCAGCGCGATCATCGCGTAGCTGTGCCACGTCACGCCGATCATCTGCGGCACCTGCGCGGAGAAGATCAGGATGGCGAGCGCGTTGACGAAGCCGGTCCGCACCGATCGCGACACGAAGCGCATCAGCACGTCCAGCCGCGCCAGCCCGAACGCGATCTGGAACAGCCCGGCCAGGATCGTCGCGGCGAGCAGATAGGGCAGCCCGTGCGCGTGGACCAGGGCCGCCGCGACCAGCGCGACCGATCCCGCCGCGCCCGAGATCATCGCCGGGCGCCCGCCCGCGACCGCGATGACGATGCCGATCACGAACGACGCGAACAGTCCGACCTCCGGATCGATGCCGGCGACGAAGGAGAAGGCGATCACTTCCGGGATCAGCGCGAAGGTGCCGACCATGCCGGCCAGCACCTCGCGCCGGGCACCGGCCGCGCCGGTGAACCACTCGGCACGGTAACGGGAGAAAGAGGAGGCGTTCATGGGACACTCGTGTTCACGAGGCATCGCGCGGCGGCCGCGGGTGGCGCGGCGGAAGGGATGGGATGCCTGTCGCGTTGTCCGGCGGATCGGCGGCCGGAATAGCCACCCGGGTTCGCACCGGGTCCTGACGAATGCGCGCCTGCTACCGCCGAACGGCCGCCGGCACAACTTTTCCGAGCGGCGGGAGCCTGCCCGCCCCCGCCGCTTCCGTCATGCCGACGGAGGACTCGCCTTGCAGGCCCCCGCTTGACCGATCCGCCGCGACGCGCGTTGTGGCCGCATGCTGACCGCCCTGCTGCTCGCCGCCACCGCACCCGACTTCGATCCGTTCCGCTTCTTCGCTGGCCAGACGCGGGGCGAAGGGCAGCTGAAGGTCGTGTTCCGCGCCCGCACGCCCATCGCCGTCCGCGGCGTCGGGCGGGTCGAGGCGGACGGCACGCTGGTGCTCGACCAGACGGTGCGCGAGGGAAGCAAACCGCCGCGCACCCGCCAGTGGCGCCTGCGCCGGCTGTCGCCGACCCGGTATCAGGGAACGCTCACCGACGCCCGCGGCCCCGTGATCGGCGATGTCGAGGGGCCGCGCCTCCACCTGCGCTTCACCAGCACGGACGGCTTTCGCGTCCAGCAATGGCTGACGCTGGCCGCCGACGGGCGCTCGGCGGCGAACCACCTGCAAGCCAAGCGCTTCGGCGTCACCGTCGCGACGCTGGAGGAGCGCATCACCAGGATCGACTAAGGACGGATCGACATTCAGCAAAGAGGACGCGGTTCCAAGCCTTTCTCACCCCGGCGAAGGCCGGGGCCCAGTTGGGAGAGGGCTGTAGGAGGGGTGGGACGCCTCGCATGCACGTTCTCCATCTGGCCCCCGGCCTTCGCCGGGGTGGCAAGAACGTGAATGTCAATCCGGCCTAGAACGCCGGTCCTGCGGTCCGAAGGTGGGGACGCGTCGTCATCGCCGGACGTCGAGTCCGCCCTCCAGAAAGACGTCGATGTCGGCCTGACGGAACAAGGCGGCGTCGCCCGGCAGCGAGTGTTTGAGCGCGGCGAGCGCGAGGCCGGTGCGCGCGGCGCCGGTGCTGTCCTGGCCGGTGCGCAGGCCGTGGAGGACGCCCGCGGCGAAGGCGTCGCCGCCTCCGATCCGGTCGACGATGCCGGCGAGCACCACCTCGTCGGTCTGCGCGACGCCCTCGCGCGTGTCGATCCGTGCGGACAGGCGGTTGAGGTCGACGTGCTCGACGACCCGCGCGGTGGAGGCGATGGTGCGGAGGTTGGGAAAAGCGTCGAAGGCGGCCTCGGCGGCGGCGCGGCGGCGATCCTCGCCCCGAAGACCTTCGGCGCCGGCGAAGTCGTCGCGGCCGAGAAGCAGCGCCACGTCCCGGTGGTTGCCGAACATCAGGTCCGCGTGCGCGACGATGCGCGTCAGGATCGCGCGGGGGTCGGCATCCCACCGCGCCCACAGCTTGCCGCGCCAATTGCCGTCGAACGACACCGCGATGCCGCGCGCCGCCGCCGCCTCGGCCGCGGCCACCGCGCTCTCGGCGGGAACGGGGCCGAGCGCGGGGGTGATGCCCGACAGATGGAGGCGGTCGACGCCGGTGAGGATCGCGTCCCAGTCCCATGCCTGGGCGGGCGCCTCGGCGAAGGAGGACCAGGCGCGGTCGTAGACAACCTCGGTCGCGCGCATCCCCGCGCCGCTGGTGACGAAGTAGAGCCCCATCCGCTCGCCACCCGACTGGATGTGTCGCACGTCGACGCCGTGGCCGCGCAAGGTGGCGACGGCCGCGTGGCCGAGATCGTTGGCGGGAACGCGGCTGGCGAAGCCGACGTCGTGGCCGAGGCGGGCAAGCTGCGTCGCGACGTTCGCCTCGGCGCCCGCGACCCACACGTCGAGCCGCGGCGTCTGGAGCAGCAGCTCGCGCCCGGGGGGCGACAGGCGGAGCATGATCTCACCGAACGCCAGGAACTGGGGCATTCACCTTCTCCTTCATGCCTCGTCCTCGACGGGGAGGATGTGGCGCATCACCGCGCCGATCGGCCGCCGCCCGACGCGGTGCGGTCAGAGGCGATAGGCGCGGCGGACGAGGCCATCGGTCAGCTCGCGCGCGAGCTCGGCCGCCTCCCAATCCTCGATCCGGTGCTCGGCGACGAGGCGGGCGAGGAAGCCGCAGTCGACGCGGCGCGCGACGTCGTGGCGCGCGGGGATCGACAGAAAGGCGCGGGTGTCGTCGTTGAAGCCGACGGTGTTGGCGAAACCCGCCGTCTCCGTCGTCGCCTCGCGGAAACGGCGCATCCCCTCCGGCGAATCATGGAACCACCAGGCGGGGCCGAGCTTCAGGCACGGATAATGGCCGGCGAGCGGCGCCAGTTCGCGCGCGTAGCTCGTCTCGTCCAGGGTGAAGAGGATCACCGACAGGTCGCGGCTGGTGCCGACCACGTCGAGCATGGGCTTGAGCGCGTGGACGTAATCGGTGCGCGTCGGGATGTCGGCGCCCTTGTCGCGGCCGTGGCTGGCGAACAGGCCGGCATTGTGGTTGCGGAACGATCCGGGATGGATCTGCATCACCATGCCGTCCTCGACCGACAGTTTCGCCATCTCGGTCAGCATCTGCGCGCGGAACAGCTCGGCGTCCGCCGCCGTCCAGCTCCCGCCCGTGATGCGCGCGAACAACGCCTCGCACTCGGCCGTGGAAAGATTGGCGGTCTGCGCCGTGGGGTGGCCGTGGTCGGTCGCGGTGGCACCGGCCGCGCGGAACGCGGCGCGGCGCTTGCGGTGCGCGGCGAGATAGCCGTGCCAGCCATACACGTCCTCGCCGGTCAGCTCGGCGAAGCGCCGCATCGCCCCCGCGAACTGCTCGTGCTCGACGTCGACGACACCGTCGGGGCGGTAGGTGGTGACGACGCGGCCCTGCCACCCCGACGCGCGGATCGCGGCGTGCGCGGCGAGGTCGTCGTGCGCGCCCTCCGTGGTGGCGAGGAAGTCGATGCGGAACCGGTCGAACAGCGCCCGCGGGCTAAAGGCGTCGGTGGCCAGCGCGGCGCCGATCGCGTCGTAATAATGATCGGCGGTCGCCCCCTCCAGCGCCACGTCCAGCCCGAACACCTCGGCGAAGACGTGGTCGAGCCACAGGCGCGACGGCGTGCCGCGGAACAGGTGGTAATGCTCCGCGAACAGCCGCCACGCCGCGCGCGGGTCGGTCGCGGGCGTCCCCGCCCTGGACGGGATCGCCAGCGCGTCGAGGTCGATCCCCTGCGAGTAGAGCATCCGGTAGAGATAATGGTCGGGCGCGAGCAGCAGCGTCGTGGCATCCGTCCAGCGCTCGTCCGTCGCGAACCAGTTCGGGTCGACATGGCCGTGCGGGGAGACGATCGGCAGGTCGGCGATCTCGGCGTAGAGCGCGCGCGCGATGCCGCGGGTGGCGGGATCGGCCGGGAACAATCGGTCGGGATGGAGCGCCAGCGGCCTCGTCACGGATATTCTCTCCTGTCGCGCCATCGGCTGCGCGGGTTTGGTAACCGGTGTCAGAGGTCCAAGTCAATCAGGTGCCTTGATCCTTCCCTGGAAGGGGAGGTGGCATGCCGAAGGCATGACGGAGGGGTGTCACCGGCTGCTCGAATCCGCTTCTTCGCCAGCGGGGACACCCCTCCACCATGCTTCGCATGGTCCCCCTCCCCTTGCAGGGGAGGACTTCAGTCGCTCGGCGCCGCGACCGAGGCGCGGCGGATCAGCGTGGAAAGGAACAGCGACGGCTCCTCCACGCCGTCCGCCTCCGGGTCGGCGATCAGCTTCAGCGTCGCCGAGCGCGCCATGGAGGCGATCGGCCAGCGCACGGTGGTGAGCGGCGGCCAGACATGCGCGGCGATCGGCGTGTCGTCGAACCCCACCACCGACAGGTCGCCCGGCACGTCCAGTCCGCGCTGCCGCGCCGCGTGGATCACGCCGGCCGCCATCTCGTCGTTGCACGAGAAGATCGCGGTGGGGCGCGGCACCGCGTCCAGCAGCCGCTCGGCGGCGACCAGCCCGCTCTCGAACGTGTAGTTGCCGTCGGCGATCAAGCTGCGGGGCAGCGAAATGCCGCCCTGGGCCAGCGCCTCCTCGAACCCGCCGCGCCGCTCCCGCGCCGAGCGGAAGCCGTGCGGCCCGCCGATCAGGCCGATGCGGCGATGCCCCTGGTCGATCAGATAGGCGGTGGCGGCGCGCACCGCGTCGCGATCGTTGGACGCGACCATCCGCTCGGGCGCGTCGAGCATCGCCGATCCCATCCGGACGTAGCGGCAGCCGATCTCCGCACAGGCGCGCGCGACCAGGTCGTTCTCGCTCACCGGCGGCATCAGCAGCACGCCGTAGGGGCGCTGCCGCTCCAGAAAATGCTTCAGATCCTCCAGCATCGTCGCCGACCCCCGATCGATCGGGCGCACCACCATCTCGAACTCGGTGCCGTGCAGCGCCTCCAGCATCCCCTGCTGCACGTTCATCACCGTCTGCGCGTTGGGATTGTCGTGGACCAGCCCGATCAGGAAGTTGCGGCGCAGCGCCAGCGCGCGCGCCTGCGGATTGGGGACGTAGCCGAGTTCGGCGATCACCGCCTCCACCCGCGCCCGCGTCTCGCCGCCCAGCAGCGGCGAGCGGTTGATGACGCGGCTGACCGTCTTCTTCGACACGCCGGCGACGCGCGCGACGTCGTTGATCGTGGGCTGGCCGGTGCGCTGCATCGGGCACGGCATAGCCGTGGGCGCCCGCGCCTGTCCAACCCGCCGCCGCTTGCGCCCGCCCCGGCGCTACGGCATATGACACCGGTTACCGAAACCGGAACGCACGAGAGGGTGGAATGGCCGAGGCGCTGCTGATCGACGCGAACGACGATGTCGCGACGCTGCTGGAGGACGCCGCCGCGGGCGAGCAGGCGGCGGGCGTGACCCTGATCGATCCGGTCGGCCGCGGCCACAAGCTGGCGCTCCGCTCGATCGCGGCCGGGCAGGCGGTGCGCAAATACGGCTACCCGATCGGCCGCGCGACGCGCGCGATCGCGGCGGGCGAGCACGTCCACCAGCACAACGTCGCCACCGCGCTGGGCGGCGCGGGCGAGTATCGCTACCGGCCGGCCGCCCCCGCCCCCGCCCGCCCCGCTCTGCCCGCGACCTTCGAAGGCTATGTCCGCGGCGACGGGCGCGTGGGCACGCGCAACGAGATCTGGGTGCTGCCCACGGTCGGCTGCGTGGCGCGCACGGCGGAGCGGATCGCGGCGCGCGCGGCGGCCATGCTCGGCGACCGGGTCGACGGGGTCCACGCCTTCTCGCATCCCCATGGCTGTTCGCAGCTCGGCCACGACCTGGCCGGCACGCGCGCGATCCTGGCGAGCCTCGCCTGCCATCCCAACGCGGCGGGCGTGCTGATCGTCGGGCTCGGCTGCGAGGAGAATCAGGTCGCGGCGCTGGTCGGCGAGATCCCCGAATGGCGCCGTCCGGCGATCCGCGTCCTCGCCGCGCAGGCGAGCGACGACGAGGTGGCGGAGGGCGTGGAGAAGGTGATCGCGCTCGCCGCCCTCGCCGACGTGAAGCGGACGTCGGTGCCGCTCGACCGGCTGGTGCTGGGCGTGAAATGCGGCGGGTCGGACGGGCTGTCGGGCCTCACCGCCAATCCGCTGGTCGGCCGGATGAGCGACCGGGTGGTCGAGGCGGGCGGGCGCGTGCTGCTGACCGAGATCCCGGAAGTGTTCGGGGCCGAGCAGATGCTGATGGATCGCGCGGTCGACGACACGGTGTTCGGCGCGGTCGTCGACATGGTCAACGGCTTCAAACGCTACTTCCTCGACCATGGCGAGCCGGTGTCGGAGAATCCTTCCCCCGGCAACGTCGCGGGCGGCATCACCACGCTGGAGGAGAAATCGCTGGGCGCCGTCCAGAAGGCGGGGCGCGCGCCGCTGTCGGACGTGATCGGCTATGGCGATCGGGTCCGGCGCGACGGGCTGACGCTGCTCGAAGCCCCCGGCAACGACGCGGTGTCGTGCACCGCGCTGGTCGCCGCGGGCGCCACCGCGATCCTGTTCACCACCGGCCGCGGCACGCCGCTCGGCTTCCCAGTGCCGACGGTCAAGATCGCCACCAACCACGCGCTGGCGCAGCGCAAGCCCCAGTGGATCGACTTCGATGCCGGCACCGTGCTCGACGACGGGTTCGACGCGGCGGAGGCGGCGCTGATCGACCGCGTGGTCGCGATCGCCTCGGGCGAGGAGACGGCGGCGGAGCGCAACGAGGAACGCGAGATCGCGATCTGGAAGCGCGGGGTTACCTTGTGAATCGGGCCGTGGTCCTGTCGAACGACACGCTGGCGCGGCTGCCCGCCGCGATCCCCGCCCCGCGCGACCGGGGCGGGGTGGGCGTCGGCATCGTCCATTTCGGCCCGGGCGCGTTCCACCGCGCGCACCAGGCGGCCTATGTCGACGCGCTGCTCGACCGCGATCCGCGCTGGGGGATCGCCGCAGTGTCGATGCGCAGCCGCGGCACGGTCGACGCGCTCGCCCAGCAGGACGGGCTCTACACGCTGGCGATCCGCGACGCGGCGCCGTCCTTCCGGGTGATCGGCGCGCATCGCCGCTTCCTGGGGCCGAGCGACGCGGCCGAGACGCGGGCGCTGCTCGCCGATCCGGCGGTCGGGCTGGTGACGACCACGGTGACCGAGAAGGGCTATTGCCTCGCGGCCGACGGCACGCTCGACCTGGCGCATCCCGACATCGTTCACGACCTGGCCGGGCCGGCGGTGCCCGCCAGCGTGGTCGGCTGGATCGTCGCGGGGCTGGCGGCGCGGCGCGCGGCGGGGACCGCGCCCTTCGTCATACTGCCGTGCGACAATCTGGCGAGCAACGGCGCCAAGATCCGCGCCGCGCTGATCGCCTTCGCGCGCGCGACCGACAGGGGCCTCGCCGACTGGATCGAGCGGCAAGTCGACGTCCGCTCGACCATGGTCGATTCGATCACCCCGGCGGGCGACGAGGCGCTGGCGCACGACGTGGCCGCGGCGCTCGGCGGCCTCGCCGACGACGCGGCGGTGCAGCGCGAGGCGTTCACCCAATGGGTGATCGAGGACAACGGCCGCCCGCTCGGCCCCGACCTGGCGAGCGTCGGCGCGACGCTGACGCCCGACGTCGCCGGCTACGAACGCGCCAAGCTGCGCATCCTCAACGGCGCCCACTCGACCCTCGCCTACGCCGGGCTGCTGCGCGGCCACGCCGGCGTCGCCGAGGCGATGCGCGACGAGGCGCTGGCCGGCTTCGTCGACGCGATGATCCGGCGCGACATCGTGCCCGCGCTGCCGCCGGTGCCGGGCCTCGATCTCGACGCGTACCGCGCCGCGGTGCTCGACCGGTTCTGCAATCCCGGCATCGTCCACCGGCTGGAGCAGATCGCGCAGGACGGGTCGCAGAAGCTGCCTTATCGCCTCGGCGACACGCTCGCGGCGAACCGGGCGGCGGGACGGATGCCCGGCCACGTCGTCGCCGCGCTCGGCTGCTGGGTCGCCTTCCTGATGACGCGCGCGGCGGCGGGGACGGCGATCGTCGACCCGGCGGCCTCGCGCCTGGCCGAGGTGGCGCGCGGCGCCGATCCGGCGGCGGTGGTGCGGACGCTGGCGGACGAGGCGATCGGCTTCCTGCCCGGCCTCGCGGCCGACCCGGCGGCGGTCGAGGCGATCGGCACCGCCGCGGCGCGGGCCGCCGCCGGCCAATGGAACGCCCTGTTGGCGAGCGATTGCTCATGACACCGGTTCCCCATAGCATCGGCGCGACGGAGAAGGGGGAGGATGCGTGACGCAGATCGTTGAACAGGCGACCCCCGCGCGTGCCTTCGTGGAGGCACGTCGCACCGGCACGGCGCTGCCGCACTTTCCGGGCGTGATCCCTGCGACACTGGACCAAGCCTATGCGGTGCAGGACAAGGCGCTGGCACTCGCCCGCCGCCGCGTCGCCGGGTGGAAGGTGGGCAGGATCGCCCCGCCGGTCGACGGGCAGAACCGCCTCGCTGGCCCGATCTTCGCCGACCAGGTGGCGGACGGCGAAGGGGTGCCCGCCATGCCCGTCATCGCCGGCGGCTTCGCCGCCGCGGAGGCCGAGTTCCTGCTCCGCCTCGCCGCCGCACCCGATCCCGCCAAGACCCGCTACACGATCGAGGAGGCGCGCGCGCTGGTCGACGCGGTGCACGTCGGTATCGAGGTGGCGGGCTCGCCCTTTCCCGGCATCAACCGCCACGGCCCTGCGGTCACCATCGCCGATTTCGGCAACAACAACGGCCTGGTCGTCGGCCCCCTCGCCGACGGATGGCAAGAGGCCGACCTGGATGCCTGGCCGGTGACGCTGACGATCAACGGCGCGGAGGTCGGCCGCGCCACCACCGCGACGATGCTCGACGGCCCGTTCGGCGCGGTCCGCTTCCTGCTCGAGCACATGGCCCGCCGCGGCATCGCCCTGGACGCGGGGACGTGGGTGTCGACCGGGGCGGTGACCGGCGTCCACCCGGTCGGGCCGGGCGACCGCGTGGCCGCCGATTTCGACGGCCGCTGGACGGTCGAGTGCAGCATCGGGGCCTCCTAGAAGGCCCACCATAATGGCCCGCCAAGAGGCCGCACAGGAGAGAGTGTCATGGAACCAACCGCCCCCGGCGCCGATCCCGCGGTCGCCGACGCGTCGGCACGCGTCGGCCGTTATCGCTGGGTGATCTGCGCGCTGCTGTTCGCGGCGACGGCGATCAACTATATCGACCGGCAGATGATCGGCGTGCTCAAGCCGACGCTGAAGGACGAGTTCGGCTGGTCGGAAAGCGACTTCGCCACCATCATCTTCTGGTTCCAGCTCGCCTACGCGATCGGCTATGTCGGGTTCGGGCGGATCGTCGACGTGGTCGGCGCGCGCGCCGGCTACACGATCGCGATCCTGGTGTGGACGGTCAGCCACATGGCGCACGGACTCGCCACCAGCATCACCACCTTCGCGATGGCCCGGTTCGGCCTGGGCGTGGGCGAGGCGGGCAATTTCCCCTCCGGCATCAAGGCGGTGACAGAGTGGTTCCCGCAGCGCGAGCGGGCCTACGCGATCGGGCTGTTCAACGCGGGCGCCAATATCGGTGCGATCGTCACGCCGCTGCTGGTACCGGCGCTGGTCCTCGCCTTCGACTGGCGCGTCGCCTTCTACGCGACGGGCGTGTTCGGAATGCTGTGGCTGGTCGCCTGGCTCGCCATCTACCGCGACCCCGAGCGGCACCCGCGCGTGTCGGCGGCCGAGCTCGCCTATATCCGCCAGGACCCCGCCGATCCGGTCGAGCCGCTGTCCTGGGGCCGTGTCGCCACGCATCGCGAGACCTGGGCCTATGCGCTGGCCAGGTTCTGCATCGACCCGATCTGGTGGTTCTTCCTGTTCTGGCTGCCGGGCTACCTGTTCGACCGCTACGACCTGGACCTGAAGACCTTCGGCCTGCCGCTGGCGGCGATCTACCTGATCTCGGATTTCGGCAGCATCGCCGGCGGCTGGCTGTCGTCCAAGCTCATCGCGCGCGGGCGGACGCCCAATGTCGCGCGCAAGCTCACCATGCTGATCTGCGCCTTCTGCGTGCTGCCGATCTTCTTCGCGCAAGGGATCGCCAGCGTGTGGGGCGCGGTGGCGGTGATCGGCCTGGCGACGGCGGCGCACCAGGCCTTTTCCGCCACACTATACGCCATCCCCTCCGACACATTCCCCCGCACCGCCGTCGGCTCGGTGGTGGGGATCGGCGGCACGGTGGGGGCGATCGGCGGCATGGGGATGGCGCTGTTCACCGGCTATGTCCTGGATGCGACCGGCAACAACTACTCCGTCCTGTTCGCGATCGCCGGCAGCGCCTACTTCGTCGCGCTGCTCGCGGTGCACCTCCTCTCGCCCCGGCTGGCGCGCGTCGATGCGCGCTAGTCTCGTCCTTGATCCGGACAGGACGTCCGCAGCCCCGCCCTCACCTCAGTTCCGTCGGGGCGCGGCCAAACGGGCTGATCGTGAACGTCGGGGTCGGATCAGGACCAGCGCAACAAAACCGCGCGAGGACGACTGCCCGTCGGCTCGTGATACGCGCGTCGGTGTGTCGAGAGACTTCCACGACGAAGGCGCGATCGGGAGTCATCCTTTGGCGGCGCATGGCTCGATAAGGTCCCAGCGGTTGCCATAGATGTCTTCGAAGACAGCCACGATGCCGTAGGGTTCGTGGCGGGGCGCCTCGACAAAGCGGATGCCCCGCTCCGTGTAAGCAAGATGGTCGCGGGCGAAGTCGTCCGTCTCGAGGAAGAGGAAGACGCGGTCGCCGCTCTGATCGCCGATCGCCTTTCGCTGTCTGTCGCCGACAGCGCGCGCCAGCAACAGGCCGCTTGGCGCGCCGTGCGGTGCGATCACGACCCAACGCTTGCCGTCGCCCAGCGTCGTGTCCTCCTGCAACTCGAAGCCGAGCTTCCCTACGAAGAACGACAGCGCGGTGTCGTACTCGTCGACGAGAAGGGCGGTCAGGTGCAAGCGGTAACGGTTGTTCGTGCCACTACGCCCGGGCTTGGTCGACTTACCCGGGCAATGCGGCTCCATCCGTTCAGTCCGCCTCCCGGTCAGCGGCACCCGGCCGCGCGATATCCAGGAGCAGTTCGTCGAGGCCGGCGAGCAGGAAAGCGAGCGTGTCGGGATGCGTGAGACGGCCGTCCGTCATCTTCTGGTGAACCGAACCAACGACCGCCTGAGGCCGGAGCACGACACGTACGCCGATCGAGGAGAGGCTCTCGTTGAGCGGCGCATGGGCACGAACGCCGCCGAGCGCGCCGGGGGACGAGGTCATCGTCAGGGCCGTCTTGCCCGTCAGCGTGGATGCCCCAACCGGCCGCGAGGCCCAATCGAGCGCATTCTTCAACACGCCGGGAATGCCGTGATTATACTCCGGTGATGCGACGATCAGGCCATCGGCCGCGGCGATCGCGGCACGTAGCTTGGCGACGCCCTCCGGCGGCGTATCCGTATCGTGATCCTGGTTGTACATCGGCACGTCGCCGAGTGTCAGCACCGTGATCGCCGCCTTGCCGGCAGCGGCGTCGGCCAGGCTGCGGAGAAGCGCCGTGCTATACGATTCCGCGCGCAGGCTGCCGGAAATGGCGAGAAGCGATGGACAGGACATGGAACTTCCTTCTTGGGAACGGTGCTTGGGATGGTCGGCGTGAACGCGGTGAAAGGCCGGTTTGCCAAGCGGGCAATCCGCAACTCAACGTCGGCAAGAATGACAACGTTCAGCCGCCCGTCCTCTCCACCGCGTACCGTCCTAGAGGCGTAGCGGCGGCCGCAGGGTTATTTGTCGCGAACGACCGCGATTGCGGAAATCTCCACCATCATCCCGACCTGCGCCAGGCTGTGGACGGTCACGGTCGTGCTCGCCGGGAAATTGCCGTCCGGGAAGAACTCGCGACGGACCGGCAGCAGCGGTTCGAGCAGGCGCGGATCGGTCAGATAGATGGTGACCGAGACGACATCCTTCATGCTGCCGCCGGCCCGTTTCACGACGTTGTCGATCGCGCGGAAAGCCACGCGCGCCTGACCCTCGGCGTTCCCCGCCATGGATCGTCCCTGTTCGTCGACCAGCCCGGTCTGGCCGGAGATCCAGACCGTCCGTCCCCCTTCGGTTACGACGCCCGAGGAGTAGCCGCGCGACTGTGCGGCGTCGTCTTTCAGATAGGTCTGCGCCTGCGCCTGCGAAGACGCGCAAAGGGCCGCTCCTGCCGCCATCGCCAATACTCCCGTTCTCGTCATGTCGATCGATCCATCGTTCCGTTGCGCGCTGTATCTGACTTAGCGACTCGGAACGACGGCCAGAGGTGCAATTTGCACCATCATGCCCGGCTGCGCCGAAGCCGACACCGGCACCAACGTGCAGGTCGGACACCGATCGACGAACAGCTTGGTCATTTTCTCATGGATAACGTCGAGAAAAGGCAAGCGGCGCTTGGCTTCTCGTCTATTTTTCGTTCCAAGCGACCTTATGCATCCGCTTCTACCACCAAAGGCCGGGCGCACCTTGTGAGGGATCGCCACTCGGAAATGGTACATACCGCCGTCGCGCCCGATAAATACGCGCTCATACGTCCCCGCTATGTTTGTAGCAGACACCCGTCGCAAGCATCGATTTGTCGAAAGCCCCAAGCAGATGAGTAACTTGGGATAGGTGGTGCCGCTTACAGGACTCGAACCTGTGACCCCCGCATTACGAAGGCTGCTCAGGCAACCGTCAAAACTGTTTGTTTACAACAGCTTAAGCGGAGCCCTGCCCAACTTCTATTCGCCGACCCACGTAGGTCCCAGACTCGCCTTTCTTCGTGCATCAGCCACTTCCTAGCTAGAGCGCTTTAGCGTGGGAAATGCTAGGAAATGAACCTGCGCTATACCTGCGAGGCGACGTCGACCGGGCGCGTCACAATGATGGTCGGTCGCGCTGCAACGATGTCGCGGCTCGCCGCCCCAAACGCCTTGAAGTGGTCGGACGCCATGTGGGCCTGGACGGCTGCGTTGTCGACGTACAGTTCGTTGAACACGAAGCGCCGCTCACCCTCCGCCTCTCGCCAGAGCTCGTAGTGCAAGACGCCCGGTTCAGATCGGGATGCGGTGATGCAGGGCCCGGCAGCGGTCACGAACGCCTCCTCCTTACCGGGGTTCACGGACACGAAGGCTATGACTTTGACGGGCATGCGGCGGTGCTCCTTCAATCTGGCCCATACGTGCGAGGCATCGGCCGCGCTGGCAAGCTCGATAGTCGGTATTCCTCGATCCGCCGGAGCGCCCTTCGTTATGGCGCTGAGACGCTCGATTGACGAATCGTCAACCTTCCCGAGCCAGACGCACCGCGTGACGTACAAGCTTGATGCCCGCACTTTGGAGGAGGACTGCCTTCGCCAGGTGCTGCTCGCCGCGTTGGCTGAAACCGACGAGGTGCGCCTCGTTCATCACGAGTTGGAACAGTTCTACCGAACGCAGCTTGTCGCTATGGAACTCGCCGGTCGCCTCGATGACGTACTGCGGTCGGATCCTCTCCCGTCAACGTAGATAGACTACGCAGCAGGGACAGCGATGCCGTGCTGCGTTCTGCGATTGCTGGCAGCGCCGCCACCATGCTCGTCGACCATGGCTCATAGCTCTGCTTCTGCTTGGAGGATCGGCGGACTTTCTGTCCTGCGACGATCTCGGGTCAACTACGTTCGTGTGGTCCACTCCTCTGATCACCATCGAGCCGCACAGCTGTATCTCGCGCGATCTCCTCCACGGCGACTTGCAGCAACAAATCGGACAGCCGAAGCGCGTCGATAGGTGTAAGCGTCAGCGACAGTGCGTCCGCCTCAACGATAATGTAGCCGTGCGATGCCACGACCGCTTGCAGTGAGTGCGCCTTGAACGTCATGGCGTGCTATGACGTTACGGAACGCAAGGCTCTACGGCCGATTGCAACTTAATCACCCGGTTCATCGCAAAAGTGGTTTTCCAATTCCTTACCGGCAAATAGCTCGCATAAGGTCCTGCCGCAGCGGGCGGCCCGCTACCCGTGCTTGACCGTCGTCAGGGGCTTCGTCGAATTTTGTGCCGACCAACCCGCGCCCGTAGCGTCATCACAGCAGGTAGGTTGGCGCCGATCACCGCAAAGGAGTTACGACGCAACATGGGGCAATGTGCGACGGATTGGCGCGGAGCCGAATTGCCTCCGCCGAGGGTTGAAGCTGTATATCGGAGAGACGACGATGCGCAGTTCACCTTTTCTGGACGACCCACGCGACCTGCTGGCACATCACGTGGCGCTGGCGGTGGCGTCGCCGATGGAGGAATTGGCTGCGATCCACATCCGTGCCGCTGAGCACCATGCCGAACTCGCGAAGGCCAGCCTTCTTACCCTCAACGCTCCGTTCGTGACCCCTAGAGGTTTGCGCGTCACGCTAGGCTCAAGAGCAACATGACCAGCGACATTGCACGCCTGCGGAGTCTGCGAGCAACGCTCGATGAGATGTTGCGTCCCGGTTTCGGAGAAGGTGACGAGGCAAGCATCGAGGCGGCCCGGTTGGAGATCGGGCGCATCGAGGCGGATTGGCCGGACACCCGATTGAGAGATGCTCACCGCCAATCGGATGATCAGGACGCAGCGGTCGAACGGGACGCTATCGCGGCTGAAATACAGCGGCGCGGGATTGAGGCACGATGACTGTCGCCGCTGCTTGGTTTGTCCATCGCTGTGGATCGGCGTGGAAAAGGGACCCCGATAGCGGGGTGATCGGCGTCGAAAAAGGACCCCTCATCCCGGTGGTCTAGGCTGCTCGCTTGGCGGTGTGTCAGGCGGCGAGATCGGGATGCTGGTATTGGAGACGGTATTGAGGATCCGGCGCGAGCACGCGTCGGGGAAGGCCATCAAGGCGATAGCGCGGGACCTGCACCTATCGCGCAAGGTGGTGCGCAAGGCGATCCGGGCGCCGGAGGCGGACATGGGTTACCGGCGGGAGGTGCAGCCGCTGCCGAAGCTGGGGCCGTTTCAGGCGCAACTGGACGCGTTGCTGGAGGAAGACGAGGTA
>NZ_FOXP01000010.1 GCF_900115745.1 Sphingomonas rubra | reverse complement strand
CAGAACAGCGCCATGCCCACACTCCCGTGACCCACGCCCACAGTGAATCAGGAAAGCCGCTCCGCCTCAACCCGCTGATTGGGTTTGAGCCCTAGAACATTCTCTTTTCCAACCACTGCAAGAATGCCACAGACTTGTACCCTCAGTGGATACACCGCTTACAAAGCTAAGCCCAGTTCCTCGCTGGACTGGCAAAGTAGCGAAAAAACTATTGTCGCCACGCTTGCGACGTGTAGCCGTCTTACGCCGTCACAGATCGCCTCATACAGAAGTGAGTTTGTAACCGCGTCTCCGTACTATGGTGAAGCGGCCATAGGTCTGCGTTCTTTGGCCGTATCCATGTTCGGTAATCTACGGCGTTGTACCGCGCATAAGCCGGTTTCAAGAAATGATCCGATGAGAGGTTTTACCTGTACTCGGGAGGAAGGGCCGGCGAATTAACCCGCCCTCTATGCTCGCAGAAGGTGTGCCTATCCGCCTTCCTCCGGGTGCGGCCTTTCCCGTTTCACCATCGTTTCGGGAAAACCGGATGTAGAGTAGCGCCTTCTAAGCCGCCTCCGCCGGCTCCGTCGTCCACCCCAATCGCGGGATGGTGATGGAGCGTTTGCCCGACAGGTCGACGCGGGTGACGAACAGGTCGCGGCTTTCGATGTAGCCGATCAGGCGGCGGACGCGGCCGAGGGAGCTGGTGCCGTAGGTGGTGGCGAGTTCGGCGTCAGAGGGGCAGGGGCGCGCGTCCTTGGCGGCGCGGGCGACGAGGAGGAAGGCGCCCATCATGTCGTCGGGCAGCGTGCCGGCCAGCGCCAGGGCGTCGGCCCATTCCTCGGCATCGACGTCGAAGATGCCGGCGCGCGCGCAGCTGAGGCGGCGGGTGAAGGCGGGGAGGTCCTGCGGCGGCTTGGCGAGCCCGGCCATGCGGCAGCGGACCTGGAAATCCTGGAACAGGGTGGAGGGGGAGCGGAAGGCGGCGTCGGCGTCCGCGACGATGGCGCGGAGGGCGTCGGCGACGATGGTTTCCACCTCCGCCTCGTCCTTGTCCGGGGCGGGGGCCAGGGGGGCGGGGCCAGAAAACGAAGGACGCGCGATGGTGTCCGCCAGTTCGTCGGCGGGCACGAGACGGGGGCGCGCCTCGAACGCCATCGGCAGCAGGGGCGCGTCGTTCACCGGCTCGGCGAGCATGTCGGCGAGGTCGAACGCGCGTGCCTGCGGCAGGGGGGTGAGCTTGGGGCTGCCGCTTCTCGCTGAGGTCTCGACCGCGCCGATGCGGACGGAGATGGGGCGGCGCGAGACGGCGGGGCCGAGTGCCATGAAATGGCCGCGGGGGAGGTCGCGGATCGCCTCGGCCTGGCGGCGCTCCATGCCGAGCAGGTCGGCGGCGCGGGCCATGTCGATGTCGAGAAAGGTGCGGCCCATCAGGAAGTTGGACGCCTCGGCCGCGACGTTCTTGGCGAGTTTCGCGAGCCGCTGCGTGGCGATGACGCCGGCGAGGCCGCGCTTGCGGCCGCGGCACATGAGGTTGGTCATCGCCGACAGGCTCGCGCGGCGGACCTCCTCGGCCACCTCGCCGCCGGTGGTGGGGGCGAAGAGCTGTGCTTCGTCGACCACGACCAGCGCGGGATACCAATGTTCGCGGGGCGCGTCGAACAGGGCCATGAGAAAGGCGGCGGCGCAGCGCATCTGGCCCTCCGCCTCCAGCCCTTCGAGGCTGAGGACGACGGAGGCGCGGTGCTCGCGGATGCGGGTGCCGAAGCGGGCGACCTCGGCGACGGAATAATCCGCCGCCTCGATGACGACGTGGCCGTAGGCGGGACCGAGCGTGACGAAATCGCCTTCGGGATCGACGATGACCTGCTGGACCTGGCCGGCGGACTTCTCCAGCAGGCGGCGCAGCAGGTGCGACTTGCCCGAGCCCGAATTGCCCTGGACGAGCAACCGGGTGGCGAGCAGTTCTTCGAGGTCCATGCCGACGGCGGCGCCCCGCTCGTCCAGCCCCATGTCGACGCTTACTGTCATGTGGCGGCCCATGTGGCGCACCGGGGCGGTTGGCGAAAGCCCCTTCGCGGGGTTAAGGACGGCCGCATCATATCAAGAGGCACCGATGGCAGGCCATTCCAAGTTCAAGAACATCATGCACCGCAAGGGCGCGCAGGATAAGAAGCGCTCCAGCATGTTCTCCAAGCTTTCCCGCGAGATCACGGTGGCGGCGAAGATGGGGCTGCCCGATCCCGACATGAACCCGCGGCTGCGCGCGGCGGTGAACGCGGCCAAGGCGGCGTCGGTGCCCAAGGACAACATCCAGCGCTCGATCGACAAGGCGAGCCGGGGGGACGCGGAGAATTACGAGGAGATCCGCTACGAGGGATTCGGGCCGGGCGGCGTGTCGCTCATCATCGAGGCGCTGACCGACAACCGCAATCGCACCGCGACCAACGTGCGCACCGCCGTGGCGAAGAATGGCGGTAACCTGGGCGCGAGCGGATCGGTGAGCCACGGATTCGACCGGGTGGGGCTCATCAACTATCCGGCCAGTGCCGGCGATGCCGAGAAGGTGTTCGAGGCGGCGCTGGAAGCGGGGGCGGAGGACGTGACCTCGTCGGAGGAAGGCCACGAGATCTGGACGGCGCAGGCCGATCTGCACGAGGTGGTGAAGGCGCTGGAGCCGGTGCTGGGCGAGGCGGAGGGCGCCAAGCTTGCCTGGCGGCCGCAGACGATGGTGGCGGTGAACGAGGGCGAGGCGGCGACCTTGTTCAAGCTGATCGATACGCTGGACGACGACGACGACGTGCAGACGGTGTGGGGGAATTACGAGGTGTCGGACGAGGTGATGGAGAAATTGGGCTGAGGATGGATCTGGGTTCACGCGAAGGCGCGAAGGCGCGAAGAGTAGAAGGTGGGTTCACGCGGAGGCGCGGAGGCGCGGAGAGTCGTGTTCGTGGCGATCGTCTCGCGTCAGCGAGACTTTCATACTGTATCGCGCCGACGAGGGAGCCGCTGACGCGGCTCGAGAGTGTGCGGCAGGCGGTACTACTCCGCGTCTCCGCGCCTCCGCGTGAACCCTCTTTCTCTTCGCGCCCCTTCGACTGCCTGCCTGCGGCAGTCGCTCAGGACAGGCTTCGTGCCTTCGCGCGAGCATGATTATCCTTGGCCTCGATCCCGGGCTCGGCACCACCGGCTGGGGCGTCATCCGCGCCGAGGGCAACCGGCTCTCCCATGTCGCCAACGGGCAGATCAAGACCGAGCCGTCGATGCCGCTGCCGCGTCGGTTGTCGAACCTGTATGCGGCGCTGCTCGACGTGATCCGGGCGGAGCGGCCGGATACGGCGGCGGTGGAGGAGGTGCTGGGCAATACCAACGCGCAGTCGACGCTGAAGCTGGGGCAGGCGCGCGGTGTGGTGCTGCTGGCGGCGGCGGGGGCCGGGCTGCACATCGGCGAATATCATCCCTCTACGGTCAAGAAGGGCGTGGTGGGCACGGGTGGTGCGGAGAAAAGGCAGATCCAGGCGATGATGGCGGTGCTGCTGCCCGGCGCGAAGCTTGCCGGGCCCGACGCGGCGGACGCGCTGGCGGTGGCGATCACGCACGCGCATCATCTGGCGAGCGCCGAGGGCATGGCGCGGCGATCGAGGGTGACGGCATGATCGCGCATCTGAAAGGGCGGCTGGAATCGACGGGGCTCGACCATGCGGTGATCGATGTCGGCGGCGTCGGCTATCTCGTCGGCTGTTCGAGCCGGACGCTGGCGGCGATCGGGCCGGTGGGTGAGGCGGCGACGCTGTTCACCGAGATGTTGGTGGCGGAGGATTTCATCCGGCTGGTCGGGTTCTCGTCGGCGAGCGAGCGCGACTGGTTCCGGCTGCTGACCGGCGTGCAGGGGGTGGGCGCGCGGGTGGCGCTCGCCATCCTGTCGGCGCTGGAGCCTGCGGAACTGGCGCGCGCGGTGGGTGCGCAGGACAAGGCGATGGTGGCGCGCGCCAACGGCGTCGGGCCGAAGCTGGCCGAGCGGATCGTGCGCGAGTTGAAGGACAAGGTGGGCGCGGTGCCGGTGGGGCCTGCCGCCCTGGGCCAGGTACTGCCGGTGGGGGCGAGCGCGGATGCAGTGTCGGCGCTGCTCAACCTCGGCTTCCGGCCGGCGGAGGCGACCACGGCGGTGGCGGCGGCGGAGGAGGAACTGGGTGACGGCGCCAGCCTCGACGCGCTCGTGCGCCTCGCGCTGAGGAAGGCGGCGCGGTGAGCGGCGGGGGCGGCGTTCCGCTCCCTAACGCCATCGTAACCCTTGTCGTGCTAGCGCGCCCGCGATGACGACAGTCGCGGTCTACAGCCCCAAAGGGGGTGTCGGGAAGACGACGCTGGCGGTGAACCTGGCCTGGACGGCGGCGACGCTGTCGGCACGGCGGACATTGCTGTGGGATCTGGACGCGCAGGGGGCGGCGTCGTGGTTGCTGGGGCACGAGGCGGGCGGATCGGCGGCGCTCGCGACCTTCATGCAAGGGGTCGATCCGCGGCGCAGCGTGCGGAGCACGGCGTTCGAGCGGCTCGACCTGCTGCCCGCCGACCCGTCGTTGCGCGGGCTCGATCAACTGTTCCACGACCTCGCCAAGAAGAAGCGGTTGCGCCACCTGGTCGAGGAGCTGGCGCGCGACCGCGAGCGGATCGTGATCGACTGCCCGCCCGGGCTGACCGATACCACCGACCAGATCCTGCGCGCCGCCGACCTGGTGGTGGTGCCGGTGATCCCGGCGCCGTTGTCGAGGCGTGCGCTGGACGTGATCGCCGCGCATGTGGGGCGGCACAAGGGGCCGCGGGTGGTGATGGCGCCGGTCTTCTCGATGGTCGACCGGCGGCGCGCGCTGCACCGCGCGCAGCTGGCGGCACATCCCGGCTGGCCGGCGATCCCGATGGCGAGCGTGGTGGAGCAGATGACCGACCGTCGCCTGCCGCTCGGCGCCTTCGCGCCCAAGGTGCCGGCGATGGAGGCGGTGGCGGCGCTGTGGCGGCGGATCGAGCGGGAGCTGGCGGGTTAGGGCAGTTCCGGCCTGACGGCAGATATTCCAGGGCCGATCGACATTCACGCTGTTGCTGCCCTTGGCCTCTACCGGAGTGGCAAGCCTTGGAGAACCACAGTCTCTTCGCTGAATGTCTATTGGCCTAGGGCGGATCGACATTCAACGCTGCGCCTCATCATCCTCCCCGGCGAAGGCCGGGGTCCAGCTGGGATACGCGAACGGTCGGTCGTCGTACCTCGTCCACGATCTTCCCAACTGGACCCCGGCCTTCGCCGGGGTGGAAAAATGCCGAATGTCGATCCGTCCTAGTGCTGGCCGATCATCCCGATGCCGACCGCCACCGCGACGCCCGCGAGCGCGGTGGCCACGATCATCAGAAGGCCGTCGCGCACCAGCAGCGCCAAGCCGAAGGCGGCGATGGCGGCCATCGGCGCGGTGGAGGCGAAGGGGAGGAGTTCGAGCGGCGGCACCGTCGCGGCGAGGAGGATGCAGGCGACCGCGGCGACGCGGACGAAGGGGCCGCTGGTCAGCGCGGGCAGGCGGCCGTGGAACCAGCGGTCTGTCCAGTTCGCGACACCGCGCAGCTTCTTCGTCGCCTTGCGCACCTTCTCCGCCCGCGCACCGCGCTTCTGGAGGAAAGTGGGCAGCCAGAGATGCTTTCGGCCGAATACCATCTGCACCGCGAAGAGCGCGATGATCGCGGCGAGCACCGTGGGCAGGCCGGGAATGCCCCCGATCGGCGACATCTCGATCAGCGCGGGCACGAGCAGGAAAGGGCCGTAGGAGCGGTTGCCGAACGCCTCCACCGCGTCGCCGAAGGTGACCTTGTCCTTCTCGTCCGCCAGTTCGTCGAGCTTGTCGAGGATGTCGGTCACGCTCTGCGGATCGTCGGCCATGGCCATGCGAACGGGGCGGCGGGCCTCGCGGTTCCCGCTCGACAGCGGGGCCGCGACGCGCCTACGGAACGAAGCGTGACCGACGATCGCCTGCTGACCCCCGCGCGCAAGCCCGAGGACGTGGATGCCGCGCTCCGGCCGAAGAATCTCGACGAGTTCGTCGGGCAGAAGGCGGCGCGCGAGAATCTGCGCGTGTTCATCCAGGCGGCGAGGGCGCGGGGCGACGCTCTCGACCATGTGTTGTTCTTCGGGCCGCCGGGGCTGGGCAAGACGACGCTGGCGCAGATCATCGCGCGCGAGATGGGGGTGGGCTTCCGCGCCACCTCCGGCCCGGTGATCGCCAAGTCGGGCGACCTGGCAGCGCTGCTGACCAATCTCGAGGATGGCGACGTGCTGTTCATCGACGAGATCCACCGTCTCCAGCCGGCGGTGGAGGAGGTGCTCTACCCGGCGATGGAAGACCGCGCGCTCGACCTGATGATCGGCGAGGGGCCGTCGGCACGCTCCGTCAGGATCGACCTGCCGCGTTTCACGCTGGTGGGGGCGACGACGCGGCAGGGGCTGCTGACGACGCCCTTGCGCGACCGGTTCGGCATTCCGGTGCGGCTGCAGTTCTACACGGTGGAGGAATTGACGCGTGTGGTGACGCGCGCGGCGGGGCTGCTCGACCTGTCCATCGCGCCCGACGGGGCGAGCGAGATCGCCAGGCGCGCGCGGGGCACGCCGCGGATCGCCGGGCGGCTGCTGCGCCGGGTGCGCGACTTCGCCGACGTGGCGGGCGCGGCAGTCGTCGACGCGCGCGTGGCGGACGCGGCGTTGGGGCGGTTGGAGGTGGACGCGCTGGGGCTCGACCTGATGGACCGGCGCTACCTCCACATGATCGCCGACATCTATCGCGGCGGGCCGGTGGGGGTGGAGACGCTGGCGGCGGGCTTGTCCGAACCGCGCGACACGATCGAGGAGGTGATCGAGCCCTATCTGATCCAGCTCGGCCTGGTCGCTCGGACGGCGCGGGGGCGCGTGCTGAACGCGGGCGGGTGGAAGCATCTGGGGATCGCCCCGCCGGTGGGGAGCCAGGACGGGCTGTTCGACGGCGCCGCCGGCTGAAAAGATTTATTACTGCCATTGTTGCTCGATCTTCCCGCGATCGCGCCCGCCAACGCGTGACAGTCGCATGGTCGATCTGGTAGCCCTGCTGCCATGCCCGCCACGGCCGCCGCCTCCGCCCGCGAGATCCTCGTCCGCCTGCACGACGTGATGGCGTCGCGCGCGACCGCGCAGGCGAAGCTGAACCAGGTGGTGCGCATCATCGGCGAGGCGACGACCAGCGAGGTGTGCTCGATCTACCTGCTGCGCGAGGGGGTGCTGGAGCTCTACGCGACCGAGGGGCTGGCGCAGGAGGCGGTGCACGTCACCAAGCTGGCGCTGGGCGAGGGGCTGGTCGGCACCATCGCGGAAGCCGGCGAGGTCCTGAACCTGGACGAGGCCGCATCGCATCCCGATTTCCGCTACATGCCCGAGACGGGCGAGGAACGGTTCCACAGCTTCGCCGGCGTGCCGATCGTGCGGCGCGAGCGGACGGTGGGCGTGCTGGCGGTGCAGCATGCCGAGCAGCGCCGTTACGCCGATATCGAGATCGAGGCGTTGCAGACGGTGGCGATGGTGCTGAGCGAGCTGATCGCCAATGCCGGGCTGATCGATGCGGCGGCGAGCGGCGGCAATCGCCCGCAATCGACCGCCTCGCTGCGGCTCGCCGGGCAGAAGCTGGTCGACGGCATGGGGGCGGGCTGCGCGGTGTTCCACCAGCCGCGCGTGCTGATCGAGCATACCGTCGCCGAGGACACCGATGCCGAGCGGCACCGCGTCTACGCCGCCTTCGACAAGATGCGCGAGCAGATCGACCGCATCGCGCGCGAGGCGGAGTTCGGCGTCGGCGGTGAGCATCTGGAGGTCATCGAGACCTACAAGATGTTCGCCTATGACGAAGGGTGGCAGCGGCGGATCAACGAGGCGATCGAGAGCGGGCTGACCGCCGAGGCGGCGATCGAGCGGGTGCAGCAGCGCACGCGCCAGCGGATGCGGCAGATCGACGATCCGCTGCTCGCCGACCGGATGCACGACCTGGAGGACCTGTCGAACCGGCTGCTGCGCATCGTCGCGGGGCAGATGGGCACGGCGGCGCAACTGGGCCTGCGCCAGGATACGATCCTGATCGCGCGCAACCTGGGCCCGGCGGAGCTGCTGGAATATGACCGGCGGCGGCTGAAGGGGGTGATCCTGGAGGAGGGGTCGCTGACCGCGCACGTCACCATCGTCGCGCGCGCGATGGGGGTGCCGGTGCTGGGCCGGGTGCGCGACGTGCGGCGGCTGATCGCGGAGGGTGACCAGCTGCTCCTCGACGTCGGTGAGGGCAGCGTGTTCGTGCGGCCGTCGGCGGCGATGGACGAGGCGTTCGAGGCCAAGCAGGAGCTGCGGCAGAAGCGTCGCGCGGCCTTCGCGGCCTTGCGCGACGTGCCGCCGGTGACGATCGACGGCCACCGGGTGACGGTGATGGTCAATGCCGGGCTGCGCGACGATGCCGCCGCGCTGGACCTGACCGGCGCCGACGGCATCGGGTTGTTCCGCACCGAGTTCCAGTTCCTGGTCTCCGCGACGCTGCCGCGGCGCGAGCGGCAGCACCGGCTGTACCGCGAGGTGCTGGAGATCGCCGGGACACGGCCGGTGGTGTTCCGCACCATCGACATCGGCGGCGACAAGGCGTTGCCGTATCTGAAGGTCGCCGACGCCGCGGACGAGGAAAATCCGGCGATGGGCTGGCGCGCGCTGCGCCTCAGCCTGGAGCGCGACGGATTGATGAAGGTGCAGGCGCGCGCGCTGCTGGAGGCGGCGGCGGGGCGGACGCTGAACGTGATGTTCCCAATGGTGTCGGAGGCGTGGGAGTTCGACGAGGCGCGAGCCTTGTTCGAGGAGCAGCGCGGCTGGCTGGCGGGGCGGGGCAAGCGGCTGCCCGACCATGTCCGTTACGGCGCGATGCTGGAGGTGCCGGCACTGGCCGAGCAGCTCGACCTGCTGCTGCCGCGGCTCGATTTCCTGTCGATCGGCACCAACGACCTGACGCAGTTCCTGTTCGCGGCCGACCGCGCCAATCCCAAGCTGGCCGATCGATACGACTGGCTGTCGTCGTCGATCCTGCGCTTCCTGCGGCGGGTGGCGGCGGCGGCCACCGCGGCGGGCGTGCCGATCGGCGTGTGCGGCGAGATGGGCGGGCGCCCGCTGGAGGCGATGGCGCTGATCGGCGTCGGCATCGACCGGTTGTCGATCACGCCGGCGGCGGTGGGGCCGATCAAGGCGATGATCCGCTCGCTCGACCACGGCGCGATCGTCGCGGAGATGGAGCGGCTGCTCGCCCGGCCGCCGCGCGACATGCGCGGGGCGCTTACCGCCTGGGCGGGTGAGCGCGGCGTGGAACTGGCCTGACGCGCTGCGGGCCGACCGGGGCGAAACCATCGGTGCGCGGCGTTGACAGGGCCGGGTGGCTCTGGGAAATGTCCTCGCGGGCTACGGGGCCATCGGAGTGAGTGCATGAACGAGGTGGAACCCGGCTTGGCCGCGGCGGCTTCAGCGCCCGAGCGTGCCGGCGATCGCCTCCGCGCCGCCCGCGAGACGCAAGGGTTGACGCTGGCGGAGATCGCGCAGCGCACCCGCGTGCCGCTGCGCCACCTGTCGGCGATCGAGGACAGCAACTACGCGGCGCTGCCGTCGCCGACCTACGCGGTGGGCTTCGCGCGCGCCTATGCCCGCGCGGTCGGGCTGGACGAGGTGGCGACGGCGCAGACCGTGCGCGGCGAGCTGCGCCACGTCGAGCGGGCGCCCGAGTACGAGCCGTACGAGACCGCCGACCCGGCGCGGGTGCCGTCGCGCGGGGTGGCGATCGTCGGGCTGGGGCTGGCGCTGGCCATCGTGGTGCTGGTCGGCCTGTGGTACGGCACCGATCTGTTCCGCGGCGGCGGCGCGAAGCCGGTGACCACCGCCGAGGTGCCCGCCGCGACCTCGCCCGTCGCCACCGCGCCGGTCGCCGCGCCGACCCCGGCGGCGCCGCGCCAGGTGTCGCTGACCGCGGGCGAGAACGAGGTGTGGCTGCGCGTCTACGATGCCGCCAACGAGACGCTGTACCTGGGCACGCTGGCGCCGGGCGCGACGTTCGACGTGCCGCCGGGCGCCGACCGGCCGAAGATCAACGTCGGCCGGCCCGACCAGCTGATCGTCAAGGTGGACGGGCGGGCGGTGCCGCCGCTCGGCGACGGCAAGCGCCCGATCAAGGACGTGCCGGTCGACCCCGTGTCGATCGCCGCGCGGCTGACCGGCGCGCCCGCGGCCGCTGCGACGCCGGCCGCCGCCTCGCCCGCGACGCCGGTGCGCCCGGCCCGCACCGATGAGCGTCGTGCGGTGGCGACGGAGACGCAGCGCATCGATACCGAGGCGGACGAGCTGCCCGCCGCCGCGAATTCCACCGATCTGCCCTGACCCCGATCTGTCCTGAAAAGGCGAGGACCCGCATTCCCATGACCAGCCGCTCCGTTCTTCGCCTGATCCTGCCCGCGACGACCCTGCTGGTCCCGGCACTGCCCGCCGCCGCGCAGAGCAACGTCGAGGGGCGCGTAGCCAGGCTGGAGGGCGAGATGCGAGCGGTGCAGCGCAAGGTGTTCCCGGCCGGCGCGGCGGGCGGGTTGCAGCCCGACATCGTCGCCGCGGCGCCGCCGGTGGACGGGCCGGGCAGCCCGGCGTCGAGCGCGATCGTCGACCTGACGCAGCGGGTGACCTCGCTGGAGCAGCAGATGGCGACGCTGACCGGCCAGACCGAGCAGAACGGGTATCAGCTGCGGGTGCTGCGCGAGCAGTTCGAGGCGTACAAGCGGTCGACCGACGCGCGGCTGGCCGCCGCTGCGACCGCCCCTGCGCCGTCGCCGATCGCGGGTGCGCTGGAGGAAAGCGACGTGCCGGCGGCCCGGCCCGCCCCGACGCGGCCGGCACCCGCGGCGGAGCGTCCCGCGACGACGCCCGCGCGCGCGCCGACGGCGGCGATCGACCGGCCCGCCACCGGCGATCCGGCGGAGGATTCCTACCTCGTCGGCTATCGCCTGTGGGAGGCGAAGCGTTATCCGGAGGCGCAGGCGGCGCTGAAGAAGACGGTGGCGGATTACCCCAAGAGCCGCCGGGCGAGCTACGCGCAGAATCTGCTCGGCCGGGCCTATCTCGACGACGGGAAGCCGAGTCTCGCGTCGATGGCGTTCTACGACAATTACAAGAAGATGCCCGACGGCGAGCGGGCGCCGGACAGCCTGTTGTATCTGGGGCAGGCGTTGCAGCGGCTGAACAAGCCGGCGGACGCGTGCAAGGTCTATGACGAGTTGACCGACGTCTACGCAGGCAAGCTGTCGGCGACGATGCAGGCGGACGTGGCCAAGGGGCGGACGGCGGCGAAGTGCAAGTGATGCGAGAGGTGGGGCGGGGGAGCACCCAATTCTGATCCTCTCCGATCGGAGGTAGTTGCGACTCCTTTCCTTGCCTTTCACCCTCCCCGACGCAGTCCGGGGTCCAGTTGGGCAGCTGTTTGAGTTGCTCGCGATGCCTTTCCCACCTGGGCCCCGGCCTTCGCCGGGGAAGGGAGATGGACGATCACAGCGACGCCTTATGGGCGATCGTCGGTCAGGCGGCGGGCGCCATCGTTGCTGCGGACACCGCTCCGTCATGCCTGCGACATGCCACCTTGCCTCGCAGGGGAGGATCGGCTCTTCGCTGTTGGCCATGAACGGATGGAGATGATCGCTCCCCAACCTCACCATGTCTTGCCGACCACGGTGGTGGAACGGTTCGCGCACGACTGGCGCCGGGCCATCGGGGACGAGGCGGGCGGTGCGCTGGTGGCGCTGTCCGGAGGTGCGGACAGCAGCGCGTTGCTGCTGCTGATGGCCGGCCTGGGACGGGGCGACGTGCACGCGGCGACGGTGGATCACGGGCTGCGGCCCGAGGCGCGGGCCGAGGCGGTGGCTGCGGGAGAACTCGCGCGGCGTTGCGGCATCCCCCACGCGATCCTGTCGGGCGCGATGCCGCGCCGCGTCGAGCAGAGCGCCAATCTGTCGGCGCGGGCGCGGGCGCTGCGCTATCGGCTGCTGGAGGAGCATGCGGCGGCGGTGGGCGCGCGGTGGATCGTCACGGCGCATCATGCCGACGACCAGCTGGAGACGATGGTGATGCGGCTGAACCGCGGTGCGGGCATCCGCGGGCTGGCGGGGGTGCGGGCGCGGCAGGGGCGGGTGGTACGGCCGCTGCTCGGCTGGCGGCGCGCGGAGCTGGCAGCGATCGTCGCGGTGTGCGGCGTGGTGCCGGTCGACGATCCCTCCAATGTCGACGACCGGTTCGACCGGACGCGGCTGCGCAAGGTGCTGGCCGGGGTGGACTGGCTCGACCGGCCAGCGATCGGGCGGAGCGCAACCGCGCTGGCGGAGGCGGAGGCGGCGATCGATTGGGCGGCGGAGCGGCTGGCGGGCGAGGTTTGCGTGTTCGGTGCGGGCGAGGCGTGGGTGTCGGTGGAGGGAGTACCCGTGGAGCTGCGCCGACGGCTGGTCGAGCGGTGCCTGCGCCATGTCGATCCGGCGATCTCGCCGCGGGGCGAGGCGGTGGGCCGGGTGATGGCGCGGCTCGATGCCGGGGCGGCGGGAACGCTGGGCGACGTCGGCTACTCCGTCGGCCGCGACGGACGCTGGAACTTTCGCGAAGCGCCGCCGCGGCGCACGCACTGATTGTCGCCGCGCGCGCGGTTGTTCCATTGCCATTAACCTCTGCTCGCTTATCTTGATCGCATGAGCGACAACCTTAAGCAGCGCGGGCCCGGCAACGGCGACAACGGGGGCGGCGGCAACGGCCCCAATCCGTGGATGAAGAGCCTGCTGATCTGGGTGGCGATCCTGCTCGGCCTGGCGATCTTCGTGACCATGGTCGACGGACGCCAGGCAGGCGCGGGCGCCGACCAGATCGCCTATTCGACCTTCCTCGACAAGGTCGACGAGGGATCGGTCCGCGACGTCAACATCAGCCGCGACATCATCACCGGCACGACGACGGCGGGCGAGAAGTTCCGCGCCTATCCGATCGCCGACGCGACATTGGTGCCCAAGCTGCGCGAGAAGGGCGTAACCATCTCCGCCAAGCCGGAGGATGGGCCGTCGATCTGGATGGTGCTGTTGTATCAATCGCTGCCGTTCCTGCTCTTCCTCGGCATCGCTTTCTTCGTGCTGCGCCAGATGCAGAAGGGCGGCGGGGCGAACGGCGCGATGGGCTTCGGCAAGAGCCGCGCCAAGCTGCTGACGCAGAAGGAAGGCAAGGTCACCTTCGACGACGTCGCCGGCATCGACGAGGCGCGCGAGGAGCTGACCGAGATCGTCGAGTTCCTGAAGGACCCGACCAAGTTCGCGCGGCTGGGCGGCAAGATCCCCAAGGGCGCGCTGCTGGTCGGCTCGCCCGGCACCGGCAAGACGCTGCTTGCCCGCGCGATCGCGGGGGAGGCGGGGGTGCCGTTCTTCACCATCTCCGGCTCCGACTTCGTGGAGATGTTCGTCGGCGTCGGCGCCAGCCGCGTCCGCGACATGTTCGAGCAGGCCAAGAAGTCGGCACCGTGCATCGTCTTCATCGACGAGATCGACGCAGTCGGCCGCCATCGCGGCGCCGGGCTGGGCAACGGCAATGACGAGCGCGAGCAGACGCTGAACCAGCTGCTGGTCGAGATGGACGGGTTCGAGGCGAACGAGGGGATCATCATCGTGGCGGCGACCAACCGCCCCGACGTGCTCGACCCTGCGCTGCTGCGTCCCGGTCGTTTCGACCGTCAGGTCGTGGTGCCGCGGCCCGACATCGAGGGGCGGATCAAGATCCTCGAAGTCCATATGAAGAAGATCCCGCTGGCGCCCGACGTCGACGCGCGCACCATCGCGCGCGGTACGCCGGGCTTCTCGGGCGCCGATCTCGCCAACCTGGTCAACGAGGCGGCGCTGATGGCGGCGCGCAAGTCGAAGCGGCTGGTCGCGATGGCCGAGTTCGAGGAAGCCAAGGACAAGGTGATGATGGGCGCCGAGCGGCGGTCCATGGTGATGACCGAGGACGAGAAGCGGATGACCGCCTATCACGAGGCGGGTCACGCGATCGTCTCCATCCACGAGCCGGCGTCCGATCCGATCCACAAGGCGACGATCATTCCGCGCGGCCGGGCGCTGGGCATGGTGATGCGCCTGCCGGAGCGCGACTCGTACAGCTATCACCGCGACAAGATGTACGCGAACCTGTCCGTCTCGATGGGCGGACGCATCGCGGAGGAGCTGATCTTCGGCTACGACAAGGTGTCGTCGGGCGCGTCGGGCGACATCCAGTACGCGACCGGGCTGGCCCGCGACATGGTCACCAAATGGGGCATGTCGGACAAGGTCGGGCCGGTGGAATATGCGCAGCCGGAAGGCGAGTCGTTCCTGGGCTATTCCTCGTCGCAGCCGGTGCGGATGTCGAACGCGACCGCGCAGCTGATCGACGACGAGATCAAGGGCATCGTCGAGGGCGGGCTGGCGCGTGCCAAGCATGTGCTGAGCGAGCATATCGACCAGCTCCACCTGCTCGCCGGCGCGCTGCTCGAATATGAGACGCTGTCGGGCGACGAGATCAAGAAGCTGATCGCTGGCGAGGATCTCGGCCGTCCCGATCCGGGCGCCAAGGCGAGCGTGGTGCCCGCCGCGGGCACCTCGATCCCCAAGACGCGGCGGCCGACCGGGCCGTTCGGCAATCCCACCCCGCTGGGCGCCTGATCGGGCACCCGCGGGTTCAGCATCCCGCAAGCTGGATGGTGGCATGGGCCGTTCCTCTCTGAAGGATCGGCCCATGTCGCGTCTGGCTCGCTACGCTCTTCTCCCGCTGATCGCGCTGGCCGCCCCGGCGTCGGCGGCTATGACGGTCGGCACCTTCGTGCAGCGCGCCAACGCCCTGCGCGACATGGGTTTCGCGGCGATGCTCGCGCCCGATTTCCAGGTGCTGAAGGAGGAGGCGCGCGTCGCCAAGCAGCAGGTGCGCGCGGAGAGTGCCGCGCGGCAGCGGGCCGGCAAGAAGCCGATCGCCTGCGTGCCGGAGGGCGAGACGATCGGCATCGAGGAGATGATCGACGGGCTCGCCGCCTTGCCCGCCGCCGACCAGCGCCGGCCGCTGAAGGACGGCTATGCCAAGGTGATCGCGCGCCGCTTTCCCTGCTGAGCCGCGTCTGGCGCGAGGGCGCGCGCGCGTGCTAGCGCCGCCCGCATGACCGATCCTGCCGTGCTGATCGCCGAGATGGGCGCGCGTGCTCGTCGCGCGGCGATAACCCTCGCGCGGCTCGGCAGCGAGCGCAAGAGCGATGGGCTGCGTGCCGCCGCCGCCGCGATCCGGGAGGATGAAGCGGCGATCCTCGCCGCCAACGCCGACGATCTCGCCCGCGGAGCCGGGCTGGGCGCGGCGATGCTCGACCGCCTGCGGCTCGATCCGGCGCGGCTGGCGGCGATCGTCGCGGCGGTGGAGACGGTGGCGGCGCTCGACGATCCGGTCGGTGCCGAGATCGACCGGCGCGTACGGCCCAACGGGCTGGTGCTGGCGCGCGTGCGGGTGCCGATCGGGGTGATCGGCATCGTCTACGAAAGCCGACCCAACGTCACCGTCGATGCCGCCGCGCTATGCGTGATGAGCGGCAACGCCGCGATCCTGCGCGGCGGCAGCGAGGCGGGGGCGAGCAGCCGGGCGCTGCACGCCGCCTTCGTGCGCGGACTGGCGGCGGCAGGACTGCCGGTGGACGCGGTGCAACTGGTGCCGACCGCCGATCGTGCCGCCGTCGGCGCGATGCTCGGCGCTGCGGGGATCATCGACTTGGTCGTGCCGCGCGGCGGCAAGGGGCTGGTCGCGCGCGTCCAGGCGGAGGCGCGGGTGCCGGTGCTGGCGCATCTCGACGGGATCAACCACGTCTATGTCGACCGATCCGCCGACCCGGCGATGGCGGAGGCGGTGGTGGTCGACGCCAAGATGCGGCGCACGGGGGTGTGCGGCGCGATGGAGACGCTGCTGGTCGATTCCGCCTATCCGGCCTCCCCGGCGTTGTTGGGGAAGCTGGCGGCGGCGGGCTGTGCCCTGCGTGGCGATGCCGCCGCGATGACGCTCGCGCCCGGGCCGATGGTGCCGGCGGGCGAGGAGGATTGGGATACCGAATATCTCGACGCGGTCTGCTCGGTGGCGATCGTCGCGGGCGTCGAGCAGGCGATCGCGCATATCTCGCGACACGGGTCGCGCCACACCGACGCGATCATCGCCGCCGACGAGCGCGTGGCCGAGCGATTCCTGGCGGAGGTCGACTCGGCGATCGTGCTGTGGAACGCCTCCACCCAGTTCGCCGACGGCGGCGAGTTCGGACTGGGCGCGGAGATCGGCATCGCCACCGGCCGCCTCCACGCGCGCGGGCCGGTCGCGGTGGAGGGGCTGACGACGTACAAGTGGGTCGGTCGCGGCGCGGGGCAGGTGCGCGGTTGAACGGTGTCGGTGTTGAGCATAGGTTGTGCGTATGAACAGGATGGTGTCGATCACCGCCAGCATCGATCAGGAAACCTCGTCGATGGTGGCGCAAGCCGCCGAGCAGCGCGGGATCACCGCCGCCGAATATGCGGCGGAGTCGATCCGGCGTGTGGCCGAGAGCGATGCCGATTACCGTGCCTTTCTCCAGGCAGGCATTGATGCCCTCGGACGCGGCGACGCCGTGCCGCATGACGAGGTGATGGCCGAACTCGATGCGATGATCGCCAAGCATCGGGCGCGATGCGACGGATAGTCTGGTCTGCGCCCGCCGTCGACGATCTGCGAGGCATCGATGACTGGCTGACGAGGAACGCCGATCCCGAACATGCCGTGCAAGCGCTGGAGGCCGTTCGGCGTTGTGCGGCGTGGCTTGTCGATTTCCCACGAGGCGGTCGCCCCCACCGGGATGGGGCTCGTGTTCTGCGCATCTACGGTACGCCGTACCTGATCCGCTACATCGTCACCGACGATCGGGTCGAAGTGTTACGCGTGCATCACGAGCGGGAGAACTGGCACGTGGCGCCTTGACCCGCATCGGCCTGCTCGGCGGCAGTTTCAATCCGGCGCATCGGGGGCATCGGCGGGTGACACTGGCGGCGATCGACGCGTTGGGGCTGGACGAGGCATGGTGGCTGGTGTCACCGGGCAATCCGTTGAAACCCGCCGCGGGCATGGCGCCGCTGGCGGTGCGGCTCGCCTCGGCGCGGGCGATGGCGCGGCGAACGCCGATCCGGGCGAGCGACATCGAGGCGCGGCTGGGGACGCGCTACACCGCGGACACGCTGCGACAACTCCGGCGACGCTATCCTAGGAAACGCTTCGTCTGGCTGATGGGGGCGGACAATCTGGCGCAGTTCCACCGATGGCGCGACTGGCGCGGGATCGCGCGGATGATGCCGATTGCGGTGATCGCGCGTCCGGGGTATGACGATGATGCTCTCGCGGCCCCCGCGATGGCCTGGCTGCGGCGGTTCCAGCATCCGCGGTCGGCGGCGAAGACTTGGACGACGTGGAGTTTGCCGGCCATCGTGCTGCTGCGCTTCCGCCCCGATCCGACGTCCGCGACGGCCCTCCGCGCCGTCGATCCCGACTGGCACCGTCGCCATCCCGGCGCCGGCCGGTCCTCCTAGGAGCTCCCTTGGCCACTTCCCCTTCGCGTTCCACCCCCCGCATGTCCGACGCCGCCGAGATCGAGGCGCTGCACCGGCTGGTGCTCCAGTCGCTGGAGGACGACCAGGCGGTGGAGACGGTGACGATCCCGCTCGCCGGCAAGTCCACCATCGCCGATCATATGGTGATCGCCAGCGGCCGCTCGACCCGGCAGGTCGCGTCGATGGCGCAGAAGCTGTCGGAGAAGATCAAGGCCGAGGTCGGCCGCAGCCCTCGCATCGAAGGGCTGCCCACCGCCGACTGGGTGCTGATCGACGCGGGCGACGTGATCGTCCACCTGTTCCGGCCCGAGGTGCGATCCTTCTACAATCTGGAGCGGATGTGGTCGTTCGGCGACGCGCCGCCTGCCCCCGAGGCGCCGAGTGTCGGAGCGCCCGAGGCTCCCACGCACTGACGTGCTGCTCCACATCGTCGCGCGCGGGCGGATCGGGCGGTCGCCCGAGGCGGACCTGGTCGACCGTTACCTGAAGCGGATCAGCTGGCCGACCAGGGTCAGCGAGCTGCCCGACGTCGGCGGGCGCGAGCCGGCGGTGACGGGGCAGGTACGCCGCGTGCTGCTGGACGAGAAGGGCGAGGTGCTGGGCTCCGCCGCTTTCGCCGAGCGACTGGGGCGATGGCGGGACGACGGGGTGCGCGAGGCGCGGTTCCTGCTCGGCGCGGCCGACGGGTTCGACGACGCGGCACGGGGCGAGGCGGACCTGCTGCTGTCGTTCGGCCGCGCGACCTGGCCGCACCTGCTGGCGCGCGCGATGCTGGCGGAACAGCTGTTCCGGGCGACCAGCATCCTGGCGGGGCATCCCTATCATCGCGAAGGGTGACGGATCATCGAGGGTGGATTAGCACCGGCCGCGTGAAGCGTGCGCTAACCATCCTGTCGCTGTTCGTGCTGGTCGGGCAGGCGGCCGGACAGTCGGCTGGCCAGGTGCCGACCCTGGCCGAGCGGCGCGCCAGTCTCGACGAGACGGAGCGGGCGGCGGCGATCGCGTCGGCGCGGGCGGAGCAGTTGCTGGTGGCGGCGGAACGCGAGCGCGCCGCGGCCGCGCGCGCCGCCGCCGACGAGCGGGCGCTCGCCGCGCGCGTCGCGGCCTCGGTGGCCGAGTTGGCGGCGGCGGGCGCGCGGGCGGCGCTGATCGACCGGTTGCTCGCCGAGCAGCGCGCGCGGCTGGCCGAGCAGCGAGCGCCGGTCGCGCAACTGCTCGCGGCGCTGCAATCGCTGGCCGCGCGGCCGGCGATCGTCGCGGCGGTGCAGCCGGGATCGGTCGACGACCTCGTCCACCTGCGCGCGGTGCTGGGCAGCGCGCTGCCGGTGATCGAGGCACGGACGGCGGAAGTGCGCGCCGACCTGGCACGAACGCGGCAACTGCGCTGGCGCGCCTCGCTGGCCGCGCGCGCGCTGCAAGAAGGGCGCGCGCGACTGGAAGCGGACCGCGTCGCGCTCGCCGCGGTGGAGGCGCGCCACCGCGACCGGGCAGCGGCACTCGGCCGCGACGCGCTGTCGGCCGGGGATCGCGCGCTGGCGATGGGCGAGCGCGCGCGCGACTTGGTCGACCTGATGGCGGACGACGATGCCGAGGTGGCAACCGCGGGCGAACTCGCGCAACTACCCGGCCCGATCGGCCGGCCGCTGGCGCCCGGCAGCGTGGTGCCGCCCGCGCCGCGCGGCCTGTACCGATTGCCAGTGCAGGGGCGCGTGGTGACAGGCTTCGGCGAGTTGGCGGACGGTGGCTATCGCGCGCGCGGGCTGACGCTGGCGGTACTCGCGGGCGCGCCGGTGACGGCACCGGCGGCGGGGGTGGTGCGCTATGCCCGGCGCTTTCGCGGTTATCGCGGCATCGTCGTGATCGACCATGGCGAGGGCTGGGTCAGCCTGCTCACCGGCCTGGAACAGGCCAGCGTCCGGCCCGGCGACCGGGTGGCGGCCGGCCAGCGGATCGGCAGCGCCGGTCGCGACGAGCAACCGCGGGTGACGGTGGAACTGCGCCGGCGCGGCCGCCCGATCGACGCCGCGGCGCTGATCGGCTGAGGTCCGGTGCTGTCCGCCCCGTGCGGACGGTCAGCGGCGGTTCAGCCATCCGGGCGCTTTGATGCGGTGCGCTTTTCCGCTAGAAAGCACGCACTTCCTCCCGACCACGGAACCTTCATGCGCCGTCCGCTCCTTACTGCCACTGCGATCGCCGCCGCGCTGTCGGCGATCCCGCTTGCCACCGCGGCGATGGCGGCGGCCGATACCGATACCTACCGCGAGTTCGATCAGTTCCTGGACGTGTTCAACCGGATCAAGGCGGATTACGTCGACAAGGTCGACGACAAGACGCTCATCAAGGGCGCGATTCAGGGGATGCTGACCTCGCTCGACCCGCATTCGAGCTACGTCGACGCGCTCGATTTCCAGAACATGCGGATCATGACGGAGGGGAATTACGGCGGCCTCGGCCTGACCGTCCAGATGGAGGACGGCGCGGTCAAGGTGGTGGCGCCGCAGGAGGATACGCCCGCTGCCAATGCCGGGGTGAAGTCCGGGGACTATATCACCCATATTGATGGCAAGCTGCTCTACGGCGGGACGCTGGACGAGGCGGTGAACGCGATGCGCGGAAAACCGGGCACCAAGATCGCGCTGACGCTGGTCAGGCCCGGCACCACCAAGCCGATCGACGTCACCCTGGTACGTCAGGTCATCACCCAGAAGCCGGTCAAGTGGGAGGTGCGTGGCGACGTCGGCTATATCAACATTAACACCTTCTCCGAGGCGACGGGCGCCGACACGCGCGGGGCGATCATGGCGATCGACAAGGCGCTGGGGCACCGGCCGCTCGGCTACGTCGTCGACCTGCGCGACAATGGCGGCGGGCTGCTGACGCAGGCGATCGCGGTCAGCGACGCGTTCCTCGACCGCGGCGAGATCGTGTCGCAGCGCGGGCGCGAGAAGACCGACATCGAACGCTATTTCGCCAAGCCCGGTGACGACGCGCACGGCCTGCCGGTGGTGGTGCTGACCAATCCGGGCAGCGCCTCCGCGTCCGAGATCGTGGCGGGTGCGCTGCAGGATCATCACCGCGCGCTCATCATGGGCGAGCGGTCGTTCGGCAAGGGATCGGTGCAGACGCTGCTGCCGCTGGGACCGGAGACGGCGCTGCGGCTGACCACGGCACGCTACTTCACCCCGTCCGGCCGGTCGGTGCAGGAGGGCGGGATCGAGCCCGACATCCGCGTGCCGCAGATCAGCGATCCCGATTACAAGACACGCCCCGTGTTCCGCGAGGCGGACCTGCGCCGCCACCTCATCAACGAGGTCAAGGCGGACAACGCGATCCTGGAGGAGGATACCAAGACCGATCCGCGCTTCGCCGCCACGGCGGACCAGCTGAAGAAGCAGGGGATCGAGGATTTCCAGCTCTACTACGCGCTGAAGACGGTGGCGCGGCTAGGCGGGGCGACGCAAGTCGCGGCGGCGACTAGGTCGCCGGTGAAGACGACGCCCAAGTGAGGTCGCTGCGCACCGCCAACATCCTGGCGTTGCTGCTGCCCGCGGGGCTGCTCGCGGGGGCGTGGGGATCGCAGCTGATCGGCGGGCTCTACCCGTGCGAGATGTGCCATTGGCAGCGCTGGCCGCATTACGCGGCGGTGGCGCTGGCGGCGCTCGGCCTGGTCATGCCCGGCGCGAGGCGGCCGCTGGTGGTGCTCGCCGCGCTGGCGATCGCCGCGTCGGGGGTGATCGGCGTGCTGCACGCCGGCGTGGAATATCACTGGTGGAACGGGTTCACCGCCTGCACCTCGACCGTCGACATGGGCGGACTGGACGCGGCGGCGCGGCTGAAGGCGATCCTGGCGGCGCCGCTGGTGCGCTGCGACCAGGCGCAGTGGACGTTCGCGGGCGTGTCGCTGGCGGGGTTCAACGCGATCCTATCGCTCGGCGGTGCGTTGGTGATCCTGGCGATGTTGAGGAACGCGAGATGAGCTGGAAACCGGGTGACCGCCGCGAGGTGACCGACGCGATGATCCGCGTCGACCAGGCGGGCGAGTATGGCGCGACGCGCATCTATGCCGGGCAGCTGGCGGTGCTGGGCGACCGGCACCCGTCGAGCCGCGCGATCCACCACATGGCGGCGCAGGAGGAGCGGCACCGCGCCTTTTTCGACCGGATGATCGTGGAACGCGGTGTGCGGCCGACGCTGTTCCAGCCGTTCTGGAACGTCGCGGGCTTCGCGCTGGGCGCGGCGACGGCGGCACTGGGGCCGGACGCGGCGATGGCCTGCACCGCCGCGGTCGAGACCGAGATCGACAAGCATTACGCCGAGCAGCTGGAGGAACTGGGCGACAGCGACCCGGAGCTGTCCGCGGCGATCGCCGATTTCCAGGCCGAGGAGCTGGAACACCGCGACCACGCGCTGGCGGCGGGGGCGGAGAACGCGTTCGGCTACCCGATCCTGTCCGGCTTCATCCGGCTGGGCTGCAAGGTCGCGATCGCGGCGGCCAAGCGAATCTGAGCATCCATGTTCCGGGAGAGTGACATGAAGACGATCATCCTGGCGGCGCTGGCGCCCGTCGCCCTGGCGGCGATGCCCGCCGCCGCGCAGCAGGCGGGGCCGCCAGCGCCGCCGACGGGCAAGCTGACGCCCGCGCAGGCGGCGCTGCCCGGGATCGATCGCGCCAGGCCCGTCTCCGCCCCCGCGGCGGTCGGCCGCGGCGCGCCGGTCAACGGCGTGCTGGTCCTCTACGGCAACGAGAAATGCCCGACCAACAACGACGGTGACGAGATCGTGGTGTGCGAGCGGCGCGGCGCGGACGAGCAGTTCCGCGTGCCCAAGGAGCTGCGCAACATGGTCATCACCCCGGAGAACCGCAGCTGGGCGGCGCGCGCGCAGGATACGCTGAGCGCGGGCGCGGGCGTCAACTCGATCGGCAGCTGCTCGGCGGTGGGCGCCGGTGGCGCCACCGGTTGCTGGGGACAGGCGGCCGCCGCCAATCGCACCGCCAACGCCGAACGCCGCCGGGCGCAGCGCGAAGGGCAGTAAGAGATCGCGATCGGGCTTGGATACCGTCATCGCCCTGTGGACGACCGCTCACCCGGCGGGGTGCTGTCGATCGGCTGCGGCATTGCTCCTCGGGCACGATAAATCGGGCATCGCTCCGTCCTTGGACCCTCCCCGAATCCGCATTACCTTCGTGCCGGTGATCTGATCCGGTCGGGCGCCGGTATGGAGCGGATCGATATCCAGTATCTTCCCACCGCGGAGAAGGCCGGGGTCCGGTAGGGAAGGTTCTTGAAGAGGTGCCAGGACTCGACATGCCTGTCCCCCATCTGGGCCCCGGCCTTCGCCGGGGTGGCTGGAAGGGCGAAAACCTGTCTACGCTGAATGTCGGTCCAGTGTAGGCCGGGTGGGGTGATCGTGATGGAGACGGAGGCAGTGCGGCCGGATCGCGGGGTGCGGGCGATGCTGTTCCTGCTCGTCTGGCTGTCGGTGGCGTGGTTCGGCTCCTGGGAGCTCAACCCCAACAACGCGGTGCGGATGTTCGCGGCGGTCAGCCTGGTCGAGCAGGGCGACGCCACGATCGACGAGTTCGCCGGCCTGACGATCGACAAGGCGACGTTCGGCGCCCACACTTATTCCGACAAGGCGCCGGGCATGACGCTGCTCGCGGTGCCGGCGGTCGCGCTGGCGACCTGGGCGACGGGCACGACCTCCGCCGACCACGGCCTATCGCCGTACGATCCCGGCTTCGCGCGCTTCCTGCGGCTGCGACAGCGAATGGCGGTGGCGCTGGGGCCGGCGCTGCTCGCAGGGCTGGCGGCGGTGCTGCTCTACGACATCGGCCTGGCGAGCACCGGCGTGCGCGGCGCCGCGCTGTTCGGCGCGGTCGGCACGATGCTGGGCACGCCCTTATGGGGCTGGTCGACCACGGTGACGGGGCACGCGGCGGTCGCCGCCCTGTACTTGGTGGCGATCCGGAACTTCCTCAGTCCGCCCGGCACGCGCGCGGCACTGCTCGGCGGCGTGGCGCTGGGGCTGGCGGCGGTGGTCGAGTATCAGGCGGTGATCGCCGGATCGGTGATCGCCGGCTGGGCCGCGTGGCGCTGGCGCGACACGGCGGAGGGGCGACGCGCGATCGCCCTCGCCGCGGCGGCGGGCCTCGCCGGGCTGATGCCGCTGCTCAGCTACAATCTGCTCGCCTTCGGCACGCCGTTCCGCATCGGCTATTCGGGCGTCGAAGGGTTCGACGGCATGAAGCAGGGCCTGTTCGGGCTGGGCTGGCCACGCATCGCCGTGCTGGTCGAGATCCTGGTCGGCGACCGGCGCGGGCTGTTCTGGGTGGCACCGGTGCTGCTCGTCGCGCCGCTCGGCCTGGCGTCGCTCGGAGACCGGCCGCGGACCCGGTCGCTGGCGGTGATGGCGGCACTGGCCGCGGCGGCGGTGCTGCTGGTCAACGCGGCCTATGTCTACTGGGACGGCGGCAACTCGACCGGTCCGCGCCACGCCATGCCGGCGGCGGCGCTGCTCGGCATCGGCCTGGCGCCTTGGTGGGCAGGCCTGCGCACGGCGTGGGAGCGGTGGGGCGTGGCGGCGCTGCTCGCGCTGTCGGTGGCGATCAACGCGGCGATCGCGGCGGCCGACGTCTTTGCGCCGCCCGAGTACCGCTATCCCTTCTGGCGCTACGTGATGAAACAATGGTTCCTGCGCGGCGACTTGCGCACCTGGCCGAGCGAGTGGCTGGGCTGGACCGCGTGGCACGGCTTCGCGCTGTATCTCGCGGTGGCGGTGCCACTGGGGATGTGGTTGGTCAGGCGGGTGGCGCGATACTAGACCAGCCGACTAGGCGCGGTTTTTCCTGATGCCGCGGATGCGGTGCCAGACGTAAAGGGCGACCAGTGCGACCAGCACCAGGCCGATGGCGAGGTCGGCTTGGTGGAAGGCGGCCTTCAGGCGCGGGTCGCTGTTCCACTGGTCGCCCAGCTTCATCCCCACCCAGGCGAGACCCAGGCAGAACGGCCAGGAGCCGATAAAGGTGTAGAGGTGGAACGGCACCAGCGGCATTCGTGCGACGCCCGCGGGAAAGGCGATAAAGGTGCGGATGACGGGCAGCAGCCGGCCGACCAGCACCGCGAGATTGCCCCAGCGCGCGAAGAAGCGATCGGCCGCGTCGAGCTCGTCCGCGCCGATCAGCAGGTACTTGCCCCAGCGCTCCGCCACCGGGCGGCCGCCGCGCTTGCCGACCTCGTAGGCGACGATCGAGCCGAGATTGCAGCCGAGCGCGCCGGCGGTGGCCGCCAGAAATAGGTCGAACTGCCCCGTGGAGACGAGATAGCCCGCGAACGGCATGATGAGTTCGGACGGCAGCGGCACGCAGGCGCTCTCGATCGCCATGAGGAGGGCGATGCCGAGGTAACCGCCCCAGGAGATCACCGCGATGACGAACGAGGCGAGCGCGGACAGGATCGTTTCGAACATGGGGCCTTGCGTTGGTCGATCGGCGGCGAAGCGTCAATCGGAACCACGATCACGGACGGGTGGTTGGGGGCGGATGACAGACCTTACCCTGAACGACGGCCGCACCATGCCCCAGCTGGGCATGGGCACGTGGCAAATCCCCGACAGTCAGGCCGCGGCCGTGGTGCGCAAGGGGATCGACCTCGGCTTCCGGCTGGTCGACACCGCCGCGATCTACAACAACGAGCGCGGGGTCGGCGAGGGGCTGAAAGGCACGGCCGTGTTCCTGACCACCAAGCTGTGGAACGATCGCCAGGGCGATGCGGAGGCCGCGCTGGACGAGAGCCTGGCGCTGCTCGGCGTCGACGCGGTTGACCTGTATCTGATGCACTGGCCGTCGCCGGCACAGGGGCGGTACGTCGACGCGTGGCGGGCGATGGTGGGCCTGCGCGATGCGGGCAAGACCCGGTCGATCGGCGTGTCGAACTTCCTGCCCGAGCATCTCGACGCGATCCGAGAGGCGACAGGGGTGACGCCGGCAGTCAACCAGATCGAGCTGCATCCGACCTTTCAGCAGCGGGAGAATGTTGCCTATCACCAGGCGCACGGCATCGTCACGCAGAGCTGGAGCCCGATCGGGCAGGGCAAGGGGCTGCTCGACGACGCCGACATCGTGCGGATCGCCGACAAGCACGGCCGCTCGGCGGCGCAGGTGGTGATTGCCTGGCATCTGACGAAGGGCTATTCGGTGATCCCCAAGGCATCTAGCGCCGAGCATCTGAGCGACAATCTGGCCGCGGAGGACCTGACGCTCGACGACGAGGATGTGGCGGCGATCGACGCGATGGACCGGGAGGACGGTCGGTTGGGACCGGAGCCGAACTCGATGTAGAACGATCAGGCCAGCGCTAAAAACCGTCGTCATGCCGGGCTTGACCCGGCATCCATGGTTCCGCGTGACCAACGGCCTGAGAGTTCGCGGCACGATGGACGCCGGATCAAGTCCGGGGTGACGATTAAGGAGCGTTCCCTACCCCAGCGACGCGTGGGCCGTCCGCAGATCCTCGACGAAGCGCGCATATTCCTCCGCCTTCTTCGCCTCGTCGGGCAGGCGCAGCAGGTAGCTCGGGTGGACGGTGATCCACGCCGCGCCGCCGCCGGGTAGCTCCAGCACGCGGCCCCGCTCGCGCGAGATGGTCATCGGCTTGCCGAACAGCGAGCGGGCGGCGGTGGCGCCGAGGGCGACCGTCACCTGCGGGCGGATCAGCATGCGTTCCTGATCGATCCACCAGTGGCACGCCTTGATCTCGCCCGCGCCCGGCGAGGAATGGACGCGGCGCTTGCCGCGTTGCTCGTATTTGAAATGCTTGACCGCGTTGGTGACGTAGACGCGGGTGCGGTCGACGCCCGCTTCGCCCAGCGCGCGGTTGAAGACCTGGCCGGCGGGACCGACAAAGGGGCGGCCGGCTAGGTCCTCCTGGTCGCCGGGCTGCTCGCCGACGAACATCAGCGCCGCGTCGACCGGACCCTCACCGAACACGGTCTGGGTGGCGGGCTTGTAGAGCGGGCAGCGTGTGCAGCCGGCCGCCTCGTCGCGCAGCGCCTCCCACGCGGCCAGGCTGTTGCCGCCGATGCCGGCATGATCCTTGGCCTGTGCGGTCTCGATCATCGTCGCCTCCCTGGCCTGCGCGTCGGCGAGCAGTTGCGGCACCAGCGCGGTTTCCGGCATGTTCTTCCAGTATTTGCGCGGCATCTCCTTCAGCATCGCGCCGACCTTGACGCGGGCGGGATTGAAGATGTTGGCGTAGTAGGTTTTCCACACCTCCTCCGTCGGATCGCCGTCGGGCGCGTCGGTCCGGGCCGCGCCCGGCCCTTCGGACAGTGCGGTGCCGTTCCAGTGGATCGACACCTCCGGCGTCAGGATCGACCAGCGCATGCTGGCGAAGCGGTTGACGAAGAAGGCGGCGTTGGCGCGGACGATGTGGTGGTCGGGCTCGAACCAGGCGACGTAGCGCGGGCCATCCGCATCGGCCGCCTCGCGGAAGCGAAGAAAGGCGCGCATCTTGTGGATGTCGCGGCGCACGTCCTTGGCGATCCGCTCCACCCGGCGGATCAGCGGATCGGCCTGATCCTCCATCAGCTTTGGCTCGCGACGCAGGCGGGTGAGCGCGGTGTAGAGCAGCGCGAACCGTTCGGGGTCACTCGCCAGCACGACGTTGCGGGCGAGATCGAGGAACGCGCGCGGCACCGCGAAGCCGGGCGAGGGGGCGGGCGCGGCGCGGCTCTCCGCCTCGCCGGCGAACAGGTCGGTGGGCACGTCGCCGACCTGCCACACGACATCATCGGAGGGCGTGCCGTCGGCGGCGAGGCCGCGGGCGGCGTCGCGCCAGGCGTCGAAGTCGTCGGGGGCGGAGAGGGTCACGACGCGCATCCGCCTTCAATTCGTTGACGGGCACTTGTTTCCCGGCTCACGCCGCGAACAGTTCCAGTTGCTGCTTCTTGGGGGCGACGACGGGGCGGAGGTCGGCCCGGTCGCTGAGCACGACGGGGCGCCAATCCTCGGCGACGATGAAGGGGCACAGCTTGGCGATCGAGACCGTCAGGCGGGCGACGTCGGCGAGGTGAAGGCGGCGCCAGCGGCGGCTGGCGAGGATGCCGTTCACCGCCTTCACGCCGAGGCCGGGCACGCGCAACAACATCTCGCGCGGCGCGCGGTTGATGTCGACGGGGAAGCGGTCGCGGAACTTGAGCGCCCAGGCGAGCTTGGGATCGATATCGAGCGGCAGCATCCCCGTCGCGTCGTCGGCGGCGGCGACCACCTCGTGCGGCTGAAATTCGTAGAAGCGCATCAACCAATCGGACTGGTAGAGGCGATGCTCGCGCATCAGCGGCGGGCGCTGGAGCGGCAGCACGGCCGATGCGTCGGGGATGGGGCTGAAGGCGGAATAATAGACGCGGCGCAGGCCGAAGCGGTCGTAGAGCGTCGACGCCTTCCGGACGATGTCGCCATCCGTTGCGGCATCGGCACCGACGATCATCTGCGTCGACTGGCCGGCGGGGGCGAAGCGTGGGGCGGACTTGTACTTCGCGCGCGCATCGGCTGTGTCGGCGATCGACGCCTTCACCTCGGTCATCGCGGTCTCGATGCGCGCGCCATCCTTCTCGGGCGCGAGGCGCTTCAGCCCGCCGACGGTCGGCAGTTCGATGTTGATCGACACGCGGTCGGCGTAGAGCCCGGCCTGGTGAACCAGCTCGGGATCGGCGTCGGGGATGGTCTTGAGGTGAATGTAGCCGCGGAAATGATGATCCTCACGCAAGGATCGCGCCACCTCGACCATCTGCTCCATCGTATAGTTGGAGGAGCGGATGATCCCGGAGGAGAGGAACAGCCCCTCGATATAATTGCGCTTGTAGAAGGCGATCGTCAGGTCGACGACCTCCTTGGCTGTAAAGCGAGCACGACGGACGTTCGAACTTTTGCGATTGATGCAATAATGGCAGTCGAAGATGCAGCTGTTCGTCAGCAGGATCTTGAGCAGGCTGATGCAGCGGCCGTCGGGTGCATAGGCGTGGCAGATGCCCATCCCCTCGGTCGAGCCGAGACCCTTGCCGTCCTTCGAATTGCGCTTGTCGGTGCCCGACGACGCGCAGGACGCATCGTATTTCGCCGCGTCGGCGAGGATCGCCAGTTTCTCGCGGGTATCGAGTTGCGCCATCATGTTCGAGATACGTTCTACTCTCCCCGGGAACAAGGGACGGAACGCGCCGAAGCCCTAGACGATTAACCTGCGGTAACGGGAGAAATAAAGTCATGCGGTGGATCGGGGCGACCCTGGTCGCGGTGGGCACGGCGATGCCGGCGCAGGCGCAGACGTTCGTCGACCTGTTCGCGGGAAAGTCGTTCCCGCAGCGTAGCGCGACGACGCTGACCGCCGCGGAAGCGCGGATCAACGACACGGTGATACCCGCCGAGGTGCGCGTGGACGTCGAGCGACTGCGCCTCAGCAACTCAACCATCTTCGGCGCGCGCGTCGGCCATTGGTTCGACTGGTTCGGGATCGCGGCGGACGCGTCGACGCTGGACCCCGACGTGAAGCGGCAGACGATCCGCGCCACCGCCAACGTCCGCTTCGACGAGGAAGTGTTCGGGGAGGAGGTGGTGATCGATCCCGGCCGCTCGGTTGCGGTCGACATCCCGCGCGTGACCATCCCAACTACCGCGACCTTCGCCGCGCTGGCGATGGTGCGGGTGCCGCGCGGCGGGGTGGAGCCGTACGCGTTTGCCGGGCCAGTCTACCTGGTCACGGATTCGGATATTTCCGGCGACTGGGGCGTACGCGCAGGCGGCGGCGCCAAGCTGCCGATCGGCCGCCGCGTCGCGCTGTTCGGCGAATATCGCTACACGCGTGTCGCGGCGAGCGCGGTGGCGGGCCGCGTCGGCGGCGAGGCACGCGGCGTGACCGGCACCACCGGCGACATCCGCGTCGACGCGACGCTGCGCAACCATAGTGCCGTAGGCGGGGTCAGCTTCGCGTTCTGAGGGGGGCGGATCGTACGGGCGGCGATGCCGACGCTCCCCCAAAGGTGATCGCCCGCTCTTAACCCACCCCGGCGGAAGCCGGGTCCAGCTGGGCGGCGGTCGCCGTCGCTTACGACGGCCATTCCAACCTGGGCCCCGGCCTCCGCCGGGGTGAAGGTCTGCTACAATTCTCGCAACGGAGGACCCAGGCCGGCGGGCGGCGCTTACGCGCCCGCCGCCTTCAATGCCTTCTCCACGTCGGTCCAGGCGATGCCGTCGATCTTGGTGCCGTTGACCAGCACCGTCGGCGTACCCGTCACGGTGCCGTCGGCGCCGCGATCCTGCGTCTGCTTGGTCAGCTTGTCGATCAGCGCGGTGTCGGCCAGGCACTGGTTGACGCGCGCCTCGGGCAGGCCGCGCTGCTTCATGAAGTCGATCAGGCCCATCTGCTGGGCCAACATCCGCACTGCGTCCGTCGGCTTGGCCGTCTGCAACTGCTGCTGTTGCGCGGGGGTGAGCGCCTGGAGCTTGTCGTTGAAACCCGTCTGCGCGGCGTACATCTGCTCCAGGATCGGGAAGAACGGCTCGGCACCCGCGCATTGTCCGAGCAGCGCCGGTGGCAGGTCGGCGGCGCCGTGGATCAGGAACTCGCGGAACTCGAAGCTGACCTTGCCCGACTTGACGTAATTGTCGATCAACGGGCGATACGCCGACTCCGCCAGGCCGCGGCAGGCGGGGCAGAGACGTGAGCCGTACTCGACCAGCTTCACGGGCGCGTTCGGGTTGCCGAGCAGATAGCCTTCCTCGGTCTTGGCCGTGGTGGTCGTCCAGTCGGTGCCGGCGGGCGCGGCTACCGCGGCGACGGGCGCGGCGGGACTGGACGAATTGCCATTCTCACCCGAGCAGGCGGCGAGCGCGACGACGGAGAGGAGGAGGGGGGCGAGTTTCATGCTGGCTCCTGGTTACTGGGCGCCGCGGGCGCGCAGGATGGGTTCGAGCGCCGCCCAGTCCACATTGGGGACGAGCGTGCCGTTGACGAAGAAGGTGGGGGTGCCCTGGACGTCGGCGGGCACCTGCCGGTCGAGTGCGGTGACACGGTCGAGCGCGGCCTTGTCGGCGAAGCAGGCGGCGACCTGCGGCTCGCTCAACCCGTTCGCCCGGCCGATCGCGGTCAGACCGGCGGCGTCGGCGATGCGGCGGAAGGCGGCGGGCGGCGGCAGCTTGCCCAGCGAGGCGGCGTTGGCCTGTACGAAGGCGGCTCCCTTCTGCATCCACGCTTCCTGGCCCGCGAAGATGGCGGTGTGGCGCGCCAGGAACCCGCGCGGCGCCCCGCAACGCGCGACGACCACGGCGGCGAGGTCGAGCGGGTCGCGAATCAGGTGGCGCACCTCCAGGCTGACCGAGCCCTTTCGGATCATGCGGTCCTTCAGCACGGGCGCGGACTGCGTCGCAAAATCGCCGCAGTGCGAGCAGGTGTAGCTGGCCCATTCGGCCAGCTTCACCTTTGCCGCCGGGTTGCCGACGACGAAGAAGCCGCTGGGCGCGGGCTTGACGGTCTGCGTCCAGTCGCGTGCCGGCGCGGCGCCAGCGAGCAGGAACACGGTGGCGAGCAGCAGGGGTAGGCGCATCAGGACACCTTGGGCAGGCCGCGGCTGGCGGCAACGCCCGCCGCGAGCGATTCGAGCACGGCGCGCAGCTCTGGGTCGGCGATCGTCTGCAATCCCTCGCCCATCTCGATCGGCACGGGCTTGAGCGAGGGCGGTGGGCGGCCCGATCTGGGCGCGGGGACGGGCAGTTCGCCCTGGCGGATCGCCACGCGCGAGACGGCGGGATAGCCGAAGAAGCGGTTCACCCGTTCCATGATCTCCGGCTGGACGTGCTGGATCATCACCGCATGGGCCCCGTGAACGGTCAGCGTCAGCGTGCCGTCCTGCTTCTTGCCAACGGGGAAGCGGATCGATTCTGGGGCGGAGGCGCGCGCCAGCCGCTCGCCGACGATCTCCGGCCAGCGGCTGACGATCGACGACTGGACGAAGCCGAAGCGGCGGAACGCGGCGCCGCCCACCGCCGGCAGCAGCTCGGAGAGCTGGCGCGACCGGTTGGAACGGGGGCCTTCGGCTTGGGGGGCGCGGACGCGCTTGCTCATGGCCGTTCCCATGCCATAGCAGCCGGGTGGACGCCAAGCGCTCTTCCGTATGGCCCGCGATCGCCGATGACCTGCTGCGCTGGTACGACGCGCACCGGCGCGACCTCCCGTGGCGCGCGCGGCCGGGCGAGGCTGCCGACCCGTACCGCGTCTGGCTGTCGGAGGTGATGCTGCAACAGACCACCGTCGCCACGGTGCGGCCGCGATTCGCCGCCTGGATCGCCCGCTGGCCGGACGTGGCGAGCCTGGCGGCGGCGGACGAGGCGGCGGTGATGGCCGCCTGGGCGGGCCTCGGCTACTATGCCCGCGCGCGCAACCTGGTGAAGGCGGCGCGCATGGTGGTGGCGAACCATGGCGGCGCGTTCCCGTCCAGCGAGGCGGGGCTGCGCGCGCTGCCGGGGCTCGGCGCCTATACCGCCGCGGCGGTGGCGGCGATCGCGTTCGGGGAGCGGGCGGTGGTGGTCGACACCAATGTCGAGCGGGTGGTGGCGCGGCTGTTCGCGATCCACCAGCCCCTGCCCGGCGCGCGGCCGGCGATCCGGGCGGCGGCGGACACGATCACGCCGGACGCGCGGGCGGGCGACTTCGCACAGGCCATGATGGATCTGGGCTCGTCGATCTGCACGGTGCGGGCGCCGCGCTGCTTGCTCTGCCCGATCCGCGGGGCCTGTCGCGCCCTGGCGGAGGGCGCGCCCGAGCGGTTGCCGACGAAGGCGGCCAAGCGCGCGCGGCCGACGCGGTACGGCACGATCTTCTGGCTGGAGCGGGACGGCGCGGTGTGGCTGGTCAGGCGACCGGAGAAAGGGCTGCTCGGTGGCATGCGCGCGCTGCCGACCGGGCCGTGGAACTACGAGCCGCCCGCGCTCGCCGATGCGCCCGCGGCTGCCGAGTGGCGGATGCTGGAGACGAGGGTGCGTCACGGCTTCACGCATTTCGAGATCGACCTGGCGCTTGCGGTCGCCCGCGGGGACGCGCAGGGGGAGGGCGAATGGTGGCCGATCGCGGAGCTCGACGGTGCGGGGCTGCCGACGCTGTTCGCCAAGGCGGTTGTGGCGGTTCGGAAAGAGGGTGTTGCATGACTAGTCGCCTGCTCCTGTCCCTGTTGCTGGCGGGGGCCGCCGCGTCCGCGCAGGTGGCGCCGCCCCGGCCCGCGCCGACCGCCGCCCGCCTGCCGACGACGCAGGCGCTGCTCGACGGTTATGTCCGCGACGGCAAGCTGGCGGGCATCGTCGTCGCGGTGGGCGCGGGCGATCGGCCGCCGGCGGTGGTGGCGGCGGGGCGGATCGGCGGCCCCGGATCGCCCGCCGCGACCGGCGACTCGCTGTGGCGCATCTACTCGATGACCAAGCCGATCACCGGCATGGCGGCGATGCTGCTGGTCGAGGAAGGCAAGATCGGCCTCGACGATCCGGTGTCGAAATACATCCCGGCCTTTGCCCGCATGCGCGTCGCGACCAGCCCGGACACCAGCCTCGCCTCGGTGCCCGCGACGCGGCCGATCACGATCCGTCACCTGCTGACGCACACGGCGGGTCTCAGCTACTCGATCACCGCCAAGGGGCCGCTGCTGCGCGAATATGAGCGGCTCGGCATCCTGCCGATCGCGGTGAACGCCACTGTCGAGGCCAAGGCGCGGGCGGCGCGACCGGCGACGCTCGCCGCCTTCGCCGACCGGGTCGCGACGCTGCCGCTGGTCGCGCAGCCGGGGACGAAATGGGCCTATTCGGTGTCGCTCGACGTGCTCGGCCGGGTGATCGAGGTGGCGAGCGGGATGCCCTTCAACCGGTTCCTCCAGACGCGGTTCTTCACGCCGCTCGGCATGACGTCGACCTTCTTCACCGTGCCCGCCGCGCAGGCGGGGCGGCTGGCGACGAACTACAGCTATCTCGGCGACCAACTGGTGCCGCTCGACCCGGCGGCGACCTCGGTGTTCCTGCGGCCGCCGAGCTTTCCCTACGGCGGTGCGGGGCTGGTGTCGTCGGCGCGCGATTACGACCGGTTCCTCCACATGCTGCTGAACGGCGGTACGCTGGACGGCGTGCGCGTGATGAAGCCGGAGACGGTGCGGCTGGGCATGTCCAACCTGCTGCCCGCGGGCGTGTTCTTCCCCGGCGCGGCGACGATGGGAGGAAAGCCGGAGCGCGAGGGGTACGGCGCGGGCGGGTCGGTGCGGCTGACCGACCAGCCCGGCGGGCCGTCGCGCGGCACCTATGGCTGGGGCGGCGCCGCGGGAACGCTCGCCTGGGTCGATCCGGTCAGGCGGGTGCGCGGCACGATCATGGTCAACACGCTGCCGCCACGCTACCCGGTCGGCGACGAGGTCGGGGCGGCGCTGCTGAAGGACGCGACGCGGTGATCGGCTTCACCGGCGGCACGCTCGATCGGGGTGACGCTCTCCGCCACGATCCGGCACTGTTCGCCGCCGCCCTCGCCGACCCGCGCGCGCGGCTGCTGCGGCTCGACGCGTACCGGCCCGAGGTGACCGAGGAGGGGCTGCTCGGCTGGGGCGGCCTGGCCGAGGCGCCGGACGAGGCGACGCTGGTGCTGCTGGGGATGGACGGCGATCGTCCCCGCTTCGCCGCCGCGATGCCGGGCGACCGCGCGACGGGCCGCTCGCCGGCGCTGTTCGCCGCCCTCGACCGGCTGCGACCGGGCGAGGCGGCGACCTACGCGGCGGCGCGGTCGGTGCTCGACTGGCACGCGCGCAACGGTTTCTGCGCCACGTGCGGCACGCCGACGGCACCGTTCCGCGCCGGATGGGGCCGCGCCTGCGCGACCTGCGGCACCGAGCATTTCCCGCGCGTCGACCCCGTCGTCATCATGCTGGCCGAGCACGACGACCGGGTGCTGCTCGGCCGGCAGCCGGCGTTTCCGGCCGGACGCTACTCGGCGCTCGCCGGCTTCCTGGAGCCGGGCGAGTCGATCGAGGAGGCGGTCGCACGAGAGGTACGCGAGGAGGCGGGCATCGTCGTGCGCGACGTGCGCTACGTCGCCAGCCAGCCCTGGCCGTTCGCCTCGTCGCTGATGATCGCCTGCGTCGCCATGGCGGAGAGCGACGCGATCACGCTGGACGAGAACGAGCTGGAGGACGCGATCTGGGTGTCGCGGGCGACGGTGCGCGCGGTGCTGGCAGGCGAGCCGGGGCCGTTCCTGCCGCCGCCGCCCTACGCCATCGCCCATACGCTGCTGACGACGTGGGCCGACGATGATTCACGTGGAGGCGCGGAGACGCGGAGCTAGAGCATCGAGCCTTATACCTGACCCGTTCGTGTTGAGGAGGCATTGAGCCCGTCGAAATGCCGTCTCGAAGCCTGTCCTGAGCGGCCGGCCGTGCCGGCCAGCCGAAGGGCACATGCCCCCTTCGAGACGAGGCTTCGACAAGCTCAGCCTCTCCTCAGGGCGAACGGCAGTAGGTCGGATTTCGCGCTCGATGCTCTAGTCCGCCCGGCGCAGCCGTTCCGCGTGACCGATCGACCCTCGCGCTGGGCCGCGCTTCGGGCGGGTCCGTGCGGCAGGCGCCACTCTCCGCGCCTCCGTGTGAACCCCTACTTGCCGGCGGCGGGCCCGAGCGTGGCGAGATAGGCGGCGCCGGGCTGGCCGATCACCTTGACCTGCCCCGCATTGGCGGCGGCGACCGCCAGGAGATAGGAGCGGGGCTTCTTCATCAAGGCGGGAAAGTCGACGGCCACGATGCCCGAGCGCCGCGCCGCTTCCTGCACGAAATGGACGCAGTTGCGCTTGTTGAGGTTGTAGCGGTGATTGCCCTGCTCGCCCCACTCGCGCGTCAGGGCCAGTACGCTGGCATATTGCGCGTCGGTGAGGGTGACCGAGAACTGCGCGTCGCTGCCCGCGATATAGGCGGGCTTGGACACGTCCAGCCGCCCCGCCACGGTGCCCATCAGGATCGCGGGGCTGATCGTCTTGGCGGTGAAGCCGTAATTGACGTCGACCGGCGCACCGCCCGCGTCCGGCGTGCCGCGCAGGGTGAAGAAGGCGTGGGGGAAGCTGTTGCCGAATTCGTGGCTCCAGAAGGTGATCGTCACCGCCGCTTGCGCCGCAGGGGCAAGGCCGATCAGCAGGAACAGCGCCAGACAGGCGTGGAGCAGGCGGGTCATGCCGACAAGATACGGATTTCGCTCATGAAGTGGCAAGCGGCGATATCGACGGCGCGTCCGCTGCCTTCTCCGGCCGGATGTAGATGGAGGCGAGCATCGGCACCGCCTCGCGCAACTCGGCCTCCATCCGCTCGATCAGCGTCTCGCCCTCGCCCATGGTCAGCGCGTCGTCGAAATCGGCGCTGATCGCGACGAATACGCTGTCGGGCGCGGTGTGGATGGTGCGGACATGGTTGACGGCGGTGACCTGCCGGTGCGCCGCGACCAGGGTGCGGATACGCTCGATCGTCGCGGGATCGGCACGCTCGCCGATCAGCAGCCCCTTGGCCTCGCGCGCGAGCAGCGCCGCAACGGCGACCAGGATCAGGCCGATGACGATGGAAGCGACACCGTCCAGCCGCGCGTCGGCGAACGCGTGACTGGACCAGACGCCGAGCGCGGCGACGGCGAGCCCGGCGAGCGCGGCCGAATCCTCGAACAGTACGACGAACGTCGCCGGGTCCTTGGACTGCCGAACCGCGCGCCACCAGCCGAGATCGCCCTTGGCGCGCGCGAACTCGCGCATCGCCAGCGTCCACGACCCTCCCTCCAGCAGCACGGCGATGCCGATCACGACGTAGTTGATCGTCGGGCTTTCCAGCGGCTCGGGCGCCGCGATGTGGCGCCATCCCTCCCAGATCGACACGCCCGCACCGATCGCGAAGATCAGGATGGCGACGACGAACGCCCAGAAATACAGCTCGCGTCCGTAGCCGAACGGGTGAATATGATCGGGGGCGCGGCGGCTGCGCTTCTGCCCGTAGAGCAGCAGCACCTGATTGAGGCTGTCGACGCAGCTATGCACCCCCTCGGTCAGCATCGACGAGGAGCCGGTGAGGCCCGCCGCGACGAACTTCGCCACGCCGATGCCGAGATTGGCGGCGAGCGCGCCGTAGAGGACGATGTCCTCTCCGAGGCGGGAGAGGAGGCGGCTCACGCCCCGGCGTTGGTCAGGCGGGCGAGCTGGTCCTCGGTGAGCGTCAGCGTCATGGCCGCGAGCAGGTCGGGCAGCTGCTCGACCGTGCGCGCGCTGGCGATCGGCGCCGACACGGCCGATTGCGCGATCAGCCAGGCGAGCGCGATCGCCGCTAGCGGCGCGCCGGTTTCCATCGCGACCTGGTCCATCGCGGCGAGGACGGCGGGGCCCTTGCCCTCGAGCTGCTCCCTGGCGCTGCGGCTGCGGACGCTTTTGCCCAGATCGTCGGCGGAACGGTATTTGCCGGTCAGGAACCCGGCGGCGAGCCCATAATAGGGCAGCGCGGCGATGTTCTCGACCGCGCAGAAATCCTGCAGCTCGCCCTCGAAGCTCTTGCGGCTGACGAGATTGTACTCGGGTTGCAGCACGTGGATGCGCGGCAGCGAGCCGTCGCGCGACAGGTCGACCGCCGATTTCAGCCGTGCCGCGGTGAAGTTGGATGCGCCGAGCACGCGTATCTTGCCCGCGTCGATCAGCTTGCCGAAGGCGGCCAGTATCTCCTCCTGGGGAACGGCATCGTCGTCCTGGTGCGCGTAGTAGAGGTCGATCCGGTCCGTACCGAGCCGGCGCAACGAGGCCTCGCACGCGGCGGCGATGTTCGACGGCGCCAGCTTCTCGCCATCGACGGGCAGCATGCCGACCTTGGTTGCGATCAGCACGTCGTCGCGCCTGTTCGAGGTCTTCAGCCACTCGCCGATCACCGTCTCGGACTCGCCGCCACGGTGCCCATCAACCCAGGCCGAGTAGACGTCGGCGGTGTCGATCATCGTGCCGCCGGCGTCAATGAACGCGTCGAGCACGGCGAAGCTTTCCGCCTTGTCCGCGGTCCAGCCGAACACGTTGCCCCCGAGCACGAGGGGCGCGATCTTGAGATCGGTCGAGCCGAGGCGGCGGATGTTCGTCATGGCTGGTCCCGGTGGTGGAGAACGGCGTCGGGCATGTCGGCCACGTCGTTCAGCTGGCCCGCGTCGTCGGCGATGACGAGACCCGCCCGCTGTCGCCGACGCGCGAGCAGGCGAGGGGCCGCGGCGAGCGTGATGGCCCGACGCGGCCGGTACATCAGTCCTTCAGTGCCTTGCCGGCGCGCATCAGCGCGTTGCCGGTCGCGTCCGCGGCATCGTCGGTGCCGTTCTCGATCGCGGCACCGGTGCGGTCGAGACCGTTGTCGATCGCCGCGCCGGCATTGTCGAGGCTCCGCTCGGCCGAGCCGAGCGCGCGGTCGCTCGCCGCGTCGACATCGCCGACCGCGTTCTCCGTGGTGGCCTCGGTGTCGGCAGCGATGGCGTTGCCTGCCTCGGCCGTCTCGTTCTGGGCATTCTGGCTGCACGCGGCCAGGGCAATGGCGGCGAGGGTCGGGACGATCAGCTTCTTCATGTCATACTCCCATGTTACTGGGGGATCGGAACGCGAGCGAAAGCATTAGGCTCCCGCCCCTCACTCGATTGACCGCATATAAAGATATCTTTATATCTTGATCCCGTGATCGATCCGCTCGCCATCTTCTCCGCTCTCGCCGACGGTACGCGGCTGCGCGTGCTGGCGCTGCTGCGCGCGATGGAATTGTCGGTGGGCGAGCTGGCGCAGGTACTGGGGCAGAGCCAGCCGCGCGTATCGCGGCACGTCAAGATCCTGGTCGACGCGGGGCTGGCCGAGCGGCGCAAGGAAGGCAGCTGGGTGTTCGTCGCGCAAGGGGCGCCCGAGGTGATCGGCCCGGTCGCCGCCGCGCTCGATGCGTGGCGCGGGGGCGAGGGCGATCACTGGACGGTGGCGGACGCGGCGCGGCTGGCGGCGGTGCGCGCCGACCGCGCGGCGAGCGCGGCCGCCTGGTTCGAGGCGCATGCCGGCGAGTGGGACGCGATCCGCTCGCTCCACGTCGCCGAGGAGCAGGTCGAGGCGGCGATGGACGCGGTGCTGGGCCAGGCGCCGATCGGCACGCTGATCGACATCGGCACGGGGACCGGGCGGATGCTGGAGCTGTTCGGCGGGCGGGCGGACAAGGCGCTGGGCATCGACCGCTCGTCGGAGATGCTGCGGCTGGCGCGCGCCAAGCTGGCCGGCGCGGCGAACACCGAGCTGCGCCAGGCCGATCTCTACGCGCTGCCCATGGCCGACGGCGGGGCGGACCTGGCGATCCTCCACCACGTGCTTCATTTCGCGCAGCAGCCGGGCGCGGCGATCGCCGAGGCGGCGCGGGTGCTGGCGCCGGGCGGGCGGCTGCTGATCGCCGATTTCGCCGCGCACGACCGCGAGGATCTGCGCGAGCGGGACGCGCACGTGCGGCTAGGTTTCGCCGACGAGCAGGTGGCGGCGTGGGCGCAGGCGGCGGGGCTGATGATCGCGCGGGTCGAGACGCTCGGCGGCGGCGAATTGACGGTGAAATTGTGGCTCGCGCGGAAAGCCGGCGCGAGCCTGCGAGAGGTGAAAGCGGCATGACGATCTCGGTGGATCAGCTGGCGGAGGCGCGTTGCGCGCTCGAATCGCCGCTCTACGCGGACGTGGGCGGCGATCTGGAGGTCTCGTTCGAGTTCTTCCCGCCCAAGAACGAGAAGATGGACGCGCAATTGTGGGACGCGGTGAGGACGCTGGAGCCGCTCGGCCCGCGTTTCGTGTCGGTCACCTACGGCGCCGGCGGATCGACGCGCGAGCGGACGCACGCGACGGTGGCGCGTATCCAGCGCGAGACGTCGATGGCGGCGGCGGCGCACCTCACCTGCGTCGAGGCCACCAAGGCCGAGATCGACGCGATCGCCGAGGAATATTGGGCAGCCGGCGTGCGCCACATCGTCGCGCTGCGCGGCGATCCGCCGACCGCCGGCGCGAAATACGCGTCGCACCCCGGCGGGTACGAGAACGCGGCCGACCTGGTCGCCGGCCTGAAGCGGCTGCACCCGTTCGAGGTGTCGGTGTCGGCCTATCCGGAATGCCACCCCGATTCGGGCGACGCCGCGGCCGATCTCGACAATCTGAAGCGCAAGCTGGACGCGGGCGCCAACCGGGCGATCACGCAGTTCTTCTTCGAGCCGGAAACCTTTTTCCGCTACCGCGACCAGCTGGCCGCGGCGGGGATCGATGCGGAGATCGTGCCGGGCATCATGCCGGTGATGAACTTCGCCAGCGTCCAGCGGATGAGCGCGATGTGCGGCACCGCGGTGCCGCCGTGGATGGCGCGGCTGTTCGAGGGGCTGGACGACCATCCGGCCGCGCGCCAGCTGGTGGCGGCGACGGTGGCGGCGGAACTGTCGCGGCGGTTGTACGCGGGCGGCGTGAAGCAGCTGCATTTCTACACGCTAAATCGGGCGGAGCTCGCCTATGCGATCTGCCATCTGCTGGGGGTGCGGGCGAAGGTGCCGGCGGCGGTGGCGGCAGCCTGAGATCCTCCCCGTTCGCGGGGAGGAGGACCGGCCGCAGGCTGGTGGAGGGGGCTCTCCACCGGCGATCACGTTCGGGGAGAGCCCCCTCCACCACCGCCTCGTGGCGGTCCCCTCCCCGTGAAACGGGGAGGATCGAGGTAGTGACATGACGGCACGTGAACGACTGAATGCCGAGGCGGCGAAGCGCATCCTCATCACCGACGGCGCGTTCGGGACGGAGATCCAGAACTGGAAGCTGTCGGAAGGCGACTATGCCGGCACGCTGACGCTCGGGCACGACCAGAAGGGCAACAACGACATCCTGGCGATCACCAAGCCGGAGGTGCCGGAGACGATCACGCGCGCGTACCTGGATGCGGGGTCGGACATCGTGTCGACCAACACCTTCTCCGCCAACACGATCAGCCAGGCCGATTACGGCGCGGAGAGCCTAGTGCGCGAGATCAACGTCGAGAGCGCGCGGATCGCGCGGGCGCTGGCGGACGAATATGAGGCGAAGGACGGCCGCCCGCGTTTCGTGGCGGGGGCGATCGGGCCGACCAACAAGACGCTGTCGCTGTCGCCGGACGTCAACGATCCCGGCTACCGCGAGATCGACTTCGATTACCTGAAGGGCGTGTACCGGCAGCAGACCGACGCGCTGCTGGAAGGGGGCGCCGACTTCATCCTAATCGAGACGGTGTTCGACACGCTGAACGCCAAGGCGGGCGTGATGGCGGTGCTCGACGCCGCGCACGACTTGGGGCGCGACGTGCCGATCATGTTGTCGATGACGCTGACCGACCTTTCCGGGCGCAACCTGTCCGGCCATACAGTGGAGGCGTTCTGGCATGCGGTGCGGCACGCGCGGCCGGTGACGATCGGGCTCAACTGCTCGTTCGGGGCGGAACAGCTGCGGCCGCACGTGAAGGTGCTGAGCGACATCTGCGACACGCTTATCATGGTGTACCCGAACGCCGGCCTGCCCAACGAGTTGGGCGCGTATGACGAGGCGCCGGCGACGACCGCCGGGCTGGTCGGCGAGTGGGCGCAGGCGGGGCAGGTCAACGTACTGGGCGGCTGCTGCGGCTCGACGCCGGCGCATATCAAGGCGATCGCGGATGGGGTGCGGGGGCTGACGCCGCGCGCGGTGCCGGTGTCGGCGGTGCGAACGCGGCTCGCCGGGTTGGAGCCGTTCACCATGGCGGCGTGACGACGCGCAGACCTCCCCGGAACGGGGAGGGGGACCGCTCGGCAAAGCCGAGTGGTGGAGGGGCAGCCACCGGCGGCGCCCCTCGTGACTGCCCCTCCACCAGCCTGTCGGCTGGTCCCCCTCCCCGTTCCGGGGAGGTATGGAAGAAAGCAAGATGACCAACTCCTCCGCCCAGTTCGTCAATATCGGCGAGCGCACCAACGTCACCGGCTCGGCCGCCTTCAAGAAGATGGTGATGGCGGGCGATTACGCGAAGGCGGTCGAGGTCGCGCGCAGCCAGGTGGAGAACGGCGCGCAGGTGGTCGACGTCAACATGGACGAGGGGCTGCTCGACGCGCACCACGCCATGACGACGTTCCTGAAGCTGATCGCCGCCGAGCCCGACATCGCGCGCGTACCGATCATGATCGACTCGTCCAAATGGGACGTGATCGAGGCGGGGCTGAAGTGCGTCAGCGGCAAGCCGATCGTCAATTCGATCAGCATGAAGGAAGGCGTCGACCAGTTCCTCCATCACGCGCGCAAGTGCATGAACTACGGCGCGGCCGTCGTGGTGATGGCGTTCGACGAGACGGGGCAGGCGGACACCAAGGACCGCAAGGTCGAGATCTGCGCGCGTGCCTACGATCTGCTGATGGAGATCGGCTTCCCGCCGGAGGACATCATCTTCGATCCCAACGTGTTCGCGGTCGCGACCGGGATCGAGGAGCACGACAATTACGGCGTCGACTTCATCGAGGCATGCCGCGAGATCAAGGCGCGCTGCCCGCACGTGCATATCTCGGGCGGGCTGTCGAACCTCTCCTTCTCGTTCCGCGGCAACGAGCCAGTGCGGCGCGCGATGCACTCGGTGTTCCTGTACCATGCCATTCCGGCGGGCATGGACATGGGGATCGTCAACGCCGGCCAGCTCGACGTGTACGACCAGATCGATCCCGAGCTGCGGACCGCGTGCGAGGACGTGATCCTCAACCGCGATCCCCAGGCCGGCGAGCGGCTGGTGGCGCTGGCCGAGAAGTTCCGCGGGACGGACGCGGTGGCGGAGAAGGCGGCGGCGGAGTGGCGCGGGTTCGAGGTGCGCAAGCGGCTCGAATACGCCCTCGTCAAAGGCATCGACATGCACGTCGTCGAGGACACCGAGGAGATGCGCCTGGCGATGGACCGCCCGATCGAGGTGATCGAGGGACCGCTGATGGACGGCATGAACGTCGTCGGCGACCTGTTCGGATCGGGCAAGATGTTCCTGCCGCAGGTGGTGAAGTCGGCGCGGGTGATGAAGAAGGCGGTCGCCCACCTGCTGCCCTTCATCGAGGCGGCCAAGGAGCCCGGCGCCAAGGGCAAGGGCAAGATCGTGATGGCGACCGTGAAGGGCGACGTGCACGATATCGGCAAGAACATCGTCGGCGTCGTGCTCCAGTGCAACGGCTTCGACGTGGTCGATCTCGGCGTCATGGTGCCGTGGTCGAAAATCCTGAAAGCGGCGAACGAGAACGACGCCGACATGATCGGTCTGTCGGGCCTCATCACGCCCTCGCTCGACGAGATGGTGACGGTGGCGGAGGAGATGAAGCGGGCCGGCATGACCATGCCGCTGCTGATTGGCGGCGCGACCACCTCGAAGGTCCATACGGCGCTGCGCATCTCGCCCGCTTATGACGGCCCGATCGTCCACGTGCTCGACGCATCCCGCGCGGTCGGCGTGGCGACGACGCTGGTTTCCGACACGGGGCGCGACGCGTACGTGGCGGGCGTCGCCGCCGATTACGAGGCGGTGCGAATCGCGCGCGAGGGCAAGGGGCAGAACAATCTCCTGCCGCTGGCGACCGCACGCGAGCGTGGGTTCGTGGCGGACATGGCGTTCAAGGCGCCCGCGCCCGCGAAGCCCGGCGTCCACGTGTTCGACGATTGGGATCTGAACGACCTGCGCCAGTATATCGACTGGACGCCCTTCTTCCGCGCCTGGGAGCTGGCGGGCAATTTTCCCGCCATCCTGACCGACGAGGTGGTGGGCGAGAGCGCGAGCGGCCTCTACGCCGACGCGCAAGCGATGCTCGACACGATCGTCGCGGAGAAATGGCTGACGGCGCGCGGCGTCGCCGGCCTGTGGCCATGCCATCGCAGCGGCGACGACGTGTTCGTGACGACCGCGCATTCGGCCGATCATCGCAGTCCTGACGGCGCATCGGTGCCCGAGGGGATCAGCGTCCCCGACCTCGACCGCACCAACGAAGGCAGCGTCCGCCTGCCGTTCCTACGCCAGCAGATCGCCAAGCGCGAGGGGCGGGCGAACATGTGCCTGGCCGATTTCATCGATCCCGCCGGCGACTGGATGGGCGGCTTCGCGGTCGGCATCCACGGCATCGACCCGCACATCGCGCGCTTCAAGGCGAACCACGACGATTACAACGACATCCTGCTGAAGGCGCTGGCCGACCGGCTGGCGGAGGCGTTCGCCGAGGCGCTGCACCGGCATGTCCGCCGCGAGTTGTGGGGCTATTCGCCCGACGAGCAGCTGACCAACGAGGCGTTGATCCGCGAGCAGTATCGCGGCATCCGCCCCGCGCCGGGCTACCCCGCGTGTCCGGAGCATTCGCTCAAGCTGCCGTTGTTCGCGATGCTGGATGCCGAGGCGAACACCGGCCTGACGCTGACCGACAGCTTCGCGATGCTGCCGACGGCGGCGGTGTCCGGCTTCTATTTCGGCCATGCGCAGGCGGAATATTTCGGCGTGGCGCGCATCGGCACCGACCAGATGGAGGAGTACGCCACCCGGCGCGGCGTCGACGTGCGTCAGGCCGAGCGGTGGCTGCGCCCCAATCTCGACTGAGATCAGAAGTAGCGCAGCCACCGTTGGTCGCTCGTCCGCTTCAGCGCGGCGAAGCGGCGGCAGGCGAACCAGCAGGGGACCGCGACCGCCGCGGCCAATAGCCAGATCGCCCATACGCCGGGCACGCTGACCCACCCGCTGGTGCCGCTGAACGCGCCGACCAAGCGGTTGATGCCGTGCAGCAGGTAGATGTGGAGCAGGTAGAAGAAGAGGGGGGCGCCGCCGAACACTGCGAGCGTCGTCACGAGACGCCGTTGGCCGCGCTCCATGCCCGCCAGCAGCAGCGCGCCGAGACCCAGCGTCGCCAGCAGGAAATCGGCCGACGGCGGATATTTGGTCAGGTTCAGCACGCTCATCGCCGTCGCCAGCGGCGTGTCGCCGATCTGCCACGCCCGCGGCTCGCCGTAGCCGTTGATGCTGCGCAGCACGACGAACCCCAGCAGTGAGACCAGTCCGGTCGCGACCAGCAGGCGCTCGCGGCGCGCGGGCTCCACGGTGCGCGCGAACCAGGGGCCGATCGCGTAACCGAGCGCGATGACTCCGATCCATGGCAGCAGCGGATAGGAGGTGCGCAACCGCCCGCCCCAGGGCAGGTCCATCATGGTGCGATCATGCAAGATCGCCCAGGGCACGTAGCCGGCGTCGCCGGGGGCGAACGCCACCGGGTCGAGCAGGTTGTGGCCCAGCATGATCGCCGATCCGACCGCGATCAGGACCGACCGGGGCAGATGCACCAGTGCGGCCAGGACGATCATCGACACCCCGATGGCCCAGATCACCTGGAGATAGACGATGTCCGGCGTCGGATCGAACGACCAGGCGAAGCTGACCAATGTCAGTTCCAGTACGACCAGGAACAGCCCGCGCTTGAACAGGAACGCGGACGCCGCGGCCGTGCCGCCATGGGCCGTGCCGTACAGCCAGGCCGACAGGCCGGTGAGCGCCACGAACACCGGTGCGCACAGGTGCGACGTCAGGCGCGTGAAGAACAGCGCGGGACCGGTCACGTCCAGATCCATCGGGTCGGCTACCTGCGCGTGGTAGAAGAACAATTCGCGCGTGTGATCGACCAGCATCAGCAGCATGACCAGCCCGCGCAGACCGTCGATCGAGACGATGCGGGACGAAGCGGGTGTCGCGGCGCGCGGACGCGTAGAGGGCAGGGGCGGGGCAGACGAGAGGGTTGACAGCAGTGATCTCCTTTCGCAAGGCGATGTTACATTGTATCAGGAATTGCAACCTCGTGCGTATCTGCGTTCTGACGGCGGCCTTGTCGTCCGCGATCCTTCTCGTCTGCCCGGCCGTCGCCAGGACCGTTCCTGACGGCCCGGCGCCCGTCGTCGACGCCGATAGCGAGGCGGCGGGCGAGATCGTCGTCCTCGGCACCCGCCGCACGGATGCCGACGCGACGATCTCGTCCGATCCGGTGACGGAGCAGATGTCGCAGTCGAGCCGCTCGATCGAGCGCGACCTGCTGACGGCGGCGGGCACCTATCGGCTGGCCGACGCGCTGGAACTGGTCTCGGGCGTCAGCAACCAGAACAATCGCGGCGGCGTGATGGACAATTTCGCGATTCGCGGCTTCCTCGGCACGCCCGACGGCGGCGCGGAATATTACGTCGACGGCTTTCTCGCCAACCGCGGCATGGCGCCGCCGCGCGATCCGGCAACGGCGGAGCGGATCGAGCTGCTGAAAGGGCCCGCGGGGGCGCTGTTCGGCGACATCGACCCCGCCGGCCGGGTCAACATCGTGTCGAAGACGCCCGACTTCGCCCCCGCGGCGAGCGCGACCTTCACCTACGGCAGTTTCGACACGCGCCGGGTAGAGCTGGACGCGACCGGGCCGCTGTCGGACACGTTGGCGGGAAGGATCGTCGTCGCGGCGGAGGACTCCGACGGGTGGCGCGACTTCGTGGGGCTGAAGCGGCGCACCGTCTCGCCCTCCCTTCGCTGGCGACCGCGCGAGGGCGTGCAACTGACCTATCTGGCCGAGTTCAGCCGCTTCGACGCGCCGTTCGACCGCGGCGTGCCGGCGATCGACGGCGACGCCAACGGTGCCCCGCGCCGCGCCTTCTACGGCGAGCCGAACGACGGCGTCACCCGCTTCCGCAACGAGCGGCATCAGCTGACCGGCCTCGCCGAACTGGGTGGCGGCTGGACGCTGAACGGCGGGATCGCGTGGCGGACGGGGACGCTGAAGGGCTTCTCGTCCGATGCCGCGCGGCTGGTCGGCGGGCGCACGCTGTGGCGTCAGCGCCGCTCGCGCGACTTCGCGGTCGACGACCTGTCGGCGCGGCTTGAACTGTCCGGCCGGATCGGCGCGCACCGGCCCAGCATCGGCGTGAAGGGCTATCGTCTCGATTACGGGGAGCGGTGGCTGCGGCGCAATCCGACCGCCGCCGCGCCCTACGCGATCGACGTGTTCGCTCCCGTCTACGGCCAGACGCCGCCCGTGCTGCTGCCCTTCACCAACAATGACGAGCGGCGCTGGTCTGGGACGATCTACGTCCAGGATATGTGGGACGTGACCGAGCGGCTGACGCTGTCGGGCGGCGCGCGGCTCGATGCCTATCGCCAGCGCATCCGCAACAACCGCACGGGGCTGACCAGCCGCACGATCGACGAGCCGGTGACCTTCCGCGTCGGTGGCCGATACCAGGCGACCGACGCGATCGCGCTGCACGCGAATTGGGGCGAGAACCTCGTGCTCAACTCGGGCACTGACCGGGCGGGGGAGGGCTTCGCGCCGGAGACGGGCAAGGGCTATGAGGTCGGGGTCGCGGGCCGCTGGCCGGGGATCGATGTGGCGGTCACCTGGTTCGACATCCGCAAGCGCGGCATCCTGACCAACGATCCGGTCGATCCGAACTTCCTGGCCCCCGTCGGCCGGTTGCGCAGCCGCGGGATCGAGGCGGACGCGTCGGTGCGGCTCGCCTCGCACTGGCAATTGGTCGGCAATTACAGCTGGACGCACGCGCGCACCGACGACCGCACCTTCGTCACCTCCCGCGTGCTCGACGTGCCCGCGCACAGCGGCACGCTGTTCGTCCTCGGCCGCTTCCTCGACGACGCAGGCCGGGGTCCGTCGATCAGCGGCGGCGTGGCCTATGTCGGCGACCGGGCGGGGGCGGTGGACGCCAGCGGGCTGGTGCTGCCCGACTATGTCAAGGTGAAGGCGGCGGCCGAATACGCCTTCTCGCCGCGCGTGAGCGCGCGGCTGGAGGCGGATAACCTGCTCGATGCGCGCTACGCGCAGAGCTCATACAGTCCGGTGTGGATCTATCCCGGTCAGCCGCGCACGATCCGCGCGTCGCTGCGCCTTACCTATTGAAGGCCGTCGTGCGGTACGTTTCCGGTAGGAGCTGCTGCGCAGCGATCGCCGTATCAGTCGTGCTGACCCAGGCCCTTTCGTCTGATCGCGAAGATGTCGTCCGCGCGGGTTTTGTCACCCAGCCGGCTGCGCGTGATCGGCCACAGCGACTCGCCCGGTAGCACCATGTGAGTGGATGCGTCTGCCGATTTGGTCTCGACGGGCACGAACACGTTTCTTTGCGCCTCAATTGCCGCGACCGAACAAGTCGGACGTGGCGTGGGCGAGCGGGATACGATCGCTGCGGATGCGTCTACTGCCGACGGCGGAATGTCCGTCTGTCGAGCGATGGCGGGGGGCGCTATGCGCGGTCGGCACGGTAGCGCTTTCGCCTAAGCTCCTCGCCTTTATTCAACCCGGCGGAGGCCGGGGCCCTCGTTGGATAACCTTCCGAGTTACTTACAACGCCCTTCCTACCTGGACCCGGGCATCTGCCGGGCAAGCGATTCGTAAGAAGCCCGTCACCGCCGGCATGTATCGCCCGGACTCGGGTCGAGATCGAGGCAGCGGCCGTCCTGGCCGGAGACCGGCAGTCCGATCGTCGCGGCGAGGGTCGGCATGATGTCCACCGTTTCCACTGACAGCGGCTGCTCGAACCCCGGCATTCCCTTGCGCCAGAACAGGATCGGCACGCGGCGATCATAGTCCCAGGGCGAGCCGTGCGTCTCGACATAGCCAGGGCCGGGCGCCTCGATCGTGCTGACGCGCGGTTTCAGCAGCACCAGCAGGTCGCCCGACCGGTCGGGATCGTGGCTGGCGCGCGCGCGCTCCAGCAGCGTCCACGTCTCCGGCGGGGTGGTCGGCATCGGCGTGGCGCGGATCTCGGCGGCGGTGAGGGCCGCGGCGACCTGCGGCATCGCGCGGTAACGGCGCTGCGCCTCCGCCAGCACGCGGGCGCGGACGGGCGCGGGCAGGTCGCGGTCGACGTAGATGTCGCTCTCCGCGCCCAACAGCACCGGACCCTTCACCCCCAGGTCGCGGCCGATGGCGGCGCCGATTGCCTTGGTCTGCAGCTCGGGCGCGACGTGCGCCTCCATCGGCATCGCGCGCTGCTGCTGCCGCTCGGTCGCGTCATGGGCGCCGTGGTCGGCGGTCAGCATCACCTCATAGTCGATCCCCGATCGGTCGAGCACGTCGAAGAAGCCGGCGAGCGCCTGGTCCAGCTCGCTCATCTGGCTGCACATCTCGGCCCCTTGCGTGCCGAGCGAATGGCCGACGTAATCGGTCGCGGATAGCCCCACTGCGATCAGGTCGGTCTGCGGGCCTTGCCCCAGCTTCATGTCCCCGATCAGCCCCGCCGCCATCGCCAGCACCGCCGCGTCGGCGGCCGGCGAGGCGCGGAACGCCTTCAGGTCGCCGGCCGCCCGCGCGAAGCGGCCCTGGCCGACCACCAGGCCGTCGGCGATCCGGGTCGGGCGGTCGGCGGGTCTGCACCAGCCGGGCAGCGGCAGCGCCTGCTGCGGGCGGGCGACCAGCGCCGCCACCGCGTCGCGCGTGCGCTGCACCACCGGCGGCACGGCGCGGCCGGCATAGGAGACGTAGGTCTTGCCGTCCCACCACCACAGCTCGTCGACCTTGTGGCCGCCCATCATCACCGCGGCGCGATCCTTGCCGGCGACGGAGACGACGCGGGTGCGCGGGTCGGCGGCCTTCATCCGCTCGCCCAGCGTCGGCACCTTGAGATGCTTGTCCGACACGGTGTAGCTGTCGTGCAGCGATCCGGGGACGCTCTCGTCCTCCGCGCAGTAGACGATCTTGTCGGGCCGGCCGGCGCGCTGGTCGATCCAGTTGTTGGCGACGATGCCGGTGCGCGCGGGGCGATAGCCGGTCAGGATGGTCGAGTGGCCGGGGCAGGTCTCGGTCGCCGCGTGGCTCTGGTAGCCGCTGGGGAACACCGCCCCGGTCTGCAGCCGGGCCAGGCCGCCGGTGAAATGCGCGCGATACTGCGCGAACAGGTCGGCGGAGAACTGGTCGACCGAGATGGCGACGATCAGCGTCGGGCGGCTGGTCGGCGCGCGGGTGGTCGCCGGGGCGGCCGTCTGCGCGAGCGTGGGCGAGGCGATCAGTGCGGCCGCGGCGAGGAACAGAGCTTTCACGGGCATCCTTGATGCATGGGGCGAGTGCGGCTGCTATGCGCCGCCATTGTGACAGACTCAACGCAGGCGGGACGGCCCTTCACCTCTCGGCCGTTATCCCTGATCCGTTCCGGGGTTCACCCATCCGCGAGGGTCGGCGCGGAGGCCTTTCGCGGCGCTTTTGGGGACGAGTGGGGCGTGATGGGTGCTACATTCCTTTTCGTACCCCGGCGAAGGCCGGGGCCCAGTTGGGCAACGGTGGCGAGCGATCACGACATGCATCCCACCTGGGCCCCGGCCTTCGCCGGGGTACGAACAAGGGGAATGGCACAGCTCACGGCGTTGGTGCGGCTCCTCCTGTTATTCTTGTTCACCACGCTCGCCCCCGCGACCGCCCAGGCCGCGCCGCATCTCGCCATGCGGCTGGTGGCGGAGAGCAGCGCCCCCCGTGCCGGATCGACCGTGTCGGTGGCGATCGACACGCGGCCGGCGGCGGGGTGGCACGGCTATTGGTCCAATCCGGGCGATGCCGGTTTCCCGGCGCAGTTAGGCTGGACGCTGCCGTCGGGCATGACGGCGGGTACGCCCGACTGGCCGGTGCCGGAGACGCTGATCGTCGCCGGGCTGATGAACTACGTGTACGAGCGGCCCTACGCGCCGATCGTCGACTTGCGGGTGCCGGCAGGGCTGGCGGCGGGCACGCGGCTGCCGGTGCGGGTCAAGCTCGCCTATCTGGTCTGCACGCGCGAGATCTGCGTGCCGGAGGAGCAGGTGCTGACGACCGAGCTCGTCGTCGGCGACGGCAGCGTGCGGCCGGAGACCAAGGCCGCGTTCGATCGCTGGCGGCGCGCGATCCCCCGGCCGCTCGGCTCGCCCGCCACCTTCGCGCGCGGCGACGGCGGCGTGCTGCGGGTGAGCATCCCCTATCCCGCCGACGCCGCGCTGGCCGAGCCCTACCTGTTCCCCGCCGCGACCGGCTCGATCGAGCCGGCGGCGCCGCAGGCGGTGACCCGCGACGGCGACCGGCTGGTGGTGCAGACCCGTGGCGCCCCCGCCGGGCCGTTCGCCGCGGTGCTGCGGATCGGCCCGGACCAGGGACTGGCGATCCGCGCGGCGCCCGGCGCGGTCGCGGGCACGCGGGGCGGGGAGGGCTGGGCGATCGCGGCGCTGGTCGCCTTCGCCGGCGCGGTGCTCGGCGGCCTGATCCTCAACGTCATGCCCTGCGTTTTCCCGATCCTCAGCCTCAAGGCGCTCAGCCTGGCGCGGTCGGGCGCCGACGGTCCGGGGGGCGAGCGCGAGGCGCGGGTCGAGGCACTGGCCTATACCGGCGGCGTGGTGGCGGTGTGCCTCGCGCTCGGCGGTGCTATCCTGACGTTGCGCGCGGGCGGATCGGCGGTCGGCTGGGCATTCCAGTTGCAGGACCCGCGCATGATCCTAGTGCTGCTGGTGCTGTCGGTCGCGATCTCGCTGAACCTGTCGGGCCTGTTCGAGGTGCCGATGCCGCGCTTCGCCGGCAGCGGCGGCGCGGGCGGCGCCTTCGCGACGGGCGCGCTGGCCGCCTTCGTCGCGACGCCGTGCTCCGGCCCGTTCATGGGCGCGGCGCTGGGTGCGGCGCTGGTCCTGCCCTGGCCCGCGGCGCTGGCGGTGTTCGCGGGGCTCGGCCTCGGCCTGGCGCTGCCGTTCCTGCTGCTCGGCTTCGTGCCCGCACTGCGGCGGCGCCTGCCCCGGCCGGGCGCGTGGATGGACCGCGTGCGCCGCGTGCTGGCGGTGCCGATGTGGCTGACGGCGCTCGGCCTCGCCTGGCTGCTCGGGCGACAGGCGGGGGTGGAGGGGATGACGGTCGGCCTGGCCGCCGCGCTGGTCGCCGGGTTCGCGCTGTGGATCGGTGGACGGCGCCAGCGCTCGGGCCTGGGCCTGGGATGGACCGCGCTGCTGCTGCTGGCGAGCCTAAGCGGCGCGGGGCTGGTGGGCCGGCAAGCCCCTGCAACGCTGCCGGCGGCGAACGGCGAGCCGTTCAGCGAGGCGCGCCTCGCCGCCCTGCGCGTGGAGGGACGGCCGGTGTTCGCTTATTTCACCGCCGACTGGTGCCTGTCGTGCAAGGTCAACGAGAAGGCGGCGATCGAGCGCGCGAGCGTGCGCGAGGCCTGGGCGAGGAACAAGGTGGCGGTGCTGGTCGGCGACTGGACCGACGGCGATCCGGTGCTCGGCCGTTTCATCGAGGCGCACAACCGGGCCGGGGTGCCGCTCTACCTCTACTACGCGCCGGGCGCCTCGACGCCGCGCGTGTTGCCGCAAGTGCTGACGCCGGGGATGCTGGAGGCGCTGGCGCGCTGATTTGCCGCTTGTGCGGTGCAGCGGATCGGTTAGCCTCATGCCCATGCGGCAAGCGTTCGACGAGATCATGGGGGCAGGCGAGGGCGGGCCTCCCCGCGCGGAACTCGCCGCACTCTCCCGCTGGATCGAAACCACGCCCGCCGACGAGCTGCGCCGGCGCCAGCAGGCCGCGGAGGCGACGTTCCGCCAGCTCGGCATCACCTTCGCCGTCTATGGCGAGAGCGACGCGGCGGAGCGGATCATCCCCTTCGACATCGTGCCGCGCGTGTTCCTGCCCGGCGAGTGGGCGCGCCTGTCCGAAGGGCTGGTGCAGCGGGTGGAGGCGATCAACGCCTTTCTGCACGACATCTACGGCGAGCGCCGCATCCTGGCCGAGGGCGTGCTGCCCGCCGACCTCGTCCTCGGCAATCCGCAGTTCCGGCCGGAGATCGCGGGGATGCGGCCGCCGCACGACATCTGGGCGCATATCTGCGGCATCGACCTGGTCCGCACCGGCCCCGACGATTTCTTCGTACTGGAGGACAATGCCCGCACGCCCTCGGGCGTCAGCTACATGCTGGAGAATCGCGAGGCGATGCTGCGGCTGTGCCCGGAGCTGTTCCGCCGCTTCCGCGTCGCCGCCGTCGACAGCTATCCCGATCGCCTGCTGGAGACGATGAAGTCGGTCGCGCCGCACGGCGTGTCGCAGCCGGTGTGCGTGCTGCTGACGCCCGGCCATTACAATTCCGCTTATTACGAGCACAGCTTCCTAGCCGATTCGATGGGGATTGAATTGGTCGAGGGAGCCGACCTGGTCGTCGACGACGACATCGTCTGGATGCGGACGATCGCCGGCCGCGTGAAGGTGGACGTGATCTACCGCCGCATCGACGACGATTTCCTCGACCCGCTCGTGTTCCGGCCCGACTCGGCGCTGGGGGTGCCTGGCCTGATCGCCGCCTATGCCGCGGGCAACGTCGCCATCCTCAACGCGCCGGGCAACGGCATCGCCGACGACAAGGCGATCTACAGCTACATGCCCGAGATCGTCCGCTTCTACTCCGGCGGCGATGCCAAGCTGCCCAACGTCGAGACGTGGCGCTGCCGCGAGCCGCAGGCGCTCGCCTACACGCTCGACCATCTGGACGAACTGGTGGTGAAGCTGGTCGACGGGTCCGGCGGCTACGGCATGCTGGTCGGTCCCACCGCCAGCAAGGCGGAGATCGAGGCGTTCCGCGCCGCGCTGATCGCCGAGCCTCACCGCTACATCGCCCAGCCCACGCTCGCTTTGTCAACGGTGCCGACCATGGCGGACCAGGGGCTGGCGCCGCGCCACGTCGATTTCCGGCCGTTCGTCCTGTCGGGCCGGCGCGGGGTGCAGGTGGTGCCCGGCGGCCTGACCCGCGTCGCGCTGAAGGAAGGATCGCTGGTCGTGAACTCCAGCCAGGGCGGCGGCACCAAGGACAGTTTCGTGCTGATGGACGATCAGCCCGGCGCCGCGCAGCAGATGCGGACGGACGTGATGACGCAGACGCTGGGCGCGATGACGCAGGAGACGCGGTCCTGATGCTCAGCCGCACCGCCTCGTCGCTCTACTGGCTGGGTCGCTATTTCGAGCGGGCCGACTTCATCGCTAGGCTGGTCGAGGCCACCGTGCGCCTCGACGTGCTATCGCCGCGCCCGGCCGGCGAGGCGGCCTGGACCAGCGCGCTGACCGTCACCGAGACCGACGCCGCCTTCGCCGCCGAGGGAACCAAGTTCCACCGGCGCGAGGTCGCCCGCTTCCTCACCGTCGATGCCGGCCACCCCGGATCGATCGTCCGCTGCATCGGCATGGCGCGCAGCAACGCGCGCGCTGTCCGCACCGCGCTGACGCGCGAGGCGTGGACCGCGATCAATCGCGCCTGGCTGTTGTTCGAGGGACGCCCCGCCGCGAGCGACGCGGGCGCGGTGCTGGGCATCGTCGAGGCGGTACAGAACGAGGCGCGCGGTTTCGAAGGCGCGGTGCACCGGATGCTGCGCAACCAGACGACGTGGTTCGTGCGGCTCGGCCAGGCGGTGGAGCGGTCGGACAACACGGCGCGGCTGCTCGACGTTAAATACCATCTGCTGCTGCCCGAGCACGAGCGGGTCGGCGGCGTCGTCGATCGCGACCAGTGGACGACGATCCTGCAGACGGTGTCTGCGGTCACCGCCTATCGCTGGCTCTACTCGGACGGGCTGACGCCGGCCAACGTCATCGACCTCCTGATCGCGCGGAGTGAACTGCCGCGCAGCCTGGTCGCGTCGGCGCAGGAGACGGTGGACGTGCTGGCGCTGCTCGCGCGGCGGACGGGCCAGCACGGCGAGGCCGACCGCATGGCACGCAATCGCGCCAACCGCATGGCCAAGACCCGGTCGGGCGAGGTGATCGCGTCCGGCCTGCACGAGTTCCTGCGCTCGTTCATCGACGAGAATGCGCTGCTCCACGGCGCGATCGGGCGACAGTTCAAGTTCGGATAGGGTTCGACCGGGGGAGAGGGATCGACGATGCGACTGTTGATCGAGCACCGCACGACGTTTCGCTTCCCCGAACCGCAGCCGCGCCTCATCCAGATGCTGCGCGTGACGCCGCAGAACAACCACGACCAGACGGTCGTCGCCTGGCGGATCGACGTCGATCGCGACGTCCGCATGCGCGAGGATTGCGACGGTTGGGGCAACGCGGTGACCATGTTGTACGTCGACGGGCCGCTCGACGGCATCGAGATCGCCGTCTCGGGCGAGGTGGTGACGAGCGAGTCCGGTGGCGTCCTGCACGGCGTACGCGAGCGATTCCCGCCCACGCTGTTCCTGCGCGACACAACCGCGACCGCGCGCGATCCGGCGATCGCGCTCTGGGCAGGCGAGGTCGCGCGCGGCGCGGACCGGTTGGCCGACCTGCACCGTCTCAACGCCGCACTGGGTGAGCGCATCGCGATCGACCCGCACCGCGCCGGCGTGGAGCTGGCTGCCGGCGAGGCGTGGCAGCAGGAGCGGGCGACGGCGGGCGAGATCGCGCAGCTTTTCGTCGCGGCGGCCCGCTCGCTCGGCACGCCGGCGCGCTACGTCTCCGGCTACGGCCTGATCGGGGGCGAGCGTGCCCCGCAACCGCACGGCTGGGCGGAGGCGCATGTCGACGGCATCGGCTGGATCGGCTTCGATCCTGTCACCCGCCTGTCGCCGCAGGATCGACACGTCCGCGTCGCGGTGGCGCTCGACGCGGCGGGTGCCGCGCCGATCGCGGGATCGCGGCTCGGCCCCGCGGTGGAGGTGCTGACGATAGACGCTTCGGCGGCCTGAGGTTCAGGCGGCGTCGATCCGGGTCGGGGGCGTGGGAGCGATCTCCTCGGCGGCCAGGCGGCGCCAGCCCGCCGGGCCCAGCACCTCGATCGGGCGATAGCGCGTCTTGTACGCCATGCGCGCCGATCCCTTCACCCAATATCCCAAATAGACGAAGGCCAGCTTGGCATCGCGCGCCCGCGTGATGTGATCGAGGATGATGAAATTGCCCAGGCCCGCCCGACCGCCATCCTCCTCCGGCTCGAAGAAGCTGTAGATCATCGACAGCCCGTCCGCCTGCCGGTCGGTCAGGCAGGCACCGACCAGCCGGCCGCGGCGGCCGTTCGTGGACGGTTCGCGATATTCGACGATCAGCGAGTTGACCGGCGAATGCTCGATCATGTCGGCGTAATCGTCCTCGTCCATTCCGGCCATGCCGCCGCCCGGATGGCGGGCGGCGAGATAGCGGCGCAGCAGCTGAAACTGCTCGTCGGTCGCCCAGGCGCGGCACGCGGTGACCTCCAGGTCGCCCTGGCGGCGCATCAGCTTGCGCTGGGTGGCGTTGGCGACGAACTCGTGCGTCACCACCCGCACGGACACGCAGGCGGTGCAGCCCGCGCATGACGGGCGATAGGCGACGCCCTGGCTGCGGCGAAAGCCGATCCGCCCCAGCGCGTCGTTCAGTTCGGCCGCGTGCGGGCCGGTCAGCTCGGTGAATACCTTCCGCTCCTGCCGCCCGGGCAGATAGGGACAGGGCGAGGGACTGGTGACGAAGAAGCGCGGAAATCGGAAAGGCGCGGTCACCGCGGGCAGGTCCTCTGAAGAAGTGGTGTGTCTCTATGATGTGTTGCGTTGCGGCTGCAAAGCGTCTTTACCACGAAACTCGAATCAGGCAGACGTTGGTCTGCGGATACAATCGTGATATTGCCGCGTTGCAGTATTGCGTAAGAAAGGGAGAAAATTCATGAAGCGTATGTCCACCATTGCCGCCGCGCTCGCGGCCACCTCGCTCGTCGCGGCCCCCGCGATGGCCGCCCCCACCAACGCTGCCTCGTCGCTGTCGGTCGCCAAGGCGCGCGCCTCGGCCCCGACCGCCAAGGGCGAGAAGCTGGGCGGCGGTGGCGGCGCCATCCTGGGTCTGGCGATCGCCGCCGGCGTCGCTGCCATCGCGATCATCGCGGCGGTGCAGAACGACGATTCGGACAGCAACTGATCTTCTGATCGGTTGATCCGGTCGGATCGACGAGGGGTCGGCGCCACGCGGTGCCGACCCCTTTTTCGTGGGTGAGGCTGAGCGATACCGACGTTCGGCGTAGAAGGGTGATCCGGCCTAGCGAAGTTGAACGCCGCTACAACCGGGCAAGATTACGCTTACCGACAGCGCAGGCCGCAACGCCGACCCGAGCTACGCCAGTTCCACCGTGGTCGTCTCGTACCCCGCCTCGCGCAGCGCCGCGACCAGCCGGTCGAGATGCGCACGGTCACGCGCCTCGCACTCGATGTCGGTGATGAGGCCCTTGGCCGGGAGCGTGGTGAAGACGCGCTGGTGATACACCTCGATGATGTTGATCCGCTGCGCGTCGAAGATGCGCGCGACGTTGAACAGCGCGCCCGGCTGGTCCTGCAAGCGGATGCGCAGCCGCGCCAGCCGCCCCGACCGGGCGAGGTCGCGCAGCAGCACGTTGGCGAGCAGCCGCGTGTCGATGTTGCCGCCGCACAGCACCACGCCCACGGTCCGGCCCGCGAACCGGCCGGGATGCGCGAGCAGCGCCGCCATGCCCGCGGCACCCGCGCCCTCCACCACCGTCTTCTCGATCTGGAGCAGCAGCGACACCGCCTCTTCCAGGCTGCGTTCGGACACCAGCAGGATGTCGTCGACCAGCGCGCGCACCATGGTCGAGGTGATGCCGCCCGGCTCCTTGACCGCGATGCCCTCGGCCAGCGTGTCGCCCGCGCACGGCATGTGGGTGCCGTTGACGCGGTTGTACATTGACGGGAACAGCTCCGCCTCGACGCCGACGACCTCGACCGGCGTGGGCCAGGCGCGCGCCACCGTCGCCATGCCGGAGATCAGGCCGCCGCCGCCGATCGGCGTCACGAAGGTGTCGATCGCGGGCACGTCCTCCAGCATCTCCAGCGCGGTGGTGCCCGCACCCGCGATGATGCGCGAATCGTCGAACGGGTGCACGAAGGTCAGCCCGCGCTCGGCCTCCAGCACGCGCGCATGGGCGTAGGCGGCGTCGAACGTGTCGCCTTCCAGCACCACGTTCGCACCATGCCCTTCGGTCTGCACGACCTTCACCGTCGGCGTGTTGCGCGGCATCACGATAGTGGAGGGGATGCCGAGTCGCGTCGCGTGAAACGCCAGCCCCTGCGCGTGGTTGCCGGCCGACGCGGCGATCACGCCCTTGGCGCGCGCCGCGTCCGACAGCTGGAGCAGCGTGTTGAGCGCGCCGCGCTCCTTGTAGGCAGCGGTGAACTGCAGGTTCTCGAACTTCAGGAACACGGTGGCGCCGGTCAGGTCGCTCAACGTCCGGCTGACCAGCGTCGGCGTGCGAACGATCTGGTCGCTGATCCGCGCGTGCGCGGCGCGCACGTCGTCGATGCTGACCGGAAGTGTGGCCGGGAGCGCGGAGGCGGCGGGTTTGATCTGCGTTGCCATAGCGTGCCGCGATAGACCGTCTGGCGTGAGGGGGGAACACCCCCTATGCGCGCCGGCATGGCAAGAACGGTTCACTGCTTGTCCGCCGCCGCGGCGACCCTGCTCGCGCTGTCGCCGGCCCCTGCGGTCGCCGACGCGATCGTCGACAACGTTCGCGGCGTCACGCTCGACGCGGACGGACGCGTGGTGCGGTTCCGCGCAATCGTGCTCGACAAGGACGGCAAGGTCGTGCGTTTGGTCAAGCCTGACGAGAAGGAGCCGGAGCCGCCCCGCGTCAAGCGTCGCAAGAACGATCCGCCGCCGCAGCCGCGCTACACGTGGCGCGCCGACCTGGGCGGCCGGGTGGTGATGCCGGGCTTCGTCGACGCGCACGGCCACGTGATCGAGCTCGGTTTCCGCCAGCTGGAACTCGACCTGTCGGGCACCCGCTCGCTTGCCGAGGCGCAGGCCAAAATCAGGGCCTATGCGGCGGCCAATCCGGATCGCAAGTGGATCGTCGGCGGCGGCTGGAACCAGGAGAGCTGGGGCCTGGGCCGGTTCCCAACCGCGGCCGATCTGGACGCGGCGGTGGCCGACCGGCCGGTCTATCTCGCCCGTGCCGACGGTCATGCCAGCTGGGCCAATTCGGCCGCGATGCGCGAGGCGGGGGTGACGGCGAAGACGCTCGCCCCGCCGGGCGGGCGGATCGAGAAGGCCGGGGGCCAGCCGTCGGGCGTGTTCGTCGACGGCGCGCAGGCGCTGGTCGGCCGCGTGGTGCCGCAGCCGCTGCCGAAGGAGCGCGACACCGCCTTCATCAAGGCGCAGGAACAACTGCTCTCGCACGGCATCACCGCCACGGCCGACATGGGCACCAGCATCGACGACTGGCTGACCTATCGCCGGGTCGGCGATCGCGGTGCACTGCGCGTCCGGCTGATGAGCTACGGCAGCGGGATCGAGGACACGATCCGGATCGGCGGCGCGGGGCCGACGCCGTGGCTGTACAACGACCGGCTGAAGCTGGTCGGCGTCAAGCTCTACGGCGACGGCGCGCTGGGCTCGCGCGGTGCGTGGCTGAAGGCGCCCTACGCCGACGCGGCCGGCGAGCGCGGTCTGGCCTTCATGACCGATTCGACGCTGCGCAACCTGATGGTCCGCGCGTCGATGGACGGCTACCAGGTGGCGGTGCACGCGATCGGCGACGCCGCCAACGCGCAGGTGCTGGGCGCGATCGAGGAGATCGCCGACACCTATGGCGGTGACCGGCGCTGGCGGATCGAGCACGCGCAGGTGGTCGATCCGGCCGACCTGCCGCGGTTCGGCAAGCACGGCATCATCGCCTCGATGCAGCCGGTGCACGAGACCAGCGACCGGGTGATGGCGGAGGCGCGGCTGGGCCCGGCGCGGCTGGCGGGCGCCTATGCCTGGGCGTCGATGCTGCGCACCGGCGCCAGGCTAGCCTTCGGGTCCGACTACCCGGTCGAGAGCCCCGATCCGTTCGTCGGCTGGGCCGCCGCCTATACCCGGATCGGCGCCGACGGACAGCCCGCGGGCGGCTGGCAGCCGCAGGAGGTCCTCAGCAAGGAACAGGCCTGGGCGGCGTTCACCAGCGGCGGCGCCTATGCCGGCTTCGCGGAGGACAAGTTCGGCCGGCTCGCCCCCGGGCAGCGCGCCGACTTCATCGTCGTCGACCGCGATCCGACCACCGCCACGCCCGATCTGCTGCGCCAGACGCGGGTGGAGGAAACCTGGGTGAACGGCGAGAAGGTCTGGACCCGCAAGTAGCGGACCCGCGGAACGGACAGGGCGTTGACCGGCGACCCTTCTGCCGGAGACTATTCTTGCCGATCGACCTCAACACCGCCTCCGCAGGGGCGCTCGACGCCGTGCCCGGCCTGCGCGGCCACGGGCCCGAGATCGTCCGTTATCGCGAAGAGCGCGGGCGCTTCACCGACCTGCGCCAGCTCGACGAAGTGCCGGGCCTGTCCGGCAAGGCGGACGACGCCACCCGCGCGGCGCTAGCCATATGAGGTTCCTGATCGTCGAGAGCGAGACGGACGAGGAACGCGACGCGCGCCGCGCCAGTGCGGGCAAGAGTTCGGGGGAAACCTACGCCGCGACGCTCGAGCAGTTGTCGCCCGACTGCACCGTGAAGCTGGCGACCCCCTCCGACGGGCATCACCAGATGATGACGGTGGACGAGCTCGCCGGCTTCGATGCGGTGTTCCTGTCGGGCTCGCCGCTCCATGTCTATTGCGAGACGCCGGAGACGGTGCGGCAGACCGAGTTCATGCGCCGCGTGTTCGCGAGCGGCACGCCGAGCTTCGGATCGTGCGCGGGGCTGCAGGTCGCGTGCGCGGCCGCGGGGGGCACGGTGCGCGCGATGCCGCACCGCGACGAGACCGGCATCGCGCGCGGCATCACCGCGACGGAGGCGGGGCGCAGCCACCCGCTGCTCGCCGGTCGGCCCCCGGCCTGGGATGCGCTCGCCATTCACAGTGACGAGGTGGCGGAACTGCCGGGCGGCGCGACGCTGCTCGCCGGCAATCACGCCGCGCGCGTGCAGGCGGCGGAGATCCGCGTCGGCGACGGCGTGTTCTGGGGTGTGCAATACCATCCCGAACTCGCACCCGGCGAGGTCGCCGCGGCACTGCGGCGGCAGGCCGACAGCCTGGTGGAGGACGGTACGGCGGGGTCGCTCGACGAGGTGGAGGAGCAGGCGGCGCTGTTCGACCGGTTGCACCGCGATCCGCACGATCGGTCGGTGCTGTGGCGGCTGGGGGTAACCGCGGAGGCGGCGCTGGAGGATCGGCGGCGGGTGGAGCTCGCCAACTTCATCGAGCATCTGGTGGTGCCGACACGGGCACGGCGGGGGCGTGACGAGGATCGCCCATAAGCGTCATGCCGGGCTCGTCCCGGCATCCAGGGCCAAGCAGCGTGGCGTTGGTAACCCTGGATGCCGGGACGAGCCCGGCATGACGTACTTGGACAGATGAGAGGTTATGACGGGGAAACCCGGCCTTCGCTGCCGCGATAATGACGGGTTACCTGATTCTCACGCCACCGCGTCGACGGCAACCTCGTCAGGCTCGCGCAGCACGTAGCCGCGGCCCCACACCGTCTCGATGTAGTTCTCGCCGTCGCAAGCCAGGCTGAGCTTCTTGCGCAGCTTGCAGATGAACACGTCGATGATCTTCAGCTCGGGCTCGTCCATGCCGCCGTAGAGATGGTTGAGGAACATCTCCTTGGTCAGGGTCGTACCCTTGCGGAGCGACAGCAGCTCCAGCATCGCGTATTCCTTGCCGGTCAGGTGCACGCGGGCGCTGTCGACTTCCACCGTCTTGGCGTCCAGGTTGACCGCGAGCTTGCCGGTGCGGATCACCGACTGCGAATGGCCCTTGGAACGGCGGACGACGGCCTGGATGCGCGCCACCAGCTCCTCGCGATGGAACGGCTTGGTGACGTAATCGTCGGCGCCGAAGCCGAACGAGCGGACCTTGGAGTCCATCTCGTTGATGCCAGACAGGATCAGCACCGGCGTCGACACGCGCGCGACGCGCAGCTTCTTCAGCACGTCGTACCCGTGCATGTCGGGCAGGTTCAGGTCAAGCAGGATGATGTCGTAATCGTACAGCTTGCCGAGATCCAAGCCCTCTTCGCCCAGATCGGTGGTGTAGACGTTGAACCCCTCGGCGGCGAGCATCAGCTCGATCGCCTTGGCAGTGGTCGGCTCGTCTTCGATCAGCAGCACGCGCATCAGTCAGTCCCCCAGCGGCGGGGCCACGGCATGTCGCTGCGCGGCCGACCCTGATTCATTAACCATCACATCTCTGAACGCAAAAGGTTAATTCGGATTTAACGCCGCGATCAGGATGCGTCCTCGCCCAGGTGGGGATGCTCGGGGCGGGGGATGTCCTCGCCCAGCGTCTCGCGCAGGTAGAGGCTGCGGACCAGCGTGAAGAACACCACCAGCAGTGCCGCCGAGAAGAACAGGCCGAAGATGCCGAATACCACGCCGATGCCGATGATCGCGAACACGGTGATCGCCGGCGGGATGGAGATCACGCGCTGCTGGACATAGGGGGTGATGAAATTGGTCTGGATCAGCCGCATCACCGCGTAGGTGGCGAGCGTGCCGACCACCGGCCCCGTGCCCTGGATCGCGGCCAGGCCGAGCGCCGGGATCATCGCGGCGGTGGGCCCCACATAGGGGATGAACTCCGACAGGCCGGCGAGAAGCCCCAGCGCCGCCGCCGACGGCACGCCCGACAGCCACAGGCCGACGCCGACCAGCACGCCCATCGACGTCATCAGGATCAACGACGAACGCAGCCACAGGCGCAGCACCGTGCCGACGTCCTCCAACGCGTCGGCGACGGCGGGGCGATAGGTCGGCGGCACCAGCAGCAGCAGGCCGCGCCGGTACACGTCCGGGTCACCGGCCAGGAACAGCGCGCCGACCAGCAGCAGGATGGCGTTGAGCAGCATCTCGCCCGCGCCCTCCGCCAGGCCGCCGATGTCCTGCGCGACGCGGCTGCCGGCATAGGCGGCGCGAACGGCGTCCACCACCTTGGCGCCGACCGGCGACTGGCCCGCCCAGGCGGCGAGCTGGTCGATCAGGCCGGGCAGCGCGGTGACCAGCGCATTGACCTGCTGGCGGAACGCGACGCCGAACAGCCATACCAGGAATCCGATTGCGGCGAGCACCGTCGCCATGCCGAGCCCGAGCGCCAGCCGGGGCCGCGCGCCGAAGCGCCGGGCGTAGAGGTCGGCCAGCGCGTGGATCACCGTCGCGCCCAGGATCGCGCCGAACACCAGGATCAGCAGGTCGCTCGCCCGCCAGATCGCCAGCACCACCGCGGCCAGCAGCACCAGCAGCACGGCGCGGCGCAGGAAACGGGCATCGAGCTCGTCTGGGGCGAGACGCCTCACGCGGCGCCTTCCTGTTCGGGCATGGGCTCGCGCAGCCGCTCGACCAGGAAGGCGATCAGCGCCTCGACGCGGGTCGGGCGCAGCGGGCTGGGTGGGGTGAGCAGGTGCAGCGCGGTAGGCGCCGGCGTCCAGTCCGGCAGGATGGCGACCAGTGCGCCGCTGGCCAGATGCGGGCCGATGATGAAATCGGGCAGCCGCGCGATGCCGAGGCCGGCGAGCAGCGCCGGCACCAGTGCGTCGCCCGAATTGGCGGCGAGCGGCCCGCTCGGCCGGAACGACACCTCCGCTTCCCCGTGGCGCCGCAGCCGCCACGGGCCGGACACGTTGGAATAGGTCATCACCCGGTGCTGGCCGAGCGCGGCGGGGCCGTCCGGCGTGCCGTGCGCGGCGAGATAGGCGGGCGCGGCGACGATGAAGGTGGAGACCGGACACAGCGTGCGCGCGCGCAGCGAACTGTCGGCCAGGTCGCCGATCCGCAGCGCCACGTCATACCCTTCCGCGACGATGTCGACGCGCGCGTCCGACAGGTGCAGCTCGATATCGATGCCCGGGTGCTGGCCGAGAAACTCGGCCACCAGCGGCGCCACGTGCGTCACCCCGAAGCTCATCGGCGCGGCCAGGCGGACCCGGCCGGTGGGCGCGGTGGCGGCGTCGCGCGCCGCTTCCTCGGCGGCGTGCGCCTCCGCGACGATGCGGGCGGCATGGTCGGCGAGCGGCCGTCCGGCCTCGGTCAGCGCCAGGCGCCGCGAGGTGCGGTGGAACAGCGACTGGCCGAGATGTGCCTCCAACCGGCTCACCGCCTTGGACACGCTCGCCTTGGACAAGCCGAGCACGTCCGCCGCGCCCGTGAACGAGCGCGCCTCGGCCACCGCGGCGAAGATCGCCCAGGCTTCCAGGTCGGGCAGTCGCATCCTCATCTCCCTATGACGCCGCGATCTTCTTATCGCGACAACTTAACGGGCGCGAGAAAGTGCGGGTGATGGATCAGCTCGCCGCTGCCGCCGCCGCGTCGTCCAGCTCGCCCGCGCGCTTGAACGCGTCGCGCGACTCGATCCGTTCCAGATAGGCGTCGAACACCCCGTTCTGCGGCAGCAGCCCGAACCGCGTGTACCAGCCGATACCCGACCCGACATACACGTCCGCCGCGGTGAAGCGATCGCCCGCGACGAACCGCGTCGTCGCCACCGCCTGCTCCAGCACGCCCGCCGCCAGCGCGAAATTGCCGTATCCTGCCATGCGCTGCTGATCGGCGTCGGGCTCGACCCCCATCGACTTGTTGATGATCGCCGTCTCCATCGGCCCCGCCGCGAAGAACATCCAGCGGTAATAGGCCGCGCGCTCCTCGTCCGTGCGCGGTGCCAGCCCCGCTTGCGGAAAGGCATCGGCCAGATAGGCGCAGATCGCCGCCGTCTCGGTAACGACGCGGCCGTCATGGACGATCGCGGGCACCTTCATCATCGGGTTGATCGCGCGGTAATCGTCGCTCTTCATGCTGTCGGCGTAACCGAGCACGACGATGTCGTAGCTGGCGCCCGTCTCCTCCAGCATCCAGCGCACGATGCGGCCGCGCGATTGCGGGTTGGTGTAGAAGGTCAGGGTCACGCACGATCTCCCAGTTGCTTGGCGAACAAGGCGAGCTGGCGGTTCCAGGCCCGCTCCGCCTGCACCCGATCATAGGCGCGACCGTCGGGCGGGCACCAGCCGTGATCGGCGGGATAGACCTCGATCTCGGCGGGGGTGCCGGCGGCGGCGAAGGCGGCGCGCAGCACCTCCTTGTCGCCGGGCGCCCGCGCGTCGTCGTTCTGCGCCACCGCGAACAGGTAGCCGCCCTTCAGCTGGGGGACCAGCTTGTCGGGGCTGTCCGCCTCCGGCCCGACCAGCCCGCCGCCGTGGAACGACGCGCCCGCGCGCACCCGGTCGGCGCGCGCGGCGGCGGTGCGCACCATCATCGGCCCGCCCATGCAGTAGCCCGTGACGGCGAGGCCGCGCCTGGTGTCCACCTCCGTCTGCCGGTCGAGCCAGGAGACGAAGGCGTTGCCATCTTGCGTGGTCGCGGCGGGAGTGAGCGCAGCACGCCACGGCATGATCCGCGCGCGCACCGCCGGCTGGTCGAAACTCTCGCCCGCCGCCAGGAACGGCGCCCTGGTCGAGCGGTAGAACTGGTTAACCACCAGCACCGCGTAACCCGACTCGGCCAGCCGCCGCGCCATCTGCTCGAACGCGGGGCGCAGGCCCATGATGTCGGGCCAGATCAGCACGCCCGGATGCTTGCCGCGGGTCGGCGCCACGAAGAAGGCGTCGGCGGCGCCGTCGGGCGTGGCGATCGATACGGCGCGGCCGGCGACGGCCACCGCATCGGCAGGGGAGGGGAGCAGCGCAGCGATCCCCGCCGCTCCCAGCGCGACGCCCAGGTCGCGACGAGACAGACCGGCGCGGTCGTTGTCCTCGGCGGTATGTTCGTCGCACATCGGCGCTCTCCTTTGCGGGAGAGTCTAGGCCCGAAGTCGCCGTCTCTCAACCGTCATGCCGGGCTCGTGCCGGCATCCAGAGCCACGAGTGCGGCGCTGCCGGGCCCTAGACCCCGGAACAAGCCCGGGGTGACGCAATATGCGGGAATCAGCGCCGGAACGGGTCGTCGAACAGCGCCTGCGCGCGGCTGGCCGGATCGTCGCCGTGCAGCACCGCGTCGGCGTCGCGCGCCTGCTGCTCGCGTTCGGCGTGGAGCTGCGCGATCAGCGCCTCGCGGTCGCCCTGAAGGCGCGTGTCGGTCGGCGCCGCGTCCTCGCCCGTCGACTTGGCGGCCTTGGCCACCGCGGCGTCCAATTCGCGCTGCGTGGTCAGGCCCAGCGTCACGGGGTCCTTGGGCGTGATGTTCTGGATGTTCCAGTGGCTGCGGTCGCGGATCGCGGCAATCGTCGTGCGCGTGGTGCCGATCAGGTTGCCGATCGCGCCGTCGGTGATCTCCGGATGGTTGCGGATGATCCAGGCGATGCCGTCGGGCTTGTCCTGCCGCTTGGAGACGGGGGTGTAGCGCGGGCCCTTGGTGCGGCGGACCTGCTCGGGGCCCTTGGTCATCTGCAGGCGGTAGCTGGGGTCCGCCTGACCGCGATCGATCTGGTCCTGCGTCACCTCGTGCGCGCGCACCGGATCGCGGCCCGTCAGCTTGGTCGCGGCGGTATCGTCCGCGATCGCCTGCACCTCCAGGATGTGCAGGCCGCAGAAATCGGCGATCTGCTCGAAGGAGAGCGAGGTGTTGTCGACCAGCCAGGAAGCGGTCGCGTGGGGCATGAGCGGCTGGGCCACGGGGGAACTCCGGATACGAAAAGGGCCGCCCCTTGCCGGAGCGGCCACGCCATGGTGAGGACTTAGTGCGGAAGCGCCGCGGGAGCAAGGTTCGCCGCCACGCCGCGCCTGTTGCCCGCGCGCCACGCCGGCGCAGGAAAACCGCGGCCGTCATCGACTTGCAACCTTTCGCCGCCAACCGCCCGTTGACAGCCCGTGTCCCGACCAGGAGCGTCGCGCACCGGTTCACGTCGTTCGAAAGGGGTTTTTCCATGTTCCGTTTCAAGAGCCTGATCGCGGCCGCCGCCGCTTCCGCGCTGGTCGCCACGCCCGCGCTCGCCGCCGGCAACTCGGCACAGTCGCTGTCGGTCGCCCACGCCCGTGCCGCCGCGCCCCCGAAGGCCGGCGAGAAGATCGCCGAGGGCAGCACCGCCACCATCGTCAACATCGGCATCCTCGCCGCGCTCGCCGCCGTGGTGCTGCTGGTCGTCGCCGACGACGACGGCGACGATTCGGACAGCAACTGAGGTAATCGGCACCCCGGCGAAGGCCGGGGCCCAGTTGGGCGGACCTCCGCGACACTCACGCCGACCTTTCCAACTGGGCCCCGGCCTTCGCCGGGGTACAAGTGCTTACCAGAGGATGGTGGCGAGCATCGTTTATCGAAGGCTATCGCTACATCCTCCTTTCACCCCATCGTCAGCACGATCTTGCCGACATGGTCGCCCGCCTCCATCCGGGCGTGCGCCGCCGCCGCGTCCGCCAGCGGATAGGCCCGGTCGATCGCCGGCCGCAGCCGCCCGGCCGCGACGTGCGGCCACACCGTGCGCGACAATTCGTCGGCGACCAGCGCCTTGAAGCCCGCGTCGCGCGCGCGCAGCGTCGATCCGGTCAGCGTCAGCCGGCGGCGCATCACCTCCCAGATCGGCACCTCCGCCACCGCGCCGCGCTGCACCGCGATCGACACGTGGCGCCCGTCGTCCGCCAGGCAGGCGAGATTGCGCGGCAGGTAGTCGCCCCCGACCATGTCGAGCACCGCCTCCACGCCGCGGCCGCTGGTGATCGCCTTCACCTCCGCGACGAAGTCCGCCGTCTTGTAGTTGATCGCGTGCGCCGCCCCCAGCGCCAGCGCCGCCGCGCACTTCTCGTCGCTGCCCGCCGTCACGATCACGGTCAGCCCGAACACCCGTCCCAGCGCGATCGCCATGGTGCCGATGCCCGAGGTGGCCCCATGGACCAGCACGGTGTCGCCCTCGGTCGCGTAGGCGCGCTCGAACAGATTGGTCCACACGGTGAACAGCGTCTCCGGCATCGCCGCGGCCTCCACCATCGACAGGCCGTCCGGCACCGGCAGGCACTGGTCGGCGGGCGCGACCGCGTATTCCGCGTATCCGCCACCCGCGATGAGCGCGCACACCGGCTGGCCGAGCAGCTCGGGCGCCACGCCGTCACCCAGCGCGACTACCTCGCCCGCGATCTCCAGTCCGAGGATCGACGGCGCGCCGGGCGGCGGGGGATATTTTCCCTGCCGCTGCATCGCGTCCGGCCGGTTGACGCCCGCGGCGGCGACGCGGATCAGCAGCTCGCCCGCGCTCGGCTTCGGCACCGGCCGCTCGATGGTGACCAGCACCTCCGGACCACCCGGTTCGGCCGGGTCGATCGCCTTCATCGTGTCCGGGATCGAGGTCATGCTGTTCCCCCTGCGCGGTGGCCTGCGCCCGCCGCTTATTGACAGCGGGAAGCCGCGGGTCAACGCTGTCGTCCATGGATCTGGACGACGCCCCCGCCCGCCGCGACGACGTTTTGATGCAGCTCGTCCGCCAGGACCTCGACCCGCTGTCGGTGTCCGAGCTGGAGGCGCGGATCGCTGCGCTGGAGGGCGAGATCGCGCGCGTGCGCGACAAGATGGCCGCCGCGATCGATCATCGTGCCAGCGCCGACTCGCTGTTCCGGTCGTGAGGGTGAGGTTGCCTGCCCCCGGCTTGATGCGGCGCCGGTGGATGCCGACATAGGGATCAACGGGCCCCGCCCGAACGGAGTATCCTGAATGCCCTCTTTCGCCCCCGCGCTCGAGACCACGCTTCACAAGGCACTCGAAGCTGCCTCCAGCCGCCGCCACGAATACGCCACGCTGGAACACCTGCTGCTCGCGCTGATCGACGACGAGCACGCGTCCAAGGTCATGACCTCCTGCCACGTCGACCTCGGCGAGCTGAAGGCGACGGTTTCCACCTATCTCGATACCGAGCTCGATGCCCTCAAGGTCGAGGCCGCCACCGATCCGTCGCCGACCAGCGGGTTCCAGCGCGTCGTCCAGCGCGCGATCCTCCACGTCCAGTCGTCGGGCCGCGACGAGGTGACCGGCGCCAACGTCCTCGTCGCGCTGTTCAGCGAGCGCGAGAGCTACGCCGTCTACTTCCTCCAGCAGCAGGACATGAGCCGGCTCGACGCGGTCAGCTTCATCTCGCACGGCGTCGGCAAGGGCGGCACCGCCGAGGCGAGCACGCCCAAGGGTGCGGCCGACGAGGAGAAGCCGGCCAAGGGGCAGGAAAAGGGCAAGACGGAAAGCGCGCTCAAGCAGTTCACCGTCGACCTCAACGAGAAGGCGAAGATCGGCAAGGTCGATCCGCTGATCGGCCGCGGGCCGGAGGTAGATCGTACCATCCAGATCCTGTGCCGCCGCTCCAAGAACAACCCGCTCTACGTGGGCGATCCCGGCGTCGGCAAGACCGCGATCGCCGAGGGGCTGGCGCGCAAGATTGTCGAGGGCGAGGTGCCGGACGTGCTCAAGGAAGCCGTCATCTACTCGCTCGACATGGGCTCGCTGCTCGCCGGTACGCGCTACCGCGGCGACTTCGAGGAGCGGCTGAAGGCGGTCGTCAACGAGCTGGAGAAGCTGCCGCACGCGGTGCTCTTCATCGACGAGATCCACACCGTGATCGGCGCCGGCGCGACCAGCGGCGGGGCGATGGACGCGTCCAACCTGCTCAAGCCCGCGCTGTCGGGTGGCACGATCCGCTGCATCGGCTCGACCACCTACAAGGAATTCCGCAACCACTTCGAGAAGGATCGCGCGCTGCTGCGCCGGTTCCAGAAGATCGACGTCAACGAGCCGACGGTGGAGGACACGATCAAGATCCTCGCCGGCCTGCGCTCGGCGTTCGAGGAGCATCATTCGGTCAAGTACACGCCCGACGCGATCAAGTCGGCGGTCGAGCTGTCGGCCCGCTACATCAACGACCGCAAGCTGCCCGACAAGGCGATCGACGTGATCGACGAGGTCGGTGCGATGCAGATGCTGGTCGCGCCGAACAAGCGCAAGAAGACGATCACCTCGAAGGAGATCGAGGCGGTCATCGCCACCATGGCGCGCATCCCGCCGAAGAGCGTGTCGAGCGACGACAAGCAGGCGCTCTCCACGTTGGAGACGGACCTTAAGCGTGTCGTGTTCGGCCAGAATGCCGCGATCGAGAAGCTGTCGAGCGCCATCAAGCTCGCCCGCGCTGGGCTGCGCGAACCCGAGAAGCCGATCGGCAACTACCTCTTCACCGGCCCCACCGGCGTCGGCAAGACGGAGGTGGCCAAGCAGCTCGCCTCGATCCTCGGCATCCCGCTGCAGCGGTTCGACATGTCCGAATATATGGAGCGTCACTCGGTCTCGCGGCTGATCGGTGCTCCTCCCGGATATGTCGGTTTCGATCAGGGGGGCCTCCTGACCGACGCCGTCGACCAGAACCCGCACTGCGTCCTCCTCCTCGACGAGATCGAGAAGGCGCACCCGGACCTGTTCAACATCCTGTTGCAGGTGATGGACAACGGCCGCCTGACCGACCAGCACGGCAAGACGGTCGACTTCCGCAACGTCATCCTCATCATGACGACCAACGCGGGCGCCGCCGACATGGCGCGCGAGACCGTCGGCTTCGGCAATCTCACCCGCGAGGGCGAGGACGAGCAGGCGGTGCAGCGCATGTTCACGCCGGAGTTCCGCAACCGGCTCGATGCGGTGGTGCCCTTCGGCTATCTCCCGCCCGAGGTCGTGGCGCGGGTGGTGGACAAGTTCATCCTCGAGCTTGAACTCCAGCTCGCCGACCGACAGGTCCACATCAACCTGGACGACGCAGCCAAGAGCTGGCTGACCGAGAAGGGCTACGACAAGCTGTACGGCGCCCGCCCGATGGGCCGGCTGATCCAGGAGAAGATCAAGCAGCCGCTCGCCGAGGAGTTGCTGTTCGGCAAGCTCGTCCACGGCGGCGAGGTGACCGTGCGGATGAAGGACGGCGCACTCAGCTTCGCGATCGAGGCCGCGGCACCCAAGAAGCCGCGCAAGAAGGGCGGCAACAAGGCCGAGCCCGTCGAAGCGAAGTAATCCGGCAGGGGGCGGCGGTTGCCGCCGCCCCCACCCACGCCTCCGCCGCGCCGAGTTGCGCGACCGCCACGCCTTGCTTACACCCGTGTCAATGAGCACCGGTCAGCCCTCGCCCGCCGCCTATCGCCACCCCGTGCCGTGGGACGCCACGTTCGATCCCCGGTCGATGGTGGAATTGTTCGAGGAGATGGCGGCGCGGCAGGGCAGCGCGCCGCTGATCGACTTCATGGGCCGTCGCTACACCTACGCCCAGGTCCGGCACGCCGCCGACCGGGTCGCCTGCGGGCTGGCGGCGATGGGCTACGGCAAGGGCGATCGCATCGGGCTGTTCCTGCCCAACGTACCGCACTACCTCGCCGCTTACTATGGCGTGCTCAAGCTCGGCGCGACCGTTGTAAATTTCTCGCCGCTCTACACCGTCGCCGAGCTCGCCCACCAGGTCGACGACTCGGGCACCCGCCTGCTCTTCACCTTGTCCGCCACCGCGCTGCTGCCCACCGCACTCCGGGTGCTGGAGGCGAGCGGGCTGGAGCGGCTCGTCGTCGGTCAGGTCGCGGGCGCGCTGCCCCCGCTCAAATCGGTCGCCTATCGTCTCGCCAAGCGGCGCGAGGTGGCTGCGATCCCGCGCGACCCGCGCGTCACCCGCTTCTCCGCGCTGATCGCCAACAGCGGCGGCTGCGCGATGCCCACGCTCGATCCCGCCCGCGACGTGGCGCTGATCCAGTATACCGGCGGCACCACCGGCAGCCCCAAGGGCGCGATGCTCAGCCACGCCAACCTGTCCGCCAACGCGCAGCAGGTCGCCTCGCTCGATCCGGAGCGAGGCAGGGGGGTGGACCGCATCCTGGGCGTGCTGCCGCTGTTCCACGTCTTCGCCAACACCTGCGTGCTCAACCGCACCGTGCTGACCGGCGGTGAGATCGTGATGCTGCCCCGGTTCGACGCCGCGGCCACGCTCGCGGCCCTCGCGCGTACCGGCGCAACCTCGCTGCCCGGCGTGCCGACTATGTTCCAGGCGCTCCTCGATCATCCGGATACCGCCACCACCGACTTCTCCTCCTTGCGTATCTGCATCTCGGGCGGCGCCCCGCTCGCCGCCGAGCTCAAGCAGAAGTTCCGCGACGCCACCGGTGCGACGTTGGTGGAGGGCTACGGCCTGTCGGAGAGCTCGGGCGTCGTCTCCTGCAACCCGTACGAGGGGGAGCCGCGCGCCGGCTCGATCGGCCAGCCGCTGCCCGGTACGCGCGTCGCGCTGGTCGACAAGGAGGACCCGACCCGGCCGCCGCCCGCGGGCGAACCCGGCGAGATGGTGCTCGCCGGCCCGCAAATCATGATGGGCTATTGGAACCGCCCCGACGCCGACGCCGAGGTGTTCGTCGACACGCCTGACGGCACCCGCTGGATGCGCACCGGCGACGTCGGCCTGGTCGACCCCGACGGCTTCGTCCGCATCGTCGACCGGCTGAAGGACATGATCGCGGTCAGCGGCTTCAAGGTCTTTCCCAGCCAGATCGAGGCGGTGCTCCACCATCATCCCGCGGTGAAGGAGGCTTTGGTGATCGGCCTGCCCGATGCCTATCGCGGCGAGGTGCCGCGCGCCTACGTCACCCTGGAGGAGGGCGCCGAGGCTGACGGCCCCGCGCTCGCCGCCTGGCTCAACCCGCAACTCGGCCGTCACGAGCGCGTCGACGCCGTTATCGTCCGCGCCGCGCTGCCCAAGACCATGATCGGCAAGCTCAGCCGCAAGGACCTGATCGCCGAGGTGACGGCGCAGGCGTCAGCCGGGTAGCAGGCCCGACCAGTCGCGCCGTGCGTCGAGTACGCGCACGATCTGGACTGCGTGATCCGTTACGCAATACAGCAGGACATATCGGCGCTCGAAGGTGATCGAACGCATTTTCCGGCGGCCCACGGTTCGCGGTGAACCGCGATGCGGGAAGAACCCGAGCGTATGGGCGAACCGTTCGAGGCGATCGAGGTAAGCCGCGGCGATGTCCTCGTTGGCTTTCGCGGCAATCCAGTCATCGAGCGCTGCGACGTCGGCTTTGGCCGCGTCGAGGAAGATAACCTGTCGCACGATTATCCCTGAGCGGCGCGGGCCCGGCGATCTGCGGCGCGTCGTCGGATTTCCACGAACGCTTGGTCGATCGGCAGTGACGGCGCAGGATTGGCAAATGCCTCCTCCACCTTCTGCCGCAGCATCTCCTGAAAAGCCAGGTTTTCGAACATTTCCTCGGACTCCGCGCGCTCGCGGTCGAGCGCGCGGACTGCGTCCTGCATCACCTCGTCCATGGATTCGTACTCGCCCGTGGCCAAATGCTGAAGGGCATGGTCGGCCATGTCGCCGAGATCGATGCGGATTGCCGTGCTTGCCATGAACTCCGTGTAGCACACGCCTCCACGCCGCCGCCATCCTTGCCAACCCTCGACAGGCTGCCGTATCGGACGGCGATGGATACCGACACCGCAGCCGAAATCCCCGTCGACGGCCTGAGCTTCGAGGACGCGCTCAAGGAGCTGGAGCGGATCGTCGGCCGGCTGGAGAGCGGGCACGCGACGCTAGACGAATCGATCCGTCTATACGAGCGCGGCGACGCCCTACGTGCGCGCTGCGCCGAGCGGCTCGACGCGGCGCAGGCGCGGATCGAGGCGATCCGGCTCGACGCGGAAGGTCGCCCCGCCGGCACGCGCCCCTTCGCGGCCGCCTGAGCGACCCCGTGGCGACCCTGCCGTCCACGCTGCCGGAGGCGATCGCGGAGGTCGCCGCGGAGGTCGACCGCTGCTTCGACGCGCTGCTCGCCGTCCCTGCCGACCCTCGTGCGCGGCTGTACGAGTGCATGCGCCACGCCGCCATGAACGGCGGCAAGCGGCTGCGCCCGCTGCTCACCATCGCCGTCGCCGACCTGTTCGGCGTCGCCCGCGATTGTTCGGCCACCGTCGGCACCGCGATCGAGTGCATCCATGTCTACAGCCTGATCCACGACGACCTGCCGGCGATGGACGATGACGACCTGCGCCGCGGCAAGCCCACCGCGCACAAGGCGTTCGACGAGGCCACCGCGATTCTCGCCGGCGACTGCCTCCACGCGCTCGCCTTCGAGGTGCTGGCGGACCCCGACACCCATCCCGATCCCTTCGTCCGCGCCGAACTGGTGCTCGACCTGGCGCGCGCCTCCGGCCCGTCGGGCATGGCGGGTGGCCAGATGATGGACCTGGAGGCGGAGAAGACGCGCTTCGATCTCGCTACCGTGACGAGGCTTCAGCAGATGAAGACGGGCGCGCTGATCTGCGCCGCGGTGGAGGCGGGTGCGATCCTCGGCCGCGTACCGCCGGCGGCGCGCACGGGCCTGCGCGGCTACGCCCATGACTTGGGGCTAGCCTTCCAGATCGCCGACGATTTGCTCGATGCGGAAGGCGACGCGGCGGTGGTCGGCAAGGCGGTGGGCAAGGACGCGGAGGCGGGCAAGGAGACCTTCCTGTCGCTGATGGGCGCGGATCGCGCGCGCGCGCAATGCCGCATGCTGGTCGATCAGGCGCAGCAGCACCTCCACGCCTTCGGTGCCGAGGCGGACCTGCTCCGCGCGGTCGCCTCCTACGTGGTGGAGCGCGACCGGTGACGACCCGCAACGACGGCGGTCATCTCGCTGCGCGCTGGAGCCGTCCTCCGATCTCCTCGTCACCCGGGGCTTGTCCCGGGGTCCAGGGTCAAGCAGGGCCGTCGTGCGCGGCCCTGTATGCCGGGACGAGCGCGGCATGACGAAGGCATCAGTCGGTAAGCAGGGAAGGACACGCCTATGACCCCCCGCATCGGCGTCTATCCCGGCACCTTCGATCCCCTGACGCTCGGTCACATGGACATCATCCGCCGCGGCGCGACGTTGGTCGACCGGCTCGTGATCGGCGTCACCACCAACCCGTCCAAGTCGCCGATGTTCACCGTCGAGGAACGCATGGACACTGTCCGGCGCGAAGTGGCCGGTCTCTCCGGCGACATCACCGTCGTCCAGTTTGATTCGCTGCTGATGGACTTCGCGGTGCGCGAGGGCGCCCGCGTCATCGTGCGCGGCCTGCGCGCGGTCGCCGACTTCGAGTACGAGTATCAGATGGCCGGCATGAACCAGCAATTGAACCGGGAGGTCGAGACCGTATTCCTGATGGCCGACGTCGCGTTGCAGCCGATCGCCTCGCGTCTGGTGAAAGAAATCGCGCGCTACGGCGGCGATATCGGCAAGTTCGTGACGCCGGGCGTTCGCGACCAGGTGGTCGCCCGCGTCGCCGCGCTGCGGGGCTGACGCTCACGGGGTTGCGCGCGCCCGCGCAACCCGACAAAGCCTGCCGCAACGAGCACATAGGAGAGCGTATGCGGACGATCGATCACTTGATCGTGGGCCAGGGTGGCGGCGGTGCGGGTCGCACGGCCGACGTGTTCGATCCTAACACCGGCCGCGTGCAGGCGAGCGTCACGCTCGGCACCGCCGCCGATCTCGACCGCGCCGTGGCGGCCGCGAGAGGAGCGCAGCCCGGCTGGGCGGCGACCAACCCGCAGCGCCGCGCCCGCGTCATGTTCCGCTTCAAGGAGCTGGTCGAGGCGAACATGGACGAGCTGGCGCACCTGCTCTCGTCCGAGCACGGCAAGGTCATCGCCGACGCGAAGGGCGACATTCAGCGCGGGCTGGAGGTGATCGAATTTTGCTGCGGCATCCCGCACGTGCTGAAGGGCGAGTATACGCAGGGAGCCGGCCCCGGCATCGACGTCTACTCGATGCGCCAGCCGCTCGGGATCGGTGCCGGCATTACGCCGTTCAACTTCCCCGCGATGATCCCGCTGTGGATGTCGGGCGTCGCCATCGCCACCGGCAACGCCTTCCTGCTCAAGCCCTCCGAGCGTGATCCGTCGGTGCCGGTGCGCCTCGCCGAGCTGTTCTTGGAGGCGGGCCTGCCGCAGGGCATCCTCCAGGTGGTCCACGGCGACAAGGAGATGGTCGACGCGATCCTCGACCATGCCGCGATCGCCGCGGTCAGCTTCGTCGGCTCGTCCGACATCGCGCACTACGTCTACCGCCGCGGTGTCGCGGCGGGCAAGCGCGTGCAGGCGATGGGCGGCGCCAAGAACCACGGCATCGTCATGCCCGACGCCGATCTCGACCAGGTCGTCGCCGACCTGTCGGGCGCCGCCTTCGGCTCGGCGGGCGAGCGGTGCATGGCGCTGCCGGTCGTCGTCCCCGTCGGCGACAAGACCGCCGAGGCTCTCCGCGAGAAGCTGATCCCCGCGATCGACGCGCTCCGGGTGGGCGTGTCTACCGATGCCGAGGCGCATTATGGCCCCGTCGTCACCGCGCAGCACCGTCAGCGCATCGAGCAGTGGATCCAGACCGGCGTCGACGAGGGCGCCGAGCTCGTCGTCGACGGCCGCGGCTTCAAGCTGCAGGGGCATGAGGAAGGATTCTTCATCGGGCCGTCGCTGTTCGACCGCGTCACGCCCGCGATGTCGGCCTACAAGGAGGAGATCTTCGGCCCCGTCCTCCAGATCGTCCGCGCGCCCGATTTCGAGACCGCCGTCCGCCTGCCGAGCGAGCATCAGTACGGCAACGGCGTTGCGATCTTCACGCGCAACGGCCACGCCGCGCGCGAGTTCGCCGCGCGCGTCAACGTCGGCATGGTCGGCATCAACGTGCCAATCCCGGTGCCCGTTGCCTATCACACCTTCGGCGGCTGGAAGCGTTCGGCGTTCGGCGACACCAACCAGCACGGGATGGAGGGCGTCAAGTTCTGGACCAAGGTCAAGACCGTGACGCAGCGCTGGCCCGACGGCGCCGGCGCGGGAAGCGGGGGCGACCTGCCGCGCGGGTCCGAGGATGGCGGGCCGAGCCGCATCCAGGACGCGTTCGTCATCCCGACCATGGGGTAACCGCGATGACCGATCCGATCTCCACCCGACATGCCGGGCGCGTCCCGCCCTACAGGGCCGCGAACGCTGCGCTGCTTGGCCCTGGAGCCCGGCACAGGGTAGGGGTGACGCGAATGTGTATCGCGACGCTCGCCCTCCTCCTCGCCGCGTGCGGCAGCAGCGAGGAGGCGGGCAACAACAGCAGCTCGGGCGAGGGTCAGGTGGTCGAGCAGACGCCCGCCAACCTTCAGGACGATCCTAACAACTCGGTCGTCCCGCTGACGTCGCCCGCCGCCGAGCCGACCGCCTCGCCCAGCCCGATCGCATCGCTGCCCGCGGCCTTTCGCGGGCGCTGGGGCATGGTGCCGAACGACTGCGTGCCCGATCGCGACGACGCTAAGGGGCTGATGACCGTCTCCGCCGACACGCTCGGCTTCTACGAATCGCGCGGCAGGGTCACGCAGGCCGAGCTGCTCGGTCCCGCCGCCGTCCGCCTCGATCTCGCCTTCACCGGCGAGGGGCAGGAGTGGACGCGCCGGACCACGTTGACGCTGCTCGACGACGGTCGCACGCTGATCGCCGAGACCCCCGCCGATCCGGAGCCGCCGATGCGCAGCCTCCGCTACTCCCGCTGTCCCGCCTGAGAGCCAGACCGATGACCAACCAGTTCGACCTTACCGATGACCAGCGCGAGATCCAGGAACTCGCGCGCCGCTTCACCGCCGACCGCATCACCCCCTTCGCGGGTGAGTGGGACGAGCGCTCGCATTATCCCGTCGACGTGTGGAAGGCCGCGGGCGAGCTCGGCTTCGGCTCGATCTACGTCAGCGAGGAATCGGGCGGCATCGCGCTCGGCCGGCTGGAAGCGGCGCTCATCATGGAGGCGATGGCCTATGGCTGCCCCGCCACCAGCGCGTTCATCTCGATCCACAACATGGCCGCGTGGATGATCGACCGATTCGGCTCGGCCGACGTCAAGGCGCGCTTTCTCCCCGGCCTGGTGTCGATGGACAAGATCGCCAGCTACTGCCTGACCGAGCCCGGCTCCGGCTCCGACGCCGCCGCGCTGAAGACCAGCGCGCGCCGCGACGGCGACCATTACGTGTTGAACGGCACCAAGCAGTTCATCTCCGGCGCCGGCTACAACGACCTCTACGTCGTTCTCGTCCGCACCTCGGAAGAGAAGAGCCGCGGCATTACCGCCATCGCGGTCGAGAAGGACACGCCCGGCCTGTCCTTCGGCGCGCCCGAGAGGAAGCTCGGCTGGAACGCGTCACCGACGGCGCAGGTGATCTTTGAGGATTGCCGCGTGCCCGTCGCCAACCTCGTCGGCGGCGAGGGCGAGGGATTCAAGATCGCGATGGCGGGCTTGGACGGCGGCCGGCTCAACATCGGTGCTTGCTCGCTCGGCGGCGCGCAGCGCTGCCTCGACGAGGCGATCCGCTACACCAAGGAACGCCAGCAGTTCGGCCAGGCGGTCGCCGACTTCCAGAACACCCAGTTCACGCTCGCCGACATGGCAACCGACCTGGAGGCCGCTCGCGCGCTCCTCTACCTCGCCGCCGCCAAGGTGACCGCGAACGCCCCCGACAAGTCGCGCTTCTCGGCGATGGCGAAGCGGCTCGCCACCGATAACGGCAGCTCGATCGTCGATCGCGCGCTCCAGCTCCATGGCGGCTACGGCTATTTGCGCGACTATCCAATCGAGCGCTTCTGGCGTGATCTCCGCGTCCACTCGATCCTGGAGGGCACCAATCAGGTCATGCGGATGATCGTCGGTCGCGAGCTGACGCGGCAGTGAAGGGGCGGTAAGATGCAGCAACCCTACGATCCGCTGTCGATCTGGCGCGCCATGGCGGACCACGCCGCCGGCGTCACCCCCGACGCGCTGATGAAGGTCCAGGCCGATGCCGCGCGCGAATGGGGTGACTTCTGGCTCTCCGCCTGGGGGCTGAAACCCGCCGCCCAGGCCCCGCGCGATCGCCGCTTCGCCGCCAAGGAGTGGAGCGAGGACCCCTATTACCGCACGCTGCGCGACGCATACCTGCTCGCGTCGAAACAGGCCAAGGCCGCCGCCGCGCTCGGGTCCGGCAAGGATGCCTCCGGCAAGGCCATGGTCGGCTTCGTCCTCGACCAGTTCCTCAACGCCCTCTCGCCCGCCAACTTCGCCGCCACCAATCCCGACGTCGTCGCGCGGACGATGGAGACAGGTGGCCAGAACCTCGTCCAGGGTTTCGGCAACCTGATGCAGGACGTGGTCGAGGGGAAAGGCATCGTTCGCCGCCGTCCCGACAAGCATTTCGTCAAGGGCGAGACGATCGCCGCGACGCCGGGCGAGGTCGTCTTCCAGAACCTCCTGTTTCAGCTGATCCAGTACACGCCGACGACCGCGGACGTGGCGGCGACGCCGCTCCTCTACGTGCCGCCGCTGGTCAATAAATATTACATGATCGACCTCCAGCCGAAGTCGAGCCTGGTCAAATGGCTGGTCGATCAGGGCCGCACCGTCTTCGTGATCTCCTGGATCAACCCCGACGAGCGTCATCGCGGCTGCGGGGTGGAGCAGTACGTGCTGGACGGCATCGTCGAGGCGATCGGCGCGGCGCGCGCGGCAGCGGACGCCGACAAGGTCGACCTGTTCGCCTTCTGCCTCGGCGGCACGCTCGTCTCGGTCGCGCTCGCCTGGTTGCAGGCGAAGGGGCGGGCAGGGGAGGTCGCCAGCGCGACGCTGATCGGCTCGATGGTCGACTTCGCCGACATGCGCGACTGGTCCGCCTTCGTGAACGAGGCGCATCTCGACGCGCTCGACACGCATCTCGCCAAGCGCGGTTACATCGAATCGACCGAGTTGCAGCAGCTGTTCGCGGCCGTTCGTGCCAACGACCTGATCTGGTCGTCGGTGATTGCCCATTACCTGCTCGACAAGCCCGCGCCCGCCTCCGACCTCCTATACTGGTTCGAGGACGGCGCGCGTATTCCGCAGGAGTTCCTCCGCTCCTACAATCGCGACCTGCTCTTCGCGAACGCCCTGAAAAATCCCAACGGTTTCGCGGTCGGCGGCGTCGCCATCGACCTTGCCACGGTGACCACTCCGATCCTACTGCTCGCGCTCAAGGACGATCACGTGTCGGCGTGGGAAGCGGTCTATTCGGGGGCGGCGCTGTTCGGCGGCGAGGTGACGTTCGTCCTCGGCGGCTCCGGTCACAACGCCGGCGTCATCAACCCGCCCGCTGCCAACAAGCACGGCTTCTGGACGCGCGACGGCGACCGCCCGACGGACGCGGCCGATTGGCTGGTCGGCGCGACGAAGAACGACGGATCTTGGTGGCCGTGGTGGACCCGCTGGCTCGACGCCCACGACGCCGCGCGCGTTCCCGCCCGCGCGCCGAAGAACGGCCTCGAACCCGCCCCCGGCTCCTACGTCGCGATCGCCCATTGATGCCTGCCCCGGCATGACGAACGGGAAGATGCCGACACCTACACGATAGTCCCTTCACTGCCGGGACAATGAACGGAAACGCTGCGACCTTGACCTTCCTCGCCGACCCCCATGTCCTCACCTTCGCCGACCAGTGCGCCGGCCGCATCCGGCTCGACCGGCCCAAGGCGCTGCACAGCCTGGACCTCGGCATGGTCCGCCAAATGACGCAGGCGCTGCTCGACTGGCGGTCGGACGACGACGTGCGGATCGTGATGATCGATCATGCCGGCGGCAGGGGCTTCTGCGCGGGCGGCGACGTCGTCTCGATCGCCAAGGACACGCCCAAGGGTGGCACGCTCGGCCGCGATTTCTTCTTCGAGGAATACCGCCTTAACCACCTCATGTACACCTATCCGAAGCCCGGCGTGGTGTTCATGGACGGCATCGTCATGGGCGGCGGCGTCGGCATCGCCTGCCCGTGCCGTTACCGCGTGGTCACCGAGCGCACGGTGTTCGCCATGCCGGAGACGACGATCGGCCTGTTCCCCGACGTCGGCGGCGGCCGCTATTTGTCACGCCTGCGCGGCCGTAGCGCCCAGTATCTCGCGCTGACCAGCGCGCGGCTCGACGGCGCCGACTGCATCGCGCTGGGCCTCGCCAATTTCTATCTTCCCTCCGATGCGCTCGACGCGGTCAAGGCGGAGATCGCCGCCAGCCCGGAAAAGGCCGAGTCGATCCTGGCCGGTGCCGCCGTGCCGCCGCCGCCCGCCCGCATCGTCGAGCGATTGCCGACGATCGACCACCTATTCGCGTCCGACGACTTCGACGTCGTGCTGGCCGCGTTGGAGGCGGATGGCGGCGAGTGGGCGACCGACACGCTCGCCGCGCTCCACAAACGCTCGCCCACCGCCTGCAAGGTATCGCTACGCATGCTGGTCGAAAGCCCGCGCCAGCTCCACTTCGTCGACGAGATGCGGATGGAATACGCCATCATGGCCCGAATGCACCGTGCACCCGACTTCGCGGAGGGCGTCCGCGCACTCCTGATCGACAAGACCGGCGATCCGCGCTGGTCGCCGCCAACCGCCGCCGAGGTGACGCCGGCGATGGTCGACGCCTATTTCGAACCGCTCCCTCCCGCCGAAGCATGGACGCCGCTGCCCGCCTATCGTTAAGACGTACTCCAGCCGACCACCCCACCTCCGTTCGGCCTGAGCGAAATCGAAGGCTGCGCTCGCCGAACAGTGCTTCGACGTCGCTCAGCACGAACGGATAGCGGGGGCAAACTTACAAGGACGCACCATGGAATACCAAACGATCCTGGTCGAACAGCGCGGCCGCGTCACGCTGGTCACGCTCAACCGCCCGCAGGCGCTGAACGCGCTCAACGGGCAGGTGCTCGCAGATCTCAACGCCGCCATGGTGGCGTTCGACGCCGATCCCGGCCAGGGCTGCGCGGTCGTCACCGGCTCGGCCAAGGCGTTCGCCGCGGGCGCCGACATCAAGGAGATGTCGGCGCAAGGCTTCGCCGACATGTACGGCTCCAACTTCTTCGCCGGCTGGGAGCAGTTCGCGCGCACCCGCAAGCCGGTGATCGCCGCGGTCGCCGGCTACGCGCTCGGCGGCGGTTGCGAACTGGCGATGATGTGCGACTTCATCCTCGCCGCCGACACCGCCAAGTTCGGCCAGCCCGAGATCAAGCTCGGCGTCACCCCCGGCATGGGCGGGTCGCAGCGGCTGACCCACGCGGTCGGCAAGGCCAAGGCGATGGAGATGTGCCTGACCGGCCGGATGATGGACGCCGAGGAGGCCGAGCGGTCCGGCCTCGTCGCCCGCGTGATCCCCGCCGACCAGCTACTCGACGACGCGCTGAAGACCGCCGAGACAATCGCTTCTATGGCTCCGCTTGCCGTTCTCGCCAACAAGGAGATGGTGAACGCCGCCTTCGAGATGAGCCTGGGCCAGGGCGTCCAGTACGAGCGCCGCCTGTTCCACGGCCTGTTCGGTACCGCCGACCAGAAGGAAGGCATGGCCGCCTTCGTCGAGAAACGCCCCGGCAACTGGACGGGGAAGTAGCCCCTTCCGTCATGTCGGGCTCGTTCCGCCATTCGGAGCCAGGCAACGCACCGCGCGTGGCCCTGGATACCGGGACAAGCCCGGCATGACGAAGTAAGGTGCTCCCACTATCGTCACTCCAGCGGATGCTGGGATCTCTTCGTGGAGCGCACACCGCCTGTCTCGGGAGATGCTGTCCTCCGCCAACATGACGATCAGGCGAACAGAGCCGCAGGAGAGAGAATAATGACCCGCATCGCCTTTATCGGCCTTGGCAACATGGGCGGCGGCATGGCCGCGAACCTCGCCAAGGCCGGCCACGACGTCCGTGCCTTCGACCTCTCCGCCGACGCGCTCGCTCGTGCCGAGGAGGCCGGCTGCCTTCCCGCCGCCACCGCGGTCGAGGCCGCCGATGGCGCCGAGGTGGTGGTGACGATGCTCCCGGCCGGCGCCCATGTCGAGGCGGTCTACGCCGAGATCCTCCCCGTCCTGCCCCCCGCCGCGCTGCTGATCGACTGTTCCACCATCGACGTCGCCACCGCCCGCCGCGTTGCCGAGCAGGCGGCGGCCAAGGGCATGGTCGCCGTCGATGCGCCGGTCTCCGGCGGCATCGCGGCGGCGGCGGCGGGCAGCCTCACCTTCATGGTCGGCGGAGGCGACGACGGCTTCTCCCGGGCCGAGCCGATTCTCGCGCAAATGGGCAAGGCCGTGATCCGTGCCGGTGCCGCTGGGGCGGGGCAGGCCGCCAAGATGTGCAACAACATGATTCTCGGCGCGACCATGGTCGCCACCTGCGAGGCGTTCGCGCTCGCCGGCAAGCTCGGCCTAGACGCACAGGCTTTCTACGACATCGCCAGCGTCTCCTCCGGCCAGAGCTGGTCGATGACCAGTTACTGCCCCGTCCCCGGCGTCGGCCCCGAGACGCCGGCCGACCGCGACTATCAGGGCGGTTTCGCCACCGCGCTCATGCTCAAGGATCTCCGCCTCGCCGCCGAGGCCGCCGAACAGGCAGGCGCCAACACCCCCATGGGCACTCGCGCCCGCGAACTCTACGAAGCTTTTGCCGCCGACGGCCATGGCGCCCTCGATTTCTCCGCCATCATTAAGACGCTGTAATCCCTCTCCCTGTGGGAGAAGGAGGGAGCGAAGCCGCGGAAGGGTGAGGACAGTTCAAAGGATGACGATCGCATCATGAGCGTCCTCATCGCCGCCACCGCGCTCGCGCTCCTGATGCTCGCCGCCTATCGCGGTCTCAGCGTGATCGTCATGGCGCCGCTTCTCGCCATGCTCGCCGTCCTCGCGACCGACCCGGCGCAGGTTCCCGCCGCCTTTTCAGGCCTGTTCATGGAGCGCGTCGCCGCGTTCCTGAAATTCTACTTCCCCGTGTTCCTGCTCGGCGCGCTGTTCGGCAAGCTGGTTGAAATCGCCGGCTTCTCGCGCGCGATCGTCGTCTCCGCCATCCGCTTCCTCGGGCCCAATCGCGCGATTCCCGCCATCGTCGCGGTCACCGCGCTCCTCACCTACGGCGGCGTGTCGGTGTTCGTCGCGGTCTTCGCCGTCTATCCGTTCGCGGCCGAACTGTTCCGTCGCGCCGACATTCCCAAGCGGCTGATCCCCGCCACCATCGGCCTCGGCGCGCTCACCTTCACCATGGACGCGGCACCCGGCACGCCGCAGATCCAGAACATCATCCCGACCAGCTTCTTCGGCACCACCACCTGGGCCGCGCCGCTGCTCGGCCTCGCCGGCTCGCTCCTGATCCTCACTGCGGGCCTCTTCTACCTCGACCACCGCCGCCGTGCGCTAGCCGGGGAGGGCTACGGCACCGACCTCGTCAATGAACCCGCTCCTCCCTCGGACGACCGGCTCGCGCACCCCGCGCTCGCCGTCCTGCCGCTGCTCGTCGTCGGCATCGCCAACCTGCTTCTGACCCTCCATATTCCTGCGATTGTTGGAGAATCGACCACGCTCGCCATGGGCGAAGTTCGGGAGGTTCTGGTGGTCAAGCCGCTCGCCGCCATCTGGGCGGTCGAGGGCGCGCTCCTTCTCGGCATCGCCACGATCCTCCTCACCGCCTTCCGCCCTGTCGCCCGCGCCTTCGCCGACGGTTCCCGCGCCGCAGTCGGGGGCGCGTTGCTGGCGGGCATGAATACGGCGGTCGAATATGGCTTCGGCGCGGTGATCGCCGCGCTGCCCGGCTTCGCCATCGTCCGCCGCGCGCTCACCGCCGTCCCCGATCCCCTGGTCAACGAGGCGGTGACCGTCACCGCCTTGTCCGGCATCACCGGCTCCGCCTCGGGTGGCCTCTCAATCGCGCTCGCCGCGCTGGCCGACCAGTTCGCCACCGCCGGCGACGCCGCCGGCATCCCGCGCGAGGTGCTCCACCGCGTCGCCTCGATGGCGTCCGGCGGCATGGACACGCTGCCGCACAACGGCGCCGTCATCACCCTGCTCGCCGTCACGGGCCTCACCCATACCCAGGCCTATCGCGACATCTTCGTCCTGACCCTCCTCAAGACCGCCGCCGTCTTCGCCGTCATCGCGCTCTACTATTCGACCGGGATCGTCTGAGCGGCTAAACACCCGGCGTGACCGACAGACCCACCCTCGACATTCCCGCTCCCCTCCGCCTGCGCCTCAATGGCGATGCTCTCGTCTCCAATTGGCGCGCGCTCGATCGGATGAGCGGGTCCGCCGCCTGCGGCGCAGCGATCAAGGCCAACGGCTACGGCCTCGGTGCGGAGGACGTCGCCACGCGCCTCGCCGCCGCTGGATGCCGCGACTTCTTCGTGTCCAACTGGCAAGAGGCGATAGCCCTTGCCCATTTGAAGCTGCCGATATCGGTCCTGCATGGGGTCCGCGAGGAGGACATGTGCGCGGCTTTGTCCGGCATCGCCCGCCCCGTCCTCAACACGGCGGCGCAGGTCGCGCGCTGGAAGGCGGCGGGCGGCGGTGCGTGCGACGTGATGGTCGACACGGGCATGAACCGTCTGGGCCTTGGCACGGACGATCTTCACCTGCTCGACGGCTTGAAGATCGATACGCTGATGAGCCATCTCGCCTGCGCCGATGAGGACTCGCCGATGAACGAGCGGCAGCGAGATGCTTTGATCGCAGCTGGCAGGCATGCTTATGCTGAGCGGTTGAGTCTGGCAAATTCCGCCGGTATTGCACTCGGCTCCGCTTACGGGTTCGATCTTACTAGACCCGGTCTCGCGCTCTACGGTGGTGTGCCACGGGTGGAACTTGCCGAGGTCATCCAGTCTGTTGTGTTCCCACGAGCAGAGGTTCTGCAACGCCGCATGGTAAAAGCAGGGGCGACCGTCGGCTACAATGCCACATGGGCCGCGAAAACTGACACTATAGTAGTAATCGTCAATGTGGGTTACGCGGATGGCTATCCAAGGAGTTTGTCTAGTCGCGGCATCGGGTGGTTTGGTGAAGAGATCCTCTCCATTATCGGGCGTGTATCGATGGACCTGATCGCGCTAGCGTGTCCCATCGGCAGCACGATCAAGGAGGGCAGCTATGTGGAGTTTTGCTTTGACTTGCAAAATACCGCTAAGCATTCGCAACGTTCTGCGTACGAGCTGCTTACCGCGCTCGGTACCCGATATGAGCGTCGTTGGTTCTAAAGGCTGGTAGATCAATCGTCGGCGTACGATGAACACTTTATTGCCGCTAGAAAGAAGGGGCCGCTGCAACGCAGCGACCCCTTTAGGCAACGTACTCGGCTTCTAGAAGCGGAGATCGACACCCGCATAGAAGCGACGCCCGATGTTGTCGTAGATGCCGTCGCCGGCACCGGTGCCGGTCAGGCCGAAAGGCGGCAGCCGGTCGAAAGCATTGTCGACGCCCAAGTACAACTGGAACCGATCCGTGGCGTCGAGGCCCAGGCGGAAGTCCGAGTAGGTGATGACGGGGTAGAACGTGCGCGGGAAAGCGTCCGGGTTCTCCGGCGGCCGACCCTGAAGCGAATTTTGCGCTTCAAAGGTGCCGATCGTCTGCTTGCCGACGTACCGGAAACGATATCCGAAATCGAGCAAGCCAAAGTCGATGTTGACGCTGAGATTGCCTTCCCACTGTGGGTCGCCAAGTTCCAGCAGCTGCTGGTTGATGAAGTCGGGACGCTGGATGTCGGTGTAATTGTCCTTGGCGATGACGTAGCTCACTAAGCCGCGCACAGCGAACGAGATATCGCCGTTCAGCTTCGTCCGATAGCTGATGTCACCGTCGATACCCGACGTCTTGATCTTCGCGAAGTTGAAAGGCCCCGAAAGGAAGGACGATCCAGTTCGGGCGAACTCGACCGCCGTTCCGTTCGCTAGCGTCACGTTCGACTGCCCGGCAAAAGTACCATTCGGGTTGCGGGTGATTGCCGCGCAGAACGGATTGTCGATGCCGGAGGGATCATCATAGCATTGGTTGATAATTGTTTGCGCAGCAAGCGAGGTAATCGCATCCTTGATAGTAATATTGTAGTAATCAACCGTGATCGCGAGACCTGGCACGAATTCCGGCTGGAACACCGTACCGATCGTGTAGCTGGTGCCACGCTCCTCCGACAGGTTCGGATTGCTACCGTTCAGCCCCAAAATGCCGGATGCTGGGCGGTTGGTGAAAGGTTCGGTGATGCCATTGAACGTCTGGGTTGTGGGCACCCCAGCTGCGGCGCAGTTGCGGACGCGATTCGGATTGTTGTTGATGTTCTGCTGGCCGCAGGGATCGGCTAGACCGTTGAGGAAGGTCTGGCTAGGCGATGCGAACAGATCGGCCTGCGTCGGGGCGCGAACCGACCGTGCATAGCTGCCTCGAATGCGAAGGCCGCGTGCCGGCGACCAGATGCCGCCCACGTTGTACGAGAACACCGTACCGGTGCTGCCGATGTTGTAATCGGACACGCGGCCAGCAGCCTCGATCGACAATTCCTGGAAGAACTTGGTGTTGGCAAGCAGCGGTATGCGAACTTCGCCGAAAGCTTCCTTGACCACCTGCGCCGGCGGATCAAACGTCGGAATGGCGTTCAGGAAGGTAAGCCCCGCCTGCGTCACGTCATCGTAATCCGAGTACGCCGTTTCGCGACGATACTCGCCGCCCACCGAGAAGCTGATCGGACCGCCCGGCAGCGAGAACAGTTGCGACAGATCACCCGACACATAGGCATTGCCAACGTACTGATCGGCTCGTTCGACACGGGATGACGTGGCACCGAAGTAGTTCAATGCCGCCTGCGACGGTGCGCCGAGTCCAAACAGATTAACGGGAACGCACGTGGCATCATCGTTGGTTGTCGACGCATCGGCGTTGATCCCGCAGACGATCTGGCCGGCGGTGTTGCGAACTGCGTTGATCGAGTTGGCGTATTGAGCCAGCAACAAGTTACCACGGGTCGAGTATTGGGTCTCGAGGCGTCCGTAATTGAATGACGCTTCGTAGCGCCAATCCTCGTTAAACTCGCCACCGATGCCGGCCACGACCCGGTAGGTTTCTCGACGGTGATCTTCGCCGCGACCCCCAAAATCGATGTTGAAGCGCTGCGCCGTAAAGGTGGTCGCAGTAGGCGACAGGATAGATACGAGCTGGTTGCGCGCCTGTGTCGTTAGGAACGGATTATTGATGCTGAAGGTATTGTTAAAAAAGGTCGCCTGACCTTCTTGCACCGAGTCGATGCGGACGTATTTGGCTTCAATAAAGGGCTTGAAAGCGGGCGAGACATCAAAATGCCCGAGCAGATTGGCGGAGTACCGCTTGTAACCGGGACTAAGCTGCCCGACTTCGCGCAGTGTTGATCCTAGACCGCCAATATTGTTGCCCGATCCCACGGTGCGCAGGTCGGCCCGGCCGGGGTTGGCGACGACGTTACCGTTCGAGTCGAACACGAACGTTCGACCAAGTTCGGGGCCCGTCACGCCTGGGGCAGCGGGGCCGCGCAGGCCGCTGCACGCGGCTGCGCGTCGCAGCGCGAACGCAGCAGCACTTTCCCCCGTGGCTGCCGCCGTCGGGCAAGCGGCTGCAAAGGCACCGCCAGTGGAAATCAAGGCGTTTGTAACATTGCGAAGGAAGGTCTGGTCGGGAATGCCGTTGCCGAGCGACGATTCACCAATGGTATTCTCGGTGGGATTGAACTGATCACGACCACGAACCGCGCCGTACTGCTCCTCGCGGTCTGTGAAATAGAGCGCCTTCATCTCTGCATATTCGGCAGCAACGGCGATGTTTCCGCGACCGTCGGCGAAGTTCTTTCCGGCAGTGGCGCTAACAAAATAGGAGGGGCGATCACCCTTTTCAGTTACCGCGCCCTGCGTACGCAGGCGAAAGCCGTCGAAATCGCGCTTGAGAACGAAGTTCACTGCGCCCGCGACCGCGTCCGAGCCGTAGATCGCCGAGTTGCCACCCGTCACGATGTCGACGCGATCGATCAGGTCGGTGGGGATCGTGTTAATATCGACTGAGCTGTCCCCAGGCGACGTCGTTACGTGGCGTCGACCATTAACGACGACCAGCGTGCGGGCCGTACCAATGCCGCGCAGATCGAGCACGTTGAGGCCCGCAGTTCCGATGAAGCGCGTCGAATTGGCTTGGCCGAAGGTCGTGCGTAGTGCCGGCAATTCGTTCAACCGATCGCCGATAGCGACGTTGCCAGTGTTAGTGAGTTCGCCGACGCCGATCGATGTGATCGGTGCGGTTGCATCCAGGTTCGGGCGAGCGATGCGCGAGCCGGTGACGATGACCTCACCGGCCTCCTGCGCTTCTTGCTGCGACAGATCGGCATTAGGCGCAATCTGCTGACCAATCGGCTGATCGTCAGCGGTGGTCGCAGTGGTAGTTCCCGTCGTGTTCCCCGTGGTCTGCGCCCATGCGGTAGGGGTGAACAGCAGCGAGGTGGCAAGCGCGGTAGCGCCTAGAAAACGATTTAGAGACAAAGGAACCCCCGTTTGGCTGGCGTTGTGCCATGGCAGTAGTTGGATCGAAAAACGGCTGAGGGAGCAAGCCGGATGTCGGCCTTGTAAAAGTTTCGTGCACCCATGTTGCTGGCGTGCAACATTTTCGACATGTCAGGAACGTTTCGACACTCGCCGCATGTTGCGGTGCGGCATCATCGCCTCTAGGCTTCGAGTCTGGCGGGAGAATGAGCCGATGAAGAAGCAGACCGGCGGCGTCGTCACGATCAAGAAGTACGCCAACCGGCGGCTCTACAATACGGAGACCAGCTCCTACATCACGTTGGAGCATCTCGCCGCGATGACGCGGGAGGGGCGTGACTTCAAGGTCGTGGATGCGCGCACCGACGAGGACATCACGCACAACGTCCTTACCCAGATCATCATGGAGGAGGAGAGCCGCGGTCAGGCGATGCTGCCGACCGACTTCCTGCGTCAGCTGATCGGGATGTACGGCAATTCGGTGCAGGCGATGGTGCCGCAATATCTGGAGGCATCGCTCGACGGGCTGCAGCGCAACCAGGCGCAGTTTCGGTCCGCGGTGGAAGGCGCCTTCGCCGGCGGCCCCTTCGCGGAGATCGCCAAGCGCAACATGGCGATGCTGGACGCCGCGGCCAGCGCCTTCAAGCCGAACACGGCTGCGCGGCCAGCCGTCAATCCGTCCGATACGGACAAGGACGAGGAGATCGCGGTGCTGCGGGCCGAGCTCGCGCGGCTTCAGGCAAAGGTGGAGAAGCTGGGCGGCTGATCGATCTTATCGGCCGGACCGTGTTTGACGATGGCGTGGCCGTCCCCATATCCGCGCGCATGAGCGCGAACACAGACGCCATGCCGGTCTGGCACGGCACCACGATCCTCTCCGTCCGGCGCGGCGGCAAGGTCGTCGTCATCGGCGACGGCCAGGTGTCCATGGGGCAGACGGTGATGAAGCCCAACGCGCGCAAGGTGCGGCGACTAGGCGCCGACGGGGCGGTGATCGGCGGTTTCGCCGGCGCGACCGCGGACGCCTTCACTCTGTTCGAGCGGCTGGAGCGCAAGCTGGAGCAGCACCAGGGGCAGCTGCTGCGCGCGGCGGTGGAGCTGGCCAAGGATTGGCGCACCGACAAGTATCTGCGGAATCTGGAAGCGATGATGATCGTCGCCGACGCGCAAGTGACGCTGATCCTGACCGGTAACGGCGACGTGCTGGAGCCGGAGGCAGGGGTGGCGGCGATCGGATCGGGCGGCAATTACGCGCTGGCCGCGGCGCGGGCGCTGGTCGACTACGAGGCCGATGCGGAAACGATCTGCCGCAAGGCGATGGCGATCGCGGCGGAGGTGTGCGTGTACACCAACGATCGGCTGACCGTGGAGGCGATGGACAGCGCGACCTGACGTCGCTCCTCTTCCCGCAAGGAAGGAATTGGAGGTGGTGGCGAGCGGCACGGCCGCGAGCCCATCGCCAGCCGACAACGCCACGCCCATGCATCGCGACGCAACCCCGACCCCTGCCTTTCCGAAGGGGAAATAGGAACATCATGAACGACCAGCTCACGCCCAAGGCGATCGTCGCCGCGCTCGACGCGCACATCATCGGCCAGGCCGACGCCAAGCGCGCCGTTGCCGTGGCGCTGCGCAATCGCTGGCGTCGCCAGCGGCTGGGCGCGGATCTGCGCGACGAGGTCACGCCCAAGAACATCCTGATGATCGGGCCGACCGGTTGCGGGAAGACGGAGATCAGCCGGCGGCTGGCCAAGCTCGCCGACGCGCCGTTCGTGAAGGTCGAGGCGACCAAGTTCACCGAGGTCGGCTATGTCGGCCGCGACGTGGAGCAGATCGCCCGCGACTTGGTCGAGGAGGCGATCCGGCTGGAGAAGGAGCGCCGCCGCGCCGCGGTGAAGGACAAGGCGGAGGAGGCGGCGCTCGCCCGGCTGCTCGACGCCCTGGTCGGCAAGGATGCGAGCCAGGCGACACGCGAGAGCTTCCGCCAGCGTTTCCGCGACGGGCACCTCGCCCAGACCGAGATCGAGATCGAGGTGGAGCAGGCGCCCGCCATGCCGTTCGAGATGCCCGGCGGTGCGCCGCAGATGATAAACCTGTCGGAGATGATGAAGTCGCTCGGCGGTGGCCAGCAGTTGAAGCGCCGCAAGCTGACGGTATCGGCGGCGTGGGACAAGCTGGTCGAGGAAGAGGCGGACAAGCGGCTCGACCAGGACGAGGTCAGCCGCGTCGCGCTCGCCGATGCGGAGGCGAACGGCATCGTGTTCCTGGACGAGATCGATAAGATCGCGGTCAGCGACGTGCGCGGCGGGTCGGTCAGCCGCGAGGGCGTGCAGCGCGACCTGCTGCCGCTGATCGAGGGCACGACGGTCGCGACCAAATACGGGCCGATGAAGACCGACCATATCCTGTTCATCGCCAGCGGCGCGTTCCACGTCGCCAAGCCGTCCGATCTGCTGCCCGAATTGCAGGGGCGCCTGCCGATCCGCGTCGAGCTGAAGGGCCTGACCGAGGCGGATTTCGTCGCCATTCTGTCCGACACGAAGGCGTCGCTGCCCGCGCAGTACCGCGCGCTGCTGGCGACCGAGCAGGTCGACGTGTCGTTCGCCGAGGACGGCATCGCCGCGGTCGCGCGGATCGCGGCGGAGGTGAACGGGCAGGTGGAGAATATCGGCGCGCGGCGGTTGCAGACGGTGATGGAGAAGCTGCTGGAGGAGGTGAGCTTCGACGCCGAGGATCGCGCCGGCCAGTCGCTGGTGATCGACGCTGCCTATGTCGACGCGCAGCTGGCGAGCATCGCGCGCAACACCGACCTCAGCCGCTTCGTGCTGTAGGCCTGGGCAGATCGTAGGGGACGAACCGGCCGAAGCGGCAGATCGGGCCGGGGATGCCGCTGCCCGTCCGCTGCACGCGAAAGCGGTCGTTGCGACACAGGTGCGAGCCGTAGACGGCGACGATCAACGTCGCGGGCGGGCGCAGGCTGAGGCAGGGGGCGACCGGTCGCGTCAGCCAGAGACGCGAGCGGTTCTGGCGGTAGATGATGGTGCCGTCGTCGCGGATGTCGGGCCCCTGGACGCGGTCGAGCGCGATGCATTCGGCGGGCGCACCCGCCACCCGGCCGGCGAGCGGATCGGGGGCGGCGGCGAGCGTCGGAACGGCCAGCAGCGCGATCGCGACCGCGACCGCCGTACCTTTCACTTCGCCCGCGTGTACGGCACGAAATCGCCGTAGCTGCACGCGCCGATCGGAAAGCGCGACGCGCGATCGATTAACTGGGCGATGTCGCCGCGGCACAATGCCGTCGTCGGCGTCTGCGTCACGAAGATCGGATCGATCGCGCTGGTCGCGCAACTGCCGTTCATGTCGTTGCGGAACACGCGGTTGCGGTTGACGCGAAACAGCAGCGTGCCGCCGATCGTTTGGACACGCGCGGTACGCCGGTCGATACCGGAGAGGCAGTTCTGGGCCTGCCCGGGCGTCAGTCCGGCGAGCGCGCGCGATACCTTGGCTCGATCGCGCGCCTGCCGCTCCTCGGCGGAGCGCGTTTCCGCGACGGTCGGCGCACAGGCGGCGAGGATGCCGGCGGCGAGGGGCGCGAGCAGCAACAGGATACGCATGGTCGGGCTCCTTGCCTGAACGGACGGGTCAGAACGTGTCCTTCTGCGTGCGCAGTTCGCCGAGCCGCTCGGCCGACCCTGCGCGCATGAAGGGGTTGGTGTCGCGTTCCTCGCCGATGGTGAACGGGACGGTGGGCTCGCCCATCGCCCGCTGGCGATCGACCGCGACTCGCCGCGCGGCGACCGCGGCGTTGTCGGGATCGACGTGCGCGGCGAAGGCGGCATTGCCGGCGGTGTACTCGTGCCCGCAATACACCTTGGTCTCCGGCGGCATGGCGGCATAGGCCTGCATGTTGCCCCACATGTCGGCGGGTGTCCCCTCGAACAGGCGACCGCAGCCCATCGCGAACAGCGTGTCGCCGGTGAAGACCAGGGCGTCGTTGGGGAAGTGGAGGGCGATGTGGCCTTGGGTGTGGCCGGGGACCGACAGCACGTGGCCCGTGTGGCTGCCCAGGCGGACGATGTCGCCCGCGCCAACGAAGGTGTCGAGCGTGGGGATGCGGTCCTTTTCCGCCGCCGGGCCGGTAATCGTCGCGCCGGCCGCCTTCATCTCGGCGTTGCCGCCGGTGTGGTCGGGGTGCCAGTGCGTGGTCCACACCTGCGAGATGTGCCAGCCGCGCTGCTGCGCGGCGGCGAGCACGGGCGCGGCCTCGCCGGGATCGACTACCGCCGCGTCCTCGGTCTTGGGATCGTAGATCAGCCAGGCGTAATTGTCGCTCAGCAGGGGCACGGCGACGATCTGGAGCGGCGGCGGCGTCTCGGCCATTTTACCAGCTGCCGGTGTTGGGCATCGACGCCCAAGGCTCGGCAGGCTCGAGCGTGCCGTCCTGCAACAGTTCGATCGAGATGCCGTCGGGCGTCTTCACGAACGCCATATGGCCGTCGCGCGGCGGGCGGTGGACGATGTGCCCGGCGTCCACGATACGCTGGCAGGTGTCGTAGATGTTATCGACGCGGTAGGCGAGGTGGCCGAAATTGCGGCCGCCGGCATATTCCTCCGGCTGCTTGCCTTCTTCCGGCCAGTTGTAGGTCAGCTCCACCTCGGCGTTGGCGCGCTCGCCGGGAGCGTTCATGTCCTCGGGCGTGGCGAGGAAGATCAGCGTGAAGCGGCCCGCCTCGTTCTCCATCCGGCGGACCTCCTTCAGCCCGAGCAGTTCGAGAAAGGCGATGGTAGCGTCCGGATCGGCGACGCGGATCATGGTGTGGAGATATTTCATGCCGCCTTAAACGTCCGGCACCGCGGCTGTTTCCACCGCGGCCAGCACATCCTCCACGGCACGGACCAGGAGGGCGAGGTCGCCGCGGCGCGACAGCCGGTGGTCGCCGCCCTTGACCAGCATCGTCGTCACGTCGGACGAGGTGAGCAGTCCGGCGAGCTGGAGCGAGTGGCGCCAGGGCACGTCGGAATCGGCGTCGCCGTGGAGGAGGCGGACGGGACCATCGAAGGCCACGGGCCCGAACAGCAGCCGGTTCGCCTCGCCCGACGACCAGAAGGCGCGGGTATAGAGGGTGGGGGCGGGGCCGTAGGGATTGGTCCTTTCCAGCCGGCCGTGCCGGAGCAGGTACATCTTCTCGTCCTGCGTGAAGCCCCAATCGGTGAAATCGGGCGCGGCGGCGATGCCGACCAGGCCGACCACCTGCATGGGCCGAGCTTTGGCGGCGAGCAGCATCAGCCAGCCGCCCATCGACGAGCCGACCAGCACCGCCGGCCCGGTCGCGACCTGATCGAGCATCGCCAGCACGTCGTCGCGCCAGCCGGCCAGCGTCTGATCGGCGAACGCACCCTCCGACCGGCCGCAGCCGGCATAGTCGAAGCGCAGAAAGGCGCGGCCGGCGCTCTTCGCCCACGCCTCCAGCGCGAGCGCCTTGGTGCCGGTCATGTCGGAGGCGTAGCCAGGCAGGAACACCAGCGTCGGCCCGGTGCCGGGCGTGTGGTGGTAGGCGAGGCGATGGTTCATGCGGCGCGGCCGCGAGCGGGGGCGATCGGTTGGGGGTGCATGACGGTTCCGATAGCGGAACGTGGGTTTTTGGAACAGCGGCGGTCACTGTGTAACCCTGCCGTTGTTTCTTTCGCGACGTTCACCCCTTCGTCACCCCGGACTTGATCCGGGGTCCATCTCACAGCAGGAGCCGCTGCCCGTTGCTCTCGCGGACCCATGGACCCCGGATCAAGTCCGGGGTGACGGCGGAATCCGCTTCGTACCCGTCAATTATGATGGAGCGATCCGCCATCGGCCCCGTCAGATCACATATTCCACGGTCCGCCGCTCGGTCTCCGCGTCGCGCACGGCGCCGCGCTTGGCGACCATCTCGGTGTGGAGCGCCTGCACCGTGCGGCTGCCCGAGGTGGTGCACAGGAACGGGAACACGCCGTGCACCACCGCGCCGATCCCGCCCGCGATCATGCGGACGCCGAAGCGGGTGGCGACGCCGAAATGCTCGACATAGGTCTCCCCGACCGAGGCGGGATGTTCGGTGAACGGCTTCATCGTGCTCCTCCGGATTGGGTGAGTTCCCGTAGCATATCGGCGGCGAGAAGGCTCAACGTATCGTCGCGCGCGCCCATCACCACGACGCGATCGCCCGTCCGCGCCTGGGCGAGCAGTCGCCGTGCGCCGAGCAGCCGGTCGGCGTCGTGGTACGCCTCCGCGCCGGCGGCGGCGATGCGCGCGACAAAGGCGGCGCTGCCGGCCGAGCGGTCGACGGTGCCGCCGAAATAGGCGGGATCGGGAACGGTCAGTACGTCGCCGGGCGCCAGGCGGCGGGCGAACGTGTCGGCCAGCTCGGCGCCCATCTGCTTCAGGGGTCCGTAGCCGTGCGGCTGGAACAGCACGAGCAGGCGGCCCGGATGCGCGTGCAGCGTGTCCAGCGTGGCGGCGACCTTGTCCGGGTTGTGGCCGAAATCGTCGATCACGGCGATGCCGTTCGCCTCCCCGACCAGGTCGTAGCGGCGGCGCAGGCCGGTGAAGCCCTGCACCAGCCGTGCCGCCTCGGCCAGCGGCACGCCCGCCGCGCGCGCGGCGCCGATCGCGGCGAGCGCGTTGGAGACGTTGTGGCGGCCGGGCACCGACAGGCGCACGCGGTGCCGCTCCTCGCCCGCCACCAGGTCGAAGGCGATCGCGAACGGCTCCGGCGACAGGTTCTCGGCGCGCAGATCGGCGTCGCCCTCGACCACGAAGGTGGTCAGCCGCTCGCGCGGCAGGGTGGCGAGCAGGGCGGCGGTCTCTGCGTCGCCGACATTGGCGACGACGTGCTCGGCGCCCGCCACGAAGCCGGCGAACAGCGCGCGCAGCTCGTCCAGGCCCTTGTGATCGAGCGTGACGTTGTTGAGCACCGCGACGCGCGGCGCGTAGAGCGGAAAGGCGGAGTCGCTCTCGTCCACCTCGCTGACGAACGCCTCACCCCCGCCGACCAGCGCGCCGGCGCCGCCGAAATCCTTCATCATCGCGCCGTTGGTGACGGTCGGGTCGCGGCCGGCGGCGTGGAGAATGCGACCGATCATGCCGGTGACGGTGGACTTGCCGCTGGTGCCGGCGATGCCGATCGGCAGGGCGGCGGCGTTGAACATGCCCGCCAGCAGCGTCGCGCGCGTCGTCCGTGCCGCGCCCAATCGGTTGGCGGTGACGATGTCCGGCACGGTTTCCTCCACCGCGGCGGAGGCGACCACGGTGGCGTCGGCGGTGACGCCGCTGCCGTCCTGCGGGTAGAGCGCGATGCCGGCGGCGCGCAGAGCATCGAACTTGGCCGAGCCGCGCCCTTGGTCGAGTCCGCGGTCGGACCCCGCCACCTCCGCCCCGCCGGCGCGCAGCAGGGTGGCGAGCGGCAGCATCCCCGAGCCGCCGATGCCGACGAAGAAGAATTTGGCGTTGTTCATGCCCCCGCGCTATCGCCGCGCACGGTACGGGGCAAGGCGGAGGGGTGCATGCGGATCGGGGTGGTCGCCCCTGCGAGGCCGGTCGACCGGATCGTGGCGGCGCGCGCGGGCGCCTTCGCGGCGATCGCCTATCCGGAGGTGGACCTGGTGTTTCACCCGCAATGTTTCGAGAGCGAGGGCCATTTCGCCGGCTCCGACGCGGTCCGCGCGGCGGCGTTCCTGCAGGTCGCCAACGACCCCGCATACGATGCGATCTGGTTCGCGCGCGGCGGCTACGGATCGAACCGCATCCTGCGCGAGGTGATGCCGCGACTGGAGGAACCGGCGCGGCGCAAGGCCTATGCCGGCTTCTCCGACATGGGCTTCCTGCTCGGCGCGCTCTACGCCGCGCGTGTTGGTCGGCCGGTCCACGCGCCGATGGCGAGCGACATCAACCGCGCCAAGGGCGACGAGACGATCGCGCGCACGCTCGGCTGGCTGGTGCGCGGCGACCGGCAGGGGCTGGAGCCGGAGCTGGGCGGGCGCCCGGCGGCGGCGTTCAACCTCGCCATTCTCGACGCGCTGGTGGGGACGCCGTGGCTGCCCGACCTCGCCGATCACGTCCTGATCGTCGAGGAGGTGTCGGAACCGCTCTACCGCGTCGATCGGATGCTGTTCACCCTCGCCAACGCCACGCAGCTGAAGGGGATCGCGGGGCTCCGGCTGGGCGTGGTCAACGACGTGGTCGAGAACGACCCGCCCTGGGCCGAGTCGCTGGAGTCGATGATGCGGCGCTGGGCCGGGGACATGGGCGTGCCCTATCTCGGCCGCGCGCGCGTCGGCCACGCGCAGGACAATCACGTCGTGCCGTTCGGGATCGCGTAGCGGCGCACACTTGCCTATAGGTGGGGCAGGGCCGCATAGGTCGTGCCTTTCTCCAGCAGACGAGTTTTTTCGATGTCCGTCATGTTCCGTATCACGCTGCCCGACGGTTCCGTCCGCGAGGTCGCGCCCGGAACCACCCCGGCGGACGTGGCCGCGGCGATCGGGCCGGGTCTCGCCAAGGCGGCGCTGGCCGCGCGCATCGACGGGCAGGTGCGCGACCTGACGCGGCCGTTCGACGGCGACACCGCGCTGGAACTCGTCACCGCCAAGGACGAGAAGGACGCGCTGGAACTCGCCCGCCACGACTTCGCGCACGTCATGGCGGAGGCGGTGCAGCACCTGTTCCCCGGTACGCAGATCACCTTCGGTCCCGCGACCGAGGACGGCTTCTACTATGATTTCGCGCCGAAAGACCGTCCGTTCACCGACGAGGATCTGCCCGCGATCGAGGCGGAGATGCGCGCCATCATCGCGCGCAACGAGCCCTTCACGCGCGAGGTGTGGAGTCGCGAGCAGCTGATCGACACCTGGAAAAGCCAAGGCGAGACCTTCAAGGCCGAGTGGGCGGCCGAGCTGCCCGATGGCGAGGAGCTGACCATCTACCGGCAGGGCGCGTGGCTCGACATGTGCCGGGGCCCGCACATGGTGTCGACCGGCAAGCTGGACCCGAACGCCTTCAAGCTGACGCGCGTGTCGGGCGCCTATTGGCGCGGCGACCAGAACAATGCGATGCTTTCCCGCGTGTACGGCACCGGCTGGCTCAACAAGAAGCAGCTTGACCAGCACCTGTTCCGCCTGGAGGAGGCGGCGAAACGCGACCATCGCAAGATCGGCCAGGAGATGGACCTGTTTCACCTCCAGTCGGAGGCGCAGGGATCGGTCTTCTGGCACCCCAAGGGGTACATGATCTGGCGCCAGCTGGAGGCGTATATGCGCCGCCGCCTCGACGCCGCCGGCTACAGGGAAGTCAAGACCCCGCAGCTGATGGACGCGCGCCAGTGGGAACAGTCGGGCCACTGGGGCAAGTATCGCGAGAACATGTTCGTGGTGCCCGACGAGGTGCCGAACACCGAGGACGAGGGCGCGATCTTCACCGGCGAAGGCGACCTGATGGCGCTGAAGCCGATGAACTGCCCCGCGCACGTCCTCGTCTTCAAACAGGGCATCACCTCCTATCGCGACCTGCCGATCCGCATGGCGGAGTTCGGCTGCTGCCACAGGAACGAGCCGCACGGTGCGCTCCACGGCATCATGCGGGTGCGCCAGTTCACGCAGGACGACGCGCATATCTTCGTGCGCGAGGATCAGCTGGTGGGCGAGGTGCAGGCCTTCTGCGAGCTGCTCGACAGCGTCTACAAGGATCTGGGCTTCGAAGATTATGCCGTGAAGCTGGCGCTTCGGCCCGAGAAGCGCTTCGGCTCCGATGAGATGTGGGACCAGGCGGAGGACGAGCTGCGCCGAGCGGTCCACTCGTCCAATCTGCCCGAGGCGATCAAGGCGAAGTTCGAGGAACTGCCGGGCGAGGGGGCCTTCTACGCCCCCAAGCTGGAATTCCACCTGACCGACGCGATCGGGCGGACGTGGCAGGTCGGCACCATCCAGTCCGACCGCGTGCTGCCCGAGCGGCTCGACGCCGCCTATGTCGGCGCGGACGGCGAGCGGCACCGCCCGATCATGCTCCACCGCGCGATCCTGGGCACGTTCGAGCGGTTCATCGGCATCCTGATCGAGCATCATGCCGGCCGCTTCCCCCTGTGGCTCGCGCCGGTGCAGGCGGTGGTGGCGACGATCGTCTCCGACGCGGACGATTATGCCGGGCAGGTCGCGGCCGAACTGGCCAAGGCCGGCATCCGGGTCGAAACGGACCTGCGCAACGAGAAGATCAACTACAAGGTGCGCGAGCACAGCCTGGCCAAGGTCCCCAACCTGCTGGTCGTCGGCAAGCGCGAGGCGGACGAGGGCACCGTCGCGATCCGCCGCCTGGGCAGCCAGGGGCAGGAGGTGCTGACGCTCGCTGCCGCGATCGAGATGCTGCGCGCCGAAGCCACCCCGCCCGACCTGTCTGCCGGGAGGGCGTGACCGCCGGGGTCCGCGCCTCCCGTCCCGGCGACGCGCCGCGGCTGTTCGCCATCTGGGGCGACGCGGTCGACGCGACGCACCATTTCCTCGCCCCCGGCGACCGGTCGGCGATCGCCGGCCATCTCGCCCGCTACGTGCGGACCACGCCGCTCCTCGTGCTGGAGCGCGATGGCGTGGTGATGGGGTTTCTCGGCCAGACCGCGGGCCATGTCGACACGCTGTTCGTCGACCCGGCGGCGCACGGCCGCGGCGTCGGCCGCACGCTGATGGCGGCGTCGGCGGGCACCACGGTGGACGTCAACGAGGCGAACGGGGCGGCGATCGGCTTCTACCGGGCACTGGGTTTTCGCACGGTCGGCCGTTCCGCGGCGAACGACCGTGATCGGCCGTACCCGCTGTTGCATTTGCGACGCGCGGCAACTTCCAAATCGACGCGGGTTCGCCTATATGCGAATCAACCATCTTTAGCAGTTGCAGGAGCAATACCCATACGTCCTCCCATGATGCGCCGTCCCAACCAGGCGCCGCCGATGAACGGTCCCCGTTTCAACGAGTGGATCCAGAGCCCCAAGGTCCGCGTGATCGACCATGAGGGTGAGAATCTCGGCGTGATGTTCACGCGCGAGGCGATGGAGCAGGCGCAGGGTCTCGGCCTCGATCTGGTCGAGGTGTCGCCCAACGCCGATCCGCCCGTCGCCAAGTTCCTCGACGTCGGCAAGTTCAAGTACGAGGCGCAGAAAAAGGCGAACCTCGCCCGCAAATCGCAGAAGACGCAGGAGATCAAGGAGATCAAGATGCGTCCGAACATCGACGACCATGACTACGACACCAAGATGAAGAAGGTGGAGGAGTTCATCGGCGAGGGCGACAAGGTGAAGGTCACCATGCGCTTCCGTGGTCGCGAACTCTCCCACGGCCAGCTCGGCATGGCGGTGCTCCAGCGTGTCGCCGAGCAGGTGGCGGAAACCGCCAAGGTGGAGGCTTATCCGCGCATGGAAGGCCGGCAGATGCTGATGGTGCTCGCGCCCAAGTAACGGCGCGGCGCGACACGCGCAGGCGAACAGGAGGGCGGTCCCGCGGGGCCGCCCTTTCTCGTTGGAGCCGGAGCCGGAGCCGCGCGGCGGGCGGAATCTTGTTGCACTGCATCATGTTGCGCGGCGGCGACACTTTGCCTGAAATGCATTGCCGATCTTCGAAAGCGGTGGACGCTGCCCCCTGTAGCTCTCTACCCAAGGGACAAACCTGATATTCAAAAAATAAGGGGAGAGATGCCATTATGCGCCTGACCGCGTACCTGCTGTCCGCCGTGGCGACCGCCGCGATCGCCGTGCCTGCCGCCGCGCAGCAGGAGGTGCCCCCCACCGCCGCCGAGCAGCAGGTGCCGACGCAGGGCACCGCCAACGCGGCGGTCCAGTCCAACTCCCCCAACGGCGGCACCGCCCAGTCCGAGGCGGCGTCGACCAACGCCGGCGACATCATCGTCACCGCCACCCGCCGTGCCAGCCCGCTGTCGGACGTGCCGATCGCGGTCAGCGCGGTGACGCAGGCGCAGTTACAGAATTCCGGCGCCAACGACATCCGCCAGCTCAACCAGCTCGCCCCGTCGCTGCTCGTCTCGTCGACCGGCAACGAGTCGAACGCGTCGGCCCGTATCCGCGGCATCGGCACGGTCGGCGACAATCCCGGCCTGGAAAGCTCGGTCGCGACCTTCATCGACGGCGTGTACCGCAGCCGCACCGGCGTCGGCCTGAACGAGCTCGGCGAGATCGAGCGCGTCGAGGTGCTGCGCGGTCCGCAGGGTACGCTGTTCGGCCGCAACGCGTCGGCGGGCCTCATCAACATCGTCACGCGTGGGCCGGAGTTCACCTTCGGCGGCTTCGGCGAGGCGACCTACGGCAATTACGACAATTACCGCTTTCAGGGCGGCCTGACCGGCCCGCTGATCGGCGACGTGGTCGCGTTCCGCGTTGACGGCGTCTACAACAAGCGCGACGGCTTCCTGAAGAATATCACGCAAGCAGGCGGCAGCGAGCGGCAGGTCAACGATCGTGACCGCTACCTCGTCCGCGGTCAGCTGCTGTTCAAGACCAACGACATTTCGTTCCGGCTGATCGGCGACTTCAGCCGTCGCGACGAGAGCTGCTGCGGCGCGACCTATTACAGCAAGTTCGAGACGTTCGATCCGACGCCCGCGACGAACACGACCGGAGCGAACGGCGCGACCGTCAACACCGACGGAGCCTTCGCCTACGCCGATTCGAACCGCATCCTGGGCGTGCTCAACCGCCTGGGCGCGGTGCGGCCGACCACCAACCAGTTCGCCGATCCGTTCGACCGCCGCGTTGCGATCTCGCCGGGTCGGACGTATCGCAACATCACCAAGGATTATGGCGGGTCGGGCCAGCTCGACTGGGATTTCGGCGGTGCCAACCTGACGTCGATCACCGCTTACCGCGAGTTCAAGTCGGGCAACGCGGCCGATACCGATTATGGCAACGTCGACTTCAGCTACCGTGACACGGACTCCTTCCGCCAGTTCAAGACCTTCACGCAGGAACTGCGGCTCCAGGGTTCGCTGTTCGACGGCAAGGTCGACTGGCTGGTCGGCGGCTTCTACAGCCACGAGAAGCTGCGCCTGGTCGACAGCACGCGCTTCGGCACGCAGTACGGTACCTTCGCCGCCTGTCGTCTGGTCGCAACGTTCAATCCGGCCATCGCATTGCAGAACCAGGACGCCTCAGGCTGCCTCAGCACGGCTGGTCGCGCCACGTTCCTCAACACCTTCGGAACAGCGCTTGGCACTGCCATCACGACCGGTCTCGACAATCTCTCGGGTAGGGTCGCCGGCGGCGTGCGGACGGGTGGCGTCAACAACGTCGGCGACACGCGCTCCAACTATCGCCAGACCAGCGAGAATTTCGCCTTCTTCACGCACAACATCGTCAACATTACCGACCAACTCTCGCTAACGCTCGGTCTGCGCTACACGCGTGAGGAGAAGCGGTTCCGGGCCGCGCTCAACAACAACAATACGGTTTGCCCTGCCCAGCAGAACCTGCTGTCGCCGCTGCTGGCTAGCACAGCTGTTCCCGGAAGCGCCAAGCCGTTCATCGGCGCGATCATCACGCTGACCTGCACAGGCAACAGCACCGCGGCGCTCAACGGCCTAAACCTGCGCGACGGGTTCAAGGACGGCGAGTTCACCGGGACCGCGGTCCTGTCGTACAAGCCGACCGAGCGGCTGATGACCTACGCCTCCTACGCCAAGGGCTACAAGGCGGGCGGCTACAATCTCGACCGCTCGAACCTGGGCACCGCGACGCGCGGCAACGTCTTCTCCTCGCCCACCAACGCGGACGCCCCCGGCCTGCGCTTCGACGCGGAGAAGGTCGACGCGTACGAGATCGGCGCCAAGTACAACATCTCGGGCCAGTTCAACCTCAACGTCGCGGCGTTCCGGCAGGAGTTCAAGGACTTCCAGCTGAACACCTTCAACGGTTCGGTGTTCGTGGTGCAGAACATCCAGGGGTGCAGCAACAACCTGGCCGGCGCGGACACGGACAGCGTCCAGTTCAACGGGACCTGCGTCGGTGACGCCGATCGCCGCGGCGTGATCTCGCAGGGCGTCGAGGTCGAGGCGACGCTGTCGCCGATCCGCGACTTCACGGTCTCGGCTGGCTACACCTATGCCGACACGTTCTTCCGTCGCAACCTGGTCGGCAACTCGCAGGGCGCGGCGCTCGATCCGGCGCTGTTCCTGCTGCCCGGCAACCAGATGTCGAACGCGCCCAAGAACGTCGTCACCACGTCGTTCACCTGGACGCCGGCGATCGGATCGGGGGGCTTGCGCGGCCTGGTCTACGTCGACAGCCGCACCACCTCCGACTACAACACCGGTTCCGATCTGGCGCCGGAGAAGATCCAGGACGGTTTCTCGGTCGTGAACGCCCGCGTCGGTATCCGCGGGCGCGATCAGCTCTGGGCGGTGGAGCTGTGGGCGCAGAACGTGTTCAACAAGGATTACATCCAGGTCGCGTTCAACTCGCCGTTCCAGGGTGCCGGCTCGATCGCCAACGTGCAGCGTTTCGGCGGCACCGCCAACGCGCTCTACTCGGCCTTCCTCGCCGAGCCGCGTACCTACGGCGTGACGCTGCGCTCGCGCTTCTGATCCAAGGGTAGGAGAGGGAAGGGCCGGTCCGCCGACAGAGCGGGCCGGCCCTTCTCGTTTTCAGGCGGCCAGCTCGACCTCGCCGCCGGCCGCCGCGGCGAGCAGCCGCTTCTCCAGCGTGCGCAGCCGCGCCGAGGCGACGATGCGATCGCCGGTCAGGTCGGTCAGGTAGAACACGTCCACCGCCCGCTCGCCGTACGTGGCGACATGGGCGGAGTGGATCGTCACCTTGGACTGGAACAGCGCCTGGGCGAGCTGGTGCAGCAGCGCCGGCCGGTCGCGGGCGTTGACCTCGACCACGGTGAAGCGGTTGGACGCGGCGTTGTCGATCAGCACGTTGGGCGCGATCGCGAACGCGTCCGCCCGCGGCCGTGCGGCGGGCTTGGCGACCAGCCGGTCGGTGAGCTTGGTGCGGTTGGCGAGCGCGTCCTCGATCGCGACGCGCAGCCGGGCGAGCTGGCTCGCATCGTCGAACGGCCGGCCATACGGGTCCTGTACCAGGAAATTGTCGATCGCCATGCCGTCGCGCGTGGTGTGGATGCGCGCGTCGATGATGTTGCCGCCCGCCACGTGGATCGCGCCGGCGATCCGGTAGAACAGGCCGGGATGGTCGGCGGCGTAGATCGTCACCAGCGTCGCGCCGCGATCGGGATAGACCTGCGCGTCGATGACGAGGCTGTCCTGCGCGGCGTCGATCAGGCGGACATTGTGGGCCAGCACGTCGTCGGGCTCGGCGATCCAATAGGCGTCGGGCAGCCGCGCGACGACCGCGGCCAGGCGGTCCTCTTCCCAGTCGAGCATCTCGGCGAGGCGCGCCTGCTTGGCGGCGATCCGCTCGGTCCGGCCGCGCTGCTTGTGGCCCAGGCGCAGCACCTCCTCGGCCGCCTCGTACAGATCGGCGAGCAGCTGGCGCTTCCAGCCGTTCCAGGTGCCGGGGCCGACCGCGCGAATGTCGACCACGGTCAGGACGAGCAGCAGGCGCAGCCGTTCCGGACTGGCGACCTGGCCGGCGAAATCGAGAATGGTCTTGAAATCGGACAGGTCGCGCTTGAACGCCGTGGCGGACATCAGCAGGTGATGGCGGACCAGCCAGGCGACCGTCTCCGTCTCGGCCGGGGTCAGGCCCAGGCGCGGGCCCAGCCGCTCGGCGACCTCTGCGCCCAGCACCGAATGGTCGCCGCCGCGGCCCTTGGCGATGTCGTGGAACAGCACCGCGACGCGCAGCGCCCGGCGCGACACCGTCTGGCCGACGGCGGCCGACGCGATCGGATGCGCCTCCTTCTCCAGCCCGCCCTCGATCCGCGCGAGTAGGCCGATCGCGCGGATGGTGTGCTCGTCGACGGTGTAATGATGGTACATGTCGAATTGCGACTGGGCGACGATGCGGCCGAAATCGGGGAGGAGGCGCCCCATCACGCCCGCCTCGTTCATCCAGCGCAGCACCAGTTCAGGGTCGCGCGGGGACGTCAGCACGTCCAGGAACAGCGCGTTGGCCTTTGGAGAGCGGCGATGCTCGTCGAGCAGCTTGGCATCGCGCGCGGCGGCGCGCATCGCCAGCGGATGGATTTCCAGCCGGTGCAGGTCGGCGAGCTGGAAGATCTCCACCAGTCGCACCGGCTCCTCGCGAAAGAAATCGTCGCGCGGCAGTGCCAGGCGACCGCGGTCGAGCACGAAGCCGTGGAGCTTGCCCGGCTTGCGCCGAATGGTCGGCAGCAGATGAGGCAGGCCGAAGCGGCGGCCGCGCGCGGCGAACCGCTCGTCGAGATGCGCCAGGAACACGCCCGACAGCGTGCCCACCGCGCGCGCCTGGAGGAAGTAGAACTGCATGAACCGCTCCACCGCCGACTTGCCCGCGCGGTCGCGGAACCGCATCCGCGCCGCGACCTCGCGCTGGACGTCGAAGGTCAGCCGGTCCTCGGCACGGCCGGTGATGACGTGGAGGTGGCAGCGGACCGCCCACAGGAACTCGTCCGCGCGGTGGAACAGCCGGTACTCGGCGGGCGTGAACAGGTCGCGCTCCATCAGCTGGCGGGCGCGGTCGACGTCGTACACGTACTTGCCGATCCAGAACAGCGTGTGGAGATCGCGCAGCCCGCCCTTGCCCTCCTTGACGTTGGGCTCGACCACGTAGCGGGTGTCGCCCATCCGGCGGTGGCGCGCGTCGCGCTCGACCAGCTTGTCGGCGACGAAGCGCCGCTCCGTGCCGGCCTGCACCTCCGTCTTGAAGCGCCGCGACGCTTCCGCCCATACCGGCTCGCTGCCGGCGACCAGCCGCGCCTCGAGCAGCGCGGTGCACACGGTCACGTCGGCCTTGGCCTGGCGCACCATCTCCCCCAGCGAGCGGGCGGAGTGGCCGACCTTCAGCCCCAGGTCCCACAAGGCGTAGAGCACCGCCTCGACCACCTGCTGCGCGTGCGGCGAGGGATCGGCGGCGGTGAGGAAGCCGATGTCCACGTCGGAGTGGGCGGCCATCTCGGCGCGGCCGTACCCGCCGACGGCGATCAGCGCGATCGGCTCGGCCTGCGGGTAGAGGCGGGTCGCACTGTCGAGCAGCAGGCGGAGCAGCTGATCGATCAGATAGGCCTGCCCGCCCGCCGCCTCCAGCCCGCGGGCGGGATGGTCGAGCAGGCGGCGGGCGATCTCGGCGCGCCCCTGCGCCAGCGCCTCGCGCAGCAGCGGCACGAGGCGCGCAGGGATCGGGTCGGGGAGCGCGGCGATCCGCTCGGCGAGGGTACGACGGTCGACGATCGCGCGGCGGTGGGAGAGATGGTCGAAACGGCCGGTCATGGCCGCTACCATGGCGCCTGCGCACGCGGGACGCCAGCGGTGGACCCGTCTGCTCCGCGGGGTGCAGGTAGCGGCGACGCCGACGATCCTGCTGCTCACCGCGTCCAACATCTTCATGACGGTGGCGTGGTACTGGCACCTGAAGGGCGGCATGAACAAGCCGTTGGCCGCGGTGGTGGCGATCAGCTGGGGGATCGCCCTGTTCGAATATTGCCTGGCGGTGCCCGCCAATCGGCTCGGCTATTCCAGCGGGTGGAGCGCGGGTCAGTTGAAGGTCACGCAGGAGGTGATCGCGCTCACCGTGTTCGGCATGTTCATGGTCGCCGTGCTGGGCGAACCGCTGACCTGGCGCCACGGCGCGGCGTTCGCGTGCCTCGTCGCAGCGGCGGCGTTCCTGTTCGTCGGACGTTAGGACGCGCCGTCGCGCGCCAGTGCCTTCAGCCGGTACAGGGTGTCGAGCGCCTCGCGCGGGGTGAGCGCGTCGACGTCGAGCGACTCGACCTCCGCCCGGATCGCGTCGCAGGCCTGCTCCTCGGTAACGGCGGCGGCGGCGAAGAGGGGGAGATCGTCCAGCCCCGCGGCGAGGCCCCCCGTCTTGGCGCGCCCCGCCTCCAGCTTGGCGAGCACCGCCTTGGCGCGTGCCACCGTCTGCGGCGCCATGCCGGCGAGGCGCGCGACGGCCAGGCCGTAGCTGCGGTCGGCGGGGCCGTCGGCGAGTTCGTGGAGCAGCACCAGCTCGCCCTTCCACTCGCGGGCGCGGACATGGTGGAGCGACAGCGCGTCGCAGCGCTCCGCCAGCCGCGTCAGCTCGTGGTAATGCGTCGCGAACAGGCAGCGGCAGCGATTGTCCTCGTGGATCGCCTCCACCACCGCCCAGGCGATGGCGAGCCCGTCATAGGTGGAGGTGCCGCGGCCGACCTCGTCGAGGATCACGAAGCTCCTCGGCGTCGCCTGCGCCAGGATCGCGGCGGTTTCCACCATCTCGACCATGAACGTCGATCGCCCGCGCGCCAGATTGTCCGACGCGCCGACGCGGCTGAACAGCCGGTCAACCAGCCCCAGCGTCGCGGCGGCGGCGGGCACGTAGCTGCCGGCCTGCGCGAGCACGGCAATCAATGCATTCTGGCGCAGGAAGGTCGACTTGCCGCCCATGTTGGGACCGGTGACGAGCCATAGCCGCGATCCCTCCGACAGGCGGCAGTCGTTGGCGACGAACCGGTCGCCCGACCGCGCCACCGCCGCCTCGACGACGGGGTGGCGGCCGCCCTCGACGTCGAAACAGGTGTGCTCGACCAGCTTCGGCCGCGCCCAGCCGCCTTCCGCCGCCCGCTCGGCGAGCGAGGCGGCGACGTCGAGCCGGGCGAGCGCGTCAGCGGTGGCGGCGATCGCCTCGCGGACGCCGAGCGCCTGTGCGGTCAAATCCTCCAGATGCGCGGCCTCGGCGGCGAGCGCGTGGGCGCCGGCTTGCGATACCTTCTGCGCCACCTCGTGCAGCGCCGGCGTGTTGAAGCGGACCACGCCGGCCAGGGTCTGACGATGGGTGAAGCCGCTGTCGGGCCGCATCAGCGCGTCCGCCGCGCGCGCGGGCACCTCCACGTGATAGCCGAGCACGTTGTTGTGGCGGATCTTCAACGTGGAAACACCCGTGGCGCCCCGCATCTCCGCCTCCAGCGCGGCGATGGCGCGGCGACCGCCGGCGCCCGCGTCGCGCAGGTCGTCCAGCGCGACGTCGTAGCCGGCCGCGATATAGCCGCCGTCCGACGCCTCGATCGGCGGCGCGGGGACGAGCGCGCGGCGCAGCAGGTCGATCAGCGCGCCGTGGCCGCGTAGGCGCGGCGCGATCTCCGCGAGCAGGGCCGGGCCCTCGCTGCCGATCCGCTCGCCCAGCGCCCATGCGCCGTCGAGTCCGTCGCGAAGCTGGCCCAGATCGCGCGGGCTGCCCCGCCCCGCGGCGAGCCGGCCGATCGCGCGGGCGATGTCGGGGAGCGCGCGCAGTGCCGCCCGCAACCGCTCGCGCACGGCGCCATCGTCGTGAAACCAGGCGACCAGGTCGAGCCGCGCGTCGATCGCCGCCTTGTCCATCAGCGGCGCGCCGAGGTCGGCGGCGAGCGCCCGCGCGCCCGCGCCCGTGACGGTGCGGTCGATCGCGTCGAGCAGGCTTCCCTTGCGCTGCCCGCCGGTGGTGCAGGTCAGCTCCAGGCTGTCGCGCGTCGCCGCGTCGATCGCCATCGTCGTCGCCGCGCGGTGCACCACCGGCGGCCGCAGGAAGGGCAGGGCGCCCTTGGCGGTATGGTCGAGATACGCGACCAGGCCGCCCGCCGCGGCCAGCTCCGCGCGCCCGAGCGTGCCGAATCCGTCGAGCGTGGCGACAGCGAACAGCCGCTTCAACCGGGCCTCGCCGGCGCCGCTATCGAACTCCGCCTTGGAGCGCAGCGTGGTGGCGGCCCCCGCGAAGTCGCCCGTCTCGCACGCGACCACCTCGGCCGCGGCCAGCCGGGCGAGTTCGGCGGGGACCGTGGCGGAATCGAGCGCGATCACCTGGAACCGCCCGGTCGATACGTCGGCCGCGGCGAGCGCGACCTGCCCGCCGGCCTCGCCGATCGCAACGCACCAATTGTCGGCCCGCGCGTCGAGCAGCGCCTCCTCGGTCAGCGTACCGGCGGTGACGACGCGGACGATCGCGCGATTGACCAGCGCCTTGGACCCGCGCGCTTTGCGCGCCGCCTCCGGGCTCTCGGTCTGCTCGGCGATGGCGACGCGGTGCCCCGCCTTGATGAGCCGCTGGAGATAGGCGGTGGCGGCGTGCACGGGTACGCCGCACATCGGCACCTTCTCTCCCCCATGCTCGCCGCGCGCGGTCAGCGCGATATCGAGCACCCCCGCCGCGATCCGCGCATCCTCGAAGAACAGTTCAAAAAAATCGCCCATGCGGTAGAAGAGCAGGCAGTCCTGCGCCTCCGCCTTCAGGGCGTGGTACTGCGCCATCATCGGCGTGGGCGTGATCATGGCAGGTCAGTCCAGCGGGCGCCGCGCGCCATGGCGGATGGAGAGGATGTGGACGGTGTCCCCATCAACTTCGTAGGTCAGGACATAGGGCGGAGTGGTGACCAACTCTCGTGTATCGTTCGCAGCGGGACGACCTCGACGGGGGAATCGCGTCAGGCTCTCGCTGAGATCAAACAGTTTCGCACCAATCTCGCGCGCGGCGTCGAGATTGAATCGTTTGATGTAATCTATGATGTTTGCAAGATCGAGTGCATCCTGTCGCCAGTTGACGTCAGCCATGCTGTTCCCGCAACCACTCCGCAAACGGCTGCTGATCGGGATCACCCCAGGTCAGCAGCCACTGACCAACCACGACATGATTCACGCCATCGCCGGCCGCGTAGCTGGCCTTGGCGCGCGTGAAATCGTCGATCGTCGGTCTCCGCGAGGCCCGAGGCGCGATGTCGGGATCGTGCTTCATGCCCAGCAGTTTACGCGGCTGGACACGGATTGCCTAGCGCGCCTTGCGCCGCCGTTTGCCGCCCTTGCGCTTGTTCTTCGGCTCGCTGGCATAGGCCCACGCCCCGAATGCCGCGAGCGCCACCGTGCCCGCGGCGACCAGCCCGCCTATGATTGCGGGGTGAAGGCCGGGCTTCGGCGCCGGCGTCCGCGCGATGGCGGCGCCCGGCGGTGGCCCGCCCGCCTCGTGCTTGGGCTCTTGCAGGGGAAAGGGCGACTGATTGCCGGCGGGAATGGGGGGCTCGTGGCTCATGCCCGGTTCAACGCGGCAGCACGAGAACGGGTTCAACGGCAGGGCGCGGCGGGTTGAAAGCCAGGGGCGTAAGCCTCTACAGCCGTAGCGTTATCCGGGAGTTGTCATGTCCGAGCCCACCAACGTCCAGTTCTCCGAGCGCGAGGCGCTGCTGTTCCATTCGGAAGGGCGGCCCGGCAAGATCGAGATCGTGGCGTCCAAGCCGATGGCGACGCAGCGTGACCTCGCGCTCGCCTACTCGCCCGGCGTCGCGGTGCCCGTGCGCGCCATCGCCGACGATCCGGCGACCGCCTACGATTACACCGCCAAGGGCAATCTCGTCGCCGTGATCTCGAACGGCACCGCGATCCTGGGACTGGGCAATCTCGGCGCGCTCGCGTCCAAGCCGGTGATGGAGGGCAAGGCCGTCCTCTTCAAGCGCTTCGCCGACGTCGATTCGATCGACATTGAGCTGAAGACTGAGGACGTCGATCGCTTCATCGACGCGGTCGAGCTGATGGAGCCGAGCTTCGGCGGCATCAACCTGGAGGACATCAAGGCCCCCGAATGCTTCATCATCGAGCAGACCCTGCGCGAGCGGATGAACATTCCCGTCTTCCACGACGACCAGCACGGCACCGCGATCATCGTCGCCGCCGGCCTCATCAACGCCTGCCTGCTGACCGGCCGTGCGCTGTCGGAGGTGAAGATCGTCGTCAACGGTGCTGGTGCCGCCGCCATCGCCTGTACCGAACTCGTCAAGGCGATGGGCGTGCGCCACGACAACGTCATCATGTGCGACCGCACCGGCGTCATCTACCAGGGCCGTGACGACGTGAACCAGTGGCAGTCCGCGCACGCCGCCGCCACCGATCGCCGCACGCTGACGGAGGCGCTGCACGGCGCCGACGTGTTTCTCGGCCTGTCCGCCGCCGGCGCGCTCCAGCCGGAAATGGTGAAGGACATGGCCCCCGCGCCGATCATCTTCGCCATGGCCAACCCGGAGCCGGAGATCAGGCCGGAACTGGCCAAGGCCGCGCGCCCCGACGCGATCGTCGCCACCGGCCGCTCGGATTACCCGAACCAGGTCAATAACGTCATCGGCTTCCCCTTCATCTTCCGCGGCGCGCTCGACGTGCGCGCGACCGCCGTCAACGACGAGATGAAGATCGCCGCCGCCAACGCCATCGCCGAACTCGCGCGCGCGCGCGTGCCGGAGGAGGTGGCGATGGCCTACGGTGTGCAGCACAGCTTCGGCCCCGAATACATCATCCCGGCCCCCTTCGATCCGCGGCTGATGGAGCTCGTTCCCTCGGCGGTTGCCAGGGCGGCGATGGATTCGGGCGTCGCGACCAAGCCGATCCTCGACATGGAGGCGTATCGCCAGACGTTGCGCGCCCGCCTCAATCCCACCACCTCCGTCCTGTCGATGGCCTATGAGGGTGCGCGTGCCCATCCCAAGCGCGTGCTGTTCGCGGAAGGCGAGGAGGAGGTAGTGCTGCGCGCCGCCATCGCCTTCAAGGAAGGCGGTTACGGCACCCCCGTGCTGGTCGGCCGCGACGACGTCCACGATCGCCTGCGCGCGCTCGGCGTCACCAGGCCGGAGGAGTACGAGGTCCACAACAGCCGCACATCAGACATGGTGCCGCGCATGGTCGACTTCCTCTACCAGCGGCTCCAGCGCCGCGGCTTCCTGCGCCGAGACGCGGAGCGGATGATAAACCAGGACCGCAACACCTTCGGCGCCGTCATGCTACAGCTGGGCGAGGCGGACGCGATGATTACCGGCATCACCCGCACCTACGCGCAGACCTTCCGCGACGTGCGCCGCGTGATCGATCCCGCCGCCGGCCGCGTCCCCTTCGGCATTCACGTGCTGGTCGGGCAGAGCCACACCGTGTTCATGGCCGATACCACCATCAACGAGCGGCCCTCGGGCGAGGAGCTCGCCGACATCGCCGAGCAGACCGCGCAGGTCGCCCGCCGCATGGGCCACGAACCGCGCGTCGCGTTCCTCAGCTACTCGACCTTCGGCAACCCCGACGGCCATTGGCTCGACAATCTGCGCGACGGCGTGAAGGCGCTCGACGGCCGCCAGGTCGGTTTCGAATATGAGGGCGAGATGGCGCCCGACGTGGCGCTCAACCCGAAGCAGATGGCCAACTTCCCCTTCGCGCGCCTGTCGGGGCCGGCGAACGTGCTCATCATGCCGGGCCTGCAATCGGCCAACATTTCCGCCAAGCTGCTGCGCGAACTGGGCGGCGACGACATGATCGGCCCGATGCTGATCGGTATGGAAAAGCCGGTGCAGATCGCGCCGATGACGTCGACGGCGAGCGAACTGGTGACCCTCGCGGTCCTCGCCGCCGGCGGCATCGCGCGCTGATTTCGATCAACCGGATGTTCCATTCCACCGTTATGCCGGGTTCGTCCCGGCATCTAGGGCTCCGAACGCCGCGCCGCTTGGCTCTGGATGCCGGGACGAGCTCGGCATGACCAAGAAATCGGGCGTGGCCCTCGCCCTGGTCGCGCTCGCGTTGCCGACCGCCGCCCCGACCCAGACCGGCCCACGCCCCGGCATCGTCCGCGTCCGCCTCGATACCGAGGGCGGCCCGATCCTTCTCGCCCTGGACGCCCGCCGCGCCCCCGCGACCACCGCCAACTTCCTGAAGTACGTCGACGACGGCCGCTTCGATAACATCACCTTCTACCGCGCCGCGCGCAGCAAGGCGGACCCGAAACGCGGTTTCATCCAGGCAGGCATCCGGCAGGACGCCAAGCGCATCCTCCCGTCTTTCCCCTTCGAATCCACCAGCAAGACCGGCATCCGCCACCTCGACGCCACGATCTCCATGGCCCGCGGCGACGATCCCGCCTCGGCCGGCGGCAATTGGGTGCTGACGGTCGGCCCCACCCCGCAGATGGACGCGCGTGGCGACTACAAGGGCTATGCCGCCTTCGGCCGCGTCGTCGGCGGCATGGACCTGGTCAAGCGCATCCTCGCGCTCCCCTCCGGCGGCGGCTTCGACGCGATGAAGGGCCAGATGATCCTCCGCCCCATCGTCATCCGCCGCGCGGTGCGGTTGGATGGGACGCCGAAGCCGACCGGGCTGCCCAAGGTGTGGCTGATGATGCAGGGGCGGGGTTGAGAAGAAAGGTTGGTGGTATCCCGCTCTAGAATTGTCGTCCGAACGTCAGTTCCAGGCGGGCGCGGCCGAAATCGTAGAAAGGGATGGTGCTGTCGTTGCGTGATAGGGAAAATCGCGCCGACGGAATCAGTCCGAGGATTGCGAGGAGGCGTGCGCTGACGCCGAACTGCAATTCGGTGTAATCATCGAACCGGCGCTTCCGGAACAGCGTGAACGAGCCGTCGGCACGCAAATGTTGATAACTGGCTCCGCCGAATATCGTGAAGCGACCTGCGTCGCGGCTGGTGAATAGGCGGCCGCCGATGCTGGTTGTGGCATAGGCCGGGTCGCGTGCGTCGGATCGCGAGATCGACAATCCCGCCAGCCCGAACAGCCGCAGCGTAACGGCCTTCTCCAGGTCGATCGACATCCCATATCCCTTGCCGGAGAGAAAGGCGCGTCCGGGATAGGCAGCGTAGAATCCGGTTGCGGTGCCCGCCAATTGCGCCGTGCGGCCGATGGCACGCCGAGCCTCGACCGAGATGCCCGCCTGATCGGACAAGCGATCTCCGTCAAAATAGCGGCGGCCGACCAAGATAGCCGGGCGGAACTGAGCGGTTGCGCTGCGAAACTCGGGGCCGATCGCAACGGTGCCCGCGATGTCATCGTATCGGCCCGATGGATATAAGGTCGCCGCGCCCGACGCTTCGACCAGCCAGGAACCCGTCCGCGTCAGCGGCGATCGCGAATAGCCGCGGCCATTCAGCTGCAAGCCTATGCCCGAGGTGGCGCGGCCGTCGCGATTGATGACCAGGGTGATCCCCTGCGCATCGATCGTCCGCGACCCCGTGGCGCGATTGATGTTGGAGTCGGGAGCGATGCCGATCGATACGTCCGCCCCTCGCGGGGAACTGCTGCGGAGCGCAGCGCTGATCCGGTCGACCTGCCGGGCCACGTTCAACGGTAGCCTGCCGGTCTGAGCGCGTCGCAGTTCGCGCGAGGCTGCTGTCGCCTTGCCCAGTCGCGCGTAGGTGCGCGCCAACTCCAGTCGCACCGCCATTGCGCCCGGCTCCTCGTCGAGCAGGGCCCGAAACCACGTGACCGCCCCATTGTAGTCGCCGGCTGCCGCCCGCATTTTGCCCAACCGGAAACGTGCCTCGGAGCGCAAGTGTTGAGCGGGATCCTTGGTCAACGCATGCAGCAGCGCTTCGGCATCGGAGACATGCCCTGCCGCAACCAACTGGTCGACGGCGGCAAATGCTTCCGCCGACGACAGCGCCACAACCAATGGCGTTCGGTCTGAGGGCGTCCGCTCACCCGTGTGCTGGACAGCGATGGACGAGGCCGCCGCAGGAGGCGGCGACGCGGGGACCGTCACGATCATGGGATAGCAAATCGCTTCCGGTTCAGCGTTTGCCGACAGCCACGCCGCCGCCGATGCGGGTAAGATCGGGGCTGTTGATGCCGAAGCTGTAGCCGACCTCCTGCGCCGTCGGGCCGAAAAACGAGCCGAGGACTGAGCCGACGAAGCTGTTGTCCGCTGTGGAAACCTCGCCTCGGAAGCTGTTCGCTCCCGCGCCGATCGTGGCCGTGCCACTCACTGCTGGGATGACGATCAATAGGCCGTTGGACGTGTTGGTCCCGCGCAGGTTCAGGGCGGTTGTGAGCGTCGCCGCGGCGAAGTCGGCGTTCAGGGTCATGGTGCCGTCCAGCGCGTAGGTTCCCTGGCTGTCGAACAACACGCCTTGTGCCAGCCCCGCATAGCCGGCCGACCCGGTGCGCGGCACCGCATCGGCCGGCGTCGGAATGCCGAAGTAGAAGAAGTGATAATTGTTGATTTGGGGATCGATATTGCTGCGATCCGACGAATCGAACTGCCATACGCCGTAGGAGGTGTAGGTCAGCGCGATCCGGGGATTGTTGGCGACAGGGGTAAGGAGGTTCAATCGGCGGACGCCATCTGCGGCATTCTGCCCGTAGGTCGTTAGCCCTTCGCCGCCGTAAAAGCTGTAGCCATCGGGAAACCGGTGTGCGGTGCCGATGATGTTGGAGACGATGTACTTGCCTTCCTTGGCATCGAAATAGACTCTGATGCTGTTCGGCGAGTCATATCGCCGGTTGGCGCTGGTCAGTTCGCCCGTCCGGGTATTGTCGCTGACTTCGATAGATCCGGTCCGAAAGTCCGCGTTGGTCTTTACCGCGTCGATCAGCGTTCCGGTGGTCACCGATGGCAGGGGTGCAGGCGCAGCCTGCTGCGAGACCGGGGTCAATATGGGCGACGTCGGTGTCGGTGTCGGTGTCGGTGTCGGTGTTTGTACCGGCGGAGGTGTGCTCTCCACGCCGGAACCGCCGCATCCCGTCAGGCATATCGCACCCACGACGCTCACCACGTCTCGCCACGCCATCGACATTCTCCCCCATGATGTCGAAGTCCTTATCGAGGCAACGTGACGCTGCAAGGTGCATTCGACCCGTCCGGCAAGTGCAGGATCAGGACGTTCTCCGATCGCATCCTTGTAAGTTACTGAAAATATGCAAGTTACTGAAAATATGCTTGGTCGACAGTATCTTGGCGTTCGTCTGCGATGGATACCCGTTGTGCGGCGGCGATGTCCTGCAAGCATCGGATCGGCTTTAAGGCTGCAACAGGATCGATTCCGCTCCTTCTCATTGCTGCGAGATCGGGAAACGATCGCGCCCGCGCGTTTCGCTCCAAAGGTCAATCGGATGAAGCAAACCGGCACCGCGTGATTTTCTAGCTGAGGTTAGCCTGAACTTGCACGCGTTGAAGCAGGTAGGGCCAAGCTGTCTTCTCCTGCCGGAGGGCAGCGCGCATTTGTTCGCCACCCCATTTCGATCACGCGTCGATGCTCGTCCCCAATGCCGCGTGCACCAAGCCGCCGTCGACCGTGATCGTCTCCCCGATCACGTAATCGCCCGCCCGGCTGGCGAGGTAGATCGCCGCGCCCGCCATGTCCTCGTCCACGCCGATCCGCTTCGCCGGGATCGACTGGGCGATCGCCTCGCCGTGGTCGCGCGCCGCCTTGTTCATCTCGCTGGCGAAGGCACCCGGTGCGATTGAGGTGACGTTGACGTGATCGCGCACCAGCCGCGCCGCCATCCGCTTGGTCAGGTAGATCAGCCCCGCCTTGGAGGCTTGATAGCTGTACGTCTCCCACGGGTTCAGCCGCTGCCCGTCGATCGAGGTGATGTTGATGACCTTGGCCGGTCTGGTCGGCGATCCCGCCGCCTTCAGCAGGCCGTGCAGCGCCTGGGTCAGGAAGAAGGGCGATTTGACGTTGAGGTCCATTACCTTGTCCCAACCGCTCTCCGGAAACTCCTCGAATGGCACGCCCCAGGCGGCGCCCGCATTGTTGACGAGGATGTCGAGCTTCTGTTCCCGTTCCGCCAGCGCCGCCGCGAGCGCGCGGCAGCCGTCGACGGTGGACACGTCGGCCGGCAGCGCGATGCAGTTCGGCCCCAGTTCGGCAGCGGTTTCCTCGCACGCCGGGGCTTTGCGCGACGAGATGTAGACGGTCGCACCCTGCTGGATGAAGCCGACGGCGATCATCTTGCCGATGCCGCGGCTGCCGCCGGTGACCAGCGCCACGCGGCCGTCGAGTCGAAAGAGGGTGCCCGTATCCATGATGCTCTCCTGCCGTGTTTCTCCTTGGCGTAAGGGGGCGGCAGGCACGCGGCAAGCGCCCAGAACGGGCAGGCAGGTTGACGCTTTCCGGTGCTCGTCGGCGGCGAAACACGGTTCGTCGGATAAGGTTCCCGGCGCTCTTCCAAAAAATTTCGAGGCCCCGTAGCCGACCCTCACACCGATTGAGCCGGGGGTTCCCGAACATGATGAAGGCGTTGGCAGTGCGTTTCGCGCTGGTGGTTTCGTGCGGCCTGACCGCTTCGGTCTTGGGGGCGGCCCCGGCAGCGGCCCAGTTCTGGCAGTGCGCGCCCTACGCCCGGCAAATCTCCGGCATCGAGATTCGCGGCAACGCCGATACCTGGTGGAGCCAGGCGGCCGGCCGGTACGAGCGGGGTCACACGCCGGTCGCCGGATCGGTGCTCGCCTTCCAGGCGACGTCGCGGATGCGCGTCGGCCATGTCGCGATGGTGTCCAAGGTAGTCGGCGATCGCGAGGTGTTGCTGACCCACGCCAACTGGTCGCGCCGCGGCGGCATCGAGCGCGACGTGCGCGCGGTGGACGTGTCGGCGGCGGGCGACTGGAGCCTGGTGAAGGTATGGTACGGCCCGCAGGGTGGACTGGGCACGTCGAACTATCCGACCAGCGGCTTCATCTACTCGGGCCAGACGCCGGTGGCCGCGCCGGCTTTGCAATATGCTGGCACCGGCCCGTCGATCGGCCGCGGCCCGATCGGGGTGGTCGCCTTTACCGGCAAGGACTGAGGCCGGGCGAGCGCCGCGATCACGCTTTCCGGAACGTCATCGCCACGCCGTTCATGCAATAGCGCTTGCCGGTCGGGCGCGGGCCATCGTCGAACACGTGGCCGAGATGACCGCCGCAGCGGTCGCAGTGAACCTCCGTGCGGGCCATGAACATCGAGCGATCGGTGCGCGTGCCGACCGCATTCGCCAGCGGGGCGTAGAAACTGGGCCAGCCGGTGCCGCTGTCGAACTTGGTGCGTGACGAGAACAGCGGCTGCGCGCAACCCTTGCACGCGAAGGTGCCGGCGCGGTGCTCGTCGTTGAGCGGGCTCGATCCGGGGCGTTCGGTGCCCTCGTGACGGAGGACGTCGTAGGCCGCGGTGCCGAGCTGCCGGCGCCACTCGGCATCGGGCTTGGTGACGGGGAAGCGCTCCGCCGCCTGGGCAGTGCCGGCGCGGCAGCCGATCAGCGCCAGCGCGCCGGCGCCGAGGCCGGCGAAGGAGAGGAAGGAGCGGCGGTCGGCAGGGTCAGTCATGCGATCGAGATAAGTGGCGCCGGAAGGTTCGAAAGGGGCGCCAAGCGCCTGAGATCGTGGGAATCTGGCGAGAGCGCATCGACATTCAGCGTTTTTCCACCCCGGCCTTCGCCGGGGAGCACGGGCAGGTAAAGGGACGACCTCGATCGTGAACGTGGATTTGATCCAGCCGATGCGCCGTCACGCTGGCGGCGCTGCGCCGTGCCGCCGCCAGCGGATCCACCGCCCGCTGCCCGACTGGAGGACGCCGCGTCGGAACAGGCGCGCGCCCGCACCGATGAACAGCGCCACCCACAGCGCCTGCCAGGCGAGCGCGGCGACGTGCGGCCACCAGGAGGGCGAGCTCGTCGCGCGCCCCACCATCGCGAACGGCGAGGAAAGGGGAAAGATCTCCGCCACCAGCGCCAGCGTGCTTCCCGGCGCGCGGGCCGCGGCCGAGGCGAGCGCGAACATCGCCACCTGGATCAGCGTGATCGGCAGCGACAGCATCTGGATCTCACGCTGCGACTGCGCCTGCGCGCCGATCGCCAGGAAGGCTGAGCCGAGCAGCAGGTAGGCCATCGAGAAATAAGCCGCGAACAGGAAGGCGAAGCCGGGTGCGCCGATCGCGGGCGCCAGTTCGCCGAACGCCGCCGACACGCCGGCGGGCAGCAGGTTGAGCAGCTCGCCGATCACCGTGCCCCAGAAGCCGACGAACAACACCGCGACGCCGAACAGGCCGAGCAGCTTGCCGCCGAACACCGCCTCCAGCGGCACCGCGGCGGCGAGGATCTCGATCACCTTGTTGTTGCGCTCCTCCGCCATCGAGCCGACGACCTGGCCGGCGAGGAACAGCGTCAGGAAGAAGACGCCGAACACCGCCAGGAAGCCGGCCTGGTGCTGGCCGCCGATCGAACGGCCGGTCTCGCGCGTCTCGATCCGGCGGGCGCGGACGCGGACGGGATCGCCCAGCCGCTCGGTCGCGAGCGTCGCGTGCGCCAGCCCCTCCAGGTAATCGCCGCTGAAGCGGGCGAGGGGGGCGAGCAGAATCGTCGGCCGGGCGAGGTCGCCGTAGAGGACGCCGTCCACGTCGCGGTCGCTGGCGGCGACCAGCGTCCGCGCTTGGGCGGCGGGGTCGGCGGTCGGCGCGACGATCGCCAGGGGCGCGGGCCGGCCGCCGCGAGGGATGATCCGCCGCAGGCGCGCATCCTCCGCCGCCATGATGCGCCCCTGCGACGGCGGCAGGATCGCGACGATGCGGGCGCGGTCGGTGTCGCCGTCGTTCATCTGGGCCGCGCCGATGCCGCCGACGGCGCTCAGGCCCGCCATCAGCGCGGGAGCGAAGAGGAACAGGAGGAACACCGGCGTCGCCACGGTGGCGACGAAATCGCGGCGGGCGACCGTCAGCATTTGGCGGAGGAAGCGGCGCACGCGGGTCATCGCGGCGCCCCATCGTCGTCGTCGGCGGCGGCGCCGACGATACGGACGAACGCCTCGTGCAGGCTGGGGCGCTCGATCGACAGGCCGGCGATGCCGTGGTCGGCGGCGATCAGCGTGGCGAGCAGCGGCTCGATCCCGTCGGCCGGCAGGGCGAAGCGCCAGCCCTCGCCGGCGGGCACGGCGTCGGGCGGCAGCAGCGCGGTGATCCCCGGCGAGCGTTGGCGCGGCTGGTAATGGACGCGCGCGGGGAGCGTCGCGCGCGCGTCGTCCACCGTGCCCTCGAACCGGCGGCGCCCGCCGGCGATGATCGCCAGCCGGTCGCACAGCCGCTCGGCATGCGCCATGACGTGGGTGGAGAAGAGGATGGTGGCGCCGCGATCGCGCTCGGCCAGGATCAGCGCCTCGAGCTTCTCCTGGTTGACGGGGTCGAGGCCGGAGAAGGGTTCGTCGAGGACCAGCAGGTCGGGTCGGTGGACGACGCTGCCGAGCAGCTGGACGAGCTGCGCCATGCCCTTGGACAATTTCCTGATCTTCCGGTCCGCCGCATCGCCCAGGCCGGCGGCCGCCAGCATCTCGACCGCGCGCGCGCGCCCGGCCGACCAGGGCAGGCCGCGCAGCGAGCCCATGAAGGCGATCGCCTCCTTGGCCTTCATGCCCGGGTAGAGGCCACGCTCCTCGGGCAGGTAGCCGACCCGGTCGCTGGCGTCGCGCGGGTGTGCGCAGCCGAGCAGCGTACGGGCGCCGCCATCCGGTTCGATGATGCCGAGCACCATGCGCAGCGTCGTCGTCTTGCCGGCGCCGTTGGGGCCGAGCACGCCATAGATGGCGCCGCGCGGCACGGCCAGGTCGACGCCGTCGACGACGCGCCGATCGCCGAATCGCTTCATCAGCCCCGTGGCGGTAACCGCCTGATCGCCCACGTCGTTCTCCCCTCCGCACCGATGTGGTAGCGGGCGGGCGTGCAGCACGGCAAGCTCCAAGACCGCATCCGCGCCAAGGCCGCCGAACTGGGGTTCGCGGCGTGCGGGTTTGCCGACGCCGACGCGGCGCCCCAGGCGGGCGAGCGGCTGCGCCGGTGGCTCGCCGACGGGCGCCACGGATCGATGATCTGGATGGAGGAGCGCGCGCACCACCGCGTCGGCCCGGCGGCGCTGTGGCCGGCGGTCAGGAGCGTGATCTCGCTGGGGATGAGCTACGCGCCCAAGTGCGATCCGCTGGCGCTGGCGGACGAGGGCGGGATCGGGCGCATCTCCGTCTACGCGCAAGGCGCCGACTATCACGACGTGATGAAGCGCGCGCTGAAGGCGCTCGGCCGCTGGCTGGCGCAGGAGGCCGGATGCGATCTGAAGGTGTTCGTCGACACGGCGCCGGTGATGGAGAAGCCGCTGGCGGAGGCCGCGGGCGTGGGCTGGCAGGGCAAGCACACCAACCTGGTCAGCCGGGCCGATGGCAGCTGGCTGTTCCTGGGCGCGATCTACACCACGCTGGAACTGGACGCCGACATGGCGTCGCGCGATGCGTGCGGCTCGTGCGACGCGTGCCAGCGGGCGTGCCCGACCGACGCGTTCCCAGCGCCCTACCAGCTCGATGCCAGGCGTTGCATCTCGTACCTGACGATCGAGCATGCCGGGCCGATCCCGGCGGAGTTCCGGGCCGCGATCGGCAACCGCATCTACGGCTGCGACGACTGCCTGGCGGTGTGCCCGTGGAACAAGTTCGCCGCCTCCGCCGCCGCCAATCTAGCGTTCGCGCCGCGCGCGGAGATGGTGGCGCCGCGGCTCGCGGACCTGCTGGCGCTGGACGATGCGGGGTTCCGGCAGGTGTTCGCGGGGTCGCCGATCAAGCGCATCGGTCGCGACAGGATGGTGCGCAACGCGGCGATCGCGGCGGGCAACAGCGGGGAGGCAGCGCTGGTGGCGGCGTTACGGCCGCTGCTCGACGATCCGTCGCCGGTGGTGGCGGAGGCGGCGGCGTGGGCGCTGGACAGGCTCGGTTCTGCTGCCGCTGACGGGAAGGGTCAGGGTTAGCGGGCTTCGCGCCGCCTGGTCAGGGCGGCGACGCAGCTGGCGCGGTCGATGGCGCTGCCGTCGGGCTCGCGCGCGTCGAGATAGGTGACGCGCGGTGGTGCCCCGTCCTTGGGATAGAGATAGGCATCGAGGACGCAGATGGCGCTGCTGAACTGGAGCTTGCGCGCGGTGCCCTCGCGCACGTCCGCATCGGGCTGGCCGAACAGTTGCACCAGTCCGTCGGCGTTCTGGCCGACGACGCGTTCCAGACCGACGCTGGTGTAGGTGGGGACGACCGGCGCCGTCCCCGTCGGGCGTGCGACCGGCGCCGCGCAGGCGGCGAGCGCCAGCGTCGCGGCGAGGATGACGGCTAGCTTCATGATCGTCCCCGGTGGAAGAGATGCGTCGCCATCGCCGCGCCGAGCACGGGGGCGACGAGATTGACGACGGGTAGCACGAACAGCCCCGTGCCGCCGAGGCCGAGCAGGAAGCGCCGCGGCCCTGTGCGCCGTCGCCACTGGCGGACGCCGGCGCGATCGAGATGGCGGCTCGCGACCATGTCGCCGAGGTCGCGCCCGAGCAACCAGGCGTTGACCGCGAAGAAGGCCACGGCCGTGCCGATGCCGGTCGCGAGCAGCACGACGTAGAGCGGCAGCATCAGCGCGTTGACCAGCACGACACGGGCGGCGGAGCGCAGGCCGGTCGCGGCACCGCGCGCGAACGAGACCGGCCGGGCGGTGGCCAGCGCGGCGGGATAGTGACGCGCCTCGACCGCGGCGACGACCTCGTCGGCGAACAGGCCGATCACGGCGACGGCGACCGCGCGGAACAGCAGCCACAGCGCCAGCACGGTGCCGAACAGCGCGACCATGGCGGCGAGCCCGTCCTCGTAACCGCCGACCCAGCCGGCGATCAGCGCCTGCGTGCCCCACCACACGCCCGCGCCGAGCAGCGCGAACAAGGCGAGCGTGACGGCCATCGACTTGGCGAACACGCGCAGCACCGGTGGATCGCCGAGCTGGCCGACCGACAGGAAGAATGCGGCGATCATCGCCGGCGGGGATGGCGCGGCCTGCCCGCGCCGTCAACGTTGCGAAGGCGGGGGCGCCTCTCTACGGCGGCGGCTTTCCCGCACAGCTTTCCCGCACACAGGAGCCTGCCTTGACCGAGCCCACTTTCGACGTCGTCGCGATCGGCAACGCGATCGTCGACATCATCGCGCCCGCCGCCGACGATTTCATCGCGGCGAACGGCATGACCAAGGGGGCGATGCAGCTCGTCTTCTCGCCGGAAGAGGCCGACGCGCTCTACGCCAAGATGGGGCCGGGGACCGAGGTATCGGGCGGATCGGCGGCGAACACGATCGCGGGGATGGCGGCGCTCGGTTCCGCCTGCGGGTTCATCGGGCAGGTCGCCGACGATCAGCTGGGCGCGGTGTTCGCGCACGACATCCGCGCGGGCGACATCCGCTTCGACACGCCGGCACGCCCCGGCCAGCCGACGACGGGGCGCTGCCTGATCTTCGTGTCGCCGGACGGGCAGCGGACGATGAACACGTTTCTGGGCGCGTCGCATTATCTGCCCGCCGAGGCGCTGGACCGCGACCTGATCGCGGGCAGCCGCTTTCTCTATCTCGAAGGTTATCTGTGGGACCCGGAAGAGCCGCGCGCGGCGATGCGGGCGGCGATCGACGTGGCGCGGGACGCCGGGCGCAAGGTCGCCTTCACGCTGTCGGCCGAGTTCGTCATCGACCGCCACCGCGTGGCGTTCCACGAACTGATCGACGGCGGCCTGATCGACGTGCTGTTCGCCAACGATGCCGAGCTGAAGTCGCTGGTCGAGACCGACGACCTGGAGGCGGCGATCGCGGCGCTGCAGGGCAAGGTGCCGCTGCTGGTGGTGACGCTCGGCCCGGACGGCGCGATGGCGATCGCGGGCGGCGAGCGGACGACGGTGGCGGCGGAGCCGATCGCCGCGGTGGTCGACACCACCGGCGCGGGTGACCTGTTCGCCGCCGGCTTCCTCCATGGACAGGTGACCGGCGAGAGCCTGGAACGGTCGCTGCGCCTGGGCGCGATCTGCGCGGCGGAGTGCATCGGCCATATCGGCCCGCGCCCCATCGCCGACCTGAAGGCACTGGCGGCCGAGAAGCTGGCGTAACCTTTCACCGTCACCTGGCGAGCCTGTTCAGCGCGACTGCTGCAAGCAGGCATTGCAAGAGGCCGGAGCATCCCGGTAGTCGAGCGCCCGCTTGCGGAGCGAGACCCTGGTCCCCGCCAGTGACGAGTGACCTCAGGGTTGTGGATGAGAAAAGGGCCGCGGGAGGATGCTCCCGCGGCCCTTTTCGTTTGCCTTAAAGGCGCGCCTCAGTGCGTGCCCGGCACCGGCGGCTCGAGCTCGTCGCCCTCGTGGACATCGACGATCCCGCGGCCGAGGTGCGATGCACCGCGGCTGTAGGCGACATAGATGACCAGCCCGACAAAGCCCCAGATCGGCAGCACCAGCATCGCGTCGAGCGGCAGGTTGAAGAACAGGAACACGCAGCCGGCGATAGTCAGCGGTCCGAGCAGCGCCAGCGCCGGGGTGCGGAAGCTGCGCGGCCGGTCGGCAGCGGTCCGGCGCAGGATCATCACCGCGATCGCAACCATCATGAAGGCGTAGAGCGTGCCGGCGTTGGCGATGTCGGCGAGGCGCCCGACAGGGAGGAACGCCGCCGCGATCGCGACCGCGACGCCGGTGGCGGCGGTGACGATATAGGGCGTCTTCCACTTGGGATGGACGCGGCTGAGCACCTCGGGGAGGAGGCCGTCGCGGCTCATCACGAAGAAGATGCGCGTCTGGCCGAACATCAGGATCAGCATGACCGACGGCAGCGCGAGCATCGCCGCGATGCCGACCGCGTTGCCGACGCCCGACCAGCCGATCTGGCGTAGCACGTGCGCCAGCGCCTCGTTTGAGCAGACCAGCGGCAGCTGATCGGCGGCGTAGGTCGCGCACTGGCGCGCCAGCTCCTCCGATCCAGCAGGGAAGGGGACGCCGTTCGGACCCATGATCGGCTGACCGCCGACGGTGCCGATCGCGCCCGCCGCCACGGCGATGTAGAAAACGGTGCAGAACAGCAGCGACCCGATCAGGCCGATCGGCACGTTGCGCTGCGGGTTCTTGGTCTCCTCCGCGGCGGTCGAGACCGCGTCGAAGCCGACATAGGCGAAGAAGATCGTCGCCGCCGCGCCGACCGCGCCGACGCCGGTGCCGAAGCCGCCGAACAGCCCCGCGGGCAGGAAGGGATTGAAGCGATCGGGGTCGAAATAGGCCGAGGTCAGCGTGATCGCGATGAACGCGACCAGCGCGGTCACCTTGATGAGCACCAGCACCGCGTTGACGCGCGCGCTTTCGGTGGTGCCGATCATCAGCAGCCAGGTGATGAGAAGCGAGATGACGACTGCGGGCAGGTTGATGAACCCGCCCTCGATCCCGCCGAGTGCGAGCGGCGCGCCGGCGAGCCAGGAGGGTAATTGCACCCCCAGGAACTCGGTCAGGATTGTGCCGGAGAAGAAGCCCGACCAGCCGACGGCGACCGCCGAAGCGGCGACCGCATATTCGAGGATCAGCGCCCAGCCGACCGTCCAGGCGAGCAGCTCGCCCATCGTCGCGTAGGTGTAAGTGTAGGCGGAACCGGCGACCGGGATCATCGCGGCGATCTCGGCGTAGCAGAGCGCCGCGACGATGCAGATCGCGCCGGCGATCGCGAAGGCGAGCATCAGGCCGGGACCGGCCTTCTGCGCACCGGCGGCGGTCAGCACGAAGATGCCGGTGCCGATGACGCAACCGATGCCGAACAGGGTGAGCTGGAACCAGCCCAGCGTCCGGTGGAGCGACTTACGCTCCGCGGTCGCGAGAATGGCGTCCAGCGGCTTTACGCGCGCGAAAGGCATGTATTCAGGTCCCCCCAAGGGATGCGGGGCCTCTCCCGCCCCTTCGTTGAAGCCGCGCAGCCTAGCCCGAAACGTAGCATTCGCAACGTTTATCGAGCGAGCATCGGCCCGAGCGGCCCGCCGCCGAACAGGTGGACGTGGAGGTGTGGCACCTCCTGCCCGCCGTTCGGGCCGGTGTTGGCGAGCAGGCGATAGCCGGGTTCGACCAGGCCCATCGTCCGGGCGACGCTGCCGACGGCGCGGACGAAGCCGGCGATCTCCTCGGTCGAGGCGTGGGCCGAGAAGTCGTCCCACGACACGTAGGGTCCACGCGGGACGACCAGGACGTGGATCGGGGCGTGCGGCGCGATGTCGTGAAAGGCGACCGCCCACTCGTCCTCGTAGACGCGGGTCGAGGGGATCTCGCCCCGCAGCAGGCGCGCGAAGACGTTGTCGTCGTCATAGGGCAGGGTGGCGTCGATCGGCATGGCAGGACTCCGGATCAGCGGGGGCGGGCGGCCTTCTCGGCAAGCCCGGACAAGCCGTCGCGCCGGTCGAGTTCGGCGCGGACGTCATCGAGACACAGGCCGGCATCGGCAAGGAGGACGCAGAGGTGAAACAGGAGGTCGGCCGCCTCGGGGACGATCTTGGCCGGATCGTCGCCCATCGCGGCAATCACCGTCTCGGTCGCCTCCTCGCCGATCTTCTGCGCGATACGGCCGCGGCCGCGGGCGAAGAGGCTGGCGACATAGCTCGACGCCGGGTCGGCGTTGCGGCGGTCGGCGATGGTGGTTTCCAGGCGGGCGAAGGCGTCCATGGCGTCGGGGAGTGGCCGGGCCACGGCGCCGGGTCAATCCCGCGGCGGCGTCAGTGCGACCGGACGGGAACGCCCGCGGCGGCGAGCGCGGCGTGCGCGTCGGCGACGCTCGCTTCGCCGTAATGGAAGATGGAGGCAGCTAGGACGGCGGAGGCGTGGCCTTCGATGACGCCGGCGACGAGGTCGGCGAGGCCGCCGACGCCGCCGGATGCGACGACGGGAACGTCGGTCCGGTCCGCGATCGTGCGGACCAGGTCGAGGTCGTAGCCCGAGCGCGTACCGTCACGGTCCATCGAGGTGACGAGCAGCTCGCCCGCGCCGAGGTCGGCAAGGCGGAGGGCGTGGGCAACCGCGTCGATGCCGGTCGCGCGGCGGCCGCCATGGGTGAACACCTCCCAGCCGCCGCCGGAGCGGCGGGCGTCGATGCTGGCGACGCAGCACTGGCTGCCGAACCGCTCGGCGATGTCGGTCACCACCTCCGGCCGCGACACGGCGGCGGAGTTGACCGCGACCTTGTCGGCACCCGCGAGCAGCAGCGCGCGGGCGTCGTCGGCGGTGCGGACGCCGCCGCCGACGGTGAGCGGCATGAAGCACACCGCCGCGGTCCGCCGCACCACGTCGAGGATGGTGCCGCGGCCCTCGTGGCTGGCGGTGATGTCGAGGAAGCAGAGCTCGTCGGCGCCGGCGGCGTCGTAGGCGCGGGCCTGCTCGACGGGGTCGCCGGCGTCGGCGAGATCGACGAAGTTGACGCCCTTCACCACGCGGCCGTTCGCCACGTCGAGGCAGGGGATGACGCGGGCGCGGACGGTCACTTGCTCCCCTCCCTGCAAGGGAGGGGGCGGGGGTGGGTGGAGGCTTGGCGGTACGGCGACCGCCGTGCGTGACCTGCCCGTGTCATCAAGCCTCGACCCACCCCTAACCCCTCCCTTGCAGGGAGGGGGATGCGGCAGCGGCGACGTTCAGCGCCGCCGTCAGGTCGAGGCGGCCGTCGTAGAGGGCGCGGCCGGTGATGACGCCTTCGATGCCGTCCCGCGCGTGGAGGGCGAGGAGGTGGATGTCGCCGATGCCCTTGACACCGCCCGAGGCGATCACCGGGATGGAGACGGCGCGGGCGAGGTCGACGGTCGCCTCGACGTTGCAGCCCTTGAGCAGCCCGTCGCGGCCCACGTCGGTGAAAAGGAGGGCGGCGACGCCGGCGTCCTCGAAGCGGCGGGCGAGGTCGGTGGCGCTGGTGGTGGACACGTCGGCCCAGCCCTTGGTGGCGACCATGCCGTCCTTCGCGTCGACCGCGACGACGATGCCGCCGGGAAAGTCGCGGGCGACGGCGCGGACGAAATCGGGGTCGTCCAGCGCGGCGGTGCCGATCACGACGCGGGACACGCCGAGATCGAACCAGCGCTCCACCGCCGCGCGGTCACGGATGCCGCCGCCGAGCTGGACGTGGCCGGGGAAGCGTTCGACGATCGCGCGGACGGCGTCGCCGTTGCGGCTCTCGCCCGCAAAGGCGCCGTCGAGGTCGACGACGTGGAGGTGCTCGGCACCCGCCTCGGCGAACAGCAATGCTTGGTGGGCGGGATCGTCGCCGTAGACGGTGGCGCGATCCATGTCGCCCTCGGCCAGGCGGACGACCTGGCCGCCCTTGAGGTCGATGGCGGGAAAGACGATCAGGCCTGTGCCGGGCAATGTCGAAGCGGTCATGGTTTCCAGGCGAGAAAGCGGCGGAGGAGGGCGAGGCCGTAGGACTGGCTCTTCTCCGGGTGGAACTGGACGCCGAGCATGTTGTCGCGGCCGATCGCGGCGGTGACGGGACCGGCATGGTCGGTGGTGGCGAGCACGTGTGCTCCGGCAAAGGCGTAGCTGTGGAGGAAATACGCCTCGCCCGGCACGATCAGCGGGTGCGAAATGGTGGGGACGACGTCGTTCCAGCCCATGTGCGGCACCTTGGCGGCGGGCGTCGGCGTCAGGTGCGAGACGCGGCCGGGTATCCAGCCGAGGCCGGCGTGCGTGCCGCGTTCGTCGCCGGCTTCCGCCATCAGCTGCATGCCGACGCACACGCCGAGAAAGGGCGCTCCCTGCTTCAGCACGCGCGCCTCCATCGCCTCGATCATGCCGGGGATGGCGCACAGCGCCGCCGCGCAGGCGCCGAACGCGCCGACGCCGGGGAGGACGATCCGGTCGGCGCGCGCGACCGCTCGCGGGTCGGCGGTGATCGCCAGGTCGTCGCAGCCCGCGGCGGCGAGCGCGTTGGCGACCGAGTGGAGGTTACCGGCGCCGTAATCGATCAGGGCGAGGGTCATGCCGGGGTGATCGATCGAGAAAGGATCACAGCGTACCCTTGGTGGAGGGGATGGCGTCGCCTTTGCGCGGGTCGATCTCGACCGCTTGACGGAGCGCGCGGGCGAGGCCCTTGAAGGCGCTCTCGGCGATATGGTGGTTGTTGTCGCCGTAGAGCGTCTCGACGTGCAGCGTGATGCCGGCCGCCTGGGCGAAGCTGTGGAAGAAATGCTGGAACAGCTCGGTATCCATGGTGCCGAGCTTCTGGATCGTGAAGGGGCATTTCCACACCAGCCAGGGGCGGCCGGAGATGTCGAGCGCGACGCGGGTCAGCGTCTCGTCCATCGGCGACAGCGCGTCGCCGTAGCGGCGGATGCCGCGCTTCTCGCCCAGGGCCTTGGCCACGGCCGCGCCGATCGCCAGGGCGGTATCCTCGACGGTGTGATGCTCGTCGATGTGGAGGTCGCCGTCGGTGCGGATGTGGAGGTCGATCAGCGAGTGGCGCGACAGCTGTTCGAGCATATGGTCGAAGAAGCCGACGCCGGTGTGGACGTCGTAGGCGCCGGTGCCGTCGAGGTCGACGGTGACGGCGATCCTGGTCTCGCTGGTGTGGCGGTTGATCGTGGCGCTGCGCATGGCCGCCGTCCATAGCGCGCCGCCGCGGCCAAGCAACCTTGACGCCGGGGAAGGGGGGCGCCTACCCAAGGACCATGACCGATGGCCTTCCCGACAGCCTGATCCCCTATGACGAGATCGTCCAGGAGGCGCTGCGTGCCGTGGTCGGCCGCGTGCTCGGCTCGGTGGCGGAGGCCGGCGCGCTGCCCGGCGAGCATCATTTCTACATCACCTTCAAGACCCACGCGCCCGGCGTCGACATTCCCAAGCGGCTGATCGAGCGGTTTCCGGACGAGATGACGATCGTCATCCAGAACCGCTACTGGGACCTGACGGTCGACGACGAGCGCTTCTCGGTGGGGCTGAGCTTCAACCAGGTGCCCTCGAAGCTGGTCATCCCCTACGCGGCGATCACCGGCTTCCACGACCCGGCGGTGAATTTCGAGCTGCGCTTCCAGGCGCTGGAGGGCGCGGACGCCGAGCCCGAGGCGCACGACCCGGCGGAGAATGACGGGCCGGTGGGCGTGCCGGTCGAGGACGGGTCGAACGTCGTCGCGGTGGATTTCAAGCGGAAGAAATAGCGCGGCGCGGCAGCCGGCGACGTCCGGCTGACTCGCGCAAGCTCGGCCGGCGGGCAACGCCCGTCCGACGACGTGGGCTTTGCCCGCGGCGCTGCGAATGAGTTGCAGCTTGCTTGACTCGATTGACCCCTAGAGCGAAACTTGCGGTTCCGATCGTTTCCGTTTGTGCGGCAATGAGAAAGAGCGGCTCAGATTTTAGTGTGGCTTATACCTGATCCGAAGCTTGTAGGACAGCAATCACCGCGGACCTCTCGCACTTTCATCTCGTCGCCCCGGCCTTGAGCCGGGGTCCCGCTTCTTCGATGCAAGCGATCACGCCAGCTGCTCCGTCAGATCGAGCCAGTTGGGATTGCCCCGTTCGATCAACGCGAACTTCCACTCGCGTCGCCAGCGCTTCAAACGCTTCTCATGCGCGATGCAGGCGCCGATGTCATCGCCGCGCTCCGCCCATACGAGACGAGTCAGGCCATAGCGGTGGCAGTGATCCGAGCCCGTTCCGGCCCGATGCTGATGAACCCTCGCCATCAGAGAAGCCGTCACCCCGATGTACATCGCGCCGCGGTAGCGATCCGCCATGATATAAAGCCAGCCGCCACGGTGATCGTTCACCAGCGGAGGAAAGAAGAAGCGGGGCCCCGGGTCAAGCCCGGGGCGACCAGGAGGAGAGGGACTGACCAACAGCAATGGGTAAAGCTCGACGGTCACGGGCAACCCGCCCTCTTCCCGCTCGTTCTCGCCCGCATGACCACCCGCACCGAAACCGACTCGATCGGCCCGATCGAAGTTCCCGCCGACGCCTATTGGGGCGCGCAGACCGAGCGTAGCCTGGAGAACTTCCCGTTCGGCGCGCGCGAGCGGATGCCGATCGGGATCGTGCGGGCGCTCGCCGTCGTGAAGCGGGCGTGTGCGCGGGTGAATGCCGGGGCGCTGGGGGCGGAGAAGGCGGGGGCGATCGATGCGGCGGCCGCGGAGGTGATCGACGGGAAGCTGGACGACCAGTTCCCGCTCGTCATTTGGCAGACGGGGTCTGGCACCCAGTCCAACATGAACGTCAACGAGGTGATCGCGGGGCGGGCGAACGAGGCGCTGACCGGCACGCGCGGCGGCAAGGCGCCGGTGCACCCCAACGATGACGTCAATCGTGGGCAATCGTCCAACGACAGCTTCCCAACCGCGCTGCACGTCGCCGCCGCGCTGGCGGTGACGGAAACGCTGCTGCCGGCGCTCGACCGGTTGCACGGGGCGCTCGACGCCAAGGCGCGCGAATGGGGAGAGGTGGTCAAGATCGGGCGGACGCATCTGCAGGATGCGACGCCGCTGACGCTGGGGCAGGAATTCTCCGGCTATGTCGCGCAGCTGGCTAACGCGCGCGACCGGATCGAGGGCACGCTTCATCGCAACATCATGCCGCTGGCGCAGGGTGGGACGGCGGTGGGCACCGGGCTGAACGCGCCTGCGGGGTTCGGCGAGGCGGTGGCGAAGGAGATCGCCGCGCTGACCGGGCTGCCGTTCGTGTCGGCGGCAAACAAGTTCGAGGCGCTGGCGTCGAACGACGGGCTGGTCGACCTGCACGGCACGCTCAACGTGCTCAGCGTCGCGCTGACCAAGATCGCCAACGATATCCGGCTGCTGGGATCGGGGCCGCGGTCGGGGCTGGGCGAGCTGGAGCTTCCCGCCAACGAGCCGGGCAGTTCGATCATGCCGGGCAAGGTCAATCCGACGCAGTGCGAGATGCTGACGATGGTGGCCGCTCAGGTGATGGGGAACAACGTCGCGGTGACCGTCGGCGGGATGCAGGGGCATCTGGAACTGAACGTGTTCAAGCCGCTGATCGGGGCGAACGTGCTGCGATCGATCGATCTGCTGGCGGTGGGGATGACGAGCTTCGCCGAGCGGACGGTGGAGGGACTTGTCGCGCGCGAGGACAATATTCGCGCTGGGGTGGAGCGATCGCTGATGCTGGTGACCGCGCTGGCGCCGGAGATCGGCTACGACGCCGCCGCCAAGATTGCCAAGCACGCGCACGAGCATGGTCTGACGCTGAAGGAGGCGGGGCTGGCGCTGGAACTGGTCGACGAGGCGACGTTCGACCGGGTGGTGCGCGCGGAGGACATGCTGGGGGCGTGATCTCGCCACGCCGGGCTTGTTCCGGCGTCCAATAGCGGCGGCGTTCGTGGCCCTGGATGCCGGGACGAGCCCGGCATGACGGGTGAGGCGTGGGAACCTGTCCTGCCTTCCCGCGCTATGCCTGTCGAAGGAGAATTCGGCGTGAGCGTGACGACGATAGGGGCGCTGGTCGGCGGGGTCATCGACAGCATGAGCGGCGACGACGATGCGAGTTGGGACGGCGCCTTGAAGGGCGCGGTGGTGGCCAACGTGCTGAAGCTCGTGATCCCGGCGGCGATCACCTACGCGGTCGGCTGGGCGGTGCTGCGCGGCGCGGGCGAACTCAAGGACGTAGTTTTCGGAGAAGTGAAATGATCGGCAAGATTATCGGAGCCCTGGTGGGACGTGAGATGGATCGTCGCGACGGCAGCGGCGGGTTCAAGGGCGCGGCGATGGGCGCGCTGGTCGGCGGTGGGCTGCGCCGGATGGGGCCGCTCGGCATGCTGCTGGGTGGCGGCTACGTCGCCAAGAAGGCGTACGACCGGCGTCGCGCACGGCGGATGCCGCCGACGATCTGAGAGGCCGCATGAAATTGGCTCTATCGCCAATTTCTAAACAGCCTCAAACGGCGGGTGGGCCGGGCGCGGGTTGACGCGCCCGGTGCCGACCGGCCAAAGGCGCGCGATGGCAACCCCCATCCCCGGTGACCCGCACGGCCTGAAGCGCCGTGGGGTGCTGTTCGTGCTGTCCTCGCCCTCCGGCGCGGGCAAGTCGACGATCGCGCGCATGCTGCTCGCCGATGAGGAAGGGCTGGAGATGTCGGTCTCCGCCACCACCCGGCCGATGCGGCCGGGCGAGGTGGACGGCCGGGATTATCATTTCGTCGATCTGGAGGAATTCCGCCGCATGGTCGCGGAGGACGAGTTCCTGGAATGGGCGCATGTCTTCGACAACCGATACGGCACGCCGCGCGCGCAGGTCGAGGCGCTGCTCGCGTCGGGCAAGGACGTGCTGTTCGACATCGACTGGCAGGGCGCGCAGCAGCTGTTCCAGATCGCCGGCGGCGACGTGGTGCGGGTGTTCATCTTTCCGCCCTCCATGGCCGAGCTGCGCCAGCGGCTGGAGAAGCGGGCGACCGACTCTGCCCAGGTGATCGACGCGCGGATGGCGCGCGCGGCGAACGAGGTCAGCCACTGGGACGGGTACGACTATGTGCTGGTCAATGACGATGTCGACGCGTGTTTCCGCGGCGTGAAGACGATCCTGGCGGCCGAGCGGCTGAAGCGGTCGCGGCAGACCGGGCTGATCGGCTTCATCCGCCGCCTGACGCGGTAGCATGCGCCGGCTGGACGGCGCGGAGGCGGTGCCGGACGCGTTCGCCGGCGGCATCGTCGCGCTGGGCAATTTCGATGGTTTCCATCTCGGCCACCAGGCGGTGGTCGGCGCCGCGGTGGCGCGCGCGCGGGCCGAAGGGCGGCCGGCGCTGGTGGCGACGTTCGACCCGCATCCGGTGCGGCATTTCCGGCCCGACACCGCGCCGTTCCGGCTGACCACGCTCGACCAGCGCGAGCGGCTGTTCGCGGCCGCCGGGGTGGACGCGATGGTGGTGTTCCGCTTCGACGGGAAGTTGGCGGCGCTGTCGGCGGAGGCGTTCGTCGCCGAGCGGCTGGTCGCGGCGCTGCGCGTCGGCGGCGTGGTGACGGGGGCGGACTTCACCTTCGGCCGGGGCAAGGGGGGCGACGCTGCGACGCTGCACGCGGGCGGCGCGGCGGGGGGCTTCTCGGTCGACACGGTGGGTCCGGTGTCGCTCGACGGGGTGACGGTGTCGTCGACGGCGATCCGCGCGTTGCTCCGGGCCGGCTACATGCGCGGCGCGGCGCGGTTGCTGACGCGGCCATTCGCGATCGAAGGCCGGGTGCAGCACGGGGACAAGGTGGGGCGGACGATCGGCTATCCGACCGCGAACCTCGACATGGGCAAGTATCTGCGGCCCGCCTACGGCATCTACGCGGTGCGCGGGACGCTGGCGGACGGGCGGGTGCTCGACGGGGCGGCGAACCTGGGCGTTCGACCGCAGTTCGAGCCGGCCAAGGAGTTGCTGGAGCCGTATTTCTTCGATTTCTCGGGCGACCTGTACGGGCAGGTGATCGAGGTGGCGCTGATCGAGCGGTTGCGGGCGGAAGCCCGGTTCGACGGGCTCGATGCGCTGGTCGTGCAGATGGAGGCGGATTGCCGCGCGGCGCGGGTGGTGTTGGGTTCGCCGCGCTAAGACGCGAAGAAGTTGGTTCACGCGGAGGCGCGGAGACGCGGAGGGGGGCGCCTCGCCGCGATCGCGGCGCTTCATCATCACGTGTGATGGCAAAAGGCGCGCTGCCGCGCACGGGACATCTTCGCGCCTTCGCGTCTTTGCGCGAACAACCTCTTCTTCTCCGCGGCTCCGCGGCTCCGCGTGAACCTTTCCACGGCCGTTTGTGAAAGCCGCGCGCGCCCGCTACAGCCGCGCGCATCTATGACCGACTATAAAGACACCGTCTTCCTGCCGAAGACCGATTTTCCGATGAAGGCGGGCCTCGCCGCCAAGGAGCCCGCGATCCTGGAGCGCTGGGCGCGGATCGGGCTGTACGATCGGCTGCGCCGCGAGCGGGCGGGGCGCGAGCGGTTCATCCTGCACGACGGACCGCCCTACGCCAACGGCGACATCCACATGGGCCATGCCATGAACAAGGTGCTGAAGGACATGATCGTCCGCAGCCAGACCTTGCTGGGCCGCGACGCGCCCTACGTGCCCGGCTGGGACTGTCACGGCCTGCCGATCGAGTGGAAGGTCGAGGAGGCGTATCGCGCCAAGAAGCTGTCGAAGGACGACGTGCCCGTCGCGCAGTTTCGCGCCGAGTGCCGCGCCTATGCCGAGCGCTGGGTGGAGGTGCAGCGTGCCGAGTTCGAGCGGCTGGGGGTGATGGGCGACTGGGCCGATCCATACCTGACGATGAAGTACGAGGCGGAGGCGGCGATCGTCGGCGAGCTGCTGAAGTTTGCCGAGTCGGGCCAGCTGTATCGCGGGGCCAAGCCGGTGATGTGGTCGCCGGTGGAGAAGACCGCGCTGGCCGAGGCGGAGGTGGAGTATGAGGACGTGACGTCGACGCAGATCGACGTGGCGTTCGAGATCGTGGAGGCGCCCGAAGCGCCGGCACTGGTCGGCGCACTCGCGGTGATCTGGACGACGACGCCGTGGACGATCCCGGTGAACCAGGCGTTGGCCTATGGCTCGGCGATCGATTATCTGCTCTTCGGCCACGGCGGCAAACGCTATCTGGTCGCCGAGCCACTGCTGCCCGCCTTCACCGCGCGCACCGGCATCGGCATGGAATCGTTCGAGGCGCTGGCCAAGGGGTCGGTGTTGGAAGGTGCGACGGCGCGCCACCCGATGCATCACCTCGGCGGGTTCTTCGCCAGGCCGCGGCCGTTCCTTCAGGGCGATTTCGTCACCATCGACGCCGGCACCGGGCTCGTCCACATGGCGCCGGATCACGGCGAGGACGATTTCCTGCTGTGCAAGCAGTACGGGATCGATCCGGTGTTCGCGGTCGATGCGGGGGGCATGTACCGGGCGGACTGGGGTTGGCTCGGCGGGCAGGGCTCGGTCATCAACAAGAAGTTCGTGGCCGCCGACGGGCCGATCTGCGAGGATCTGCGCGCCGCGGGGGCGCTGCTGGCGGCGAGCGACTTCAAGCACAGCTATCCGCATTCGTGGCGGTCGAAGGCCAAGGTGATCCAGCGGGCGACGCCGCAATGGTTCATTCCGATGGATAGGGGAGAGCGCGGAGCCGGTGCTTCGACTTCGCTCAGCACGAACGGGGGGGAGAGCACGTCATCCTTACCTCCGTTCGCCCTGAGCGAAGTCGAAGGGCAAGGCTCCAACGGTGCGACCCTCCGTAACGTCGCGCTGGACGCGATCGCGGCGACGCAGTGGGTGCCGGCGCGCGCCGAGAACCGGATCACGGCGATGGTCGAGGGGCGGCCCGACTGGGTGATCTCCCGCCAGCGCGCCTGGGGGGTGCCGATCGCGCTCTACTTCCATCGGCAGAGTGGCGAGTATCTGAGCGATCCGGCGGTCAACGCGCGGATCGTCGCGGCCTTCGCGCAAGGCGGGGCGGACGCGTGGTTCACGGCCGATCACCAGGCGCTGCTCGGCGATGGGTATGACGCGGGCGAGTACGAGCCGGTCAACGACATCCTCGACGTGTGGTTCGATTCGGGCTGCACCTACGTCTTCACGCTGGAGGCGCGCTACGGAGCGGGCACGCGCGCCGACCTGTACGTCGAGGGATCGGACCAGCATCGCGGCTGGTTCCAGTCGTCGCTGCTCGAGTCGAGCGGCACGCGGGGGCATGCGCCCTACCGGGCGGTGCTGACGCACGGCTTCGCGCTCGACGACAAGGGGCGCAAGATGTCCAAGTCGCTGGGCAACGTGGTCGATCCGCTCAAGGTGATCGGCGAGAGCGGGGCGGACATCCTGCGCATGTGGGTCGCCTCCACCGACTATTTCGACGACGTGAAGATCGGCAAGGAGGTGCTCGCCACCGCGTCGGACGCGTATCGCAAGCTGCGCAATACGTTCCGCTACCTGCTCGGCGCGCTCGACGGATTCGACGAGGACGAGCGGGTGGTGGTGGCGGACATGCCCGAGCTGGAGCAATATGTGCTGCACCGGCTGGGGATGCTCGACACGGAGCTGCGCGAAGCGGCGATGGGGTATGAGTTCAACCGCTACATCCGGCTGCTGACCGATTTCGCCAACGAGGATTTGTCGGCCTTCTTCTTCGACGTGAGAAAGGACGCGCTCTACTGCGACGGTGCGGACTCGCTCCGGCGGCGGAGCTACCGCACGGTGCTCGACACGCTGTTCCACGCGCTCGTCCGCTACGCCGCGCCGGTGATCCCGTTCACCGCCGAGGAGGTGTGGCAGGCGCGTTATCCGAGCGAGGACGGGTCGGTGCACCTGCTGGAATGGCCCGAGCTGCCGACGGTGGCGGGCGACGCGCCGCTGGGCACGCGCTGGCAGGCGGTGCGCGCGCTGCGCGAGACGGTGACGGAGGCGATCGAGCCGCTGCGCCGCGAGAAGCGGGTGCGCTCCAGCCTGGAGGCGGAAGTGGTGGTGCCGAGCCTGCCGCTGCCCGCCGACGCGCTGGCCGAGATCTTCATCGTCGCCGCCGTGAGGGAGGGCGCGGCGGTCGAGGCCGGGCGCACCGACTATGCCAAGTGCGGGCGCTGCTGGCGGCATCTGCCCGAGGTGGCGGAGGACGGCGCGCTGTGCGGGCGCTGTGCCGAGGTGCTGGGCGCGGAGGTGGTGTCGTGACGCTGCCCCGACACGGGATCGCGGCGGCAGTCGCCCTGTTCGTGCTCGACCAATTGTCCAAATGGATCGTCACGGGGCCGATGGGCATCGATCACCTGGGCGCGGCGCGCGAGATCACGTCGTTCTTCGCGCTGCGCTTCGTGCCTAACATCGGCGTGTCGCTGGGCCTGCTGCCGGCGGACGGCAGCACCACGCGCTGGGCGCTGGTGGCGATGACCGGGGCGATCGCCGTCGGCGTCGCGGTGTGGATGACGCGCGAGCGGAACCCGGCCGATCAGACGGCGCTGGGGCTGGTGCTGGGCGGCGCGCTGGGCAATATCCTCGACCGGGCGCGGTTCGGCTACGTCGTCGACTTCGCCGACCTGCATGTCGCGACACCGTGGGATGCGGACTGGCGGCCGTTTTTGGTCTTCAATGTCGCCGACGCGGCGATTACGGTGGGCGTGCTGGTGCTGCTGCTGCGCGCCTTTCTGACGCGCGAGCCGAAACAAGCTTCTGTGGAGAGTCCCCATGCGTAATCTCGTCATCCTCGCCGGCACGGCCGCCCTGCTGTGTGGGGGACTTGCCGGCTGCGCGGGGAGCGGGCTCGACCGTGCCCGGCCGGACGAGTTCGCGGTGGCGCGCCAGGCGCCACTGGTGATCCCGCCCGATTACGCGCTGGTGCCGCCACAGCCGGGCGCCGCCCGCCCGCAGGACGCCAGCGGCAACGCGCGCGCGCAGACGCTGGAGGCGCTGTTCGGCGGCGCCGCGCCGCGCTCCGCGGCCGAGCAGGCGACGCTGGAGAGCGCGGGCGGCGTGGCCGATCCCGGCATCCGCTCGTCGGTGGGCGATCCGGACACCAACGTCGTCGACAAGGGCGCCGCGACGCGCGACATCGTCGCGGCGCCGGCCGGGGCGGGACAGGGCGCGACGGCGACGCCGCGCTGACCTGCGCTGGGGGTGAGGGCAGAGGGTCTTATGGCCGGATGAGGTCAGACCGATCCCGTTCGTCCTGAGGAGGGGCGGAGCGAAGCCGAAGACCCGTCTCGACGGTGCTCAATGGCTCCTCAGGACGAACGATCCGGTCATATGTCGTTCGACGCTAGAGCCGGATGACGATGGATTGATCCACTGCCGTTCGCCCTGAGCGAAGTCGAAGGGCAGGTTACGAGCGCATCGCCTCGGGCCTGTGCTTCGACTTCGCTCAGCACGAACGGGTTAAGCTCATGTCATCATGCTCTAGAAAGCGGCAGTCAGGGTGAACAGTACCGTCGCGTCGGCGATCGAGCCAACCCCGTCCTGCCCCCTGCTGAAGCTGGGTTGCAGATAGGCCGCCTCGGCGCGGTCGATGTCGGTGTCGACATAGGCGACGCCCACCGTCAGCGGGGTGCCCGGCACGGTATAGTCGACCCCCGCCAGCCAATCGACATATTCGCCGGTGGGCGCGACGCTGGTGGCGAAGGGGCCGAGGCCCTTGTTGCCGTTGGAATAGCCGAGATGCGCTTTCACGGTGAGGCCGGTATCGGGCACGGCGGTGCTGACGTCGCCCCACAGATAGAGATTGTCGTTCTTGTCGCCGGGATCGTCGTAGACGCCGGTGGCGGCGACCGCGCCGGACGAGTACCAGGCGCCCAGCGCCTGCTGCTTGGGCGCGTAGGCGACGCCGGCGGTCAGGCCGACCGGGCCGACGGTGCCCGACAGCCTGGCATAAGGCTCGATAAAGTCGGTGTTGTCGAAGCCGCCGGGGTACATGTACCACGTGGCGCCGACGTCGAGCGTGCCGCCGCCGACCGGGACCTTCACGCCCGCAATCAGGTCCAGTTCCATGTTGGCGCCGCCGAACGTGCCCCAGCCCGCCAGGTTGGAACCCCAGACGCCGGCATAGACGCCGCTCTCGTGACTGACGGTGATGCCGCCCTGCACGGCCAGGTTCTCGTCCGATTGCGAGACGCCGCGGAACCGGTAGTCGGAGGTGAGGCCGACCGAGCCGCTGACGGTGACCGCCTTAGGCGGAGCGGTGTCGTCCTGCGCGAGGGCAGGGGTGGTGACGGCGAGCGCGAGGCCGCCGAGGAGGAGGTGCGAAAGGCGCATCTGGTATTCTCCCGAAGGATGAAGCCGATGTCCCCGCCTGCTGGCCGCCGGATGCCGCGTCTGTTGGGTGTTGGGGTGGAACCCCGTGCGCGATCTGCCCGCCGGTGCACCGAACATGACGCGCGTTGTTGCGGTGCACAAGAAGTTTCGTGAAGAACTTTGGGGCGGACGGACATTCAACGCTGCGCTTCATCATCCACCCCGGCCAAGGCCGGGGTCCAGCTGCGAAACGCGAACGGTTGGGCGTCCCACCTCTTCCACGACCTTCCCGACTGGACCCCGGCCTTCGCCGGGGTGGAGAAATGCCGAATGTCGATCCGTCCTAGGACCCGGTCGGTCCAGCGGGCAGGATGCGGATGTCGCGCTGCGGCACGGGGATGGCGATGCCGGCGTCCTTCAACAGCCACCACAGGCGGTTGAGCACGTCGGAGCGGACGTTGCCGACGCCGCCTTCCGGATCGCTGATCCAGGCGAGGATCTCATGCTCCACCGCATAGTCGCCGTAGGAGGTGAGCCAGACATTGGGCTTGGGACTGTCGAGGACGCGCGGGGAATCGCTCGCCGCCTGGAGCATCAGCGCCTGCGCCACGCGCAGGTCGCAGTCGTAGGGCACGCCCACCTTGATGCGGACGCGGACGTTGCGGTCGGAATAGGACCAGTTCTCCACCTCCTGCGTCATCAGGTTCTCGTTGGGGATCAGGTGTTCCTTGCCGTCGCGGGTGACGACGGAGACGGCGCGGACGCCGATCTTGTTGACGCGGCCCGCCTCCTCGCCGACGACGATCACGTCGCCCGGCTTGATCGAGCGGTCCATGAGCAGGATGATGCCGGCGATCAGGTTGCCGACGGTCTTCTGCAGGCCGAAGCCGATCGCCAGGCCGAAGGCGCCGGAGAAGACGGCGAAGCTGGTCAGGTCGAGCCCGAGCAGGTCGATGCCGAAGAAGAAGACGACCACCACCACGACGATGCCGACCAGCTTCTGCGCGAGCAGCTTCTGCGTGGCGTCCAGCCCCTTGGCGCGGGCGATCGAGTGGGCGGCGACGCGGTTGACGAAGCGGATCAGCGCGTAGAGCGCGATCACCGTCACCAGCATGGTGACCAGGGTCAGCAGCGATAGCCGGCGGCGACCGACGCCGACGCCGATCCGTTCCAGCGCGGCGGTGATCGCGGCGAGGCCGCCGACCGACTGGCTGAACAGCGCCACGAACAGGATCGCGGCGATCGCCCAGGCGCTCCAGCGCGGCAGCCCGAGCCCGCGCAGCACCTGATGCGCGGTGAGGCCGGCGGCGACGCCGAGCGTGAAGCCGAGCGGCAGCGCGGCGAGCGGCGGCCATGGCCAAAGGCCGAGCGCGATCGCCAGCACCAGCGCGGCGACCGCGTGGCGGACGATCGCGGAGAGCCGCGTCCATACCCCCTCGCCGTGGCCCGCGACATGGGTGCGCCACCAGGTCGCGAGCCGCGGCCCCGTGCGCCGCCCGGCGAGGACGCCGATGGCCAGCGCGACCAGCACGACCCCGCCCGCCGCGGCGAGCTGGACCAGGTCGGCGGGGCCGGGCGTGGCGAAGCCGGTCGCCTGCCACCAGGCGAGGACGGGGTTCATGCCATTGCCGCGCGCCAGGCCGCGAAGGCCGTATCGAGGTCGGCGAGCAGGTCTTCCGGGTCTTCGAGGCCGATCTGGAGGCGCACGGTCGGGGTGGGAGGCGGCGGCGCGCCGACGCCGCGGTGGCGGTTGGCGTCGACGGGGACGACGAGGCTCTCGTACCCGCCCCAGCTATAGCCGATGCCGAACAGATCGAGCGCGTCGATGAAGGCGGCCCGCTCCCGTTCGCCGCCACCCGCCAGCGCGAAGGAGAAGAGGCCGGAGGAGCCGAGGAAATCGCGCGCGAACACGTCGTGGCCGGGGCAGGAGGGAAGCGCGGGGTGGAGCACGGTGGCGACCTCCGGCCGGTCCGCCAGCCACCGGGCGATGGCGAGCGCGCTCTCGCCGTGCTGGCGCAGGCGGACGGCCATGGTGCGCAGGCCCCGGCTGCCGAGCCAGCAATCGTCGGGGCTGACCACCTGACCGAGTTGGAAGCTCATGTCGCGTAGCCGGGCGAACTGGCCCGGCCCGGCGGTGACCGAGCCGAGCATCACGTCCGAATGGCCGACCACGTATTTGGTGCAGGCGAGGATCGTCAGGTCGACGCCGCGCTCGATCGCGGGAAACAGCAGCGGCGTCGCCCAGGTGTTGTCGAGGATGGTGGTGACGTCGCGGGCACGGGCGGCGGCGACGATCGCGGGCACGTCCTGCACCTCGAAGGTGAGGCTGCCGGGGCTTTCCATGAAGATCGCGCGGGTGGCGGGGCCGATCAGCTCGGCGATGCCCGCGCCGATCAGCGGGTCGTAGAAGCGGGTGGCGATGCCGAACCGACGGAGCAAGCCGGACGCCATGGCGCGGGTGGGATCATAGGCGCTGTCGACCAGCAGCAGCTCGTCGCCCGGTGACAGCACCGTGAGCAGCGCGGCGGCGATCGCGGCGACCCCCGACGGGTAGAGGAAGGTTCCCTCCGCACCGGGTTCGAGCGAGGTGAGCGCGTCGGCGAGGCTCCACTGCGTCGGCGTGCCGCGGCGCCCGTAATAGAGGCGGTGATGCGTGTCGCCGCCACCGCGCTCGCGCAGGCTGTCGACGTCGTCGTAGAGAATGGTGGAGGCGCGCCAGACCGGCGGGTTGACGATGCCGCCGGTCCATTCGGGACGGCGCCCGGCGCGGACGACCTGGGTGCGGGGGCGGACGGGTTTGCCGGTGTCGCTCATGCGCCGAGCTCCTTGGGGGTGGAGGGATCGCGGCCCCATTCGGACCAGCTGCCGTCGTAGATCGCCATCTCGCGGCCGAGCAGATGCGCGCCGAACGCCAGCACGGCCGCGGTGACGCCCGAGCCGCAGGTGGCGACGGTCGGCCGGTCGAGATCGACATGGCCTTGCGCGAAGGCGGCGGCGAGCGCCTCGCTCCGTTTCCACCGACCCTCCCCGTCGAACAGGCGGGCGTAGTGGAGGTTGGTCGAGCCGGGGATGTGGCCGGGCGCGGCGCCGTGCGGATCGGCCTCGTCGCCGGAGAAGCGGGCGAGGGAGCGGGCGTCGACGACCTGCTCCGCCTGGGTGGAGAGGTTGGCGCGCATCTGGTCGATCGTGCGCAGGCGGGCGGGGTTGAAGTCGGGCGCGGGCGCGGGCGGGGGCTCGGCGGCGCGGGGCGAAGGCGGAGCGGTGTCAAGCGGGTGACCGGCCGCCCGCCAGCCGGAAAGGCCGCCGTCGAGGATCGCGACGTCGCCGATCCCGTAGCTCTTCAGCAGCCACCAGGCGCGGGCGGCGCTGTGCCAGGGGCTGTCGTCGTAGAGCACGACCCGCGCGCCGTCGCCGATGCCGAGCGCGCGCAGGCGGGCGGCGAGCGTGTCCGGGCCGGGCAGGGTGTTGGGAAAGGGCGAGGCGGTGTCGCGCAGGCTCGCGAGGTCGAGGAAGACGGCGCCGGGGATGTGGCCGGCGTCATACTCGGCCCGCGCGTCGCGGCCGAGCGAAGGGTCGAGCAGCGTCGCGTCGACGATGTGGAGGCCGGGCGCGCCGAAATTGGTGGCGAGCCAGTCGGGGGTGACGAGGGAGTCCATGGCTTCGTCTAGCGCGGCTGGGGCGCGCCTGTCCAAGGTGGGCGTGGAGCCGGACGCGACAGGGGCGTGGTGTGTCTGGTCCGGCAGTGTCGCCTACCGCCGGGTTGGCGGGCGTCTGCCACCGCCCGTCATGCCGGACTTGTTCCGGTATCCACCGCGCCGCAAAGCAATATCTCGTTTATTTCGCGGCACGGTGGACCCCGGAACAAGTCCGGGGTGACGAAGAAGGAAGTGCCTTGGAAGGCATTTCGCAGCGGTCGCGCACCGCACCGGGATGACGAAGAGGGACGACGATCACGGAAGCTCAGCCGACGGAGGCGGATCGCCGTACCCGCCAGCGGCATCCAGCCCCGCCATGAACGCCGCGGCCTGCGCCCTGGTATCGGTTTGCGCCGTCGGTGACTGCTTGTCCCAGGTGCGGTAGGGCATCGCCAGGCGGCGGTTCTGCCCGAGCCTGTCGCGGTGGCGGGCGAGGAAGTCCCAGTAGAGGGCGTTGAACGGGCAGGCATCGGGGCCGACGCGCTGCTTCACGTCGTAGCGGCAGTGTCGGCAGTAATCTGACATGCGGTCGATATAGGCGCCGGACGAGACGTAGGGCTTGGTCGCGATCAGGCCGCCGTCGCCCCACTGGCTCATGCCGAGCGTGTTGGGCAGTTCGACCCATTCATAGGCGTCGACGTAGATCTCCAGGTACCAGCGGTGCACCTCCGCCGGGTCGGCGCCGATCAGCAGCGCGAAGTTACCGGTGACCATCAGACGCTGGATATGGTGCGCGTGGGCGGTGGCGAGCGTCTGGCCGAGCGCCTCTCTCAGGCAGTGGAGGTCGGTGTCGCCCGTCCAGTAGAAGGCGGGGAGCGGGCGATGGTGGTCGAGCGCGTTGCGGTCGACATAATCGGGGCCCTCGCGCCAGTAGATGCCGCGCATATATTCGCGCCAGCCGATGATCTGGCGGACATAGCCCTCGACCGAGTTGAGCGGCGCGCGGCCGGCGCGGTACTCGGCCTCGGCGCGGCGGCACAGGTCGAGGGGATCGAGCAGGCCGGAGTTGAGGTAGGGCGACAGGATCGAGTGCCAGAGGAACCGCTCGCCGGTCAGCATCGCGTCCTCATAGTCGCCGAACTGCGGCAGGGCGTGGGCAAAGAAGATCGCGGCCTGCCGCTCAGCATCCGCGGCAGTGACGGCATAGTCGAATCCGTCGAGGCTGCCGGGATGGTCGGGAAAGCGCGCGGCGACCAGGGCGATCACCTCCGCCGTGATCGCGTCCGGCGGGAAGGCGAGGGGACGCGGCATCAGCAGGTCGGCTTGCGCCGGCTTTCGATTCTCCTTGTCGAAGTTCCAGCGATCGCCTGCCGGCTTGCCGCCCTCCATCAGCAGCCCGGTGCGCCGGCGCATGTCGCGGTAGAACCACTCCATCGTCAGGTCGGCGCGACCCTCCGCCCATTGCTCGAAATCGGCGTGGGTGGCGAGGAAGCGGGTGTCGGGGCGGACGTCGACGGGCAGGCCGAACAGCGTCTCCCACGCCTCCAGCATCGCCTGGACGCGCCACTCGCCCGCCTCCGTCACGACGATACGGGCCGGATCGTGGCGCGCGACCGCGCGGGCGACCTCGCCGGTGAAGCTGCCGGTATTGTCGGGATCGTCGAGGCGGACATAGTCGACCTGCCAGCCATCGGCGCGCAACGCCTCCGCGTGGTGGCGCATGGCGGAGAGGATGTAGACGAGCTTCTTGCGGTGATGGCGGACATAGGTCGTCTCGTCGGCGACCTCCATCATCAGCACGACGCTGTCCGCGCGTGCTGCGTCGCGGAGCGAGGAGAGCGTGGGCGACAGCTGGTCGCCGAGGATGGGGATCAGCGTTTTCACGGGCGCCCTGGCATCCTACATGCGCGGGCATGACCCCGAAGTTCCTCGGCCAGACGGCCCCGCTGCCCGCCTCTCCGCAAGAGGCGGTGCTGGATTACGTGCCCAACCCGCGGGCGGGCAGCACCTATCTGGTGCGCTTCGCCGCGCCGGAGTTCACCTCGCTGTGTCCCGTCACCGGGCAACCCGATTTCGCGCATCTCGTGATCGATTACGCGCCCGGCGACACGATCGTCGAGTCCAAGTCGCTGAAATTGTTCCTGGGCAGCTTCCGCAACCACGCGGCGTTCCACGAGGATTGCACCGTCGGCATCGGCGAGCGGCTCCACGCGGAGATGGCGCCGCGCTGGCTCAGGATCGGCGGCTATTGGTATCCGCGCGGCGGCATTCCGATCGACGTGTTCTGGCAGTCGGGGCCGCCGCCCGCCGACCTGTGGGTGCCCGATCAGGGGGTCGCGCCGTATCGCGGTCGCGGCTGAGTTGCGACGGGCCGAGAGCGGCGCCGGACGAGAATTTGTGCGCTGCACCAAAAACCAGAAACTTTCCGGGAGATGAACGGTTTATCGTTGCACACGCGATTGGGGTAGCCTCGTTCGTGGTGCTGCAAGGGAATGATGATGAGCGAAGTGGTGGGCACGGGCACGATCGAGCGGCTGGCGATGATCGGCAATTTCCTGCCTCGCCAGTGTGGCCTCGCCACCTTCACCACCGACGTCTACGGCGCGATGCGCGATCGGTTCCCCGATGTGCAGGTCGACGTGTACGCGATGGACGACCATGTCGGCCGCTACGATTATCCCGCCGCGGTGACGGGCACGATCCCGGAACGCGACCTGTCCGCCTATCTCGACACGGCGCGCCGGATCGAGGCGAGCGGCGCGCAGGCGCTGTGGCTGCAGCACGAATACGGCATCTATGGCGGGCCGGCGGGCGAGCACATCTTGGCGCTGCTCGACCGGACGACGATGCCGGTCATCGTCACGCTCCACACCGTGCTGGAACGCCCGAGCGCCGACGAGCGGCGGGTGATGGAGGGGCTGCTGCGCCGCGCCGCGCGCGTGGTGGTGATGGCGGAGCGCGGGCGCGAGATCCTGACCCGCGTGTACGGTGCCAATCCGCGCCAGATCGCGATGATCCCGCACGGCGTGCCCGACCGGGCGCTGATCGATCCCGATACGCTGAAGGAGCGGTTCGGCTGGCAGGGCAGGCGCGTGGTGCTGACCTTCGGCCTGCTCGCGCCCAACAAGGGGATCGAGACGATGATCGCGGCGCTGCCCGCGGTGGTCGAGCGGCATCCCGACGCGCTCTACGTCGTGCTCGGCGCGACCCACCCCAACCTCGTCGCGCACGAGGGGGAGAAGTATCGCGACCGGCTGAAGGCGCTGGCGGCGGAGAAGGGCGTGGCCGACAACGTCCGCTTCCTCGACGGCTTCGTCGAGCATGACGAGCTGATCGACTATCTCCAGGCGGCGGACATCTACGCGACGCCCTATTCCAATCCGGCGCAGATCACGAGCGGAACGCTCTCCTACGCGATCGGCGTCGGCAAGCCGGTGGTGTCCACGCCCTACGTCCACGCGACCGAGATCCTGGCCGACGGGCACGGCGTGCTGGTCGATTTCGGCGACGCCGCCGCCTTCGCGCGCGAAATCGACCGGCTGCTGTCGAGCGATCGCGATCGCGGGCGGCTGGCCGAGCGCGCCTATGCGCGCGGGCGGACGATGATCTGGCCGCGGCTCGCCGAGGCGATGCTGGCGGAGACGGCGGCGGCGATCGCCGCGCAGCCGCGCCGGATCGTGGCCGCCCCGGCGGCGATCCGGCCGATCGCGCCCGACTTCGCCGCTGTCGAGCGGATGAGCGACGCGACCGGCATGTTGCAGCATTCGATTTACTCGATCCCCGACCGGCGCCACGGCTACTGCATCGACGACAATGCCCGCGCACTGATGCTGGTGAGCGCGATGCGCGACCTCGATCCCGTCGCGCGCGACAAGTGGACCACGATCTACGCCTCGTTCGTCCAATATGCCTGGAACCCCGACAAGCGGCGGTTCCGCAACTTCATGAACTTCGACCGGACCTGGTGCGAGGACGAGGGGTCGGAGGATTCGAACGGCCGGACGCTGTGGGCGCTGGGCGTCACCGCGCGCGACGCGCAGGAGGGCAAGCACCGCGATTGGGCGGGCGCGATGTTCGATTCGACCGGCAGCATCGCCTTCGACCTGCAATCGCTGCGCGCGCAGGCGTTCGCGATGCTGGGCGCCGCGGCGATGCTGGAGGCGAAGCCGGGGCACGAGCTGTCGCGCTCGATCCTGGCCAAGTTCCCCGACGTGCACCTGGCGCTGCTCGACGCGGCGCGGCGGCCCGAATGGCAGTGGTTCGAGATCGTGCTCGCCTACGACAATGCGCGCCTGCCCGAGGCCTTGATCCGGGCCGGCGCCGCGCTGGGCCGCGACGACCTGGTCGCCTGCGGCCTGTCGACGCTGCGCTGGATCTGCGACAAACAGACCTCGCCCGAGGGTCGGTTTCGCGCGGTGGGGACAGAGAGCTTCCACCGCCCCTATGCCGAACCGCTCCAGTTCGACCAGCAGCCGCTGGAGGCGCAGGCGACGGTGGACGCCTGCCTCACCGCCCACGCCCAGACCAACGATGCGGCGTGGCTGGCGGAGGCGGAGCGGGCCTATGGCTGGTTCCTGGGGCACAATGATCTGGACTTGCCGCTGGCGAGCGTCGCGGACGGCGGCTGTTTCGACGGGCTGATGCCGACCGGGCTCAACCGCAACCAGGGCGCCGAGTCGATCCTGGCGCTGCAATTGGCCAACTGCGCGATTTCCAGGGTTTCCCAAGCGCAACGTCCCGTGGCAGGGGCGGAGCGCGCCGCCGCTTAACACAGGTGGAGGTGGCGCACACGGGTCACCAGTCGAGGCGCTTCTCCACGATGCATCTGGTTACGCATGACATGCGCCTCCACGCGGACCCGTCCCGTGTGGTGGTACGGCCTTTCCATATCGCGGTGGGCGGCATCGGCGGCGTGCCGGGCCGGACCGAGCGGCTGGTGGGCGAGGTGCTGGAGATGTCCGCCGAGGAGGCGCGCGACCAGCTGGAAATCGTGCTCAAGGATTTCGAGGCGCGTCACTGGCAGACCCGGCGCGTGTTCATGACCCGCTACGACCAGATCGAGGATCTGCTGGGGCTGGACGGGCGCACGATCGGCGACGAGAAGCGCCAGTTGATCGGCGCCTATTTCTGCCACGAGTACAGCTACGCCGCCGCCGCGCTGATGAACCCCAGCGCGGTGCCGCATTTCGATCAGTCGGGCATGCCGCCGGGCAGCCTTCGCATCCTGATGTCGATGCGCGCGGTGGGCGAGGGGCACATCTCGTCGGTGGCGTTCCGTGAGGGGATCATCACCGACGATTGTCGCATGATGCTCGCGCCCGAGCCGCCCTTCGCCACCGCCACCGACATGATCGCGCGGGCGAGCGACGAGGCGCCGACGGGCGAGGTGACGGTGCATCGCCACCGCGATTCGACGCTGTCGGGCACGGTGATCTTCCCGATCACCGAGGCGCAGTCCAAGGGGTTGGAGGACCTGCGTCTCGTCCATTTCCAGCACGACGACGGCACGTGGGAATGGATCGGCACCTACACGGCCTATAATGGCTCGCAGATCCAGTCGGAGATGATGCGGACGCGTGATTTCCGCGCGTTCGACCTGGTGCCGATGTCGGGCGCGGCGAGCCGCAACAAGGGCATGGGCCTGTTCCCGCGCACGGTCGACGGCCAATACATGATGATCGGCCGGTCGGACGGCGAGAACGTGTTCCTGCTGAAGTCCGACAACCTCACGCACTGGGAGGACGGGCAGAAGATCCTGACCCCCAAATATCCGTGGGAGCTGGTCCAGCTCGGCAATTGCGGGCCGCCGATCGAGCTGGACGAGGGCTGGCTGCTCCTCACCCACGGCGTCGGCGCGATGCGCAAATACTCGATCGGCGCGGTGCTGCTCGACAAGCGCGATCCGTCCAAGGTGATCGGGCGGATGAAGGAGCCGCTGCTCGCCGCCAAGGACCAGGACCGCGAGGGATACGTGCCCAACGTCGTCTACTCGTGCGGGGCGATCCGGCACAACGACACGCTGTTCATCCCGTACGGCATCGCCGACAGCTCGATCGGGTTCGCGTTCATGCCGGTAAGCGAGCTGCTGAAGGCGATGTGAGGCGGGGCGCAGGCGCCCGCGCCGATGCGCAGCGCGCAGCGCGCAGCGCCCCGCCCGGCCGGCGGGTCGGCGAAGCCTGAGCCCGTCCGACGGCGGCTTCGCCGCCGGCGCTCTTCGTGGGCCGATTCAGTAAAGGCTTTGCAAGAGGCCCGGACAACGATGAAACCGATGTCCAAACGGGCAGCCGATTACACCGCGACCCGCCGCACGTAACGGTAGATCGCCGCGACCAGCCCCAGGAACAGCAGCGTCCCGCCGATCAGCGCCGGCGTCTCCCACGCCTCGCCCGCCACTGCCAGCGGCGCGTCCGAGTTGGTGAGGTAGACGATGCCGGCGAAGGCGACGCCCCACAGGCTCTCGCCGACGATCATGCCGGTCGCCGCCAGCACGCCCATCCGCTCCGCCGCTTCCGGGTCGGAGCGGGTGCGCGCCCAGCGGTCGTAGGAGGCGCCGATCACTGCGCCCAGCACCACCGGCAGCGTCACCGCCATCGGTAGGTAGACGCCCAATCCCACGCCGAGCGGCGGCAGGCGCAGCTTGTTCGCGCGGCCGAGCGCCTCGTCGAGGACGATGACGCCGGCACCCGCGAGCGCGCCCCAGCCGATCATCGCCCAGTTGAGATCGCCGCCCAGCACGCCCTTGGCGATCGCCGAGATCAGCGCCGCCTGCGGCGCGGCGAGCGCGTTGGGGCCGGCGCCGGGCGCACCGACGAAGCCCAAGGTGGAGCCGAGCAGGTTAAGGACGGGGGGGACGACCAGCGAGCCGAAGATCACGCCGAAGACGAGCGCCACCTGCTGCTTCCAGGGGGTGGCGCCGACCAGTTGGCCGGTCTTCAGGTCCTGGAGGTTGTCGTTGGAGATGGTGGCGACGCCGAAGACGATGCCGGTGACGATCAGCGCGTAGGCGACCAGCGCCTGCGTCGTCTCCGGCGGGGTGCCGCGGCCGAACAGGCCGACGAGCATCAGGCTGGCCGCCAGGATCGACAGGATACCGATGCCCGATACCGGGCTGTTCGACGCGCCGATCAGGCCGGCCATGTAGCCGCACACCGCCGCGATCACGACGCCGACCACGACCACGAACAACAGCGCGCCGGCGATCAGCACCCCTTCCGATCCCGCCAGCGGCCCGCCCGTGAGCACCGACCAGAGGAGAATCCCGATCGGCAGCAACATGCCGAGCGAGACGAGGCCGACGAGCCCGATCGGCAGGTCGCGATCGCCGAGCGCGATCGCCACGCCCCCGCGCCGGTCGCGCGAGACGGCGAGCGCGGAGCGGACGCCGTTCACGACGGGGCCGATGATGCGCAGCAGCGTCCAGATCGCGGCGACGCCGATCACGCCCGCGCCGAAGAAGCGCACGTCGCTCCTGAAAACGCCGCCCGCCCAGGCAGCGACGTCGCCCGCCTGCGGTGCGGCCGCGGTGAGGATCGGCAGCACGATCCACCAGCCCAGCACGATCCCCGCGAGCATCGCCATGCCGACCGACAGGCCGACCAAATGGCCGGCGCCGATCAGCGCGAAGGACAGGCCGCCCGAAATGCCGGTGGCCCCGGCCCCGGCGCGGAACCACAGCGCCGCTTCCGCCGCGACGAGCCGCGTCTGCGTCAGGATCGCGAAGCCGGCGGAGACGATCGCGGTCCACACGATCACCCACAGGCCGCGCGCGCTCTCCGCCGCGCCCTCCCGGCTGCCGGCGCCGACCTTCAGCACCTCGGCGGCGGCGCGGCCTTCCGGGAAGGGAAGGGGCGTGTCGACGACGAGCGCGCGGCGCAAGGGAACGGAGAACATCACGCCCAGGATGCCGCCCGTCGCGGTGATCGCCGCGGTGGTGAGATAGGGAAAGCCCTGCCACCAGCCGATCATGACGAGGCCGGGCAGCACGAAGATGATCGCCGCCAGCGTGCCCGCGGCGGAGGCCACCGTCTGGACGATGTTGTTCTCCAGGATGGTCGCGCCCGGCAGGTAGCGCAGGATCGCCATGGAGATCACCGCCGCGGGGATCGAGGTGGCGAAGGTGAGCCCGACCTTGAGGCCGAGATACACGTTGGCGGCGGTGAACAGCAGCGTGATGAGGCCGCCGAGCAGGATGCCGCGCGCGGTGAGTTCGCGGATGGGATGCTCGGGAGCGGGAGAGTGGGTGGCTTGCATGGCCTCAAGCATGGCGGATGCGGCGTGCCTTGCCTAGCCGGAGCGTCCGCGAGGTTTTCGTCACCCCGGGCCCTTCGATAAACTCAGGAGGGCCTTGACCCGGGGTCCAGTGCCAAGCAGCGATGCCGTTCGTGGCTCTGGATGCCGGGACGAGCCCGGCATGACGGATGGGGGTTGAGAATGGCGGATCGGTTGCGCGTGGGACTGGCGGGGCTCGGCACGGTGGGGGCGGGCGTGGTGCGGCTGCTCGACGCCAATGCCGCGCTGATCGAACGGCGCAGCGGGCGCGCGATCGAGGTGGTGGCGGTATCGGCGCGCGACCGGACGCGCGACCGCGGCATCGACCTGTCGCGCTTCGCGTGGCTGGACGACACCGCCGCGCTCGCCGGCCACGACGAGGTCGACGTGGTGGTGGAGCTGATCGGCGGCGCCGACGGGCCGGCGCTGACCTTGGCGCGCGGGGCGCTGTCTGCCGGGCGCGGGCTGGTCACCGCCAACAAGGCGATGCTGGCGCACCATGGGCTGGAGCTCGCCGCGCTGGCCGAAGAACGCGGCCTGCCGCTGAAGTTCGAGGCGGCGGTCGCGGGCGGCATCCCCGTCATCAAGGGCCTGCGCGAGGGTGCGGCGGCCAACGAGATCGCGCGGGTCACCGGCATCCTCAACGGCACCTGCAACTTCATCCTGTCGAAGATGGAAGCGGAAGGGCGCGACTTCGCGGAGGTGCTGAGCGAAGCGCAGGCACTGGGCTATGCCGAGGCGGACCCGACCTTCGACATCGACGGCATCGACGCGGCGCACAAGCTGGCCATCCTGGCGAGCCTCGCCTTCGGCACGCGGCCGGCGTTCGGCGACGTCGGCGTGCAGGGCATCCGCCACGTACTGGGCGCGGACATCGCCGAGGCGGCGGCGCTCGGCCACCGCGTACGACTGGTCGGCGTGGCGGAGGCGGGCCCCTCCGATCAGAAAGGCGGCGGGCTGTTCCAGCGCGTCCACCCGCATCTGGTGCCGATCGACCATCCGCTGGCGCACGTCACCGGATCGACCAACGCGGTGGTGGCGGAGGGCGACCATGTCGGCCGGCTGCTGTTCCAGGGCGCGGGCGCGGGTGCGGGGCCGACCGCGAGCGCGGTGGTCGCCGACCTGATCGACATCGCCAGGGGCGTGGTCGGTACGCCGTTCGCGATGCCGGCGGCGGCGCTGGCGGCTGCGCCGCGCGCCGACAGCGGCGAGCGTCGCGGCCGCGCCTATCTGCGCTTCACCGTCGAGGACCGGGTCGGCGTGCTGGCGGAGATCGCGGCGGCGATGCGCGACGCGGGCGTATCGATCGAGAGCCTGATCCAGCGCGGCACCAGCGCCGACGGCCACGCGCTGGTCGCGATCGTCACCCACGACGGCCCGGAACGCTGCGTCGCGCAGGCGCTGGAGCGGCTGCGGGGATCGCAGAGCCTGGCGGGCCAGCCGCTGTGGATGCCGATCCTGGGCTAGGCCGCCGTCATCCCCCGCCGCCCGTCGTCAGGGTGATAGCCGTCCGGCGAGCGGCGGCGGCGGCGCATCGAGATCGATCGCGACGCGGTTCGACTTGTCGGGCTTCTTCCGGAAGGCGCCGGCGACGTCGCGCAGCAACAGGCCGGGGCTGGTGCCCTGACCGGGCTCGTCGCAGCAGCTGTTCGGGTCGACGACCTTGCCGACCAGCCGGGCCGCGGCGGTGGCCATGCCGAACAGGTCGACGCCGACCTGGCAGCCCGCGACCGCACATCGTCCGGCACCGTTGTCCAGGCTCGCCTGGCCCTTGTGGTGGACGATCTCGCCCGGTTCGCGGCGCTCGTCGGGCAGCGGCAGGCGCGGCGCGTCGTTCTTGCCGCACACCACCACCTCGCCGCCGACCGGGTCCGGGCATTGCCTGGCGAGGATGGAGATGCGCTGGGGCGGGGTGGCGGGTGCTGCCACCTGCGCCAGGATCATGAGAAGCAGGCTCATGGTGCCAGCGTCCGGCCCGACAGCCGGGTGCCCTTGCCCCCGCCGCTGGTCACGCCGAGGCCCCAAGACCCGCAGCCGACCATGATCGCGCGTCGATCCTGGCAGGCGTCCGTACGGTGGAGCAGGCGCTGCCGCTCGCCCGCGACCGTCTCGGCGCGCGGGTCGCCCGGCTCGTAGCCGACGAACGGCACCCGAAAGCGATCGGCGGCGCGGCGCCCGCACACGGTGATATCGGTCGGCTGCCCCACGCGGCAGCCGCGTTCTGGCGCCGTCAGCGTGCGCGACCGCGCGATCATCGTCTCCACATCGGCGAGCATCAGCAGCAGCGACAGCATCGGGCACCCCCTTGTCGGGCGCGACCATGACGCAGCCGCGCGCCATTGGAAACAGGGAAACGCCGCTACCCGACGCGCGCGACGCCCAGCCGCGGGATGTCGATCGCGGGACAGCGGTCCATCACGACCTGGAGGCCCGCCGCCTCGGCGCGGGCGGCCGCGTCGTGGTTGACCACGCCCAGCTGCATCCACACCGCCTTGGCGCCGATCGCGATCGCCTGGTCCACCGCCTCGCCCGCGGCCTCCGGGCGGCGGAAGATGTCGACGATGTCGATCGGGTCGCCGAGCTGCGACAGGTCGCGGAAGACGAACTCGCCGTGGACGTGCTCGCCGGTGATCTGCGGGTTGACCGGGATCACGCGGTAGCCGTGGCGCTGCAACATCGCCATCACGCCGTAAGACGGACGATCGGGCCGGTCGGAGGCGCCGACCAGCGCGATCGTGCGCGCGCCTTCGAGCAGGGCCTTGATGTCGGCGTCGGCGGTGAGGGGCATGGTCTTCTCCTGTCTGGCGTCATGCCGGGCTCGTCCCGGCATCCAGGGCGACAGGCGGAGGCGCTGCTTGGCTCTGGACGCCGGGACGAGCCCGGCGCGACGACTTGGGAGGGACAACGCCGTTGTTGCCCTCATGGGCTCAGCGATCCTGCAACCAGCCGGCGACCTGCGCGGCGATGGGCGCGAAGATGCGGTCGTCGTCCCTCGCGGCGGGGGGCTCGCCGGCGTCGGAGGCGGTGCGGATGGCGATGTCGAGGGGAACGCGGCCGAGAAAGGGGATGTTGAGCTCGGCCGCCGCTGCTTCGGCCCCGCCGCGGCCGAACGGGTCGGACACCGTGCCGCAATGCGGGCAGGCGTAACCGGCCATGTTCTCGACCAGCCCAATGATCGGGATGCCCGCCTTGGCGAACAGGTCGATCGCGCGGCGGGCGTCGATCAGGGCGAGATCCTGCGGCGTCGACACGATCACCGCCCCCGCCGGCCGATATTTCTGGATCATCGTCAGCTGCACGTCGCCGGTGCCGGGCGGCAGGTCGAGGATCAGCGTGTCGGCGGCGCCCCACGCCCCCTCCACCAGCTGGCCGAGCGCGCCGGCCGCCATCGGCCCGCGCCAGGCGATGGCCTGATCGGGGGCGACCAGCTGTCCCATCGACAGGATCGGCACGCCGTGGGGAGTGGCGACGGGGATGAGCTGCTTCTCGATCGCGTCGGGCCGGGTGCCCTCGACCTTCATCAGCCGGGGCTGCGAGGGGCCGTAGATGTCGGCGTCGACCAGGCCGACGCGCCGGCCGGCACGGGCCAGGCCGATCGCGAGATTGGCGGCGAGCGTCGACTTGCCGACGCCGCCCTTGCCGCTGGCGACGGCGATCAGCGCGCGCGCCTGGCGCTCGGCGGTGACGATCACGCGGGCGCCGGGCGCGGCCATCTTCACCGCCGCCTCCATTGCGTCCCGCTCGGGGGCGGAGAGGCCGGTGGCGTCGAGCACCACGCCGATCCGGTCCCCGTCGGCGCGCACCGTCGCGCGCGTTCCCGCCACTGCGGCGACGGCCGCGGTCACTTGCTTGTCCATCCTTGGGGCAGATAGGGCCGCAAAGGACGGGTGCCACTGTTTTTCGCCGCCGCGCCTTCTTATAGGTGGAGCATGAACATCCTGTCGCGCCCGTGGCGGCGCTCCCCCCTGATTCCCGCCGTCCTGCGCGCCGACAACCCCAAGGGGCCGTGGGGCGGGGGCGGCGACGACGGCAGCGGGCCGCGCAACCCCTGGGCGCAGCCGCCGGGCGGGCGCAAGCCGGCCGGTAACGGCCCCAGCGCGCTCGACGAGTTCCTGCGCAAGGCACGCGGCGGCGGCAATGGCGGCGGCGCGGGCGGCGGCTGGTCCGGCCTGCCGGGCGGCGCCAGCGCGCGGCGGCTGTGGCTGATCGGTGCCGGCGTGCTGGTGGCGGTGTGGGTGGTGTTCACCTCGTTTCACCAGATCGGCCCGCAGGAGCGCGGCATCGTCACCTATTTCGGGCGCTACGCCGGCACGTTGCAGCCGGGCATCCAGCTGACCCCGCCCGCGCCGATCGCGCGCGTGCAGACGGTGGACGTGCAGCGCTTCCGCACCGAGAATTTTCCCAAGGGCGACGGCGTCAACCTGACGCTGACGGGCGACCAGAACATCGTCGACCTGACCTACTCGGTGCGCTGGAACGTCGCCGACCCGCGCAACTACGTGTTCCAGCTCGCCCAGCCGGAGGAGACGGTGCGCGCCGCCGCCGAGAGCGCGATGCGCGCGGTGATCGCGACCACCACGCTCGACCAGGCACTGGGCGCCGGGCGCACGGTGATCGAGGGGCGCGTCGCCGAGCTGACGCAGAACATCCTCAACAGCTACCGCTCCGGCGTGGCGATCCAGGGCGTGTCGATCAACCGCGCCACCGCGCCGCAGCAGATCGTCGACGATTTCAACAAGGTGACGGAGGCGCAGCAGGGCGCGGTCGCGGCGCTCAACGGCGCGCGCGGCTATGCCCAGCAGGTGGTGGCGCGCGCTCAGGGCGAGGCGGCGGCGTTCGATCGGGTGTACGAGCAGTACCGCCTGGCGCCCGAGGTGACGCGCCGACGCATGTATTACGAGACCATGGAGGCCGTGCTGGCCAAATCGGACAAGACCATCGTCGAGCCACAGGGCGTGGTGCCCTACCTCGGCGTGCCCGGCGCCCGCCGCGTGGTCGACCCGCAGGCGGCGCCCGCGCAAAGGGCGGCCGCCGAACCGGCCCCGCCTGCCGCGCAGACGGGAGCGGCACAATGAACGGCGTGTGGAAGAACCCGGTGACGCTGGGCATCGCGGCGCTGCTGCTCGTCATCCTCGCCGCCGCGACCTTCGCGGTGGTGCCGGAGACGAAGCAGGCGGTGGTCTACCGCTTCGGCCAGCCGATCCGCGTGGTCAACCAATACCGCCCCGGCGAGACGATCGGCGCTTCGACAGGGGCGGGGCCGCTGTTCCGCGTGCCGTTCATCGATCGCATCACCTGGGTCGACAAGCGGGTGCTGGACCTCGACCTGGAGAACACGCAGGTGCTCTCCACCGACCAGCTGCGGCTCAACGTCGACGCGTTCGCACGCTTCCGGGTGGTCGACCCCCGGCTGATGCTGGCCACCGCGGGCAGCGAGGAGGGCGTCGCCAACCAGCTGCGGCCGCTGTTCGGCTCGACACTGCGCAACGAATTGGGCAAGGTGCCCTTCACCGCGCTGCTCAGCCCGGAGCGGGGCGAGGTGATGGACTCGATCCAGCAGGGGCTCGACCGCCGCGCGCGCCAGTACGGCGTCGAGATCGTCGACGTGCGGATCAAGGAGGCCGAGCTGCCCGAGGGCACGCCGCTCGAGTCGGCGCTGCGCCGCATGCAGACCGCGCGCCAGCAGGAGGCGATCACCATCACCGCCGAGGGGCAGCGCCGTGCCCAGGTGGTGCGCGCGGACGCCGACGCGGAGGCCTCGCGCATCTACGCGCAGAGCTTCGGCAAGGATGCGAGCTTCTACGACTTCTACCGGGCGATGCAGTCGTACCGGCGGACGTTCGGCGCTGATGGATCGACGGAGGGCAGCACGACGTTCCTGCTGTCGCCGAACAATTCCTACCTGCGCGAGTTCGAGGGGCGCGCGCGATAGGTCAGAGGGTAGGGGAACCGCCCCGCGCGCCTGACATTCAACAGTCGTTCAGCCGCCCGCCGCGATAGGGCGGTCAATTCGAACGACGAACGAGAGGAACATCACGATCGTGCGCAATGCCTACGCCCTCACCGGCGCGCTCCTGCTCGGTGGTGCCACCGCCACCTTGGCCCTCCAGCCTTCCTTCGCGCAGACCGCCCAGAACGAGCCCGGCGCGATCCAGGCCCAGGTACCGCGCGCCGGCGCGCCGATGAGCTTCGCCGACATGGTCGCCAAGCTGCAGCCGGCGGTAGTCAACATCTCCACCCGGCAGACGATCACGCAGCAGACGCAGGCCAATCCGTTCTCGGGCACCCCGTTCGAGGGGCTGTTCGGCGGCCAGGGCGGTGGCGGCGGCGCGCCGACGCGGCGGCAGGGCGCGTCGCTGGGATCGGGCTTCATCATCTCGTCGGACGGCTACGTCGTCACCAACAATCACGTGGTCGCGCCGGGTGCCAAGGGCGCCACCGTCGATTCGATCACGGTGACGCTGCCCGACCGCAAGGAATACACCGCCAAGCTGATCGGCCGCGACGAGGATTCCGACCTGGCGCTGCTCAAGATCGACGCGACGGGCCTGCCCTTCGTCCGCTTCGGCGACTCGGCCCGCGCGCGGGTGGGCGACTGGATCGTCGCGATCGGCAACCCGTTCGGGCTGGGCGGCACGGTGACCGCGGGCATCGTCTCCGCCGTCCATCGCTCGTCCGAGCTGGGGCCGCGCAGCCGCTTCATCCAGACCGACGCGGCGATCAACCAGGGCAATTCCGGCGGCCCGATGTTCGACCTGAACGGCAACGTCATCGGCATCAACTCGCAGATCCTCGGCAGCCAGGCAGGCGGCAATATCGGCATCGGCTTCGCCATCCCGGCGGAGGATGCCAAGCCGATCATCGATGCCCTGATGAAGGGCCAGGCGATCAAGCGCGGCTATATCGGCATCGGCCTGGGCGGCCCGGTCGACACCGACGTGGCGTCGGCGCTGGGCATCCCGCCGAACCGCGGCGAGCTGGTGGCGAGCGTCGAGCCGAGCGGTCCGGCGGCCAAGGCCGGCCTGCGCGCCGGCGACGTGGTGACCAAGGTCAACGGCACCGACGTGACGCCCGACGCGACGCTCGCCTATCTGGTCGCGGCGGTGGCGCCGGGGCAGAACGCCCGGCTGGACGTGCTGCGCAATGGCCGTCCGCAGACGATCAACGTCGGCGTGGTCAACCGTCCGACCAACGAGCAGCTCAGCGCGCTCGCGGGCGGCGACAGTTTCGATCCCAACGCGGACGGCGACTCGCCGGCGGCGGGGCAGTCCGGCGCGGCGACGCTGGGTCTGTCGGTGCAGCCGCTGACCCCCGGCATCGCGCGGACGCTCCAGATCGATCCGTCGATCGCCGGCGTCGTGGTCGCGCAGGCGAGCCCGACCACCGATGCCGGCCAGAAGCTGAAGCGCGGCGACGTCATCAGCCAGGTCAATGGCGAGCCCGTGCGCACCGGTGCGGAGTTCGCCGCGGCGGTGACGCGGGCGCGGGCGGCGGGACGGCCGCAGGTGTTGCTGCGCGTGACGCGCCAGCGCGCGACCGCGTTCCTGGCGGTCCGCCTGGCCAACTGACCGGCACGACCGGGTGGGAGGGACCGTGCGCTCCGGCGCGCGGTCCCTTTCTCTTTGCCGGCCGCGCGCCTAGACTATCGCGCATGGCGGACGGCATCTTCATCGGCACGGGCGGGGGCGCGCGACAGGCGATCGACCTGCGCCGGGCCAATCGGCACGGCCTGATCGCGGGGGCGACGGGCACCGGCAAGACCGTGACGTTGCAGAACATTGTCGAGGGCTTCTCGGCCGCGGGCGTGCCGTGCTTCGTCGCCGACGTGAAGGGCGACCTCGCCGGGCTCGCCATGCCCGGCTCCCCCACCGCCAAGACGCACGCGGCCTTCGCGGCGCGCGCGGCGGAGATCGGCGATACCGGCTGGGCGTATCGCGAGACGCCCGTCCAGTTCTGGGACCTGTTCGGCGAGCAGGGTCATCCCGTCCGCACCACCGTCAGCGAGATGGGGCCGCTGCTCCTCGCCCGACTGATGGGGCTGAACGCGGTGCAGGAAGGCGTGCTGACCATCGCCTTTCACGTCGCCGACCGGGAAGGCCTGCTGCTCCTCGACCTCGACGATCTCCAATCGATGCTGGCGCACTGCGCGGAGCGGGCGCAGGAGCTGACCACCACCTACGGCAACGTGTCGAAACAGTCGGTCGGCGCCATCCAGCGCGGGCTGCTGCAATTACGCGGGCAGGGCGCGGAGCATTTCTTCGGCGAGCCGGCGCTGGAGCTGACCGACCTGATCCGCATCGCCGACGACGGGCGCGGCGTGGTCAACGTGCTCGCCGCCGACCGGCTGATGGCGGCGCCGAAGCTCTACTCCACCTTTCTCCTGTGGCTGCTCTCCGAATTGTTCGAGCAGCTGCCGGAGGTGGGCGATCCCGACAAGCCGGTGATGTGCTTCTTCTTCGACGAGGCGCATCTGCTGTTCGACGAGGCACCGGACGTGCTGCTCGACAAGATCGAGCAGGTGGTGCGGCTGATCCGGTCGAAGGGCGTCGGTGTCTACTTCATCACGCAGAACCCGATCGACATCCCGGACAAGGTCGCCGGGCAGCTCGGCAATCGCGTGCAGCACGCGCTGCGCGCCTTCACCCCGCGCGACCAGGCGGCGGTGCGCGCCGCGGCGGAGACGTTTCGCGCCAACGCGGACGTCGACGTCGCGACCGCGATTACCGAGCTGAAGGTGGGCGAGGCGCTGGTGTCGATGCTGCTGGCGGACGGATCGCCGTCGCCGGTCGAGCGCACGCTGATTGCGCCGCCCGCCAGCCGCGTCGGGCCGGTCACCCCCGACGAGCGCCGCGTGCTGATCGAGACCGATGCGGTCGGCGACAAATACGACCAGGCGGTCGACCGCGAGTCGGCCGAGGAACTGCTCGCCGCCAAGACGCAGGCGGCGGGTGCCGCGGCGGCCGAGGCGAAGGCGTCCACCGCGGCGGAGAAGGCGACGGCGCGGCAGGCGAAGCTCGACGCCGAGCTCGCGCGGCAGGCGGAGCGTGACCGGATCGCAGCCGCCCGGATCGCCGACCGGCAACGGCGCGACGCGGATCGCGCGGCCGCGAACAGCCCGTGGGGCAAGATGGCGACCTCGGCCGGCCGCGCGGCGAGCTCGTCGATCGGCCGTCAGGTCGCGAACGAGATCGGCAAGCAGGTATTCGGCACGACCAGGCGCGGGCGCTCGTCGTCCGGGGGGCTGATCGGTCAGGTGATGCGCGGCGTGCTGGGCGGATTGTTCCGGGGGTGACACCCGTCATGCCGGGCTCGTCCCGGCATCCAGGGCCACGAGCGGAAGCGCTGCCGGGCTCTGGACGTCGGGACGAGCCCGGTGTGACGATAGAGGAGTGAAGCGATAGGTCTCGACGAGCAGGGCGGCTGGGCCGCCGCGGCGGAGGAGCAGTTCGACGAGGTGGTGGCGCTGCGCCGTGCCATCCATGCCGAGCCGGAGGTCGGGCTCCACTGCCCGCTGACGACCGAGAAGGCCAAGGCGGCGCTCGCCGGGCTGCCGCTGGAGATTCGCGACAGCCGCTCCACCACCGGTTTCGTCGCGATCCTGCGCGGCCAGACCGGCGACAACGGCCGCACCGTGCTGCTGCGCGGCGACATGGACGCGCTGCCCATGTCGGAGGAGACGGGCCTGCCCTTCGCCTCGCGCCACGAGGGGCGGATGCACGCCTGCGGCCACGATACGCACACCGCCATGCTGGTCGGCGCCGCCAGGGCGCTCAGCGCGCGCCGCGACCGGCTGCCGGGAACGGTGGTGTTCATGTTCCAGCCGGGCGAGGAAGGGCATCACGGCGCCCGCTTCATGATGGAGGACGGGCTGCTCGCCGATCCGGCGCCGGACGCCGCCTTCGCGCTGCACGTGTCGCCCAACATGCCATCGGGCGTGGTGGTCAGCCGGGTCGGGCCGCTGCTCGCCTCCGCCAACACGGTGCACGCCCGGATCACCGGGCGCGGCGGCCACGCGGCGATGCCGCACGACAATATCGATCCGGTGCCGATCGCCTGCGAGATCGTCACCGCGCTCCAGACGTTCATCGCGCGCCGCGTGCCCGTGTCCGACCCGGCCGTGCTGACGATCACCACGATCAGCGCGGGCACCGGCGCGCACAACATCGTTCCCGACACCGCCGAGCTGCTCGGCACGCTGCGCACCTTGTCCGAACCGACCCGCGCGTTGATGTTCGACGCGTTCGAGCGGATCGTGACCGGCATCGCCGCCGCGCACGGCGCCACCGCGGAGGCGCGGATCGACGCAGGCTATCCTGTGACGATGAACGACCCGCGCGCCGTGCAGGTGATGCGCGACGGCGCCGCGGCGATCGACGCGCCGTACGAGGTGATGAAGGCGCCGATGATGGGTGGCGAGGACTTCTCCTACGTGCTGCGCGACGTGCCGGGCGCGATGGCCTTTATCGGCGCCGCGCCGACCGGCACCGACCCTGCCGTCAATCCGCCGCTCCACAACACGCGCATGACGATCGACGAGCGGGTGATGGCGCGCGGCATCGCGCTGCACTGCGCGGTGGTGGACCGTTTCCTGGAGCGCGGCTTCGACTGACCGGACGGGGCGGGCGGTCGCGGCAGGCGGTTGGCGCCCCGCCCGCGACCGGCTATCCCGGCCCGACAACGAAGGGGGGAACGCGGCATGCGGCCGAAATCGGTGAAACTGGGGGAACAGCTTTACGCAGGCTCGCTGGTCCTGGCGCTGGTGCTCGCCGCGATGGGCTGGGCCAGCACGGTGGCCGCGATCGGCACCGGCGGGGCGATCGGCATCTACGCGGCCTATCTCGGCGCCTCGATCCTGCTCCTGATCCTCGCCGCGCGCGGCGGCAACCGCATCGCCTTGTGGGTGCTGAGCGGGATCACCGCCGTCAATCTCGTCGGCTTCCTGATGCAGGTGTCGGGCGGCGTCGTCGCCGGCGGCCTGTTCGGTGTCCTCACCACGCTCCAGACGCTGCTTGCCACGGTCGCGATCGTGCTGTTCTTCCGCCCCGCCGCGCGCGACTTCTTCGCCCGCCCGCACCCCGAATGGGAGGAGGACGCGTGAGGCTCGCGCTCGTCCTCGCCGCCGCGGTCGTGCTGCTGCCCGGCGTCGCGACCGCGCAGGCGTATAGCTGCCGCGTGCCGTCCGCCATGCCGCGCCCGCGTCCCGACCTGCCGTCGCAGAGCCAGCCGCGCCGCATCCTGCCGATCGGCAGCTACACGCTGGCGATCACTTGGTCGCCCGGCTACTGCCGCGCCAATGCCGACCGCCCCTCCTCGCGCTTCCAGTGCGCGGACGGCAACCGCTTCGGCTTCACCCTGCACGGCCTCTGGCCCGACGGGGTGGGCAAGGACTGGCCGCAATATTGCCGCGCCACCGACCTGCTGCCGCGCCGCACGATCGCCGCCAATCTGTGCGCGACGCCCTCGGCGCAGCTGCTCCAGCACGAATGGGCCAAGCACGGCACCTGCATGGCCGGCTACACCCCCGCGCGCTATTTCGGCCGCGCGACCGCGCTCTACGGCCGGCTGCGTTACCCCGACATGGACGCGCTGTCGCGCCGTCCGCTGACCGCCGGCGGCTTCGCGCAGGCGATGGCGCGTGCCAATCCCGGCCTGTCGCCCGACATGATGCGCGTCACCGCCGACCGGCAGGGCTGGCTCGACGAGGTGTGGATCTGCCTGGACAAGACGTTCCGCTACCGGCGCTGCCCCGCGCACCAGGGCGGTCTGGCGCCGGGTGCATCGCTGCGCATCTGGCGCGGACGACGGTAACCTGCGGCTCCCCTCCCGCGTGCGGGAGGGGAGGGCGGCTTCAAGCCCCCACCGTCTCCAGCAGCCCCTCGAACAGCCGCCGCCCGTCCGTGCCGCCGTGCGCCGCTTCCACCCGCCGCTCCGGGTGCGGCATCATGCCCAGCACGTTGCCGCGCGCGTTAAGGATGCCCGCGATGTCCCGCCGCGACCCGTTCACCGTGTCGGCGTAGCGGAACGCCACCCGGTTCTCACCCTCCAGCCGGTCGAGCGTCTCGTCGTCGGCGTAGTAGTTACCGTCGTGATGCGCGACCGGCACCACGATCCGCTCGCCCGCCGCATAGCTCCTAGTGAACGCCGACGAGGCGTTGCCCACCGTCAGCGTCGCGTCGCGGCAGACGAAGGTCAGCCGCGCGTTGCGCATCAGCGCGCCGGGCAGCAGCCCCGCCTCGGTCAGCACCTGGAAACCGTTGCACACGCCCAGCACCGGCAGCCCCTTGTCGGCCGCCTCCACCACCGCGCGCATGATCGGCGACCGCGCCGCGATCGCGCCGGAACGCAGGTAATCGCCGTAGGAGAAGCCGCCCGGCACCGCGACCAGGCCCACGCCGTCCGGCAGCGCCGTCTCACCGTGCCAGACCATCGCCGGCGCGGTGCCCGTCACGCGCTCCAGCGCCACGGCCAGGTCGCGGTCGCAGTTGGAACCGGGAAAGACCAGCACCGCCGTCTTCATGCGCGCTCGATCCGGTAATTCTCGATCACCGTGTTGGCGAGCAGCTGCCGGCACATCGCGTCGAGCGCCTGGTCGTCGGTGTCGTCGGCGACCTCCATCTCGATCAGCTTGCCCGCGCGCACGTCGCCGACGCCCTCGAAGCCGAGCGAGCCCAGCGCGTGGTGGATCGCGCGACCCTGCGGGTCGAGCACGCCGGGCTTCAGCGTCACGAAAATGTTGATTTTCATGGGGTTCCTCGCCTTACTTGCCGCGCCGCTTGCGATGGCTGTCCAGGTCCAGCACCGCGCCGTCCTCGCCCTCGGGCAACAGGCCCAGCCGCCGTGCGACCTCCTGATAGGCTTCCGCTTCCTCGCCCAGGTCCTGGCGGAAACGGTCCTTGTCCAGCTTGCGGTTGGTTTCCATGTCCCACAGCCGGCAGCCGTCCGGGCTGATCTCGTCGGCCAGGATGATCCGGCCGTAATCATTGTCCCAGATGCGCCCGAACTCCAGCTTGAAGTCGACCAGCTTGATGCCGACGCCCGCGAACAGCCCGCACAGGAAATCGTTCACGCGGATCGCCAGGTCCGCGATGTCGTGCATCTCCTCCTGGCTCGCCCACCCGAAACACGCGATATGCTCGTCCGACACCATGGGATCGCCCAGCGCGTCGTCCTTGTAGTAATATTCGATGATCGTGCGGGGCAGCTTGGTGCCCTCCTCGATCCCCAGCTTCTTCGACAGCGATCCCGCCGCGACGTTGCGCACCACCACCTCGATCGGGATGATCTCGACCTGGCGGATCAGCTGCTCGCGCATGTTCAGCCGGCGGATGAAGTGCGTCGGCACGCCGATATGATCGAGCAACGTGAAGACATGCTCGGAGATGCGGTTGTTGAGCACGCCCTTGCCGTTGATCGTGCCCTTCTTCTGGGCGTTGAAGGCGGTGGCGTCGTCCTTGAAATACTGGATCAAGGTGCCGGGTTCGGGACCCTCGTACAGGATCTTGGCCTTGCCCTCGTAGATCTGGCGGCGGCGAGCCATGCGCTTCCCCTGAAATGAAACGCCCCGACGCCAAGCGAGAACGCTCGCGCGCCGGGGGCGGAATGATCGTCGGCGCTATAGGCGAAGGGGCAGGGGCGTGCAATCAGCGCAGGGATGGCGAGCGTACCAGACGGTCACGCAGTAGCGCGGCGATGTCGCGCCGGCCATCGGCGACCAATACGAGCGTCACCTTGCTACCATCCACCTCGTAGAACAGGCGGAAACGTCCGAAGAGAAGCTGTCGGAAATCGGTCTCGCCGGCTTCCTCCAATTCGCGGGGTATTGCGCCGCGTAGCGGAAATTGCGCCAGCGTGGCGACTCTATCCAGCATGGCTGTGACGAACGCGGCGGCATCGTCGGCGCCGCGAGCATCGGTCAGATAGTCGACGATCGCAGCCAAGTCCGCCTCCGCTGCGCGGCTGACGTCGACCGAGAAGCGGCCGGTCACCGGCTGCCCGTTTCGCCCTTGGCGATCCGATCGCGCAATTCTTCCAGCACCTCGCGCGCGGGGCGGGTCTTGCCCTCGGCGATCTCACGCTTGCCCAATGCCAGGATCTTGAGCAGCGCCAGCGTCTCCTGCGTCCTCTCATATTCCGCAACGCCTTGCAGCACGGCGGTCGCCTCGCCGTTCTGGGTGATGACGATCGGTGGCCCGCCGTCGTTCAGCTCGGCGATGATCTCCGCCGCGTTCGCCTTGACGTAGCTGATCGGCTTGATCTGGGTCGAGAAGCGCATGCCGTCCTCCTGTCCGAATTCGAACCGAATATAGTGGAAGGTGGTTGACCCTGCAATCAGGTCACCGCCAGTCGCTCCGCGTAGCGCGGATCGCGCCACGTCTCGTCCGCGATGATCTCGCGCAGCAGCTCGCCCGCGCGCCACACGTCCTCGTGGCTCAGGTAGAGCGGCGTCAGCCCCAGGCGCAGCACATCGGGCGCGCGGAAGTCGCCGATCACGCCGCGCGCGATCAGCGCTTGGGTCAGTTCAAAGGCGTGGGGCACGCGAAAGCTGATATGGCTGCCGCGCGCCGCCGGGTCGGCGGGCGTCACGCAGGGGAGCCCCGCCGCCGCGCCTGCCGCCGCCATGATGTCCCACAGCGCCGCGCTCTTGCGCCACACCGCGGCGCGGTCGACCTCCGCCCACAGATCGACCCCCGCCTCCAGCGCCGCCATCGCCAGCATCGGCGGCGTCCCCGCCAGCCAGCGCTTCATGCCGGGTGCGGGCGCATAGGCGTCGGCGAAGGCGAACGGCTCGGCATGGCCCATCCAGCCGGACAGGGGCGATGACAGCCGCTCCTGCCACCGCTCGGCCGCGTAGAGATAGGCCGGCGCCCCCGGCCCGCCGTTCAGATATTTGTACGTGCATCCCACCGCTAGGTCGGCGCCGGCCCCGCTTAGGTCGATTTCGACCGCGCCGCCCGAGTGGCTGAGGTCCCACACCACCACCGCGCCCGCCGCGTGCGCCGCCGCGGTCAGGGCGGCCATGTCCCACCGCTCGGCGGTTTTGTAGTGGACGTGGGTCAGCATCAGCACCGCCACGTCCGCGCCGATCGCCGCCGCCACCTCGCCGCGCGGCACCGCGCGCAGCGACGCGCCGGGCACGCAGGCGACCGCACCCTCGGCGACGTGCAGGTCGGTCGGGAAGTTGCCCGTCTCGCTCAGCACCACGCCGCGGCCCGGATCGATGCGAAGAGCCGCCACCAACGCCTTGAACAGGTTGGCGGAGGTGGAATCGCCGACGATCACCTCGTGTGCCGCCGCGCCGATCAGCGCCGCGATCTTGGCGCCGATCCGCGTGGGCGCGTCGATCCAGCCCTCGTTCCAGCTGCGGATCAGCCGCTCGCCCCATTGCCGCTCCACCACGTCCGTCATCGCCGCGCGGGTCCCGACGGGCAGCGGCCCCAGCGAGTTGCCGTCGAGGTAGATCACCCCTTCCGGCAGGGCGAACCGCTCGCGCATCGGCGCCAGCGGATCGGCTGCGTCGAGCGCCCGTGCCTCGTCCAACGTCATCGCGCGTCCTCCTGCTCGCCCCGCAGCGCCGCCTCGACCAGCCGCCGCGCCTCCGTCCAGGCCGGTGTCTCCGGCGCGATCAGCTCGACATGGCCGGTCGCCGGCACCGTGTGCAGCGTCGCCCGGTCGCCCGCCCGCCGCGCCGCCGCGACGTAATCGGTGGCGAGGCGATAGGGGATGATCCGGTCCTCGCGCCCGTTGACCAGATCCTGGCGGATGCCGAGCGGCAGCAGCCTGGGTACCGAGGTGTCCGCGTAGGGATCGGCCCGGCCGCTGCCGACCAGCCTGCCCACCACCTCGGTGCCACAGCCATTGTCGGGGCTGGCGGCGGTCGCCTCCAGGTCGGGCAGCCCGCCCAGGCTGACCACATGGTCGATCCGCAACGGGTCCGCGACCTTGAGCGGGCTTCCCGCCGGCAACCGGCCGCGCCCCGCCAGCCACAGCGCCAGATGCCCGCCCGCCGAATGCCCCACCGCCACGACGCGGCGCGTGTCCAGCCGGTACTCGGCCGCCTTGTCGCGCAGCAGGTCGGCTGCGGCGCCCGCGTCGGCGAAGGTGCCCGGATAGCCGCCGCCGGCGCGGTCCTGCCCCCGATAATCGATGTTCCACACCGCCAGCCCGCGCCCGCGCAGGTCGGCCGCGATCCAGTTCATCAGGCTCCGGTCGGCGATCGAGGTCGTCCAGCAGCCGCCGTGCACCATCAAGACCACGGGGTGCGGGCCTGCGCCCTTCGGCAGCCACACATCGACTTTCTGCATCTGGTCGGTCCCGTAGGCGAGCGTCGCATCGGGCTTCGGCTGCGTCCGCCCGGTCAGGTCCGGCCAGGTCAGCAGCGGGGTGGGAGCATCGGTCATTGCCGCGCCGGTGAAAGCGAGCAGGCCCAGGAAAGCAAGGCGGATCATGCCCACCTGCTTGGCCGCTACCGGCCTGTCCTACAAGCGGCCCTGCTGCTATCGAAGGGCCGCTCTTTCCCATCGTCACGATCCATCCGCTCGCGAACGGAAACGGTCGGCCCCGCGAGTTTCCGTTCAGGGGGCAATCGAGTCAAGCGATCGTGACCCTGTCACCACCTTGCCGACCGCGCCGCCACCTGCCATGAACCCGGAACATATGGCGCTCACCGGCCCTGAAACCCCGATCGGCATCCTCGACGCACCCTTCGACAGCGCACTGTCCGAACGGTACCTCGTCTACGCGCTGTCGACGATCACCGCGCGCTCGCTGCCCGACGTGCGCGACGGGCTGAAGCCGGTCCACCGCCGCCTGCTATGGGCGATGCGCCTGCTCAAGCTCGATCCGGCGCAGGGGTATAAGAAATGCGCCCGCGTCGTCGGCGACGTGATCGGCAAATACCACCCGCACGGCGACCAGTCGGTCTACGACGCCATGGTCCGCCTCGCGCAGGACTTCGCGCTCCGCTACCCGCTGGTCGACGGCCAGGGCAATTTCGGCAACATCGACGGCGATAACGCCGCCGCCTACCGCTATACCGAGGCGCGGCTGACGCAGGTCGCGATCGACCTGATGGACGGCCTGGACGAAGACGCCGTCGCCTATCGCCCCACCTACAATGGCGAGGAGCAGGAGCCGGAGCTGTTTCCCGGCCTGTTCCCCAACCTGCTGGCCAACGGCGCCGCCGGCATCGCCGTCGGCATGGCGACCAGCATCCCCCCGCACAACGCCGCCGAACTGCTCGACGCCGCGATCGCGCTGGTCGACGACCGCGCCGCCGACGTGCTGGCGTACGTGAGAGGCCCCGACTTCCCGACCGGCGGCCTCGTCGTCGATCCCCCTGCCGTGATCGCCGAGAGCTATCGCACCGGGCGCGGCAGCTTCCGCGTCCGCGCCCGCTGGACGGTCGAGCGCGAGAAGGGCGGCGGCTGGCAGGCGGTTGTCTCCGAAATCCCCTACGGCGTGCAGAAGGGCAAGCTGATCGAGGGCATCGCCGCGCTCATCAACGACAAGAAGCTGCCGATCCTGGCGGACGTGCGCGACGAATCGGACGCGGTGGTCCGCATCGTCCTCGAACCGCGCAGCCGCACCGTCGACGCGGGCGTGCTGATGGACGGCCTGTTCCGCCTCACCGACCTGGAGGTGCGCGTCCCGCTCAACCTCAACGTCCTCGACCATGAGCGGACGCCCCGGGTGATGAGCCTCCAACAGGCGCTCGCCGCCTGGGTCGACCACCAGTTCGTCGTCCTCGACCGCCGTACCCGCCATCGCCTCTCGAAGATCGCCGATCGGATCGAACTGCTCGACGGGTATCTCGTCGCCTATCTCAATCTCGACCGCGTGATCGAGATCATCCGCACCGAAGACGAGCCCAAGGCGGTGATGATCGCCGAGTTCGACCTCACCGACCGGCAGGCGGAGGCGATCCTCAACATGCGCCTGCGCTCCCTGCGAAGGCTGGAGGAGTTCGAGATCCGCAAGGATCGCGACGCCCTCGCCAAGGAGCGCGCGGGGCTGGAGGCGCTGCTCGAGTCGCCCGTCAAGCAGCGCAACCGCATGAAGCGCGATCTCGCCAAGGTCCGCGACCGCTACGGCCAGGAGACCGCCCTCGGCGCCCGCCGTACCACCGTCGAGGAAGCTGCCCCCACCCGCGACATTCCGCTGGAGGCGATGATCGAGCGCGAGCCGATCACCGTCATCCTGTCGCAGCGCGGCTGGATCAGGGCGCTGCGCGGCCACGCCGACCTCGGGGCCGCCGACACGCTCAAGTTCAAGGAGGGCGACGGCCCCGCCTTCGCCTTTCACGCGCAGACCACCGACAAGCTGCTGCTCGCCGCCGCCAACGGCCGCTTCTACACGCTCGCCGCCGACAAGCTGCCCGGCGGCCGCGGCTTCGGCGAGCCGGTGCGCGCCACGGTCGACCTCGCCGGCGACGTCGGCATCGTGGCGCTGCTCAAGGGCGTGCGCGAAGGTCGGCTGCTGGTCGCCGCCACCGACGGCCGCGGCTTCGTCGTGCCGGTCGCCGATGTGCTGGCGGAGACGCGCAAGGGCAAGACCGTCCTCACCCCTCGCGCCGGCGCGCAGCTGAAGCTGGTCCGCCCGATCGCGCCCGCCGACGATTACGTCGCGGCGATCGGCGACAACCGCAAGATGCTGGTCTTCCCGCTCGCCGAGCTGGTGGAGATGACGCGCGGGCAGGGCCTGCAGCTCCAACGCTTCCGCGACGGCGGCCTGTCCGACGCGCGCACCTTCGTCTTCGCAGACGGGCTGAGCTGGCCGATGGGTGGCGACAGCGGCCGTACCCGCACGGAGACCGACCTGTCCGCGTGGCGCGCGGCGCGCGGTGCGGCCGGGCGCATGCCGCCCACGGGCTTCCCGCGCGACAATCGATTCGGTTGAGCGGTCGGCCGACCTTTAGCCGTTCTTAACCAACCCGCCCCCATGCCACGGGAGATGCCACTCCACCTGCCCGATCCCCCGACCGACACGCTGGCGGTGCTCGACGACGAGGCGGTGGCGCGCGTGCTCGACCTGATTCCGATCCCCAGCGTCCATGTCCGCCGTCGCGCCGAGCGGTTGGAACTGGTCGCCTTCAACAAGCTCTATCGCTTGTCCGGCCTCGGCACGGTAACGGATCGGTCGCCGATGCTCGACGCGCTGGGGCCGCGCATCGCCGGGTTCCTGGCCTCGGCGGAGCTGCGCATCGATTTCGACTGGACGATCGGCGCCGCGATCGACTGCCGCTACTACCGCGTGGCCTTCGCCAGAACCTCGTCGGCGACCGCCGACCGTTGCACGATCACCTTCATCGACCTGACCTCGCAGCATCACACCGAACGCTCGCTCCGCCGGGAGATGACCACCGACAGCCTGACCGGCCTGCCCAATCGGGAAGGTTTTACCGACCTGCTGGAGGCGGCGATCGGCGATGGCGCGCATGCCGTGCTGGTCGTCGACCTGGCGCGCTTCGGCCGGATCAACGCGTGCATGGGCAGCCTTGCCGGGGACGAACTGCTCATCACCGTCGCTCGCCGTATCAAGGGCGCGCTGCGCGCCCGCGACACGCTGGCCCGCATCGGCGGCGACGAGTTCGGCATCCTGCTGGCGATCGACGACGCGCCCGACGAGGCGCGCGAGGTCGCGTCGCGGATCACCGCGGCGCTGTCCGCGCCGTTCCGCCTGACCGACTATGAGATCGGCGTCGAATGCTCGATCGGCATCGCCTTCGACGCCGACGCGACCGATCCGGAGGAGGTGATCCGCCACGCGCAGTTCGCCGCCAAGCGCGCCAAGTCGACCGGCCATGCCGAAACCTACCAAGACCACGCCTTCGTTCGCCTGCGCGAGCAGTTCGGCATGGAGACCGCGCTCCGCCACGCCATCGAGCAGCGCCAGCTGCGTCTGACGTTCCAGCCGATCTGCGACCTGCGCACCCGAACCGTCAGTTCGTTCGAGGCGCTGGCACGCTGGACCACGCCCGACGGGGTCGAGCACGCGCCCGCCGATTTCATTCCCGTGGCCGAGGAATCGGGCCTGATCGTTCCACTCGGCCGCTGGGCGATTGCTGAGGCGGCGAGGACGCTGGCGATGTGGGATGCGCGGCTCGGCGGCGATTGCGGTGTCCGCGTCGCCGTCAATCTGTCGGCGATCCAGCTCCAGCGCGACGTCATCGCGCCGGTGGTCGCCGCGGCGCTCCGCGACAACGGGCTCGCCGGCGATCGCTTCACGCTGGAGTTGACGGAGAGCGCGATCGTTGGCGACCCGGCCGGCATCGCCGACACGATCCACGCATTGAAGGCGCTGGGCACCACGCTGGCAATGGATGATTTCGGTACCGGCTACTCGAATCTGGCCTATTTGCAGAAGCTTCCCATCGATATCCTGAAAATCGATCGCAGCTTCATCACCGGCATGCTGGGCGACGGCGACAAGGTCGCGATCGTGCGCGCGATCCTCAGCCTCGCCCAGGCGCTCGGCATGCGCACCACGGCCGAGGGGATCGAGACGCTGGAATTGGGCCAGACGCTCGCCGCGCTCGGCTGCACCTACGGCCAGGGCTACGCCTATGCCCGCCCGCTGGAGGCGGACGCCGCGCTTCAGCTGCTGCTCAACGCCAAGGCCTGAGCCGCCACCGCGTCGGCGATCTGCTCGACGCGCGCGGGCTCCGGGAAACCCTCGGCGATCCACCGCGTCTCCACCGCCTTCAACGCCGCGGCGACCGCCGGTCCTTTGTCCAGCCCGCGTGCGACCAGCGCGCCACCCGACAGCGGCAGCCGCGGCGGCGTCCAGTTCAGGGCCGGGGCAGGGTCCTCGCCGGCGAGCAGCAGCCGATCGACCGCGCTCTCGCGACCGACGCGGTAGGCCAGGGCCAGCGGTCCCTCGTCGCCCCCGCCGTCGGTCGCCGCCGCCAGTCGCCGGCGCTGCGCGTTGGATAGTTTCAGCCGCGCGCCGACCGCCTCGGCCTCTCCCACCGGCAGCAGCGCCGCGAGCCGGCGGATGGCCTCGGGCGCGACGCCGGCCGCAGCCTCGCGCGCGGCGAGCAGTTGCAGCCGCTCCGCCCCCGCGGCATCGATCTCCGGCAGCACGGCGGTCAGGATGCCCCGCTTCACCATCAGCGTCATCACCGACACGGCATCGCGCGCGACCAGCAGCTTTAGCAGCTCGGCCGCGATCCGCTCGCGCGACAAGGCCATCAGGTCGTTCGCCCGCGCCTGGCAAGCCGTCAGCCCCTCGTCGTCGACTTCGTCGCCGAACCGCGCGTGGAAGCGGAAGAAGCGTAGGATACGCAGATGGTCCTCGCCGATCCGCGCCAACGGCGACCCGATGAAACGTACCCGCCGCGCGGCCAGATCGCCCAAGCCGCCGAAATAATCGAACACGGCGCCGCTCGTCGGATCGGCGTAGAGCGCGTTCATGGTGAAGTCGCGCCGCCCCGCATCCTCGCGCCAGTCGTCGGTGAAGGCGACCACCGCGTGGCGGCCGTTGGTCTCCACGTCGCGGCGCAGCGTCGTCACCTCCACCGGTTCGCCACCGATCACCGCGGTGACGGTGCCGTGCGCGATGCCCGTCGGCACCGCCTTGATGCCGGCGTCGCGCAGCAGCGCCATCACCGTCTCCGGCCGGTGGCGCGTCGCCACGTCGACGTCGGACACCGGTACGCCCAGCAAGGTGTCCCGTACGCAGCCGCCGACGAAACGCGCGTCATCGCCCTCGACGGTCAGTGCCGCGATCAGCTCGGCCAGCCCCTCGCGGCGGCGCCAGGCCGCCTCCGGCAACGTCATGCCCATCGCAACCGCCGCGACAGGTTGACGATGATCGCCGCGGTCGCGCCCCAGATGCGGCGCTCCTGCCAGGGTATCTCGACGAACCGCCGCTCCGCGCCACGCCAGTATCCGCTGCCCGCGCGATGGTTGCCGGCGTTCAGCACGAAAGCAAGCGGCACCTCGAACACGCTCGCCACCTCTGCCTCGGCGGGCACCAGCGTCAGGTCGGGCGGTACGACGCCGATCACGGGCACGACGTCGAAGCCGGTCACCGTGCGATAACGATCGACCGGGCCGACGATCTCCACCGCGGCGGGCGGCAGCGCGATCTCCTCCTCGGCCTCGCGCAGCGCGGCGGCGACCGCGTCCTCGCCCGGCTCCACCCGTCCGCCCGGAAAGGCGATCTGGCCCGGATGATGGCGTAGCGTGTCGGTGCGTTGCGTCAGGATCACGCCGGGCTCGGGCCGATCAGTGACCGCGATCAGCACGGCCGCCGCCATCATGTCGTCGGCAGGGCGATCGACCAGCTCCGCCAGATCGCCCCCGACCAGCGCCGCGCCGTGATCCTCCGTCAATGCTGCGCGCAGCCGATCGGCCAGCCTCATGCCGCCGCCAGCGGGAAGAAGGCGCCGTCGCTCCACAGCCCCGGTCCCGACGATCCCGACTGCTCGCCCGCGAGTGCCAGTTCGGCCAACTCGTAATAGACCGGCCGCGCGACCAGCGCCTCCAGCCCGCCGCGGACGTGGAGATAGGGGCGGGGCCCATCCTCCCCCTCCTCGAACCGCAGCGGATGCTCCGCTCCCGCGGTCACGAGATCGCCGGTGTTGAGCTGAAAGGCCAACCGGGTGGCGCGACCCTTGCCCTCCACCTTCAGCGCGGTGGCCAGGAACGGTGCGTCCTCCACCTCGATCGACAGCTTCTCGACCGGCGTGACCAGCACGAACCCGCTGTCCGGTTCCCGCCGCAGCACGGTGGAGAACAGCCGCACCATGGTCGGCCGACCGATCGGCGATCCCTGATGATACCAGGTGCCGTCGCGCGCGATCCGCATCTCGGCATCGCCGCAATGGCTGGGGTTCCACCGGTCGACCGGCGGCAGCCGCCGCTCCTCCATCAGCTTGACGATGCTGGCGAGGTCCAGCATCGCGAGGTCGGGGATCGGCTCCATCGGCATGGTGGGGAACGTAGGAAGCCGGCGCGCCATTGTCTATCGCGGGCCGAGCGATCCCGGCCGGTCGGGCACGCCCGCGCCGCGCGCGAGCAGCCGCCGTGCCTCGCCGGGGCCGGGCAATCGCCACCGCGCGGTGCGCTCGGCCGAGAAGCCGAAGAAGCGGCCGTAATATTCCGGATCGCCGATCAGCACCTGACCCCCGATCTCACTCCCTTCTCCGCTCGCGTCCAGCGCCGCCAGCGCGGTCTCCACCAGCCGGCGGCCGAGACCGCCCTGCTGCCGCTCGGGCGCCACCGCGACCGGGCCGACCATCACCAGCGGCCACCGCCTGCCCGCGTCCTCGGCCAGGGCGACCGGCCAGCACTGGATCGATCCGACCACGACACCGTCCGCCAGCGCGACGAAACTGGCCGTCGCCAGCGCACGGGCGGTGCCGCGCACCTTGTACGCGGTGCGCGTGTGGCGCCCCGGCTCGAACGCGCGGTCGAGCAGCGACTCCACCGCGGCCTCGTGCTCGGGGCGCAGTGGCACGATGGCGATGGTCGGCATGGGCGGGAAAGGTCTCCGGCGCGACGGGCGGCGGGGGCGCGCTGTAGCGCCGTGAGCCGCGCGCGCAAGCGTGGGCTTCCGTCGTCGCCGCCACCTGCTACACGGCCGCCATGGCCGACCGTCTACAATTGGAAGTGCACGACATCGAGGTGCAGGTGCTCACCGGCATCTACTCGGAGGAGACGCACCTGCCGCAGCCCCTGCGCATCTCCATCACGGTCGACCTCATCTGCCCCGACCGATTCGCGCCGGACACGCCGCTGTCCGCTTCCAAGAACTATCTCGACCTGAAACATGCCGCCACGGGGGCACTGCCGCCTGGCGTGCACTTCACCCTGATCGAGGGGGTGGCCGATCACATCTGCGAGACGCTGTTCCTTCAGGACGCGCGCGTCACGGCGGTGCAGGTCAAGATCGTCAAGCTCGCCATCGCGGAGGCCGGCGAGTCGATTGGCGTCACGCTGGTCCGCGATCGCCGCTGATCGCGCGGGACCGCGCGCAGGGGCCCAGCGCGTCGATCACGAAGCGGTAATCCTCCGCGGCGATCTCGGCGTCCTCGGGCGACAGCGTGGAGACGCTCGTGGCCGGCAGTGCCCGCGGTAATCCGCAGGCGAGGCGATACCAGAGCAGCGTGTCGCGCGCCGGCGGCCCTGCGCCCTCGTCGACGATCTCGCCCAGCGCCACCGACCAGCGCGGCTGCTCGCCCGGTCGGCGCAGGATCGACAGCGATACCGGTGCCTTGTCCGCCGTCTGCACGAACACCTGCGTCTCGCCTTCGCCGGGCAGCGACCCGGCGACGTGGAAGGCGCTGCCGATGCCGGTGATCGTCGGCGGGGCGTCGGCGGCCAACGCGGCGCGCGCGATCTCGCGCACCCGCGCGTCGAGCGCCGCGCTCCAGTCGAGCTGCGCGTCGGTGGCGACCAGCTGCAGCTGATTGGATGCGTTCGGCACGGTGCGCGCGAAGATCAGCACGCGCTCCTTGCGCAACCGCGGCGCCCGCCCGCGCGCGTCGAGACGGACGTCGACCAGATAGCCGATCCGCGCCGGCAGTCCGGCCGCGCCCCGGATCAGCGACGCGACGTCCGCCTCGACGTAGAAGCGCTGCTTGCCGGGAGCGAGGCCCACCGCCTCCGCGCCCTTGATGCGCGCGGTCGACCTGATCGTCGCGTCGGCGATCACGGGTGCCGCCAGCACCAGGTCGGCCATGTCCGCGTAAGCGGGCAGGGCGGCGTCCGCGGCTGGCAGCGGCGTCTGGACGGCGGCAGTCGAGGGGGCGGCGGCGAGCGGCACAGCCGCCGCGAGCAGAAGGGTGCGGATCATGCCCCTGGCTAGCCCGACTTTAATGAACATCATAGGAATAAGGGCGACGGCGGCGTCTGCACGTTTGTTACAACCGACAAAGCGTTTGCGTGGTGAACGGGTCGGCGATAGGTGTCTGACAACTGCCAACGGGCTCCGGGGTTATCCCGGACCATCGTGTCCTGCCGCTACGGCCAGGCAGGGCGATGCAGATGAGGGAGTGTCGTTGCTGAATGGCCTACGTTGACCAGAAAATGGGTAACGGCAAGATCATCGCGATCGTAATCGTCGCGCTGCTCCATGCCTTGCTCGGCTATGCCTTCGTTACCGGCCTCGCGTACAAGTACGTGAAACAGGTGGCACCGGATCTCAACACGTTCGACGTCGAGCCGCCGCCGCCGCCGCCGCCGCCGGACGAGCCGCCGCCGCCGCCGCCGGACCAGCCCAACCTGCCGCCGCCGCCGACCACGGTGGTGACGCCGCCGCCGATCGTTCCGGTGCCGGTGCCCGCGCCGGCGATCAACACGTCGCAGATCATTCCGCAGTTCCAGCCGACCGCGCCGCCGGCACCGCCTGCGCCGCCGGCTCCTCCTGCGCCGCCGGCACCGCCGCGCATCTCGCAGGCGGCCCAGGCACGCGGGAATATCGGCCAGTTCTTCGGTCGCGACTCCTATCCGCCGTCGGCGTTGCGCGACGGGGCCGAGGGGCGCGTCTCGGTGTCGCTGGCGATCGGCGCGGACGGGCGCGTGTCCAACTGCACCGTGACGTCGGGCAGCGGCAATTCCGCGCTGGACGACACCACTTGCCGCATCTTCCGCAGCCGCGTGCGCTACACGCCGGCCAAGGACGAGAACGGGGCGAGCATCGCCTCCACTGCGCGGCAGTCGGTGCGCTGGTCGCTGGAAGATTGAGGTCTACGCGCGCCGGCATGCGGCCGGCGCGCGGCAATCGAAACTGAACAAACCGAGGGAATAAGCCACCATGATGACGATCATTCTTGCCGCGGGCGGCGCTGCCGCCGGTAACGGCGGCGCAGCACCCGAGTTCGGCCTGGAGGCCGCGTTGCGCGAAGGCGGCCTGATCTCGCAGTCCGTGTTCGCGATTCTCGTGCTGATGTCGATCGTGTCCTTCTACATCCTGTTCTCGAAGCTGTTCGAGCAGCAGAAGATCATCAACCAGTCCAAGCGCGTGCGTCAGTCGTTCTGGCAGTCGAACAGCCTGCGCGAGGGTTCGGCCAAGCTCGACAAGAATTCGGCCTACAAGCAGCTCGTCGACGACGGCCTGTCGGCGCAGGACCAGCACAGCCGCCTGACCGATCCGGTCGAGGCGCACGACTGGCTGCACGGCTCGCTGGCCCGGTCGGAAGCGGCGATCAACTCGAAGCTGGCGGGCGGCCTCGCCTTCCTCGCGACCGTCGGCTCGACCGCGCCGTTCATCGGCCTGTTCGGCACCGTCATCGGCATCTACCGCGCGCTCATCAAGATCGGCTCGTCGGGCGATGCGTCGATCAACGCGGTCGCCGGTCCGGTCGGTGAGGCGCTCATCATGACCGCGCTCGGCCTGGTCGTCGCCGTGCCGGCGGTGCTCGCCTACAACTGGCTGCAGAGCCGCAATAAGGCGATTGCCAAGGACCTGTCGGCCTTCTCGACCGACGTGCTCGGCTTCCTTGCCTCGAACGGCGCGGTGCGTCCGTCGGCGACGGCCGCCGCCAAGCCGGCTCCGGCGGCTGCCCGTCCGGCGGCGACCACGGCCAACACCGGCCAGACGCCCGCCGGCCAGACCCGCGTGTAATGCTCGTCAGGGAGCGGCTCTCCGCCGCTCCCTGACATCGCCAGCGACCCTAAAGCCAGGGCGCATGGACGGGTTGGCGACCCAGACAAAGGATAGGATTGCCACGATATGGCGATGAGTACTGGTGGAGGAGGCGATGACGCGCCCCTGTCGGACATCAACACGACGCCCCTCGTGGACGTCATGCTGGTGCTCCTCATCATCTTCCTGATCGCGATCCCCGTCGCGCTTCAAACCGTTCCGCTGAAGCTGCCGGACGTCCGCTTCGATCCGACCGAGATGAAGGCGGAGAACGTCAACCTGTCCGTGACGAGCGACGGGGGGGGATGTGCGGTGTACTGGAACCAGTCGCGCGTTCGTAGCCAGGAGTTGCTCCAGCTCGCAGTCGACAAGCTCAAGGCGGAGATCGATCGTCAGGGTGGTGTGAACGCCGCCGGTCTGACGCTGCCCGAGGCTCATATCCGGGGCGACGTCAACACGCCTTACCGCTGCATCGGCGGCACCATCTTCACGATGCAGCAGGCCGGCTTCGCCCGGGTCGGCTTCATTTCCGAGCCGGCGCCCGCCGGCGGTTGATGGCCCGGCCTCTGACACGATGCCCAAGGAGTAGCATGCAATGGCAATGAGTACAGGCGGCGCCGAGGGCGAGCCCATGATGGAGATGAACACGACGCCGCTGATCGACGTCATGCTCGTGCTCCTCATCATGTTCATCATCACGCTGCCGGTTCAGACGCACGCGGTGAAGGTCGATCTGCCCCAGAACTCGCAGAACAACCCCAATCCGGTCGACTCGCAGAAGAACAAGATCACCATTGACGCGGCCGGCCTGGTCGCGTGGAACGGCTCGCCCGTCGATGAGGTGACGCTGCGCCAGTATCTGGACGCCTCGGCAGCACTCAATCCGGAGCCGGAATTGCACTTCCAGCCCGCGCCGGACGCGCGTTACGAGAAGGTCGACAGCATCCTGGCGATCATCAAGCGCTCGGGTGTGACCAAGCTCGGCTTCATCGGCAACGAGCAGTATCGCAACGACTTCTAATCGCACGATCCCTCGTGAAGAGGCGGCGAGGGCGGTCCCGATCGGGGCCGCCCTTTTTCGTGCGCGTGCCAACCAGCCTCTTGCACCGTTGTCGCATAAGTGACACTCTACCGTCATAAAAGTGAAATGTCGGGAATGGGCCCAGACAGCAGGAGAGATGACGATGCGTGGATTGATCCTCGTGGCATTGGCGGCCACGGCCGTAGCCGGATCGGCACAGGCGGGTGAGCGTACCGGTTACGCGGCGATCGTGGCGGGCGACTTGTCACAGGCCGAGCGGATGTTGACCACCGAACGGCGCATCTTTCCCCAGCGGCCCGAACTGATGCTCAACCTCGCTGCCGTGTACCAGCAGACCGGCCGTACCGGTGCGGCGGCCTCGCTCTATCGTGATGTGCTCGCGCAGCCAGCGGTAGCGATGGACCTGCCGAACGGCTCCACGCGCTCGTCGCACGCGATCGCCGACGCGGCCCTCCGCCGCTTCGCGCCGACGACGCTGGCGAACCGCTGAGTTCCGTGAGGCATCGACGTCCATCCGCCGATGCCTTGCCGTCATCCTTTTAAGACAAGGGAGCGCGGTGTACGCCTGCTACTCACTCGTACTCAGCGCTCAGCCTTTCCATCTCGGACTGGCCACTCATCAGCGCATAGCGATGGGCGATGACATGCGTGAGTGCGCGCAGCGTGATTATCCATGCGCGAACTGTCGATCGGGTCGTGTGAGCGCATCGTTTTGTGCCGAATGTCGCACATTTCGCTTTTACGTGGGTGCGGTTGATCGCCGTGCTCCGCGTCACCGCGCCAGCCTCTACCAACACGTTGAGCAGCTTCAGCCAGAAGCTCAAGGGCGACTGTCCGTTGAACCGGTTGTACACCGTCGCCGGTGGGCCGCACTCGGCCGGGTAGTCACACCAGCGGCAGCCCACCTTCAGACGTGCAGCATATCCGAGCTCACCCGCCCGTCGCCCACTCGCCACGCAACAGGCTGATTTTTGTACAGGTGCGGCCTGATCGTTGCTCAAGCTCCTCCGACCCGTGCAGTAAGCTTGATCCCTTGAAGTCCACTACATCGTCTCGTGTCGATTAAGTAGTTTTAGGCGGATGGCCGAAAGGCAGGGTGGGCAGCCCAGTCAGCTGAGCGACATGAAAGTCACCGTTCTGCACCGCCGGTTCCTGTCAGTATCGTACATCTTCAATCGACTCGCCTGTTGCCGGGGTGGAGCGCGGCAGGGCTTGCTCGACAGGCAGTAACGGCGCGAGACGCCGAGGTCGACTGAAGTGAAGACCTTATTCAGACTTCCGCAGATCGCCGGACCGATCTCTAATCCACTGAGCAAGAATCCGGCCGAGAACCGAGGCGATCACGGCTGCGTCGTAGCGCATCTCTGACCCTAAATCTCTGAGAGAGACCACGAATCCTCGACGGCTCCCCTGTGCCACGGCCCGCAAACGATTTCCACCCATATTGGGAGCATCGTTGACTCGGTTTTAGGGAGAAAGAACCAATATTGGGCAATCGAGTGCGATCCGAAGTCCCGAGGCGTCGTCATCTGCGAGGAGTTGATTAATGGTTACTTGGTTTCGGGCGCACGCGCCTATCCGACGGAAATTCGACATC
>NZ_FOXP01000023.1 GCF_900115745.1 Sphingomonas rubra | reverse complement strand
TGTGGATCGGCGTGGAAAAGGGACCCCGATAGCGGGGTGATCGGCGTCGAAAAAGGACCCCTCATCCCGGTGGTCTAGGCTGCTCGCTTGGCGGTGTGTCAGGCGGCGAGATCGGGATGCTGGTATTGGAGACGGTATTGAGGATCCGGCGCGAGCACGCGTCGGGGAAGGCCATCAAGGCGATAGCGCGGGACCTGCACCTATCGCGCAAGGTGGTGCGCAAGGCGATCCGGGCGCCGGAGGCGGACATGGGTTACCGGCGGGAGGTGCAGCCGCTGCCGAAGCTGGGGCCGTTTCAGGCGCAACTGGACGCGTTGCTGGAGGAAGACGAGGTACGGCCGCGGCGCGAGAAGCTGCGCCTCACGCGTATCCACGATCTGCTGCTGCGCGAAGGGTTCGACGGCTCGTACGATGCGGTGCGCCGTTATGCGGCCCGCTGGCGGCAGGCGCGGCGTCGGGACGTGATGAATGCGCCGGCGTTCATCCCGCTGCTGTTCCGGCCGGGAGAAGCCTATCAGTTCGACTGGAGCCACGAGGACGTGGAGATCGCGGGCAAGCCGATGCGCGTGAAGGTCGCGCATGTACGGCTGTGCGCATCACGGACGATGTATGTGCGAGCCTATCCGCGCGAGACACAGGAGATGGTGTTCGACGCGCATGCGCGGGCGTTCGCCTTCTTCGGAGGCGTGCCGACGCGCGGCATCTACGACAACATGAAGACGGCGGTGACGAGCGTGTTCACCGGCAAGGAGCGGGTCTTCAACCGGCGCTTCCTGGTCATGGCCAACCATTACATGGTCGAGCCGACCGCCTGCTCGCCGGCAGCCGGCTGGGAGAAAGGCCAGGTCGAGAACCAGGTGCAGACGGCGCGCGGCCGGTTTTTCCAGCCGCGTCTGCGCTTTGCCAGCATCGAGGAGCTGAACGGCTGGCTGGAGGCGGAGTGTCGGCGCTGGGCTGAGCTACACCAGCATCCCGAGCAGAAGGAACTGACGGTCGCCCAGGCATGGGCTGTCGAGCGTGGCGTGCTCCAGCCGGTCGTTGCGTCCTTCGACGGCTTCCACGAGAGCGAGCACGCGGTGAGCGGCACATGCCTCATCAGCTTCGACCGCAACCGCTACTCGGTCATGGCCAAGGCGGTGCGGCGTGCCGTCCAGGTCCGCGCCTATGCCGACCGCATCGTCGTGCGCTGCGACGGCGAGGTCGTTGCCGACCATCCCCGGTTCTTCGGGCGCAACCGGACCATCTACGACCCGTGGCACTATCTGCCGGTGCTGGTGACCAAGCCGGGGGCGCTGCGCAACGGCGCGCCATTCCAGGGCTGGGACCTGCCACCTGCGCTGTCACGGCTGCGCCGCAAGCTCGGCGCCGGTGACGATGCCGACCGGCGGTTCGTGCGGGTGCTGGCAGCGGTGCTCGACGACGGGCTGGAGGCGGTGGAAGCGGCCGTGCGCGAAGCATTGCTGACCGGCGTCACCAGCGACGACGTCATTCTCAACATCCTGGCCCGCAGGTGCGAGCCGCCACGACCGTTGACCATCGTCACGCCCGAAGACCTGTCTCTGCGTCATCCGCCGCGTGCCGACTGCGGCCGCTACGACAGCCTGCGAGGCCTCCATGCAGCGGCATGAGATGATGACCGCTATGGCGGGCCTTGGTCTGAAGGGCATGGCCAGTGCCTTCGACGAGGCGGTGACCACCGGTCTGCAGCGCAAGCGCACGACGATGGAGATCCTGACCGACCTGCTGCGTGCCGAGGCAACCCACCGCCATGCAGCGTCGGTCCGCTACCGGATGTCGGCGGCCAGATTGCCGGCGGTGAAGGACCTCGATGCCTTCGTCTTCGACGGCACGCCCATCAACGAGGGGCTCGTACGCTCGCTACACAGCGGCTCGTTCCTGGCGGGCCAGCGCAACGTCGTGCTGGTCGGTGGGACGGGCACCGGCAAGACGCATCTCGCTAGCGCCATTACAGCCAATGTCGTGCGGGAGGGCGCCCGCGGGCACTATTTCAACACGGTCGATCTGGTGAACCGGCTTGAGGAGGAGAACCGCCTCGGCAAAGCCGGCGCGCTCGCAAAACAGCTCTCCCGCCTCGATGTCGTGGTGCTGGACGAGCTCGGCTATCTGCCCTTCGCCCGCTCAGGCGGGCAACTGCTCTTCCATCTGGTGAGCAAGCTCTACGAACGCACCTCTGTCATCGTCACGACGAACCTGGCCTTTGGCGAGTGGCCCACCGTCTTCGGCGACCCCAAGATGACCACCGCGCTGCTCGACCGCATCACACACCATTGCGACATCGTCGAGACCGGCAACGACAGCTGGCGCTTCAAGCATCGCAGCTGACGCCCGGGGCCACCGGCAGAAGACGCTTCGCGCTGGTTGCGCCTCCGGTCGGGCTACGCCCGCCCTACGTCGCAACCAGCGCGAACGGCGGGCGCGCCATACCCGTCACACCGCTCGACGAAGGGGGTCCCTTTTGGACGCCGATAGGGGGTCCTTTTTGGACGCCGATTGACA
>NZ_FOXP01000025.1 GCF_900115745.1 Sphingomonas rubra | reverse complement strand
CGGTGTTGACCTGCTGGAGCCCCGTGGCCTGCTGCTCGGCCGAAGAGGCGATGCTGCCGACCAGCGTGCTGATCTCGCTGATGCGGGCGATGATGCGCTGAAGCGCCTTACCCGTCTCGCTGACCAGCTCGACGCCGACCTCGACCTGCTCGGACGAGGCCATGATCTTGGCCTTCACGTCCTTGGCCGCGTCGGCCGAGCGCTGGGCGAGCGCGCGCACCTCGGAGGCAACGACCGCGAATCCCTTGCCCGCGTCCCCCGCCCGTGCCGCCTCGACGCCGGCATTGAGCGCGAGGAGATTGGTCTGGAAGGCGATGCCGTCGATGACGCTGATGATTTCGCTGATCTCGGCCGAGGCGCGCTCGATGCCGCTCATCGCATCAACCGCGCGGCGCACCACGTCACCCGACTGCTCGGCCTCGGTGCGGGCTTGGCCGACTACGGCGTTGGCGCGGCTCGCCCCTGCGGCCGTCTCGCGGACGGTGCCGGTGATCTCGTCCATCGCGGCCGCGGTTTCCTCCAGGCTGGCCGCCTGCTGCTCCGTGCGCTGCGACAGGTCGTCCGACGCCTGACGAATGTCGCTGGCGCCGTTGTTGATCCCGCTCGTCGCCTGGCTGACCGCGGTGAGCACCTCAGCGACCGCGTCCATGGCACGGTTGAAGTCACCGCGCAGCTGCCCGTAATCGGCCGGGAACGGCGTCTCGATCCGGTGGCTGAGGTCGCTGGTAGCGAGCCGGGCCAAGCCCTCCCCTAGCGAGCCAACGACCTTCTGCTGCGCTTCGCCGGCGGCCTGCACCGCCTCGCCGTTGCTGTGGAACACGCTCATCGCGCGGGTCATGCGGCCCACACAGTCAGTGAACTCGGTATGCGCGATCGGAGTGGAAAGATCACCGGCGGCGATCCCCTCCATCCGGACGACGGTGGCGACTTAGGGATCGCAGATCAGCCGCTTGGATAGAAGCGCAACCACCGCTACAAGAGCCCAGGCGCCGCACGCAATCGACAGCAGCGCGCCGTCAGGCGCCCGCCCGGACGTCGCGAGCCACGTCGTCGCGGCGGGGATCGCCGTCAACGTGACATAGGCGACGAACAAGATGTCGAATTTCCGTCGGATAGGCGCGTGCGCCCGAAACCAAGTAACCATTAATCAACTCCTCGCAGATGACGACGCCTCGGGACTTCGGATCG